>JAHBUL010000009.1 GCA_019638085.1 Flavobacteriales bacterium | reverse complement strand
GCAGTTCGTTGTTCTCTACTTACTTCCATTAAACTGTAGTTGCTTTTCTTATTTTGTCACGAATTACCTTTGCTTTTTGGTCTCCTTTTTTTAGTAGCTGAAAAACTTGTTCTTTAATTTCATTAAATTCAGTGAGGTCGGCTTTGAAGTCTTCGGTTTGCAAAAGATTTTTCGCGTCAATATAGTTGTGGTTTATATAATTTGTTATTCTGTCTATTCTTTCTTGCGTGTCAAGGTTTTTAATTTGTAAAAATACATTCCATTCCTTATTGCCTTTTGCACTATTGCAGTCCTTACAACAAGGAATTAAATTATTGATTTGGTGTCCGTGTCCTGAAAATGAACTTTTACTAACAACAGCCTTTATGTGGTCCCAAGTTTCCGCAGATTTGTCACAATAAGCACACAATAAATCTGCGTTAGGGTCTTGTCCTAAAATTTTGAGAGCAGTATTAATTTTTTCTTCGTCATAGTCGTCTGCAATAGAAAGAGCTGACGCAAAAGCGTGATTAATTGTCGAGCTACGTTTGCTAAAAATAGAATAGTCCTGAAGGTGTCGTTTTAAGTCTTTTTTTTTCATTTTCGATATGTTTCTTTTATCGGTGAGTGTCGTCTTACAATGACTGCTAACGGCCCTGGCTAAGAAACGTGCGGGTTTTGGAACACGTATCTGTCTTCCGAGCACCGAGTTTTATTTGTTGTACTGAATTTCATTTTACCGTGTCAGCCCGCATGTTTTCTTAGCCTTTGTTGGCACCAGTACTTTTTATTTTTTAGTTCAGCAACCGATTCTTAAAGGTCTCAATTGTGTCCTGCTCCAGTTGTTGTCGGCTAATTAGAAACTTGTACCTATACTTTTTATATTGCTTCAAAAGTACATCTTCAAATTCTACGGAAACCCCATTTTCAGATGCTTCAAATGTCAATGCCTTGTTAACCTTGTCAGTTAATTTAATTCCTACTTTTCCGTCAAAGCGGGCGTGATTCCTGAAATAGTTTTCATCTATTGTCGCGCCATTGTTAGGAATAAAACAGAGAAAATAATTTGATGGAAAACGATGGGCTTTCTTTGCTTGTTTATGAGTCATTTGTACCTGTTGCTCATTTGGTCTAATGGACTTCAACTCAATATAAAATTGCTCTGAATTGCTTTTCTTCGTAACGATGAAATCTTCTTCTCCTTCCACTTTCTGAATTTCAAATCTGTCGTCAGCATTGATAGTTTGTTGAAACAGTTTTTCAAATAAGTCGCCCGTTACTTTCTTGAACTCAAATTCCTCTTTCTCTCTGAGCATTTCCTCCAATGCTTGTTCTCCCAAACGTATTTTCAATTCTAAATTAGGGTCATTTAATAAGGCAACTTTACTGGGGTCAAGATTTGCAAGGTCCTCTACTGATATTTCACCTTCTCTATCCTTTCGTAGTAATTCGGTGAATTGCTTTAGTTTAGCTTCATTAGCAGTTTTGTACAATAAAGTGTCAGTCTTAAGACCTTTAAAATGTTCCCTCCTCTTATCTGGGTTTTCGTTTAGCCAATTAAGAAGTTTGGAAAACAAATCTTGCAACTCATTGTTTGGTTGGTCGTTTCGCAGAAGTTCTTTGACGTTTTCAACTATCAGAAGCGCAATTCCTTCCAATGTTCTCGTTTTATTCTGTGGTAATTCTAAGTAAATCCTTTTGTCCAGTAATTCAGTTCTCCAATCAATGATTCCTTTTTTGAATTTCCCGGTTGTAGCGTGTATCTCCTTTAATTCTTCGTCTATCGAATCATCGTCTAAATACAACTCATCTTTGTCTTTGAACTCACCGAACTGATTGGGCAGAATGGCTGTTTCAGCTTCTCCGAGAAGCGATTCTTGCTCTTTAGAAATAAGGGTTACCACTTTGTCAAGCCACTGTATGGTTTTCTGTTCATCGTTTTCGAAAAGTTGACTTAATGTCTGAACGTTTTTTTTGCCTGAAATGAATTTGGCCAACTTCCTTAATGATACTTTCGGACAATCATCCCAAAGCACCTCATACCAAGAATGTACTTCTTCTTTTGGAGGTAGCAAATGGGGCATAATTTCATTCATTAAATCCCACATTAGCTCCCGTATGGCTTCTTCTGAATTCGTTGGGAACCTGACTTTTCGGGTTTCCTCAATAATGGATATACGGCCCTTGACAGAATTGTCAATCAAGGGTACCGTTGTGACAAACTCTTTAATGGGTGCCTGAATTTTTTCATCATACCATTTTTTGTCCAAGTCAGGCACTTGTGGAGAATCTTTGAGAGTCCTGAATAGTAGGAAAGTGTTTTTCCAACCACTGCGAGATATTTCTTTTGTAAGAAGTTTGAATAATTCAACAGCCTGCTCAAAAACCTCATGGTTTACACGCCCCTCAATTGTGTCTTCAAGCCAAATGCCGTCACGTTCTTCTTTTGGGATGAAAGATTCTGAATTAATGATAATTGGAAACGGAAAGTCATTTGCACCAATCAATGGAAAAGGACAAAACAAGATTGGATGATGCTCAGGAAACCTCTTAAGCGTTGTCTTGTCTCCAAGCTTTTCAAGTTCAATTCCAATATCCACCTTATCATTGGAACATAGAATTAGATTAATCTCATCTTCAAACTTTTGTCCGTCAGACGGAGTTTGGCACTTATCAATTATGATTTCTTTCATCCCCTCAGCAATGGTCTGAGTTTTATCATCATTCTTTCTGTAATCGATTCGTTTATTATTAATGTCATCCTCAATTTTTACACTACGAACTTTGGGAATGAAAGCAAGTGCAAATGGTAATGAAGTTTGGAAGTCTTTAATCGACTCCTGTACAAATTCTAATGAATCGGCCGTAATCGGGTAGGTAAAAATTGTGTCAAAGCGACTTTGATTATAGCTGTAACCTGTTTTTTCAATCCTTGTCCTTCTGAAATCTTGCCATGTCTGGTTGATGCTATTGGCTAATTCAGTTTTATCACTTGCAGACCTGTCTAAAGTGAATTCAAAGTCATAGGGTGTACTGTCTTTTAAATAAACCCCTTTGACATGAATTGTCTTTGAAAGAATATGAGTTGCAAGAAATCCAGTTCCAAATCGTCCTGATTTGTCGGAGTTCTCTTCATCCTCTTTGTCAGAATAGGGAAAAATTAAATTCTTTGCATCTTGATATCTAAATGGGTTTCCGTTATGTGAGAATTGTACTGTGAGTTGTCCGTTCTCTTGTCTTGATAATTTGAGTGTTACATCAACTTTTTGGTCAGGTTTTACTGCGTCCTTTGCATTTTGAAGCAGTTCCCAAAACCATCTTCTTTTTGCTATTTCTGGTCGGTTGCGAACTTTAGTCAGCTTGTCATTTATGTCCTTTGCTGACAGTTTAAATACAACGTCAAATAGTTCTTGTACTTCTTCCTGATTGTATGATGTCGTCTCTGTCGTCATTTTTGTATTGGTGCCAACTAGTCGGTTGTAGCCATAATAGGGTTTATTTCCGGACTTGGTTTGTGCTTGAAGTTGCGTCTATCGCGCTATCTGGGCATGTAAAGCACAATACGTTTTGTCTCTTCAAGGACGTCCAAAGAACTGTGGATTTGCCGTGCCGGTATGTGGCCGTTCATTTCAGTACTCCTTGAAGTCGTCCAGTGGCTCATTGAAATCATCCGGAACGAACACCTTCCCTTCTGCCAGGCCAGCGATCATTCTCTTTTTCGGTGTCGGCTCCGGCGGCGCTTTCCGCTCCCACTGCACCATGAGAGAGGCTATGAAGTCAAGCACCTTCTTTCTCACTTCTTCCGGAAGGGAGTCCAGCTGGATGTATTGGTCCTGTGGCATTTCTCAAAGATAAGCGGTCGTTGGAGAGATGGTCAGTTAGCTGTGAATGTCATGGGAGCCATCAACACTTTCATTGGATGTACATCTTGATGTCATCGAGCGGCGCATCGAAGTCCTTGGAAATAGTGGCCATACCTTTCGCGATACCGAATACACGCGGCTTCCCCACGCTGTACTGAGGTGATTTTTCTGACTGCTTCCGTTGCTCCCACTCTTCCATGAGCGAAGCAATGAAGTCCATCACCCTCTTCCGCACATCCTCCGGAAGTGAATCAAGTTGGAGATCATGATCCCGTGACATATTCCAAAGGTATGGCGATCCCTTACGAAGCCACAGTTCCATTTGCCGCCCAGCGCTAAAGGCTCAGATCTTCTCGATCACGCGCTTCAACGCATCGCGCACCTCGGCGGCAAGCGGCTCAATAGCTGGGTTGTCCACGGCGCTCATCGCTGCAGCGGGATCAATGGCAGCGACCTCATGCCTGCCGTCGGGCAGTTGCCGGATGGTAACGTTACAAGGAAGCATGGTGCTGATCAACGGCTCCAGCGTGACCACTTGGTCGGCATAGCCGGGGTTGCATGCACCGAGGATCAGGTGCGGCAGGTGGTCCTTGTTCAGCTTCTTCTTCAATGTGGCCTGCATGTCGATCTCGGTGAGCACACCGAAGCCTTCGGTCTTCAGGGCTTCCACGGTGCGCTCCTTCAAGGAGGCCATGTCGGTGTTGTCGATCGTGCGGGTGATGGCGTAGTTCATGATGCTTCGTGTTGTTGCGGGGCTTTATCGCCCACTGCTTACGAAGGTCGGAACAACCGCTTGCACCATGTGTGACGTTGGTCACCATCCAAGCCTCTCGCCAGAGGTCGTTGAACCCGGCTCAGGGCATGCCCATCACCTTCTCCAGCTCCTTTCTCTTCAGCAGCCGGATCTCCTTGCCCACCAGCTGGATGATGCCCTGTCGCTGAAGATCAGCCAAGGTGCGGATCACCGATTCATAGGTGGTGTCCGCGATGCTGGCAATGTCCTTCCGCGCCACGGTGAATGCGAATTTGCGCTTGTCCTTTTCATCGAAGCCGAAGATGTCCTTGTTCAGCAGGAGCGTCTTGGCAATGCGCTGGGGCACATCCAATTCCATCAGGTCGCGCATATCCTGGTCAAGCAAACGCATTTCTTCGGCGAAGTAGAGCAGGAAGTGGTAGCAGAAAAGGTTGTTCGCGCGCAGCGTGCTGAGGAAGAGCGGCATCGGGATGGTGTTGACGCGGGTCTCGCTCAGCGCCGTCACGGTAGCGGTATAAATGGGCTTGTCGCCGATCGCCCGATGACCCAGCACCTCGCCGTCGCCGGCGATGCGAATGATCCGCTCGCGACCGGCGGCCTGGCGCACCACCACCTTCACACGTCCCCTGTGGATCATGAACATATGTGTGGCCACCTGACCGTCGGAGAAGATGTGCTCGCCTTTCTTGAAGGTGAGCTGCGTGTTGCGCTCCTTCAGCAGTTCCTGCCACTCCGGGCTGCAATATTCGGCGATCAGCGCATCCAAGCGCTTGAGCTGCGATCCAGATCCTTGTCCCATGGCCGCCAAGGTAACAGGTGGCGGGCTCAGAACGGACTGGCGAGGGCGGTATCCGTCAGGAAGGTCTGGTCGGTGAAGGTGTGCAGGAAGGCCACCAGATCGGCCTTCTGTTGAGGCGAAAGGTTCAGGCCGGTCTCCTTGCCGGGCTTGGTCATTATGGGGTCCAAGCTGGCGGAGTGCTTCACACCGGAGTTGTAATGCTCGATCACTTCCTCCAAGGTAGTGAACCGCCCGTCGTGCATGTAAGGGCCGGTCTGTGCAATGTTCCGCAGGGTTGGTGCTTTGAAGGCGCCAAGGTCCGCTGCATTGCCTGTTACCAGGAAGCGCCCTTGGTCATTTCCGGTGAAGACGGAATCCAGCCCGATGTTGTGGAAGCCATTGTCCGTGAGCAACGGCATGCCGTGGCAGTGGAAGCAATCGCCGGTCTCCGTGAGGTACAGCATCATGCCGTTGATCTCGGAGGGGGTGAGCGATATTTCGTACCGCACATATTGGTCGAAGCGGCTGTTGGAGGAGATCATGCTGCGGAACCATTGTGCGAGGGCCTTGCCCACTGCATCCGGTGTGATAGTGGAGCTGCCCAAGGCCGTTTGGAACAGTTGCGGATACTCGGGATGCTGCTGCAGTACGCCCACATCCACGGCGAAGAATTCCTCCACCTCGAAGCGCATGATGTCCTCAAGGGAACCCTGCACCTTCCCATTCCAAAGGAAATTGCTGCTCCAGCCGAGGTTCACATGGGGCAGCACGTTATGGAAGTTGGCGGGCGTGTTCGGAACGGTGAAGCCAAGTTCCTGGGAGTGGCAGCTGCTGCACGATCGGCCTTCCATGGGACCGCCGGTGGAAAGGATGGGGTCGTAATAAAGCCTCCGCCCCAATTGGATACCTTCTTCCGTAGTGGGATTGTTTGCAGGTACGGTCATTTGCGGGAAGTACCACGGGCCTGCGAGGTCCACCGGCGTGCCGGAAGAATGGCTGACCGGGGGCGGCGGATCAGCCGTATCCCGCTTGCATGAGAGGGCGAGGAATGTTAGGGCAATGAGCAATCCCGGCAGAAGGATCTTCCTCATGGTTGGTAGGCGATGGTGAAGGCATTGGCACAGTTCTCCTGCAGTTGGGTCATTAGTCCCATGTTGCCCATGGAGTAATTGCCAGTGGCCAGGTCATAGGTGTGCGGCGTGCGGAACACTTCGTTCAGGTTGAAGGTGAGCAGGAGCTTTCCACCCGTACCGGTAATGCTGAAGCCTTGTTGCATGTCACAACGGGGCAGGAAGGCATCCTTGCCGATGTGCATCGCATAACCCACTGAGATGCCGTTGGAGATGAAATGACCTTCGAACTTGATGAAGTGGTAGCCGCCCCCCATCGGGTCGGGCCAGGCCATGTTAATGTTCGACAGCGTATTTGGTAAAGCCCCGGTGGTGTTCAGCGCAGGTGGCAGGCCAAGCAGCATGGTAGCCCCGCTATACGTGCCGGCCCGCAGACCGCTCAGGTCGAAGTCCGTTATGCCGGCGGCATTCACGTACCAGGGACCGTGCAGTGTGTCATTCGCAGTACCACCCGTACCGATCAGCACCAGTTCGCTTAGGTAGTACTCCACCCGGGTGACGCTGAAGAGCGACCCCGCCTCATTCACATACAGCAAGGTGTCGTAGATCAAGCTTTGACCGTCCACCGTATGAGCCACCTGCAGAACAGCCGGGTCGGGTGGGGCGGTCTCAGGTGGAACAGCCTCGTCCTTTTTGCAACCGGACACGATCAAGGCAAGGAGGGCGGCGGGAAGAAACAGGCGACGGAGCATGCTGGCGGTAGGTTGGATGTGTTGCAAAGAAAAACCTTACCCGGGTATAAATGGTGATATGTATCACATAATGACTGGGTCTTCGGGTTTTCGCTCTGGCTGAAATTCGCTATAATGCCTCTAAATAAGGCCATCGGCTGTAAGATGCGGTATGGGCTGTTGAAACAAAAATGATGTATATCATATATAAGAGCCCTTGTTCCTTTACCTTGCCCCGTATAAATACTTCCACCATGCGCTACCTCTACTTCCCCTTGCTGCTACTGGCCGCGGTCTGCTCAAGCACCGCCAAGGCCCAATGCACCACTACCAATGCGACCTCCTGCGTGTGTCCGGATGGTAGCCAGGAATGCGACCTGCTTCCGGACGTGACGATCTCATGGTACGCCCTGTTGAATTACCTGAATGGCCCGAATGAAACGGCCGGTCGCCTCTATGTGAGCGGTTCCACGCCGAACATCGGCCTGGGACCTTTGGAGGTGCGGGGTGTGGACCTCAATGGCTATCGGCGCTTCACGTGTGGAACGGATACGTTCGTGGTATACGACCCGAGTGCGCAACAGCAGTTCGCTTGCCCCAATGGCGGCACGGCCAAACAACTCACCACCCAACGGATCTTCCGCAAGAATGGATCCGCAATGTCATCCTATGAGCGCGTGATGCCGCACGGCATGACCTATCACCCCACCCACGGGCACACCCACTACGATCAATGGGGTATTTATAGCCTACGAATGCCCGAGGCAGGTGTGAGCGATCCGCGGGAATGGCCGATCGTGGGCCAAGGCTACAAGCTTGGCTTTTGCCTGATGGACTACAACAGTTGCGGTAGCGCATCCGTGACGAACCATTGCAAGGATGACAACACCGTGTACAACGCGGGGAACACCCTGCCGATATCCTCCTTTCCGAACTACGGCCTCGGCGGACCCTATAACTGCAGCATGGCACGGCAAGGGATCTCTTCCGGTTATACGGATATCTACAGCGAGTACCTCGATGGCATGTGGATCAACATCCCCGCCAATACATGCAACGGCGATTACTGGATCGTGTACGAGGTGGACCCGCTCGATGTGTTGAAGGAAGCCAATGAAGACAACAACTTCACCGCGGTGCCGATCACGCTCACCCAGCAATCCTCATCCGGCTCACCCATTGCTGCCATCCATTGTAACGAGCAGGCGTTCGTATGTCCGGGCGGGCAGGTGAAGCTCCAAGCATCTGCGGGCGTGTCCTACCTGTGGTCCAACGGGGCCACTACCAATTCCATCATGGCGGGTCCCGGCACTTATACAGTGATGGTATCCACCTATTGCGGTACCGCCACATCTCCCGCGTTCACTGTTGCTGAACTGCCACAACCCACGCCACCCGTTGCGGAGAGCGTAACGATCTGTGAAGGTGGGACCGCCGTGCTGAACGCCGATGATCCGGATGCGATCTGGGCCGATGCGCAGGGGAATACACTGGGGACCGGAGCCAGCTTCGAAACACCTCCGCTGTATGCCTCCACCACCTATCAGGTGAGCAGCATCAGTGCCGCCCCAGGTGCGTTGATATATGGCGGCAGGCCGGACAAGAGTGGTGGCGGCAGCTACCATCCCGGTGGTATTGCCATGAACTTTGATGCGAACAGATCCTTCCGCCTGAAGTCGGTGAAGCTATATGCAGGCAGTGCGGGCATGCGTACCATCGAGGTGGTGGATGTGATCGGTGTGGTACGCCACACCCGTTCGGCCATGGTGCCAGCTGGCGAATCGCGGATGGACCTGGATTTCGATATCCTTCCGGGAGCGGGATACACACTGACCGTAGCGGGTAAAGTGGACCTCTGGCGCAGCACAAGCGGGGTTTCCTATCCCTATGTCATCAGTGATGTGGCCACCCTCACCGCATCAAGCGTGGGTACGTCCTACTACCCCTATTTCTTCGATTGGGAAGTGGAAGTGGGCGGTGGGCAATGCGCCAGTACACCTACCACGGTACAGGTGGACGTGGAGGTGTGTACGGGTGTGAACGAGCCGCTTTCGTTGCGTGGTTTCGAGGTCTATCCGAACCCGAGCAACGGTTTCTCCGAGATCTCCCTGCACTTGCTGGCACCTGCCGAGGTGCTTTTGGACCTTACGGATGCGCTGGGAAGGAATGTGCGCTCGGAACGTTTCCGCGCAGCAAGTGGCCAAGTGCTGCAGCCGCTTGACACCAGCGTGTTGCCCAAAGGCATCTACCTGCTATCCCTGCGGATCGAAGGGCGCTTGTTCCAGCGGCGGCTGGTGGTCCAATAGCAAAGCGATGATGGGCCATGGCGACTGAACGTACCCGCTCATACGGCAAGTGGCGCACTGCGACGCTCGTGGGCGTGCACGTGCTTTTCATCGCACATTTCGTCCACTGGAAGTTGCGCGGGACCACCTT
This sequence comes from Flavobacteriales bacterium, assembly GCA_019638085.1. Classification (GTDB taxonomy): domain Bacteria; phylum Bacteroidota; class Bacteroidia; order Flavobacteriales_F; family PHOS-HE28; genus PHOS-HE28. The sequence goes on along the minus strand of JAHBUL010000009.1, from coordinate 183,780 downwards.
GGCGCCACTGGAGTTCAACGAGGTGCTGTACACGATCCACCAAGGCATCGTCACGGCCGGCTTCATCTTCATGGCCTTGGTGATCGTGGCCACCTTGTTCTTCGGTCGCTTCTTCTGTTCTTGGGGATGCCATATACTGGCCCTGCAGGATTCCTGCGGTTGGCTGATGGAGAAGCTGCGTATCCCGCGGACCTCGATCCGATCGCGCACCTTGGTATGGATCCCCTTCGTGGTGATGGGCTACCTCTTCATCTGGCCACAGATCCTGGCCCTGTTCCACGGATTGGATCCCACGCCGCTCCATGTGGTGGAGGCCAGTGCAGCAGGGGGGTGGTCCTCCTTCAGTACCGACAACCTCTGGCGGAACCTGCCGCCTCCGGGCATTGCGGTGCTCACCTTCTTTATCTGTGGCTTCCTCATCGTCTACCTACTGGGCAGCCGCGGCTTCTGCTATCAAGCCTGTCCCTACGGCGCGATCTTCAGCATCGCGGACCAGTTCGCACCGGGGCGCATTGCCCTCAACGTGGCCAAGGATTGCACCTCGTGTGGCTTGTGTACCAAGGCCTGCACGTCGGATATCCTCGTCCATAAGGAACTGGCCGAGCATGGCATGGTGACCAATCCGCGCTGCCTGAAGGATCTCGATTGCATCGCTGCCTGTCCCGAGGATGCGATCACCTATGGATTCCGGAAGCCGCCGATGTTCCGAAAGGGCCATCCACTGGGCACGTATGAGGGCCGTTACAGTTTCACCTGGGGTGAGGATATCCTGCTGGCGGTGACCTTTCTGATCGCGATGTTCATTTTCCGGGGGCTGTACGACGCGGTCGCCTTCCTCCTGGCTGTTGGCCTCGCGGTGTGCTCCGCCTACCTCGTGTTGGTGGGTTACCGGCTTTTGAAACGGAAGACCATGCAGGTGCGAGGGGTGGTGCTGCGGAAAGAAGGACGCATGGCTCCCGCTGGGCTGGTCTACGCGGGGTCCACCATATTGTTGGTCCTGGTGCTGGCACACAGTGCTGTTGTGCAAATCCACACCTGGCGTGGAAAGTCCGCCATGAAGCAGCTGGCCGCTGTAGCTGCGAGCGGGGCGAAGATCGATCAGGAGGACCTGAAGGCGGGCATCGCACATTACGAGCAGGCATTGGCCTGGGGAATAGTGGCCCCTCTCGATCGCCGCAAGGAACTGGCGAACCTCTATCTGCTTTCGGGCCGGATGGACGAGGGTATTGCCATGCTTGAAGGCATTGTGGAGCAGGATCCCGAGCATGTGGAAGCCCGCTGCCGGTTGGCGGAACTGGCCATGGCAGCAGGGGACCAAAGGAGGGCCTTGGATCTTTGGAGGACGGCCATCGTGGTGGGAACACCCCGCCCTCATGGGAGGGACGATGAACTGCTGGGGAATGCTGCGCTGCAAGTGGGGATAGACCTGGCTGGTGCGGGCAGGATCGAGGAAGCACGGGGGATGTTCGAACGGTCCCTTCAAGGATCACCGTCCGACCCACGCCCGAAGCTGGCCCTGTCCGCGCTGGAAAGTGCGGAAGGACATGACGATGCGGCCATCGATCTGCTGGAGCAGGCCATGCGCAACGGTGCAGATGAGGCACTGGTACGGAATAACCTCGGTGCCCTTCACCTCCGGCAAGGGCGCTGGAAGGAAGCGCTCTATCAGTATGACAGACTGGTGCAGTTGCGTCCCACTGACAGCAATGCTCAATACACTTTGGGCGTGGTGTTGGCCCGTACCGGAGACCCCATTGGTGCTCGATCGAGCTTGCAGCAGGCGCTTGCATTGGATCCCGGAAATGCACGCGCGCGGCAGGCATTGGCCGTGCTGGCGCAGGAGGGTGGAGGCCCGGGGAATGCAGTTAATGAACCGTGAACCATGAATTATCGATACATACCATTGGTGCTCCTGGTTGTACTGCTGGTCTCTGCCTTCAGGATCGCCCCGGGCACAAGTGATCCGTGGAAGGCACCGAAGGAAGCGGATGCCCTGGTGGATCCATTGGCGAATGATGCCAAGGCCGCAGCGAAGGGAGCCCGGCTATTCTCATCGCTCTGCTGGACCTGCCATGGTCCCCAAGGCAAGGGTGATGGTCCGAACGCGACTTCACTTTCGGTTCTCCCGGCCGACCTGGGTTCACCCTTCGTGCAGGCCCAATCCAATGGTGCACTGTACTGGAAGATCACGCACGGAAGAGGCGATATGGCTTCCTACGAACAGGTGATCTCACGTGAGCAGCGCTGGGCCTTAGTGCATTATATACGAACCCTTGCCCACGAATGAGCGATCGAAGTTTACTCGGACGATCGGCCATTGCAGCGCTTCTGGCATTTGGAGGCAGCGCGCTACTAGCACAAGAGAACATGCCACGTGAGCTGGTGACGAACACGTTCTCGTGGTCGCAGGTGATCAATGCCCAATCCGTTGAGGTGGTGCCCAGGAAGCGCTCCTTCGGCTTTATGATCCAGCATCGCTTCGGTGCGTTCGGTATGGATGAGCAGGCCTACAAGCAGTTCTTCGGCTTGGATCTGCCGGCCAATATCCGGTTCGGTTTCCAGTATGCCTTGACCGATCGGATCCATCTGGAGGCTGGCCGCAGCAAGAACGGTAAGCTGGTGGACTTGGCGGTGAAGGCCAGACTGCTCCGGCAGACGGTGGACAATTCCATGCCGATCTCGGTCACCGGCTTTTTTGATGCGGCGGTGATGACCGATGCCTTTCCTCCTGTCCGGGAGAACTACTACTTCGCGGATCTGACCACCCCGTTCGAGTATTCCTTCAAGCACCGCATGTACTACAATACGCAACTCATTGTGGCCCGCCGCTTCAATGATGTGTTGTCGCTACAGGCAGCGGCCGCCTTCGAGTACCGGAACCTGGCGCCGGCTGGTGGAGAGAACCTCACGGTGGCCGTGCCACTAAGTGGGCGGGTCAAGGTCACCCCCAAAGGTTCCATCCTCTTTGAGTATGCCCCCATTGTTCAAGGGCAGCAACAGGTTGACCACCTGAACCCGCTGGCCATTGCATATGAGCTTGCCACGCTGGGGCACGTATTCCAGATCATCATTGCATCCAGCGGGGAGATCGTGGAGCAGCGCCTGTACACTTCGCCTGCCGTGCGATACGATGAGGGCAATATCCTCCTCGGCTTCAATATCTCGCGTACGCTCTTTGTCAAGCCCCGAATGCCGCGCCCATGAGATCCCGTCGAATGAAATGGTTCATCACCATCGGTGTGATACTGGTAATAGCATCTTGTGCCAAGGATGAAGGACCGGTGCCGATGCCCAGGCCGGTGCCGCCCGTGGCGCCCATCGATACCACCACTGACACCACCATCGTAACGATCGACACGGCCTACTTCACGGAGGTGGCCGCCATATTCCACGCGAAGTGCTGGCTTTGCCATCCTCCTTATGGCGGTATGGACCTGATCCCATCTGAGGCATACGTTAACTTGGTGAACGTGACCAGCACCAATTATGCCCCGGAGAAGCGTGTGGTGCCAGGCAACTTGGATGCTTCGGTCCTCTGGCATAAAGTGTCCGGGGACGGGATCTACGGTACCATGATGCCACCGCCGGGATACACACAATTGACGCTGGAAGAGCTCCAGACCATCCAGGACTGGATCGATCAAGGAGCGTTGAATAATTGAACTCGCGTTACTCCCGAACTACCCGCACACGTGCGGATGCATCATTCCCTTCCAGTGTAAGTGTGTACAGGCCGGCTGGCAACGAGCCCATGTCAATGATGCCAGCGGTACTTCCGGTTCCCGGAATGCGCTGAAGCACACGGCCCATAAGGTCCATAACTCGGACGGACTCCACGGCGAACGGGGCTTCATAGCGGACCGATGCCGTTGTTGGGTTCGGGAACACATGAACCTTCGTGGATATCCCTGCTTCCGGGATCGAGGTGGTCATGTCGGTCACGTTGAACTGGAGCATCATCATGTGGTCCTCATGCATCAGGTTGTGGCAATGGTACATGTAAGGGTATCCATTCGTGGGGTGGTCGAAGCGCATGATCGTGCGCACGGTCTCGCTCCTTTCCACCAGCACTACATCCTTGGCGCCGGCCTCCTCAGGCGCAACGGGCACGCCATTGCGGTCGATCACGTAGAACGAAACCCCATGGATATGCATGGGGTGGGCCATGTTCGAGTTGTTCACGAAGGTCCAGATCTCCGTGCTACCAAGGGCTACCGTATCGTTCACCACATCCATGTTGAACTCTTGGCCGTTGATCAGGAACATGCCCATGCTCACCATGCCGTTCCCCGTGATCGTCTTCACCCGGGTGCGCGTGGCTTGGGTTTCCGGGATCGGCGTTACACTGACGAGGCTGGTGGGTAGGGTGGTCACCGGCTCCGACGTGGGAGCTTGTACCCGGATGCGAAGCACGGGGAAGTCGATCCCGTTCAGTGCACTGGTCTCCCACAGGATGTTGGCGCTGCCGGGCACGGTTTCAGAAAGCTCACTTCCAAAGCTCATCAACAACAGACTGTCGCCTTCCATACCGCTGAGGTCGAGCAGGATCTCAGCCCGTTCACCGTTGCTCAGGCTCAATCGCTGTAAGGGGACGGTGGCATTCAACATGCCGCCGTCACCAGCGATCATGTGGAAGGTGCTGTCACCTTGGAGCCCGATCCGGTACACCCGCGAGTTGGAGCCATTGAGCAAACGCAAGCGGACCACCTGTGCGGGCAGGTCCACAAAGGGACGGGGCGTACCGTTCACCAGGAGCGAATCACCGTATGCCGTTACCACCATGTTGCCGTTGGCCAGGAAACGCCGATCCTGAATGACCACGGGAATATCATCCACGCCGTAGGTGCGCGGTAGGTCAAGCGCGCTCTCTAAATCATCCCGCACGATGATCATACCGGCAACTCCACGCGTGACCTGTGAGGCGGTCATCATGTGCGGATGTGGATGGTACCAGTATGTGCCTGCCGGATTGACCACCTTGTACTTCGCATCCCAGTATTCACCGGGTTCGATGATCCGTTGCGGCCCGCCATCCTGATCGCCGCTCACGTGCATGCCGTGCCAGTGCATGGTGGTGATCTCCGACATGTCGTTCTGCACCCGGAGACGGGCCGTATCGCCATGGTTGAAGAGCAGCGTGGGGCCAAGGAACTCACCGTTCACACCCAAGGTTGGAGTGGTCACACCGGGATAGAATTGGTGGGTGTGCGGGCCGACATTCAGCATGAACGTGTCCTGTTCCAACAAGGGTGGAATGGCCAAGGGTTGCTGTGCGAGAACTACGAACGAAGAAAGTGCTCCGAGTAAGGTGAAATAGCGTGTATGCATGAGTGGTTTTCTTCAACGATGGTGCAACCTAGCCAGTTAGGCAGGTATGAAAAGTGACAATGCTCATTTCGTGAGTGCGACGTTCGGCATCCATCTCGATCGATCAGAACCGAGGTTAGGACACTTCCGGGCTGGAACTCACGCGTTCCCCAGCCTTTCCAATCTCCGCCGATCGGCGATGCGGATGTCGCGACCTTGTGTGGTGATCAGTCCTTCATCCTTCAGGTCGGTCAGGCAGCGTATCAAGGATTCGGTGGCCGTACCCACAATGGCCGCCAGATCGTCGCGACTGATGCGAACGCCAAGGTCTTCTGATTGCTCTGCGCTGAAACGATCATGGAGATACACGAGCGCTTGGGCCACCCGTTGCCGCACGCTGGCATAGGCCAATTGCAGCAATCGTTCCTGTTTCTCGCCCATTTCATGGGTCAGCATACGGATGAAACGCATGGAGACATCGCGATCGCGGTAGAGCAAGCGCATCAGGTCGTCCCGGGGTACCATGGCCACTTCGCTGTCCTCCATGGCCTCGGCGGTCTCCATGGCATGGCCGCCTTCCAGGGTGCCGAGGTAGCCGATGAAATCTCCGGGGATGTGCAGGCCGGTCACGAATTCCTTGCCGTCGTTGTTCACCTTGAACGTGCGCACCTTACCCGAGACCAGGAACGGCACATACCGCATTTCGTCCCCTTCGTGGAAAAGGATCCCCTTGCGCTCGATGTTCCGGTTCTTGCGGTCCTTGCTCAGGTCCTCCAAAGCGGCCACACCGCGCGCTTGCTCCATGAAGTCGTTGAGCCCACTGAGCGTACGGTCGAAGCCCTTGCGGAAAAGATCGCTACGCTTTAGCCGACCTTCAATGGCGTTCAGCAATTCGCTTTCCTCAAAGGGCTTGGTCAGGTAATCGTCGGCACCTAGATCCATCCCGCGCCGCACATCGCTGCGTTCGGCCTTCGCCGTGAGGAAAATGAAGGGGATCTCGGCGGTCTCCGGCGAGCGACCCAGCATGTGCAGTACACCATAGCCGTCCAGTTCAGGCATCATGATGTCGCAAAGCACCAGGTCCGGCAATTCCTTCCGGGCGAGGTCCACGCCCTTCTTTCCGTTCTCCGCTTTCAGCACACGGTAATGTGCGAGTTCCAAGATCTCTGCGGTGTTGTCCCGCACATCGGCATCATCCTCGATCAGTAGTAGGGTCTTCATGTTCGGTAGTGTTTTCCGGGAATGCGCACATTGAAGGTGCTGCCTTGTCCCGGAGTACTGGTGTAGTTGATCTCGCCACCCATCAGGTCCAGATAGCGTTTCACTAAATGTAGCCCAAGGCCGGTGCCTTGGATGGTGAGCACGTTCTGTGCACGGAAGAAGGGGTCGAACAGTTGGGGCTGATCCGTGACAGGGATGCCTATGCCCTTATCGATCACTACAATGCGCAGGCAGCCGTCGTCCATGGCTGTCCGCAGTGTCACCGGGCTGCCCTCGGGTGAATACTTGATGGCGTTGGTCACCAGGTTCGTGATGGTGTTCACCAACATGTTCCGGTCCAACACCACGGTACGCGTATCGCTGGTATGTTCGTACTTCAGTGCTTGGCCAGCCTTGGCCATGCCACGAAGCTCCTCGATCAGCCCGATGCATAAATGGATGATATCGATCTCTTCCGGTTCTGTGGATATATCGCCTTGGCCGATGCGTTCGAAAGAGAGAAAATCGTTGAGTATGGCGGTAAGGTCGCGCACTTTGGTGCGGATCCGCTGCACATGCTTGTGTACCTTTTCATTGCCCGGGCCTTCGGTATAGCGCGCGATCAGGTCGGCAGATCCCATGATGGTGCTCAACGGCGTGCGGAACTCATGTGAGGCCATGGAAACAAAGCGCGACTTCAACGCATGCAGTTCCTTCTCTCGTTCATAAGCGATCTCCACGGCGTGCGCACCCTTGGCCAGTTCCGCGGTCCGCTCTTCCACCCGTTTCTCCAACTCGGCCGTATTGCGCTTCAGGGCTTCCTCGGCACTTTTCCGTTCCGTAATGTCCGTTACCAGGGCCATCACGTAAAGTTCATCGTCCACGGTGAAGTGGTTCAGGCCCACTTCCACGGGAAAGATGGTTCCATCCTTGCGCAGGCCGTTCAGTTCACGGCCGCGTCCCATATGCCGTTTTGCCGGCCGCGCATTGTAGCCTTCGCGCTGCGAGGCATGCGCATGGCGGAAGCTTTCAGGAAGCAGCAATTCAATGGAGCGGCCCAGGAGTTCGCCTTCCGCGTAACCGAACAATTCCAGCAACCGCGGATTGTTCATGCGTATGGCGCCCGAGCGGTCAACGAGGACCAACCCTTCCGCAGCGCTGGCGAAAAGCATTTCGCGCACTCGATCCAAATGGACCGGGTTCACATTGGTATCCCCTTGTGGCATTCGTGCCGGCGAAGTTATTCACCTCCAGCCTCCGTAGTGCCTAAAAGGGATGCGAGGCCGGTGCGCTCGTCATACACGCGCCAACTTCGGATGGGCCGTGCATACAGGTTGAGGGTGACAGCCCTCCCGGGACCGGCGTTGGAATGCCGATGGATGCAGCTCTTGGTGGCCATGTACGCCAACCGCCCGGTTTCCAATACGCGCTGCCCATGGCGCTTCAAGCTTCCACCGGTGGCGATCTTGAAGCGTTCCTCCTGCACAGTGCCCATCAACGGCTTGATCCAGGCCATCTGGCTGTCGTAGTCGTGTATGCTCGTGCGTTGGCCTTCTTCGTAGCAGATCAGTATCAGCTCGTGCTCGCGCGTGCGGTGGATGCATTGCCGAGTGTAGTGGCGTGTGTTCCACTGACAGAAGGGAGCCAGCATTTCAGGTGTGATCGACAAGCGCAACAAGGCATCCATATAGCCGGCCGGACGCGATTCGACGTCGAGGACGCGTACCAATTCCTCGAGGGTTTCTATCGTTCCGGCCATTTGGTGGTTGTCAAGCAGCAGTGCCATCGGTCAAGGATAGAGCTACTCCTTGGTCCGGTGAATGATCTTCATCAGGTTGCCGTCTTGGAAGAGCTGGCGGGATGGAGCCGCAACCCTAAGTTTGCCTCATATCCAGCACAACATGGTCCACATTCTGCTCCCCACCGATTTCAGTGATAATTCCTTGCACGCCGCCATGTATGGTGCGCGTTTGCTCGGTACGCAGGAGGTTACCTACACGTTGGTACATACCTACCTCGATGCCGATCCGACCGTTACCTCATGGGCCGGCATGGCCGAGAGTCTATACAAGGCTGCAGTGGATGGCATGAAGGACTGGGAAGGACGAATACGTGCTTCCGAGCTCTTCGAGGGCGCAACGGTGAATACCGAAGTGCTCTATGGGCCTCTGACGAACATGCTCAATGAACTGGGAAAGGAGAAGAAGGCGGACCTGATCGTGATGGGCACCGAAGGCCATTCCGGGGCTGGGATCATGGGGAGCAATGCGGGAGCCACGGTGAAGCATAGCAAGATCCCCGTGTTGGTGGTGCCCAATAGGGCTGAACTCCGCCCGGTGACGAGGATCCTGTACGCGGACGACCAGAAAGGAGTGGAGGTGGCCGGTACGCGCATGTTGCTCCACATCGCTTTGCGCTCCATGTCGGAGATCGTGCTGGCGCATGTGCTCCAAAACCCGGATGATCTGCCCGATCCAGAGATCGTTGGCATGTACGGGGAATTGCTCCAGGCCGTTCCCCATCGCTTCATTGCAGGGGAAGGAAAGGATGTCGCCGGTGTTCTGGACTTTCTCGCGGAGAAGGAAGGCGCGGATATGATCGCGGTGTTGCACAGGCATACCGGTTTCTTCGAAAGCCTCTTCCGCACCAGCACCGCCAAGCGTTTGGCGTTGCACACCAACCTGCCACTGCTTGTATTGCAGGCCTACGATACGGATCGCAGCTGAGGTCGATCCGAGCTTGCTGCTTTGGTGAACTCGAAAAAAAAAAGGGTTGAAGGGACCAACCCTTTTCAAGCCGCTATGCACCGTAAGGTGTATCCACGCTGAAAGCGAACCGGTCTAATTCGTCTTGGCGATTACGCCGCAGAGGTGCCAAAGCAGTCGGGCGCCCACGTTGGCATCCCAATCCCCGGTCGGCCCCGGAGTCACTTCCACAAGGTCGAAGCCGATGATCTTGCGGCCACTGGCCGCCACGCCGGAGAGGAGGTAGGTGGCCTCCTCGAAAGCGAAACCTCCCGGAACGGGTGTACCCGTGTTCGGGCAGAGGGAGGGATCCAAGGCATCAATGTCGAAACTGATGTGGACGAATTCCGGCAGTTGATCAATGATCCGATCGCACTGCTTCTGCCAGGTCATGCCTTCATATTGCTCGCGGCGGAGCTCGGCACTGCGGTGTATGCGCACACGAAGATCCTGTTCCGCGAACACGCGGGCTTCTTCCTCGCAGAAATCGCGTATGCCAACGGAGACGATGGTCTCCACCTCAGGAATGGCCAACGCATTGTGCATGATGCTCGCATGGCTTCCGGAAAAACCTTCGTAGGCATTCCGAAGATCGAGGTGCGCATCCAAATGCAGGATGCCGAACCCTTCATAGCGCTGTGCCAAGGCACGGTAGAAGCCCAATGGCGTGCTGTGGTCACCACCTACGAGGCCTACGAGCTTCTCTTGATCCAGCCAGTAGCCGGTGCGTTGTTCCACCCATTCCTCCATCACGGCACTTTCCTCGTTCACCAGCGTAAGGGCCTTGGCTGCCCGGTCCTGCTTCGTTTTCGTTCCTCCATTCACCAGCACATCGATCACGTGCGCTGCTTCCTTCTTCAAGGCATCACTCTGCTGCAGCAGGGCATCAGGTATCTCGTCCATGGCAATGCCGCGCTTCCAGAGGTCGCCGAATTCCGGATGGAACAGGTCTACTTGGAACGAAGCTTCCAGGATAGCAGCCGGCCCTTGTGAGGTACCACCACCATAGCTCGTGGTCACTTCCCAAGGAGCAGGTACGAGAACGATATCGCTTTCCTCCGCCGTGAAGGGCAGACCGTAGATACCCGCGTTGGCATTACCAGGGGTATTGGGGTCGAAGGACTTGATCTTTGCTGCTTTGGTCATGGTATTCGGTGTTGAGGGCGCGAAGGTCGGTACTGGCAGTGGATGGCAGCGCTATGTTGAAGAGGATGTGACGCAGGAACGCGGATACGCAGGGATGCGTTAAGGTTGAGCATGGAAATGCGAACAGCCCCGGAAAAGATCCCGGGGCCGTCGCTGGCCGGTAGAACGAAACCCCTCGTCGCGCTCGCGGCACTGAATGCTAGGTCCGAACAAAATTCGTGAGCAGGTGGAACAGGTTCGGATAGGCGGGATCTTGCTGGGGAGCACGGAGCGAGGTCGCATCCGCTGAAGTGTCATCCCGCTTCGGTGATGCCGGTGCTACCGGTGGCTGTGAAGGTTGATCCATTCCGCGCTTTACTTCCTGCAACCCTCGGGTCGTCATCTCCCAAGTACCTCCTGCCATGTCGGTTTCCAGTTCGTGGTCGTCGTTGAACCCATCCCACAGATCGTGCATCAAGGCTTTTGTACCCGGGGCGAAATACACTTTACCACCCAGTGGGACCTGTAGGATGTAGATCACTTGCTGTGCGCGGATCTTGTCACCTACAGGGATCGTGTACAGGCTAGAGAGGCTCAGCCCGTCAACGTCGCTCCACACGTAGTTTGTCTGGATGTGCTTGGCTCGTTCCTTGGCCTGTTCAGGCAAATAGCCACGTGCGATACGCTCGGTGAACAGGTGAAACGCGCTGTCCGGACTTTGTTGTACTTGCAAGCGGGCAAAGCGCAGGTGAACAAGTTCCCCATCGAACTTCACCAGGTCCATGTCGAACTGGACGATGCCTCGGCGGTAGCCCCAACCCAATGAGGACGTGGTGTTGTCTCCATTATCCAGCTTCACCTCCAGTACACCATTCGCCGGGGTGGGTATGGACATCGGGGTCCGCTCAGCACCCTTTGCCCGGAAATCGGCGGCGAGGCGGATGCTGAACCAAGTGGCGGCCACCAGGGCAACGATGAACAACGTGGTAAGGCCCCAGCCGGCCCAACGCGGTGTACGGACCCGGAATAGCAGCCAGAGAGCCGCGAGCAGGATCAATACCACGGGGACCAGTCCCAGGACAATTGTAGAAAGCAAGAATCCCACCGCCTGCCCACCACTGGGGAAAATGAAGCCCATCAGTCCCATCAGCCCCGTGCCGCCGGTGAACGCACCGTTGGTCCAAGTGGCCGTGCCGCTCAGCAGCGCGGCAATAAGCGAAAGGCCGAGGATGATCGCCAGCAAAAGCAGGAATGCACCCACCACTTTGCCCAAGATATCGAGCACCCGGTGGCCCAAGCTCTCGGCACGGTAGCCCATATCCTTGCGTGGATCACTGCTTCGATGCCAGTACTTGCGTCCCATTTCACGGGCTTCACTGGCCACCTTTTCCGCCCCGCTCTTGAAGCGCTCCGCACCTTCATCGAACATGCGTTTGATGTTGTCCACGGTCACTTCCTCACCGTGCATCTCCAGCTTTTCCGCCGCCGTGATCGCTTCGGGGATCAGTGCCCACATGATCAGGTAGATCAGCACCGGAGATCCCCAGCCCGCTATCAACACTACGATGAAGGCGATGCGGAACCAGAGCGGATCGGTACCGAAATAATTCGCAAGACCGCTGATCACCCCGCCCAGCCAGCGATCGTCAGGGTCGCGGAAGAGGCGCTTGTGCTTGCGTGGTCCATAGTGGCGGTAGGCGCGCTCCTCGGTGTCGGCAGGGCCGTCGGCAGTATCTCCGTCCACATAATCCTCCGGCTGGCCCATCACCTGCTTCACGTGGTCCACATCGGCCATGGAAACGGCTTGGCGCCCTTGTAGACGCTCATGGAAGAGCTCAGCGATGCGCGCCTCGATGTCCGCCATGATCTCTTCCGCTTCGGCACTGCCGCTGAACTTCGCCCGGATATTGGCGAGGTAGCGTTGCAGCTGGTCGTAAGCATCCTCTTCAATGTGGAACACGGTCCCATTGAGGTTTGCGGTGAATGTCTTCTTCATTCTTGAGTGGCGTTACGAGGGGTTGTTGCGGGTTGCTTTCTTCACGGCTTGCACGAGGTCGTCCCAAGTTTCATCGAGTTCCTTGAGGAATTTACGGCCTACAGGGGTCAATTTGTAATACTTGCGGGGTGGCCCCGAACGGCTTTCCTCCCAGCGGTAGGCCAAGTATCCGGCATCCTTCAACCGGGTGAGCAGGGGATAGAGCGTGCCTTCGACCACGATCAGCTTGGCGTCCTTCAACTTCGCGATCACATCCGAGGGATACATCTCCTCCGACGCCAGTAGCGACAGGATGCAATACTCCAGTACGCCTTTGCGCATCTGTGCCTTGGTGTTCTCCACTTTCATCGCTTGGTCTTCTATGCTGCCATTGGGTGGTACCCGGTAGCTGACGATGCAAATATATGGGCGTAGGATGGTACTATGCAAAACAAAGTACCATTTTGTGATGAACGGATGCTCCGCGTGAAGAGCGCAACGAGAGAGGGGTAACGCTGAGGACAACAAGAAAGGGCCGCGATCTGCGGCCCTTTCACGAGGAGAGTGGAATAGCGTGGGTTAGTCCAGCATCAGCTTCCGCGTCACCGTGCCTTGGTCGAAGGTGAGGGTAACGAAGTAGGCACCGGTCTTCAGACCGTTGCGGTGCAGGTTGAACGCCTTGTTCTCCACGTTCTCCGAATGCACGCGGCGACCATTGATGTCGTACACATCCACCATGCGGATGGTCGCATTGGCGCTGCTGATGCGCACTACATCATGTGCAGGGTTCGGGAACAGGTCAACACCAACGGCGATCGGGTCGCTTTCCGCGATGCCTACCAATGCGCAGGGACCCAATTCCAATGCACATACGATCCTTGGGTTCATGTAGCCCATGATCGTGTCGATATACGTGCGGCCCTTGGTACCGCTGAAATTCGGATTGCTGGCCTGGCTGGCCTGGCTGGCGGTAACAGGCGGAGGACCGGGGGCTACAATGGTCTGTGCAATAGCGCTGGTGGGATCCCACCACTGCCACGGTCCGGCCTCTTCGAACGGGGCAACGCTCATACCCGGCCAATCGGGCGTAACCAAGGGGTAGAGACCTTCCACATCACTGTTGATGTGAACGGTATTTGCACTGTGGACCTGGTCGCTGTCGTAAAGACTGCGGGCACGGTCCGTATACGGGTCACCGCCTTCCATTGTGGCGAAGCTGGAGTTGTTCCCGTACGCGTTCACCAATTCCATGAACACGTTGCTGCCCTGCACCGGTACCACTTGTTCGCCTGTTGTGGGCACGATCACGATGCCTTCGCTGAATGGGGCGTAAGGGTCGAACACCGTGTGGAAGGCCACCATGGGCACATCGCCTTGGGCCAGCCAGCTGGTATCGGCCAAAGCGCCTCCGGCGTTCACACAGAAGTTGAAGTCGCTGGAGAAGCCATTGGGGCGGTATAGTGCCAACGATCCACCAAAGCCCTCGATGTTCCCCACAACGGTGGAGTCAACATAGCCGGTGGTAGGGTCGAAGGGGTCAGGTAGGAATTTATCGATCAAGAGTTCTGAGGGTTCATCCAACGTGGCCGATGCCAATGTGATGTAGCCGCCCGTGCCCTCACCGAACAAGATCACCTTGTTCGGGTCGATCGCATACGTATTGGCATCAGCTGCATCGGCTTTGATGTTCCGTATGCATTGCTTCACATCGTGAATGGCACGGTAGATGGCATTGAGCAACGTGCCACGCCGCACCTCTACCGTGGAACCCAATGGATTCCAGCCAGCGCGGTAGCTCATACTTACCGCTACATAGCCTCGCCGAGCCATTTGTTTGCAGATCTCCACCGCACTGCTATCCTTGCGCGTGCCCATCGGACTGCCATTGATCGGCGGAGGCAAGGCATTTCCTGTGTGCACATAGATGAATACCGGCCGAGCCGTCTCACTGTCAACACCTTGGTCAGGCTCATAGATATCCATCCGCAGGTTGGTCACCTTCACAACTGTACTGGCGTCCCCAGGGTTGAAGAACTCAGCGGGGATCGGTTGGCCGGAACTGACCAGACCTTGTAGTTGGGCCACTTCAGGACCATATGCGGCCGGACTGGAGAAATCCGAGGTCAGGAAGTCGATGTTCGTTCCGAAGATCACATCGTTCGTGATCATCACTTGGGCAGGAGTGAATACCTCCGAGAGGTAGCGCTCCTGCGCATGGGTTGAAAGAGCCACTGCCGCAAGCGGGAGGGCAAGGAGTAGTTTTCTGGTCATGAGAGCATGGTTTTTATTGATTTCCGAAAGTTAGTTGTTTAACGCTTGCTTAGTTCATAGGAGAGTTGCACATAGGCCAATCGACCGATCCGTGGGCCACCGTATACCAGGTAGACATCGTTATTGAAGACACGATCCAACCGGTCGTCGTCCGGTACGTTCTTGTCCCACAATGGCATCAGCCCGAAAAGATTGCTCGCTCCGATTTTCACCGTGAGGTCCTGCTTCGGGAACTTTACGCTCAACTGAGCATCCACCATATCGTAGCTGGTGATGGGGCCTGTGAACTGTGGTGAACCTTCAAAGGTGTACCCCTCCACGTACTTCCAATTGAACCCGTAGCCGAAGCGCTTCAATTCAGTGAAGGGGATCTTCCGGTCACGTGCACTTAGACCCGCGTTGAATTTATTCTCCGGTGTGTTGAAGGCGGGGATGATCGGGTCGTCATCACCACTGATCAGTTTGTTGTAGCTGTAGTTGAAGGTATAGGTAAGCCTGGGCCGGTACAAGGTGAGGCCCGCGTTCACCCCTCGTGTCACCACGGTGGAAACGGCATTTGCAGCCACGCGATAGGCCTGTAGTCCCACCGGAGGAATGTTCCCGGCTTGGGGGAAGTCAGCATGCAATCCGATGATGTAACCGATAAAGTCCGTGTACCAGCTGTTGTAAGCACCGAGATCCACATAGACATTCTCCCAATGTGTACCGCGGTAGCCGATCTCCACTGTTTTCACCTGCTCCGGACGGACCCGGTCCACATTGAAATAATCCAGCAGGCTCCGTTGCAGGTTGTTGTTGCGGTACACTTGAAAACTTTCCACCGTGAACATGGAGTCGCGCCCGGCCTCGAACTGGCCGTCCACATTGCCCAGGAGTAATGCACGGCCTACGTTGTAGTACAGGTATTGGTCGGCCAGGGTAGGGTTCCGTATGGCGCTGCTGAAACCAGCGCGCCACACGTGTGCCGGACTGTTGGCATAGACCAAGGAAAGGGCAGGGGAGAAGAGTGCCTTGAAGTTCTCGTTCTTGTCCATGCGCACGGTAGCAGTGGCCGTGAGCTTATCGTCCATGAACTTCTTCTCCAGGCCGGCAACGAGGCCGAACTCGCTGTTGCGGATCTTCACATCGCCTGTATCCCGAAAGATCGTGCCCGCGCTATTGGGCAGGTACTGCCGGAAGTTGCCACCCACGGTTATTTCGCCAAAGGCAGGCTTGAACTTGTATTCACCCATGGCATGGGCAAGAATGCTCTTATCGTAAAAGAGTGAGCCCCCATCATTGAATCGCTTACTGGTGATCTCATTGTATTTCTCATTGAAGCGTTCGGTGCCCGGAACATAAAAGGGATCGAGATAGGCATTGTCCACGCTGTTCGTATAGTCTTGGGCCTGTTGATGGAAGCCCTTGAAAAGGCTCAAGTTATCTTGGATGAACTGGTCTTACCAAGTGATCCATGTGGCTTGGTTCCAGCCAAGGCCAGCTGCTTGGGTAGCGGTGATGTAGCCAGGCATGGCCTCTACTTGCGGGGTGATGTTGTCGCCCCAGAAGTTGGTGTAGGGAACGTTCCATCCCGTAATACTGCCCGTTTGTCCGGCCGCATCCTGTAATCGTAGGGCCGTGGTATAGATGTCGTAGGTCCGGCCTGCATCCTCGTGCGTTACATAGGCCCGAGCGAACCACTTCCCTTCCTGATTGATCTCCAAGCGGTGCTGGAAGAACATGATGTCCTTCAAACGATAGCGGTTATCACCTTGATAGACCGTATTGCCGGTGCTGAAGTTGCTGGCTCCGATCACCTCCAAGCTGTCATTGATGCGGTAATGAAGTGATCCTCCGAGTTTGAGGTTCTGTGTGCCATAATCCACCAATTCGCTTTCGGTATAGCCGTTCCGCAGGAATTTCCCTAAACCGGGATAGCTGCGTCGCCCGGAAAAGGTGGCGTAGTTGTTATTGAAGCTCACGTCCTCATCCCCATAGATGTTCACGGCATCATACCGTCCGGGATTATCGACTCCGGTGGGACTGTCCTCCGTTGGGCTGTAATTCTCCGCTTGCCAATCATCGGCCCGCAAGGCGTACGCGTTCACCTTGTAGGCCCAGCGCTGTTTGGTGGTGGAGTCCCCGATCACTTCTGCCCAACGCACGGCCGCTTCCAGCATATTCCGCTCGCCGCCCTTAACGCTCACGCTTAATCCAGGGAAGTTCCACGGGCTTTTCGTGGTCATGTTGATCACTCCGTTGAAAGCGCCGGGACCGTAAAAGGCCGTGCTGGCGCCTGCGATCACATCCACTTTCAAAACATCGAGATCACTGGCCCCGAGAAAATTTCCCAGGGAGAAGTTGAGTCCGGGGCTTTGGTTGTCAACCCCATCGATCAGCTGTAACGAGCGGACCGGGCTGGTGCTGTTGAAGCCACGGGTGTTGATCACCTTGAAGCCGAAGCTCGCTGCGGTCATGTCCACACCCTTCAAATTGCCTAGGCCCTCATAGAAATCACCACCTGCCACTTCCTTGATCGCCAGCAGATCCATCGTCTCCACGGTGAGTGGTGCCTGCTTCTGCTTGTCGCTGATGCGTTGCCGCACGACCTGGGCATCGCCCAACAGCACCGCATCAGGGAGCATTTTCACCTTTACCTCCTGGTCGAGGCTCTTGATAGGTAGCTCTTGGGATACATAGCCGTAATAGACCACTGTGAGCGTGAATGGAGGTGGGCGTTCCACACTGAGGTTGAAGTGGCCGTCCAGATCCGTTACTACGCCACCGGGCATGTCCTTCACCTTCACCACCGCACCAATGATGGATTCACCGCTGCCTGCGTCAGTCACAGTGCCCTTCAACTTGAGCACCTGCGCATTTGCGGTGTTGCAGAAAAGAAAACCGGCGATGAAGAGTAGTGAGATGAGCAGCCTCAAAGGAAAAGTGGATTGGTTGTATGCGTGGGAACGGAGCCAATATAACGGCACGATCCGAAGCGGATGGATGTGCGTGCATACTATTTATCCACCGTCCGCTGGTATTCATTTGCGCAATATGGTAGCCGTCTTCCTCGAGCACATTCGTGCCGCGCCCCGCCCACAATATTGTTGGTGGTATGCCGCTTTACATCGAGCCAAGCGCCATTCGGGGAAAATGGACAAGGTTCCACTAGCCAAGGACCAGTGGGGCACGGCTCACTTAGCGAAGCTCCTGCACTCCTTGGCGGCTTCCCGGCAGGCCCTTTCACAGGCCACGCAATGTTCCATATTCGGGTGCTTGCTGCACTGCAAGGCGCAGGCCTCGCACACTCGCGCGGTGACCATCGCGAGGTCCACGGCCAACATGGCGAGGTCCGCTTTTTCAGCGGCGGTCACATAGCTCTGCAGCAGTTTGCAGATGTCCACACAGGCCCGGCTGGTGGCGATGCAGTCCGCATACTTATGCGGTTCCAAAGCCTGCTCACATCCGGTGATGCAGCGCTCACACGCCGCGATGCAATGGGACAGAATATCAAGAAGTGGTTTGCTCTCCACGGCTGATAGATGGATCTTGTTCCGAGGTAATTCCGTTGGTGGAACGGCGGGATGGGCGGGAACGCCGGGCTGATGAGGACCTCCCGATGAGCTTTCACTCGGGCTGGCTGTTGGAAAAGGAGAACCCTCACCCGGATAGACAAGCTCCTTTTTCTCCATGGGGAATTCGGGCATCGGTTTTTCCGAGGTATCCAGTGGTACAGCGCGTGCCTTGTCCGGTGCGGAGCGAGAAACTTGATCGGTGGATTTTCCGGTAGTCATAGCTATTAGTGTGTTTCGATAGAGCCTTCCCAAACCATGCCGTACATGTCGAAGATACCAATTTGGCACTAACAAGGGGCATATATCGAGATGGTCCGCCCCGTCCGATCCCTGGCAATGGGCACCGACTTCCCCAATATGGGTCTACTGGACTGACCTACACGCTCCCCACGATCTGGCATGTGGCTTGCGTAGGACCAGGCCATGGACATGATCATTTACCCAGTAACGAAATGGGCGGAACGAAATAGTGCGCTGGTGCTGGTCATCATGGCGTGTGTGGGGATGGCAGGCTTGGCACTTTATGGGGCCACTTGACCAAGGACCCCATTATGGTCCGTGAGCGGAACACCGAGGAGCTTTAACCCGGTTCCCGAAAGATCTCCCGGATAGGGACGCAAGGCGGAGAGGACTGAAAGGACCACTGCGATCAAACCAATTGGCATGGAACACGTCCTACGCAGTGAACAACAAACAGCACCGTCTGCTTTGGGCGGAATGAACATGAAGAAACTACTTGCAGGAGCGGCATTGCTGCTATTCGGAATGGGCGTTGCCCAAGCGCAGCAAGGCCAGCAGAAAACCGCACAGGAACGCGCAGAGAAGCGTACGGAACGCATGGTAAAGGAACTTGCCCTCAACGCAGAACAAACGGAGAAGGTAGGGAATATCAATATCCGCTACGCTGAAAAGAACGAGGTTATCCGCGCACAGCGCCAAGCCATGGCAAAAGCCAACAAAAGCAAGAGCGCTGAATTACGCGAAGCCCAAATGGAGGAGTTCAAGGCCGTGCTCACTTCTGAGCAGTATGAAAAGTTGGTGGCCAAGCAGGAGGCCATGAAGGAAAGGCACAAGGAGAAGCGCATGGAGAAACAGATGGAAATGCGTGGCCCCAAGAACGACTGAACATCGATCCATAAGAACAGCGCAAGGCCCCGCACCGATCACCGGTACGGGGCCTTGCCGTTGGTGGATGGCAGGTCCTCCGGGGAAGCACAGCCATTCATGTGCAGCTTACCTTGCCAGCATTCGTTTTTCGGATGATCCCAACAGCGTAAGGCCCACATGTCCCTCTCCATCACCTTCCATGGTGCCGCCGGCATGGTTACCGGTAGCAAACACTTGATCGACCTGCCCGATGGCAAACGTGTATTGCTTGATTGCGGCATGTTCCAAGGCGAAGGACCGGCGAGCGATGCCCTCAACCGGCGCTTCGGCTTCGATCCCAAGAGCATTGATGTGCTCGTGCTCTCCCATGCGCATATCGACCACAGTGGCCTGATCCCGCGCTTGGTGGCGGAGGGCTTCCGAGGCCCCATTTTCGCCACGCCCGCCACGTTGGACCTCTGCGAGATCCTGCTTGCCGATAGTGCCTATATCCAAGAGAGCGACTTCCGCTACGACGCCAAGCGCGCCAAGAAGCAGAAACGGGCGATGACCGAGATCGGGCCGTTGTACACCTCTGCTGATGTGGATGCGGCGATGAACCTGTTCCGCATCATACCCTACGATGCCCCCACGGAGATCCTGCCCGGTGTTACCCTCACCTTCATCGATGCAGGCCATATCCTGGGCAGTGCATCCGTACACCTTTCCGTGGCCACCCCGGAAGGCGAGCGCAAGATCAGCTTCAGTGGGGATGTGGGCCGCTATGTGGCGCGTCTCGTGTCGGCTCCCAAGCCATTTCCACAGGCGGATGTCATCATCTGCGAAAGCACCTATGGAGATCGCGACCATTCCGAACCGAGCGGATCCGTGAAGGAGTTGCTGGGCCATGTGCAGCGCGTATGTGTGGAGCAGCAAGGCCGCTTGATCATCCCCGCGTTCAGCGTGGGCCGTACGCAGGAGATCCTATACCAGCTGAACAAGTTCTTCAACGAAGGACTGCTGCCACAGGTGCCGGTCTTCGTCGATAGCCCACTTTCCATCAATGCCACCGGTATCTACCGCAAGCACTCGGGGCTGCTACGCCCGGATATCCGGAAGGAGTTGGAGACGGACGCGGACCTGTTCGGTTTCCCCGGCGTGGAGTTCGTTCGGGAGGCCCGCCGCAGCAAGGAGTTGAACACGCGCCAAGGGCCGAGCATCACCATTGCGGCCAGCGGTATGATGGATGCCGGCCGCATCCGGCACCATTTGCTTCATGGCCTTCCGGATCCCAACAACGCCATCCTCATCGTAGGTTTCTGCGCACCGGGCACATTCGGCGAACGCCTGCTTCAGCGCCCGGAAACCGTGAAGATGTACGGTGATGTGGTGCAGGTCCGTGCGGCCATTCTTACCATGGACAGTTACAGCGCACATGGCGACCGCAACGAATTGCTTCAATGGATCAGCTGCCAGGATCCAGCGTTGGTGAAACAGGTTTTCCTGGTGCACGGTGCGGAGCCTGCACTGCATGGCCTGCGTGATCTGTATGCCGAGCATGGGTACCGGAACATCCGGATCCCCGAGCAAGGGCAGCGCTTCGAGGTGTGAACTTCAACCGGCGAACTTTACCGCCTTTTTCAAGGCCTCCGGCAATGGCGGGAGTTTGCGCCGCTCGAAAAGGAAGCTGCTGAGGTCCGCGATCTCCGAGAAGATGTGATGGCTGTCCATGGCACCTTTCAGATAGGATTGGCCCGTGCTGCCGCCAGTTCCTACGCGCAGGCCGATCATGCGGTGGACCATGCTGATGTGGCGTGCGCGCCATGAGGCCATCACGGTATCAATGTCCAGCAATGAATCCAGGAAGCGGAAGGCCTGCTGGAAGATCGGCTCATCGCGATAGAGCATGATGAACAAGGCACTGCGGGCCGCGGAAGGGGAGAAGTGCCGCTCCCCGGAGCCATCCACGAAGATCTTGCGCCACAATTCCGCATTGCCTTCCTCGCCTTTTACCAAGCTGGCCACATACAGCTTTTCCAAGCGCTCGAAGAAGGCGGGTTCGCCCGGCCAGAATCGCTCTTCGAGAAAGGGCATACGCTCCAACCAGGCGTTCACCAGTTCCAGCAAGGTGGGTTCGGTCTCCAACTCCTCGATCTGGGCCTTATGGTCCGGGCGCAACTGGCTGGTGTAATACTGCTTTCCGAAGCGGGCCTCCATGCGCAAGCCAAGGCGGGCTTCCAGGATCTTGAACTGCATGCTCTGGAAGCCGCTCGCCGGCCGAAGCAGGTCGCGGAAGTCCAAGAAGTCCAAGGGGGTCATCGTCTCAATGATCTCCCACTGATGGACCAGTACATCGAGGATCGTTTTTACACGTTGCAAACGGTGGACGGCGATGTTCAGTTCGCCACTGTTGTCATCCACTTTTTGGTGCTTGAAGATCTCCATCACACTGTTCACTTCGTATAGTACCTGCTTGAACCACAGTTCATAAGCCTGGTGGATGATGATGAAGAGCATCTCATCATGGGCGTGTGTGCCGGCCTTGTCACTTTCGAGCTCTTGGGCGCCCAATATCTTCTCTAGTTGGAGGTAGTCTGGATAGTACACGTTGCTCATTGTATGGGGAATAGGGTGTTCGCCAAATGTAATAGGGGCAGGAGTGCTGCCTCCTCACAGTGCTCAATGTGTATTTTTGAGCATGCCTATATCCGGACCATTCCTTTCGATCGCCGCGATGCTCATTGGTGTGATGTCATATGCGCAATCCAGTGTAGGTGCTTTGGGCAAAGCGTCGGATGCCGCGCAACATGTTTTCGATGGCCGAACCCAAGTGCCGACCGATACCATCTGGGACCTGGCTGCCGTGGAGGTTCAGCCGCGATACCCAGGTGGCGATACGGCCATGTACAGTTACTTGGCAAGGACCATCATTTATCCGGAGGAAGAAGCGGACAAGATGATAGCGGGAAAGGTGTACGTAGAATTTGTCGTGCGCAAGGACGGACATGTAGATCAGGTAAAGGTGCGTCGAAGTGCCACTCCGGCCATGGATGCGGAAGCCGTGCGGGCCATCCAGGCGATGCCAATATGGGAGCCCGGTCGGCTGCAAGACAAGCCTGTTGCTACGCGCTATGTGATCCCGATCAATTTCGTTACGAATTGAAGCCTGAAGCTCCCTCAGCGATCTCCGCCGTACTGCGGATCCCGAGGACGCCGAAGAAAATCAACTAGGTCATTAGTTACATAACTAAAAACATAGTTATATTTGCACCATGGAACAGTTGACCCGTGCCGAGGAGCAGGTGATGCAAGTGTTGTGGAAGCTTGGAAAGGGCTTCGCCAAGGACGTTCTGGCGGAGCTGCCCAAACCCAGGCCGGCCATCACCACGGTGAGTACCGTCATCCGCATCCTGGAGCAGAAAGGTTTCGTGGGCCACACTTCTTTTGGGAAGAGCCATCAATACCACCCCTTAGTGAAGAAGGAAGCCTACAGCAAGCGCCAAGTGAACAAGGTGGTGAAGGACTATTTCGATGGGTCGCTGCACGGGCTCGTTTCCTCGTTCGTGGAGAAGAATGAGTTGGATGTTGAAGAACTCGATGAAATCATGGACCTGTTGAAGGCCCATAAAAAGCGCTGATCATGGAAACGCTCATTTTTCTGTTGAAGGTGAACATCGTATTCGCTGTGCTCCTTGGTGCCTATTACTTGGCGTTCCGGAAGAGTCCTTTGTTTGCCGCAAATCGTGCCTGGCTCCTGCTGATGCCAGTGGTTGCCTTCATGGTTCCCCTGGTCCGGCTTCCTGCTTCGGTGCCTATGGCCGGAACGATGGATTTGCTGTCTTTCAGCGATGGTTCCAGTGGGTTTGTAACGGAGCGGACGACATCCCACCTGGGGATGGGGGATGTGGTTTTCGCGATCTATGTAGCAGGTGTACTGATCTCCTTGCTGGTGCTGGCCATCCGCTATGTCCGTGCATGGCGCTTCAGCAGGAGCCCTCACGGTGAGGCACTTTCCTTCTTTGGTCATATCGTGCTTCCTGCCGACCTGAATGGGGATGAGCAGCGCTCCCTGGCCGCACACGAGCAGGTGCATGCACGGAAAGGGCACAGCTATGATGTGCTGTACTACGAGCTTCTTGCCGCAGCCTCCTGGTGGAATCCGCTCTGGCGCTTGGCGTTGAGCTACTTGCGTACAGTGCATGAGCTGCAGGCCGATGCCGTGGCCAGTACCCTTCATCCCGATTATGGCCGATTGCTGCTTTCCCGCGCCCTTGGCATCCCCGTCAGCTCTCTCGTCAACAGTTTCCGTTCACCAAACCTTAAAACACGCATCGCCATGTTGAACATCACGACCTCCAGGTACGCCAAACTGAAATATGCATTGTCCATCCCACTGCTGGCCTTGGCCTTCGTTGCAGTTTCACCACGTGCGGCCTTCGACCTTCCTCTTGTGCAGGAACCCGTGTATGACCTCAGTAAGCTGGGTGTTCAACCTGAATTTCCGGGCGGGATGGCAGCCATGTATGAATACCTGGCCTCCACGATCCAATATCCCGACGGCGCATTAAAGGAGAATGTGCAAGGCAAGGTCTTCGTCCAATTCGTAGTGGGCAGCGATGGGAAGGTGCGGGATGCGGAAGTACGACGGGGCGTCCGCAAGGATCTGGATGATGAGGCGGTGCGTGCGATAAGCACCATGCCGGATTGGAAACCGGGGCAAATGAACGGTAAGGCGGTTGCGACGCGCTTTACTGTTCCCATCGATTTCAAACTGAAGGGAGAGGACGGACCGGACGAGGATTGATCTGAAAACAAGAACGGCCCGGTGATCACCGGGCCGTTCTTGTTTTCAGATGATGGGAGGATCACTCTACCTCCTGCACCGAATTGATCTTTCTACCATCCGGGGTAGTGTTCTTCTTGCCTTCTTGGGCTTTGATCCACTGCTCGTACTGGTCCGGGGTCAGCACTTCCTTGAGCGCGCCGTTCATTTCCACCATGGCCTCCGGGTCACCTGATCGGGTTTCCAGATTGGCCTTGGCGGAGGCGCGCCCCAAGGCCTTTTCCGCATATTTCACGTTGATGGCCTGTACCTCTTTTGCTTGTGCTGCATCCAAGCCGAGTTCCGTGGTCATTCGTTCCGTCAACATCTCAGCAGCGCTTTTTGCTTCCGTCATCTCGCCTTTTTTCTCTTGCGCGGTTGCTGTGGTCATCAGCAGCGCGGCCATCATCAAGGTCATCACGTATTTCATGATCGGTGTGTGTTTATGGTCCGCCAAATTAAGGGTGAGAGCAGTATGTGCATGGCAAGCGAACAGGTCCATGGACAGCTTTGTTTCATACCGGTATTCCCAAAATCCTTCAAAATGAAAACCGCGTACGTTCGTTTGACCCTCGGCGCTCTTTTTGTCGCCTGCCTTTCCATCACTGCATGCACCAACCAGGACGGGGCCGCTGGATCCTCCGATGGGAACAGCGGTGAAGCCTATGAACTCCGTAGTGAGGACCACTTGGTGCCCTCGATGGATAGTGTGGGAACGTCTGAGAAGACCACGCCCGATTCTTCGGGGACCTCGAACGGGGAGTAACCACCCCGGTCCACGGCCACGATATGGGGCTATAAATTCCGTTTTGTGGACAGCTGGTGCCTGGAATGCCGTGGCCCGTTGTTTGTGATTCCTGAAAGCATGGAACCCTTGTCAACAACTCACAGTGCGGCCCCCACCGTGATGGTGGTGGATGACGATAAGGACCTGCTTTGGTTACTGCACCGGGTACTTGTAAAGGAAGGTCTACAGGTCGAGAGTTTTTCCAGCGCTCCTACAATGGATATGGTGAACAGGATCCATCCTGCGGTTCTATTCTTGGATGTGGAGATCGGGCAGGAAAGTGGGGAAGAGGTATGTGGCCGCATCAAGCGCTCCAAGGCTGTAACACGGACACCGGTGATCCTGATCTCCAGCCACTCCAAGGACAAGTTGAGTGCCGTGGCGGAACGATGCGGGGCGGATGGTTATCTCACGAAACCGTTCGATCTGCACGAAATGACACGTTTAGCCAAGCTTTATGTGGCAGCGAGGCCCGCAGCTTGAGCAATCCTGGAGCGCATCTCAAAATGATCCATCGGGCTGCGGGGAGACTCATGCGCCCTTATTTCGTTGCAAAAAGCCTTAGGTAGCTCATGCTATGCTCGGTTTTTGCGCCTCATCCGGTCGCATGATCCAACCCGCTCGCATCCAAAAGCAAATTTGAGATGCGCTCTAGCCAAAGATCGAGTTGAGCACCCCTGCCAAACGGATCCCGGCTTTCTGGAGTTGTTGCTCCACCAACGGCCAGTTCAAGTACTGGTACTCATAGCCTAATTCCGCACCGGCCTCCGATGGATAGATCTGCTCCCGGTAGGCCAAGTTCTCCTGTGCCCAGCTGGCAGCATCGCCCCGCGCCCAATCGGTCATTTGCTTCGCCGTGGAACGGTCCACACTGATCGCCAGCTCCGAGTAGCTCAACTGGCTATGGTCGATCATCCCACTGTCCCAGACGCGGTGCAAGTTGGAACCCTTATTGAACCATTGCACCTGGAACGCATTGCCTCCTTTGTCATCCCCCCGACCTACGTGTAACGGCTGGTGCAGGTCGCCGATCAAATGGATCAGGACCTTCAGATTGACGACCTCTTCCTCCTTGGAAAGTGTTCCGCTCTTCAAGCCCTCCACCATTCGGCCAATCGCCTCCACCGCGTCCCCATTGGGGTTCTTCTCCGCTGCGGCGTACGTGCTTCCATCAGGGATCGTCACCCAATGCCAATCCCTTGTGAACGCATACTTGCGATCGCTGCGCACATCATCCATCCACGTGGAGGCGATCGCCATGGATTCATCGCCAAGAATGCGATGCACCGCCTTGCGGGCCTTTTTCGACAGGTGCTTTTCAGCTATGGCGCCTACAGTTCTATGTCCAGTGGCGCCCCACGCATGAACCGCGAGTGGCTGTAGGATCAAAAGCAAGGGAAGGAAACGCAGGAACTTCATGATACAAGGTTAGCGCCTTTCGCTCAGATCGAGCAGTGATACGGCGATAGCCCGACCCGGAACTGTGGCGAATTCTCCACGGGGGGCGATGATCGGATGGAGACTGGGAAGTGGTGAACATCCTGTAAGGCCATGGTGTCCGTACGAAAGCCTTTGTTCCGGCATATTATTAGGAGGGTATTCAGGTCAAAATCCCATCTCACAATGGAAGCCACGAAGAATAAAAAACAGGAACCGCGCAAGGACGAGCATGGTGCCATCCTTTTGCCTGAGCAGATGGAACGAGCCAAGCCTGCAACGGGCAACCGTCCTCAATCCACAGTCGGAAGCAAGACCCCGGGCAAGGAAGGAAGAAAGGATATGAGTGAAGCGGCTGAGCGAAAAGCACGGCGCATCGGCATCAAGGAGGAAAGCAAGAAGTGAGTCTTGCGGTATTCAAGAGGATCATCACAGGCATGTCGCGATAGCCTGTATCGCCTTCACCAAGACCCCGTTTTAGCGGCAAAGCAGGAGAGTCTGACCCTGTATTGGCGCATGATCACGGCGAAGCAGGGAAGCAGGCGCGATCAATCCTCCTCGGTCTCCGACTGCACCCTGCCCGTTTGCTTTGGCTCGGGCCTCGGCTCGGGGCGTGTGTTCTTAGCTTCCACGGTCAGTGTAGCATGGGGCACCAAACGCAAACGCTCCTTCGGGATCAATTGACCGGTAGCCCGGCACACCCCGTAATCTCCGGTACGGATCCGGCCTAAGGCACCTTTCAATTGACCAATGAACTTCTCTTGGCGCACTACGGAGCGCGTCAGATCTTCGCGTTCCATCATCGCCGTGCCATCCTCCAACTCGGATTGGCCGAGGTAGGTGTCGTCCGTGCTGTTTGCCGATAGGCGCATCAACGAGTCCTTGTCCAAGCGGAGTGTTTCCTCCGCTTGGGCAAGTTTGGCGTGGATCAATGTTTCGAACTCTTGTAGCTCAGCCGCCGAATAGCGCGGTTTGGATGTCAGGGGTGTATTTCCCATGTTGGGTTGAATAAATGTTCAAGGTTCCTGAAAAGTGGTCAACTGAACGCGGCGGGATCCTTTTCAGGGCCCTGCCTGATCACAAACGGTCCGTGTGCAGATCACGGATCGTATGCCACTTTCAGTCCCGATTGCCGCGAAGGTACCTCAAAGTGGGAATTCCTATACGGTCCTAAGGCCATCCGCCTCACGAGCGCCCCACGGTCCGAGGTTCGAACTCCTGTTCTACAGGAACCGATCGCCCATGTGCTCAGATACCCTTTCCCGTCTTCGTTTGTCAATTCGAAGGAAATGCCGACATTTGCAACCCCTTAACGAAAAGGGGATTTAAAAAACAACGCGACATGCCGACCCGCATCCGCCTTCAGAGAAAAGGCAAGAAAGGCAAGCCATACTACCATTTGGTAGTGGCTGACCAGCGCGCCCCGCGCGATGGCAAATACATCGAACGTATCGGTGCCTATGACCCCAACCGCAATCCCGCCTTGGTAGAGGTGGACCGCGATAGGGCGATGGACTGGCTCCAAAAAGGTGCGCAGCCCAGCGATACGGCCCGTGCCATCCTGAGCTACAGCGGCGTGGTGTACAAGAACCACCTGCAGAACGGTGTGAAGAAAGGTGCTTTCGACCAGGAAGAGGCCGATCGCCGTTTTGATACTTGGTTGAACGATAAGAAGACCAAGATCGAAGCAAAACGCGAGAACTTGGAGGTAAGCGCTGCTACGGCCTTCAAGGAGCGTTTGGCATTGGAGACCAAGAAGTCGCACGACCGTGCCGATGCCTTGACCGCCAAGCTTGCCGCATCCATTCCGGCTGCTGCCGAAAGTGAGGCCGCTCCGGAGGCTGGTACGGAACCAACCCCAGAGGCCACTGCCGAAGCTGCTCCAGAAGCAACTCCCGAGGCAAGTGAACCTACTGCTTCGGCCGAAGGCGATACTGCCGAGAAGGAGTAGTTCAAAAGCTGATCAACGAAAGGCCCGATCCCGAAATGGGGGCGGGCCTTTTTCTTTGTGCAGGTCCGTGCCTTCGAGGGATCTACTTTCACCGGCGAAATGGACTTGAGCAAACTGCAGCATCTTGGAAGGTTGGGGAAGCCGTGGGGCCATCGCGGAGAACTTTCCTTCCAGCTGGCGAATGCCGCTTTCGAGGAGGTGTTGTCCTTGGGTGTGCTCTTTGCAGAGATCGATGGACTCCGCGTGCCGTTCCATGTGAGTCATATGCGTGAGCATCCCCGTGTTGGTGCTGTGGTGAAGTTCGAGGACATCAATGATCCCCAGGCGGGAAGCTTTCTAGTGAATTGCGAGGTCTATGCACCGCCTGGACAAAAGCAGTTCGAGCAGGAAGCAGAAGAGGAAGAAGAGAACCTCGATCCGGAGGAACTCATCGGGATGCACGTATTGGATGAAGAATACGGGGAGCTTGGTGAGATCACCGGAACGGAAGGCACGGAGGATCATCCCGTGATGGTGGTGCGCAAGGGTGATCAGGAGATCTTGATCCCCATCGTGGATGATGTGATCACCGGGATCGACCTCGATACGGGATACTTGGTAGTACGGACACCAGCAGGATTGGTGGATCTGTACCGGAGCATGTAAGAGGTCCCCTTGTCGGCATGGCGAACGCCTATTTTCGTTTCAAGCAGTTCACCATCCGGCAGGATCGTTGCGCCTTGAAGGTGGGAACGGACGGTTTGCTCCTGGGTGCATGGACGAAATACACTCCTGCCGAGCGTATTCTGGATATCGGGACCGGAACCGGTTTATTGGCTTTGATCGCCGCTCAGCGAAATCCGAACGCTATGATCGATGCAGTGGAGATCGACCCTGCCTCCGCCGAACAAGCGATGGAGAACGTCGCGGCCGGTCCATGGCCTGATCGGATCAACATCCATCAAGGTGATATTCGGCAATGGGCATGCAAGGACCATTACGATCTGGTGCTCTGCAACCCACCCTTTTATTCACGTTACCTGCCTTCGGCCGATGTCCGTAAGGCTGTGGCCAAGCACGATCTCTCCCTGACCATCACCGAGCTGATGGAGGCGATGGATGTCCGGTGCGCGATGAATGGCCGCATTTCGATGATCATTCCGACAGATCGCCTGGCGGAGGTGATCGCTCTGGCGGCCTCACGCCGGTTCAATCCCTCGCGAAAATGCCTCGTGTACTTCATGGCCAACAAGCTCCCCAAGCGTGTGCTGCTGGAATTTTCAAGGAAGTTCGATCAAGCGGAGGAACTCTCGGAATTGAACGTGCAACTGGTGCCCGGTGAATTCAGTCCGGAATATCGGGCCTTGCTCAGCGACTTGGATCTGCACTTTTAGAGCGCTTCTTCCCGCTCGGTAAAGGCAATGCCAAGTGATGCAAGCTCATTGAGGATAGGGTCATAGAGCTCTGGTTTCAACGGGAGCAGCACACCGCGATCGCTGATCCTACCGTTCAGCAGCAATTTCGCAGCGATACCCATCGGCAGGCCCACGGTCTGTGCCATGGCGGTGTACGTGGTGTTCAAGCCCTTTACCACCAAGGAAGCCTGCAGCTCTTTGCTTCCGCCGTCCAGCGAGTACCGGAACCGATGCCACATCACCAGCATGTCCTTGTCGTCCGGGCCGAGCTGCCATTTTTTCTCCAGCAATCGCTGCAAGGTGGCGGCCGGCGAAAGGCCCGCTTTGCCGATGGCGCCGTTGCCGAAAAGACCCAGCCAGTGGAGTCGCTTGATCACTGGACCGTCCGGGGCGATACCCAAGTAGTTCGCGAGTGATACGTGTAGATTCTCTTTGGTCGCCTCTTCCGGGAGGAAGGAGAGCACGTAGTCGGCCCAGGTAGCAGTGGCAGGCAGCTCCATGGCGAAGCCGTCCTCCGTGCAGCCCAGTTGCACAAAGGCGTCCCACGCTTCGCAGTATCCCCCCTTGCGTAACGTGCCGCGCTTCATGGTTGGAATGTCGCTGATGCCGTACGGTTCGCGATACTTCAAGGAATCCCGGTTCGCATATCCGTCAAAGCTGCCGAGGTCCGTGAGCTGCACACGTGTGGTGTGTTGGTAGAGCTTGTGATAGGGGATGTACTTCAATTCGCCGTTATGGATGTACTTGGCCGCATTCCCTTGCCCTGCCAGTACCACGTTCCGAGGGTTCCAGCTGAATTTATAGCCCCACGGATTATCATCGCTTTCCGGCGCTACCAGACCACCGCAATAGCTTTCGAAGGCTTCCATCGTAGCGCCTTTCGAGCGCAGGTCGTCCAGGATGCGCATGGCACTCATGTGGTCGATCCCCGGATCCACACCCATCTCGTTCAACACGATCAGGCCCGCTTTCTTGAATTCAGCATCCAGCGGCCAGAGCGCATCGGGGACATAGCTCGGGGTGATCACGTTCTTTTTCAGCCGTAGACAGTCCTTCAGTACATCCATGTGCATGAAGGCGGGTAGCATGCTGATCACCAGATCATGCGTGGCTATCAGTGCTGCACGCTTCTTGGCATCGGTGGCATCCAGTTCCACGGCCTTGGCCACTTCCTCACTGCCCTGCGTCAAACGAGTGGCCAGGGCGATGTCGCGCTCCGCTACCGTGATGTGCCATTCCTGTGCCTTGGCATGGTCGATCAAGTACTTGAGCAGGGAGGATGCCGAGCGGCCGGCGCCGAGAAGAAGGATGGAGCGCATGCAATGCGGAAGATTGAAGGATGAGGGCGCGAAATTGCGATTCTTAAATTTGGTATGAACTGAGCGGGATCACGAACGGTCAGTGCTCTGGCTGGGGCCAAGTTGCCAAGCCTCCACTGGTCACTGATAGGTGGCCATTACTTCTGCAAGGCTGTCCTTCACCGCCTGCGCGACGCTCGGCTCCATGAGGCCGTTGGGTGCGAAACGTTGGTTCACCTCCAACTCTATTCCCCCATAATGAGCAGGAAAGATCTTGCGCAATGCCGTGGGAAAACCATCGGAAACACCTTTATAGGGTTGGTTCATCCGGATCGTTAGCTGAGGCAAGCGTGTTGAAAGTGCCTTCCGCCAAGCCATACAGAACGAACGTTCGTCGCTTCGGGCGGGATCATACAGGAGGCCGATGTCCACGGTCCGCACTACGCCATCCCATACCGGTGTGAAGCTGTGTACGGCCACGTGCATCACTTCCTGTTCTACGCTGATCCGCGCTTGTATCCGCTCGCCGAAGTTGGTCCAATAGCTACGATGGAAGGCAAGAAGCTCTGCCTTGCGCGCTGGATCCAGTGTTCGGGTGTAAACGGAAAAAAGCTGCGGGTGTCCTTCCGAACGGTTCAGTTCAATGCATAAGCGGGAAAGTGTGGCGGAGGTGGTCTCTTCGGCCACAGGAACCAACCGCTGGAAGAGGTCCAGCGCACCGATATCCAACCCACGATGGCTTTCCAGTACATCGGCATGACCGATGAAGCAGGACTGCAGTTCCTGCGGCACCTCATTGCCGCCATGCTCGCAACTGAGGAACAGCACGGTCATGCCAGTTGCCGATCTTCCCGCAGGCAGAGTGCCAATTCCTTGTACACAGCTATTATCCGCTCTGGATCGGGTTCTGCGCCTGTTCTGGCGAGGATGCGCCGGGCCAAGCAGCCGTGATCCAGTATATGCATGATACTGGCTTGAGCATTGGTGCTCATTCCATGACTCACTTCATGGAATATGTGTTTCCACAGCTCATTCGCGGTGGCTTGCTCACGATGCATGTTGAACATGAGCAGGAATTCCTTGCGCGTGATGGGCGTATCCCCGGCTGCTTTGATCACCTCCTTGAAGATGGAGAGCAGGTCATTCTGATGCCAGGCGCGCTGCAGGTAGTTGCTTGCCCAGCGTTCGTCCACCAATGCCTTCAGCGTTTCCACGATCAGTTCCGCAATGGCGAGGTCGGCACTTGGGCACTCTTGGATATCCACCACACGGATCTCGATGGCGTTGCGGTCGAAGCGGGCGATTGCCCCGCGCGAATTGGCGAACTGGTGGTCCATGATGCCATCTGGATCGAAAGGCGCAAGGGCTTTTCCGATCGGTCCGAAGACCTCGCGATAGTATTCCTCCTGGTTGAGCACCGCTTCGGGGATCAACGCACCCATCAGCTGGGGGAGGCGCTCTTGGTGACGCAGGTAGGCTTCCATGCGGGCATCCATGTGCCCGGTAGGCTTGCCATCGAGTATCGGCGAGCTGGCGCTGAGCGCGGGAATGATCGGAAGCAGTAGCCGGATAGCGGTATGCAGCTTGGCGAATTCCGTATCGTTGGCGAAGGGCAGGTTAAGGTGAACGCTCTGAAGGTTGCTCCAGCCGTGGCCCCGGCAATCGAAGATGCGGTTGTAGAGCGCGTAGATGTCGTTGTTGTCGTGCGGCCAGATCACGGTTTCCGTAAAGGGGTCGAAGAGGGGATGGGCCGCGGTGGGGAGCAGCATCAGGCCGCGCTTGGCCAATACGGTATCGATGGCACTTACTTCCGAGGCGAATTTCCTGCGGAAGGAAGCGATGTCCTCGGTGGGACGAGCGGTCTTCAATTCCACCACATGGGCCACCAGTTCGTTGCTCCAGTCCACGTCACCTCGCTCCACATCGCTTGTGATCGCGCCGGTAACATCCTTGAAGAGCAGGTCTACCGTAGGGCTGGCCTTCAAGGTCTCCCTGTCTACCACCATGTATTCCAGTTCGATGCCCGTGACCTCGAACAGACCGAAGGGTTTCTTCACGCTCATGCTTTCACCGGGGTATTCGACCGATCCTTATCGGACCCCGCAGGGGTGGGGGCAATACCGATCTTCTTCTCGATGGTGCGCTTCAGCGAAGCGATAATGCGACGGTAGATCTCATCACCCAGTTCCACATCCTCGATCCCGTGATCGATGTTCGGGCACTCGTTCACCTCGATCACGTAAGCTTTGCCATCCTTCTCTTTCACGTCCACACCGAATAAGCCGTGGTCACCTACCATGGAGCGGACGGCCTTGAGGGCAGCGTCCATCACATGTTTAGCGCAGTCTTCCACCTTCACGGTGTCGAAATTGCCGGTCTCATCGCGCTTGGTGGAACTGCCCCAATTGTAGATCTGCCAATGGCCTTGCGCCATATAGTATTTGCAGGCATAGAGCGGCTTGCCGTCCAGCACACCGATCCGCCAGTCAAAATCACTGAACATGTATTCCTGCGCTACGGCCAGGTCGCTCTCCGCCAGGATCACATCCAGCTTTTCCTCCAGTTCCTCCGGGGTCTTGGCCTTCACTACACCAATGCTGAAGGTGCTGTCCGGCAGCTTCAGCACCACGGGGAATCCAAGCCGATCCCCCACTTCGTGGCGGTTCTCACTGTGAACGATCATGGTGCGTGGTGTTGGCACATGATGGGCTTCCATCACCTCGGCCAAGTACACTTTGTTGTTGCATTTGAGGATCGCTTCCGGTGAGTCCATCACCGCCAATCCTTCCTGTTCGGCTTTTCGTGCCATACGGTAGGTGTGGTTGTTCACGTGGGTGTTCTCCCGAATGAACAGGGCATCGTATTCGCTGATGCGGTCGATGCCATCCGGCCCGATGATGTCCACCCGGAAATCCATTTCCTCCGCAGCCTGCCTGAATTTCACGATGGCCCGGCGGTTGGAGGGTGCGGCCTTGTCGTCCGGGTTCACCAAGATGGCCAGATCGTATGCGCTCCGGTCTTCGCGCGCTGTGTCGTACCGTTTCTTGGAGAAGTATTCCGCTGCGAATTCCTTCAAAATGGGAATATGCTCCTCCTCTATATCCTTGTATGGCACCGGACGTACGGAGCGTAACTCCCATTTTTCGCCCTTTACAAAGCGCGCCCGGAGCAGGGGGGCCTCGAATACCTTGTACAACTCGTGCGCCAGCTTATCGTAGCGGGGGTTCACGTTCCGGCCGAAGTACATACTGAGCGTGAAGTCATGCTTGTCCTTGTGCCCCAAGCTGTGCTGGATCACCTCGTCCAGGTCGCGCGAAAGCACTTTCACGATGCTGGGGTTCTTCAGGTCCAGGATGGTCTTTGCGCTCGGGATCACCTTTTGGCCCCGGGCTTCGGCCAACAGGCTCACATAGTAACCCCTGCTCTGGTACACGAAGCTGCGCGCCAGGTTGAAGATCCGTGTGTTCTTCAGTTGCGCGAAACGCGGGTCGGTCAGATAGTCCTTGCTGGAGACAACTTCCACCCCCGGTGCCCCCAATTTGAAGGCCTTTGGATCATGCACTACGATGATCTTTTTCATTCAGCGAACGGGGTTGGGGAGAGGACGAGCAAGTTGGCGTCATAGGTGACGATGCCGAGCATGATGCTGTTGATCAAGCGGCCAACGGGCACTTCATAGGTGCGTCCTTCGGCCATGGGATTATCGTGATAGGGATCCGCCACGAGCACGCGCTTTTTCTCCATACCGCGCAGTACCACGAAGTGCCCCATGGGCTTGCCTCGTAGATCGTGGTATATGCTTCGGCCCTTGGAATCCGCATATTCGCGTTTGCTCTTATAGAGGTATGTGGCACTGAGGCCGGCCAGAATGGGAAGGGTCGCGTTGAAGTAGGAGTTCAGAAGTTCCGGTGAGAGGTCATCAAATCGGATCTCCCCGCCCTCCTTCAGGAATCGGGCGTACGCCAAACTTGCCGCATGCAGCTTCTTTCCCTCCTTTATCCGTGTTTGAGCGATCAGTTTCTTGCGCAGGGCAGCCGAAGACAGACCGTCCCATGAGGGATCGAAGACGGCGAGATTGTAGCTGTACAGTCGCGCGTGGTAGCCACGCAGCAGCGCATGGATCCCCAGCAACACCGCCAAGGTGCCGCCCTCTTCCATGTGGTGTACTTCGTCGATCACTTGCCGCAAGGGCTGCTTATCGCCGAAATGGCCATAGACGGCATGGAGCGCCGTGGCGCCACAGGTGTCATCGTCAGGCTGCGCTTCGATCCGAAGGTTTCGCATGTTCCAAGAATGCCGGAGCAAGGGGCACAACAGTACCGACCAGGAATTCCGTGGGTACAAAGTTCGTCTGAACAACGATCGGTCCACGTGCCTGGTTCATAATTGGCCCAGAGGAATATCCAGGTATCTTGGCTCAGTGCGGCTGGAAAGCGCTTGGTGGGCGGAACATGCGTGGCAGTTCCTGCTCAGCATCAAAGGGCATCACCAGCCATGGCGGTGCCAAGGTGCTCCGTGCGATCAGCTTGCCCCCCGCATCAAAGATCCCCAAGATGATCGGGTCCTTCCGGGAGTTGTCCTCCACCCGCAAGCTATAGATCAAGCGGGCACCGAGCGTGTCATTCGGGTCCTCCAGCCCTCGGCCGTAATAGATCGACAAGTTTCGCAGGTACTTCTCCACTTTGACATTATCCGCTGGTTGACCGTTCACGATCCAGTCATTGCCGCTTCGCTCCAAGGAATACCCCACACTACCGGGGAAGACGAAGGTGATGCGGTCCCAGTTCGCTGGATCGCCATTCACCATCGGCTTCGGTATCCAGCCATTGAAATCAAGGTCCATGATCCACGTGATCGCACCAGGTACGAGATAGACATTGGGGTCGCCTTCCAAGATCACGGCTGTCACCGGGTCCTGTCCTCCGGTGGTGGTCCCAACGTGGAGCTTGATCTCTTTCGGGTCGTGGAGTATCAAGGTGGTCGCGAGGCTGTCGTTCAGGCCGTAGCGATCAATGGTGGCGGCATCGGAACCGGCCATCGCTTGCGGGCGCATGTCCACCAGCGCAGCCAGCAGGCTGTTCATGGGCTCGAAAAATGCAGGTGTGGCATGCTCGCCTTGGCTGGCGGTCCATCCAAGGCTGTCCCGGTAAAACTGGATCGGGGAACCGTGCCGTGCGCCTGCTGGGCTGATGGAGAAGGAGCGTAACGCAGCGGTATCCACGGCCAGAAGTTGTTGGCGGAAACTACGCTGCTCTGCTTCCAACGGAGTGCGCCCACCGATCCACCAGATCAAGGCGAGAACCACCACTAAGGCGGCCAGCAGGGTTATGCGGACCTTATCGGACATGGCCTGGTGCCATGCGGCGTTTGCGCTGATGGCGACGCCATTGTCCGCGGAACAGGCCGTAAAGCAGGACCAAGGCGATCGGCAGGAGCAGGTTCAACCATTTCAGGAAGGTGCGCTCAGCATCACCAGGGTCCGTGATCGGGCGATAGTTCCTCTGCTTCCCCCGGATGGAAAGCAACTCCGTGTTGTGGGTCACCCAATCCACGGCGTTCACCATCAGGTCCAGGTTGCCTTTGGGTAGAGCCGATCGCTGTCCGCCTTGGTCACCAACGCAGAAATTGCCATTGCTGAATACCACCAATCGGCCCGCCGAAGTATCCACGGGTTCCACCGCTGCCCCCACTACTTGAGGACCCAAGGGAAAATCCGCATCGGTCCATTTCTTCCGCAGGTCGATGGTCAAGGGCGTGTATTTCAACCCGCTCCGGGCACTGGTGCTGAGTATGGGGGAAAACCGCAGTTTCGTGCTGTCGCCGACAAAGGATATGGGTGAAGCGAACTGGAACAACACCATGTCCAGGCCATGGGCCACGGGATGCTCGTTGAACTGCTCCAGAAGCGGATAGTACGGGAATTGAACGGAGATCGGTTGCTGGATGGCGCTCTGCATTACACCCACTTGTCCGCAATGCTCATCCACCACAAGGCCCGGGCCGATGCGTATGCCATGCCGCGCCAGCCATGGGCCGATGCCGATGTCGCGCATGCTTGCTTGTGGTGAAACCGCGAGGTTCGTCTCCACGGCCCCGAATGCCATCACGACACCATGGCCTTTTGCCATGTAGTCATCTATCAACCGCTGGTGCCATGCGGAAATGCTGTCCTTGGGATCGATCACTAGAAGGGAGGTGAAGCGCTCGTTGATCGGGAACGAATCGTAGATCCGCGTAGCCTCCACATCGTACTGGGCATTGAGCAGGGTGGCCAGTTCATCCACGGCTTGTGTCGAAGGTTCCATGTGCCCCTGCATCACGCCGATCAACGGTTTTTCGACCCGGGTCACCTGGGCGATCGCTGAGGAAAGGATCCATTCCATTCCCGGTCCTTCCTGCAATGCGGGGATCACCGACTTGCGTTCGCCCATGCGCACCACGGCACCCATGAGGACTTGGATATTTTCACTGCGGTCCTTCTGCCTGGTTTGTGCAAGCAAGGGGCGCACGCCTTCCTGCATGGCCTTCGCAGCTATCCGTTCCGAACTTCCCGGATCCTCGAACTCGAAGACCAGTTTGCCACCGGAGCGCTCCGCATATTCCACGAGCAGGTCCTTGAAATCCTGCCGAGCAACAGCCAGTTCCGGCGGAAGGTCCTCGGTGAAATAGGCGGTTACGGTCACCGCTTCCGGCAACCCTTGGATCAGTTCCAATGTGGCCCGGTCCAACGTATAGCGTTTATCCCCCGTGAGGTCCAGACGGAATTTATGGCGTTGTGCCAGTAGGTTCACGAAGACGGCGGCCACCAGCAACAGGAGCAGCGTGATCAACGGGACGGCGCGCCTGCTCATGCGTGACGTGCCCCACGTCGGGCGAGTTCATGGCCGGCGAGTAGTAGGCCGACCAAGGTGAATGTGATGAAGAACACCAGGTCACGGCTGTCGATCACTCCGCGCCCCATGCTTTCATAGTGGCTGCCCGTGCTGAGATAGCGGAACACCTGTCCGATCGTCCCCGTGACGTTCGCAGCCACTACCGATGCTCCAAAATGGAAGAAGGCCATGAAGACCAAGGCCAGGATGAAGGCGGTGATCTGGTTGGCCGTGAGGCTACTGGCGAACAAGCCCAATGCAATGTATGCAGCGCTCATCAGGAGCAGCCCGAGATAACCGCAGATAACGGTGCCGTGGTCCACCGGACCCAGACTTGCCACCGTGAAGTAGTAGGGTAGGGTACAGATCAGCGTAAGCGCGATCAATGCAAGGCAGGCGAAGAACTTACCGGTGACCACCTGCTGCGGGGTGATGGAGCGGGTGAGCAGGAGGTCCAACGTGCCGCTCTTGCGTTCCTCGGCCAAGGTGCGCATGGTGAGCGCAGGGATCAGGATGAAGAATGACCAATTGGCCACATTGAAGAACGTGCTGAGATCGGCGATACCGCGGATGAACACATCCATACCGAACCACCACGTGAAGAAGCCGCTGGTACCCAAAAAGGCAACGATGACCAAGTAGGCCATCGGCGAGTCGAAGTAGGAGGCCAGTTCCTTGCGGGCGATGATGAGAGCTGCGCGCATGGTCGATCACCTTTGGGTGGCATCTCGAAATACATCCTCCAGGCGGCTTTCCTGCGGGCGCAGTTCACCAAGGCTCCAGCCTTTCGCAGTACAGGCAGCCGCGATCCGCTCCCCTCCCGCGCCGGACATCAAGACCTCGAATCGGTCCCTGCTATCCACTACGGGGGTAGCAGTGATCACATGCTTGATCGCACGAAGAACGGGAAGTACTTCCTCGGGACTGGCCCCGGTGATCCGGACCTGGAAAAGCGTACGTCCAAGAACCTGCGCGCGGAGCTGTTCCGAGGTTCCATCGGCTACGATGCGCCCTTTGTTGATGATGAGGATGCGGTCGCACACCGCCTCGGCCTCGGGCAAAATGTGGGTGCTGAAAACCACGGTCCGGGTACGTCCGAGGTCCTTGATCAAAGACCGCACCTCAATGATCTGGTTCGGATCCAGGCCGGTAGTGGGTTCATCAAGTACCAGTACGGCGGGGTCGTGTACCATGGCGAACGCCAAGCCCGCCCGCTGGCGGTAGCCTCGGCTAAGTTCACCTGTACGCTTGTGCTTCTCATCACCCAGCCCACAAGCATCCACCATCAAGCGGATGCGACCCTGAATTTCATTGGAGGGCACACCTTGCAAACGTGCCCCAAAACGAAGCAGGTCCAGAACAGGCATATCCTCATAAAGCGGATTGGCCTCGGGCAGGTAGCCAATGGCACGACGCAGTTCCACCGCCTGCGGGTCCATGACCTTTCCGCCGAGAAGGACCTGGCCACTGTCCGGAGCGATCAGCCCGCAGATCATGCGCATGGTGGTGGTCTTTCCGGCACCGTTGGGGCCGAGGAAGCCAAGCACTTCACCTGCCTGTACGCGGAAGGACACATCGGCTACGGCGGCTTGGTTACCGTAGCTTTTGGTAAGATGCTCGGTACGAATATCCATCGGTGGTCTATCAAGGACGGCAGTGACCCGGCCTATGCCCAGCGTGTCCGCCCCAGGGTCAGGCGCCCGACACCCGGCGTTCCTCCTCTTCCTTGGTGAGCCCTTCACGTATCGACTCCAATGCCTGGGCGATCCGGCGCTTTCGTGTTTCCTCCTTTCTTCCGTCAGCCACCCATTCGGCATACTCCTCACGGACGGCCGGTTTGAAGGATTCCCAATTCGCCCATGCGCTAGGATCCTTGCGGAGCACGCTTTCCAACTCGGTGAAAACGGGTTCTTTATTGCCAGCCGCCAAGTTCTCGCCTTTGGCCAACTTGACGTTCAATGCGATCGCACGCTGTACCAAGGTGGTGAAGGCCGCCTCGTTGATGGTATCACCCTCACGGAATTTCACCGTGCGGCTGGGTTTGTCCTCGGCGCTTGGCTCATAAGGCATCCGTGTGGACTTGAACTGTGCACCTTTTGCAAAGATCACGCTGACCGAGGTCTTCGAGGCGCTCATGCCTAGTAACGGCAGGTCGAGCAGTTCAAAATGAGGGCTTTGCGCACGCCATGTCTCAACCACGTCCTCATTCACCGAATGAATGAGTTGGCGTAAACGCACCAACAGCTTTCGTTGCCATTCCGGATGCCCGGCTATGTATAGGTTGATCTGTTCTGGACTTAGCATGATGATCGGTTAATGGGGGGCTAAGATGCGGTTTAGCGGCGACCTCCGTCACTCATTTCTATCAATACAGGAAAGGTACGGTCTTTCCGGAAGTCCGGTGCACCCTCCAAGCCGTATAGGCCATCGCCCATCGACCATACCGCATCCGCATCAAAATAACCCTGTTTGTATCCTTCCTTCAGCACGACCTTCTCCTTGTACTCGCCATTCTCCTTGAATTCGAGCATTAAGGCGTCTTTCGGTTTATCCACGGGGTCCACGGGTGTGCTCTTCTTCCGCAGATCCATGTTGGCCTCAGCGTCATTATAAAAGAGGAACAGCATGTCGTTGTATGCAATGGAGAAGGCCTTGCCGGGGCCGTCATTCGTAAAGCTCATCTCGCGGGGTACCTCAGTGTACCATTTCAGTTCCCCTGCAGCATCGAGTTCCATCACGTGGAATGCCCCGTTCACCCATTCCGTCTTGTCGAATTTCTTACCGCTCAGGTCGCTCACCTGGTGGGTCTCAATACCCGAGCGCTCGGTCACTACGAACACTCCACCATCGCTCTTGGGCCATACATGTTCCAAGTGCATGTTCGTCTGTAAGCGCTCCACTTTTTTCACCACTTGGAGGTTGAAGGGTGTACGGGTGGCTGCGGACCACGCTCCATCCTCGGGGTTCAGGGTGAAAGAGAATGTTCCGATGGATTCACTTCGGTTGGCTTCTCCGTTGGAATAGACACCACCACAAACAAGCCTGCCACTGGGCAGAAAGGCGAAACCGGCTTCCTGTACGAAGTCCTTTTTGCCGAGGTCCAACGGATAGGCTTGCTGTCCCAGGCTGTCCAATCGATAGAGGCTATAGCTATAGCCCACCTTGTCCGCAGCTTTGGGGTCGGCATCGTTCACGTTCTTGATCAGGTACCAGGCGGATCCGTTCTTGTCCACCATGGTGGTCACCACGTCCGTGCGAACATTGCCTGGTTCCGTGGCCAAGGTCTTGGTCCAGATGGGCTGCATTTTGCTATCCACCATCACACCCAGGATCGGGCATCCGGCCGAGCGCACGGTGGTGGAGGGGTCGATACCGATCAACATATGTTTCCCATCAGCGGATTTCGTGGTAGTGAAACCGACAGCCATGCCGGGTTGGAAGTATTCCGGACCCTTCCCGAAGAGGTCGTATGGCACCTCCCCGATCAACGCTGCCGCCCGGCCCGTCAGGCTTCGGGAACTGAGCACTTGTTCGAGCAGTAATAATTTACCTTTTTCGGGCTTGGTGAGGATCACGCGGAATTC
Source organism: Flavobacteriales bacterium (assembly GCA_019638085.1). Classification (GTDB taxonomy): domain Bacteria; phylum Bacteroidota; class Bacteroidia; order Flavobacteriales_F; family PHOS-HE28; genus PHOS-HE28. The sequence goes on along the minus strand of JAHBUL010000009.1, from coordinate 142,373 downwards.
CTTGTTGAAGGTCTCAATGGTCTCCATGGCAACAGGCCCGATCCCCCAAACGAATTTGGGTTTGTCGTGCTTGATGTCCACCATGGTCTTGGAGTCGATCACATAAAGCCGCCAGCCGAGGTCGGCATCGGAAATGCCACCGATCATGCGCTTACCGCCCAATGTTTTCAATGCTACGAAGCTACCGGCATCGCCATAGACCGTTTTGGAAAGACCGAGTTCGCGGTCGGGTTGGGCATTCAGGTCGGCCTTCACTTTTACCCGCACCTTGTTCACTTGAGCATGGCTCATGGAAAGGAAGGTGGCGGAGAGGAAAGCGAGGGCAACAGGACGGAACAGGGTGGTGATGGTCATTCGGGTCGAGGGTCGGTTTGGAAATGTGAAGATAGCCGGACCAATGGATCAGGCCCGCTCAATGATGGTGGCGTAGCCTTGGCCCACGCCGATGCACATGGTGCAAAGTGCATACCGTTTCCGGGTGCGATGCAATTCCAGGGCAGCGGTCTGCAGCAGGCGGGCTCCGGTAACGCCCAAGGGATGGCCCAAGGCGATGGCACCGCCATTGGGGTTCAACCGGGGGTCGTCGTCGGAAATGCCCCATGTACGGGTACATGCCAGTGCTTGGGCCGCGAAAGCCTCGTTCAGTTCGATGATGTCCATCTGGTCCAATGTGAGCCCGGCACGTTTCAGCGCCAACTCGGTGGCGTGGACCGGTCCGATACCCATGATGCGCGGCTCCACACCGGCCACTCCACTGCTCACGATCCGTGCAAGCGGGGAGAGTCCGTGGGTCTTTATACCCGCCTCGCCTGCGATCAGCAAGGCGGCTGCCCCATCATTCAATCCGCTGGAATTCCCGGCGGTAACGCTGCCGCCCTTGCGGAATGCAGGCCGAAGGCCGGCCAGTACCTCCAAGGTGGTATTGGGCTTGATGAACTCGTCCTGGGAAAATTGGACGGGGTCCTGCTTTCGCTGTGGAATGCTCACCGTGGCGATCTCAAGCGCAAGCCGTCCGTCACGCTGTGCCGCAGTGGCTTTCTGTTGGCTCCAAAGCGCGAAACGATCCTGGTCCTCCCGGGTGATGGAACGGGTCTCCAGCAGGTTTTCCGCCGTTTCACCCATGGCCTCAACGCCGAATTTTTCTTCCATCCGCGGATTCACGAAACGCCAGCCGAAGCTGCTGTCATAGAGCTTAGCATCGCGTCCGTACGGCGTGCTGGTCTTGCTCATCACCCATGGGCTGCGCGTCATGTGCTCCACGCCTCCGGCGATGAACACGTCGCCATGTCCTACGGCGATCGCACGACCTGCCTGTACGGCCGCGCTCATGCCCGAAGCACAAAGGCGGTTCACCGTCTCGCCCGGCACGCTTACCGGAAGGCCCGCCAGCAACGAGGCCATCCGTGCCACATTGCGGTTGTCCTCACCGGCTTGCCCGGCACAGCCCATGATCACATCGTCAATGGCGGCCGTGTCAAGATCAGGGTGACGGGTCACCAATGCGCGTATCACATGTGCAGCGAGATCGTCCGCACGAACGGCCGATAATCCACCGCCCAAGGAACCGATCGGGCTGCGGATACCATCGATGATGAATGCGTCCTTCATGGGGCCAAAGGTCGTTGATGTCCTGAAAACAAGGAAGGGGTTCGAATGGTGAGGTCGAGGAGGTTGGTAAAGGACCGTGAGGCGGCGCCCGTCATCGCCATCGCTACTTTCGCCGGATGGAACCACAGGAGCTTGCCGCTCGCATAGTGGCGCGGATGATGGAGCATGATGCCTTCAGCCAATGGTTGGGCATCACGGTAGTATCCGTGACACCCGGCAGCTGCGAGCTGAAAATGTCCGTTCGCGAGGAAATGAACAACGGTTTCAGGATCACCCATGGCGGAATTACCTACTGTTTAGCGGACAGCGCCTTGGCGTTTGCATCCAATTCCCATGGCAGCCACGCGGTCTCCATAGAAACGTCCATTTCCCACGTGAAGCCCGTGCGCAGCGGTGATGTGCTCACGGCCAAGGCGGAAGAGCTCAGCCGAAGCAACCGTATCGCGGTGTACCATATTGCTGTGACCAACCAGGAGGGTAGTACCGTGGCCTTGTTCAAGGGTACGGTGTTCCGCACAGGGAAGGAGTGGGAGCTGGGTTAAGGAGATACACGTACGGGTTGCTCCATGATGCTGCCGCCCGGCTTTTCCTTGATGCTTCCGCTCGGCTTTTTGCCGAGTGGCTACACCTGATAGGGCCTCTGGCCCGGCTCCCTCCAAATTCAACAAAAAGCTCAGAACAGCTCCTTCGCAAGTGCACCCTCATGCTCCAGCAACCATTTCTTACGCCACAGTCCACCTGCATACCCGGTCAATAATCCGCTGGAGCCGACCGCCCTGTGGCATGGCACGATCACCAGCAAGGGGTTCACGGCACAGGCGGCACCCGCTGAACGGGCCACACCACCTGCGCGCTCCGCCAATTGTGCATAGGTGATCAGCTCTCCCTGTCGCACTTTTTCCAGCTCGCCCCAGATCTGACGACGGTACGCAGAACCCACATGATAAAGCGGGAGGTCGAATTTCTTCCGCCTGCCAGCGAAGTACGCCTTCAGCTGCGTCAATGCCTCGGTGAGCACCTTGGGGCGGGGAACGTTACGGCCGCGCCCGGGATTGGTAAAGGAGGTGCGCGTGATCAGTTCACCATCTGATTCCACCCAAAGCTTGCCGATGGGCGTATCCAGTGAAGCCACGTATTGCGGTCCGAAGAGTTCGGGCTCCATTTTCTTCCGCTGTGTGCGCATGATGCACCGGTATCTTGGTGCCAAAATACAGATCAATGGCTTGGTTCAGTCCGGATTACAATCGATTCTTCATCGAACTGGCGGGGAATAACAACAAGGAATGGTTCGATGCGAACCGCGAGCGCTATCTGCGTGAAGTGAAGCAACCGTTCGAACGCTTTGTGGGCGAGATGATCCGCCGCGTGGCCGGGGTGGATCCCAAGGTGCGCATTGAGCCGAAGGAAGCCATCTTCCGCATTAATCGGGATATCCGCTTCAGTAGGGACAAGCAGCCGTACAAGCTGAATCGCTCCGCCGTCATTTCAGCAGCCGGTCGGAAGGACAACGGTATCCCGGGTATCTACTTTGAGCTGGGGCCGGAACATGTGGCGGTCTACGGCGGGGCTTATCGGCCTGAAAAGGACGACCTGGAGCGCATCCGCACCCGCATCGCCGAAAATCTCCGCCGGTTCAAGGCGCTATACCAAGACAAGGATTTCGTGAAATACTTCGGGACCGTGCAGGGCGAAACCAACAAGCGGCTTCCTCCGGAATTGCGCGAGGCGGCTGCCAAGGAACCGTTGCTGTTCAACAAGCAATTCTATTACGGTGCTGAACTGCCGCCTAAACTGGTGACCAGCCCGAAGTTGCCCGATATCCTCATGGAGCACTATTCCGCGATGGCTGCGATGAACGCCTTCCTGCTGCGATAAGAGGCGACACTACACGATCGCCAACAAGTGCTGCTGGCGACCATTGAAGGTTCCGGACCCACCAACGGCCAAGGTGCTCAACAGGGTAAGGATCGGTGCCTGCATGGAGATCGCCATCACCATGTTGCCTTCCACCTCCATCTTCCCCAAGGCGATACTCACGTAAAAGAGGCCTTGGTCAGTGGATACCAGTGAACCCGGCATAACGCGGGAGAATCGACGTGTGGGGTCGATCCGCATCAGAAGGGCCTCCATCGTTTGTAGATGCTGCAAGGCGGTCGCTTGCTTCTCCAATTCCTGCTGCGCCATGGCGCGGGCCGTCTCATGCTTGTCACCGGCACTGCTCTTGGTATCGGAAAGTCCCGATAGTCGGGCTTCCTCCATGCCAGCCTCGGCGTGAAGTATCCGCTCGCGGAGGTTCAGGGTACAGGCCGCATGCACCGCCTGTTTCAGGCTGAAAAGATCCTCCATGGCCTCCTTAGCCCAACACGTTCTTCCGGGCCACATCCACGATGAAACGGCCGCGCATGAACTTACGCCCCAGCAATACCTGGTATTTCATATCGCTGCGGTCGAACAGGGTGAACTGCGTGTTCACCGTGAAGCCGTTGAGCTTAACCGGTGTGGTGATCAAATAGCGTTCGGTGCGATGCCCCGTGCTACTTTTTACCGTCACCAAACTGAAGCGCTTGAACACCATCTTGGTGCGTTTGCGGCCCATGGCGAAGGTGACCACGAGTTCTTCACGTTCGTTCACCGTGCGTAGGCTGAGCTTTTGGTAATGCAATGCACTCCTGTAGGCACCCGTATCCAGTTTGGCCTCCACGCGATCCACACCCAGTTTTGGCAATGCGATGTACTCCAACCGACCTATCGTGACCTTGGCTTTTGCCATCCCCGGCAAAGTGAGTTGAATAACGTGGACAAGAACGGTTGTTCACGGGAATGTTTCACGCATCCCGTGTTGATAGGCAACTGTTTCTTGAAACATGAAAGCTGAAGGCTGAAGGATGGAACGCGTGCAACGGAGTTATGTGCCTTCGGCGCTGCCACCGATCACTACAACCCCGGCTCAGAGGTGCATGAACTCCTTCTTCGCCAACAGTTGCTCCTTCGTCTCCCGGTGATCGGGATCGTCCACGCAGCAATCCACCGGGCAAACAGCAGCACACTGAGGCTCATCATGGAAGCCGGTGCATTCGGTGCATTTGTCCGGGACGATGTAGTAGATATCCATTTCCACTGGTGCCTGCACTGCATCCGCATCGTACGTGTTACCCGTTGGCATGGTCTGCTCACCATGCAGATTGGTTCCGTCACTCAGTTTCCATTCCGCCCCGCCTTCATAGATCGCATTGTTCGGACATTCGGGCTCACATGCCCCACAATTGATACATTCCTCGGTGATGATGATAGCCATGGCAACTCCGGTAAATTCGCACCCTTGAATAGAAGACCCGTTCTTTCGGGCATCTTGGTTTAGGTGCCACAAAAGTAGGCACCTTGTGAGCAACACGATGAAAGACACCCGAACGCCCGCCATCGCCACGCGCAGATCGGCATTCGAACAGCTCGGCCGTGCCTTGGGCGCATTCGCTGTAAAGAGCCCGTGGCCTGGCCATTCCAGCGGGCTGACCGAAGACGAACACACCGCATTCGAGGCTGCACTGTTCCAGGCGCACATCCGCAACGGGTGGTTCACCGAGGAACAGGTACGGCACGCGGCCAAAGGTCTTTCATCCATGTTGGCCGGGCCGGCACTGGAGACTTGGCTAGCGCGCTATCCGGAACTTGAAAGCAACCATCCATCCAAGACCGTCGGCATCATCATGGCCGGCAATGTTCCATTTGTTGGCTTCCATGATCTGATGTGCGTCCTGTTGAGCGGCCACCGCGCCAAGGTGAAAGTGGCCTCTGATGATGCGGGGCTCACCCCGGCCTTGCTCACCCTTTTGGCCCATTTTGCCCCGGAACTCGCCGATCAGGTGGAACTGAGCACCGGCAAGCTCGGTGATGTGGATGCCATCATCGCCACAGGCAGCGACAATACCGCCCGTTATTTCGAGCATTACTTCGGCCACCTGCCGCGCATCGTTCGCAAAAGCCGCACCAGCGTGGCCGTGTTGGACGGTACCGAGACGGAAGTAGAACTGGCTGCGCTCGGTGAGGATGTGTTCCGCTATTTCGGCTTGGGTTGCCGCAACGTTGGCAAGGTCTTCATTCCCCAGAGCTTCGATCTGGACAGGCTCTTCGGTGCGTTCTTTCCATGGAAGGGGATCATCAACCACAACAAGTACGCGAACAATTACGACTACAACAGGGCCGTATGGATGCTGGATCGCGCACCGATCCTGGAGAACGGTTTCCTGATAATGAAGGAGGAGCAGGGACTCACCAGCCCGGTGGCTGCGCTCTATTATGAGCGATACACGGACGCCTCATCCGTGGACGCGAAGCTGAAGGAAGTGGAGGACAAGCTCCAATGCATTGTAGGTCACGGTTACTTGCCCTTTGGCTCAGGCCAATTCCCCGGCCCAGGCGATTACGCCGACAATGTGGATACGTTGAAATTCCTGCTCGAATTGGATCACGGGAAGGTGTAGCAACCCAGGTCGGAAACGTCACTTGGGCGCTGCACGTTGTCCAGATCGAATTGGGCTATCGGATCCTGACCGAACGGATCGAAACCCTTCCCCCGGGCATAGGCATTTTCCTTCAGGTGGTAGTCGCCACTCCCCGCGTCCACGAAGCCCGGATCCTGGTTCCTGTAAATGGTGGACTGCTCAAAACGGGTCTCATCCGCTGTGCTTTGGTCCGTACGGAACAGGAAGTTCTTGAACAAGATATCAGGTGTGAGCTGGTTGTCGAAAGCCAACTGGAACTCGTTCGTATTGTTCCCATAGATGATGCCGTTCCGGATAATACTGGTTTCCACTTCCCGGACCTGTGTGGCCCCTGAGATATCCCGGAACGTATTGGTCATGATGAAGGCCGGGTCCTGACGCACGTCGTAGCTCCAATAGTTGGCAAAAGTGCTGTGGTTGAAATTGTATTCGCCGCCGCCGGTAAGGGCCACGCAATACTGCCCGCAGTCTGCAACCAGTAGGTTGGTGCTCTTGATCCGGTAGTTCTCCGAAAGGATCCCCGCAGCGGAGCAGTTCCGAATGCTCACATTGTTGAGCACCAAAGTGTTGGCACTGGTGGGTTGGCCGGGGGTGCCGATCCAGCTTTGTGGTTGGATGCCGATCAAGGAGTTCTTGATATCCACGTACTCGAATTTGTTGTCCGCAGGCCCATCATTTATCCAGATCCGGTCCCACTGCCCGGGCAGATCCGCATACATGGCCTCCAAGCGGTCGCCTTGGAATGTGATACGCTCTTCGGGCGTGCCGTTCGCCAGGATGTTCCCGCCCCGGTACACCCACAGCCCGCCGCCGCCATGGAAGTAGACTTTCACCCCTGGGTCGATGATGAGCGTGCAACAGGAGTCCACCACGGCGTAGCCGTATATCACGTATGGCAAGTCATTGGTCCAATGGACCGTTTCACAGATCTGGTTGCCCGAACCGTCGTAGCCACCCGCGATGTAGCTGAAGGGCGGGAAGCCTTGAACGTACGTGTCTGGCCGGTAAAAATGCGCATTCTGGCCCCAAGCGTTCAGTGTTACCAACTGCTCAGTGCCATTGGTGTTGAACAGGATGTGGTCCTCGATGATGAACGGGGTGTTGATCCCCCCGGGTCCCAAAGTGGCCTCCACGAAGATGTAGATGCTATCCCCACCAGCGATCTCCACTTGACTGAAGCTGATCCCCGAAGCGCCGTCCACATTGATGCGGAAAGGAGAGGGCGAGCCCCCTTCCAGGGCGATATTGACCCGCACGCCATCGCTGTTCGGATTGCGTGCGGTGAAACGTTTCGTCACCGTACCAACGGTGGTGAATACCGTATCGAAGAGGATGGAATCCTGGGAGAACTCCAGCTGGATGCCCGGAGAATCCGTGAAGAGCTGATCTTTGCGGCAACCGAAGAGTACGGCGGCCAGCACGAGCAACAGGAGGGTGATGCGGAAGGTCTTCAAGGTGCGCAAAGATGGGATGACGGCTGTTATTACGACGAAGGGGTTGGATCATTGCCCTTCAGAGGGCGGACGTATTATTATAGTACATCCACCGGATCGGATCTTTCCTTACATTTGCGGCCCGTTGGCGGAAATGCCAACAGAAGCACCGTAAAGCAGACCACTGATGAAACCAGGCATCCATCCCGACAACTACCGCATCGTCATCTTCAAGGATATGAGCAATGACGACATGTTCCTTGGCAAGAGCTGTGCGAACACCAAGGACACCATGAAGTGGGAGGACGGCAACGAATACCCCTTGATCAAGCTGGACATCAGCAGCACTTCGCATCCGTTCTACACCGGTAAGATGATGTTGATCGACACCGCCGGACGCGTGGACAAGTTCAAGAAGCGTTTCGCGAAGCACGCCGAAATGAAGACCACCGCCGCAGCTGCCGCCAAGCCGGAGGAAAGTGATGCCAAGGAGGACGCTAACGACGAGACCGCCGAGTAAACCGGTTCAAAAACATCGATAACAAAGCCCTCTCCGGGAACGGAGGGGGCTTTTTCGTGGACAAATACTACATTCGGCTTCATGCTGGGGGAACGCGCCACTGGAAAAAAGGTCTGTTTGGAATGCGGAGAACGTATTCAAGGTCGCACGGACAAGAAGTTCTGTTCCGATGCCTGCCGCAATCTATTCCACTACCGGACCAACAATGCCCCCATCAATTACGTGCGGAACGTGGTGAATACCTTGAAGCGAAATCGGCGCATATTAAGCGAGCTGAACCCCGGAGGGAAGACCAAGGTGCACCGCGATAAACTGGTGGAACGCGGCTACAATTTCATGTTCCATACCAACATTTATCGCACCAAGGTGGGGAACGTGTACGTCTTCTGTTTTGAGCACGGATATCTCGAACTCAGCGAAAACTGGTATGCCTTGGTGCGCCGGGACGAATACCTGGAGCGGGCAGGGGACAGCTGAGACTTGAAATGGGGAAGCAGGAAACCTGAAACAGGAAAAAGGATGCCTGAAACAGGAAACTTCAAACCGGAAGAAAACGGGAATGGCTGAAACCGAAGGTACGGTCAGCAACTAGCCCAGAGGATCAGGATCACCATGCCTAAGATCATGATCGCCAACACAACGGGTCCACCGATCTCGTTCTGTTCAGCTTGTTCCGGGAAGTGACCTTCGTGCTCGTGATCGGACATGGATACAATGATTTGGTGCGGCGAATATAGAGCCGGGAACCGAGTTGGGGAACACGTTGATGTCCGGAACATCCACTTCCTCAGTTCAAACTGAATGTGGGTTGGCGGAGCACCATGCGTGCGATCACATGGCTTTCGTTGGCGCGCATGCGACGGACCATGGTGCGAACGTGTTCCTCCAACTCCCGGTCAGTTAAACGGCTCAGATCCGAATACACAGCAAGACTGCTTCGGCTTTTCAGGATGAGGGCTATTTTGTAGGAGCGTGACATCGTGAGCATCTCTTCACCTTCATAGACGTAGCATGCACAGCTGGGGATGCCTGTCTGATGCGTGAACCCGGGCAACGGTGCCATTCGACCGGTGAGCGGTATGGAATGGGTTCTTTTCGCTCCTGGGGCCTTTTTAACCCATTCACTCAAGCTTGGCTTGGTGCTCATGAAAAAGCCCCTGCGACTTCGTCGCAAGGTCTCAAACGCTGGTCGGGGTGAGAGGATTGCCCGAGGCGGGCTTTCCTTGGTGGGGGGAGCTGCATCGTTCTCGCCCCTGTTCGCTTCGCTCCCTGGGTCCTTTTCATGCGCCCCTTCGCTCAAGCTTTGCTTGGCTTGGTGCGCATGAAAAAGCCCCTGCGACTTCGTCGCAAGGGCTCAAACGCTGGTCGGGGTGAGAGGATTCGAACCTCCGACTTCTACGTCCCGAACGTAGCACTCTAACCGGGCTGAGCTACACCCCGTAGCCCCTTCGGGGCGGCAAATATAAAAGCATGCGCGATGTTTTGTCAGGCTTCAAAGCGGTAGCCGATGCCTTTCACCGTCCCGATCCGGTCATCACCGATCTTTTCGCGCAGCTTGCGGATGTGTACGTCGATCGTACGATCCCCGACAAAAAGGCCGTCACCCCAGATGTGCGAATAGATCTCATCCCGGCGGAACACCTTGCCAGGGTTGCTCATCAGCAACGCCAACAACTCGAACTCCTTTTTCGGGAGCTGAAGGTCCTCCTCGCCATTGTTCACGCTGACGCGGTCAAGGTCGATCCGGATGCCATTCGCCTCCAATATCCGGCCCGGCGAAGAGCCTTGGTGCGACCGCTTCAACAACGCCTTGATCTTGGTGACGAACACCTTGGGGCGCACCGGCTTGGTGATGTAATCATCGGCTCCGGCCTCGAAGCCCGCGATCTGTGAATAATCCTCCGTCCGGGCGGTGAGAATGGCGATCAGCGTATGCTCCATACCCGGTGTTCGCCGCAGTGTTTGGCATACCTCTACACCATCCATCCCCGGCATCATGAGGTCAAGCACCACCAGGTCCGGGTGCTCGCTTTTGGCTACCTCTACGGCTGCCTTGCCATTGTTCGCCACGGAAACCAGCAAACCTTCGCGTTCCAAATGGTAACGCAGCAGGTCCAGGATGTCCTGCTCGTCGTCCACTATCAGTACTTTCTGCATCGGATCTTCCCGCGTCATATCAATTGGTTCGCCTGTAAAGTGACGATGTTTTACCGGATGATAGGTTAAGCCCATATGAAGCTGGATCTTGCTCATCATGGAAGTGTACAAAGGAATGGAACCCAGTACTACATTCGCCCCCATAAGCGGGAGTAGCTCAGTTGGTAGAGCATCAGCTTCCCAAGCTGAGGGTCGCGGGTTCGAGTCCCGTTTCCCGCTCAGGCCCCGGTTTTTGGAATCGGGGCCTCCTTTTTGTTAGGTCTCCGTGAACGACCTTTGCAAAGCATAATGACCAACTCTGTCCCCCCTGTGAATTCCGACCGGAGTTCCATCGCGGTCTTCGGCACCGGATGCTTCTGGTGTTCCGAAGCGGTTTTTACTGAATTGAAGGGCGTGCTGGAGGTGAAGCCGGGCTATATGGGCGGCGATCCCGCACGTGCCAACTATAAGGATGTGTGTGAAGGTGATACTGGACATGCGGAGGTTTCACGGCTCATATTCGACCCGCAGGTGATCACCTATGATCAGCTCCTGGAGGTTTTTTGGAAGACACATGATCCCACCTCGCTCAACCGGCAGGGAGGGGATGTAGGCACCCAGTACCGCTCCGCGATCTTCTTTACCGATGATGATCAGAAAACGAAAGCACTCGATCAACGGGAACGCTTGAATAAAAGCGGCGCGTGGGAACGACCCATCGTAACGGAGATCGTGGCGATGGAAGAGTTTTACCCTGCCGAGAACTACCACCACGATTACTTTGCCAACAATCCCGAACAAGGGTATTGCCGCATGGTGATCCAGCCTAAAATGGAGCAATTCCGCAAGGCATTCAAAGACCAACTGAAATGATATTCCACCCCACCAGATCCTTGAATAACCGAATTCAATCCGGCTCCCTAGTGCTTCTGTCCGTCTGCATGATAGCTGGAAGTTCGATGGCTCAAACTACTGATTCGCCGAATCTTATACCTAACGGTAGTTTCGAGGACATTACCAAGGAGCCCAATACCTTCGATCAATTAAGCCGGGCCGAAGGTTGGGATAATGTGACCATCGGGATGGCTGAACTCTTCAGCAATAGGGCTTCGGCTAAGACCGTAGGGATCCCGGAGAACTTTTACGGGACCATGGAGCCGCAGGACGGTGATCGGTATGCTGGTTTCTTCGCATGGAAGGATGATCAACGCCGGGATTATGACGGCGATCCCGAGGACCCGTTCATGCCGGGGTGGAGCGCCTATTCGGAATATCCATGGATCGCATTGCCACGCCTCTTGAAGGAAGGTCAGGAGTATGAGATCAGTTTTTACGTGGCCTTAGCGGGCAATAGCGATCGGGCCGTTGCGGGTATCGGGGCCTATCTCTCACCCCTGAAGCTGAATTACCAGAACCGCAGTTTCCTGCGTGAACGACCACAGGTGGTGGAAGAGGCGATCCTGAAGGAGCGCGGAGTTTGGGTGGAGATCAAAGGTAGGTTCAAGGCCGATGGTGATGAGGAGTACTTGATCATCGGAACATTCCCCACGGCCATCTTCGATACGGAGCGGATCATTGAAGGACCCGACAACCAATACGCGTACTACTACTTGGATAACATCGTCCTGAAGGAGGTACACGAGGAGAAGTCCGCCGAGTAGGGTTCAGGTGCCTTTACCCAAATGGGCCGGGAGCGGCCTTGGCGTTGGCATAAAGGTCCGGTCCGTATTGCGCTATTCGTCTTCGGGGGTCAACGGCGGGACGGAACCGAAGAGGATATAGCGGTATGGGATCGTCTTGTACATGATGCCTACGTCGTCATATCCGAACTCCATGAGCTCATCGGCCACACGTTCGTAGTTCATGCGCTGGGAAAGTGGGGGACCACCCGGTGATTGCTGAGGAAGGTAATTTACCATGTAGAAGGTATGGGGATCCTTCACGCCGGCCAATAACTGAGCGAACCAAGCTGCGCGATCCCCTAAGGTGGAATACTCCCGCGTGATCAAGGCCAGGTCCACCTCATTCGGCATCAGCCCCGTTACGCCCGGTGTGGTTTCACGGATCAGCAGGCGGTCATCCTCAATGCCTTCGCTTTTCTTGCGTGCCTCCAAAGCTGCGATGTGGGCCGGATCATCATCAATGGCGAGTACGCGGGCACCGGCGCCAAGCAGTTTCCATGTATAATAGCCATCGCCAGCGAACATGTCCGCTACCACCTTGCCTTCCAAGGGGCCCATTACCTTGAGCAGGGAGTCGCCGGCCTTGGGGTCAACAGCATCCATTTGCCCAGTAGTGGACTCCGGGGCTGGTGCGCCGCCCGTTCGTGCGGGTTCATTCTGGGTGCATGCCGTGTAAAGGAACCCGGTCGTCAGGAAAAGTGAAAGCAGGATGCGCATGTGTGTTCTGTTCTTGGGCCCAAAATACGGTTGTTGGGAAAGTTGGGCCAAATTATTCTCCATGTAAAATATGATCAGCTAACTTTGTACCATGGTGAAGATCGAAAAGGAACTCATCATGGAGTTCAAGAGCGAGCACCAAAAGCTCCTCCTCAACCTCATGTTCACCTCCAATTGGTTGAAGCATATGGATGCCGAGCGGTTGCGCCCCTATGACCTCAGCCCACAGCAGTACAATATCCTAAGGATCCTCCGCGGGGCCGATGGCAAGAAGATGAGCATGCGGGACGTACTGCAACGCATGTTGGACAGGGCACCCAATGCCACTAGGCTCACCGATAAGCTCATCGCCAAAGGACTTGTGATCCGTGAGCGCTGCACCGATGACCGTCGCGTGGTTCACCTGTTGATCAGTGCCAAAGGCAAGGAACTGGTCAATTCCATGGACAAGGGGACCGAGCGCGTGGTGGACCTGGTGGCACAGAAATTGACCAAGGACGAGGCCGAGGCCATGAACACCTTGCTGGACAAGTTGCGTTCTTGAGCCGAACATACTTCCTGACCTTCATTCGCACACATTTCCTCTTTGCCAAAACACCAACACATGATCAAAGCACTTTCCATTGCCCTTTCCTTGGCTTTCACCACGGCCATCATGGCCCAAACCACCCACACCGTTGATACCAGCGCCGCCAAACTTGTTTGGACAGGCAAGAAAGTGACCGGTCAGCACAATGGGAACATACAGGTGCAAAGTGGCGCCATCGGATGGTCAGCCGATGGCCTTACTCATGCCGAGGTGGTCATGGACATGACCAGCATTACAAATCTGGACCTGAATCCCGAAAGTGCAGAGAGGCTCGTAGGACATCTCAAGTCGAAGGATTTCTTCAATACGGGTGAGTTTGCAACAGCGCGCTTTAAGACAAAATTGGTGGAGAAGAAGGATGGGGTGGAGGCAGGGATGCCCAACTACACCGTTACCGGTGATCTCACGATCAAGGGCATTACCAAGCCGATAACATTTGATGTTCTGGCGTGGAAGGAAAGTGCCGGAGTGCGTGCTGCAGGTACCATTGTTTTCGATCGCACCCTGTACGACATCAAATATCGCTCAGGGCAGTTCTTCGATGCCCTTGGTGATAAGATGATCGACGATCTGGTGGAACTCACCTTCGACCTATCGGCCAACTGAGCTTATCCGCTTAGGCAACTCGATGGGTGGCCAGCTTGGCCACCATCGCTTGGTTGAGGCTGCTGGCGCCCGGACCGAAGGCATTCACCAACACACCCTTCACATTGTGCTTTGTGGAGCTGATCGCGTATACAATGCTCTCGTCGCTGGGGTTGGATTCCCCCTCGAAGCGATGAAACTCATCAATGTTGAATTCTTCCGGCTTCAGTGCTGCGTTGCTCTCATTGCAAATGACGCACTCGTCGTGAAGCACCAGATCATCGGTATAGCCGCGTGCTTGTAAGTCGTTCACGGCTTGGGACAGGGTGTCATATGTACGTGCCATCGCTACGGCTTTTATTGGATCAGGGATGAAAGTATTGCCATGCAGGCCCTTGGCCAAAGCGGCTCAGGTGTGTTGAGCCGGGTGGGTGGCCAGTTTCGCCACCATGCTTTGGGTCAAGCGGGAAGCTTCAGCTCCGAAAGCGCTCACCAGTATTCCCTTGATGGCATGCTTCTCCGAGCTTACCGCATATACGATGCTGGAATCACCGGGATCGGACTCCCCCTCGAAGCGATGGAATTCATCGATCTGGAATTCGTCCGGATGGAGAGAGGTGTTCTTACCGCTGCAGACCAAGCATTCGTCCTGAAGGATCAGATCATCGGTATAGCCGCGGACTTGCAGGTCGTTCACGGCTGAGGACAGGGTGTCATAAGTGCGTTTCATCCCCACGAAGGTACCACTTCAAACCAGAGGTTACAGCTGTACTCCGGGCCCAACACAAAAAGGTCGCCTGGTGAAAGCGACCTTTTTGCAATGAAAAATGAAGAATGGACTATACCAGCTTTTTCGAAACGTCCAGCATATCCTTGATGCCTCCCAAACTGCTCAGCACTCCGGTGGCCTCGTAAGGGATGTATACCACCTTGTTGTCCTTGCCGGAGGTCATTTCCTGCAGGGTCTCCAAGTAGCGCATCGCGATCAAATAGTTGGCCGGGTCGGCATGTGCGCCTGAGATGGCTTCCGTGACCAGACGGATGGCCTCGGCCTCGCCCTGTGCGCGACGGATACGTGCCTGAGCGTCGCCTTCGGCCTCGAGGATCTGGGCCTGCTTCTGGCCATCAGCTTCGTTGATCTGCTTCTGTTGTACGGCTTCAGCCTGTAGGATCACTGCACGCTTCGTACCCTCGGCATCGATGATCTGCGCGCGTTTGTCACGTTCGGCACGCATCTGCTTCTCCATGGCCTCGCGAATGTCACGTGGCGGGTTGATGTCCTGGAGCTCCACACGGTTCACCTTTACGCCCCACTTGTTGCTGGCCTCATCGAGGATATGCCGCAATTTGGCGTTGATCGTGTCGCGGCTGGTGAGGCATTCGTCCAGGTCCAGCTCGCCGATCACGTTACGCAGCGTGGTCTGGGTGAGCTTCTCGATGGCCTGTGGCAAGTTCTCGATCTCGTACACCGCCTTCACGGGGTCCATGACCTGGAAGTAGAGCAGGGCGTTGATCTCCGTACCCACGTTGTCCTTGGTGATCACGCTCTGCTTCGGGAAATCATACACCGTTTCACGCAGGTCGATGCGTTCCTTTTTCACGAATTGCACGAACTTGTTCCCGTCGGGCAGTTCGCGCGAGTAGCGGAAGATGATCTCGCGTGGCTTGTCGAAGACCGGGATGATGACGTTGAATCCGGCCGTTAGGGTTTCGCGGTACTTGCCGAAGCGCTCAATGATCATGGCCTCGCTCTGCTGGACGATGCGGACGCCCTTGGCAACGATGAAGATGACGAAGAATGCGATCAATAGCAGAATGATGGTTCCGGGGGTCATGGTTCAAATGGTGGTTAGGGGTTTCACGATGAGGGTGTTGCTTTCAACACGGATCACAGCGATCAAGTCGCCGGTCCGTAAAGGGGTGTCGGAAAGACTTTCTGCGCGCCAGTCGTCGCCACCTACCTGAACACGGCCCAACCGGAGCCCGGGGTCAAAGTCCTGGCTAACGTAGCCGCGCATCCCGACCAGCGCGTCCGCATTGGTGCGTATGTGGTCCTTCTTCCAAAAGCGCTTCATTAGCACGGGGCGTACAGTAAAGAAGGCAACCAATGAAAAGACGGAGAAGACAAGCAACTGGCCAGCAGGACCAAATCCGAGGCCGGCCGTTATGCTCGCTCCGATGCAGCCTATCCCCAAGCAGAAAAGGAAGAAGCCGGGGAGAAAGATCTCCAAGATCATCATCAACAGCGCGATCGCTGCCCACCAATACCACTGAAAGAATTCCATTTCCATCTGAATACGATGCGAAAGATAGGCGCTCTGCCGTGCGTGGTCTCCGGCATTGAGGATGAACGGTGCGGAGGGCTGATGGATCCCACAGGAAGTGCCTGTATAGGCTACTTTCGCCGTCCATGGCCGGAAAGATCAAGGGCTTCCTTAATTCTCCGCAAGGAAGGGATAGCCTGCTGACCTACCTTACTGAGGGGCTTTCCATGCTGGGTATGGTGCTCACCTATCGGCTGGCTTCCCAATTGGGGAAACAGGACTTGGATATCTATGTGATCGTGAGGCGTACCGTTTCCTTCGTCTTCCCCGTGATCCTGATGGGCGCCATGGTAGGTCTTACCCGCTTCGTGGCCATGAGCCGGGAGCCCGAACAGCAGCGTGGCTATCTACGCGGTGCTTTGGCCTGGGTGGTACCCCTCAGTGTGTTGACCATGGTGCTGTCGGTGCTTCTGGCCAAGCCATTGGCATGGGCTGTGTTCGGCTCGGAGGCCAGTGCGGAACTCATTCCTCCATTGGCATTGATGACGGTGGGCATCAGCCTGCACGGTGTTGCCTACGGTTTCCTCCGTGGGAAGCAGGCCATGGTGTCCGCCAATGCCGTCCAGTTGATGGTGCTGGCGATCGCGCCGTGCGCAGCATTCCTACTGTGGTCGGACATGGTCACTGTGCTATGGGCTACCGGGATTGCATGGGTGGCCACCCCGCTGCTCTCCATCGTGCCTGCGATCATGGCCCCGCGCAAGAAGAAGATGCGGCGGGAGCGAAGCGAACTGCTGCGCTACGGATTGCCGCGCGTACCGGGTGATATCGCTTTGGGTGCCCTGCTCACGGTGCCCGGCTATGTGGCCCTGCGTACACATGGGCTTGATGTCAGTGGCGAAGTGGGCTTCGGTGCCACTTTGTTGAACCTGGCCGCAGCAGCGTTCTCCCCTGTGGCGCTGCTCCTGCTTCCTGCTACGGCCGGGCGCCTGGCTGCTGGCGAACATGCTTCCTTGGAACAGAGCATCGGCCGGATGACCTGGGTAATACTGGCCGCATCGGTAGCGCTCATGCTGGGCTTCGAACTGCTCTCGGAACCGTTGTTGCTGGCCTATCTGGGGCCTTCTGGTGCCGCCTACATCCCGATGGCCCGCATCATCTTCATCGGTGCCTTGCCCTTTGCCTTTTTCAACGGTATGCGCAGTGTGCTGGACGCCTACTTCCACACACCGCGCAACGGCATGAACTTGACCGCAGCCTTTGGCATCCTGTTGCTGGGAAGCGTTGTGCATTTGGCCATACCCACACCCTGGTACACCATGGGCGTGGTGCTGGTCCTGTCCATGTTCTGGCTGGGCTGGGCCACATGGCGCGATGTGCGATACGTGCGTAGTGAGTTGAGGCGGTTGAGCACCAGGGCCACAGGTGAATTGAGGCTTGTGGTGCTGATCCCCGACCGCGCTGAGGGTACCACCTTCGCCGCCTCCAAGAAGCAAGCACGAGCATTGGCCGATATGGGCTGCGAGGTCACACTGTTCCACTTGGAAAGCCGAACCTCATTCATGCGACTGTGGGCGGCCCGCAGAAGGTTCAAAAAACTCCTTCGGGAAAAGCGACCGGATGCCGTACACGTTCACTATGGCTCCGTGGCCGCCCTTTTCGGTGTGCTTACCAGCACAGTGCCGGTGGTGGTCACTTTCATGGGTGATGATCTGGACCGGCGAGAGGTAAAGGGCATCGCAAAGCCATGGATGGGAGGCTTGTTCAGCCAAGTGGCCGCATTTTTCGCTTCCGGCATTATCTGCTCGGATGAGCAAGTGAAGGACCATCTGTGGTGGAGACAAAGTGAAGTGGCCGTGTTGCCCTTGGGTGAGGACGGCAACGGGAGCATGGAAGGCACGCTGAGCTTTTTGCGGGAGGTGGCCTTGCATAAGGGGGCGAATGAGACGAAGCCGTGAAATGAGGATCACACGGATCGGACTCTCCTCGAATCAACGCGTTCACGTTACTACGTACGCGGCAGAAGGATTCGTGCTCGTAGGCACCGTTCTGGTCTATAAGCTGGCGGTCCTCCAGTTCGGAACTGAAGGCTTCGAACCCTATACCGTTGTACGCCGCACTATTTCCTTTCTGCAGACCATCCTTCTTTTCGGACTGGGGGTAGCATTGGTTCGCTTTGTCGCGATCGCTGCCACAAGGGAGGAACGCGTAGGATTATTGCATGCGGTGGTGAGACCCCTGGCAGCAGTGAGCGCGGGCATCGTGCTCTTGTGTGCAGTATTTCAAGAGCAGTTATCCATGCTCTTTTTCGGCGATGCGGCGCACGCTGACCTCACATTGCCCATTGGGCTACTAACCGTGGGGTTGCTTATGCACTCCGTGATCTATAGTTTCTGGCGTGGGAGCATGGAAATGGGCAAGGCAAATCTGTTGCAGGTGTTGAACTTGGCCATAGTGCCCAACGCTGCCATGTGGTGGGGGACGGACCTGATCGCGGTCCTGTGGACAATGGCTGCGGCTTGGATCATCTTCAGTTTGATCGGTCTGTTACCAGTCCTGTTCTCCACAAGGACATTACTGCCTGCGAAGGAGCGCTCGCGATTGCTCCGATACGGACTGCCACGTGTGCCCGGAGATCTGGTTCTCGCCAGTCTGCTCACCCTGCCAGTATACATTGTGAACCAAGTGGAAGGGCTTGCCATGGGTGCCCAAGTTGCATTCGGGCTCACCTTGGTGAATCTTGCTGCATCCGCGTATTCGCCCTTGAGTCTTTTGCTGTTGCCTGCCGCTTCCAACATGCTGGCCAAGAAACGATGGCCGGAGCTTGAGCAACGTACACTGCGGGTGGCGTGGACCGCATTGATAAGTGGACTCCTCTTGGTGGCGGTGTTCCAACTGATTGCTACTCCCTTATTGACATGGTATTTGGGTGATACGGGTGCGGCAATGGAAACTACCTGCCGCATCATTTTCGTTGGTTCCGTTTTCATGGGCGTGTTCGTTTCCCTCCGCAGTATTCTCGACGCCTATTACACAGCTCCCCGAAACACCTTCAACTTGTTGGCTGCATTCGGTTTATTCTGGTTGGGCACCGTTTTATACGTTTGGGTTTGGCCCATTCTGCCGGTTGCCCTAATTGGTACTGTTGTGGTTCCTCTCGCTCTGTTGGCATGGCTAACCTGGCGAAGCATCACATGGATGCGCCATGATCTGCGCAGCAAGGGCCATGCAACAGATCATGCCCTACGCGTGCTCGTGGTGATCCCGGGAGATCCTGCATCCGCAGGAATGCCGTTCTCCCACCGGCAGGCCGAGGCGATCCGTAAGATGCCGGGCTATAAGGTGGAAAAGTACATGCTGACCAGCCGTACATCTCTGGGAGGACTATGGAAAGCTCGTGGGGAATTGAAAAAAGTGGAACAGATGTTCCGGCCGGATGTGGTACATGTACACTATGGAACGGTCACTGCCTTATTTACACTCCTCACCGTGCGCTGCCCTTTGGTGGTCACGTTCCATGGAAGCGATCTGAACAAGACACCCACAGATGGACTTTGCCGGGACCTGTTCGGTAGGATCTTCTCCCAGTTCGCCGCTCTGGGTGCCACTGGGATCATATGTGTCTCTCAAGGATTGCGCGATCGGCTTTGGTGGCGCCGTGATGACGTAGAGGTTATTCCAATAGGAACTGATACGCAGGAGTTCCTTCCCATGGATCGGGAGGAATGTCGGGCGCGCTTGGGCTGGACTTCAGGAGCCGTCGTGCTTTTCAACGCAGGAAACCCGAAACTTAAACGGCTTGACCTCGCAGAAGGGGCAATGGCATTGGTGAACGAGTCATTACCGGATGCCCGCTTGGAAGCACTCCGGGGAGGGGTAGGCCCCTCAGAAATGCCGTTCTGGATCAATGCCTCCAATCTGGTGTTGCTTTGCAGCGATGCAGAAGGAAGTCCTACCATGGTAAAGGAAGCCATGGCGTGCAACGTGCCGGTGGTCAGTAACGATGTTGGTGATGTGGTAGAACGGGTCGCAGGTGTGTACCCCGGGGCCATCGTGGAACAACGGACCGAGGCATTTGCCGATGCGATCCTTCAGGTACTCGCAGTGGATCAAAGGTCCAATGGAAGGGATGTGCTAATAGCGCAGGGCTACACGTCAGCATCTCTGGATCAACGGGTGGCCGTGTTGCTGAAAAATTGTACATGGTACCGGGAATGATGGCGTACCTGCTCTTGGTCGGCATAACCGTTCTCATCTGCGTGGGCATAGTGCTCGTGCTTCGGAAAACACGGCAGTGGTCGTTCCTGGTAGGGATGAGCATCCTTTATTTCTGGACTTTTCTCGGGGCTTGGTTCTTCATTGGTGATGCCCTGAGCGGCTACCCAGGCTATAAGATCGGATTGGGCTACTACTATTTGATGGAGAAGATGTTCCCCTTCGAACTGGATCATTGTTATTTGGTCAGTCTTGCGGGGTATGGCCTCTTCACTCTAGCCATATTAGCGGGTGTATTGTTCATGAGCCGCTCCCCCGTTAGCACAGCTGCAGCGCGGATGCCCATGCTACAGCTTGATCACCGGATATTCATGTTGGTCGCCGTGATCGCCTCGATATGTAGCTTCATCTTGGTTCGTCCTTTGGTATTGCTGGCATTTGAACAGGAGGAGTCCATCTATCTCGTGACTCGCTCCACGGCGTTCGCGGGGTCTACTCTTCATGCCATATTCAACGAAATGGCCGTCTTCAGCGTGCTACTGGGCTGGTCTTTCTACCTCAGTTCCAAGCGCCCGCGGTATTTCTCCGTTCATGGACAAGCATGGGCAGCTTGGGCTTATCCGGTACTGTTGATATGCTTGGAGTTGTACCTGATGATGCTGGGCAACAAGCATGAACTTGTGATGGCCATGGTGCTGGGCACACTGCTGTTCTTCGTCAATTCGGTGCGGCCTGATGCCCGCCGGCTCGTGTTATACTTGGGGCTTTGCATGATCCCCTTATTCATTACCGGAAAGATCAGGGGAGCCAGCCTTCAGGAGATCAGCTCCTTGGAGGTGCAGAAAGCCCCCGAAGTTGAACCTTTTAGTGTCCCGATCATTGAGCATGTCCCTAGAGGTCCGAAGCCAACAGGGTTTGTAATGCGCTTGGGACAGGCTTTTCTAAGTAACGAGATGTTTGCTGCGCATTTCTCGCTTTACGGCATCTGCCGCGAAGAAGTGCAACCCGTTCAGGGGGTCAGTGCCAAGTACTTGGTCGCGTCCGTGATACCTCGTGTGCTGAAGGCGGATCGCCCAGCTTCGGCATATGATGAGTATGCCGCCCAAGCGGGGTTGGTGGTGGGTCAAGGGTACACGATCCACCAAGCTGCAGGATGGTATATGAACGGGGGATGGGTGATGGTGGCAATCGGAGGTCTGTTCTTGGGCCTGATATGGGGGCTGCTGATGAGGTGGAGTGCGCGACCCATCGGTAATTCGATCACCATGAAGGTCATCTCCATCATGGGAACGTCCTGCTGGATCGCTTATTTGCCGATCCTGGTGCGTGATGGCCCGGAAACCTTCAAGGCTTTGCTGGTGGAAGGCTTTGGGATCCCCATAGCGGTGGTGCTGCTTTCCGCGACTGTTGCAAAAATGCTCAGGAAAGAACACGTAGGATCCCATGGAGCGTAAGGTGAGCATTGTCATTCCCTGCCGGAACGAGCAGCAATACATCGCGGCTTGTATCGGGTCGATCCTAGCTGCAGACACCGCTGGATGCAAAGTGTCCATATTGGTCTGTGACGGGATGAGTGAAGATGACACCCGTGCCATCGTTACTGCCCTTGCCCGGGAAAACCCATCCGTGCATTTGATCGACAACCTCGAACGCACGACCCCCCAGGCATTGAACTTAGGATTGAAGAGCCTGCCTTTCGATGTGGGCATCATCCTCGGAGCACACGCGGAGATCGACCCGCTTTTCATCCGTGGGAATATGGATGTGCTGGATCGCGACCCGACAGTAGGGTGTGCAGGTGGAATCATCGAGAATGTCTCCGAGGGACCCGTGTCACGAAGGATCTGCGCGGCAATGGGGCATCCCTTCGGGGTGGGGGGGGCTCACTTCCGGACAGGGATGCGGGATGGCTATGTGGATACGGTTGCTTTCGGCGCGTACAGGCGAGAAGTTTTCGAACGCGTCGGCTGGTTTGATGAGGACTTGGTGCGTAATCAGGATGATGAGTTCAATTTCCGGGTCACGCAGGGAGGATTCAAGATCTTCCTAAGCCGCGCCATTCGCTCCAAGTACTACGTGCGGGCCTCTTACATACGGCTCTTCCAGCAATACCAGCAGTACGGATATTGGAAGGTGTATGTGAATCGTAAGCATCGCACGGTCACCACGTTCCGCCAGCTGGTTCCCGCATTCCTGGTCCTTTTCCTTTTCGGTGCGCCCATCGTAGCAGCCCTCCTACCCATGCTGGGAATACCGCTACTTGCCCTGCTGCTGCTCTATGTAGCATTGGCCACGGTATCTGCCATGAAGGCTTCCACCATGCGAGGAGATGTTCCGGGTATCATCAAGGCGTTCCTTACCATGCATATCGCATACGGCTGGGGGTATCTGAAAGGAATCGTCCTTTTCGTCCTGCTCCGGAGAAAGCCGGGTGAACACAGCAAAAAATTGACGCGCTGAACGGGATGGAACCAGGCCTACGAGATTACCTGTTGGACCGGGGAATGTCCATCTCAGCTATCGGTATGGCGCTGTGCCTGCCTTTGGCTCCGGCACTTCTACCACCACTGCTCATCCTGTTGACCGGTTTCGCTGTATGGCCACGGGCTTTCCGCAGTAGGCGAGGCAAACTTCGCCCGGATGGGCCATTGCTTTGGATGCTACTGTTATACCTGTTCCACCTCATAGGCCTGGTTTGGACAAGGAACATGGATTTCGCAGGGTTGGATCTGGGCATCAAGGCCCCCCTGCTCGTGTTCCCCCTTGTCTTTCTTTTCGGTAGACCTCTCAGCAAGGTGGGGCAGGTCCATCGCTGGTTCATATTCGCCAACGTGCTGGCAGTTTTGATCTGCACACTTCGTGCTCTGCTCACATTCAGCCTCAATCTATCTGCCACGTCCCAGCCGGGGGCGGAACCCATGACGGCCTTCGCCCTCAGCACCCCGTTCTTTTCCTCGGAATTCTCCCTTTTCATTCATCCCACGTACATGGCGATGTACCTCACGTGGGCTTTGATCCTTTTGTTGAGACCGGATGCGGTTGGAAGGGGGAGTGCTCGCTGGAACATTCCAGCTGGCATTATACTCCTTTTGGGTATCGCGCTTTGTGCCAGTAAAGCCGGATGGCTGCTCGTTTTTTTGGCAGGCATCGCCATTTTGGTGGAGCGATGGTCAGACCCCATAATACGAAGGACCATGGTCACTGGTCTGGTCGGCTCGTTCCTTTTGGGTTTGGTGTTGTATTCCACCACGGATTATGTACACGAGCGGGTTGGACAGGTCGTGAATGCGCTGGTTGGTGATGCTCCCACGGAAGACGCAGCGAATAGCACGGATGATAGAAAGCTGGTGTGGCGGGCTGCCGGTGCTCTGATTTCTGAGCAGCCGTGGTTCGGTGTGGGTACAGGGGACGTGAAGGATGAAATGCTCCGTGCTTATGCCGAGCGTGGCTATGTGGATCCATTGACGAAAAAGCTGAATGCCCATGATCAGTATTTGAACACTGCGGTGGCGCTCGGTCTTGCAGGTGCGGCGATCCTGATCCTCATGATCGTGGTTCCATTGGTGTTCGCATTCCGCCGGAAGGATAAGCTCCTGATCTACTTCCTTCTGTTGAATTCGTTGAACTGGCTCGTCGAAAGCATGTTGGAAGTGCAGGCAGGGGTGATGTTCTTTGCATTCTTTGCATGGCTTTACACCTTGGACGAAAGACGAACTTTGCCTCCAAGATCAAACTCCTGCGCAACTTCGACCCCATGATCCCCTTCGCCCCCCCCCGCATCGATGAGCGCACGATCCAGGCCGTTACGGAGGTGCTCCGCAGCGGTTGGATCACCACGGGGCCGCGCACCAAGGAGTTCGAAAAGCGCTTGGCGGCCTATTGCGAAGTGAAGCGCGTGATCGCGCTGAACAGTTGGACCAATGCAAGTGAGCTGGTCCTGCGCTGGTTCGGGATCGGGCCGGGGGATGAGGTGATCGTGCCGGCCTATACTTACTGTGCCACTGCGAACATTGTGAAGCACGTGGGTGCGAAGCCGGTGATGGTGGATGTGCTCGACGATTTCACCATGGATCCCGAGGCGGTGCGCAATGCCATGAATTCCCGCACGAAGTGCATCATTCCGGTGGACATCGGCGGGATGCCGGCTCGCATTGAGGAGATCGTAAAGGTGGCGGAGGATGCTTGCGCTTGGTTCTCCCCGGCGGTGAACTTGCGTGTTGGGGGGACGAATCCACAAATGCGCTTGGGGCGGGTGTTGGTGCTGAGCGATGCCGCCCATTCATTCGGTGCCCGGATCGGTGGCAAGCCGGTGGGAAGCCAGGCCGATATCACGGGCTTCAGCTTCCATGCCGTTAAGAACCTCACCACGGCTGAAGGTGGGGCCTTGGCATTTGCACTACCCCCGCCGTTCAACCCGGATGAATTGTACGCTTGGTTCAACACCATGAGCCTGCACGGCCAAAGCAAGGATGCACTAGCGAAGACCACCCCCGGCGCTTGGCGATATGACGTGGAAGCACCCGGTTGGAAATGCAACATGACGGACCTGCAAGCAGCCATCGGCATGGTGGAACTGGAGCGCTATGATAGCGAGACGTTGCCAAGGCGAAAGGCCATCTGTGAGCGGTACAACGCAGCTTTTGCGAATGATCCACGCTTCATTCAGCCATTGCTGAAGGACAATGAAAGAGAAAGCAGCTACCACTTGTACATGTTGCGTGTGAACGAGGCCACGGAGGATCAACGGGACGCGATCATCACGGCCATTGCGGCGAAGCAGGTGAGCGTGAACGTTCATTTCATTCCATTGCCGATGCTTGGCCACTACAAGGGTGTGGGATATCGCATCAAGGATTATCCCAACACCTACATGCACTACAGCAGGGAGATCAGCCTACCCGTGTACTTCGACCTTACCGATGCGCAGGTGGATACGGTGATCGCAGCAGTATTGGCAGCAGTGAAAGAGGTGATGGCCTAGGTCATGTTGAAACGCGCTTTCGACATTGTGTTCGCATTGGTGCTATTGCTCGTGCTGTTGCCGCTGCTACTTCTTTTTGCGCTGGCCGTAGCATTCACCTCCCCTGGTGGCGCCTTTTTCAGGCAGGTAAGGGTAGGGAAGGAGGGGCGTCCTTTTCGGTTGTTGAAATTCCGCACCATGCGACCCGGGAGCGAGGCCCAAGGGCAGCTCACCATCGGGGGGCGTGATCCCCGTATTACAGGTATCGGTTATTTCCTGCGGAAGACGAAGTTGGACGAACTCCCGCAGCTGTGGAATGTGCTGATCGGGGACATGAGCGTGGTGGGCCCACGGCCGGAGGTGCCGAAATATGTCGCCATGTATTCCAACGAAGAACGGATCATCCTTTCAGTTAGGCCCGGCATCACGGGCATGGCCAGTATCAATTACATCGATGAGAACGAAATGCTGGCACGTGCCGGGGATCCTGAGCGGGCCTACATCGAAGAAGTGATGCCTGCCAAGCTGGCGTTGGATATGAAGTACGTGCAGGAGCGCAATTTCGGGCTGGACCTACGCATCATCCTGGCCACCGTGGGCAAGGTCTTCGGGGGCTGGAGCGCTAGAGTGCACTGATCAACCGTTGCAGATCTTCCACCCGATCAGGGTCATTCAGCTTTTCATAGCTGTTCAGTAGGTTGTTCAGCAAGCGGCGGATGATGTCCAGGTTCGTACAGGGCTGGTAGAAGTTCTCATGAAGGGGAAGGTCCAACTTCCCGAGGAATTCATCGATCTCGGCCTTACCGAGGATGTCGCCTTGGCTGAAGGCATTCACATAGAAGAGCACATCCCCATGGCCGAATTCGCTGGCCGCTACACCGGTCTCATCCATGTAGGCCAGCACAAAGTGATTGGGTAGGTTCACGCCGCGCAGGGGCAGTTCCAATTCCTCTGCGATCAATTGGTAGATCACCGCCAAGGAAAGCGGGTTGCCCTTCTTGCTTTCCAGCACTTCGTTGATGTAACTGTTCTGCGGAGCATGATAATTCCGCTTGTTGCCCTTGAAGCCATGTACCTGGAAGAAGATGTGGTTGAACACGCGCACCTTCTCGAATGCGGTGAGGTGGTCGTTCAGTTCCAACCAGATATCCTGCCGTACAGCGGCCAATCGGGCCCTTACGCGCTGTTCATCCAGTTCCGCGTAGCGGTAACGACATACGGCCAATACGCCTTCCAGCAGTTCCTCGCCACCCGTCTTCCGCCAGGCCACCAGTCGGTTATAGGTGATGTCCAAGTGGATCGTGTGCAAGAGGTCCTCCACGCGATTCCTGAACAGATCGTTCCGCTCATCGAGTTCCCAAGCGTGCTCCAGCACGGAAACAACCGGTTGCCCCAGTGAGAGGATGCGGTCCCGCACATGGCAGTAAATATCCTCATCAGGGTCATCGATCAACGTGATCAGGGCTTGGATCTCGGTGTCGCTCATGGCATCAATGGTCTGCCGGAGGGGAACTACGATCTTGTTCCCTGCCCGACGCCGACGAAAGTATCGGGCTCGTGGGGCGCTGGCCGGGTTATCGGCCGCATGTTTCCACCAAGCCGCTGTTGATCAGGTCCGGATCGCGCTACCGGCGCGGAATTACGATCAGCCTGCCAATCGCTCCAGCACTTGCGCGATCATCCGGTCGATGGCCGCATTGTGGTCCTTGCTGTATTCCTTGCGCAGGCGATTGGCCACTACGGTACAGATGGTGCAGGCGCGGTGCCCCAGAAGCCCGCTAAGACCATAGAGCGCGCTGGTCTCCATCTCGAAATTCAACAGACGCAGGTCTTCATGCTTGAAGGAGGTGAACGCTTCGTTCAACCCGCCCACGCTCGGCACGGCACGGAGCTGACGTCCCTGTGGCCCATAGAACCCGCCAGCGGTGGCTGTGAGGCCGATGTGGTTGCCGTTCCCGAGGCGCTCCACCAACTGTTCATCGCCTGTGGCGAGATAGGGCAGGGGCAGGTTGTCCGGCCATTCGGTGTGCTGCAGGAAGGCTTGAAGAATGCGCAGCTCAGCATCCGTTTGCTCGTGGGCGTAATAGTGAAGCACATTGTCCAAACCGAGCCCACTATGGCTCACCACGAGATCGTCACAAGGGATATCCTCCTGCAACGCGCCACAGGTGCCCATGCGCACAATGGTCAATGCCTTGTGTTCCTTTTTCGGGGTGCGCTTCTCCAGGTCGATATTTACAAGCGCGTCCAACTCGCCCAGTACAATGTCGATGTTGTCCGTCCCGATGCCCGTGGCCAGCGCCGTGATCCGTGTGCCGTGGTAGGTGCCGGTATGTGCCACGAATTCCCGGTTCTGGCCTTGGTGGTCGATCTTCTCGAAATGCGCGCTGATGCGGGCCACCCGGCCGGGATCGCCCACCACGAAGATCAGGTCGCCCAAATGCTCCGGGCGCAAGGCCAAGTGGTATACGGAGCCATCGGGATTCAGGATCAATTCGCTGGGTGCCAGCTCCACGCCGGGTTCGGTCAAGAGGATAGGATGCATGCCGTAGGATGTTTTATTCAGCAAAGGCGTGATCACCGATGCAGGGCAAATGTGCACAGGAATACCCGAACCAGCCGGGTAGGAATGTCATGGAGCGATCGGATCCACATATATTGCCCATACAAACCCACATTGCATGAAACATTTTACCCTTACTTCCATCCTAGCTCTGTTCCTTATTCCTGTGCTTGGGCAGCAGGTCCTCTTTTCCGAGGATTTTGAAGGTGCACAGCCCGCCTTCACCTTGAATACCGTGGATATGAGCTCCGTTGCAGGCGTAGCTGGGGCTAATTACTGGCTGATCAACAACGCCTATACGGGCGGCTCAGGAACGCTGGATTGCTTTGGTTTTCCCTTCACATTCACCATCCCCAACACACCTGCCCAACCTGGCGGGATCACGAACGCCAATGGTAAGTATCTGCATATTACAAGTGCGGCCGGAAGCTCCAGTGGTGTGGTAAACTCCAATTTCGCGGCTGCCGATGGGCTTTGCACCAATGCTGGCAACCACTTCACCCGGATGTCGTCCGATGTTTCCACTGTGGGTGCCACAGAGGTTTCCCTGGATTTTTGGTGGCTCTGTGCCGGTGGACCGAACAGCTATGGCGAGCTGTACTACAGCGCGGATGCAGGCACCAGCTGGAACTTGGTGTCCACACCGATCGCGGCATACAGGAACCAGTCCACCTGGGTGCAGCAAACCGTGTCGCTCCCTGCTTTTGCAGGGCAAGCCACACTTCGCTTCGGTTTTCGCTTCGTGAATGCGATGGCCACCGCTGCCAGCGATCCTGCATTCGGGATCGATGATGTGTCCATCACCTCCATTTCGGCTGAAAACTCCATCGAGACCGATGCGCTCACGTCCACTACCTATTGCCCCGAAAGCACGGCGAACATACCATACACGGTTACTGGAACGTGGAACACGGGCAATGTATTCACGGCGGAACTCTCTGACATCACCGGTAGCTTCGCTTCCCCATTAGCCATCGGCTCGGCCACCTCTACCACTTCAGGTACGATCGTAGCTACCATCCCGGCCTCAACAGCAACAGGCACCGGATATCTCATCCGCGTCACAGGTAGCGACCCGGCCACCATAGCCAGTAACACCACCGCTGTCATTACCATCATGGATGCGCCTTATGCAGGAGAGAATGACCACATGTCCTTCTGCGAGAATGATGATCCCCAAGTATTGATCGATCTGCTTCCTGGAGCATCCACTTGCGGAGCATGGACCGGACCGGATGGAGCAGCCACATCGGATATCCTGGACCCATCGGTAGCGATTAGCGGAACCTACACCTACACTACCAACTGCCCCGGAGGTTGCCCGCAGGACCAAGCCGAGCTCGTCATTGGTATCGTGCCGGCACCTGATGCGGGCGAGAGCGTCACTGTAATTATCTGCGAAAATGACCCTGCTTTCAATCTCTTGGATTCCCTTGGAGGAACACCGAATGCGGGTGGAACATGGTCTGGTCCAACTGTCGTCATCGGTGGCATCTTCAATCCGGTAACGATGCCGTCTGGTTGCTATACCTATACTGTAGCTGGCACCGCTCCTTGCCCGAATGCAACGGCAACCGTGTGCGTTACGGAAGAGATATGCACGGGCATCGGCGAAGTGGAGGGCGGCTTGAGCGCGCCTCACTGGTTGGGCCAGCGAGGCAATACACATCAGATACGGGTAGGAGCAGACAAGCCAAGCACAGTGGAATTGTTTGATGCCTCAGGTCGGCAGTTGGAAGCAATGACCAACCTCCAAGGGGATCGCCTGACGATCAATATGTCCGGGGCGCATCCCGGTATGTATCTCGTGCGTGTCACAACGGATGGTCGTGTGGCCACTTTGCGCATGATCCATCAATAGGGAAGATCCGAAATACAAAACCGTCGGGTCCGGGCGCATTGCCTGGATCCGACGGTTTTATCATTGGCCCGATCACTGGGCACCGAACACGCGGCGCAGCAGATCAGTGGTGCGGGCCATGGGATCCTGCCGGATCTTCTGCTCCTCATCAGCCACCAGCACAAAGAGGCCATCGATGGCCTTCTGCGTTACATACGCATCCAGGTCCGGGTCCACCGCTTCACCGCCGGTAAAGAGGAGGGTCTTGTTATAGGCACCGGCCAATGGATTCCAGTAACTGGTAAGGGCCACTTGCTGGGTGGCATGCTCTACGATCGGCCGGAACTTATTCGTGAGCTCAGCCGTGGTCCGTTCCTTCAGGAAATTGGTGGCGGCATGATCCCCACCGCGCAGGATCGCGAAACCGTCGGCAACGGTCATGCCTTTGATGGCATTCACGAATACCGGGACCGCCTCCTTGGCCGCATTCTCAGCAGCGCGGTTCATGGTCAATTCGAACTTCTCCACTTGAGCGGACATCCCCAGATCATTCAAGGTATTCTTCACCTTCTGCGCTTCCGGTGGGAAGGGGATGCGAAGACGTGGGTTCTGCCAGAAGCCATCGGTTACCGAAGCCATGGCTACCGAATGGTCCGCGCCTTTGATAAGCGCCTCCTTCAGGCCGGCGACCACATCGGCATTGCTCAAGCCTGCGGTGCTGCCGGAACCGGCTACGGCATCGGCGGCATCCTTCAGCGTTTTAGGGAACTGTGCACTGCACGAGGCCCCGAGCAGGGCCACCACGGCAAGGCCGAGGACATTCTTCATTTGTAGTGTCATTTGTGGTCAGCGTCCTTCATCATTCGTGCCAAAGCCGATCGCCATTCCTCCGGCAATGGGATGGTGGCGTTCTTGCTATAGTCGAAACAGACCATCACACTCCGCCCTTCGGCATGCAACTGCCGTTGCCCTTCCTTCATGGAGAAAATGGTATAGCTGAGGTCGAAGCTCTTGTTGCCCAACTTGGTGCAGCTGGTCTCCACCGAGATGTCATCCGCAAGATGGATCGGCTTTCGATAGTCCACTTCGTTCCTCGCCAGGATCAACCCCGTGCGCATCCAATCATGCTCCTTCTCCATGAACCGGCGCAACAGGTCCATGCGTCCCAGTTCGAAGTATTGGAGGTAGGCGGCGTTGTGTACGTGACGCGCAAGGTCAACATCGCTGAACCGGACTTGCACACGTGTGGTGATCGACATCTTGGTCAACTTGGTTTCTTGATGGCGGCTTGGCCAAAGAACGGTTCAGCTTCCCCGGACCGGGATTCACGAGATCGGGTTCAAGATCACCGAGAACACGGTGATGCTGTTGGGGTCGCGGTCAAAAAAGAGCTTGTCCAAGGCATCGAGAACGTTCTTCGCCCTGAAGTAGGAAGTGTTCAGTTCGCCTTCCCCGCGTGCGCTCCATTGAACGGTGTAACTGCTGGTGCGATCCTTGTACGTGCTCACATATTCGCGCATGGCGCGGAGGGCTTCCAGCTTGTCACTTCCTGAGGTGGAGTGGAATAGGAAGCTCTGGTTGTGGCGCGGATTGAGGGTGATCAAGTAGAGTTTGGCGCCCTTACCGGGCTCTTCCACATAATTGAACATCAGGCTGTCCACGCCCACACCGATGTGGTCGCCGATCTCCTTCTGCAATTTGGCCATTTCCAGATTCTTGTCTCGCGTCATGATGTCGGGTCTATTCCGTGTCTGCTGTTCCTGATCGTGTTCCTACCTGCTCCGCCTCGTTTGTCGGGTCTAATTTACCATAGGCCGAATTGCGGCTCCGGTATTCGGGCACCAAGGCCTTCATGCCGCGTACACATTCCTCGGCATCGCCACGGTGCGCGGCTTCCAGTATGCGGTCAATTGCTTCTTGGGTTGTGTGTGGATCTACTTGACGTGTTCGGCCGATCAAGATCCGTGGATGGTGTGTCTGTTCCGTTCCCTCCTGGTCGGCCAGTAATTCCTCGTACAATTTCTCTCCTGGTCGGAGGCCGCTGAAGCGGATCTCGATATCACGCCCGGGTTCCAACCCACTGAGGCGGATCATCCGGTCCGCCAAGTCGGCGATGCGTACCGGGCTGCCCATGTCGAACACGTAGATCTCGCCGCCCTTCCCCATGGTGGCGGCCTCCAATACCAGTCGACAGGCCTCGGGGATGGTCATGAAGAAGCGGGTGACCTCAGGATGGGTCACTGTGACCGGACCACCAGCAGCGATCTGCTTTCGGAACAAGGGGATCACCGAGCCACTGCTGCCGAGCACATTCCCGAAGCGGGTGGTAACAATGGCCATCGATGGGTTTGCCGCGCCCACACCCTGCATGTAGAGCTCGGCGCAACGTTTTGAAGCACCCATTACGCTGGTAGGGTTCACGGCCTTGTCCGTACTGATCAGGATGAATTCCTTGACACCATGCACCAGGGACAGCTCCGCCATCGTCCGCGTGCCGCCGATGTTGGTGAGCACGGCCTCGGTCGGCTGAGCCTCCATCAGAGGCACATGCTTGTACGCTGCAGCATGGAGCACCACCTCCGGCCGTACTTCTGCAAGCAATCGGCCCATGGCTTCACGATCGCGTACATCCGCAACAACCGGTCGGAAGGCGGTATGACCCATGCGGAGCAGCTCCATCTCCAGCTCGTAAAGCGCGCTTTCCGCTTGGTCCACCAGTGTGGCCTCACTTGCGCCCAGGGCGATCAATTGCCGCGCCAGTTCACTGCCAATACTGCCTGCAGCCCCTGTTACCAGCACCCTGCGTCCGCGGAACCGTTCCTGTACCGAGGAGTCCTCCAGCTGTATCGGCGATCGCCCGAGCAGGTCCTCAATGCGTACCTCTCGGATCTGTCCACTACTGAGTTGCCCATCGATCCAGTCGCGCACGGGCGGCACGGTGCGAACGGACACGCGTGCCTTCATTGCCAGGTCCACCACGTTGCGCCGGTTCTCGGGTTCCGGCTGTTGGATGGCAATGATCAATTGGTCCACGGCATCGTGCGCCAGCAACTTGGGCAGTTCGCTGGTGGCATGTACCCGCACGCCCTCCAAACGCTTACCCACCTTGCCGGGATCGTCATCCACGAAGGCTGCCACACCGTAATGGACAGAACCCTCCCGCTCCAAGGTGCGTTTGGTGATCAGGCCGGCCTCACCGGCACCGTAGATCAAGATGCGTAACGTGTCCTTACCCATGCCACGCTTGCGTAGGTGCAGCAACTTGAAGGCGATCCGGGAGGCGATCAGTAGCATGGCCGTTCCCAAAAAATCGATGATGATCACCGAGGTGGGCAGCACGAACTGCCCATCCATGGCGAAATAGCGCACGGCATTGAGCGCACCCAAGGTGAGGCTGCCGCCGAGCACCACCAGGAAGATCCGCTTGGCATCCTCAGTGCCCGTGTGGCGCACCATACTGCGCTGGATCCCGGCACCCGCATGCCAGGCCAAGCGTACCGCAAGAAATAATGGGAACACCGGCCACAG
Source organism: Flavobacteriales bacterium (assembly GCA_019638085.1). GTDB lineage: Bacteria > Bacteroidota > Bacteroidia > Flavobacteriales_F > PHOS-HE28 > PHOS-HE28. The sequence goes on along the minus strand of JAHBUL010000009.1, from coordinate 109,234 downwards.
CAACCGGTACTCATGGGCAGGTACATTGAAATTGAACCGCAGCTGATACGCCGCAAGAAGCGATACGGTACACATGGCCAGATCGATCAGCGTGATCGACCAGCGGGGAAGAAGCCGTTGCCTGCCCATGGCGGCGAAGGTAGCGGTGGACGCTGTTGGCACTTACCTAGCTTCGGCGCATCTTTGCGCGGCTCCCAAAAACGAACCGACCACGACCCAACATGTCAGACTCCCATGTATCCCTCGTCACCGGTGGGGCCGGATTCATTGGTGCCCACGTAGTGAAGGAGCTGATCGGTATGGGGCATCGGGTGGTGGTACTGGACGATCTGAGCGGCGGGTTCCGCGACCAAGTGGATCCGAAGGCACATTTTATTGAAGGATCGATCACGGATGAGAAGCTGGTGGAGCAATTGTTCAGTGAGCACCAGTTCACCTATGTATACCATTTGGCGGCATACGCTGCTGAAGGATTGAGCCACTTCATCCGGCGCTTCAATTACGAGAACAACCTGATCGGGAGCATCAATCTCATCAATGCTGCCGTCCGGCATGAGGTAAAGTGTTTCGTCTTCACTAGTTCGATCGCGGTGTATGGTGCGCTGGAACCACCCATGAAGGAGAACATGCGACCCATGCCCGAGGATCCATATGGCGTGGCCAAGTTTGCCGTGGAAATGGACCTCTATGCGGCCAAACACATGTTCGGTCTGGACTACGTAGTGTTCCGACCGCACAACGTCTATGGTGAATATCAGAACCTGGGTGATCGCTACCGGAATGTGGTGGGCATCTTCATGAACCAGCTGATGCAAGGCAAGCCCCTTTCGGTCTTCGGGGATGGTAGCCAAAAGCGAGCCTTCACGTATGTGGGGGATATCGCCCCGACGATCGCTCGATCGGCCTTTACACCGGCAGCCTACGGTGAGGTCTTCAACGTGGGAGCAGATAAGCCGTACACCGTGAACGAACTGGCCACCTTGGTGATGGAGGCCATGGGAATGCGGGGTGAAGTGAACCACTTGGAAGCGCGTAACGAAGTGGCATTCGCATTCAGCGATCACAGTAAGTCAAGAAAGGTATTCGGGGATGTGAGGGAGACTTCACTGAAGGAGGGATTGGAGCGCATGGTGCCCTGGGCCAAGGCCACTGGAGCACGGGTAAGCAGCACGTTCGGGAACATTGAGATCGAGAAGAACTTACCAGCAAGCTGGAGCAGCTGACAGCAGGTCACTGCTACCTTGGGCCGGAACCAATATGGATGAAGCTTCCCGTATGCCGCGCATTCTGTTCATAGCCTCCCATCGTCCTGGAAGAAGCCCGAATCAGCGGTTCCGCTTCGAACAATATCTGGATCACCTACGCAACGTGGGCTTCGATTGTGTAGTGTCCCATTTGGTGGATGAATCGGATGACCGCATCTTGTACAGCAAGGGAAATCTGCGCCGGAAGATGGCCTTCGTGCGGCGCAGCATCGCAAAGCGACGAGCGGATGTGGCACGCATGGATGAATTCGATATCATCTTCATTTGCCGCGAGGCCCTGATGACCCGCAGCACATGGTTTGAACGGGCATTCAAGAAAAGTGGAGCACGCATCGTTTTCGACTTCGATGATGCGATCTGGCTCAGCAACGTAAGCGAGGCCAACAAGAGGTGGAGCTGGGTAAAGCATGCCGGAAAGACCGCCAAATTGATCGCTTTGAGCGATCTGGTCCTGGCCGGGAACGATTATCTCGCAGAATTCGCCCGCCCGATCAATGCCAACGTGATGGTTATGCCAACAACCATTGATACCGAAGAATACCAGCCTCGCACCATGCGTGCTGATGGACCGGTGGTCATCGGTTGGAGCGGTAGTATTACGACCATTCAACATTTCCAGTATGCAGTGCCTACGCTACTGAAGCTGAAAGCGAGGTACGGCGACCGCATTGCGATCCGCGTGGTGGGTGATGGCTCATTCAGTCGCCCGGAACTCGGCATCAAGGGCCTGCCATGGAGAAAGGAGACCGAGCTGGACGACCTCCGTGCGATGGATATTGGCATTATGCCGCTGCCGGATGATCAGTGGTCCCGTGGCAAATGTGGCCTCAAAGGGCTTCAGTACATGGCGCTAGGGATTCCCACATTGATGAGCCCTGTGGGCGTGAACAACGACATAATCCAACACGGTGTTGATGGCTTTTTGCCCCGTTCGGAAGCGGAATGGGTAGAGCAGATCTCCCGCTTGGTGGAAGATGCCGAACTTCGCAGCGCTGTGGGTGCTGCTGGCCGCAAGACCGTGGTAGAACGATATAGTCTTTCCGCGTGGAAGCACCGCTACACGGATATCTTCAACGAACTCATCTCCGATAAACAACCATGACCGAACCCAAGCGCATTGCGCTCTCCTCCGTACATGAATCCCTCGGTGCCAAAATGGTACCCTTCGCAGGTTTCCTGATGCCTGTTCAGTACAGCGGGGTCAACGATGAACACGTCACCGTGCGCAAGGCGGTGGGCATGTTCGATGTGAGCCACATGGGCGAGTTCCTCGTACGAGGGCCCCAGGCATTGGACCTTCTCCAAAAAGTGACCAGCAACGATGTGTCCAAGCTAGGTCCTGGCAAGGTGCAGTACACCTACCTGCCGAATGAAAATGGAGGTATTGTGGACGACCTCCTTGTATACAACATGCAGCACGGTGACGACCATCATTACATTTTGGTTGTGAATGCGGGTAACATTCAGAAGGACTGGGACTGGATCCAAAGCCACAACACTTTTGATGCCCAGCTGGAGAACATCAGCGACCACATGGGTCTTCTCGCCGTGCAAGGACCCAAGGCTGTGGATACGCTGAAGAATTTCTTCGAGGAGGACATCGCGGCCATGCCATATTACACGGCCAAGTATGCCGAGATGAAGGGTGTGGGCTTGGTGCTCCTTTCGGTGACGGGGTATACCGGCGCTGGTGGATTTGAGATCTATGTACCTAACAATTTAGTGGAGAAGGCGTGGAACGCCATCATGGAGGCCGGAACCCCTTTCGGCATCAAACCGGCCGGATTGGCCGCCCGTGATACGCTCCGCTTGGAGATGGGCTTCTGCCTCTATGGCAACGACATTGACGAGAATACCTCACCGCTGGAGGCCGGCTTGGGCTGGATCACCAAGTTCACCAAGGAATTCACCAATTCCGAGGCATTGAGGGCAGAGAAGGAAGCCGGAGTGAAGAACAAGCTCGTCGGCTTCGAGTTGCTCGATCGAGGCATTCCACGGCATGACTATCCCGTGGTGGATGCGGATGGAAAAAACATCGGAAGGGTTACCAGCGGCACCATGAGCCCAAGCCTGCAAAAGCCCATTGGACTGGCCTATGTACCCAAGGAAATGGCTACACCCGGGACGGAACTCCTCATCGATGTACGTGGGAAAAAGCTGAAAGCCCAAGTGGTGAAAACACCGTTCATCACTGCAGGTTCATGATAGGGGACACGGAGGCGCTGAGGCGCGGGGAAGGAAGATCGTGGAATCACATTGCCGTTCGCATGTCCCATCGCAAGTTTATCCCGTCGCTTGGTAGGGCTGCGGATGGTTTCATTTGTATTTCTCCCCACCTGTATACCTCAGCGTCTTTTCGCCACATCCCCCTGCGCCACCGCGTCTCTGCGGCCAACCATATGTATCCATGAAGGCCGTTTCCAAGAATACGGATTACAAATTCCGGGTGGAGGTATGCTACACACCTGGGCAATACCCCCTGTACAGCCAGGGTATGGGGATTGTGGTGGTGATCGATATCCTGCGGGCCACCAGTGCCATGGTCACCGCCTTCGAGCATGGGGTGAAGGACATCATACCCGTGGCCACCATTGAGGAGGCTCGCCAATACATCGGACGACCGGGGCATATTGCGGCAGCGGAAAGGAACGGCGAAGTGGTGGAGGGCTTCCCTGTTGGTAACTCGCCTTTGGCATTCAAGGCGATGGATCTGCGCGAAAAGACCATCGTGATATCCACCACCAACGGGACACAAGCCATCAATACCGGTCGGGAGGCCCGTCAATTGGTGATCGGTGCGTTCCTCAACCTTACTGCCCTCACGGATTGGTTGGTAAAGCAGGATGATAACATACTTCTGCTGTGTTCCGGTTGGCGAGACAAGTTCAGTTTGGAGGACAGCGTCTTCGCAGGTGCTGTGATGGAGCGCCTCCTCGAAAGTGGTAAGTTCGGCGTGGAAGAGGATAGCAGCATCGCATCGAAGTACCTTTACATGGCGGCAAGGGATAACCTCATGTCCATACTGAAGGCCGCGCCCCGCCGCAAACGGCTCCAACAATTACACTTGCTCGAAGACGTGAAATTCTGCCTTACCCCGGACCAATCCACCGTGATCCCCATTTTGCGGGGTGGTCGCTTGGTACCACTTGAGCACTGATCGACCATGAAACGGACCACATTGATCCGCACCGTTGTGCTCACCCTCGTGCTAGCCATGTTGTGGCCATTCTTCCTTCAGAGTGACGCACAAGCATGGGGCTTCTACGGCCATCGGCGCATCAATCGGATGGCCGTATTCACATTACCACCGGCGATGTTCGGCTTCTACAAACGCCATATCGACTATGTCACCGACCATGCTACGGACCCCGATAGCCGACGCTATGCGGTGGCGGCTGAAGCTCCCCGGCACTACATCGATATCGACCATTATGTGCCGGAAGGAGAGGACCCCTTCAAGGAAGTACCCAAACAATGGGACATGGCTGTCCAGAAATTCACGGAGGATACACTGCAAGCCTATGGCATTGTGCCTTGGTACATCCCAGTAATGTACAGGCGCTTGGTGAATGCTTTCAAACGAGGCAGCGTGGACCGCATCCTGTACTACAGCGCGGAGATCGGGCACTACATCGCCGATGCTCATGTGCCCTTGCACACTACATTGAACTACAACGGGCAATTGAGCGGACAGCATGGTATACATGCCTTCTGGGAGACCCGCATACCCGAACTCAGTGCCGAGGATTACGATCACTTCGTGGGAAGGGCACACTATATCGCCGATCCCTTGGAAGCCTCTTGGGACGCAGTGATCGCCAGCCATGCAGCACTTGACACTGTCTTTCGCATGGAAGCGGAACTACAGAAACGCTTCCCCGAAAGCGAGAAATACATCTACGAACAGCGGGGGCGGAGCAGTGTGCAACTGTACTCCAAGGAATTCACAAAGGCCTATGAGGAAAGCATGGGGGGGATGGTGGAACGCCGCATGAATGCCGCCATCCTGGCGGTGGGAAGCTTCTGGTACTCCGCATGGGTGGATGCCGGACAGCCCGATCTGGACCACTTCGACCAAAAGGAAGTGAGCGATAGCCTGAAGCAAGTGCTGAAAGCCGAGCAAGAGGTCCTGAAGCAGTCCAGAAAGCAACTGGGTCGCCCGGAACCGAATGAGTGATCTACGGTCTTTTACGGAGGTGCTGATTTTCGAAGTGCTCCGTTCGATCGAGTCGAACGGCTAGAGATACTTTTTGTCCTGTCAACATTGGCTCAGGTGTGTTTCTTCACCTGGTAATTCCCAGCGGGGACCCGGCCCGCGATGCTCAATCGATTCCACGCGTTGATCACAGAGATGGCGAATGTGAGGTCCGCCAGCTCGGTGGCACTGAAGTGTGGTCGTACTTCTTCGAAGACAGTGTCAGGCACATGGCCGTCAGCTACCAAGGTCACGGCCTCTGTCCATGCAAGTGCTGCACGTTCGCGATCGGTGTACCATGTGCATTCACGCCAAGCATCCAGTGAATAGAGCCGCTGTTCGGTCTCTCCCAGGGCGCGTAGGTCCTTCCAGTGCATGTCGATGCAATATGCACATCCATTGACCTGCGAGGCACGTAGCTTGATGAGATGGATCAAGGGGATCTCAAGGGAACATTGGCGAAGATATTCCTCCAGCACCCCCATGGCCTTGTATACGCCGGGGGCATCCTTGGCATAGGTGGATCTTGGTTTCATGATAGGATGAATTTGAAGCCGAAAGTTAAAGCCTCGTGGAAGGGATGTGGGATTGGCCGGGGCTTGTTGGAGACATGGAAAACAAAGCAGCCTACAGATTGTTTCTGCAAGTGGAACAGATGACCACGGACTGTTCCTTCACCTAAAGCAACTGCGACCATGAATGTTTCCGATCAATTATTGCAGATCCTTACCAAAGCGGGCGTTCGCCAGGTTTTCGGACTTACAGGGGATGCCTTGAACCACTTCGTGGATGCGATCCGCAAACAGGAAAGGGTGAAGTGGATAACGGTTCGCCACGAGGAAACGGCGGCCTATGCCGCCTATGCACAAGCCGCGCTCACGGGCAGGCTGGGCGTGTGTGCCGGCACGGTAGGCCCGGGAGCCCTGCACCTGATCAATGGGCTGTACAATGCCAAGAAGGAGCGCGCGCCAGTGCTGGCGATCACCGGTCAGGTCCCGATGGTCCAACAAGGCACGAACTACTTCCAGGAGGTGGATCTGAAGAAGATGTTCGATGATGTCTGTGCATACCAAGCCATCATCCGCACTCCGGAGGAAGCTCCTCGTATGATCCTGCGTGCCATCAGGATCGCCTTGGCCCAAGGCGTGGTGTGTCGCATTGAATTGCCGGCTGATGTCGCTGCAATGCCAGCGGCCGGGGAAAGATTCATCTCAAGCATCCCTTCATCTGATGCCATGCTGGTTCCGGGTGATCGCTCCGTGAAAGAGGCCGCTGCCGTCCTGGACAGCGGTAAGCACGTTACCATCCTCGCCGGCGCCGGCTGCCGGGATGCCCGCCAGGAAGTATTGCAGCTTGCGAAAAAGCTGAAAGCACCGATCGTACACACCTTTCGCGCAGCCGACATCTTCGACCGGGATACCCCCGGGGTGGTAGGGCTCACCGGCTTGATCGGCGACCCGCCCGGCTTCCACGCGGTAATGAAGGCTGATCGGTTGCTGATGCTCGGAACGGATTTCCCCTACACCGATTTCCTGCCACATGGAACCGAGACCGTGCAGGTGGACACACGCTTGGAGAACATCGGCAACCGTACTCCGGTGAAGGCCGCCGTGCATGGAGATGTGAAAGCCACGGTGAACAAATTGTTGGGGATGGTCGCGGAGAAGCAGGACGAGACTTTCCGGGCTTCGCTGATGGATGCATTCGATAAATGGAAAGATCAGATGCGACAGGATGCTGATCCCCGGGAAGATCATGAACCGTTGCACCCGCAGATCTTCGCCCGGGCCATTGACCAGCAGGCCGCCACGGATGCCATTTTCACCATCGAGACCGGCACCTCGGCCATCTGGGCGGCACGTCACATCTCTTTCCACGGCGATCGACGGATCCTGGGTTCGTTCAACCATGGATCCATGGGAGTGGGCTTGCCTTCCGCCATTGGGGCGCAGGCACTCTTTCCACAGCGTGAAGTATGGGGCTTGGTGGGCGATGGCTCATTCGTGATGGGTATGCAGGACTTCCTCACTGCTGTGGAACGAAAGCTGCCGATCAAGATCATCGTCTTCAACAACAGTGAACTGGGTTTCGTGAAGTTGGAGATGGAGGAGGCGGGTCTTGCGCCCCAATATGAGGCGCTGAAACAGTTCAATCCGAATTTTGCCGATTATGCGCGGCTTTGTGGTGGGGAAGGCATCCGTGTGGAGCACGCCAAGGACATCCAGGCGGCCATCGTGATGGCGAAGAATTCCACGAAGCCGTTCATTATCGATGCAGTGGTGAGCGGGGGTGAGGTCTCCTTTCCACCACATATTTCATGGAAGCAGATCCTTGGTTTTGGCCGCTCGAAGGTCAAGGAGGCCGTGCTGGCCGTCTCCGGCAATGCCAAGCAATGGCAGAACCTGAGCGAGGAGATCGAAACCTCGATCGATAAGCTGGTCTGAGATGTATCCGGGGTGTACTGTTCATAACAGCGCGATCCCGATGATATGCCGATGGTCGCTGGCGATATTTTTGGGCCATGCCGAAGAAGGGCCCCAAGGGGAACATGCGGGTTGTGGAACTTTTTGCGGGTGTTGGCGGTTTTCGCGTTGGATTGGAACGGGCTTCCGATCATTTCGATACGGTTTGGAGCAACCAGTGGGAACCGGCCAGAAAGAAGCAGGATGCTTCAGCGATATACGTTGCACGCTTCGGGGCCGATGGGCATTCCAATACGGACATTTCCACGGTGCCGGTGAGGGACATCCCCGATCATGATCTTCTCGTAGGCGGCTTTCCTTGTCAGGATTACTCCGTGGCACGCACGCTGAACAAAGCCGACGGATTGGTGGGAAAAAAGGGCGTGCTCTGGTGGGAGATCCACCGGATCCTGAAGGCGAAGGAACCCGGGTACTTCTTCCTGGAGAATGTGGACCGCTTGCTGAAATCTCCTGCCACACAACGCGGCCGGGACTTTGCCGTGATGCTGGCCTCCTTGGCGGACTTGGGCTACGCGGTGGAATGGCGCGTGATAAATGCTGCCGACTACGGCATGCCTCAGCGCCGCCGAAGGGTGTTCTTCCTGGGATATCACAAGAGTACCCCGCTCGGGAAAAAGCTTGTGGCGACAAAACGACCAGAGAACTGGTTGCTGAGGAAGGGGATTTTTGCCGAGGCCTTTCCTGCGCAAGCAAAGGATGGTAAAACCATCCGCTCCCGGATCGAGGGCGATCTAGCGGAAGTGACCGAACACTTCAACAATGGCCCCCACAGCCGCAACGGTCCTTTCGGGAATGCGGGTGTGATGGTGGACCGTACTGTAGACACCTTGGCAGTGATCGCTGACCATCACGGAAAGGGCACCACATTGGGTGATGTTCTTCTACCGCTGGACGAAGTGCCTGCTGAGTTCTTCATCCCTGAAGCGAAGAGAAAGGCGTGGATGTATTTGAAAGGAAGCAAGCGGGAAAGGCGCACGAATGCCGCCAATGGCTTCTCCTACGATTACATGGAAGGCGCCATGGCATTTCCGGATGCATTGGACAAGCCCGCACGGACGATCATTACCGGGGAAGGAGGCAGCTCGCCATCGCGCTTCAAGCATGTGGTGTGTATGCCGGATGGACGCTTGCGCCGATTGACCCCTGTGGAACTGGAGCGGTTGAACATGTTCCCCGATGGCCATACCGCAGGCACCGCGGACGGGCGCCGTGCCTTTCTGATGGGCAATGCCTTGGTGACCGGCGTGATCGAGCGGGTAGGGAAGGTGCTCGAACGGCGGGTAAAGGGCTGATCAGCGTGCCCAACGGATGCTCCACATACCCCTGAGATCACCCATGGCGTAACCGGTGGCTTGATCATCCGGATAGCGTTCATTGATCACAGCGACGGCGGAAGCGTCGAGGTTTTCCCCAGCTGTGCCATGGCATTTCAGGCAGGCCGGTGAATTGATGAAGATGGGCTGGTAATAGGCAACACTATCGCCATGCACCACAGCGCGCGCAGAGAGGTCCGCTGCCGTCGCTCCCGCCTTCCATTCCTCCAGCATGGCTTGCAGGTATCGGGTTTCCTCGGCATCCGGCCGATCGTGCGGGGCACGTATACGATCGCTGGTCCTGCGGATTTGTGCGCCATGTGCTTCTGACAACGAATCGACGATGGAGAGTGCGTTCAAGGAACAGAAATCCACCGCATGAGCCGGGCCACCTTCCTTCATGGCGTGTTGGAGTTGTGCGCTCAGCGCTTGGAACGAGGCACCCGCCAAGCTGGCTCCCTTTTCCATGGCCGCCTTCTCCTCCGCTTCCGAAAGAGCACTAGTGCAGCTGGTGGCAGCCAGTAGCACACCAGCCAAAATACCAATGGTCCACTTCATGAAAGCAAAGTTAGCCCCGTAACCCACCGGCTACGTGACAATTGTTCCCGCGCCGGTTGTGAGCAATTGCCCGTGATGGCCGCGTGTGGCGTGTGACTGATCAAGGCCGTGCGTACGCTTCCATGCGACCAACGATGGTCTGCAAGCCATGTTCGCCGCGCCGCCAGATCGCGTTGTTGCGGTCCACGAAGAAGGACTGGTCTTCCCAGTTCAGTTGGTACACGCCATCGGCTTTCGGGGTCTCGGTGAAGGTACCGAAAGCGATCGGCTCGGCTTGTGTGTTGAACCAGACCAAGGCTCCGGAGCGGTCCACATAATAGGTGCTGCGGTCACCCACGAAGCGCACGACGAACCGAAAATCATCATTGAGTGCGATCGGTGCTGCCACAACGCCGGCACGAAGCCGCTCAGCCTCTCGCCACCCTTGCTCGATCGCAGCGGAGCGCGCATGCTTTGGCGGATGGCTCCATGTACCGTGCGGGTTACCCGCCACTTCTATCGCGGCCAAGCTTTCGGGCAGGCTGGCACCCATGGAGAAAAGGATAAAACCCGAATAATGGTCGCAGGCCAGCTCGTCACCGGGCCGAAGCGTGGAGGGGTCAAGCGTGTGCCCCAAAAGGTGGTGGGCCACCTCGTGTGCAAGAATACTGATCGCCGCCCAGTTGGTTTTGCTTGAATCAAGGACAGTAGTGATGAAGGCCGGGTTGAAAGCGATCACGCGCACATGTCCTTTGATGTAGGCGTTAGCGGTGCGTACCGAAGGATCCTCGCGCACAGTAATGTCTGGCGTGAGACCAGAGTATTGAACGATGCGCCGGACGGCCTCCGTAGCGGCTCGCTCGCTCATGCGCGTATCCTGTGCGTTCGAGGGAACGCAGGTCAACATCCACAAGAGAATGTGAAAGGACCTGGAAAGTGCTGTTCTCATCTGTATTCGCAAAGTAAGGAGGTCTTCTGTGGCAATGGCGCTACTGGCCAACGGTTGAAGAGATGGAGGAGGACTGCTTTCATTCAATTTTTGTATTTAACCGTTTGGTTATATACATTTGCGCCATGCTTGCTCCAGATCATCTCAGTTCCACCTTCCAAGCGCTTGCCGACCCCACGCGCAGAGCCATTCTTGCGCGGTTGTCCAAGGGTGAGGCATCGGTTACCGAGCTGGCGGCTCCCTTCAGCATGAGCATGCCGGCTATCAGCAAACACCTGAAGGTATTGGAGCGTGCGAGCTTGATCTCCCGTGGAAAGGAGGCGCAATGGCGGCCATGCAAGTTGGAGGCTGCGCCCTTGGAGGCCGCTTCGGATTGGGTGGAGCAATACCGTGCGATGTGGGAGGCCCGCTTCGACCGATTGGATGCCTATTTGAAGGAAGTGCAGGAGAAGGAGGTCAAACCAACGACCAGAAAACGCAATGCGAAGGGGAAGCGCTGAAGCCTTGGAGGTGAATGCGTCGGAGGTGCTGGAACAAAGCTCCTCGCACTGCTTGACACGCGTATTGGCCGCGCCAATGGAACGGGTGATCGCCCTCTTTCTGGATCCGCAATTCGGGATGACGTGGAACTCCGGAGCCGAGAAGGACCGGAGGGTATTGAACGTGTGCTCGAATTGTGAGCTAGTGCTGAAGGAGTCCCATCGCGGGGTGATGCTCACCACGCGGATCTCCATGGTCGACGACGGGGCATGTGCAAGTATGATCCGGGTGCGGTTGAGCCCTCAGCCACCGCATGATCTCGCAATGATCTATGAACTGGGCATCGACGACCTCTGGGAAGAACGTCTTTACGCCATCACGGACGCATTATTGGGCTATTCCGGCGGCCCTGCTGAACAACGGGACAGTTCCCATCCTGGGCAAACAGTAACTACGGATCCTGAGAACATGGACCGATGAACAAGGAAGCGATCAATAATTTCATTGTTCGGAAGGAGGACAAGTCCATAACGCTTGAGCGCTCCTTCGCTGCTCCCCTGGCCCCCGTGTGGGCGGCGTGGACCGAGGCGGACATCCTGTGCAAGTGGTGGGCGCCCGCGCCGTGGAGATGCGTGATCAGATCGCTCGACTTCCGCGAAGGCGGCCGCTGGCTGTACGCCATGGAAAGCCCTGAGGGCGTGCGGCACTGGTCCTATTTCGATTATGAGACCATCCGCCCCAAGACCTCCTTCACCGGCACAGACGGCTTCTGCGATGAGCACGGTACGCCCAATGCCGCGATGCCGATGGCGAAATGGGAGAACCACTTCAGTGAAAGCAGCGGGCAGACCATCGTGCGCATCGAGATCACCTACCCATCCGTGGAGGACATGGAGCGCCTGCTGGCCATGGGCTTCACGGAAGGCATCGCCCTGGACTTCCGCCAGCTGGACGAACTGCTAGCGGCGAACAAGCAAGCAAAGGAAGCATGAAACAGGCCGGGCGCCGGCCACAACTCGCTAGTCGTGAACTTTAATACCCCGCAGCAATGAGCACCGCAACGCGCATCACCGTCAGCACCTTCGTCAACAAGCCCGTGGACCACGTCTGGAAGGTCTGGTCCGAGCCGGAGCACATCATGCAATGGTGCGCCGCCAGCGACGACTGGCACTGCCCGCAGGCTACCAACGACCTACGCACCGGCGGCGCGTTCAGCAGCACCATGGCTGCGCGTGACGGAAGCGCCAGCTTCGCCTTCTCCGGCACCTACGACGACGTGCAGTTGCACAAGCGCATCGCCTACACCATGGAGGACGGTCGTACCTGCGAGGTGCGCTTCACCGAAGGAAAGAGCGGCACCCGCGTGGTGGAAACCTTCGACGCTGAAACGCAGAACAGCGTGGAAATGCAGCAAGGCGGCTGGCAGGCCATTCTGGACCGTTTCAAGAAACACGCGGAAAAACCGAGTGAACCGCCGGGATTCGGCGTTCAGCAATTGATCGGTACGCCTGAAGTCATCCGCACCAAGGAAATGCCCACCGCTGTGATCCATTTGAAGATCCCCGGAAAGGACATGCCGAAGTACATGGATCCCGCCGTAAAGGAGATCCTGAAAGCCCTTGCGGACCAAGGCCTGCAACCCGCTGGCCCCATGTTCTCCTACCACCATCGCCGTCCATCGGACACTTTCGACTTCGAGCTGGGCTTTCCCGTTTCGAAAAGGATCAAGGAAGTTGGTCGTGTAGTGAACGGCGTACTGCCTGCGGAAAAAGTGGCTCGCTCCGTTTATCAAGGCCCGTATGAAAAGCTGGCTTCCGCCTGGGGCGAATTACAAGCCTGGGTGAAGGGGCAGGGCGTATCGGATAGCGGTCGCTTCTGGGAATGCTACTTGAACAACCCTGCAGAAGTGAAGGACCCGAAGGAGTACCGCACGGAGTTGAATTGGGTGGTGGAAGGATGATCAGTCCCCCGATATGTATCGGGGCAGACGATCAGAAAACAGACCATCAGAACATCAGACGATCAGAATGGCAGAGCTCCCCACCGACCGGCCGATCATGGAATTCGAGTCCCCGCTTGCGTGGGAGACCTGGTTGTTGAAGAACGGCGGGACCTCGCCGGGCGTCTACATCAAGATCGCCAAGAAGAACAGCGGCGTGCGCTCCGTAACGTATGCCGAAGCGTTGGAAGTGGCACTGTGCCATGGCTGGATAGATGCCATTCGGAAACGCTTTGACGAAAGCTACTTCCTGCAGAAATACGTGCCCCGTGGCCCGCGCAGTATCTGGAGCGAGATCAACAAGAAAAAGGCGCAGCAATTGATCAAGGCCGAACTGATGGGGCCGGCCGGCCTTGCCGCCGTGAAGCGCGCCAAGGCGAACGGCCAATGGGACAAGGCATATGCACCGGCGAAGACCATCACTGTTCCGCCCGATCTGGAAGCGGCATTGAAGAAGAACAAGAAAGCCGCCGCCTTCTTCGAGACCTTGACCGGAAGCAACCGCTTCTCGATCCTCCATCGGCTGCATACGGCCAAGAAGGAAGAGACCCGCGCCAAACGGCTTGCGCTTTTCATGGGCATGTTGGAGCGCGGAGAAACGATCCATTGACAAGAACCCTTCCTCATAAGAACAAACCCGTTGGCAACAAACCGACTCAACCTCAAAAAAATGGCAAGCACCAGCACCTGGCTCCACTTTCGCGGCAACGCCGAAGAAGCCTTCAACTTTTACAAGAGCGTCTTCGGCGGCGACTTCGTGAACGGCATCACCCGCTATTCCTCGCTCACACCGGAAAAAGGGTATCCGCCCATTGCGGAAGCCGATAAGAACCTCGTGATCCAGGTGGCGCTGCCCATTCTGGGTGGGCACATCATCAAGGGGAACGATGCCCCGGAATTCCTTGGCGAATTGATCAAGGGGAACAACATGGACATCAACCTGCAGCCCGACACCCGGAAGGAAACCGAGCGTTTGTTCAAGGCGCTTTCCGCCGGTGGCAAAGTGGAAATGGAACTGCACGAAATGGGCGACTATTTCGGGGCCTGCGTCGACAAGTTCGGTGTGCAATGGATGTTGCAATGCACGGCGAAGGAATGAATTGGACAATATGGATCAAACAAAAAACCAACCCCGATGAAACTCCAACCCATCACCCCCAACCTTTGGTTCGACGGCAATGCCGAGGAAGCCGCGAACTTCTACGTCTCCATCTTCCCGAACTCCAGGATCGTGCGCAAGACCAAGGTGCCTGCGGCATTGAGCAAGGAGATCGGCGCGAAGCCGGGTTCCGTGCTCATGGTGGAGTTTGAACTGAACGGCCAGCCCTTCCTTGGCCTTAACGGTGGTCCGGCCTTCAAATTCAATGAAGCGGTCTCCTTCATGGTACACTGCAAGGACCAGGAAGAAGTGGACCACTACTGGAAAAAGCTTACCGCCGGTGGAAGTGAGCAGCCTTGCGGTTGGGCAAAGGACAAGTTCGGCCTCAGTTGGCAGATCGACCCAGCGGAATGGATGGAAATGGTGACCAGCAATGACGAGGAGAAAGTGGTGCGCGGGATGAAGGCCATGCTTCAGATGAAGAAAATGGACCTGGCCAAGTTGAAGGCAGCGTACAACGGAACGGCCAAGTAAGTTCCAAACCAACCTTCCCACAATGGAAAGAACCCATGACAACGAAAGTCCGGCCCGACAAGGTCCCGTTCCTTTTGCCCAAACCTACTTTCATGGCACACGGGTCGATCTGCAGGTCGGGGACCGGATCGAAGTAGGCTTCAAGTCCAACTACGGGCAGAAGAAGAATGCGAAGTACATCTTCCTCTCGGCCACGCTGGATGCGGCCATCTGGGGTGCGGAACTGGCCATGGGCGAAGGAAGGGAGCGGATCTATCTGGTGGAACCGACCGGGGAGATCGAGAACGACCCGGACCTGACGGACCAGAAGTTCCCGGGCAACCCGACGATGTCCTACCGGTCACAACACCCGTTCAGGGTGGTGGGCGAGGTAACGGGTTGGCACGGCCATCCTTCCGAGCAAGTGAGAGCCATGAAGGATGGAATTGCAAAGCTCAAGAGCCAAGGCATCGGCTCGTTGAACGACGATCCCGATCAATGACACCACGAAACCTCAACACACCATGACCACACAAGTCTTCATCAACATGCAGGTGAAGGACCTGCGCCGTTCCAAGACCTTCTTTGAAGCCTTGGGCTACACCTTCAACGCCCAATTCACCAATGACGATGCGGCTTCGCTGGTGATCAGCGATACCATCTACGCGATGCTGCACACGCCCAACAGCATGGCGCGTTTCCTGCCGAAAGGGAAGACGGCCAACGACGCGACCAAGTCCACCGAGGTGTTGATCGCGCTTTCCTTTGAAAGCAAGGATGCGGTGAACGCGATCTTCGACAAGGCCATTGCCGCGGGTGCCACGGAATGTCGCCCGACCGAGGACCACGGCTTCATGTACGGGCGCAGCTTCAACGACCTCGACGGGCATATCTGGGAGGTGTTCTGGATGGATCCGGCCCATGTCCAGTGATCGGGAACCAACCCTCAACACGCACGATGGCAACTGCAACAGATACCGCACAACGCACCTTGGTGATCGAACGCATGTTCGATGCACCGCCGAAACTGGTCTTCAATGCCTGGACAAGGCCCGAGCATCTGGTCCATTGGTTCGGCCCTTCAGGCTTCACCTTGCCCACATGCGAGCAGGACTTTCGCATCGGGGGCAAATACAAGTTCTGCATGCACGCACCCAGCGGCAGGGATCATTGGGTATGGTGAGAATATTTGGAGATCAGCGAGTACGATCGCTTGGTGTTCACGTGGACGCGTTCGGACGACCAGCCGGAACCGTGGGTGGACAACATCGTGACACTCACTTTCGAGGAGATCGATGGAAAGACCAAGATGATCTTGCACCATGCCCTCTTCGACACGCAGATGGAGCGCGACGACCACAACGGCGGCTGGAGCGAATGCCTTGATCGCCTGGCGGATTTCCTGCGGCAACGCTGATCGAAATGAACCGGAAACCCACGAATGCAACGGATTATATGGAGGCGTTGCCTGCCGACCAGCGCGGTGCCTTGCTCAAGCTGCGGAAACAGATCCGTGCTGCGGCGCCCGGTTGCGAGGAGCACTTCGGATATGGCCTTCCGGGGTTCAAGTTGAACGGGCATCCGCTGGTGTATTTCGGTGCGGGCAAGAAGCACTGTGCCCTGTACGGTGCGGTGCCACCGGGCTTTACAGAGCAATTGAAAAACTTCAAGACCAGCAAAGGTGCCATCCAATTCACACCGGAAAAGCCGCTGCCCGCCGTGTTAGTGAAAGCGATACTAAAAGCGAAGGTGGCCGAGAACGAGATGCGCTGGCCGGTGAAGCAGAACAAGCAGAATGGAAATATGAGGCACCCTGAACAACTGAAAGCATGAAACGCATCAATATCGCCTACTGGATCATCACCGCGCTCTTTTCAGCTTTCATGGCCTTTTCCAGTTCCGGCGGGCTAATGCTTGAAAAGCAGGCCGTGGACCTGATGAACGTCCACTTGGGCTATCCGGTCTATTTCATCCAATGGATCTCCGTGGCGAAGATCATCGGTGCCGTCGCCATCCTGTTGCCTTTCGTGCCCGCGCGGCTGAAGGACCTGGCCTACTTCGGATTCTTCATCGACCTGGCCACTGCGGTCTTTTCGTTCATCGCCGTGGGCGATCCACCGTCCAGTTGGTGGCCGATGCTGCTGTTCATCGGCTTCCTCTTTCTGGCCTACTGGCTCCATCGCAAGCATTTGAAGACTATCGTCGGAAACCACCAAAGATCCTGAACATGCTGCCCTACATCCTCCTCGGCCTCGCAGCCCTCCTCGCCATCCTGCTCATCGTCGCCTCCCGGAAACCCGATACCGTACACTATGAGCGCAGCATTGTGATCAATGCGTCACCGGAGAGGATCATTCCGCACATCGAGGATTTCCATAAGTGGTCGGCCTGGTCGCCGTGGGAAAAGCTGGACCCGCAGATGAAGCGGGAATACAGCGGTGCGGCGAGCGGCCCCGGGGCGAAGTATTTCTGGAGCAGCACCGGCAAGGCGGGGGAGGGCAGCATGGAATTGCTGGAGGCTTCGAACGCCGGTGTGCACATCGACCTTCGCTTCGTACGGCCTTTCAAGAACGCGTGCGTCACGTGGTTCCGGATGGTCCCGCAAGGGGCGGGCACAACGGTGACCTGGACCATGGACGGCCCGAACCTCTTCATGGGCAAGCTGATGGGGATCTTCATCAACATGGATATGATGGTCGGGAAGGATTTCGAGACCGGCTTGGCAGGCATGAAGGCGGAGGTGGAGAAAAGCTGAACGCCCGGGCAGCGTGCAGGAGGCATGCGTGATGGAATTTCAGTGGTTGATCTCCGGGAATTGGTTTTCGGTAATAATTTTAGGGCATGGATCCTCACCCCATGACGCAGCAAACCCTTCAGCAAAAGTTCGCGGTGACCACGCCCAAGTCCGATGAACTTCGGATCACACGGGTATTCTCCGCTCCCCGGGAACTGGTCTTCAAGGCTTGGACACGGCCGGAAATGCTGGTGCGCTGGTTCGGCTGTGCTGCTTTCACCACCACGCATGCCGCAGCGGATGTGCGACCCGGCGGCCAATGGCGCGTGGTGATGAATGCGCCGGACGGGGAGGAGTTCCCTGCTTACGGCACTTATTTGGAGGTGCGCTCACCCGGGCGCTTGAGCTTTACCCACCAATGGGAAAAGCCCGTGGCCGGGGTGAACCCGCCGGATCATCGCACGGTGGTCACCGTGGAATTCCTCGATGTGGAAGCAGGCACCCGCATGGAGTTCCGGCAGACCGGATTGGCCACGGAAGCTTCACGCGATTCGCACATCGGCGGATGGAGCGATTCCTTTGAAGCGTTGCATAAGCGTTTTCAAGGAAGCTAGGAGGCTCGTGTTTTCGACTGTGGGGTGAGCCTCGATGAAGTCATGCCCTTGAAGGCATCGTAATACGAAAGCGGTGGCCCGGAATGGACCACCGCATTGGCTGATGTCAGTTCGGAAGGCTGAAGAGTCGTTCAGGGGTGGAACGATCACTCCCGGATCACACCCTCAAGGAACTTTTGAGTTGTCAACGCTTTCCAGATGAATGGTCTCCTCGCCTTTAGGCAGCATCCAACTGAATTTGGTGCCTTCCCGGTAGCCGATCAAGGCGGAGCCCATAACAGTGAACACTGAAAGCTTGTTTGCCTTCAGGTCGGCGTCTTTCGGCATAACAAGCTGCAAATTCTCCTTGCGTACGGATGGTGATTTGAAAGTCACCACACTCCCCACACGGACCACGTCCTTAGGCAAGTCATTTTCCTCGCGGATCTCAGCTTGTTGCAACTCTTCCAACAGCTTTTCCAAGCTCTTCTTCGTGGAGAAATCAGGAGCCGTGAAGCCGGTGATCCAGTCCACGATCATATCGCGTTCCTTGGCGGAAACGATCAGTTTCGGATTGGTCATATCAGATGCGTTTAAGTTCATTGATGATCTCTTCCAGGCTGCTCTTGGCATCCCCGAAAAGGACTTTACAGTTCTGGCGGTCGAAAAGTGTGTTCACCGCTCCGGAGTATCCTTTGGCCATGCTCCGTTTCATTACGATCACCTGCTTGGCCTTGTACGCCCTGATGATCGGCATGCCGTAGATGATGCTGTCCGGGTCGTTCTCCGCTGCGGGGTTTACCACGTCGTTCGCACCGATCACGAGCACGGTGTCGTAGTGTTCCATGGTGTTGTTGACCTCGCTCATTTCCAGCACTGAGGCGTATGGAATGTTCGCCTCGGCCAGCAATACGTTCATGTGCCCGGGCATACGGCCGGCCACCGGGTGGATGATGAAATGAAGGTCAACATCGTTCTGCTTCAGCATCTCCTGCAAAGCGAAGCATTCCCTTTGAGCCTGCGCCACGGCCATACCATAGCCCGGAACCACCGCCACTTGCTTACTGAAAGCCAGCATGGAAGCAGTCTCCACGGCCGTGATGCTGCGGATATCTTGTTCGCCTTCCGGCTTTGCCGACCCGGAGCCAGCGAATTTGCCTGCCAGTACACCGCCCAATGAGCGGTTCATCGCAACGCACATTTGCAGGGTGAGCAAAACGCCCGTGGCACCTACCAGGATACCGCCAATGATCATGATGGGGTCGTGGAAGAGCAGGCCGGCCATCATTGTGGCCACCCCCGTAAGGGCGTTGAGCAGCGAGATCAGTACCGGCATGTCCGCCCCACCAATGGGTAGGGTGAGGAACACGCCATAGAGCAACGCGACTATGGAGATCGCTAGCAACAGGGTGGGGTAGAAGCCTATATCGACAGGCATCACCAAGTAATAGACCGTTGCTATGAGGAGAAGTGCGAGGGATGTACGGGCCAGTATTTTCTGCACTGGAGCGGGGCGAGGGAGTTTACGTCCGTCCAGTTTCAGGAAGGCGACCAGACTACCGGTGAATGCAACGCCCCCGAAGAGGTTGGCCAAGATCAGTACGCTGCCCAAGAGCTTGGTATCCACCGGTGTGCCCACACCATACACGGCGTTAAGGCCGAGGACCACGGCACAGGCACCGCCGAGGGCATTGAAGATGCTCACCAACTGTGGCATTTCCGTCATGGCCACGCGGTTGCTCCAAATGTTGCCGATGAAGGTACCCACGGCCAACAACGCCAAGAGCAGGAACACATTGGCGATATGTGACCATCCCGTGGCGATCACCAGTGCCACCAATGCCAAAAGCACACTGGCTGCGGCGAGCATGTTGCCCATTTTGGCACGGGCAGGGTCGCCCATGAACTTCAGGCCTTGTACCAATCCAATGGTGGCGATCAAGTAAGCGTATACCATGATCAAGGCTTGGAGGGTTTGTTCGTTTTCTTCTTCACCACGAACATGGAGAGCATCCGGTGGGTCACGAAGAAGCCACCGGCCAAGTTGATCGCGCCGAGGATCACGGCCAGGGATGCAGCCGCGAGGGTCCAACCGTGTTCCAGCGGCGTATTCAAGAGTTGGGTGATCCCTCCGAAAAGGATGATGCCGCTAATGGCATTCGACCCTGACATCAATGGGGTGTGCAGGACCGCCGGGATGTTCTTGATCACTTCGAAACCCAGCAGGAGGCTGAGCGCAAGAACGAAAATGCCATCAATGGGGGTGATCGTATAGCTCAGGTCCATGAAGGATCAGTTTGCTGCGCCTTGGAGCGCAAGAACACGCTCATTCACCGAACGGCCATCCTTCACCACCAAGGTGGATCTCAGGATCGGATCATCCGCGATCTGATCCTGATTCTTCAGGAGGTACTCGATAAAGGCGACGTAGTTATTCGACAGCAGGAAAGAAGTACTGTGCGCACAACTGGATTCGATGGATGTTGGACCGAGGATCGTCACCTCGTTGCGCATCACGGTCTTATCCGGCTCGGTGAGCTCGCAGTTGCCACCTGTGGCTGCTGCGATATCCACGATCACAGCTCCGGGCTTCATGCCCATCACCATTTCCTCGGTGATCAGCAAAGGTGCCTTCCTACCAGGGATCCGGGCGGTGGTGATGATCACATCGGCCTGCGATGCTTCCTGATGGATCCGATCCCGCACCCGCTGCAGGAATTCCTCGGTCTGTTCAGTTGCGTAGCCACCGGCACTGCGATCATCAACGGAACCTTCCACCTCGATGAAGGTGGCACCCAGACTTTCCACTTCCTCCTTGGAGGCGGTCCGCACGTCATAGGACTTCACCACCGCACCTAGCCTGCGGGCGGTGGCAATGGCCTGAAGACCAGCTACACCGGCGCCCATGATCAGGAACTTTGCGGGCCGCAAGGTGCCCCCGGCACTGGTGATCATAGGCACGGTTGCCAACGAGCGTTCCGCAGCCAACAGCACGGCTTGATATCCTGAGATGGATCCAACCGAGGAAAGAACATCCATCGCCTGTGCCAAAGTGCTGCGCGGTATCAGGTCCAAACTATGGACGGTAATACCCGGATGTTGGTAATGCGCTACGTTCTGCGGTTCCCAAAGGAAGTTGAAGATGCCGATGAAGGTCTTTTCATTTTTGAGCGGGCCATCGGAATAGTGATGGCCATAACTAAGAATGATGTCCGAACCGGCCATCAACTCCTCCTTGCTGTCCACGAGTGTGGCACCCGCCGCCTCATAGGCCTCATTGGTAAAGCCTGCGGAACGCCCGGCATCCCGCTGAATGACCATAACGGCCTTGTCCTTCAGACGTTCAACGCCTGAAGGAGCAAGGACCGTTAATCGTCGGTCGGTAGGTTCTTTCAATACACCGATCCGTACCATGCTCAAGGGAAGATGCCGCGCTCCATATAGGTGTTCTCCAAGCGGCGCAAGGCGACAATATAGGCGCTCGTGCGCCAGTCCACATTGAACTCGCCCGAAGTAGCCACCACTTGCGCGAAGGCCGTATCGATCTTGTCGTGGATCATCTCCAGCACTTCTTCGATCTTCCAGATCTCGCTACGTTTGTTCTGCAACCACTCGTAGTAGCTGCCGATCACTCCGCCGGAATTGCACAGGATGTCGGGGATGATGTCCACCCGGTTTTTGCGCAGGATCTCTTCGCCAGCTGTGTTCGTGGGGCCATTGGCACCTTCGGCCACCACTTTGGCCTTGATGCTCCCCGCATTTTCGCCGGTGATCTGGTTGCCCAACGCAGCGGGCACCACAATGTCGCATTCCAATCCGAAGAATTCGCTTGGCTCCATCTCCTTGGCCCCTGTGTAGCCCTTGATGTTGCGGCCGTTGGCATCACTATGCTCAAGCAGTGCCTCCGGATTGATGCCTTTGGGGTCGTGGAGAGTAGCAGTTGCGTCCTGCACACCAACCAGTATTGCCCCTTCCTTCAAGAGGAAATGTGAGGTCCAGTACCCCACGTTGCCGAAGCCTTGCACGATAAAACGCATGCCCTTCAGTGGTTGCTTGCTGCGAACCGACCAGGATTTCAGATTGGATACCACCCCGAAGCCCGTAGCACGGTCGCGACCGGCAAGGCCGCCAGCGCCCATGGGCTTCCCGGTGACCACATGCAGGTTGGCGAAGCGGGTGGCAGGGGATTTTGTTGAGGAGTATGTATCCGCGATCCATGCCATGATCTGCGCGTTCGTGTTGATATCCGGTGCGGGGATATCCAGATCGGGCCCGATGTTGTCGCCCAAAGCATACGTGAACCGACGCGTGATGCGCTCGAGCTCACCCTTGGAATATTCCTTGGGGTTAAGCTGAATACCACCCTTTGCCCCCCCATAGGGTAGGCCAGCCAAGGCGGTCTTCCAGGTCATCCAGATCGCCAAGGCGCGTGCCGCGTCGATATCCACCGTTTCGTGGTAGCGCAGGCCGCCCTTGTAGGGTCCGAGCGCATTGTTGTGTTGCACGCGGTAGCCCGTGAACACCTCGATCTTCCCGTTGTCCAAACGCACAGGGAAGTGGACCACGATCTCGGTGTTGGTCTTGGCCAGGATCTTCCGGACACCGGGATCAAGGTTCATGATATCTGCGGCATGTGCGAATTGATCCATGACCACATCATACATCCCTTGCTTGCGCTCGGGCTTATCAACGGCTTTGGTTGTCATTGTGAGGTTTTATCGGTAATGATGATTGCTGTGCTCCGAAGAGCGTTGTAAAGGACCAGTAGGTGGTTCTTTCGATCTCCTACCGTCCGGTTAAATCTGTTGATCTAGGTGGTTGGCGGCGTTGGTACGCTCCGGCCCGGCATCAAGTTCCACGGTAACGATGCGGTCCAAGTGGCCGCTCGCTTTGCTCGTGGTTGGTGCTCCGTGTTCGTCATCGCGCCTGAATGTGTTAATTCCCGCCCGTTTCGGGGTCAAATGTACGCTTCCGTTTCATCCGGCAGCGGTACTGGAAACAACCATGCTTGCATACCCGAGGCGTGTGCGCCTCCGTAGCGCGGGGTGAAAATGCCACTTTCCTCATGTACTTTCCGCATCTCCTTTGATTCACCTCATGTTCCGTGGGGAGTTGGGACCACTAGGAAATTCCTTGTTCCAGCATTTATACCACACGAAGGCATGGGATTTGTGCATTCACTGCATCATGACCAACCCTGAAACATCCGCGAAAAGTAGTTCCGTAAAGCGCATCCTGGTCCCAACCGATTTTACCAATGTGGTGGATTATGCCATGGACCACGCAATGAAATTGGCTCACACAATGGGGGCTGAGGTGTACTTGTTGCATCTGGTTCCGGATATGGATGAACAAGAAGTGATGCAGCGGAGGTTGAGCGCTGAAAAGGAGCGCGGTAGAGCGATAAACACGACGGTGCCATTGAAGACCATGCTACGGAAAGGGAAGGTCTATGAAGGCATCGGAGATGCGGCAAAGGAGGTCGGCGCCGAGTTGATCATCATGGGTACCCACGGCATGCGCGGTATGCAATTCATTACCGGGAGCCGTGCATTACGTGTTATCACGAAGAGTGATGTCCCTTTCATTGTGGTGCAAGAGCGAGGATTGAAAGTGGATGGGTACCGGGATATAGTGGTTCCTATGGACCTGCAACGGGAAACCCGGCAGAAGATCGGTATGGTGGCCGCCATGGCCTCCTACTTCAAAGGAACCGCTCATGTGATCGTGCCGAAGGAATCGGATGAGTTTCTACAGAAGCAATTGCACGATAATATCCTCTTTGCCAAGAAGTATTTCGGGGAGCGGAACATCCATATGGAAGCTAGCGTGGCGGATGCGGATAGCGATGGCTTCGTTGATGCCGTTCTTGCCTATGCCGATCAGATCGATGCCGACCTGATCGCTGTGATGAACATGGTAGGTACCAATATCTTCGGTGCTCTGGGAGTACCCTATGAGGAGGCTATCATCACCAATAAGGCCATGATCCCTGTAATGCTATTGAACCCCGCGAATAATACAGCCGGCACCACAGGTTGGACTTTCCAATGACCAATTGAACCACCCATCATTATGGATAAGCAACTTCAGAGCAATACGAATTGGGCGTCACCGGATCACCGGGAACTCAAGCCTGCATGCCCGGACGTTCCGTTGCACGGGATCCCAGGTTTCCATCACGTGGAGGAAGAAAAGGATCATGCTGTGATGGCCGGTCAGATCCTGGATGGGGACGTGAAGGGCCGGGTGAATACCGGTACGGGTGAGCAGCCTTCCAATTCGGGGCACTCCCGTTTCGCTACAAACTGCACCAGTGAATAGAAAAGGCCGGGAATGACAGCAATTCAACTTGCTCCATTCCCGGCCCTTGCCGTTCCGTATTAGCACGTACTCAGTTCGCGGTGCCTTTCAGGACCACTGTGAGAACGATATCGTTCGAAAGGGTCATGTCCTTCATGGGTGAATCCCAATGAACATTGTAGTTCTTGCGATTGAAGGTGAGATCACCTGTAGCTTGAATGGTATTCCCCTCATGCGTCAAGCTGATGTTCTTCACTTGCTCTTGCTGGGTATGCCCACGCACCGTTAGATCTCCGGTAGCGGTATTTCCTTCCACTTTCGTGATGCTGAAATGGGCGGTAGGGAAACTATCCACAGCGAAAAAATCAGGGGACATCAAGTGGTTCATCAGGTCCACCCGAGTGCCTCCTTTTGAACCCGCCTGGGCATAGTTCGTATCGGTGAAGGTGTAACTGTGCATGTCCACGGTAAATGAACCACCGCTCAATTCGCCATTGATGGTCGTCAACTCACCATTCACGAAATGAAGGGTACCGGTATGG
The DNA here is from genome assembly GCA_019638085.1 of Flavobacteriales bacterium. Taxonomy (GTDB): domain Bacteria; phylum Bacteroidota; class Bacteroidia; order Flavobacteriales_F; family PHOS-HE28; genus PHOS-HE28. Next base: position 84,229 of record JAHBUL010000009.1, on the reverse strand, counting down.
CTTTTCACACCCAGCATCGTTCCTTTCCAATCCACCTCGCTGGTGGCGGTATCCAGCGCATAGATCGCCGTGCCGGTGATCCCCGTAGGTTCGGCGTTCGGCGTATCAGTGGAAGGGGCTTCGGTCGTACCGCAAGATGCGAGGACGAAAGTTGCAAGGGCACCCATAAGGAGGGTTCGGTTCATTTTCTTCATGTCAGTTTTTTTGGATGAGCGGGCAAAGATAGAAATGTATTTTACATGTAAACTATTTTCCTTACCTATTTGACTCCATGGAATTGTGCGCTCGTCCGAGCCATTCGTCGGAGCAGGGGGGAGGCGCGATACCGGTCCTCGCCATATTCCGCTTGCAGTGCATCCAGTTTGCGGCTCCAATAAGCAGCTCCCTTCTCATCAGCCCAAGCCAATAATCCTTTCGGGTAATTCACACCCTTGATCATGGCCAGATCAAGGTCTTCCTTGGAAGCTACCTGAAGAAAGAGCGCGTCGGCCGCTTCGTTGATCAACATGGCGAGCACGCGTTCCGTAATGCTGTGTGCAAGATCAGGATCAACCTCGGGTGCGGTTCGAGCGGCTGATCCTGAATAGTCGAAGTAGCCCTGATTGGTCTTTCGGCCCAAGCGGCCGCTTTCCACCTGCCGCTGTTGGGTAAGGCTTGGCTTATAGCGTGGGTCATAGAAGAAGGCCTCCCACACGCTTCGGGTCACGGCCAGGTTGATATCGTTACCGATCAGATCCATCAGTTCGAATGGCCCCATTCGGAATCCACCTACGCTCTTCAAGGCCTGGTCAATACTCGCCATATCCGCGATGCCCTCCTCGTAGATCCGGATGCTTTCCCCGTAGAAAGGCCGGGCCACCCGATTGACTATGAAACCGGGCGTGTCCTTGCAGGTCACAGGTTCCTTTCCCCATGCCCGCATCAACCCTGCGCAGCGCTCGGACAGTCCGGGGGCAGTAAGCAATCCGGGGACCACCTCCACCAAGGGCATCACCGGTGCCGGGTTGAAGAAGTGCAGGCCAATGACGCGTTCCGGGTGCTCGCATGCAGCGGCAATGGCGGTGATCGCGAGGGACGAGGTATTACTCGCCAAGATAGCGTCAGCGCCCAAGATCTCCTCCAGCTGGGTGAAGAGTTTCTTCTTGATGTCCAAGTTCTCCACTATGGCCTCGATCGTCAGTCCACAGCTGGAAAGATCCCCCAGCGCGGCCGCAGGACGGATACGACCCAGCAGTGCATCGGCCTCCGCACGGGTGAATTTTCCTTTGGCCACCAACTTTTCCAAGGTAGCGTGCAAGCCTTTCAGCGCGGCTTCGACTGCACCTGGGCGAGTGTCGAACATCAATACCGGATGCCCTGCTTGGGCAGCTACCTGTGCAATACCTGTGCCCATGGTCCCGGCACCGATCAAGCCAATATGTATGCGACCTTCCATGCGCCAAAGATGGCGGACAGCTAGTGAACAAGACGATGCGCTCTAATGACCGGATGCGCTCTAGTGCCCGATAAAGGTCGCTTTCCGCTTCTGGAGGAATGCTGCCACACCTTCCTTACTGTCTTGGCTACGACCCGCAATGGCCTGCAATTCGGCTTCCACGAGTAAATGTTGCTCCAAGTTGCTGCCTTGGGAGCGGTTCAGCGCATACTTGGTAAGCGCAATGGCTAAGGTGGGCATGGTGGCGAGCTTTCTGGCCACGGTCATCACCTCGTTCTCCAGTTCCGCATCAGGCACGGCTTTCCAGATCATTCCCAGCTCGGCAGCCTTGGAAGCAGCTAGTTTATCCGCCAATATCATTTGCCCGAACGCTTGCTGCATACCAACTAAGCGAGGTAGGGTGAAGGTGCCGCCACTATCGGGGATCAGGCCGATGTGGATGAAGCTCTGCACGAATACGGCACTTTCCGCAGCAAAGGTAAGGTCGCAAGCGTAGGCGATGTTCGCCCCAGCACCGGCGGCCACACCGTTCACGCTGGCCAGTACCGGCTTGGGCATTTGGCGCAGTATGCGGATGATCGCATTGTACTGCTTCTCCACCACGTCCTCAATACGCACCCCGGGAGCGGTTGCCTCCGCAAGATCTTGTCCGGCACAGAACGCGCGACCTTCACCGGTGATCACTAGTGCACGCACGGCTTCATCAGATTGAGCGGTGTTGAGCGCATGTATGGTCTCCTCCGCCATTTGTGCAGTGAAGCTGTTCAACTTATCGGGTCTGTGCAGCCTGATGGTGGCCACGCCCTCCGAAGCGGTGTACTGGATCTGTTCGTAGGTCATTTGCGAAGGTGAATGATGGATGTAGCGGTGTGTTGCCTGGGTCAGCGAATGAAGCGTTGAATGGAACGGCCTTCCGGAGAGGCCACCTCCACAATGTAGATCCCTGCGGTACCATTGAAGGTGAAGTTGGTTCTGCCTCCAGCGATCGAACTGGTGAAGAGCGTTCGGCCCGCCATATCCAGCACCGAAAGTGTGCCGGGCAAGGCATCCCCGCGATCCACCAATAGGTTGCTTCCATCGTAGTGGATGCTCAAGGAGGGGCCACTTCGCTCCGGGATGCCAAGGATGGTCCCCCAGATATCATGTACCCATTCTGGCCGGTCGATATAAGGATTGCGATTGTGCTGTTTCGTGAACACCACATTGTTGCGGTCGGTCTCCTTGGTGCTTACCGGGTCCAGATCATTCCATTGCACCAGCACCGCCATCGCCCATAGGGACAAGTCACCATTGGCGAGCATCGGCGAACTCCATCCCGACATTTCTCCATAGTAGCGCGTCATCATGTAGAAGTAGGAGCGCGCGAAGTCACCTTTGTACGCATCCAAAGGTTCAAAAACCGTCCCATTGTATCCGGGATCCACGCATAGCCCCAATTTCGAACCGTTCTGGCTGGTCCAGTCCGCACTCCCAACGTTGCCGTAAGGGAAGTTGTCCCGCTTGTTGTTCACCCAGCCGTCGGTAGGGTATATATGGAAGAGGTCCGTTAACATGGGGCTGTCGTCGTTGAACCAGCTCTTCGGGAAGCTGTGTTCGCGGTTGTAGCAGTCTCCTTCAGCGCTGTAATTGCCGCATTGATCACTGCCGAATGTGTACACATAAGGAGGCGTGCCACCTGGGATGTCGCTGTACATGTCCCATACCTTATTGCCGGGTCTGGCATCGGTGGTCAGAAAAGCATTCCAGAGCGCATTGTAGGAAAGCGCCGTGTGGTTGTCAATGATGTTGTGCAAGGCGATGCGCAACGGTTGACCAGTGAGTCCTTCAGCACTATCATAATAACCAGCTGGCGGTTGGGCGTTGACGGGATGTAGCCCCCAGACAAGGAAGCCCAGTAGCACGGCCGTGGAGGATATAGGATTTCGGTACATCATTGGGTGATGACAGGTTCTCCGTGGCTCTCCCATTCAATGATCCCGCCCTTAAGATCTTGTACATCGGTGAAACCGGCCTTGATCAGGGCCTCCATGGCTTGGCCACTTCGGCCGCCGGATGCACAGTAGAGCAGCACCGGCAAGGTTTTATCGATACCGGAAACATCCATTAGCAGGGTGCCGCCGTTCCAATCGATGTTCGCCGCACCTTCGATGTGTCCTTCGTTGTACTCCTCGGCGGTGCGCACGTCCAAAAGAAGGGCATCATCCCTTTCCACCGCAGCCTTGAACGCCTTCACATCCAGGCTTGTGCCACTGGCCTGGGCCTGTGCGGCAAGCGTGAAGGGGATCAACATCAAAAAGATCAGTAATCGTTTCATGGGGACAAAGGTCGTCATTCAGCTTACTTGCGGCGGTGCCTATCGGCGATCCCCGCACGGAGGGAAGCAGTGCGCCCATGATCGGCATTGATATATCTTTGTTCAGTGCGACGGCAAGGCCTTTGCATGCAGAAGCCGACCAACCTGAAAATTCCATACCACATGAAGACTTTTGTCCGGAGCACCATTCTAATGGGCGTCCTCCTACTCTCCACTGTCACCTTTGCCCAAGTGCAGGGCACCAGTGCCATCCAGATGAAGACCGTGACACCCGAACAATTCGAGGAGAACGTGAATACCATGGTGCTGAGCGCGGAGTATATGATCCAAGAGCTCGGGGTCAGTGATGCGCAGGGTGAAAAGCTCAGGAGCATAGAGGCGGAGATCAATCAGCAGTTGGTCGCCATATCCAAGCTCGACCCAGAGGTGCGTGACCCCCAAGAGGAGGAACTGTATGCCCAGCGGGCCAAAATGGTGGCGGACGTGCTCACCCCCGAGCAAATGACGAAAATGGATGCAGTGAAGAGGGCGTTGCTCAAGGAAAGCTACGGCATGGAGGAGACCACTCCGGCCGGGACGAAATAGGACCAAGCCATCAACGAGAAGGAAAGCCCCGAGAGGGGCTTTCTGCGTAAAGGAAGGTTCACGAGACGGGGGATTCTCTATCACCACATGATCAGATCCTACACGGCGAACCAAGCTGGCCGAGCATCAACGGTCTGCGGATCAGGGACCCGGGATCAAGGCTTCCCAAGATCGTCGAAGCTGATATCCGAAAAACCGCTGGGTGGTTGATCCTGATCGGGCCGATCATCTGTTCGCTTCTCGTCGTGTGCCTCTTTCCGTGGAAGCTCTCCGGTGGTGCGAATGCGCTCCAACTCGTCCAGCGCGTGATGCAGCCCTTCCACGAACTTGTCGAAATCCTCCTTGTACAGAAAGATCTTGTGTTTTTCGTAGCTCACCTGGCCCTCACCATGCGTGCGTTTCTTGCTTTCAGTGATGGTGAGGAAGAGGTCATTGCCCCGGGTGCTCCGTACATCGAAAAAATAAGTGCGTTTCCCAGCGCGCACCACCTTTGAATACACATCTTCCCGCTCGTCCTCCCTCATTCTGTTGGGCTTTGTACTTCAAATATAAGAGCACGAATAACATCGGGGCACGGCGCTAGCCACACGAACGCTCAGCTCCCGTCGGCCTCTTCCAATAATTGCTCCTCGTACAATTGCGCGTAATTACCGCCTTGTTGGATCAATTGCTGGTGGCTGCCTTCCTCAATGATGCGGCCTTGCTCCAGCACCAGGATATGGTCCGCGGCCTGCACTGCACTTATCCGGTGGCTGATGATAACCGTGGTGCGGCCTTGCATTACCCCCCGCAAACCCGACAGAATGGCCTCCTCAGTAGCGGTGTCCACAGCGCTCAACGGGTCGTCGAAGAGCAGGATGCGCGGTTTGCGCACCACGGCACGGGCAATGCTCACCCGTTGCTTCTGCCCACCACTGAGCGTTACGCCCCGCTCGCCCAGCAACGTGTCGTATCCTCTGGGAAACTGCCGGATGTCGTGATGGACCTGTGCGATCCGGGCTGCTGCCTCCACGCGCTCCTGCACGTCCGGGGCTGCATCGAGACTGAAAGCGATATTGTTCGAGATGCTGTCGCTGAACAGGAAAACATCCTGTGGTACGACCCCCAACCGATCTCGCAGTTTCTCCATCGACACCTCAGGTAAAGGCACACCATCAAGTAGTACCGTGCCCGAGGTGGGGTCGTAGAGCCTGCCGATCAGGTCGGCGATGGTGCTTTTACCGCTTCCTGTATGGCCCACAATGGCCAATGTGCTGCCTTCGGGAATGTGGAAGCTCACGTTCTTCAGTGCTTCGATCCCCGTTTCCGGGAAGGTGAAGCTTACGTTCTTGAACGTGATGGCTCCTTTGACCTCCGGAAGTCGGTCGTGTTCCGAAGTGATCGTCGGCTTGGTGTCCAGGAATTCATTGATCCGCTGCATGCTCACAGCCGCCTGCTGCACTTGCGAGGTGATCAGTCCCAAGCTCGCGAATGGCCACGTAAGCTTGGTGACATAGAGCGTGAATTCCGCCAAGTTGCCAACGGTAACGCCTGTATCGCCTTGGATCAATAGGATGCCTCCCACAAAGATCACCAAGGCAGTACTGATCCCTACCAAAAGCATGATCGCCGGCATGAAGAGCGCATCCACTTTGGCCTGCGCCAAGCTCGTTCGCCGGTAGTCCTTGGCAGCACGCCTGAACCGCCCGATCACTTGCTCTTCCTTGGCATAGGCCTTGATCACCCGGATGCCGCTAAAGGATTCTTGCGCCATGGAACTCAATCGGCTTTGTTGGCGCTGGGTGGCCATGCTACGCTGGTTGATCGTTTCACTCACCATATAGATCGCAACGCTCAACAGCGGCAACGGTGCCAAGGACCAGAGCGTGAGCTCCACGTTCACGTCCAGCATCACCCAAACGATCATTACCGTGAGCACCACCAAGTTGATGATGTACATCACCGCAGGCCCTATGAACTGGCGCACCTTGCTCACATCCTCGCTGATGCGGTTCATCAGATCACCGGTACTGTTGCGCTTGTAAAAGGCCCGGTCCAGCACTTGGTAGTGGGCGTACACGGCATTCTTCAGGTCGAATTCCATCAGTCTGCTCACTACGATGATGGTTTGGCGGGTAAGGAACAGAAAGAGCCCACTGAGTACGGTGAAGAGGATGAAAAGTCCTGCATAGAACACCGCGAACCACATCACCTTGGCATGCAGCGAAGCATCATCCATGGGGCCGTCCAGTTTGGCCTGCAGGTCGATGCCGGTCCAAGAGGTCCAGGTCAGGAGCTGGTCTGATACCTCCATATGACGTTGATCCACCGGGAGTGCTTGTTGGGCAATGCCCTCACCAATGAGGTTGAAGGCTTCACGCACCACTTGCGGGGTGAATACAGCGAACAGGCCGGTGAGGATGATGAAGACCACTCCCATGACCATGCGACCCCAATAGCGGCCGAAATAGGGAAGGATGGAAACGAGTGAACGCATGGGCGAGGTTGCTACCTTTGCGCGCCTTGAAAAAGGACAGCAGGGTAAGCACCCCGCAAAAGTAGACCGGCAATCGCCGATCGTGAAGTGATGATATCAAAGCCTCCAGAAGCAAATGCTTCATCCCGATCAGTTCGGGAGATCGCATCCGCCCAACAGGGCCCTCGAAAACTTGAAGGCATTCACGGCAACCACACAAAGTCTCCCATCAACCGGATTTACCCATGACATTGGTAACTGAACGGCCAGCATCCGCATCCACCTCCGCGGTCATAGATCGCATGAAGGTGCACGACCATGAAGAGGTCCTCTTCTGCAACGACAGCATCACTGGACTGCGCGCCATCATCGCCTTGCACGACACCACCCTGGGTCCCGCTTTGGGTGGAACCCGTATGTGGCCCTATGCGAGCGAGGCGGATGCCTTGGAGGATGTGCTCCGGCTGAGCCGGGGCATGACCTACAAAAGCTCATTGGCCGGTCTGGACCTCGGTGGCGGTAAAGCCGTGATCATCGGCGATCCCCGTACCGATAAGACCGAGGCCATGTTCCGCCGCTTCGGTCGTTTTGTGGACAGCCTCAATGGCCGCTATATCACGGCCGAGGATGTAGGCATGAGCCTCACCGAAATGGTGAACATCCGCAAGGAAACCCGCAACGTAGTGGGACTTCCTACCACCATGGGAGGTAGTGGCGACCCTTCACCGGTCACGGCATTCGGGGTGTTCTGTGGATTGAAAGCGGCCGCCAAGACCGCGTATGGCACGGACGATCTGCAAAAACGCAAAGTAGCTGTGCAAGGTGCCGGCAACGTGGGGCACAACTTGGTGGGGCATCTGCTGAAGGAAGGCGCCACGGTCTATCTCACCGATATACACGACGACAAGCTTGCAGCCATCAAAGCGGAGCACCCTGCAGTGAACTTGGTGAAGCCCGATGAGGTGATCGGCCTGGATGTGGACATCTACTCACCCTGTGCCTTGGGTGCCACGGTGAATGACCAGACGTTACCCCTGTTGAAGTGCAGCGTGATCGCCGGTGCCGCCAATAACCAGCTGGCCGATGAGGCCAAACATGGCCGCGCCCTGATGGAGAAGGGGATCGTGTATGCCCCGGACTTCCTGATCAATGCCGGTGGCATCATCAACTGTGCTTGGGAACTTCGCGGCTACAATTCCAAGGCCGCCTATGCCCAGGCCGAAGAGATCTATCGGACCGCATTGAGTATCTTCAAGCGCAGCGAAGAAGAGAACATTCCCACTTACTTGGCGGCCAACCAAGCCGCCGAACAACGCGTTCGCAGCGTTCGAGAGGCCGGGCTCGGCTTCTGAACAGCACACACCATACATGCTGAATCGACGATTTCTCCGCATCAAGGTCTACCAAGCGCTCTATGCCCACGAACAGAGCGCGGGAGGAAGTGCGGCCAAGAATGAAAAGGAGTTGCTCTTGGGGGTGGAACGGACCTATGACCTCTTCATCCACGTGCTCCAGCTCTTCGGCGAGATGCGACGTTTGGCCGAGAACCGGATCGAGGATCGAAAGGCCAAACGGATGCCTACCGGCGATGACCTCGAACCCAGTAGGCGGTTCGTGGACAATCCCTTCCTCGTAAAGGTCAGTGAGAGCAAACAGCTCTTGGACGAAAGTGAACGGCGCAAGGTGGGATGGATGGGGGAGAAGGACCTCTTGAACCAGCTGTACAAGCGCATTCAAGCCAGCGACGAATACATCGCATATATGTCCGCATCGGAGACCACTCCGGCGATGGACCGCACGGTATTGGTTGATCTGTTCGTGGAACACATCGCACAGGACGAGGGCCTGCATGAACATGTGGAGGCCAAGAGCATCCACTGGTTGGAGGACCTCGATCTGGCCTGCGCCATGGTGAAACGCACCTTGGAGAACATCGACCTCAAGGAGCAGGACCTGCCACTGGAGGAAGTGGGCAAGGACACCGTGGAAGAACGCGAGTTCATCACAACGCTATATAGGGATACCATTGCAGCACAGGCCAAGGATGAGGAACTCATCGCCGAGCGTGCCAAGAACTGGGAGGCTGATCGCATCGCACTTAGCGACATGCTGCTGATGCGGATGGCCCTCACCGAAGCGCGCAGCTTCGACCTGATCCCGGTGAAGGTGACCATGAACGAGTACATCGAGATCGCCAAGGCGTACAGCACCCCGAAGAGCAAGAACTTCATCAATGGCATCCTCGATAAGCTTTTTGCAGAAATGAAGGAGGACGGTACCATCCGCAAAGTGGGCCGGGGACTCCTGGAAAATTGAACGGAATGGAACAAGTAGAACGACATGGACCGGCCCGGGTGATCAAACGTATCGCGGCGCCATTGGCCATCTTGCTCACGCTCATGCTGGGCTTGACCTCGTGTCGCTTAACCGACCACAGCGAGAACGATGCTGACGCGATCAGCCCCAAGGATCTACAGATCCCAGCATCAGGCTATAAGGAAGCGGATCCCTCCAGAATGCCCCGGATCAAGTTCGATAGCACGGAGATGAACATGGGCAGGATCGCCGAAGGCGTGCAAGTGGAAAAGGTGTACAGCTTCACGAATACGGGAAAGACAGACCTCGTTATTACCGATGTACGTGGCTCTTGTGGATGCACGGTGGCCAAGAATTGGCCGCGCATGCCGGTGGCAGCGGGAGAACAAGGGGCCATCACCGTGAACTTCAACAGTGAAGGTAGGCCCGGCGTACAGCACAAGACCATAACCGTGGTGGCCAACACCACACCACCTACCACCGTGCTCACGCTCAAGGGCGATGTGGTGGCACCCGGCAACGACTAACTTTTAAAACGATACCCGCAACGCGGATAAAACCTCACAGTACAAGCAATGAACAACCTTTCGATCTTCCTACAAGGAGCACCCGGGGCCGGCGGCGGCATGTCCACCATTATCATGATGGTACTGCTGTTCGTGGTCTTCTACTTTTTCATGATCCGCCCTCAGCAAAAGAAGGCGAAGGATGCCCGTAAATTCCGTGAGAGCTTGCAGAAGGGGGCCAAGGTGGTCACCATCGGAGGCATCCACGGCAAGGTGGTGGAGGTAAGCGAAAAGACCGTGTTGATGGAAGTTTCCGATGGCGTGAAGATGCGCTTCGAGAAGAGCGCCGTGGCCATGGACAACTCCATGCAACTCACCGAGGAGACCGCCAAGGGCGCGTGATCCAGGCAAGGCGATCCACATGTTGACGGTCGGTGTCACCGGCGGTATCGGCAGCGGAAAAAGCACCGTGTGCTGCATGTTCGCTGTGCTTGGCATTCCCGTGTTCAGCTCCGATGATGAGGGCAAGCGCCTCCTCGCGGAAGATCCGGATGTGCGTAACGCCCTGATCGATGCATTCGGAGATGCGGTCTTCATGGATGGTGCGCTCGACCGAAAGGCCTTAGGCGCATTGGTGTTCAATGATCGCGCAGCGCTGGACCGGTTGAACGCGATCGTACATCCCGCCGTGCGCAAGGCCTTCGCCCGCTGGGCGGAAGCGCAGGATGCACCCTACGTGATCAACGAGGCGGCCATCCTTGTGGAGACCGGAGCCTACAAGCAGCTCGACCATTTGATCGTAGTGGATGCACCCGAACAGCAGCGCATCGCATGGGTGATGCGGCGCGACAGTGCGACGGAAGAGCAGGTGCGAGCGCGGATGCGGAACCAAACCGACGATGCTACGCGCAACGCTGCGGCGCATTCGGTCATCGTGAACGACGGGAAGACCTTGGTGATCCCACAGGTATTGGCTGTACACCAGTCCCTGATCCTGAAGGCCGGCTCCAAATGAAGCAACGCTCCCTACCGCTGAGCACGGTCACGCTCGTATTCGGCGTATTGAGCATCCCGTTGGCCTTCGCTCGTCAGCTTTGTGTGCCAGCCTTGATCATGGGCGTATTGGCGATCATCTTTAACCTTCTGGGCCGCCGCATGCAACGCAGCAAGAAATATCCTGCTGACAGCATCAATCGCTCGAAATGGGGATTCCGCTTGGCGCTGGTAGGAAGTGTTTGTGCCTTGGTGATGTGGGTGCTTTGGGGCACGGGGGTGTTGCTCTGAGAGCATTGATGTAGCTCACGTTTATTCAACCAAAAAGCCCCGGATCGATCCGGGGCTTTTTCAATGGGTCCAATTCACTGCTTAGTGGATGCTCAGCTTCTTTTCCAGGTCTTCCAGGTAGCCGCGGAACTGCTTGTCCGTCTCCTGCAAGTTGTTCACCGTACGGCAGGCGTGTAGCACGGTGGCGTGGTCCTTTCCGCCGCAATGTGCGCCGATGTTGGCCAACGAGCTCTTGGTCATCTTCTTGGCGAAGTACATCGCGATCTGGCGAGCCTGCACCACCTCGCGCTTGCGGGTCTTGCTCTTCAAAAGTTCGATCGGCAGGTCGAAGTAGTCGCACACCACTTTTTGGATGTAGTCGATCGACACCTCGCGGGCCGTGTTCTTCACGAACTTGTCGATCATCTGCTTGGCGAGCTCCAGGTTCACCGCTTTCTTGTTCAGGGAGCTCTGGGCAATGAGGCTGATCATGGCGCCTTCCAGTTCGCGGATGTTCGTGGTGATGCTGTAGGCCAAGTATTCCACTACGTCCTTCGGCAGATCGATGCCCTCGGCGTACATCTTCTTCTCGAGGATGGCGATGCGTGTTTCCAGTCCAGGTGTCTGTAGATCCGCGCTCAGGCCCCACTTGAAGCGGGAGAGCAGACGTTGCTCCATGCCGGACATTTCCACCGGCGCTTTGTCGCTGGAGATCACCAGCTGCTTGCCGCTCTGATGCAGATGATTGAAGATGTGGAAGAAAACGTCCTGCGTTTTCTCTTTGCCTGCGAGGAACTGCACATCGTCAATGATCAGCACGTCCATCATTTGATAGAACTGCTGGAAGTCTCCCATGGTGTTGTTCTTCACAGCTTCAATGAACTGCTGCGTGAACTTCTCTGCGGGAACATAGAGAATGGTCTTCTCAGGGTGGTTGCGCTTGATCTCGATGCCGATGGCATGGGTGAGGTGGGTCTTGCCCAAGCCTACACCACCATAGATCAACAGCGGGTTGAATGCAGTGCCACCCGGCTTTTGCGCTACGGCGAAACCGGCGCTGCGTGCCAAGCGATTGCAATCGCCCTCGATGAAGTTCTCAAAGGAATAGTTCGCGTTCAGGTGGCTCTCGATCTTGATCTTGCGCAGACCGGGAATGATGAACGGGTTCTTGATCGGGCTGTTGGCCACATCGATCGGCAAACTCACCGCAGGGTTCTTCACCTCTCGTGCATTGCTGGTGGGGACACGCACGGTGTAAGGGTTGGAACTCTTGAAGTTGTTCTCCATAATGATGGAGTACTCCAAGCGGCCCTCGGCCCCGATCTCCTTGCGGATGATCTTCTTCAATAGGCCGATATAGTGCTCTTCGAGCCACTCATAAAAGAACTGCGACGGTACTTGGATGGTCAGCACGTTGTCAGCCATCTTCACGGACCGGATCGGTTCGAACCAGGTCTTGAAGCTTTGTTGGCTGACGTTGTCCTTGATCACATCGAGGCACCGGTCCCAGATCTTCTCATGGTCTTTCTTCATTTCAGGGGAGAGAGGATTGGATCAGGTGGAAGTGTTTTTTTGGTGCGTCCTACTAACGCTCGTGATGTGCGGTGAAGGGTGGCAAATATGAGCAGTGGGAAGTGAAAAAAAAAGTGTGTGAGTACTTGCGGCGATCGATTTAATTGCGATGGGTCCGCAGAATGTGCTCACGTATGCATCCCGCGTCCTGCAAGGGTTTCCGAAGGTTGAGGTAAAATGGTCCACATGCCGTAGGGCACGCCTGCCTAAGGAAAAAGCCGAATGTGCAACGCCTTTTTCCATCCTCCTGAAAAAACTCCAATCGGACGGTGTTGAACAGGAGGTTTTTTTGGAGAGCATGGCGGTGAAGTTAGTGCTTGCGAACCATGATGTCGAGCCCGCTGAAAAAGTCCTTCGTCGCTATCTTCCCGCCCATGTATAGCCATGAAACAAGTTTGCGGGTGCGATATGCCGAAACCGATAAAATGGGCTATGTCTACTATGGTACCTATGCTCAATACTTTGAGGTGGGGCGGGTGGAAGCCTTGCGCAGCTTGGGTTTGTCGTATAGAAGAATGGAGGAGCAAGGAGTGATGCTCCCGGTACACGACCTCTCCATCTCCTACCACAAACCCGCCTTTTACGACGACCTGCTTACCGTGCGGACCACCATTGAAGCCATGCCATCCGTCCGCATCAAGTTCGCCTACGAAGTGCGGAATGAAGAAGGGGACTTGCTCACGAAAGCCTTGACCACGCTGGTCTTCATCGATCGCGCCACCAACCGCCCGTGCCGTGCACCGGCAGAACTATTGGAGAAGCTTGCACCGTTTTTTTGAAACTTGAAAGCTGGAACAAGAAGGCTGAAAACGAGCAACGGATCTATGCTCAACCCGGACACCAGTGGATCAGGGATCACTCTGGATCACCTCGATCTCCCGCCTTTCCCATAGTTCCTTCAGTCCCTCCACTGCGCTCCGTGGTACCGCTATTTGGAGTACGCAACTTTCCGTGTACTCGGCCTGTACCACTTCGCCTTCTTGCTGCAATACATCGCGTTTCACAGCTTCCACTTCCGCATAGGAGCAACGGACCCCTAGGCTGGTGAGCACGATGCGCTCCACGATGGTATTGTTGGCCAATGCGGCTTTTGCGGCATCCGAAAAAGCATGGGAGAGTCCAGCCTTTCCGAGCAAGGTGCCACCGAAGTAGCGGACCACCACGATGGCACAATAAGTAAGTCCGGCACCTTGTAACTGGCGCAAGATCGGCTTGCCTGCACTGCCGGATGGCTCGCCTGCATCGAAGGAACGATACTGCCCGCCATCATTCCCCAACACCCATGCATGGCAGATGTGCCGTGCCGTATGATGCTCTCGTGCGATCGCCGCTTGGCGCTCCTTGAACGCATCCTCATCCGCGATAGGGAAGGCATACGCTTGGAATTTGCTGGCCTTCTCCCGCACTTCGCCGAAGCTTTCTCCGGAGAGGGTCAAATAGCGATCCGTGCTCATGGCATGGATGAAAGAAGGAGGCTCAGCGATGCAATGGAACATGCCAATCCGATCCATTGCACCGGGCGCAAGCGCTCCTTGAACAGCACCATCGCTGCCGCTGTGCCGATCAGGATCACCCCCACGTTCAGCAAGGAGAACACGCTACTGGCGGGAAGGCCGCTCTTGGACAATGCGAGTACGAGGAAATAGATCGAGCCATAGTTGACGCCACCCAGGAGTGCACCACCGATCCATGTACGTGGCTCGCGCAGGGCTGATCTGTCCTTGCGGAAGAGCAACCAACACACACCGAACAATGCGGCGAATCCGAAGATCAGCGTGGGAAAAACTGCTTCGGTAAGGGGCGTGACACGCGTGCGTTGCGCCGCATTCAATAACACATCGCTGAAGGTGCTTGCAACGAAGATCACCGGGAGATACCACCAGCCTTTCGCGCCTTGGAGGCTACCTCCCCAGCTGCTGAACGAAACACCCAACACCGCCAGGGCAATGCCGGTCCATGCCAGTACTGAGGGCGCTTCACGGAAGATCAGCACGGTGATCAGTACGGTAAAGGCCAAGCTCATTTTGCTGGCCACAGTAGTGGGAGAGATGCCCACGCGTTGCGATGCGATGCCGATGAGCCAGAAGAGAAGGATGAACAAGCCACCCTGCAACGCTGAAGGCAACCATAGTAGACTGATGTCGCCAACCGCCCACGGTTGTGAGTAGGCCAGGCCGAAGCCGAAAGCCGTGAGGTAGTTCACCACAATGGCTGGCAGCAAGGAAATGCCAAGCCGTTCGAATGCCTTGAAGAAAAGATAGAGCGCAGCTCCGAAGAGCGCCGAAAGGATCACCAATGCCATGTGGGATCCGGTTGCAGAAGGCGACTGTAGAGATGGATCCGTTCACTACCGGAAGCAAAGGACCGCTGGGGATGAACTGGCATCCGTGGAGCGGGAGTTCCGTTCAGGAAAAGTGATTCACCAATGATCTCCCGTGCTTCGTCCCACAGGTTGTTCCGCAGGAAATGACCAAGCAGTTCGGCACCGCCTTCCACCAGGATGGAGCGCACCTTTCGTCGATGTAGTTCGGCCAGTACCACAGGCAAGGGATTATCCTCAGGCTGCAGGATCACCTGCTCTACTTCTACATCCGTGCGAAGAACTTGTGTGAAGAGCAGGGTGGAGGCGATCCCATCGAAAACGCGGGATGCTACAGGAGCAATGCCGTTCCGATCCATGATCACACGTAACGGTGAGCGCCCGGCAACATGCCGAACGTCAAGCTGTGGGTCATCATTGAGCACTGTGCGGCTGCCCACCATGATCGCTTGTTCCTCGCTGCGCCAACGGTGTACGAGCACGTCGGACGGGAAGGAGCTGATGCGCTGCACCAAGCGTCCACTGCGGGGATGTTGATCAAGGAAGCCATCCGATGTGCGCGCCCATTTCAGGATGATGTAGGGTCGCTCTTCTTCCACGGAAGTGATGAAGCGTCGGTTCTGCCAGCGGCACTGATCGCCCAGTACATCGGTGATCACCGTGATGCCTGCTTCCCGAAGCTTGGCAATACCTGTTCCAGCCACGCGCGGGTCGGGATCGCTGCAACCAACCACGACAGTACGCATGCCGCGTGCGATCAACAGGTCGGCACAAGGGGGTGTGAGTCCCTTGTGGGAGCAAGGTTCCAGCGAGACGTACATCACAGCATCGGCCGGGATCCCGGTTTCACCGAACGCGCTGAGGCATTCCACTTCAGCATGCGGCCCTCCATGGGCACGGTGCCAGCCTTCGGAAAGAATGCGATCGCCCTGCACCAGCACGGCGCCCACCAAGGGGTTGGGCGCTACAAGGCCAGCACCGTTCACGGCCAGTTGCAGGCAACGTTGCATCCAAGTAGTGTGCTCCATGCTGCGAAGGTCGGGGAATACAGGAGGAGTTGGAATTTCAGCGTCCTCAGGGTCCCGAGGCGGAGACCGCTGAGGGAGCTATTGAGCAATAGAGGATGTGACGATCAGCTGAGGCAGGTTCCCGGACCGACATCAGCTGATCAGCTGATCAATCAAAATCACCGACGCTCCAGCAACCGCTTGATCCGCTCAAGGTCCTCATCATTTCGGAAGGCGATCTCAATTCGCCCTTTCCCTGCATCGGCCTGCTTCACAGCTACGCGGGTTCCGAACATGTTCGAGAGTTCCTTGCCGAGATCCTTATGTCGCGCAGCGCTCAGCTTCTTTCCGGTTGAAGCTCCGCGCCCAGCAGTGCGTTTGTCTACGCGTGCCAGGTCTTCCACTTGCCGCACCGAGAGTTGGCTTTCCACGATACGGCGGTACAGTTCGGCTTGCTTGGCAGGGTCGTTAATGGTGATCAATGCACGGGCATGTCCCATGCCGATCTGCCGCTGACGAAGCCCCAGTTGGATCTCCGGTGGCAACTTCAGCAGGCGCAGGTAGTTGGCTACGGTGGCGCGGTCCTTACCCACCTTTTCGCTCAATGCCTCCTGGGTCAGGTTCACCTCCTCCAAGAGGCGCTGGAAACTGATGGCCACCTCGATGGCATCCAATTCCTCCCGCTGGATGTTCTCCACCAGCGCCATTTCCAGCATGCTCTCATCGTTGGCAATGCGGATGTAGGCAGGCACCTCCGACAGTCCCGCCACTTGGGAGGCACGGAAGCGGCGCTCCCCGCTGATCAGCTGGTAGCGGTCGTAGCCCAACTTGCGGACGGTGACCGGTTGGATGATCCCCAGCTCCTTGATGCTCTGCGCCAACTCCAGGATGGCCTCCGGAGCGAACGTGGTGCGGGGTTGAAAAGGATTGGGCTCGATCTGCCCGATCGGGATGCTCGCAATGTTCCCTGCTACGCGTTGAGCCGATGCATCCGGCGAAGCATGGTGTGCCGTGATATCGGTTCCGGGGTCTTCCAAAAGGGCGCTCAATCCGCGCCCAAGGCCTCGTTTTTTCGTCATTGTGCTTCGGCGATGGTAATGGTGCGCTCCTGTTCCTTGATGCGTGTCAGGTCGTTCTTCTGCAGGATCTCACGTGCCAAGTTCAGGTAGTTGGTGGCACCCTTGCTGCTGGCATCGTGCATGATGATGGTCTGTCCATGGCTGGGAGCTTCACCCAAGGCCACGTTGCGGTGGATCACCGTGTCGAACACCAGTTGCTGGAAGTGGGTCTTCACCTCTTCCACCACTTGGTTGGCCAAGCGCAGGCGGCTGTCGTACATCGTGAGCAGCATGCCTTCTATGATCAGCTCGGGGTTCAATCGCTGTTGGATGATCTTGATGGTGTTGAGCAATTTGCCCAAGCCTTCCAAGGCGAAGTACTCGCACTGTACGGGTACGATCACGCTATCGGCGGCGACCAAGGCGTTCACGGTTACCAGACCCAACGAAGGAGAACAATCAATGATGATGAAGTCATAGAGTTCGCGCAAGGGTTCGAGCACCTTCTTCATCTGCTGCTCACGATCGGGCATGTCGATCATCTCGATCTCGGCGCCCACCAGATCGATTGAGCCGGGCAGGATATCCAGGTTCGGATTGTCCGTGCGATGGATCACATCCTGGGCCGGAGCGCCGTTCACAATGCTTTCGTAGATGCTGGTCTTGGTCTCGCGGGGATCCAAGCCGGTGCCGCTGGTGGCATTTGCTTGCGGATCGGCATCCACGATCAATGTACGCCGCTCCAAGATGCCCAAGCAAGCGGCAAGGTTGATCGCGGTGGTGGTCTTTCCTACGCCGCCCTTTTGGTTGACGATGGCGATGATCTTGGCCATGTGTGTTGTGTTTTTCGTGTTCAAGGTTCAATGGTCTGCCCAATGGCAGGGAGCAAAAGTTGGATGTTCGCTGCGGCAAAGGCAGCCTTGGCCGCTTCAAGGTCGATGGTGATCGCCGGGAACGTATCGTAGTGCATGCCAACAACGGTTTTCACGCCCATGTACTGGGCGGCTTCCACGGCATCGGCAAAGCCCATGGTGTAGTTGTCGCCGATCGGTAGGCATGCAAAGCGGAGGTTGTGGCGTTTCAAAAGCTGCATGTCCAGCATCAGTCCGGTATCGCCCGCGTGGTGGATGTTGCCCTCTTCGGTCATGATCACAAAGCCGCCCGGATCCCCTCCCGAAGCACCATCAGGGAGCGTGCTGCTGTGCTGCGCCATGGTAAAGCGGACACGGAAGGATCCGAGATCAGCCTCGCCCCCGATGTTCATGGGGTTGGCTTTCTTGATGCCCTTGGCGGCGTACCAGTCACAGATCTCCGCATTGCTGATCAGCATGGCATCCGTGCGCTTCAGAATGGCCTCGGCATCCGCTACATGGTCGCCGTGACCATGGGAGAGGAGCACGTGAGTAGCGGGGATCGATTCCATGTCAATATCCTTGGCCAAGGAGTTCCCGCTGATGAACGGGTCGAAAAGCAGATGGGCATCCCCGGTTTGGATCCCAATGCAGCTATGGCCGTAGTACGTCAGTTTCATTCTTTTCATTCAAAGCGTACCCTTCGGTGATGGTCGATCCTTCTGAAGGAATTCAACAGCCGTTGGGTCAACGATTCGGCGGCAGCGAAGGTAGCGGAGTACGCTACCTGGTTCCAGTGGTGTGGAGGCGATACTTTTGAACGATCGGCTGTTCCGCCCTGTTGATCAGTTCACGCTGCAGCCACGCTAACTCGTGAGGATGTAGGGGTTGTCCGTATGCGGTGATCGTGGATGACGTGAACGAACAATCACCACCGCTGAGCGTTCCCTGCCCAAAAACCAACCATGTTCGACCAGATCCTTTCCACACTGCAAAAAGAAGCCACCCCCGTTTTGATGTCCAAGCTGGGCCTGAACCAACAGCAGGCTTCCGGCTCGGTGAACGCCGCAGCCTCCAGCGTCCAAGAGGTCATCGCGGGTGGTGAGGGCTTTGATATGAACGACTTGACCAGCCTCTTTAGCAGTGGCCAGAACTCCAGCGGTGCGGACGGCATCCTGGGCAAGGTCGGAACATTGCTCCAAGGCAAGCTCACAGGCCAAGTTGGGCTGGATGACACGAAAGCGGGCGGTGTATCAGCGATGCTTCTCCCGATGATCACAGATCTTATCACCAAGCATGTGGGAGGCGATACCGGCAAGTTACAAGGCCTTTTGGGTGGCCTCACCGGAGGCAGCGACATGGCCGATGCGGCCAAGGGCATGCTGGGTAAGCTGTTCAAGTGAAACCCGCAACCCGTAACCCTTAATTCAAAAACACACAAACCATGGGAATTTTGAAAGTTGTTGAGATCCTTGCCTCCAGTAAGACCAGTTGGGAAGATGCCGCCCAGAACGCTGTAGCTGAAATGGGCAAGACCGTTCGGGACATCCGCTCCGTGAACGTAAGTAACCAAAGTGCCGTGGTGGTGGATGGCAAGATCTCCGAGTACCGCCTCAATTGCAAGGTCACGTTCAGCGTGGAACGGTAGAGGACATATCATTCTTAACATGGGAAATGGGGGCTGCGGCCCCTTTTTCCATTTCCTTCGCCCATTCCAATACGAACGAAAATGGCCACCATTACTGATTTCACGGCCGCCATGCAGGCGGGATACACCTTTAAGGGCGAGACCATTGAGTTGGGAGGACCCTTGTTCCAAGGCGAATGCCCCTCGGGTACCTCGGTGAAGATGCCCCTGCGCATGATGAACAGGCATGGCCTGATCGCCGGAGCAACCGGGACCGGAAAGACAAAGACCCTCCAAGTGATCGCTGAGCAGCTTTCCTTGCATGGCGTGCCAACGCTCCTGATGGACATCAAGGGTGATCTCAGTGGAATTGCCGCCCCGGCCGTGTCCAATTCGAAGATCGAAGAGCGGCAACAGCGGATGGGCATCCCATGGGAGCCGCTCTCGCTTCCTGTGGAATTACTCAGTCTCAGCAAGGAACCCGGTGCTCAGCTTCGGGCTACCACCAGCGAGTTCGGGCCGGTCCTGCTCAGCAGGTTACTGGAATTGAACGAGACCCAAAGCAGTGTGCTTTCATTGATCTTCAAATATTGCGACGATAAGGGATGGCCGCTACTGGACCTCGAGGACCTGCGAGCCATGCTCCGCTATACCACGGATAGTGGAAATGAAGCCATTGAGAAGGAGTATGGCCGAGTGAGCAGCGCATCGGTCGGCACCATCATGCGCAAGCTGATCGAGCTGGAGCAACAGGGCGCGGGGAGCTTCTTCGGTGAGCGCAGCTTCGATCCGGAGGATATGCTGAAGCTCCGGGATGGCAAGGGCGTGATCCACATCGTACGACTTACGGATATCCAGGACAAGCCGCGCCTGTTCAGCACCTTCATGCTCTGCCTATTGGCGGAGATCTATTCCACCTTTCCGGAGGTGGGTGATGCCGACAAACCCAAGCTGGTCATCTTCATCGATGAAGCTCACTTGATCTTCGACAATGCCACCAAGCCGTTGCTGGACCAGATCGAAAGCATCATCAAGTTGATCCGCTCCAAGGGGGTGGGTATCTACTTCTGTACCCAGGATCCCAGCGACGTTCCGGATAGTGTGCTCGGCCAGCTAGGCATGAAGGTGCAGCATTCGTTGCGCGCCTTCACCGCCAAGGATCGCACCACGATCAAGAAAACCGCACAGAACTATCCCCTCACCGAGTTCTATAGCTCCGAGGAATTGCTCACTTCCATGGGCATTGGCGAGGCCATGGTAACCGTACTGGGTAATAAGGGTATGCCCACGCCGCTAGCCCACACACTGGTGCGTGCACCGGGTACACGCATGGACATCCTCACACCGGACGAGCTTTCAGCCTTGGTGGCCCGCTCCCAACTGGTGACGAAGTACAATGAGGTGATCAATCGCGAGAGCGCAGCCGAGATCCTGGAGAAACGCCTTCGCGATCATCAACAGATCGAGGCCGCACCGGCCAAGCCCGCTAAGAGCAAAACCACCAAGAAGGAGCCGAGCATGCTGGAGGACATCAGTAAAAATACCATGGTGCGCCAGCTCGGACGGACCGCCATGCGCGAATTCACCAGAGGTCTGCTGGGCGTGCTTGGCGTGAAGTCAAGGCGACGGTGAAAACGAGTCCTCTAGAGTGATCAATCGTGATCCTCCAGGTCCGCCTTCTTGATCTCTTCGTCCAGGATCTCCTCGATCTTCTTCCGGGTCACCTCGTTGATCTTGTCGTCCGTTTTGGCCTGCTTCTTCATGAAGCGGAACATGGCGTTCTTCTTGATCTCGTACGCCACATATTGTGTGTACTCCTTCGTGGTCTCGTTATAGCGGGTCTCCTCACCGATCTTCCGCATATCCGCCACATCGGTGTTCATCACCTCACGGACCAACGACTGGAATTTATCCGCCACATCAGCGGCTTCGGCGTTCTCCGTCTGGGCCAAGTACTGGTCCGTAACAGCCCGGATGTTCGTTCGCACTTGCGCGGCTAATTGGTTCTTGGCATCGATATCCGCCTTGCCTCGTGCAATGTTCTGCTTTACACTGACACCGCTCCCCGTGCCCCGGAAAAAGCGGTTGTTGCTCTCATACTTGTTGCCTGTAAAGGGCATCTTCACTTTTTCCCCCGCAGGGCTGCTGCTTTTGCAGGAGGGAAGAGAGAACGCCAGAAGCCCTACCAAAGGAAGAAACAGGAAGGGGCGGACAAGACGGGTGGTGGTCGAACGCATGTTGGTGGTTTTTGGAGGTCCTTGGGAAAATCATGCCAAGGATAGTCAATGCAGCCATCTTCTTACGGTGGTTTTCACGGGAACCCGCATCTTTCGGGAAATTTCAGTCCATGCGCGCATTGAAAACGCTTCTGATCATTCTGGTTGCCGTGATCGCCTTGGGAGCGATCCTAGGGCTCATCGGACCTAAGCGTTCCATCGTCACACGTTCAGTGGTGATCCACGCAACTGCGCCAGTGGTATACGCTCACGCCTCATCCCTTCAGCGCATGGAAGAGTGGAATCCATGGAACAGGAAGGATGCAAACAGTAAATTGATCTATTCCGGGCAAACCGTTGAAGTAGGTCAGGATGGAACCTGGCGTGAGAAGGACGAGGCATCCAGTGAGATCGACACTGGTTTGGTACCCAATAAGCGCGTGAAACTGGAGGTCCACTTCAGTGAGCCATATCAACAGCAGGCCGAACTGGAACTAAAGTTGAACTCCTTGATGGATAGCACCCATGTAACGTGGACATTTGAGAGCAGTAATGATTTCTTCAAGCGCATCTATCTTGTATTCAATGACATCGACACGATCATTGGGCCTGATCTGCAGGACGGCTTGAAGCAGCTGCGATCATTGGCCGAACTCGATGCGATCAAACTGGCGGAAGAGGACAAGGCGAATACCTACCGAGGTTTCCGGATAGAGACCGTGGAGAGGCCCGAGGTAACATATGCAGGCAAACGGGACATGGTGAAGTGGGGCGGCATGGGTGCCTATTTCAGCAAGGTGTTCCCGCAATCCAAACAAGCGATCGAAAAGGCGGATGTGAAGTTGGCGGGCGGTCCAACGGCCTTGTATTACAAGCGCGATACCGTCGATCGGAAGACCGATGTATTCGCGGGAGCGCCCATAACTGCAGGTCCGGATGTGCGGGTACCCGGGTGTGAGATCGTGACCGTGCCGGCAGGCAAGGCCCTGATGATCGCATACAATGGTTCTCCGGAGAAAAGTAAGGAGGCTCACGAAGCCATCTATGACATGATGAAGGCCAAGGGCCTGAAACTGCGCTCACCCGTGGTAGAGGAATTCGTGACCGATCCGGGCCAGGAGCCCGACACTACAAAATGGGTCACGAATATCTATTACCCGGTGGAATAGGGCGGAGGGGCAGATCCGGCGGGGATGAACCACGGACCCGCGGCATCCATTTGGTTTCGGGGCTTCCGCGTGTTCCATGAATGAATCCGTGCTTAACCGTGTGCACGCGCCGTCGCGAAGCACGGTCCGTGGTTCAAGAGTGACTGCGGGCAGCGTTGGCGGAGAGGGAGGGATTCGAACCCCCGTTACCCGTAGGTAAAGCGGTTTTCAAGACCGCCGCATTCAACCGCTCTGCCACCTCTCCAAAAGTGCGTCCGATGAACGGGGCGCGAAGTTACCCGAAGTAGCCAAAAGCCGAAGCCCTTCGAAAAAGAAGGGCTTCAAGGGTGGAGCAAAAGAGATTCGAACTCTCGACCTCCGCATTGCGAACGCGGCGCTCTAGCCAGCTGAGCTACTGCCCCGGGATGCAAATATCGGAAGCGCCGATATCAAATGGAACCCCGAGGTGAAAATTCAAGTGCTTGTTAACCCAGCGGAGCCGGACGGCATGAACCGTGTTCCCCACGACCCTATCTGGCCAGCTTCAACCGGACACCGGCATTTGCGTGTATGAAATTTACCTTGGGGTTGGTTTGGAAATCATCGCCTTTGAAAACATTGCTCATCGCAACATCATAACCCACCTCCGCGAACAGGAAACTCAGCTCCAAGCCACCACCAAAGCCAACATACCATTGGGTGGAATTCGTTTCCGCCGTCAAGGCATCATTGTTCAGGTCAGCGTTCAAGTTCATCAAAGCAGATGGACCACCCATGACATAGAAATTCACGGCCGGATCGTTGTCCGGGTCCATCAGGTGAACGCCCAACATTACCGGTATTCGCAGGGAACGACTGGTATACTCAAACTCTGTGTTAGGAATGGTCGTGCTGCCATCAGGTGCGGTCCCGGTAACAGTATAGTTCAGGTTCCGCACCATGAATTCAATGCCCGGCTTCAGGAACCACTGGCTACCGATCGTTAGATCAGCACCGAACTGGTAGCCCGCCCGGCCTACCCACTGTTCTGTTCCTGCCTTGGACACGTTGGAGCCGTTATACCCACCATAAAGACGGATCTCCTGGGCAGAGGAAAGCGTGGGGATCAAGGCTATGCAGCCAAAAGCGAGGAGTGACTTGAGCATGTTCATGTTGGACGATTTTGCAGTTGAAAGGCAAGTACCCTGCCGATTTCCCTTTTGTAGCGAATACAGCAGGTATCATGAGGGGTTGAACCGGAAGACCAGGTTGGATCGGGGATTACGCTCCCCACATTTGTACCATCTTGGCCCGGAATGAACCACCACACCGTAAAAGCATGGGTTGATCAATACCGCGAGGCATTGTCGGCCATACATGGTCAAGCGGAAACCCGCGCCATCATTCGGGTTGTTCTTCAGGATCGCATCGGTATTTCCATGCTGGAACTGGATCGCGAACTTTCCGGAGAGCAGATCGGCATGCTCACGGAAACCCTGGAACGCATCCGGTCCGGTGAACCTATTCAGTATGCATTGGGGCATGTGGATTTCCATGGATTGCGGCTTGCGGTGGATCGCCGGGTGTTGATCCCCCGTCCGGAAACCGAGGAACTGGTGGAACGCATCGTCCGCTCCCATGACCATGCTCCTGAACTCATTGTGGACATCGGCACAGGAAGTGGTTGCATCGCGCTGGCCTTGAAGAAGGCGTTCCCCAAAGCAAAGGTGATGGGCATGGATCGGAGTGCCGAGGCACTGGAAGTGGCCAAGGCCAATGCGGCCGCAAACCACCTCCAGGTGGAATGGATGGAGTGCGATGCACTCGGTCCGGAATTATTGCCGCTGTTGAAGAATGCATGGTGCCCAGGGCAGACCTTGGTGGTCAGCAACCCACCCTATGTGCCACAAGGGGATCGATCCTCCATGCAGGAACAGGTCCTTCAACATGAGCCTCATCTTGCGCTTTTTGTGGAAGATGATGACCCGCACAAATTCTATCGCGCCATTGCCGCTGTTGTAGGTCCGACGGGACATCCCGGCGATGCGCTCTGGTTTGAGGCCCACTACCGGTATGCGCCGGAAACAGCGGCAGTGATCAATACGAAAGGCTTCACCGGAGTGGAGGTGTTCCATGATCTGAGCGGAAACCCGCGTTTCATTCACGCTTGGAAGTGATCTTTGTGACCCACGAAACTGAAGATGGAAAGGGAGGCCGCCGCCAAACGCATAGCCGAGCTCAGTGAACAACTGGAGCACCACAACCACCTCTACTATGTTGAGGCCAGGCCGGTGATATCCGATCAGGACTTCGATCTGCTGATGAAGGAGCTCGAGGCATTGGAAGCGAAGTGGCCCGACCTCGCTTCACCCAACAGCCCCAGCCAGCGCGTGGGCGGGGATATCACCAAGGAGTTCAATACCGTGCCTCACCGCTGGCCCATGCTCTCGCTCAGCAACAGCTACAATAGCGAGGAGGTGGCCGAATTCGTGGAACGCATCGCAAAGGAATATGGGGCCGTCACGTTCACTTTGGAACTGAAGTACGATGGCGTGGCCATCAGCCTCACGTACGAACACGGTGAACTGGTCCGGGGGCTTACACGCGGTGACGGGGAAAAGGGGGACGATATCACGGCCAATGTGCGCACGGTACGCTCCATACCACTTCGCCTTCGCGGAGATCCACCTGCGGAACTGGAGGCCCGAGGAGAGATCCTCATGGGCCGAAAGGAATTTGAAAAGTTGAACGAACAGCGAGAGGAGGATGGGGAGGAGCTATTCGCCAATCCCCGTAATACCACGGCCGGTACGCTCAAACTACAGGACCCCAAAGTGGTGGCCAAGCGCGGACTCCAGAACTACATCTACAGTCTACAGACCGAGCCACTCCCGAGCCGCAGCCATTACGG
Source organism: Flavobacteriales bacterium (assembly GCA_019638085.1). Taxonomy (GTDB): domain Bacteria; phylum Bacteroidota; class Bacteroidia; order Flavobacteriales_F; family PHOS-HE28; genus PHOS-HE28. The sequence goes on along the minus strand of JAHBUL010000009.1, from coordinate 58,666 downwards.
CAATATCATGTATTGCCGTGAGCTGGGCTTCCGAACGCCGGATCCGGCAAAGCGCTTTATCGAGCAGGCTGATTCACTCGAAGGCATCATGGCGTACATCGCCCACTGGGATCACGCACGCCACGAGTTGGACATCGCGATCGACGGTGTGGTGATCAAGGTGGACAACATCGACCTGCAGGAGGAAATGGGCCTTCGCTCCAAGAGTCCGCGCTGGGCCATTGCCTACAAGTTCCAAGCGGAGCAGAAGTTCACCCGGCTCCACGGTGTGGAATTCCATGTGGGGCGTACCGGTGCCGTTACGCCGGTGGCACTCTTGGATCCCGTGGAATTGGCGGGGACCACCGTAAAGCGTGCCAGCATCCACAACGCCGACCAGATCGCCAAGTTGGATCTCCACATCGGTGACATGGTACAAGTGGAAAAAGGAGGCGAGATCATCCCCAAGATCACTGCGGTGGATGTGTCCCGTCGACCGTCGGGCGCTTTACCGCTGACATACCCGGCGCGCTGTCCCGCGTGCGGAACGCCGTTGGTGCGCGACGAAGGTGTGGCCCAGCATTACTGCCCGAACGAACATGCTTGCCCTCCACAGATCGTGAGAAGGATCGAACATTTCGTGGCCCGAAAGGCCATGGACATCGATGGCTTGGGTGGGGAGACCGTGGAAGCGCTCTTCCAAGCCGGGCTGATCCACAATGTTGCAGACCTGTATGATCTGCAACAAAGCCAGCTCTTGAATTTGGGAAAGGGCTGGGGTGAGCGCAGCACGCAATTGATCATAGACGGTATTGCGGCCAGCAAGGCGATCCCCTTCGAGCGTGTCCTGTTCGCATTGGGCATTCGACATGTGGGCGAAACCGTGGCCAAGAAGATCGCCCGCGCTGTGGGGAACATGGAGCGGTTGGCCAGCATGTCCGTGGTAGAGCTCCAAGAGATCGATGAGGTAGGGACCGTGGTAGCGACCAGCATAAGGGATTTTTTCAATGCTGATGGAAACCGGCATATTGTGGAACGATTGCGCGCTGCTGGAGTGAATTTTGCCGTGGATCCATCGGATGAAATATCACAAAGTGATCTTTTGAAGGGGCTGACTTTCGTGGTCTCGGGTGTTTTTGAGACCTTCACGCGGGATGGGATCAAGCTGGCCATTGAGGAAAATGGGGGAAAGGTGAGTGGTTCCATCAGCAGGAAGACGAGCTTTGTGGTCGCTGGTGCCGGTATGGGGCCAGCGAAAAAGGCCAAAGCAGAGGAACTGGGCGTGAAGGTTATCGATGAAGTTGAACTCAGGCGGATGATCGAAGCATGAAGCTTTTGGACCGGATCAAGGAGTGGCTCGGCAGGCGTGCCCTTTTGAAGGAGGCCCGCCCGGATCGCAAGCCTGTGGCCAAGAACTTGGCGCAATCGGTAAAGGTGGGCATCATCTATTTCGTGGCCGATGAAGCGGCACATGGTCAAGTGCGCAACTACGTGAAGAAGATCAAGGAAGAACTCGGGATCACCCGGATCATGGCGTTGGGTTACTACGACGAAAAGGAACTGCCCTTCTACCTGCATGCCAAATTGAACTTCGATGTCTTTTCCTTGAAGGACCTCAACTGGTACCGTATCCCGCATGGGAACGTGGTGCAGAACTTCATCGCGGAGGAATACGATGTGCTCATCGACCTCACCGTGCACGATCAACTGCCGCTCCAGTACGTACTGGCCAAGAGCAAGGCCCGCTTCAAGGTGGGCCGTCTCAGCGAAACCAATGCGCATTTCCTTGACATGATGATCGACACGGCTGGCGCAGATAGCTTGGCACAACTGATCGCGAACGTGAACCGATACTTGATGATGATCAATGCACCCCAAGAGGTGCATTCACTGAACTGATAGGGCAATGGACAACCGATTTCGTGGCCTTGGCGTGGCCTTGGTAACGCCGTTTCGCGCCAATGGCGCCATTGATCATGCCGCACTGGCCAAAGTGATCGAACACCAGATCACCGGCGGCATCGATTACCTCGTGGTGATGGGTACCACAGGTGAAAGCGCCACCATTTCCACCGAGGAAAAGAAGCACCTACTGGCTCAGGTCATTGAGGTGGTACACAACCGGATACCTATCGTTTTCGGCATCGGCGGTAACAATACGGCCGAAGTTGTGGAGCAGCTGCAGGCTTTCGATATGGATGGCGTGGATGCGATCCTCAGCGTGAGCCCGTACTATAATAAACCGACCCAGGAAGGCATCTATCAGCACTACAAAGCGCTGGCACAAGTGAGCCTTCGACCGATCATCCTCTACAACGTGCCGGGCCGTACGATGAGCAATATTGCGGCAGAGACCACCCTGCGCTTGGCCCGTGACTTCAAGAATATCATCGCCATCAAAGAGGCTAGCGGCAACTTGGACCAAGTGGGGCTGATCTTGAAGCATCGCCCCGAGGATTTCCTGGTGATCAGCGGCGACGATGCGCTCACCCTGCCGATCCTCGCTTTGGGTGGCGATGGCGTGATCAGTGTGGTGGGCAACGGCCTTCCGGAGGAATTTGCCAGGCTCGTCCATGCCGCACTGAAAGGAGACTTCCAGACCGCACAAAAGGAACACCTCAATCTTATCGAACTGATCACGCTCCTCTTCGTGGAAGGCAATCCGGGCGGGATCAAGGAAGTGCTGAAGGCACTGGGCCTGTGCGATGTCCACATGCGGCTTCCGCTGGTACCGGTAAGTGAAGGAACGGCCAAGAAGATCTATCAAGCCTTGGCGGATACGGAAGTGGTGAAGATGTGATGGGGTCCAGTTGTCGGTTGTCAGTTGTAAGTTGTCCGGCTGCCGACGCTTGCTCGCGTACAGTGCGCTGAAGTATCGTTATGCCCCTGGAGCTCCAAGTTCCGACCTGACAACTGGCAACTGACAACTAAATCCAAGATTCCACGAAATCAAGAATGAACCTCATCGCCCTCGACTTCGAGACCGCCACCAACGATCCGGACAGCCCCTGCGAGATGGGACTGGCCATTGTGCGCAACGGCGAGATCAGCGAGGTTCGCAACTGGTTGATCAAGCCGCGGCAGTGGCCCTATTTCTCCCCGTTCACCATTGCGGTACATGGTATCCGACCGGAGCATGTGGCGCAGTCGCCCAGCTTCGCTGAAGTATGGGAAGAGGCCATGCCGCTGATGCAAGGCAACATGATCGTGGCCCACAACGCCGCTTTCGACATGAACGTATTGCGCAGCACCCTGCTCAGTCATCGGCTTCCGCTTCCCACCTTCAGCTATTTCTGTAGCGTGAGCCTCTGTCGCCGGGTGTGGCCGGGGCACAAGGGATACGGCTTGGGGCCGATGTGCAACATGCATGGCATCCGCTTCACGCACCACCGCGCGGGGAATGATGCCGAGGCTGCAGCAAAGCTGGTGCTCTGCGCAAGCAGAAAGACCGGCAGTTCATCGGTAGAGGATCTGCTGAAGCAAAGCCGCCTGAAATGCGGTGGCTTGAATCCACAGGAGCACCGGACACCTGGGGGGAAGGTGACGGTGTTGGGGCGATAGTTGTCGGTTGTCCGTTGTTAGATGTCCGGCGTACGGCCGCTGTCGGCAGTTGTTCTCCTACCGATTGTCAGCCCTCCTTTTGGCGGGCTAAAGTGGAATACCATCGTTGCGCAGTGGCTACTTGAACGCTCTGTCGCCCTGACAACCAACATCTGACAACGAAAAAGGGCCACTCCTCACGGAATGGCCCTTCAGCACCGGATCAGTTCCGGCAAGATCTATTTCACTTTGTCAACGATGGCCTTGAAGCCTTCGGCATCGCTGAAGGCGATCTCGGCGAGGGCCTTACGGTCCAAGTTGATCTCGGCCATTTTCAGCTTGTTCATGAACACGCTGTAGGTGAGGCCGTGCTCGCGGACGGCTGCATTGATACGCTGGATCCAGAGGGCACGGAAGTCGCGCTTCTTCACCTTGCGGCCGATGTAGGCGTGGTTGTACCCTTTCTCTACCGTGTTCACCGCTACGGTGAACACGTTCTTCCTGCGGCCCCAATTGCCTTTGGCCTTCTTAAGTACCTTCTTGCGGCGGGCGCGGCTGGCGACTTTGTTTTTTGCGCGTGGCATCTTTCTCTTTGTTTTCGGGCTAGAGCGTCCGTGCGGTGACGGCTCTTTGGTGCTTCAGGCCCTGGTTGACCCCGCCTGTGTACCCGGCGGGAAACGGTCTTACTTCAGGAGCAGCAGGATGGCCTTCTCGTCGTGGCTATGCACCAACGTGGTCTTCTGCAAGTTGCGTTTGCGCTTCTTGTGCTTCTTGGTAAGGATGTGGTTATGGAACGCATGCTTGCGCTTCACTTTGCCCGTGCCCGTAAGCTTGAACCGCTTCTTGGCACCGGACTTCGTCTTCATCTTAGGCATGGCCTCTCTGTGTTGATAGCGTACTAGGGGGCGCGAATTTCGTCAATTTTCCCGGATTTCGGGTGTTCCGTCGATTTTTCTTTTCGGCCTCCTTGTCGCAGGGTCTACTTCTTCTTCTTCGGAATAAGGTACATCATCATCCGCTTGCCCTCCAGTTTGGGCATGCTCTCCACTACACCGACATCCTCCAGTTCCTGCGCGAATTTCAGGAGCAGGATCTCACCGCGCTCCTTGAACACGATGGTGCGCCCCTTGAAGAAGACGAACGCTTTCACCTTGTGGCCTTCCTCCAGGAAGCGACGGGCATGCTTGAGCTTGAAGTTGAGATCGTGCTCGTCCGTGTTGGGGCCGAAGCGGATCTCCTTCATCTCGATCACGGCCTGCTTCGCCTTGATCTCCTTCTGCTTCTTCTTAAGGTCGTACAGGAATTTCTTGTACTCGATGATCCGGCACACGGGGGGGTCCGCGCTCGCACTGATCTCCACAAGGTCGAGGCCTTTTTCCTCGGCCATTCTCAAGGCTTCCTCGATCGGATAAATACCTTGTTCGATGTCTTCACCGACCACGCGCACTTCGGGCACGCCGTAAATGCGGTCGTTGATGCGGTGGGGGTCCTCACGGACAACGCGTCCACGTGGACGGCGGCCTCCAGCGGGGCGGGGAGGGCGGGGGCCCATAGGGCGGAAGGGGGGTCGTTTTGCCAAACTTGTTGTTGATTCGTTTTATTGATCAGTTCACTGAGCCGGAAAGGCTGGCCTTTATGCGTTCCTCCACCAGCGTTTTGAACTGGGCCGGCGTCATGGACCCAAGATCGCCTTGGCCATGTTCGCGAACGGAAATAGTACCTGCTCCGGCTTCTTTTTCGCCAATGATGAGCATGAACGGCGTTTTGGCCATTTCCGCATCGCGGATCTTCCGACCGATCTTTTCGTTCCTCTCGTCAATAACAGCGCGAATATCGCATTCTTTGAGCAATTCTCCCACCTGATGCGCCGTTTCGTTGAATTTTTCGCTGATCGGAAGGATGATCGCCTGCTCGGGTGCAAGCCATAATGGGAAGCGGCCGGCGGTATGCTCGATCAGTACGGCAACGAAGCGTTCGAGTGAACCGAAAGGTGCCCGGTGGATCATCACCGGCCGGTGCTTCTGGTTATCAGCGCCAACATATTCCAGCTCAAAGCGCTCCGGTAAATTGTAGTCCACCTGGATGGTGCCCAATTGCCACTTGCGGCCCAAGGCATCCTTCACCATGAAGTCCAGCTTGGGGCCGTAGAAGGCAGCTTCACCATATTCCACCACCGTGTTCATCCCTTTTTCGGCAACGGCCTCCATAATGGCGTTTTCCGCCTTTTCCCAATTCTCGTCGCTGCCGATGTATTTCGTACGGTCCTCCTTGTCACGTAAGCTCACCTGGGCCTCGTAGTTGGTGAAGTTCAATGCCTTGAACACCAACAGCACCAGGTCGATCACCTTCATGAACTCCTCTTTCACCTGCTCGGGCGTGCAGAAGAGGTGTGCATCATCCTGCGTGAAGCCTCGCACGCGCGTGAGTCCATGCAGCTCCCCACTTTGTTCGTAGCGGTATACGGTGCCGAATTCGGCATAGCGGACCGGAAGGTCCTTATAGCTGTGTGGCCGGCTCTTGTAGATCTCGCAGTGGTGCGGGCAGTTCATCGGCTTGAGGAAGAATTCCTCACCGGGATCCGGGGTGCGGATCGGTTGGAAGGAGTCCGCTCCGTATTTGTCGTAGTGCCCGCTGGTAACGTAGAGGTCCTTGTGGGCGATGTGCGGTGTCACCACCTGCTGATAGCCGCTTTTTTCCTGAAGGTCCTTCAGGAAATTCACCAAGCGCTCACGCAAGGCTGCACCTTTCGGAAGCCAGAGGGGTAGGCCAGCACCCACCTTTTCGCTGAAGGTGAACAGGTCGAGTTCCTTGCCCAGCTTACGGTGGTCGCGCTTTTTGGCCTCCTCCAGCAGCACGAGGTATTCATCCAATTCCTTCTGCTTGGGGAAGGTGATGCCATACAAGCGGGTGAGCTGCTTACGCTTCTCATCGCCGCGCCAGTACGCACCGGCCACGCTCATCACCTTGATGGCCTTGATGTAGCTGGTGTCCGGCAGGTGTGGGCCACGGCAGAGGTCGGTGAAGTTGCCCTGTGTGTAGAAGCTGATGGTGCCATCCTCCAGATCATCGATCAACTCGAGCTTGTATTCGTCGCCTTTCTCCGTGAAATAGGCAATGGCCTCGGCCTTGGGTACTTCACGCCGGATGAAGCTTTCCTTCTTCGCGGCCAGTTCCTTCATCTTCTGTTCGATGGCCTTGAAGTCACCATCGCCGATCATCTTGTCACCTAGGTCGATGTCGTAATAGAAACCGTTCTCGATGGGGGGGCCGATGGCGAATTTCGATCCCGGATAGAGTGCTTCCACGGCCTCGGCGAGGAGGTGTGCGCTGCTGTGCCACATCGTGGCCTTGCCTTCGTCGTCCTTCCACGTGAGCAGTTGCACAGTGCAATCGCCGGGCAAGGGGCGGTTGGCATCGCGTACTTCACCATCCACTTTGGCGGAAAGTACGTTGCGGGCCAGGCCCTCGCTGATGCTAAGGGCCACATCCATGGCCGTTGCACCTTTCTCATATTCGCGGACCGTTCCGTCCGGGAGGGTAACATTGATCTTCATTCTTCTCGCTTTCCACCGTACAAGTGGCGGAATAAGGGCGGCAAAGGTAAGTCGGTTGAAGGAGCTGACGACCAGAATGCAAAACGCCCCTCGCGGGGCGCCTTGACGTTCGAGAACACAAGGGATCACAGTTTCACGGCAAGACCGATCTGAAAGGCGCTAAGCCCATAACCGAGTTCTCCATAGGCACCGATCTTATCGGTGAAGTAGTAACGAGCACCGAGGAAGCCACTGAACCCGATTCCGCTTCCGGAATAGGAATAGGTGTGCGGGTCTCCATAGGGACCATAGTCCGTCTTGTCCTTATAGGACACCGAGCGGTATGCAAGCATGATGCCGCCATACGTATCAAGCTTGCTGTTCCCGTGCCACTCATTATAGTGCCAGGTTCCACGAACACCGAACACCAAGTAGGTATAGTTATAGTCGTAATTGTAGTAGATGTAATTGCTGTTGTAGTTAATGGTCTTATACCCGACGTAGCCTCCAAGGCCCCAGGTTCCAGGCCCAAGTTCTCCCATCCCATGGTCGAAATGGAGGTTTAGGGCTGGTGATTGGCTTACCCCTGAACCGTTCCAGCCAACGTTGTAACCGCCGAAAAGGCCAACACCTACTCCGAGCACATTGTCCCCTTCGTCGAATTGGGCATGGGCCAACACGGGGATGCAGGCTGTCGCTGCAAGAAGCCCGATGCCTTTGATCACTTTCTTCAGAACCATTTTCTTGTTTTTGTTGCTGCAAAGATGGGCCACTGTTCGTGAGGTGCGGCTCCACCATTCCATGTATTGCCAACATAGATCTGCACCATGCGTTGTGGAAAGGATCCAGCCAGAGGATTTTCATCCTTGCAGGCGTACTCACTAGGTTTGATGCGAATTCCACACCTCACATGCTGCTTAATTCCGACGAAGTCTCCTTTGATCTGGGGGCCTTGCTGCTCCGCCTTACTGCGGGTGGTACCCTGCTATGGCACCACGGCATCGTTAAGCTCATGAATTTCGGCGAGCTTTCCGGCACCTTTTACGATCCGATCGGGATGGGCCATACCATCAGCCTCTCACTCATCCTTTTCGCGGAAGTGTTCTGTGCGATACTGGTGGTGCTTGGTCTCTGGACGCGCGTTGCCACCATTCCCGTGATCATTGGCATGGCTGTGGCCGCCTTCATGAAGAATGGTGATGCTCCCTTTGCCAAGCAGGAACTCGCGTTCATCTATATGATGGCCTTCATCGTCATCTTCTTCATCGGCAGCGGGAAATACAGCCTGGGGAGGTTGAGCTTCCGGTAGGGTGAAGAGCGCGGGGGTCTACAACCGCCAAGACGCTAAGCGCGCAAAGGGGTTGGCCGGAGGAGCCGACAAGAGAGTTGACCGCAACGGGCGCCACGGTCCGATATGAATCAGACGCATTGAAATGCGTGGTGTGAACTTGGCGCTCTTAGCGTCTTGGCGGTAAAACCAAAACCGCTACCTCCGGCAATACACCCTCAAAAACTCGCGATCGTCTCCGATTTGTATTCGCCGGCCTCCAACTTCGTCTTCACCGTTTTGAAGCTCTCAATGGTGCGCTTCACATCGTCAAGGGAATGTGCTGCCGTGGGGATCAGGCGCAGCAGGATCTCGCCCTTCGGGATCACCGGGTATACCACGATGCTGCAAAAGATGCCGTGGTTCTCCCGCAGGTCCACCACCACATTGGTGGCTTCGGGCACGCCGCCCTTCAGGTAGACGGGCGTCACGCAACTGTTGGTCGTGCCGATGTCCAACCCGGCCTCCTTCAGCCCGTTCTGCAGGGCATGGGTGACCTGCCAGAGCTTTTCGCCGAGCTCGGGCATGGTGCGCATCATCTCCAGGCGCTTGATGGCCCCGATCACGATGGGAAGTGGAAGGCTCTTGGCGAAGGTCTGGCTGCGCATGTTGTAGCGCATGTACATCATCACGTCCTCCGGACCGCTGATGAACGCGCCAATGCTGGCCATGCTCTTGGCGAAGGTGCCGAAGTAAACGTCGATCTGGTCCTGTACACCTTGGTGGTCGCCGGTACCACGACCGTGCTCGCCCATTTGGCCGAAGCCGTGGGCATCGTCCACAAAGAGGCGGAAGTTGTACTTCGCCTTCCGCTCCACGATCTCCTTCAATTTACCTTGGTCACCGGCCATGCCGAACACGCCTTCGGTCATCACCATGATACCACCGCCGGATTGTTCGGTCACCTTTTTGGCATGTTCCAATTGCTTGTCCAAGCTGGCCATGTCGTTATGCTGGAACATGAAGCGCTTTCCCGAGTGGAGGCGCGCACCGTCCATCATGCAAGCATGGCTTTCGCTGTCGAACACCAATACGTCGTGGCGGCCCAGTACGGCATCGATAAAGCTCATGCAACCTTGGTAGCCGTAGTTCAGCAGGAAGGTATCCTCCTTTTGCATGAACTCGCTCAGCTGGTCCTCCAACTGCTCGTGGTACTTGGTTTGGCCGCTCATCATGCGGGCACCCATCGGGTAGGCGAGCCCCCAGTCAGCAGCGGCTTGTGCGTCAACCTTGCGGATCTCCGGATGGTTGGCCAGGCCTAAGTAGTTGTTAAGGCTCCACACCAATACTTCCTTGCCGCGGAAGGTCATGTGCGCGCCGAGCTCACCCTCGAGCTTGGGGAATGCGAAGTAACCATGCGCTTGCTTGGCATGGCGGCCGATGGGGCCAGCGTCCTTGCGGATCTTGTCGAATATGTCGTTCATGATAGCGGAATGATGTCACTATTTCCGGCGGCGAAGGTAGATCGAAGGACGAATCCGATTTCCGGATGCCCATTACGAAGTGGCTTCGACGGGTCAGGTTCCAATACCGGCGATGAATTAGCTCGACGTTATTGGGAATTCGCCAATTGCAGCCTGCAAACTAACTTCAGCCTCGATTGCCCCTCACCAAACCGATCTTCCTGTATGCCGTCCCTCACATACATTTCATCACACAGTTCCAACTTTTTTACCGACGAGGGCAAACTCCTTCTTACCCGGACCCTGGCCCCACAGAACGGTATACTGGAACTCCCTTGGCATACCCCGGGCCTGAACGTGGCCACGTTGCGTTGCGATGGCATCCGGATCGGCGTGGTGAAGCTGAGCAGCGTGAAGTAGCATGCGCAACCTGCGCTTCTTCCTTTTGACGATGTGCGCTGGCCTGCACAAGCAGGCCAGCGCACAAACCTTTAATGCCCGGTATGATGCATGGGGTCGCTCGGATATGGGGTGGTCGGTTGAACTACTTCCGGATTCCACCTACGTGATCTTCAGCAATTCATCCTATCTGGACAGCTTGTTATACAGTTCCGTGGTCACCAGCATCCGGATCAACGCCAACGGAGAACCCCTTGATACTTCACGACTGATCCTTCCTGAAAGAGCGACCTACGTGGGTTGGACAAATGCCAGCGGCCCGTTCGGTTCGGGCAGCGGTATTATTGGGGGTAGCACCGCCGCCTTGGGCGATACGAACCGCGCTACGCTCTACTGGTACGACCAGAACGGACATATAAGCGATCAACGGGAACTACCGCTACCGGGTCGCTCTTGGATCGGGCGCCAAGCCAAACAGGCACCCGATGGCGGATATGTGTTGTGCGGGGAGACCAGCACGGTGGGCTATATTGATGCATTCATCTTGAAAACAGACCCCGCAGGCATTCTGCAATGGGTGAAAACATATGGAGGCCCGAGTGTGGATGTTGCAAGTTCCATTGATATGTATGCTTCAACTGGCGGATACTTCATGGGCGGTGAATGGAGGCAAAGCAATTCGGACAAGCAGATGTGGGTTCAAAGTCTGAACGACACCGGGGCTGTACAATGGAGCAAGATCTGGGGCAGCGTGTACGATGAGGTCCAAGCCCATATAACGACACTCGGTGACGGGAACATTCTGGTCGCCTCCAACTGGGGAACAGCCGTTGGCAATTCCGTTAAATACTTGGCCAAGCTAAGCCGTGAGGATGGATCCATCATTTGGTCGCATACGTATGGCACCCAGTGCGAAGGCTGTTTGCTTTTGGTGGGGCAGGAAATAGAACCCGGAGGCGACCTCATCGCCGTGGGGCATACCTTGGTTCCTGGCAGTTCGTACTTCGGTGCAATACTGCGCACCACGGGTACGGGTGATAGCCTATGGATGCGCAACTACCAATATGCCGATGATTCGGTAAGCAATGGCAAAGGACTTTTCAGCGATGTGCAACCCACCCCGGATGGCGGCTTTATCGCCGTGGGTGTTGCTTTGGGTATTGCAGGTGTATATGGGCAACATGTGTGGGTGGTAAAAACCGACAGCATGGGCTGCATAGAGCCGGGCTGCAACATGGTCACCGGCATGGAAACGCAGATCACCAACACGCGGGATGCCTTGCGCGTGTACCCCAACCCCGTGCCACAAGGCGGCACCCTGCAACTGGAACTCAACCTGCCCGCGAGCTTTACCCCGCAAGGCGAGCTGAAGCTGACCGTGGTGAACAGCTTAGGGCAGTTGGTGGAAACACAGGCATGGCACGGCATTCGGCAGCAATTAGCCATTGGGCAACTGCCGGCGGGGCTGTACCACCTGCACCTCAGCGATGCCACGCGGTGGATATCCGGTGGTAGATTCGTGGTGGAATGATGATCCTCTCTGTTCTGACGGGCGACATGCATTGTATCGGGAAGGAACCGGATGTGCGGGATCGACAGCATGAATGACGATCGGTGCGTGTTGCGGATCCCCTTAGAAGCAGCTGCGACGCTGGATTCGCCGGCCATGGATCCTTGGAAGTAACTTCTCCTATTCCAACACCATCCCGCCCACATGCGAAAAGAGCACTGTTCACCGTTGGATGAAGCCTACATTTGCCGCCCGCTATGCGCATTTCCCTCTTTCTTTCCTTGGTCGCCGCCCTGTTGCTCGGCTCCTGTAGCGAGTTCAGCAAGGCGGTGAAAAGCACCGATGTGCAGTACAAGTACCGCATGGCCGTGCAGTACATGGAGAAACCGGATTACGACCGGGCCATGCCGCTGCTGGAGGAATTGCTCAGCCTTACCCGGGGCGATACCCTTTATGAGCCCGTGAGCTACTACTATGCCATGGGCTATTTCGGCATGAAGGATTACATCATGGCGAGCTACTACCTGGGGAATTTCGCCAAGACCTTCCGCAACAGCGAACATGCCGAGCAATGCACCTTTCTGGCCGCCTATTGCCACTACAAGGAATCCCCTGAGTACGAATTGGACCAACGGGATACCCATGCCGCCATCGACAAGCTGGAGCTATTCATGGTGCGCTATCCGGAGACCACGCTGAAGGATTCCTGCATTACACTGATCGACGAGCTGCGCCTGAAACTGGAAAAAAAGGATTACACAGCGGCGCAGCAGTACCTCCGAACCCGTTACTACCGCTCGGCCAGTGAGGCGTTCAAGGGCTTTCTGCGTAAATGGCCGAATTCGGTCTACCGGGAGGAGGCCTTGTTCAGCATCCTACAGGCCGATCACGATCTGGCTATAAATAGCGTGGAAAGCAAGAAGGCGGAACGAATTGAGGATGGTATCAGATCGTTCAATACCTTCGCGGACGCTTTTCCAGAAAGCGCACGTCTTCCACAAGCCCGTGCATTGCTCCGGGATCTAACCTCCCAGCATAAACGAACACAACGCATACCCACACCATGAACCCGAAGTACCTGAGTGCTCCCAAGACCACGGTCACACGTAATGTGGACCAATTGGACAAGGAGACAGAGAACATCTATGAAAGCATTGTGGTCATCAGCAAACGGGCCAACCAGATCGCGGTGGAGATCAAGGAGGAACTGACCACGCGGTTGGAGGAATTCAACGTGAGCGGTGAGAACATTGAGGAGATCTACGAGAACCGCGAGCAGATCGAGATGAGCAAGCAGTTTGAGCGGATGCCCAAGCCTGCCGCCATTGCCATCGAGGAGATGCTGGAGGACCGTATCGTTTTCCGTCGCCCCGAAGCGGTGGCGAAAACAGCCGAGTAATTCATAGCTGAAGGATGGGTGCGGAACGCGTCCTTCCACGTAAGGTGCTACTGGGAGTTACCGGTGGCATTGCGGCATACAAGACCCCCGTTTTGGTGCGTGCCTTGGTGAAGGCAGGTGCGGAAGTGCAGGTGGTGATGACCGCTGCCGCCCACGATTTTGTTTCTCCTTTGGTGCTTTCCACCTTGAGCAAGCGACCTGTGCTCACTGAAATGGTGGACCGTGCTCCCGGCACTGCCACGTGGAATGATCATGTCCACTTGGCGCGTTGGGCCGACCTGATCCTGATCGCTCCGGCCACCGCGAACACCTTGGCCAAGATGGCACATGGCCTCTGTGATGATCTCCTGCTGGCCTGCTGGCTCAGTGCTGAATGCCCCGTATACGTGGCACCGGCCATGGATCTGGAGATGTACAGGAATGCGGTGACACGCAGGAACATCGAACTGTTGAAAGGCAGGGGGGTGACCATGATCGGGCCAGATGAAGGTGAATTGGCCAGTGGCCTTGTCGGTGAAGGCCGTATGACCGAGCCGGAGGCCATTACGGGTCAGCTGATCGATGCTGTGATGGGCCGATCCAACCTTGCTGGTGTGAAGATGCTCATTACGGCGGGACCCACGCACGAGGCGATCGACCCCGTGCGTTTCATCGGCAACCGCAGTTCGGGCAAGATGGGCTTCGCACTGGCTGAGGAGGCTGCTGCCCGTGGAGCGGAAGTGGAATTGATCACCGGTCCGGTTGAATTGACCACCAACCATTCGGGCATCCGGCGTACGGATGTGACATCGGCAGCGGAAATGGCCGTGGCGGCGAAGGAACGCTTCCCGGATACGGCCGTTGCGATCTTGAGCGCTGCGGTGGCCGATTGGCGACCCGCCCAGGTGTCTGATACCAAAATGAAGAAGCAGGACCGGTTATCGGCCTTGGAACTGGAACCCACCGAGGATATTCTCGCCTGGATGGGAGGGGAGAAGAAAGGACAGCTATTGGTCGGCTTTGCGCTGGAAACAGCAAATGAGCTTCGCAACGCCGAGGGCAAACTGGTGAAAAAGAACTTGGACCTGATCGTATTGAACTCCTTGAACGACCCCGGTGCAGGATTCGGGTACGATACCAATAAGGTGACCTTGATCGATACGGATAAGAATGCCACGGAATTGCCGTTGCTGTCGAAGGCCGATGTGGCCATCGCGATCCTGGACCGTGTAGAAAAGCTTTTGACCCATGCGAAGTAAGATCCTCCTGCTGTTCGTGTTCGCTGTAGCAACCGCCCAAGCGCAGGAGTTCAACTGTACGGTGTCGGTGATCGCTCCCAAGATCCAGAGCACGCCCAAGCGCGTGTTCCAGAGCATGGAGACCAGCATCACCCAGTTGATGAACACCCGCCGCTGGACCGCGCTGAACTTCAGCCCCAGCGAACGCATCGACTGCAACATGCTGCTCACGATCAACGAGCAAAGCTCATCCGATCGTTTCCAAGGCACGTTGCAGGTGATCTACTCCCGGCCCGTGTATGGCTCGGACTACCTCAGCCCCGTGGTGGAGATCGTCGACAACAACGTGCAGTTCACCTTTTTGGAGAACACCCAGATCGATTTCGCTCCGGAGCGGTTCACCAACAACCTGTCCTCCGTGGTCGCATTCTACGCCTATTTCATACTCGGGCTGGATGGGGACACCTATTCACCATTGGGTGGAAGTGATTTCTATGCCATGGCGCAGACCGTGGTGAGCAATGCGCAGAATGCGAGTGAATCCGGATGGAAGGCTTTCGAGGACCAGAAGAACCGGTATTGGCTGATCGACAATCAGCAGCAAGGTGCATTCCGGCCGCTGCGTCAGTTCCTCTATGATTATCACAGGAACGGCTTTGATGAAATGGCAACGGATGTGGCGAAAGGGCGCAAGGCTTGTGCAGCAGCGATCGAAACCCTCAAGTCCGTTCATCAGGCCAAGCCCAGCAGTTATAACCTACAGGTGTTGTTCAATGCCAAATACAACGAGCTGGTGGAACTCTTCAAGGGCTCCGATCCCCAGGAACGGGCCAAGGTGTACAATACGTTGCAGATCATCGATCCCGGGCACATCAACCAGTATCTGGAGATGATGAAGGGGAACCGGTGATCAGGCGTGTCCGGGCGATGAAGTGCTCATTGGTTGCAGCGCACCAATAGCGGGCATGGCATCCAAGTTCAGCTGAATAGAGCAGGTTTCGGCCGGTCGGTAAAAAAGGAAAGGCCCCACCATGGCGGGACCTTTCAGGTAAAGGGTCGACGTGCTTACTTGGCTGCTGTAGTGGCCTTTTTGGCTTTCTTATCAGCCTTGGATGCAGCGTTTGCAGCCTCTTTGGCCACGGTCATGCGCTTCTCCTTGATGCGGGCGCTCTTGCCGCGACGCTCACGGATGTAGAAGATACGCGCGCGGTTCACGTCCCCATGCTTGTTTATTTCCACTTTCTCCAGGAAGGGGGAAGCGATCGGAAAGATCCGCTCCACTCCAACGGATCCGCTCATCTTGCGAACGGTGAAGGTGGCCGTGCTGCCGGTACCTTTGCGCTGGATCACAACGCCTTGGTATTGCTGGATCCGCTCCTTGTTTCCTTCGCTGATACGGTAGTGTACGGTGACGGTGTCACCAGCATTGAAGTCGGCCTGCTGCTTTACAGGGGCCCATTCTTTTTCCAGTTGCTTGATCTTGTCCATGGCGCTCAGCGATTTGCGGGGGTCAACCCCGCCGTTTGGGGGCGCAATATTAAGGAGAATTCCTCATCCGGCGTCGATTCACCCCTGATCATTTTCTCCGAGGAGCCCCGGACGGCGTTCCCGCGTGCGTTCCACGCTTTGTTGATGGCGCCATTCCTGGATCTTGGCGGCATGGCCGCTCATGAGCACTTCGGGTACCTTCCAGCCGCTGAACTCTTCCGGGCGGGTATACGCAGGCGGGGCTACGAGCCCATCCTGAAAGCTGTCCGAAAGCGCGCTGGTCTCATCTCCAAGTACACCAGGGATCAAACGGATCAGTGCATCGCTGAGCACCGCCGCAGGTAACTCCCCTCCGCTAAGTACATAGTTGCCGATGCTGATCTCGCGCGTGATCAAATGTTCTCGCACCCGCTCATCCACGCCCTTATAATGGCCGCACAGCAGGATCAAGTTCCCCATGGAACTCATCCGGTTCACCATCGGCTGGTCCAGTAATTCGCCATCCGGGCTCATGTACAGCACTTCGTCATAGTCCCGTTCGCTCTTCAGCCAGGTGATGGCCTTGTGGATGGGAGGAATGGACATCACCATGCCCGCGCCGCCTCCAAACGGATAGTCATCCACGCGCTTATGCTTGTCCTCAGAGAATGAACGGAGGTCGTGGATGTGTACTTCGGCCAAGCCTTTCTGCTGGGCGCGCCGCAGGATGCTGTCATTGAAATAACTGTCCAATAAGCTGGGAAGAGCAGTGATGATGTCGATGCGCATGGACCGCGAAAGTACCGCTGGACGCGGGTTTCCCATACGGAATGGACGCATTCATACCTTCGGCATCGATCTTGCCGTAGAAAGCACCACCAAAACGATACTTCCATGAAGAGGCTTCTTCTCATTTCACTGACCGCCCTCGTGGCGTTCACCACCACCAACGTTCAAGCACAGGACAAGCAATACGACGACCTGTTGGTCAAGTACGTTGACGAAAAGTATGAGGATTGCCTGGTAAGGGCCGAGCGGTACACACAGAACGACAAGACAAAGAAGGATCCCTTGCCCTATTTGTACATGAGCATGTGCCTGTATGAGATGAGCAAGATCCCGAAATACCAAGAGATGCCTGAATACAAGAAGGCGGATCGGGATGCGCTGAAGTGGGCCGAGAAGTACCGGAAGAAGGACAAGAACTTGGAGTTCTTCAACAACTATGAGGATTATTGGAGCGAGCTGAACACGATGGCCCAAGAGACCGGAATGAACTTTTACGAGGGAGGGCCGAAGGAAATGAGCAAGGCCAAGCGCTACTTTGATTCCATGACGCGGTATTACCCCGAGAACCCAGGACCCTGGCTGATGTTGGCCTTGACACAATACAATTCCAACCTGGCCAAGGATGGTGATGAGAGCATCGCGAAGTATAAAGAGGCATTGGAGGCCTCAGGTGGGATCAGTAGACTCCCGCAAGACCAGAAGAAATTGATGAAGAATGCACTGATCCATTACGCTGAATACCTGGATGCCAAAGGCGATAAGAGCGGCGCCCGCGCAGCACTGGAGAGTGGAAAGGATGCCTTCATGGACGACCCTGAATTCAAGGGTGCCTATGACAGTATGAACTAAGGAGGTTTTGTGATGGTCAGGTGGATGGGAGAAAATCGTCCCCCGTCCTGGAGCGGTGTTTCAACGTGGTGGTCCTCGGTAAGTGCATTTGACGATAATTTCGCGGCATGATCGGATCAATGAGGCGATGGCAGGTGGTGTTCACGCTGTGTGTGCTGAGTACAGGTGCTTTCGCCGGTCCATTGGACAAGGCCTTTGCGGCGTTGGAGGTACACAATTACTTCAAGGCAAAGGAGCTGTTCGAGAAGCAGACCAAGAGACATCCTGCCGCGGCTTGGTATGGTTTGAGCGTGATCACCGGAAGGGCGGACAATCCCTTTTATCAGCTTGATTCCAGCCATGCGGCCATTCAGCGTTCGATGGCCGCATATAGCACCTTGAGCGACCGGGACAAGCGCAAGATCGTGAAACTGGGAGTGGATTCCGCAGCTATCCAGGAGCAATTTGAGCATGTAAGCACGATCGTTTGGAAACAGGTGGTGGATATTGATCGCTTGGAGGAATACGAACGCTTCATCGAGCAGTACGCGGGAAGCAACATGGTGTCACAGGCCAAGGATAGGCGTGATGAATTGGCCTTCAACGAAGCACGCCGCGTGAATACTTCAACAGCCTACCGGACTTTTCTGGAGCGCTATCCCGAAGCCAAGGAAGCGTATGGTGCACGCTCGCGGTTACAGGAAGCGATCTATCGGGAAGCCACGCCGCAGGGCACGATCCCCCAGTATGAGTCCTTCATCAAGCAGCATCCGCAGAACACCTATGTGCGGGATGCGGAGGACATGCTACTGAAATTGAACACGCCGAACGGGACTGCGGGGGAATTTGCTGCATTCATACGCCGCTATCCGGACAACCCCAATGTTCCTGAAGCTTGGCGAAGTATATACGATATCTACACCAAGGACCTTAGTGTGGCCAACATCACACGCTTCCTCACGGACTACCCTGATTACCCGTACATCAATGAACTGATGAACGATTACAAGGTGGCGAGCTTGGTGTTGTACCCTTTCCGGCAGGATGGTAAGTGGGGCTATATCGACGACACCGGCTTGGAGCGCATCAAGGCTGAATTTGATTATGCCGAACCGTTCGTGAGTGGGCAAGCACAGGTGGGGAAGGATGGTAGGAGCGGGACGATCAACAAGATGGGAAAGTCCGTTATCCCTTTCATTTTTGATGATGTTCTGGACTTCCGAGAAGGGATGGCCACGGTGGAACTGAACGGGATGCAAGGTGCAGTGGACCGCAACGGCAAGTTGGTGATCCCTATCGAGTACGACGAGGTCGGAGAGTTCGACCACGGGTTGGCTGCTGCCTCCCAGCAAGGCAAGTACGGATATATCGATGATGCGGGGACTGAAGTGATCCCCTTCTCGTTCGATGGGGCCATGCGCTTCCACAACGGACTTGCGGTGGTGACCAAGGATGACCAGAGCGGGGTGATCGACATGAAAGGCGGGTTGGTGGTGCCATTCCAGTACGATTGGGTGGAAGGTTTCATGGCCATGCCTCTTTCCAGGGTGCGCAAGGCAGGTGGCATGGGCTTGATCAACCGCTTTGGAGACATCGTATTGGCCGTGGAGCATGACCATGTAGGCACCCTGAACGACAGCCTGGCATTGGTGATCGATAAAGGCAAGGCCGGTTATGTAGGCCCTTCAGGGCAATGGGTGATACCACAGCGCTTTGAAGCCAACGCGCTTACCATGAACATGGGTGATTTCCATAATGGTCTGGCCCGTGTTCTCGTGGGTGGTAAGCTGGGGCTGGTTGATACCGCAGGGATCCGGGTGATCCAGCCACAATATGCTGATATCGGGTTGGTGGAGAATGGTTTGATCCCTGTGAAGCGGAAGAACAAGTGGGGTTATATCAAGCGCTCCATGGCCGCCGTGGTTGATTTCAAATACGATCAGGCATGGGAGTTCCACGGTGGTTATGCGCGGGTGGAGGTTGGAGGGCTCTTCGGATTGGTGGATAGCCTCGGAACAGAAGTGATCAAACCGAAATTCACCAACTTGAGTGATATCACCAATGGTATTCTGATCGCCAGCGATGAAAATGGAACAGGGGTAGTGGACCGTACGGGAAAGGTCCTGATCCCATTGGAGTACGACAGTATAAGCCCGGTGGATAAGGGCTTGATGAAAGCGATCAAAGGAAACAAGTTCGCATATCTGCGATTGGCCGATGCCGGTATTCTCTGGAAGGAGGATGGCTTCAGCGAAGTGTCACCGGACTAAGGTCACGGAACCACGCTGCTGTTTCTGTACCACACCTCCACGGGTAATGGCTTCGTAGTGGAGGTCCCAGACGTATACGCCGATCGGAGCTTCCTTGCCCCGGAACGTACCATCCCATGAATCTTCGGGATCGGTGGTTGAAAAGATCAGCTCGCCCCATCGGTCGAAGATCATAAAGGTCCAGCTACGCACAGGCTCTATCAGCGTTGGGGAAAAACGATCGTTGATCTGATCCCCGTCCGGGGTGAACGCATTCGGGATGTGGACCAACGGTGTGCATGCACCCGCCACGATGATGATGGTGTCCGCCGCTTGGATGCAGGTGCCCGAGATGGACACGGAATAAGTTCCCGGCTGGGTCACGGTCAAGGTGGGCTGATGAGAGCCATTGTTCCAAGCGTACGTTGCCCCGGGGGTGGTAGCATTCAATAGCAGCGGATACTCCGGGCACACATCCTGATCGGGACCAAGGTCCAATTGGTCAACCACCGGATGGAAGGTCAGAAGTACGGCATCCGAGGAGATGCATCCGTCCAGCATCAGTTCAACAGCGTAGAGGCCCGAAGTTGTACCTGACAGTTCGGGTCCGGTCCCACCTGTGCTCCATATCGCTTGCGCGGCTCCCGGGTCGATGGATAGCAATACCGTGTCACCCGCGCACAACACCTGGTCCGCCCCTAGGTCAGGTTGGGGCAGTGGCGTGAATCCGATATCCACCGCGCTTTGGGCGGTACAACTTCCTACGGTCACAGTGGCTTGGTAGCTCCCTGGGGAATCAATGATGCGCATGGGAGCTGAGGAGCCGTCCTGCCAAAGCACGACCGCACCGGGAATACCCACATTCAGCTCAAGGCTGGCTCCGGGACATAGCATGGTATCCGGGCCCAACGAGAATTGATCCATATCCACAATGGACACAACCACCTGAGCAGATGCTACGCAGCCCTCAATATCCACGGTAACCCCATACGTCCCTGGGCTGTTCACCAGCAGTGAAGAGGAGGTAGAGCCTGTGGACCAGGAATAGCTGGCATCCGGTTGGGCTACATCGATCGTCCACACATCTCCCGCGCACAAAGTGGTGTCGTTGGGCAGAGCCAATTGCGGTGAAGGCAATTCCTGGATGCGAATTGTATCGCTGATGGCGCAACCAGTAGCCATCACCTCCACATTCCAAATGCCGGTGGGCAACGAGCGAACAGGATCGGTATTCCCATCATTCCACAAGTAGCTCCCCCCGGGCACGGTAACATCCACAAAGAGCTGTTCCGTGGAACAGAGTGCCGTATCAGGCTCCAGGTTCAACAGCGGTAAGGGAACTTGTGTTACCGTTATGGTGTCCGCTGCACTACATCCATTCTCGGTCACCTGCACCCAGTAGGTGCCTTCCTCGGTGATCGTCCGTACTGGTGAGTTGGACCCATCATCCCACTGAAGTGCAACCCCATTGGCTATCAGTTCCAACGAACTACCCTCGCAAAAGTGCGTGTTAGGTCCCAGGTCCACGGTGGGTAGGGGGACCATTGAAACTGTGATGGAGTCAGTGAAGGCGCAGCCGCTAACGGTAGTAGTGGCGATATAAAGACCTGCGGAGTTCACGGTGAGTATAGCTGTTGATGCCGTGCTGGACCCGCTCCATAGGGTGGAGCCACCCGGAAGACCCGCATTCAACTGGATGGAGGCACCATCGCACAGCAAGGTATCAGTACCCAGATCAAAGGCATTTGCCCCGAGGTACGTCACTTGCACGAATGCGGTATCCGTGCAACCGGCCGCATTGGTGGCTGCAACCCAGTAGTTGCCTGAATCCTCTACAAGGAAAGCATCTGCCTGTGTACCATCCTGCCATTCCAACTGAACACCTGCGGAAGGCACTTGTAATTGCAAGGTTTCTCCGGGGCAGAGGGTGGTATCGTTCCCAAGGGTGATGGAGGGGGAAGTAACAGAATGAAGGACCACGGTAT
Source organism: Flavobacteriales bacterium (assembly GCA_019638085.1). Lineage (GTDB taxonomy): Bacteria > Bacteroidota > Bacteroidia > Flavobacteriales_F > PHOS-HE28 > PHOS-HE28. The sequence continues at coordinate 37,041 of JAHBUL010000009.1, read as the reverse complement.
CGCTGAGGGTGCATTGGCCTTGGCTGATGGAGACCCAATAGGTTCCGGCCGTGCTGGTGGTCAATGTCGTATTGCTTGCCCCATTGCTCCAGAGGTAGCTGGTTGCTCCGGGCATGGTGGCATCCAGGATGATCTGACTGCCAGAGCAAAAGGTGATGTCAGGACCCAAAGAGAGCGTGCCGGGGTTGGCGTAGGAGATGGTGATTGCATCCGATGAGGAACAGCCTTGAGCATCGGTTACCGTTACGGTAGCGGTAGAGGCGGATGTTACGGTGATGCTCGCGGTGGAGGCACCCGTGCTCCACAGATAGGTGGCCCCCGTTTGTCCGGCATCAAGGACCAAGAATTCCCCGGGACAGAGCAGTGTATCCGGTCCAAGGTCTACACTGGGTGGGGTGAGTTCCGTTATGCTTGCTACGCCGGATCCCGTGCATCCATTCACAGTAACAGCTACGCTCCAGATGCCCACGCCCACGTTGAGCGAGGGTGTGGTGGCGCCAGTGCTCCACAGGTAGCTCGCACCTGCGGTTGTGGCATCCAAGGTGGCAGTACTTCCAGGACATACCTGCTGGTCGGAGAAGGTGACAACAGGCAACGGACTCACCGATACCTCGACGCTATCGCGGGCAGCACAGCCACCGACCGAGGCTTCCACCCAATATGTCCCGGCGACGGAAATTGAGACCGAATCGGTGGTAGCTCCCGTGTTCCACAGGTAACTGGCACCGGGCACATGCACACCCAATATGGTGCTTTCGCCGGCACAGATCGTGCGGTCCGGCCCGAGATCAACGGTTTGCAGATTGAAATAGCTGAGCGTAACGGCATCCGAAGCGGTGCATCCGTTCACGGCCACTTGCACGGAGTAGTTGCCGGGTTGATCGGTGATGAGCGTAGGGGCGGTGGAACCATCGCTCCAGAGGTAGGTGGCACCGGCGGTTGTGGCATCGAAGGTGGCCGAAGTCCCTGGGCAGACCACTTGGTCCGGCCCGAGATCAACGCTCGGCGGCGTGAGTTCCGTGATGGTGGCGGCACCGGATCCCATGCATCCATTCACAGTAATGGCCACAGTCCATGTCCCCACGCCTACGGTGATCGAAGGAGTGGTGGCGCCATTGCTCCAGAGGTAGGTCGCACCTGCGGTTGTGGCATCCAAGGTGGCCGTACTCCCGGGACAGACCTGCTGATCAGGGCCGAGTGTTACTAAGGGAAGCGGCGTAACGTTCAGTTCGATGGAGTCTCGGACAGCGCAGCCATTCAGGGTTGTTTCCACCCAATAAGTACCTGTAGCGGATGCCAGAATGGAATCCGTGGTAGCTCCAGTATTCCAGAGATATGCCGCACCGGGCACATGCACACCCAGCATAGTGCTTTCCCCGGCACAGATGGTCCGGTCCGCACCAAGGTCCACGGTCTGTAGGATGAAATTCGTCAGCTCGGCTGCGTCGGAGGCGGTGCATCCGTTCACGGTCACTTGCACAGAGTAGTTGCCGGGTTGATCGGTGGTGAGCGCAGGGGCGGTGGAACCATCGCTCCAGAGGTAGGTGGCACCGGCGGTTGTGGCATCGAAAGTGGCTGTGGCCCCTGGGCAGACCACTTGGTCAGGCCCGAGATCAACGCTCGGCGGCGTGAGTTCCGTGATGGTGGCGGCACCGGATCCCGTGCATCCATTCACAGTAACGGCCACAGTCCATGTCCCCACGTCTACGGTGATCGAAGGAGTGGTGGCTCCATTGCTCCAGAGGTAGGTCGCACCTGCGGTTGTGGCATCCAAGGTGGCCGTACTCCCGGGACAGACCTGCTGATCAGGGCCGAGTGTTACTAAGGGAAGCGGCGTAACGCTCAGTTCGATGGAGTCTCGGACAGCGCAGCCATTCAGGGTTGTTTCCACCCAATAATTACCTGTAACGGATGCCAGAATGGAATCCGTGGTGGCTCCAGTATTCCAGAGATATGCCGCACCGGGCACATGCACACCCAGCATAGTGCTCTCCCCGGCACAGATGGTCCGGTCCGCACCAAGGTCCACGGTCTGTAGGATGAAATTCGTCAGCTCGGCTGCGTCGGAGGCGGTGCATCCGTTCACGGTCACTTGCACGGCGTAGTTGCCGGGTTGATCGGTGGTGAGCGTAGCGGCGGTGCTGCCATCGCTCCAGAGGTAGGTGGCACCGGCGGTTGTGGCATCGAAAGTGGCTGTGGCCCCTGGGCAGACCACTTGGTCAGGCCCGAGATCAACAACAGGTAGGGGGTTCACGATGACCTGGATAGTATCCTGGACCGTGCATCCGTTCAGATCCACTTCCACTTGATAGTTCCCCGATACTGAAGCCGTGAAGCTGGGGGCTGTACTGCCATCCTGCCAGAGGTAGGTCGCTCCCGGTACTGATGCGTCCAAAGTGAGTGTGGAGCCCGCACAGATGGCCGTGTCGTTCCCGAGTGATACCATCGGCAGGGGCTTGTATCCCACCTGAATGGAGTCCCTGAAGCTACAGTTATTCAGGGTCACTTCCGCCCAGTACAGGCCGGGTGCATTCACCGTGAAGGAGGATGCCGTGGAGCCATCCTGCCACAGGTAACTGTACCCGGGGCCAAAGGTGGACAGGTTGAGCGTGCTACCGGTGCAGAGCATGGTATCCGGGCCAAGGTCCACTGTGGGCAGCGGGTTGTAGGCAACGTTCACTTGGTCGGAGTTCGAGCAATTCTGTGCGGTTACGGTGACGCTGTAGCTCCCTGGAGCCGATACATTATAGGTGGGGCTGGTGCTGCCGTCCTGCCAGAGGTAGGTGCCGCCGGGAACCGTGGCGTTCAGGTTCGAGGTCTCTCCGACGCACAGGGTTTGATCCACACCCAAGTCAACAGTGGGTAGAGGTGTTACAGTGACGTGTACTTCATCGCGCAGGACAACCGTTCCCGAGATGCTGATATCATCAAGGCCGAAATCATCACCGATACCATTGGCGGAGGTCATGTGAATGCAGGCTGTTACACTGGTTTGGCCCGGGCCTGCTGTCCAAGTGGTGTTGAACTGCTGCCATCCCGCATTGTAGGCAGGAAATGTCATGTCCGGCCACTGTGCCAGCACACCATCCATCATCCAAACCGCTCTGGCTGGCAGTGCATTGGTAAGGGTACGTGCCCGAAAACTCAAAGTGTAGGTCTGACCTGGGCAACATTGTATTGTCTGGCACCACACATCGACTTGATTGTTGCTCCAGCTACCATACCCTCCATTTGCGATCAGGAAATTACCGTTGCCCGTCCCTTGGAATTGCGTGTGGTACCAACTGGCATTTGAACCAACGGTATAATACCCTTCGTTCTGCACCGATATGGCTGAATAGAAATACTCCGAGGTAAATCCCGTATTTCCCGCTGAAAAATCCCCATTTGTCACCAAATTCCCGCTTGGATAGCTCACCTCGCACCAGTAGTCCCCGCCAGCAGATACAGTAATGTCCTGCGTGGTGGCCCCATTGCTCCATAGGTAGCTGCTGTATCCAGAAGGGCCTTGTAGGGTGACGGACTCCCCTTGGCAGATCATCTGGTCCATGCCTAGATCGATGGCACAAACGGGCTGGGCATGCGATGCCGGGGCGACCAGCACCGCCAAGAGCAAAAACGGCCCGATCCACCTTGATATGCGAAGTGTGTTCAAATTGATGAGTATGCTCAGACAAATTTCGGGCCGATTGGCCTTAGGGGACGTCAACGGGCACAGGCTTTTTCCGCTTGGCGGTCAACACCCTGTTGATGCCTTGATATAGATGTTCCTCAACATGGTCGAAATGAAGACGTAATCGTTCACTGACTCGTTGGCTGCGTGCGCGGCTCTTGGTATCATAAACCACTGTATTGAAACAGAGCAGGCCTTCCGGTGCCGTGCATTTTCGGAGGCCCGCAATGAAAGGCTCCTCATCCACCCCAGGTGCCAGGTCCAATTCGTGGCAGAGGTCCACCAGCACAAGATCGTACGTTCCTTCGTGTTCCCGGACAAATGAGAGTGCATCCATCAGCACCAACCGTAAGTCCTTCAAGCGATCCACTTTGAAGTAAGTGTGGGCTAAGCGGAGCATTTCCGGGTCGCCGTCCACACCAACGATCGGGGCTTTCAGTCCCATTTCCTTCCGCAGGATATGTGCCGAGCTTCCGGCACCGAATCCTAGAATAAGGATCGAACGCGGATCGAGCTGTGCGATCGGTTGATCATCCAAGCTCTGCTGCCAGATGGCGTGAAGATTCCCATAGCTCTGGTTGGCATGGCCGCTGTTCACCACCAAATGCCCCCCCTCATAGATCAAGCGCAGCGGTCCGTATTTCCCTGGGCCTTCCCATACTGTAACCGGCCAGGCATAGCTCAAAAGGGACTTTACCCAAGACATGCTGCAAAGATGAGCCATTGCACCATCCTATCTTCGCCGTTCTTCCCCCTATTTTGAAACGGATATCCGCCATTACCCGCTACAAGCTGCGCAAGCTGCTGAAGTATGCCTTGGTAACGGCCACTGTAGGCACGGTGCTGTCCCTCTTCGGTGGTACGCTCGATAGGAACCTTTTCCTGGGTTGGGTCTTTCTGGGCACATGGACGGGTGTCTTGGAGGAATTCCTCTTCGGAAGACGGTTCAGGTCCTTGGCCATACCGCTTCAGTTCATCGGGAAGGCACTGGCCGTCAATCTTTTTACCATCGCATTATTGGCCGTCGCCATGCTGGCCAGTAGTGGCCATGCCTTATCCATGGGTAACGGGGATTGGATGCCTTTTGCCAAGACCGCGGCCTCCATCGGGATCTATCGGTTTGCATTGCAAGTGGTGGTGGTCACCTCCGTAGCCATTTTGGTGGTGCAGGTGGAAGAGTTCATGGGGCGAAGGTTCTTCATGGGCTTTCTGCTGGGTTGGTACGATAAGCCACGGGAGGCCGAGCGAGTGGTGCTCAGTATCGACCTGGTCGGAAGTTCGGCCCTGAATGAAAGACTGGGTGATCTGTTATATTTCCGTTTCCTGAATACCACCCTCTCCCTGATGACCGATGCCGTGCTCCGGCACGATGCGGAGATCCACAAGTACGTGGGTGATGAGGTGATCTTTACTTGGACCATGCGCTCCGGCACGAACCACTACAATTGTTTGGCACTGTTCTTCGATATCATGGAACGGATCGAGTCGCATCGACACCAGATGATGCGTGAGTTCGGGGTTGCTCCGGAGTTCCGAGGCGGTCTCCATGGTGGAAGGGTCATCACTGCCCAAGTGGGGCATATCAAACGCGCGATCGACCTGAGTGGGGATGTAATGAATACCACGAGCCGTGTTCAGTCGATGGCCAAGAACCAAAAGGTGGACCTGATGGTCACGCAGGACCTGCTGGATCGCATGCCTGAAGCCGACCAACACTATGAGTTCGGTGAACCGGTGCTACTGCGTGTGAAAGGTGGTAAGCGCCAGATGATCATCCGGGAGGTGAAACGCAGGCGGGAGATCGCCGGAACAGTGAAAGTGATATGAAGCGATCGTGGACATATGTATTCCTCTGTGCAGCGAGTATAACCACCATGAGCGCGCAGACACCGGTGCCGGTGATCAGTGCATACGGAAATCTGGTGGCGTTCGAGAACGGCAGCTTTCGCCAATTGGAAGGTCGGAAACCCCAAGCCGTGTTCCAAGGAGGGGACAAACTGGTATATATCACTGATGCAGGGGATCTGAAACTCTATACAAAGGGGAAGTCAACCACTCTGGAGCGTGGTGAGTCGGCGCTGGTGTCCACCTCAAAGCACATGCTTGCATGGAAGAGCGGACCGGCTCTCCGGATCCCTGCGGGGGATGGTGCTAACACGTTGTGCAGGAGTGTGGGACGATATACCGTGAGCGATAGCATTATCGCCTATCACGATTTGATGCAGCAGAACCTGATGGCCCGTTGGAACGGAAAGGACATGCCGATCGCGGATGTGCTTATGACAAGTGAGGACGTGGTGTGGAAGGCGGGCTCGAACACGCTGCTTCTCTATGATCAGGGAGGGCGACGCGTACTCTTGTTCTATCGGGGGAAGGTATCGGTGCTTTGCAATGGCACCGATCCATCACGCTCGGTTCCCGGAGGAGATATCGTAGCCTTCATGGATGAATACGACGACACTTTCCGGGTTTTCGATAAAGGGTATGAGTATGACGTTGAAGCGTTTAAACCGGCAAGCTTCCAAGTGGGTGAAGGGCTCGTTGCCTTCGTGAATGCCACGGGTGCATTCCGGTGCTTCCAAGGTGGACGCATGTGGGATATCATGGATTTCGCCCCGGGTGAATACTGGGTGCGCGATAGTGTGGTGGTCTTCCGCGACCAGGACATGTTCAAGGTCTTCAGCAATGGTGCGGTGGAGACCTTGGAGCGCAACATGCCTGCAAAGTGGGCTGCTGTGGGAGGTATGGTGGTATGGCTGGATACACGCAATGTGCTCCAGCTTTACCAAGGAGGCCAGCGCATTACGGTGAGCAAGGAGGCGGGCATTGGGCATTTCGATGTATACCCCGGGACCGTGACCTTCCGCAGCAATAGTGGTGATACCAAGGTTTGGTGGAAAGGTAAGTTGTACAGCCACTACTGAGCCTCGGCGGCGAGGGAAAGCGTATAGAGTTCAACAGCTACCCGCTTCCCTTTCAAGGGGATGCTGCCCATGGGTTTGATATCGTAGATCAACGAGCGCAAGGAGAGAATATCCAGCAACTCCTTGCTCACCAGATTGTCCACACCCAGTTCATTGCAACTGGCCTGGATATGCGCCGCCGTATTCACCACATCGCCACTGAAGATGGTTTGCCGCTTCACCATGCCCACCTCACCGCTGGTGACCCGGCCATAGTGGAAGCCGGCCTTGAAGACCGGCTCAATGCCATAGGTATCCCGGTAGTATTCCGCCCGCGCTCGCAGTTTTCCCCGGATAGCGAAGAAACATTTGATGCAGCGGTCGTTGCGGATCCCACGGCTCAGTTTCCAGCTCACACTGATCTCGTCTCCTACGTATTGATAGATCTCACCCTCCGAATAGATCACCGGATCGGTGATATCAGCATAGAGGTCGTTGAGCAGCTTGAAGTATCGGGTATCACCAAGGGTTTCGGCCACAGAGGTGCTGGAGCGCATGTCCAGGAACATGAATATCCGCAACTCCTGGCGGGGTTTCCGGTAGCGGTCCAACAGGTCGCTCACCGAGCCGCTGCCGTACAGGTCGTTCAGGCGCAGCATCACCATGGTTCCGATCATCAGCAACGCCCAGTACAGGAATTGACCGATCAAATACCATCCGTTCGTGGAGTGATGCGAGGAGCTGAGCCATGTATTAGGAAAGATGCTGTGCAAGGCGACCGTCCCGAGCAGCAGCAGGCCCAGCACGAACAGGGCACCGAGCGTAAATGGAAGGTTCCGCAAACGGTCATGTAGCAGGAACATATACCCCCCACCGATCAACAACCCGCCAACCAGTGCCCTGATCAAGTGATGGAGCAAGATCGTTAACTGTGCTGGAGGTATGCCGATCCCGGAGATCACATTGGCCTCGAACAAGGATGTGCAAACGGACAATAACATCCACGCCGCCGTGATACGGAGGGTCCGCCGAGTACGGCGCCGGAACTTGGAAAGCGTGATGGGCATAGTGCTGTTTCGGTCGGTGCTAATGTATTCCGCATGGGGCCGGTTGGAGTTCTTGCGGGAGAGGACAAATTCGCCGGGGTATTTTTGTACCATGCGATCGAACTTTTTAGCCCTAGGGATTAGTGCCCTGTTGCTTACCATGGTGTTCACCACGGAAGCGAAGGCACAGCGCTTCAGTGTGATCCTTTCGGGCCAGGTAACCGAGCTTTTTTCGGGGGACCCCGTGAAGAGTTCCTTGGTCCGCGTACTTAAGGCCGGGCAAGAGGATCAGCAGCAGATAACCCGTGGCGACGGACGCTATAAGTTCGAATTGGAGCGCGGCTGGAAATATGAGGTCTGGTTCAGCAAAAAGAACATGGTGACCAAGCATGTGGTGATCGACACTCGGGAAATACCGGCATATCCGGATGTGCCGTTCTATGAAATGGACCTGCAGATGACCTTGTTCCCTTGGCTCGCCGATGTGGACCTCAGTGCATTCGATGAAGCATTGGGGCTGGCCGCATTCAAGGCCAGTGTGCGGAACATGAGCTGGGACATGCCTTATACCACGGAGATGCGACCGGTATTCTCCAAGGTGATGGACGAATACGAGAAGACCTATCGTGGGTATTACAAGCGCCGTGACCGAAGAGAGCGGGAGGTCTACCGCTGATCTTTCGTTCAGGCAGCAAAGGCATCCAGCAACTTCACTGCTTCCACAGCTTCCTGAACATCATGCACCCGCAGGATATCCGCGCCATGCTGCAAGGCGATGGTGTTGAGCACAGTGGTGCCGTTCAGGGCGGTCTCAGGCACGGTGCCCAGCACTTCGTTGATCATGCGTTTACGCGAAAGACCCACCAGGACGGGCACCCCCAACGCTTTGATGCCTCTTAACCCTTTCAACAATGCGAAGTTGTGGCCTCGGTCCTTTCCGAAGCCAAAGCCGGGATCCACGATCACATCGGCAATACCGGCTTGCCGGGCTGCCAGGACCCGCTCGCTGAGGAACTTCACCACTTCGGACAGTACATCGGTGTAGTGAGGTGCGCGTTGCATGGTTCGGGGAGTGCCTTGCATATGCATCAGTACATATGGTACGCGCAAACCCGCTACGGTGCCCAGCATCTTTGGATCCATCAAGCCTGCACTGATGTCGTTCACCATGCTGGCTCCGACCGCTACGGCATCTGCGGCAATATGGGCCTGCCAGGTGTCAATGCTGATCAGCGTGCCGGGGAACCGTTCGGCCAAGGCCACCACAATCGGAAGAACCCGCTCCCGTTCTTCCGCCTCAGGGAGTTCAGTGGATCCCGGTCGGCTGCTGGCACCGCCGACATCGAGAATTGAAGCACCAGCCTCCAGCATGCGGTCAGCCGTACGCAATGCATCAGAGACCGATCCATGTCGGCTTTTCCGGTAAAATGAGTCCGGGGTGATATTGATGATCCCCATCACCAAAGGTCGCTTGCGATGCACTAAGTGACCACGCAGGCACCACGCAATATCTTCGCCGCCATTCATGCCCCAAAGTTCGGGCAGTCCCCGGCACATGGAAAAAACACTTCAGCAATATGATCAGGCCACGGAAGCCTGTATGGAGATCTTCGTGAAGAAAGCCAAGGATTATGGAACGGCGTGGCGGATTCTGCGGGTTTCATCCCTTACCGATCAGATCTTCATCAAGGCGCAACGCATACGGACCTTGCAGCAGGTAGGAGAGAGCAAGGTGGATGAAGGTATCCGCCCGGAACTGGTTGGTATGGTGAACTATGCCGCAATGGCTCTTGTGCAACTGCAGAAGGGTGTGGTGGAAACACCCGACCTGAAGCCGATGGAAGCAGCAGCGCTGGTGCAGGAACAGATAGGCACAGCGCGCAGTCTGATGCAACGCAAGAACCACGACTATGGAGAAGCTTGGCGCAGCATGCGGATCAGCTCGCTGGTGGACCTGATCCTGATGAAACTGCTTCGGATAAAACAGATCGAGGACAATAAAGGTCAAACACTGGTGAGTGAAGGCATTGACGCCAACTTCCTCGATATCATCAACTACGCCGTGTTCGCCCTCATCCTCATGAACGAGGAAGAGGCACTACGGCGCTGAGAAGGAATTCAGCATGGCCTCGGCCAGGAAGAGGTATTCGTCATATGCCTCTGCAGGGGCCATATAAGTAAGGAGGTAGGAACGATCTCCCTTTTCCACCAACTGCTCCAGGACATGGATGTTGGCCCCTTTGTCTTTGCATCGGTACTCAGCACGGGAAGAGCTTGCCATCTCTGAGCTTTCATTTTGAATGAACTCCACATCCTTCAGATCGGACTTCTTCAACCGCTTCGGCAGGGGCGCGAACCTGCCGTCCATGCCTTGCACAATAACGGCCACCTCCGGAGTTGTAGGGTCAGCTCCTTTGATCCCTTTACGGAACACGACCACAGTATCGCCCATAACGGTCACGTCCACGGTCCATTTCCCCGGATGATTCATGGAAAACCCATCGGCTTTCCACGTCTTCCAAGCGGGGACCGTATCGGAGACCACACGCGTGACCACACGAACATCCTGGGCTTGGATAGTGAGTGAAGCAAAAAGCGGGAGCAGGAGCAAAATGCGAAATTGTGGAGCCATGGGTAAGGTCAGATTGCCGCCAAGATCGGCATTATGAGGGTATGTGGTGCGAAAAGGTGCGACGAAATGAACAAGTGAATGTTGACGTATTGCGTTGAAACGGGCAGATCAGCCTTGGATCCCAGTGTTGGTGCGGATATTTTTGCCAGCCATCGAAATGGAACCTCACGAATACGCCCCATGCGCACTTTGCTCGCCCTAATCATTGCCTTGCTGGCATTCAGCCATGAGGCCGAAGCGTTCAGGCTGCGGCTGAATGGCATGGTAACGGATCACGGAACGCAGCAGCCATTGGCCTCCGCCCGGGTACGGATCTATAAGGACGGTGTGATCCAGCGTGTCCTCATTACCAATGGAGCGGGGAAGTACAGCATTTCATTGGAGAACCAAGGTGCTTACGTGATACGCGTGGATGCACCCGGGCACCAAGGCAAATGCATTACCGTGGACACGCATGGGATGGAGTGGGAAGGGGATGGCCGAACGAGCAACTTGGAGATCGAAATGCGACTCCCCGCTTTCCGTGATGGAATAGATCTGTCCTTCTTCGACCTGCCGTTGGGTATGGCCTATTTCGAGCCGGCCACGGGGCTTACGCGCTGGAGCGTGAAGTATGAGCGATCGATAACAGCGGATGTGCTCGAATTGATGGCAGACTACGACCAGCATTACCCCGGATTACTTCAGCCCACGGCTGGTATTCGCACGGAACTCAGCTCCTACTTGGTGCTGCACGGCCGCTGAGCAATGCTGCCAATTGAAGGTCTTGCCTCTCCATATTGGCAACCTTTCCCAACGTCAGCGTCCCCGGTTGGCCGAGAAGATTAAATTCGCCCGAACCGTGGTGGATGTGAAGCTCAAACCCATTTTGCCACCTCCGGTCAACCAATCATGCGCATCCTCATATTGATCAGCCGCATCCTCGTCGGTGCCACTTTCATTATAAGCGGTCTCATCAAGGCCAATGACCCGCTCGGTTTCAGTTTCAAACTGGAGGAGTATTTCGCGGCCAGCGCATTGGGCCTACCCTGGCTTATTCCGTTCTCACTTGCATTGGCCATGCTGGCCTGCTTGGCGGAAGTGGTCCTGGGCTTTGCCGTTCTGGTGGGCGGAAGGATGAAGCTGGCCACGTGGACCCTGTTATTGCTTACCATTTTCTTCGGCTGGCTTACCATGTACACGGCGACTTGCGACCCGATGGGTAAGTATGAGGTGATCGTCAACGGTGTCACCGAAATGCGCGATGTGACCTGCGTGACCGATTGTGGCTGCTTCGGTGATGCGATGAAAGGATCTCTCGGTAGGCCCATGACCCCTTGGGAAAGCTTCTCCAAGGACATGGTGCTATTGGTGTTCGTGCTTCCACTGTTCATCTTCCGCAAACGCATCCATTTCAATACTTGGGGGGATGATCTGGCACTGTTACCAGCATCGCTGCTCTTGTTGGCATTCTACTGCTGGGTGTTCGACTGGTGGTTCCCGTTGCTTTTCGCAGTGGTCGTCTTTGCAGGCTACTTGGGGATCAAGCGGATGACGGAAGGGCCACGTGGCGAATGGTTCACGGCGGCCTGGGTTGCCGTGGTCACAGGGGCTTTCATGTGGTACTGCGTAGCCCATCTGCCCGTTCGTGATTACCGCCCTTACGCAGTGGGAATGAGCATTCCCAAGCAGCAGCAAGAAGCCAAACCGCCGGTGAATATCAACTATGTGAGCTACCGCAACAAGACCACCGGCGAGGTCAAGGAATTCAACACCTCGGAGCCTTATCCATGGGACAATCCCGACTATGAATTCGTGGACGGCAGTACCCGGGTGGTAGAGGTGGAGCCCGGTATCGCTTCCCAAGTGCAGGATTTCATGCTCTATGATGCGGAAGGTGACGATCTTACCGATGATATCCTGACCTCACCAGAGCCGGTTTTGTTGGTGGTGGCCAAAACGATCAAGGATACACGCACCGATTGTCAACCCGCGATCAATGCGTTGGCGGCCAAAGCTGAAGAGGCCGGATGGCGCGTCTATGGCGTTACAAGCAGCTCATATGACCAGTCGGAGGAGTTCCGCCATGCCAATCAGAACATGTTCGAGTACCTCACCTGTGACGAGGTGACCTTGAAGACGGTGATCCGCAGCAACCCTGGTGTGGTCCTGTTCCAGGAAGGCACCGTGCGGGGAAAGTGGCATTGCAACGATGTGCCCACATTCAAGGAGGCGGCAAAGGCGCTGAAGTGAGTGAACGGCCTGCCAAGCACAATTCGTTGACAAACAGTCCGGCCGGGCTGCGGCCGTAGCATCTTGTCGGCGATCTTTGTATTCACAATAGCGAGGATGATGAAGACGAGGACAATTGTTGCAGGGAACTGGAAGATGCATACCGATGCCACGGAGGCAGGTAACCTGATGGAGGCGCTCGTCGGGTGGTCCGCTGCAGACCAAGGGGATGTACAGATGATCGTGGCACCTCCATATCCCTTTCTTGCCGCAGCTGTGGAACAGGTCAAAAAAGCGGCTGATGGTCCATCAACCATCATCATTGCAGCACAGAACTGTCACCAGGAAGAATCCGGCGCGTTCACCGGTGAAGTGAGCGTCCCGATGTTGAGGTCGATGGGCGTGGGAGCCTGCATTGTGGGTCACAGCGAACGCCGTGAGTATTACGGGGAAACCGATGAAGTGGTGGGGCGAAAGGTGTCATTGCTCCTGAAGCATGGACTTCAACCGATCTATTGCTGTGGCGAACGCCGTGAGGAGCGGGAGGAGGGCCGATACCGCGATGTGGTGTCCACCCAAATACATACTGCCTTGGGCGCGCTTTCTCCTGAGGAGGTGGCAAAGGTGGTTGTGGCATACGAACCCGTATGGGCCATCGGTACCGGCCTTACGGCCACACCGGAGCAAGCTCAAGAAGTTCACGCCTTCATCCGGGCCGAGTTGCAAGCACTGTCCGGTGGCATGGCCGCAGGGATCCCAATTCTCTATGGTGGTTCCTGCAAGCCGGAGAACGCCGAAGGCATTTTTGCTGAAAGCGATATCAATGGAGGCTTGATCGGCGGAGCTGCTTTGGTAGCGGAAAAGTTCATTGAGCTCATGCGCATTGCTCAGCGCATAAAGACCGCCGCCTGATGCGCTACACCGAAGTGGATTTCCTTGTGGCACCAGTGGAGCCGTGGCGCGACCTGTTGATGGTTGAACTGATGGAGCTGGGGTATGAAGGCTTTGAGGAAACTTCGCACGGGCTGAAGGGATACGTGCCAACGGCCGAGTTCGAGCGTTCCGCTCTGGATCGATTAATGGTTGCGCGGGACCCTCATGTATCCGTGTCGCACACCGTGCGGGAAGTACCTGAGGTGAACTGGAATGCGCGATGGGAGCAGGAGTTCCAGCCGGTTGAAGTGGACGGCAAGGTTCGCATCAGGGCCGAATTCCATCCGGTAGTGGCCGGCTATGAGCACGATCTGGTGATCACCCCGCGCATGGCCTTCGGAACAGGGCACCATGCCACCACCCGGATGATGGTACGCTCCATGATGGGAATGGACCTTACCGGCCAGCGTGTATGTGACCTGGGGTGTGGCACAGGTGTGCTGGCCATACTGGCGGAACGACTGGGGGCGACCGAAATTATCGCCATCGATAACGATCCCACTGCCGTGACCAATGCCCGTGAGAACGTGGAGATGAACAAGTGTACCCGCATTACGGTGGAAAAGGACGGCACTGATCTGGAAAGTGGCGCTGAATACGATACTATTTTGGCGAACATCGAACGCAATACACTGGTACATGCCATGCCCTACCTGGTGGGTGCTTTGGCAGAAGGAGGAAACCTGCTGCTCAGTGGCTTTGTTATTGCGGACGAAGCCATCATGGCACAGGCCGCCAAACAGGCCGGATTGACCAACGTGCAACAACTGCACGATGGTGAATGGGCTTTTTCACGATGGGTACGGACCATTACGCAACACGCTGCATGAGATCATTCCGGATAGTCATTCTTGCTGCTAGTATGCTGATAGGGTCATTCTCCGCATGGGCCCAAGCACCAGTGTTCTCCAATGATCAAGCTGCCTATCTGAGCGAGATCACAAGCTTTTTGGTAGGCGCGAACAAGAAGGAAGGAACCGCCTTCGTGGAAACGGTGTTCACTCCGTTCTGGAATGGGCCCAACCTGAGCCAGGACCAACGTTCACGCATCGTCGCCATCTCCAACACGATGGCGAAGAAGCGTTTTTCCGCCATTCCGGATTTCAAGGAGATGTTGAATACGGCCGCTAATTTCCCGTTGAAAGGGCATTCTTCCGCAGAGCTTGACGCTTGGCTCAAAGGATTGGAACAAGCCGGGCGGTCATCGCGCAAGCAGGACCTCACCGATTATCTCGATATGAGCAATGGGCTCCTCTCGAACAATGTCCTCTACACGACCGCGAGTTCTAATTGGCGAGCACGTGCCGGAAAATTCACCTTCGCATTTGATAGTGTACCCAAAGTGGAGTTCAACACAATGGATCTGGTCTGGTCTTCCAGAACGGATAGCTCCGTGATCGAAAGCACCAGCGGCACATACTATCCGCTTACAGACCTTTGGGTGGGTAAAGGAGGCACGATCACGTGGCGGCGAGCTGGATTGGCACCTGATCACACATTCGTGAAATGGGCGCACGGCTATTCGCTGAAGCTCAAAACAACGGAAGTGTCAATCGATAGCGTGGGCTTTACCGATCCCTATTTCGACAAGGTCCTGCTGGGTACGGTGGTGGATAAGCTGAGAGCCAATGTCACGGAGACATCCGCCAGCTATCCGCGTTTTGAGAGCTACGATCTGCGTAAGCGGATCAATGAGATCGTGCCTGACATCGATTTCGAAGGCGGTTTTACCATGCAAGGGGCCAAGCTACAGGGCTATGGGACCATGGCTGAGCCGGCTACCCTCATTTTCAAGCGGGAAGGCAAACCGTTCATCACAACCAAGGGGCTTGTGTTTACCATCGAACCAGACAAAGTATCCAGTGAAGATGTGGCAGTTACTATTAAGCTGGACAAGGATTCCATCTACCACCCCAGTGTAACGCTCCGCTTCATGCGCGACAAGAAGCAGCTCACCCTGATCAAGCGGGATGAGGGCTTATCCAAAGGGCCCTTTTATGATACCTATCACCAGCTGGACATGTATTTCGAGGAATTCCGTTGGAAACAGGGGGACCCCTTATTGCAATTGGGTAATATGCAAGGCACTACCCAAACGCGTACTTCCTTCGAGAGCTTCAATTACTTTGAACAACGCCGGTACACGGCGATGCTCGGTATCGATAATGTACACCCCTTGTCCCGCCTTCGCGAATTCAGCAAACAGTCCGGGGAGGAGTTCTACGCGCAGGATTTCGCACGGTATGCCAAATTGCAGATGCCTCAGGTGAAACCCATGCTCATCGACATGGCCAATAAGGGGTACTTGTACTACGACGTTGAGGATGACCGGGTGACCTTGCTGCCCCGATTGCTTCAGCATATTCTTTCCAGTGCCGGTCGGATGGATTACGATGTGCTCCAGTTCAATAGCAACAGCCCCGACGGGGTGAACGGGACCATCAATTTGCTAAATAATGACCTGGTACTCAAGGGGGTATCTCGCATTACATTAAGTGATTCACAGGATGTGAAGGTCTATCCGGCCGAGAAATTGGTGACCATCAAGAAGGATCGGGATTTCAGCTTCGGGGGCATGGTGAAGGCGGGTAAGCTCACGTACTACGGCAAGGAGTATTACTTCCATTATGCGCCTTTCGTGATCGATCTCCTCAACGTGGATAGTGTGGGCTTTCTGGCCGAAAGCTTCGAGCCTGATGGGAATGGCCGTCACGGGTTGGTGAAGGTGAAGAACGTCCTGGAGAACGTTACCGGCACCTTGGAGATCGACGCTCCCTCCAACAAGAACGGGTTGCAACAAGAGAAGTACCCGGAGTATCCCAAGTTCAACAGCACGCAGGAGAGCTTCGTCTTCTATGATCGGAGTACCATCCAGAACGGGGCATATATCCGCGACAAATTCTACTACAAGAGCGATCCCTTCATGCTCGATAGCTTGGATAATTTCAGTAACGAGGGCCTGAAGTTCGATGGTACACTGATGAGCGCAGGCATATTCCCTGACATAAGAGAGACCTTGCGGTTGCAAGAGGACTACGCGTTGGGCTTTGTTCGACCTACAGGCGAGGGCGGCCTCCCGCTCTATGGAAAGAAGGCCAAATTCTCGGAGACCTTGAAACTGGATAACCAAGGTCTGCACGGCGAGGGCGACCTCAGCTACCTCACAACCATTGCGCGCAGCAAGGACCTGGTGTTCACGCCGGATACCACCTTCGGGGTGGCGGATACCCTGTACAATGGTGCGGCTTCGAGCCCAACCTTGAACGTACCCAATGTGCAGGCTGCCCAGGTATTCCTGCGTCTGGAGCCGGCAAAGGATGTGCTGATGGCGCGCAATCTGGAGGCACCGATGGTGATGTATGACAAACAAGCGTACCTCTATGGAAAGACCGAGCTGAGCCCCAGCGGAATGAGTGGTGCAGGACTGGTGGATTTCACCAATGCCACGCTCAATTCCAAGCTATTCGACTTCAAGACCATGAACGTGCATGCGGATACCAGTGATTTCCGCCTTACGGAAGGGGATACCGCAAGCATCGCTTTCCGGACCGATAACGTGAATGCCACTGTGAAACTCGATGAACGCATTGGTGAATTCGTCAGCAACGGAAGCGAGACGAAGGTTGAATTTCCATACAATCAGTATGTGTGCTTCATGGACCGCTTCAAATGGTACATGGATCAAGGCGATATCGAACTTGAAAGCGACCGCACCGCTTCTGCGGGCAACGAGGACCTGCAGCTATCCGGTAGCAATTTCATCAGTGTGAACCCCGATCAGGATTCGCTCCGGTTCATGGCGCCCAAGGCCCGGTACGACCTGAAAAAACACCTGATCACGGCCAACGATGTGCAGTATATCCAAGTGGCCGATGCCTTGATCACCCCGGATAGCATGCGGGTGCGAATCGGCCGAAATGCGAAAATGGATCCGCTGGTCGATGCAACCATTACCGCCAACTTCGTGAACAAGTACCACACCATCCATAGCGCCACGGTGAACATCTCTGCACGCAGGCAGTACAGCGGCTCGGGTATTTATGACTACAAGGACGAGACCGGGAAGACCTTCCCGATCAACATGAAGAATGTCAACGTGGACACCTCATTCCAAACCTATGCATTGGGTCGAGTTCCACAGGAGGAGAAC
Organism: Flavobacteriales bacterium; assembly: GCA_019638085.1. Lineage (GTDB taxonomy): Bacteria > Bacteroidota > Bacteroidia > Flavobacteriales_F > PHOS-HE28 > PHOS-HE28. The sequence continues at coordinate 19,493 of JAHBUL010000009.1, read as the reverse complement.
TTTCAGTTAAGCCCTGCCTTCGATTTCTTCGGGGATGTGCTTTTGGAAGCGACCAGCAAAGAGCTCACATTCACAGGCAACACCCGCATCAAGCACGATTGTGCTGGCATATCCCGGAACTGGATGGGCTTCACCGGAAAGATCGATCCAGCCGAGGTTTTCATTCCCGTCAGCGATTCCCTGATGGATGCGCAAGGTTTCCCGGTGGGAGCAGGCATCTATATGACCAAGGATGATCCATTCAACACTTACGGAACATTCCTAAGCCGCAAGGAGGACAAGGCTGACCGGGACATCATCAGTGCTAAAGGCTTGCTGTTCTTCGATAAGGTGAAGAAGTCCTATCTCATCTCGAACAAGGACAAGATCCGGCAAAGCGACCTCCCTGGCAACTTGGTGGCCCTTTCCACGGAAACATGCCTGCTCTCTGCCGATGGCCAGATCAGCCAAGGCGTGGAACTAGGACAGGTGAAAGTGGATGCTTATGGCATGTTGGAATACCGAGGGGATAATTCCACGGCAACCGAACGGGTGACGCTATTGGCGGATTTCCCATTCTTGGACAATGCCTTGGAGAAGATGGTGGCCGATATCGTGGCGTATCCCGAGCAGAAGCAGGTGGATCTGTCCAAGACCCCTTATGAGCGGTCGTTGCGCGAACTGCTTGGTAAGGAAAGGAGCGATAAGCTGATCAGTGAGCTCAGTATAAAGGGAGAGATCAAAAGGCTACCGGATGAGTTGGTGAAGGCCTTGGTGTTCTGCGACCTGAACTTGGAGTGGAGCGCTAAAGATGAAGCGTGGCAGACCACGGGGCAGCTCGGGTTGGGTACGGTGCTGAAGAAACCGGTGTACCGCTATTTGAAAGGGAAGGTGGAATTCCAGCGTAAGCGCAGTGGTGATGTAATGACCGTGTTGCTCATGCTGGATAACCAGACCTATTGGTTCTTCCAATACGCGAGGAACTATATGTACGCGTACAGCAGCAACGCTGAGTTCAATACGATGATCAGCGACCTGAAGGACGACAAACGGCAATTCTCCGGTAAAAAGGGAGAATCGGACTATCAATTCATCTTGACGAACAAACGCAAAGTGGACGAATTCCGCGACCGATTCGGACTGTAAGCATGGAGTTTCCTTGGATGTACGGGATCACGGCGATGGCCATCAGCTACCTATGCGGGAGCATACCCAGTTCCGTGTGGTGGGGCAAAGGGTTCTTCGGTGTGGACATCCGCGAGCATGGAAGCCATAATGCCGGCGCCACCAATACCTTCCGTGTGCTCGGTCCGAAAGCAGGTGTGCCCGTTCTATTGCTCGATGTTCTGAAGGGTTTCCTGCCCGTCCGCCTGCTGCCTATATGGAGCGGTGCCGAGCCCTATTCCGATGTATGGACCCTTTTACGGGTACTTCTCGTATCAGCGGCCGTCGTGGGACACCTCTATCCTGTATTTGCAGGCTTTCGGGGTGGCAAGGGAATTGCTACTTCGTTGGGAGGCATATTGGCCATACACCCCGGTTCAGCATTGATCTGCATCATCGTCTTCTTCATCATTTTCATCATATCGCGCTACGTGTCGCTCGCATCCTTGGTGGCTGCGATCGCTTTTCCAGTGGCGGTCACGCTGGTTTTTCATGAACCCAGTTTGGTGATGAAGATCTTTGCATGGCTACTTTGTGTCGTCGTCTTCTATACACACCGCCAAAATATCGGCCGCTTGGTGAAAGGAAACGAGAGCCGCATGGACCTGCTGGGCAGGTCAACTTCAAAGTTATGAAAGGCCGCATCCATATCGTTCGTGCCACACTGGTATCGTTGTGTATGGCGGTAGTGGCCATCAGCGGCCATGCACAAGGGGGTGATGTTGCCTTGCAGAGCGAAGCCGATGCCTTGTTCGAAAAAGGTGAGTACGCCAAGGCTTTTCCGATGTACTCCCAATTGGTGAGCCTTTCCCCTCACGATCATGTGCTCAATTACAAGTACGGTGCATGTGCGTTGTATGGCGGGGAAGAAAAATCCAAGGCCATCGGTTATCTGAAGTTTTCCGTCGCAGGGCCGACAACACCGAATTTGGCATGGTACTTCCTCGGGCGTGCGTACCAGCTCGATTACCAGTTCGATGAAGCCATTTCCGCCTATAAGCATTACCGGGGTACAGCAGATAAAAAATTACTGACCCGCTTTCCCGTCGATGCCTTGGAGCAACAATGCAGGAACGGTAAATATCTCCTGAGCAATCTCAAGGACATCCAGGTGCTGAATAAGCTGGAAGTGGATGCAGCGGACTTCTTCCGTTTTTATGATCTCAGCGATATCGGGGGCAAGATCGTGGTGACGCCTACGGAGCTGCTCTCCAACATCGATCGCAAGAGCGGAGAGGCGTTCCTGACCTACTTGCCAACAAAGGGGGGGGCCATCTTCTTCAGTAGCTACGGCAAGGATGGAAGGACCGGCAGGGATATCTACCGGAGTGAACTATTGCCTACCGGCAGCTATGCCACGCCGGTTAAGTTGGCGGGGTACATCAATACCGATCTGGATGAGGACTATGCCGTGATGGCACCCGATGGAAGGACGTTCTACTTCTGCAGTAAGGGGCATAACAGCATGGGGGGCTACGATGTGTTCAGGAGTACCTACGATAAAGGCATGGACGTATTCGGTGCTCCGGAGAACATGGATTTTGCCGTGAACACCCCAGGGGATGAGTTGCTCTACATCGTGGGTCCCGATGGCAAGCAAGCTTGTTTTGCAAGTGATCGTGATAGCAAACAGGGTATGGTGAACGTGTACCGGGTGGGTACTACCCAAACACCGATCAACATCACCGTGCTGAAGGGGACGTACGCCTCTGCATTCGATCCCACTGATCGTCGGGCACGGATCATCGTGGAGGATGACCTTACCCGGGAGCGCGTTGCGGATGTTACCACCGACATGAACGGTGAGTATGTGCTTGCCCTTCCCCGTGGCGGGAAGTACAAGGTCCTGGTGGAAGGTGGGCCAAGCGGGCGGTCGCATCTGGAAACCATTGAAATTCCTTCCGCGCATAAGCCCACCGCCTTTAAGCAGGAGATCAAACTCGTGGAACGGGGAGGTGAAAAAGTGGATGTGAAGAACTACTTCGACGAACCCTTGGATGAGGATGTAATGGCCTTGGCGTTGGATGAGATCCGTAGGCGGGCCAAGCTGGATGTAACGGGGGAGAAAGCAGAAGCTCAAGTGGTTCCACAGGATTCCGCGCCCAAGGACCCGCTACAGGCTGCCGGCTTTGATGGCACCATGACCATGAGCAAGGCCATTGATCTGGCTGCTCAAGAGGCCGAAATGATCACGGTACTGGCCGTGGAACAAGAGCAACAGGAGAACGCAGCCTTTGGGCTGGCCTTGGAAAACATAGGAATGGCGGAGGCTGAGACCAAGCGGGCGGCTGCGTTGATGGACCAGGCTGATGCCACGGTGGATGAGGCTGAAAAGACCAGCCTGATGCGCGAGGCTGCGGAAGCGAAGCAGCGTTCGTTGGAAGCCGGAGCACGGACCCGAGCTGCCTATCGAACCGGAACGGAGATCGGTGAAGCAGGCGCGCTGAACAAGAAACGCGCAATAGCGGCTGACGCACTAACCGCTGAATTAGTCCAAGCCCAGGCCATGAACGACCAATCGAAGGCCACCACTGCCTTGAAGCAGCTAAAGGCCAGTATTGATGAACGGAATGGGCCTGATGCAGCCGAGGATGAACTCGAGCGGATGCGACGTGCTGCATCCGATGCAAGTACGGAGGCCTCTCGCAGAATGAGGCAGGCAGCGGCGCTCCGGGGGGATGAGGACATCCTTGCCGACCGGATAGGACGCTTGGCACGTGAGGTAGAGAATGCGAAGGGGCGTAAAAAGGAAGACCTCAATGCACAATTGTCCACGTTGAAGCAACAGCAAAAGGCTTTGCACGATGAAGTGGAGAAGGCATACACGCTAGCACAAGAGGCCGAGGAAAATGCCGCCTTGGTACGGGGACAAGTGCAATTGATGAGGTATTTGAGCAATTCCCCTGATACCCGCACCGCTGAAACCGTGAAAAAGGAATCGCTGGCAAGCCTTGAGCAGCGTTTGGCCCAGGTCAAGGAAGGAAACATGGCATTGGTGATCGATGCGCAATACGACCCGATCAGCACTGTATCTGCGGAGGAACGAGAAAGGCAAATGTTCAATTGGGGTGGGGGGCAAACATTGGCCGGCATCACCACAAGCACCCGAACTGCGGACACACAGACAGTAGCTAAGAATACACCAGCAAAATCAACTACCTCTGCTGATGGGACCAAGGAACAGGCTTCATCTTCATTGAATCGGGATAGTACGCAACCTCAGTCCAAGACCTCATCGGCTACCGAGGCCAATGCACTGGCTGGTAGCGATGGGCAGACCAACAATGCGGATGGTGTGCTGAATGAGGGTACAGTGCGTACAGACCAAGAACGACCCGATAACGGAACGGCCCTGGCCGAGAGCATCCAGACCCCGGAGCAACAGGAGGACCAAGTTGCCGGAACGGATGCTCAAGAGGCTGGCACTGCACAAGCCGATGAGCGTGGCGGGTCTGGATCCGGGAACGCACTCGCTCAGGCTCAACAGCAGGGTGTGGAGAAGGGTGGAGGCCTCCAGACCGAACAAAGTAAAGGTCAAGCCCGGTCAGCGGATCAGATAGGCAACGCTATTCCCGAAGGTTCCAATAAGCATCAAGAGGTGGCCTCGGCAGAGGGAGGAGCACCCGTTCAGGAGTTGAGCACCCCTGCGGATGAGACCGCATTCCTGATGGCCAATAAACTTGCTGAACTGGAGCAATTACGCCAGGGTGAGAAGACGCGTTCGAGAAGGGACAGCCTTGATCAGGCCATCGCACAGCAGAAAGCGTTGATCGCTGCTTTCCATGAGAAAGATGATGAAGCACGTACCCTCGCCAAGGCGACCCGTGTGCAGGACATGCACGAGTACACATTCCTGGAGTTTGATATGTCGATCCTGGATGAGGAATTGGCAGAGGAGGCCTTTCCGGGGTTTAACTTGAGGCGGAAGACCATTTTGGAGGGACCCGCCAGTGCGCGTGAGAAGGCCAGCATGCTCCATGCCCTGGAGATGCAGTTGGTCGATAGCATTGATGTTCAGACCGCCAAGATCCTTGCATTCTTAGAGGAGCACCCTGAACAAGCGGATGAATTGCTCCCGCGAATGGAGCGTTGGAGGAAACTGAAGACCGTACATGTGGAAAATGCTGCGCAAGCCTTGGCCGAAGTGGATCAAGAATATGCAGCTACGGAAACCAAGGCATTGGAGGATGCGCAACTGTCCGGTCAGGCTGCGGTGCAGGATCGCGTCCAAGGCCGATCGGTCCCGGAATCCCCCCATAATGATTCCTATATCACATTAAGTGACGATCTGGATCAGATCTATGCCAGCCCATTACAACCGCGTTCTTCCAAAAGCGAGGAGGCTGTTGCCATGAAGGATCGGGACCTCCAGATCGGGGAAGACATGCAGTTGGAGATCGACAGCATGCAGATCGTCCTCGCGGAGACCCCGGCAGGTAAGAACTATGATAAGCTGCGCCAACAGGTGGACCGGAAGATCGACGATATGTTGATCCATAATGTGGACCTGGGTCAACGCTTGGCCTTTATCAGCATGAGCGAATATGCCGTGGCCAAGGATAGTGCGAAGGTCTTGAACAAGAGCTTGGCGAAACAAGGGTTTGCGCCTGATGAGCCGCTGATGCAGATGGGGAGGTCCTACGTGGAGGCTGCCGATGCATCCATGGGCAAGGCCAAGAATTTCCGTAAGCAGGCGGATGATGCTCGGGATATTTTCAAGCGGAATTCCCTCTACCGCCAAGCGTATGCCGAGGAGCTGAAGGCCTTGCGTGATTATGATCGTTCACATACGGTGCGTAGCTACTTGTTGAGCGGTCAAGCCACCCCTGGCGAAGCATTGACCTATGAAGAAGTGGAGCAGCGGATGTATCCCTCCGCATTTGCTACTCCCTCAATTGCCATGAGCGACAGTGCAGATGCTGTCCAAGAAACTCCGGCTGGGGAGCAGTCCACAGCCCGTACAAGTGAAGAGCCTAAGGAACCAGTTGCGTCAGGCGTTCCGGGGCGGAACACTGGAATTGATAGCGTAACGGTGGAAGCTCGGGAGGTCCCAAGTGAGGTTATCACCGCCGCGGAGCCGAAAACTGAACGTACTGATCAGGAAGAAGCAACACATGGTACTGCTTTAAGTACAGTTGCTCCGGTGAGGGCCGATAGTGCAGTGCTGGCTGCGTACTTGGATAGCTATTATTACTTGGATGCGCAGGAGCGCAATACGGTGATGAACGGGGAGGAGGAGCGCAAGTACTTCATGATGAAGGGCCGTTCCATACAAGAGCGAACTGAAGCCGCTGCGATCCGGAATGAGGCCGAAGGTGGTGAAACCCTGGCAACGATCCTCCGAGAGGAGGCCGGTGAATTGCGGAATAATACTCCAGAGGGTGAAACAAGGAATCGTGAACAAGTGCAGAAGTTGGAAGCACGTGCTGATGCGCTTACCCTCCGATCGGATTCCTTGCATGCCGAAGCCGATAAATTGATAGCATCCTCCATCTTGAACGATGCCCAAGCGGCCACTTTGATGCAGGGCATGCCAGCAGACCGATCCGCAATGATCATGGATCTTGAGCAAGGCAAGCGACGTACCGAACCCTTGCTTGCCCGCACGCGACCGCGTCCATCGCCATCTTCCACTACGGTTGCATTAGCAGACCAGGAACAAGCTCAGCAGGAACAGCTTGCAGTAGCTCGGAACACCCGGGAAGAAGAGCATGCGGCCGCCGTGGGAACACCACAGCCCGATCAGGGGAGCAACGTACAGGAACGCGTAGCGCCTTCCTTGCACGATACAGCGGTTCGGTCAACGAGAACACCAGAGAGCTTGGCCACTCAAGAACCGCGAATAGCATCAGTTGAGGTGGAGGTCCCGAAGCGGGCAATACCGGAGGAGCCCCCGGTTCGTGTAAGAAGTGAAGGACCCGAGCGCATGGCGGGTGTGAGCACCGCTATGGACAGATCCCCGGTACCATTCAATAAGCCCTTGGCAAGGGATGTGTTCCAGTTTGAAGAGCGTGCCGCCCCAAGGGAGGAAGCCATTCCGATCGATGTGCCAATGCCGGTGGGGATTGTTTACAAGGTGCAAGTAGGTGCCTTCCGGAACGAACTTCCCTTGGAGGCGTTCAGCGATATGACCCCAGTGACAGGGGAGCATGCAGGCAACGGGCTGGTGCGGTATACGGCCGGAATGTTCACCAGTGCGCAGAGTGCTTCCGAGGCGGGAGCAAAGGTGCGCGACCGTGGATATCGGGATGCGTTCGTCGTAGCCTACATGGATGGCAAGCGGGTGCCCTTGCGCGAAGCGATGCAGGCCGAGCGCGCCATGCTCGCTCAGAACACGATACCCGGTGCTGCACCGGAAACATCAACAGCATCACCCCCTGCTACCAACACTGGCAATTCAATAGCCACTTCCTCAGGAACTACCACGGTTGTTACCGCTGAGCCCGTTACCACCACTATTCCCCAAGCATCACCTGGAGATGCTGTACTGGCCGAATATCCCACCACTGCAGGAGAGGTGCTGGCCGCTTTCAAACCATCCGACAACGCTGCGGAATATTACAACGACCCTGCTGCTGCGCCAGCCAAGCAAGTGGAGGCGGTGAAGGGACTCTTCTTCACAGTTCAGGTAGGGGTTTATAGCAAACCCACTGCGTTGGACCGCCTGTTCAATATTACACCGCTCAACAGCGAACTTACCACTACGGGGAAGATCCGGTACACCACCGGCATTTTCCTGAATGAAGGCCAAGCGGTGCAGCGCCGAAGCGGCACTGTGGCCCTCGGCGTAAGTGATGCCTTCGTTACGGCTTACCTCAATGGTAAGCGCATTCCCATACGGGATGCAAGAGCGCTGTTGGCCAAGTTCGGGCGGGAGATCCTGGTGGATCCGGCACTGGCCACGCAGTAAGGAAACGGGTCTTGTCCGATCATTTTCATCGAAATATGACGGGGCGTTCATGAACCATGCGGATCCTCCCCGGATAGCGGGTCAGGTTGTGGGACCGGAAGCCATGGATGAACTGTATGGGGTGTCCAAATGGTCGGGTGAGGTCATGAATGGTACGTTGTAGCGTTTACTGGACGTGCTCTTTATCTTCGCATGCAGAAGAGGAAGGGAAATGAGCACGCAGCGAAAGGAGAAGAAATGGTCTGAGGTGGAAACACTGGTCATCGATGTGAAGGCCAAGGAGATCATTCTGCATAATGATGATGTGAACACCTTCGAACATGTCATCGTGAGCTTGATGGATATTTGCGACCATGAGCCCTTGCAGGCCGAACAATGCGCATGGCTTGTGCATTATACCGGTAAATGCAGCGTGAAGCGCGGGGCTTTCGAAGTATTACGACCCATGTGTGAAGCCCTCTGCGACCGCGGCCTTTCAGCTGAAATCCAATGAGATCGATCAGGAGCAGGTTGCTCGCTCTGCCAATCATGCTTGCACTGCTGGCGGGATGCTCAAAAGTGCCCATTACCGGGCGCAGCCAATTGAATTTGCTGTCGGAAGGGGAGATGATGAGCATGAGCTTTACACAATATCAGAACTTCCTGAAGGAACATCCACCGCTTCCTTCCTCAGACCAAAGGGTGGTCTTGGTAAAGGGGATCGGTAACCGCTTGGCCGCAGCAGCCACTACATTCCTGAAGGAACACGATGCTGCGGACCGGGTGGCCAATTTCGAGTGGGATTTTAATGTGGTGGACGATCCCATGGTGAACGCATGGTGCATGCCCGGTGGTAAGGTGGTCGTGTATACAGGGCTTTTGCCTGTGGCCCAGGATGAAGCGAGTTTGGCTCTTGTGATGGGGCACGAGATCGCCCATGCCATAGCGAGGCATGGAAACGAGCGGATGAGCCAAGCACTGGCAGTGCAGGGTGCCGGACTCACCTTGCAGGCCTTTACTGCGGAGAACCCATCCCTTGCATCAGACCTGTTCCTCCAAGCCTACGGCGTGGGTGGCCAATTGGGTATGTTGGCGTATGGGCGTAAGCAGGAAAGCGAGGCGGACAAGATGGGGCTGGTCTTCATGGCCATGGGAGGTTATGATCCCCGTGTGGCTCCTGCATTCTGGGAACGCATGGCCGCACAGGGAGGGGCCAAGCCACCGGAATTCCTGAGCACCCACCCAAGCGACGAACGACGCATCGCTGATCTGAAGGCCTATATGCCCGAGGCGATGAAGTATTACAAGCCACGTTAAACGCAAGGTGTTATATTCGCGCCCGCTTTTGGATATGATAGTTCACTCCTTAAGCACATTCAGGACTCGTAGCTCAATTGGATAGAGCACCTGACTACGGATCAGGAGGTTTGGGGTTCGACTCCCTACGGGTCCACAATACAGTGACAAGCCCTTCAACGAAAGTTGAAGGGCTTGTTCTTTTTGTCCCTGACTGGATTGCTGTACGCAGTAACGACGGGCCGGAAGTGGAGTAGGGCAAACCCTAGAACAGGTCCTTCACCTCAATAAAGTTGAACTGCATGGGAAAGAGGCTCTGATAATCCTTGCCTGTTTCCGCCATTTCCTCATCTCCGATCTCATAGTGCCAATTCACCTGCACCACACTGCCGTGTTCATTCGCCGTGCTCAGGCGATCGAAGATGTTGTAGAAATGCTTGCTACTGCTGGTGTCCAAGTAGTCCATCCGCATGTTCACGATGGTCTTTTCACGAGGCTCCTTCAGGTACTCCTCAAGCCACCTGTACACGCGATCATAAAAAAGCTCACTGTTCGCGGGAAGGGATCGACCAATGATATCAATGGTGCCCCGTTCCAGATCCAGTTCGATCTCCGGCGAGGTTGCCGTGCGACCGATATGCATGTGTTTAAGAGACATGGTCCATTTTTATGCTTGGACCAAAGTAGCCATGCCACATGTTTCCAAAATTGGCATCGGTCGCATCCTATCAACAAATGCGCGTGGATGGAATGCAACTCCCGAAATCCACTAGTAGCAGACCGGGTTCACATTCACCTGCCCGGATAGGCACTCACGATCTCTCCATCGGTAGGGAGCAGGATCTCGGTATCATTCACCCTGCGGGCCCAATAGAGGTATTTGCCCGTGCCGCGGCATGCGAATGTCGCCAGGGTATCGCCTCCGGCCAGAACCTTTACCGGAAAGGTGCGCCACGTGCCATTGCTTTCTTCCATGGCCACCTTCACCTCCATCATTTCACCGCAGATGTTCCGCAGTTCGAGTTGGTATACGGTGCTGTAATCGCGCTTGTAGCCGGAGTAGATCTCACATTTATCGCAAGGTTGGCCCCAACTGCTAGTGGCCTTTACCAAGCAATCGGCATAACTCTGGTCTTGAGCGGCAGCTGGTATCCAGAGCCATGGGACCAGGACGGTGATCAGGAGTGTGCGTATCATTTGCATCGGTTGTTCTTCAGGATGATCTTGGCTTCGGCGTTGCCCATCTTTCGGCTCGTGTGCCAATCCTCGCAAGCACCTTTGATATCGCCCGATGCCTTCTTGGCCCAGCCGCGGTTGTTGTAGGCTTCCTGATTCCGTGGATCCAAGCGAAGTACCGTATTGAAATCCTGCATCGCCAGATCTTGCATTCCCAGTTTGCCGTAGGCGCTTCCCCGGCTCGTATAGGCCCATAAGTGGTCTTCCTTGCGGTTGATCACGGATGAGAAGTCGGCGATGGCGTCCTCATATTCACGTTGTAGGCTGTGGCAAAACCCTCGTTGGAGGTAGGCATTCAGGTATTCCGGGTCGATTTCCAAAACTGATGTATACAACTGGATCGCTTGGGTGTATCCCCCGTTCCGGTATGCTTGTTCACCCTTGTGGAAAAGTTCATCAACAGTCTCCGGAGGCACCGCTGTTCCTTGCGCCGGCAAAATCCGGGTGATCAGAAGTGCGGTAAGCAGAAAGAGGGTACGTGTCATTTCAAACCGTTCATACGCAAGAGATCTACAGTGGTTTCATTCTACTTGAAGGCGGGTTTTCGTAACCTTTTCCTGTAGTAAGTACGTAAAGGGTGGAAACTCTTTTGATCATGGTAAAGCCGAACAACTCCGTGGCCGTACGCACATTGATCATGGCCGGTGTCCTCGTGGTGGGCTTAGTGGCCGCGATGCTTGCGAAAGGACTTATTTCAACTGCGATACTGGCGTCGTGATCCGACAGATGACCGGCCCCGTACGATTGCGCCTGTTACGTGCCTTGTGGGTCATGCTCGCCGTGGTGGTTACTACCGTGGCCATGGCCCAAGCCAAATTCACCATCAACGGCCGCTTGAAAGTGGAAGGTGCGGGGCTGGATGGCTGCCGTATGGTGGTGTATATGGATGGTGAGAAGCACCGGACCATCTCCACCGATCTCAATCGGTTTTCCATGGAGATGGAATTGAACAAGAACTATGTGCTTTCCTTTGAGAAGGATGGCTTTGTGACGAAGAAGCTGTCGTTCAATACGTACGTTCCTGCTACAGCTGCGCAGATCGGCTTCACTCCGTTCGATTTCGTGGTTTCCCTGTTCAAGCAATATGACGGCATGAACACCGTGGTATTCAATCAACCGGTAGGCATGATCCGATATGATGCAGCTTTGGTCGACTTCGATTACGATACGGACTATACCAAAAGCATACAGAGTGCTTTGGAAGCGGCGCAGGCAGAACTGGACATGAAGCAGAAGGAAGAGGAGCGTGAACTGGCCGATGCTCGGAAACGCAAGGATCAGGAGGCCAAGGAAAAGGCCAAAGCCGATGCACGCGCTGCTAAGGAAGCAGCGACCCAAGCCAAGGCAGAGGCCAAGCAGGATGCCCCCATTCCCGAACCGGCACAAGCAAAGGCGGCGCCCGCTGTGTCTGAAGTTCCACCTCCTTCAAAACCTGAACCAGCGCCAGTAAAGCCGGAACGAAAGGTTCCTGTTGCTAAACCGGTAAGGGCCAGCATGCACTCCAAGCCGATGGAAGGTGCGGAACAGCGCAGGTCCTCTGCGCCGCGCATGGAAGAGGAGCACTCACCCGTAGAGGCGGCGGTGCCAAGGAAAGGGGTGGAGCCCAGGCCGAAGTTCGAGCCATCCCCGGAAACGGTAATAAGACATCATGATGTGATCGTGGAGCCGAACGAGGTGGTTACGGTCATCAAAGTACAACAGGGAGAACGTAGCACCGAATACCGCCGCGTAGCCCGTAAGTACAGTGGGGTGTTCTATTTCAAGAACGGTACGAGTTGCTCAAAGCTCATTTACGAGAGCGAGGCCCTTGCCGAGAACTGAGCCTTGCTTCGTTTACCAGACCATTTCAATATTGGCTGCGACCGCCTTTCCCCGGGCCTGACCGGAAGCGAGACCGATAAGATTGGGTGTCCCAAGGCGGATGCCAACATGTTTCCCGAGGAGGGCTTGTAGCCCAAGACGAGCGCGTAGGTCCCCAAAACCGCCATATGCCGCGCCTACCTGCACCATGATGCATTTGGTGAGCTCCAAATTCCTGTCCACTATGGCATAGGGGACATAGCCCGGAAGAAGTCGATAGTCAACCGATACGGCATAAGCGGATCGCAGAAAAGCGGAATGCCCCTTGTACTCTCTTCCGAATTCGAGTTTGGCTTCCATCCTGGCGGGAAGCATCCGGAGATAGCCGCCTTTCGAGTAGCCCAATCCGAGACTATCCTGGAGGGTGTTTTCATTCAGGATCAGGTCGTCCAAGTCCAAGATCCCGGATACTTCCAAACCTTCAAACCTGATCGTGGAGTCCTTCGTCACCGATAGGGAATTCGGGTTCCAAGCAATAAATCCCAAGTCCGTTACCGTGATGGAGAGCGCCCCGGGCGACTGGAACAATTGCAGCGGTTTCCTCCACTGCATGGAGAGCACTGCACCGATACCATTGGAAAGTCCCGTGCTTCCCGTATCACTTCTATGATAATTGCCGTCCAGTTCGAGTTCCAGGTAACGCCCGTCCATTGCAGTGTACAGGTCCGCAGTGTGTAGTTGTCCCGAGTTCAACGCCCTTCCGTTCACCACACCCAGCTCAAGGAATGAACCGGTCCGCCGGTCCTCCACCCCGAAGCTGAATGTTTGATAATTGATCTGCTCGAAGTTGCTGGGGCCAATGTGTGCGGTTCTTCCTTCGAAAGCTGCATTGCCGAAAAAGGAAAGTGCAAACGCATCACGCGTAAAGCGCATCCCCAAAAAGTCCCGGTAGCCCATGCTGAAGCGTGGTCTCAGGCCGGATCGGCCAAAGAGGCTGTCCCCCCATGTGTATGTGGCTGTTCCTTCCTGTTCAGATCCAGCGCGGTTCCCACTACCCAGCACATCCAATGTCCTTTTGCGCACCTCGCCGCTCAGGGGACCGCCCCGATAAATACCCATCACCAGGTCGTTGTAGATCACGTTGGAATCATAGGAGCCAATGGCCTCTATAGTGAAGCGGTGGTCGGGACCTGTGAAGGGCAGCTCAGTACTGTCCACTTGGGCCGATACAAATACGGGGATGACCAATGGGATCCACCACAAGCAGCGATCATTCATCGCCATTCACGGTGTAATTGGCATCAACGGTCAATTGCAGGTCCATGCGATATCGCTCGAGGATCTGCACATGCTGGCTTTGGTCGGCTGTGTTGAAGGTGGCCGTGATAAGCAACTTCCCGTTCTGTTGGAGTAAGTTCATTTGGGTTGGGGTCACCTCCACATCCACTTGGCTTGAGGAGCTTGCGGATACGAAACCATCCGAACCCATTACCCCCGAACCAACCGTGCCTCCCGGGGCAAGTACGGCAAGGATCTGGCCATTCTGGTCCACTATGGCCAGTTCGATGCCTGCACTGAACGGAAATCCATTCGCTGCAAAAAGATGTAGCATACCGCTTTTCCATGCATGAGCATCAGCTGATCCCGGTAGGTCCACGGTCACCGTCTTTCGCAAGGTCAGGTCAGTGGCGATCAAGCGAAGTGGAATGTCCACCTCCATTTCAGCGGTCAATTTGCTGTCGTAATAAAGAAAGTCATGACCATTACTGATGTTCCCCAACGGATTGATGGTGATATCCATGGCATAGCCGATCTGGTCAGGTAAGTTCTCGAGGAATACGTCAATATTGCTGTTGCCTTGGTCCAAGTTGATGCTGTTCAGCGCGGGTTGGAAGCTACTGCCAAGATCGGTCGCCCGATCAATGTTCACCGGTCCGGAGGTGAAGCTGCCGATCAGATCCACATCATTGCCATTGGAGGAGTTATGGGAGCGGATGTAATGGATGTTCGCCCTGGCATCCACGCCGATGCCGTTACGGATCCTCAATTGGGCCGTCACTTGGTCCAGATCCAAGCCCCCACTTATGTTCTGGAAGAGATCGAGGTCGGTGGTTGCCGGCTCTACGGTAATGGTACGCGTGCCGAAGGAGCCGGTGGCATATTGGGGGACGATATCATAATAGCTCACAACAGCCAGAAGGCTGTCCATGTTGGTGATCGAGATGATGTTCCCATCCGGCGAATTGGAATAGCTGATGTGTGTGGCCAAGCTGTTCACGGCATCCTGGTCCGGCCCACGCATGTCGAATACATATCCGTCCAAGGGCCTGCTGGTGTGGCCCATGCTGGGCGATCCAGGCGTGCCTGGGGGAAGTGGTTGCTGGATGCTGAATGGAATGCCGTTCAACGATGCGCCCGGCAACGAGAAGTTGCCGATGATATGACCGTTCATCATGCTGGTAATAGCCACATCCACTTGGCCGGAGCGAACGATCAGCTTAGTAAGTTGTAGGTCGTCCAGATCGAAATGCGTCACATCATCATTGGTGTTGAACGTGGCGCCGGGCTGGAATTGCACCGGCCCGGGAAACGGTAAGGCATAGGCATACCTGAAACTGGTGTCGGGTGCAGTGAGA
Source organism: Flavobacteriales bacterium (assembly GCA_019638085.1). Lineage (GTDB taxonomy): Bacteria > Bacteroidota > Bacteroidia > Flavobacteriales_F > PHOS-HE28 > PHOS-HE28. The sequence continues at coordinate 4,493 of JAHBUL010000009.1, read as the reverse complement.
ACCGTGTCCAGCGATATCGAGAACAACTCGGCGCTGTAAAGAATGCTGACATTCCCTTGGGCATCTGCGCTCAGAATGCTGTCCGGCACGAGATCCCCGATGGTTAACGAGGTGGTCATCAAGGGAGCCAAGATGTCCAGGTCCCATTGCGGTTGGGGCCGATCCTTCCTGCAAGATGCGATGGACATGGCCAGAAGGAGCAGGCAGGAGATCACGGTCCGGGAAAGCGGTCGGTGCATGGTCGGCAAGGTATGGGTCAAGGCACATTCATCTGGTTTGCTGCTGCCTTGTGGCTTAAATTTGCAAACCGGGTAAAAACACCCGAAGTGTTGCTTAAACGACGCATCTTGTTTCCTTGGTTTTTGAGCGCAGTGGTGATGTCCGGCATCTCCTATGTGTGGCATGGCCTTGCTCTCACGGATATATCCGATCTGCGGATGGATCCATGGCTCTACTTCGGTCTGTCCAGTCTCGCCTATTTGTTTATCGGACTGCTGCTTACGCTGGCGGTTCATTTGGCCATTGCGAGGGAGTGGATCTCCCTTAAAACAGCGTTTCCGTTAAAGGCCATGCTGGTAGGTAGTGTGATCGGCGTGTTTATCTACCTAGTGGTGCTCGTATCGGGGCTTTCCTTTGCCAGCCACGGCATCCAGCATGTTGTGGTGGATCTTGTCTGGCAGATCGTTGAGCAGGCCATCGGGGGCTTGATGGTGAGCTTGGGCATCATCTATGATATGCACCGGAGCTTCATGGAAGCGGAAAGGGCGCATTGAAGTCACTTATCATATTTACTTCCCCAGACCTGTTGGAGATAAGCGGCGAAGGCTTGCTCCCTCCGGTTATCGCCTGGTTTGTAAAAGGCTTTGCCACTCAATTCCGCAGGCAGGAATTCCTGTTCGGAGAAATGGCCCGGAGCATCGTGGCTGTATTGATAGTCCTTCCCATGACCGAGGTCCTTCATCAGCTTGGTGGGCGCATTGCGCAAGTGGATCGGAACAGGCAGGTCCCCAGTGGACTTCACCATCTGCTGGGCCTCGCCGATGGCGAGGTAGCTGGCGTTGCTCTTCGGGGCACAGGCCAGATAAACAGCACATTGGGATAGCACGATCCTGCTTTCGGGCCAGCCGATCATCTTGGCTGCCTGCATGGCCGTGGTGGCCATTAGCAAGGCGTTCGGGTCTGCATTTCCAATATCCTCACTGGCTAGGATCAGCATCCGCCGAGCAATGAACAAGGGGTCTTCACCTCCTTCAACCATACGGGCAAGCCAGTACACAGCTGCATTGGGATCACTGCCGCGCATGCTTTTGATGAATGCGCTTACTATGTCATAGTGCTGCTCTCCCTGTTTATCATATCGGGCGGCAGTGGTCTGCACCACTTCATGTACCAAGGCATCGGTGATCAGAATGGGGTGATCTCCGCTGCCGTGATCACCGGATGGCCGGGCTGCCCGAACACAAAGCTCAAAGGTGTTCAGCAGTCTTCGGGCATCGCCGCCACTGGCTCGCATCAAGGCATCGGTCTCCTTCAGTTCGATCTTTTCCTTCTGAAGTTCCGGATCCTCTTGCATTGCCCGATGGAGCAATCCGGTGAGGCTCTCCACGGTGAGCGGCTTCAGGATATACACCTGTGACCGCGATAGCAATGCGCTAATGACCTCGAATGATGGATTCTCCGTAGTGGCACCGATCAAAGTGATCACACCTTTCTCCACAGCACCGAGCAGTGAATCCTGCTGGGCCTTGCTGAAGCGATGGATCTCGTCGATGAAAAGCACTGCACTGCGCGAAAAGAGTCCGCTTCCTCCTGCCTTCCCGATCACCTCGCGGATATCCTTCACCCCACTACTGATGGCGCTCAACGTGTGGAAAGGTCGGTCCAGTTCCTTTGCCAGTAGGCGTGCCATGGTGGTCTTGCCCACTCCAGGAGGCCCCCATAGGATCATGCTGGGCAAGATCTTGCCTGCGATCGCTTTCCGGATGATCCCATCAGGGCCCACCAAGTGTTCCTGACCAACGATCTCGTCCAGGGTGGAGGGCCGCATCCGTTCGGCAAGTGGCGTTGTTTCCATGTTGTGCCGCGAAATTACCCACACTGAACGACGAAAGCCCCCACCAAAGGCGAGGGCTTCCATCTTGTGGTTCGGCAAAGATCAAGGTCGGTACATGATCTTTCCGGTAGTGTGGTAATTGTTCAGTGTGATACGGTAGAAGAACAAGGCTCCGCTCTCACTTTCCGGCTTGAACTCCAAGTTGATCTTCGCTCCTTTCTCAACATCCTTGTCCATCAGCGTAGCCACTTGGTGACCCAGCATGTCCATCAGCACTACAGTAGCGCGTCCGGATACTTCGCTCGTAAAGCTGATGGTGCTATGCTTGCGGAAGGGGTTCGGGGCCACCTGTACATGGGTGATGGGCGCTGGGTCGATCACTGGTGTTTGCATGGCCTTTGGTGCGTTGCCACCGCTGATCACATGGATGATCTGCACGGTGGTTGCCGTATTGCCGCAGGCATCAGCGGCAGTGTAGGTGCGGGTGATCGTGTATCCGCTCTCGCAATCCCCCTTGCCGGTCTCCTCGGTCATGAACACCTCCATGTCGCTGTCACAGTTGTCCGTTGCCGAGCATTTCTCAGCTTCCGGGATCGCGTCACAGTCCACGGTCACTTCGTAGTCCATACAGCTGAGCATAGGTGCCTCCGTGTCCACGATATAGATCATTTGCACGCAGTTTTCCGCATTACCATCAGCGTCACTTATGGTCCAAGTTCGCTTGACGGTCACAGGGCAAGTACCGCTGATCAGATCTTCGTATGTGAAGAAGTTCACCTCGGGGCAGTCAGGGCTCTTGCGGGTGACCGGCAGACCGATGTCCTCCGGGTCGATGGAGGTGCCGCATTCCACAGTGGTTTCAGCCGGAGCACAAGAGATGATGATCGGGGTCTCGCAGGCGGTTTTGCAGCCGACCACGGAGATCACCTGGGTAGCTGAAGCTGTATTTCCGCAGGCATCGGTTGCAGTAAACGTGCGTTCGATGGTATACGTGGATTCGTCCGGACCAGCGACCAGCACATCGTTCACTTCAACGTCCACGGTGTTCTTGCAATCTGAAGCCCAAACATTCTTGGGGACTTCGGGCACATCGCTGCAGATCACGGTCACGTCCTCAGGCACGTTCATCAATACCGGAGCCTGTGTGTCTACGATCAGGATGGTCTGGGTGCAGGTCTCCTCGTTACCAGCTTCGTCCCGGAATGTCCAGTGACGGATGACGGTGATCGGACAGATCCCGCTGAATTCATCGTAGTAGTTGAAGTAATTCACCAGCGGGCATTCCGTGTCTTTACGGAGGATGGGGAAGCCAATGTCCTCCGGGTCGATGGAAGCATCGCACTCCACGGTGGTCACGGCCGGAGCACATGAGATGATGATCGGTGCTTCGCAACCTCCGCATTCCTCGGGCAGTACTGATGCTGTTGCTGTGCTCGTGCAGCCATTGGCACCAGTCACCACGAGGGTGTACGTTCCAGCATCAGCTACCTCGGGGTTCTGCATTGTGCTGCTGAAACCGTTCGGTCCACTCCATGCGAATGTGCCGTTACCGTAGCCGTGAAGGACCGCAGTATGTGTCGTGCAGTCGAGCATGCCGCCGGTAGCTTGGGCGCCAGGTGCCGTAATATTCTGGTCAACGATCGCATCAGCTGTGCTGGTGCAGCCATTGGCTCCCATCACCGTGAGCGTGTACGTGCCAACCTCGGTGACGGTGACATTCTGCATTGTGCTGCTGAAGCCGTTCGGTCCGGTCCATGCGAAGGTTCCGTTGCCGACACCTTGCAGGGTGACGCTGGTTGCAGCGCAGGTCAAGGTGCCGCCGAACGCCTGTGCTCCCGGTACGGTGCTGTCCTGTTCCACATCAGCAGTGGCCGTGCTAGTGCAACCGTTGCTTCCTGTCACCAGCAAGGTGTATGAGCCAGGGGCAGATACGGTGGGGTTCTGGTCGTTTGAAGTGAATCCGGCAGGGCCGCTCCAGCTATAGGTTCCATTGCCGGTTCCTTGGAGGGTGATCTCGCTGATGCTGCAGTTGAGCGTTCCGCCAGCAGCTAGTGCTCCTGGGAGAGTGTTGTCGAGGTTTACCGTAGCGTTCGCGGTGCTGGTGCAACCGTTAGCGCCTGTTACGGTGAGGACGTATGTTCCAGCTTCAGTCACCACAGGGTTCTGCTCGGTGCTGATAAAGCCGTTCGGTCCAGTCCAGCTGTAGGTTCCATTACCGGTAGCCAGGAGCATGATCTCGCTGATGTTGCAGTTGAGCGTTCCACCCTGTGCCGTTGCACCGGGCACTTCAGCATCCTGCTCCACTTGGGCAGTAGCGGTGCTTGTGCAACCATTGGCACCGGTCACCACCAAGGTGTAGGTTCCTGCGGCACCCACGGATGGGTTCTGCTCTGTGCTTGTGAATCCGTTGGGCCCGCTCCAAGCGTAGGTCCCGTTGCCT
>JAHBUL010000008.1 GCA_019638085.1 Flavobacteriales bacterium | reverse complement strand
AAGGAGGAGAGGCTTCCTGCGAAAAGCAAAAAGGTGAAAAAAGCCTTGGCGCGGTTGGGCATCTTGTGGTCGCGTAGCATGTCGGTAAGAGTTGTTCGGGGACGTTCAACTCCGATCCGGTCCGAAGGTTCCATAAAGTCGGCGTATGCCCTTTTTCAGTCTATGAGTGATCATTTTGGCATCGTTATCAGTAGAAGGCTCAAGCACTGACCTCAGCATAGGGTCGAACTCATCGGCCCCACGACAAAGGGGTTAGTTTTGCCGAAGTAGGATGAACATGAAGAAGATCGGACGAGATGGACCCAGTCCCCGCACATTAAGGGCATTGCACCTTGGAAGGAAGGCGCTATCAAGGCTTTGGCCAGGTCGCTCGCGGTTCGGCGAAACCTATGAAGGCGGAACGGTGAGGGACCAAGATGCATCTGATCTCATACGTAAGCATCTGCTTGCTCCCGAGCCCTGCATGATCTCGCGCATTGGTAGTGTGGAATTTGCTGCAGTAATGAACTACCTGGGGGCCTGTGCCGGAAGGAAGCCATCCTTGGTCAATCACTTCGGTTTTATTACGGGACGTTTTCATTCCTATGGATGGGAAGAGCGGATCATCCTGAGCATGCCGAATAACGCAGGCTTCTTCCCCGGTACCATCGAGTCCTTGTCGAAGTTCAGCGAACTCATGCTGGCCGATATTCCTCTGATAGATATTTTGGGGTCATGGTATCGGGAGGAATGGTTCATCAAGGAACAGCTGAAGAACGCCGTGAAAGTACCCTTGCCCGATCTGGAGCCACATGTTCACGCTGACCCGTGGAGCACTGCGCTAGAAGGGAAAAAGGTGCTGGTCGTACATCCATATGAGCGATCCATTCGGAGCCAATACGAAAGACGGGCCCTACTGTTCAAGGACCGGCGGGTACTGCCTGATTTTGACCTGAAGGTGGTGAAGGCTGTTCAGACCATCGCCAATACCCCATCTCCGTTCCCTACTTGGTTCCATGCACTCGACCACATGAAAGAGCAGGTCGATCGCACGGATTACGATATCGCGATCCTCGGCTGTGGGGCCTATGGCCTACCGTTGGCTGCACACATCAAAAGGACAGGAAAGAAAGCCGTCCATCTGGGAGGCTCCACCCAATTCATGTTCGGCATCATCGGCAAGCGCTGGGAAGGCCACCCCATGATCAATGAGCACTGGGTCAGGCCTTCCGAGGATGAAACACCTGCCCTGGCCAAGCAGGTGGAGGGGGGCTGTTATTGGTGATTTCACTGGCGGGTTTGTCCGCCCTTCTCCCACGCGGACTGTCTGGATGGGGATACCAGCGAACAGATTCAAGGAAAATTCATCCCGGGCGGCAACTTCTGGCGAAATACCACTTCCCAATGCCGAGAATCATGAAAATTGTTGGATCCACCCGGGAGTAGCTACAAGTGATCTCGGGTTGGTGTAAATGGTGGGTGCATCTTTACCGAGCGGTTTTCGTTGAAATGCAATTAAATGGAAAGTGGAGTTGACCCAAGCAGCCAGATCAAAATGAACGAATGAGATTGCTCGTGACCGGAGGCTCCGGATTCATCGGCACCAACTTGGTGCAAAGTGCTTTGGAAAAGGGTGTGGAGGTATTGAACCTGGACTGGAATCCCCCATTAAAGCCTGCGCACGTACCGTGGTGGCGGGAGTGGAGCATCATGGACCGCCAAGCCACGGAGAAACACTTGGCGGACTTCCGCCCCACACATGTGGTTCATCTGGCTGCTCGAACGGACACGGATGTTCAGGACGACCTCAATGCATATCGTCAGAACCACGAGGGTACTGCTATCCTGCTGGAAGTGGTGAATGCCACATCGTCCATTGAGCGCCTCATTGTCACGAGTACACAATTCGTTTGTGAAGCCGGGTACCTACCCAAGGACGACCATGACTATAAGCCTTTCACATTGTACGGTGAGTCCAAACGTCTCACTGAACTGGCTACTCGGCAAGCGGGCTTGGCCTGTGTGTGGAGCATTATCCGGCCCACTACCATATGGGGGCCTTGGAGCCTGCGCTACAGGGATGTTCTGTTCAAGGTGATGCGAAAGGGCCTGTACTTTCATCCGGGCAAGGGAAAGGTGGTCCGCTCGTACGGCTACGTAGGTAATGTGGTATGGCAGATCGAGCGCATTATGCAAGCATCTGCCACTACCGTGAACGGGAAGGTCTTTTATGTGGGAGATCATCCCATGGACCTGCGAGTATGGGTGGAAGCCATTTCCAAAGGACTGGTGGGTAAGCCGGTACGCTATATTCCGACATGGACAGTGAAAGCCTTAGCGCTGGGTGGGGATGTGTTGAAGGCACTAGGCGTCCCGTTCCCCATTACCAGTGGGCGTTTTCGGAGCATGACCAGTGACTACATCACACCGATGGACAAAACCGTTGAAGTTTTGGGCGAGGCCCCTCATAGTCTGGAGGATGGCGTGAAAGCCATGGTACAGTGGTATGATACGGAAAGCGGCGCTGCAATTGCACCGGCATTGATCGATACGCGCCTAAAACAGGATCTGACGCATTCATGAGCGGTCTTTCAAAAGTTCGGGTCTTCGGATTGGATCTTTCCGTGGGGTCGTTTCAAGCTCATGTGTCGGCCATCATGGAGCTGGGCAGGGCCCATCGCTCCAGCTATGTTTGCTGTGTGAACGTGCATATGTGCATGGAGGCCCAGGCCGATCCGGTTTTTGCAGCCGTGGTGAACGGGGCGGACCTTGCCACCGCGGACGGCATGCCCATCCGCAAGAGCATCAAGAGATTCGCCGGGGTGGAGCAGGAACGGGTGGCCGGGAACGATCTGATGCCTGCCGTGATGGCGGCGGCGGAAAAGGAGGGATTGAGCATTTATCTGCACGGTGGTGAGCAGCAAGTGCTGGATGCCATCATCCGCAAGGCCGGGATGGACTTTCCCAATTTACGTATTGCGGGAGCCTATTCCCCCCCATTTCGCAAGGCCACCCCCGAGGAGAGCGCTGTAGAGATTTCAAGGATAAGGGCGAGCGGGGCCAACATCGTCCTGGTCTGCCTGGGTTGCCCCCGGCAGGAAAAATGGATGGCCGCGATGAAAGAAAAGATACCCGCCGTCATGCTGGGTGTGGGCGGGGCCTTTTTGCTCTATGCTGAAGTAGACGAACGCGCACCCGTATGGATGCGGAACGCATCGTTGGAATGGTTGTACCGCCTCTGGCTCGAACCAGGAAGGCTATGGAAACGTTATCTCACGACCAACTCGGCATTTATGTTGATGTATGCAAAACATACACTCGGCTGGAAACAAGATCAAGAAGGTAATTCACGCTAGATTCAGGTTGAAGGAAGTATTATTATCGACCAATTTGACATATCGTTCGACGAACATGTATATTTGGCATCCTGTTATGAAAAGCTTCCATTCAAAACTGTACCATGGATAGAATAGACACCAGACCCATGGTTGGCGTTGCCACCGATCTTCGGGCCGGCGGACACGCCAGGCGTACGGATCTCAATACTGAACTGGCCACATTATTGCGTTCCAGTCGCCAGCAATTGCATAATGTCCAGCATGGGTTGAACCGGGTAATGACCTTTGAGCCACTCACCTCAGTAAAGGATCTCATCATTGTTGGGGAAGGCCCGGCAGCCGAGGAGATCTTCCAGTATTGTGAGGACCAGACGGTACGCGGATATCGCTTCCGGGGTGTTTTCCATGACCATCCTCTTGGCGGTATTCTGGCTCCTAGGCAGTTAGGTGGTATAGAAGCAGCCAAGGCCTACGCTGTTCAGAACCGGATCGATATCCTATACTGCGCACTTCCAGGAAGCTATCGGGAAGAGATCACCGACCTCATGGAGTTCTGCGAGCGCAATACCATTCGTTTTCGCGTGATACCCAGCCCGGACAGTTTCGTGCCTGTAGTAAAGACCGCGGACCTCACTTTTCATGGTGCGGTACCTGTCAGTCGCCTACGTAACGAGCCTCTGGACCGCCGAGCGAACCGGATGCTCAAGCGCACCTTCGATATCGTCTTTTCCTTCCTCGTCATCGTATTGATCTTCAGTTGGCTTTTTCCCATTTTGGCGGTCTTGATCAAGCTATCCTCCAAGGGGCCTGTATTCTTTAAACAGACCCGGCTGGGCGAACGCAAAAAGAAGTTCACCTGCTACAAGTTCCGTAGCATGCGGTTCAATAAGGAAGCGGACAGCAAGCAGGCTACCCGAAATGATCCCCGTATCACAAAGTTGGGTGCCTTCCTGCGGAAGAGCAACTTGGATGAGCTTCCCCAGTTCTTCAATGTGCTTCTGGGTCAAATGAGCGTTGTGGGACCCCGCCCGCACCCGTTGAAATTGAACGATCAGTTCCGCGACATCATCGACAAATACATGGTGCGTCATTTTGTGCGCCCAGGAATCACGGGATGGGCCCAAGTGAACGGCTTCCGTGGTGAGACCCGCACTCCGGAGCTGATGGAAAAGCGCGTGGACCTGGACATCTGGTACTTGGAGAACTGGTCCTTCATGTTAGACCTGAAGATCATTTTGAAGACCGTAACGAACATGTTCACCAAGGACGAAATGGCGTACTAAGGGCGTGGATCCTCCCCGGAGCCATCACCATCGATTGCGCCTTTTTACCCCGAGGTTTGTCCGTACGTGAGTTAGCACTATATTTGCCGCCCCTATCCAGAAAAGGAACATGGCCAATCACAAGTCTTCCATCAAGCGCATCCGCCAGAGCGAGAGCCGCAACATCCGCAATCGCTACCAGCACAAGACCACGCGTAATGTCGTGCGGGATATTCGCGCTGCTACCGAAAAGAAGGAAGCAGAGGTATTGCTACCCAAGGCGAACAGCATGCTGGACAAGCTGGCCAAGCGTAACATCATCCATAAGAACAAGGCCGCTAACCTCAAGAGCAGCCTCCAGAAGCACGTAGCCGGATTGAACTAAGTTCCTCCTGATCGCTTTGGAACAGGTCCCTGCGGGGACCTGTTCTTGTTTCAGGGCATATCCAAGCGGGAAGTGGTGTTCTCTGGGTTAGCGAGGGATTTTCGTGGCATCTTTGGCTCGACCATGGAAGCTGAAGAAATACCCTCCAAAGCGCGATTGAGCATCCCGGAATGGGATAAGAACGATCGTCCGCGCGAACGCATGATGGCCCAAGGTGCCAAAGCCATGTCGGATGCGGAGCTAGTGGCGGTGCTCATCCGCTCGGGTTCAGCGGAACATAGTGCGTTGGAACTGGCCAAGCATTTATTGAAGGAAGTCGATAACGACCTCAATAAACTCGCCTCTTTATCGCCTGCAGACCTGATGAAACGTAAGGGTGTTGGAGAAGCGAAGGCACTCAGCATTGTTGCGGCCTTGGAACTGGGTATGCGGCGCAGGAGCAGTGAACAACGGGAGCGTCCCCGGATACACACCAGCGAACAAGCGCATGAGGAGTTGCGCGCCAAGCTGGCCGACCTGCCTCATGAGGAATTCTGGCTCTTGCTCCTCGACCGTGGTTTACGGTTGATCGAAACACGTCGTGTGAGCGTTGGAGGCCTACATGGTACAGTGGCCGATCCGAAGGTGATCTTTCGAAGTGCGCTGGAAAAAGGAGCTTCCTGCATGGTGGTGGGGCATAACCATCCCAGTGGTCAGCTACGGCCCAGTGAAGAGGATGTACGCTTGACCCGTAAACTGGTTGAAGGTGGACGCATGCTCGATATCCTCGTCCAGGATCATATCATTATCACCGCCGCTGGCTACTACAGTTTTGCAGACAACGGACAAATGAACTGATGACACGAACATTACGTGTACTCACGGTGATCGGTGCTCGACCGCAGATCATCAAGGCTGCTGCGTTCAGCCATGCAGTAAGTGGCAAGTACAAAGGCCGGATCTCGGAGACCCTGCTACACACCGGTCAGCACTATGATGCCAACATGTCCCAGGTGTTTTTCGAGGAACTCGGGATCCCGCCTGCCGACATCTCGCTAGGAGTGGGAAGTGGTGCTCACGGCGTACAAACAGCACGGATGATCGAAGGCGTAGAGCGTGAGCTGCAGACCGGCAACCATGATGTAGTGCTGCTCTACGGCGATACGAACAGCACGCTAGCGGGTGCAGTGGCGGCAAGCAAGCTCCATGTGCCGGTAGCCCATGTGGAAGCCGGACTTCGTTCCTTCAATAAAAGCATGCCTGAGGAGATCAACCGGATCGTGTGCGACCACTGTAGCACTTGGCTTTTTTGCCCTACGACCACGGCGATCCGGAATCTGCAGCGCGAAGGCTTCACGGTGGAAAGGGATGTGCCCGCCACCATGGACCGCCCTCGTTTAGTGGCCTCCGGCGATGTGATGTACGACAATAGCATGCGCTTCGCTGAGATGGCCGCTCATAGGTCCAACCTGCTTGTGGAGTTGGGGGTGCGAACGAACGGCTTCATCCTGGCCACTGTCCACCGCGACCACAATACGGATGATCCTGTGCGCATCAATGCGATCTTCTCGGCCCTGCTGGAATTGCATCAGCAACATGCACTTCCGGTGGTGTTGCCTTTGCACCCGCGTACTCGGAAAATGATGTCCAGCTTGCTGGCAGCGGATGTGCATGCGGCCATCCAAGCTGCACCGGACTTCCACTTGGTGCCACCCGTTGGCTTCTTGGACATGATCGCTTTGGAACGAGGTGCTAAGCTTGTTGTTACCGATAGTGGTGGTGTGCAGAAGGAGGCCTACTTCTTCGGTAAGCCGGTGGTGGTTCTCCGCCCCGAGACTGAATGGGTGGAACTGGTGGAACATGGCCAAGCGATCCTGGCGGATGCAGACCCGGGAATGATCGCAGCAGCAGCCCACCGGTTCCTGAATGATGGAGCGCCGACCTGCCCTCCGTTGTTTGGCGATGGCCACGCCGCTGAGACCATCTGCGAGATCTTGCTGGAAGCACACGGTTGAGGGCATTCCGCGCGTTACCTTGCGCAAGCCTCCATGGCCGAGATCCACTTCCACATCGAGCGGCCCGGCCCGCGCTCACGATACATCATCCCGCACATGCTCGGAACCATGGCAGGGTGGGAGGCTGTGGAAATTCCTGACATCGCGACCTTTCGAAGTACCTCAGGGCCGAAGCTCAGTTATGGCAAGTTCCCAGTGGAAGGAGCCTTCCATGTGGAGTCATTTGGCTTTTTGGAGCAGATGGGCACTGGGCCAATAGATCCCGGCCTGATCGAAGTGATGGGCTTGCCCCTGCTTTTTCCTACCAGCGGCACACACCTGCCGTTCGACGTATTTTCCGCAGCGTTCTTTGCGCTCACCCGCTACGAGGAGTATGGCCAAATCGACCGGGATGCTCATGGTCGCCCGTTGAGTGATGAATTGCACGCTGTTCGTCATCACTACTTCAACCGCCCCATCGTGGATGAGTGGCTATACGTCGTGGCGGATCTGTGGCGGAAGCAGGATCCGCGACTTCCCGCTCTGCGAAGGAAGTATGAGCAGGTCGCCACAATGGATGTGGACAACGGTGCGATGTACTTGGGTCGGCCATGGTGGCGCTCCTTGGGGGCTGCTGCACGGGATCTCCTGAAAGTTGAACCTCGCAGGGTGTTGGATCGGGCAGCTGTGTTAGCGGGGATCAAGCCTGATCCATATGCCGTCCATCAAGCCTTCCTTGAGTGTGTTCAAAGCAACGGAGGACAGGCCATCTTCAATTTCCTCACAGCGGGCCGAGGAACGCATGATCACGCCATCGCTCCAGAGCATCCGTACATGCACAGATTGATGCGGGATATGGCCGCGCATGCCGAGGTGGGCTTGCATCCCGGTTATTCCAGCTCCGACGAGCCGGAGCGGCTCGCCTTGGAAAAGCAACGTATGGAAGCGGTGATCGAGGCACCCGTCACACGCTCACGGCAACACTTCCTGCGCCTTCGCATGCCGGAAACCCTGCGCGAACTGGAACGGCTCGGGATCCGCGAGGAACACAGCATGGGGTCGGCTGATCGCAGTGGTTTCCGTGCAGGTACTTGCACTGCCTTTCCGTTTTATGACCTGCTCGCAGAGGAAACGACCACATTAATGCTCCACCCCTTTGCGGTAATGGACAGCGCCCTTTGCTACAAGATGGGCTTGTCCCCGGAAGCTGCTGTGAAGGAGGCCCAACGCATGGTGGATGCGGTTCGTCGGGTGCAAGGCACGTTCATTTCCGTTTGGCACGAACGCTTTCTCAGCGACTATGGCGACGAGGCTGGCTGGGGATGCGTGGCTGAGGCCGTAATTCCGTATGCCCGGCCATGATCGTCCATCTGCGTCATCATGATATCGACCCAGTGGCTTGGGATCAACGGCTTGAGGCATGCTCCAATGCGTCGTGGTATGGCCTCAGCAGTACGCTGGAGGCTGCAGCGCCCGGCGGTTGGGATGCGTTGGTGGATGAGACCACGGGTGAACAGATGCCTTTGTTCTGGCGAAGGAAGTATGGAGTGAGCTACCTCTATCAGCCTTTCATGATCCAGCATTCAGGTCCTTATTCACTTGTGGATGCTACAGCTGCTGCGGCGCGTTTCCTACGTGCTCTTCCGATGCATTTCCGCTATGCGGATATCAACCTGCTAGCTTCCGGGATTACCGGTATAGCGCACCTACGCACAGAGCAGCGCACCAACCATGTCCTTCAGTTGAACAGATCTGCGGATACGCTCCGTAGCGGATATAGTACCAATCACCGCCGCAGCCTCCGAAGGGCGGCTGGGGCGGATGTTACCGTGGAACGGGACGTATCAGGTCAACGGGTGTTGGAGGTCATTGAAGGTTCGGAACAATTTATCCGTTGGAGGGTCGATGCAGCTGCCCGTGCCACCATGCGGCGCTTGGTTCAAGCCACGGAGGCGGATGGAACCGGATGGGGCCGGATGGTTACCAGCAATGGAGAACCGGTGGCTATAGCGTGGTTCGTGCGGAGCCATGAACGCATCATCTTCCTGAAGGGGATCGGAACAGCGAGAGGGCGGGAACTCCGCGCCATGCACCTCTTGATCGATGATGTGATCGCGGAACATGCCTCCAGCGGAACGGCTTTCGACCTTGCCGGAGGAAATGATCCACAACTTGCACGCTTCTATTCGGGTTTTGGAGCGGAACCCGTGGTTTATTTGCGAACTTTGATGAACCGTCTTCCGCCGCTGATCCGGCTAATTAAATCTTGATAATGGTGGTTGAACTGAACAATGAGAACTCGATAGCGAACCGTTTCATGGCGGAACTGCGCGATGTGGAAGTACAGAAGGATCCTTTGAGGTTCCGCCGCAATCTGGAAAGGATGGGGGAGGTGTTCGCCTATGAACTGAGCAAGACCATGGCATACGAGGAGGCCGAAGTGGTATCCCCCTTGGGTATGGCACGCGCATCCTTGCCGGTGGACCAGCCCGTGCTCTGTACCATCCTTCGTGCCGGCCTGCCGTTGCACCAGGGGTTGCTCAATTACTTCGATCGGGCCGATAATGCCTTTGTCAGCGCATACCGTAAACACCGCAAGGGCGAGGACGGCTTCGATGTGGAGGTGGAATACCTCAGCAGTCCATCCATCGATGACCGTGTGCTGGTGATCAGCGACCCCATGCTGGCCAGCGGACGTAGCATGGTACTGGTGTACAAGGCCATGTTGCGCATGGGTAAGCCCAAAGCGATCCATGTGGTCTCCGTGATCGCCAGCACTGAAGGGGTGGAATTCGCCCGAAAGCACTTCCCGGCCAACACCAAATTCTGGTTGGGGGCCGTTGATGAGGAAATGACTGCCGAGGCCTACATCGTGCCCGGCCTTGGTGATGCAGGCGATCTGGCATATGGGAATAAGGTGTAGACATGGAAGCCATGCATGCGATCGCGGTGATGTCCGCTGGAATATTGAAGTTTTTCTTTTCCGCGATCGTATCGTATCGGTTTGGTCATAGTTATTTGGAGACGGTACTCCTCACAAGCGCGGGGGGGTGCATCGGGATCTTCATTTTCTTTCTTGGTGGTCGTAAGGTGCTCGAATGGTTCCGAATCCGCTATGTCAGGAAACGGACCCGTGCCACCGAACGGGGTGAGAAGCCGAGGCGGATCTTCACCCGCACCAATCGGTCGATCGTCCGGCTCAAGCGCGCCTACGGTGTGAAGGGACTGGCCTTTATCCTCACACCGATCTTGTCCGTGCCGTTGACCTCCGTACTGGCAGCGAAATATTTCCGGCATGATAGGCGCACGTTGCCGGTCCTTCTCTCATCCGTGGTGTTGTGGTCCTTCGTCCTGAGTGCCGTATGGAAGTTCACGGGAGGGGTCCGACCATAATGGGGGCTGAAAGCTGAATGTGCCAGTAAATGAAGGCCTACCACCATTTGTTCTTCGACCTTGACCACACTCTTTGGGACTTCCAGCGGAATTCGCGTGCTGTCCTGACCGAACTCTGCGACGAGTATTTGAAGGGTCAATATGGTTTGGATGCCGAGGCATTCATTCCGGCCTATGAGGAGGTGAATGCCGCACTCTGGGTGCAGCTCGACGGCGGTATCATCCCCAAGGAAGTGCTACGTGCCCTGCGGTTCAAGCAGGCACTGGAGCGCTTCGGGGTCGAGGATGGTACGCTGGCGCGAAGGCTTGAGGAGTGCTACTTGGACCGCTGTCCAGAGCGAGCACTCTTGATGCCCGGAGCGCTCAAGTTGCTACAGGACCTGCAGCCCCATTACCACATGCACATCATTACCAACGGCTTCACGGAGGTGCAGACTGTAAAGTTGAGCACCTCAGGCATTCGTGAATACTTTCAAGTGGTGCTCACCAGTGAGATGGCTGGTGCTTCCAAGCCCTCGGCACGGATCTTCCGCCACGCACTGCGCTCGGCGGGCGCGAAGGTGCACGAGAGCTTGATGATCGGTGACAATGCCCGGTCCGATATAGCCGGTGGGCGTAATGCCGGCTTGGACCAAGTACACTTCGTACCCGAGGAGGAAGGCGATCCCGAAGCCACCTTCCGGATCAAGCATTTGGATGAACTACGCTCGATCCTCCTTTGACCTCCCGGTCCGAGGTAAGGCAGGATTGAACACCCCTCCGTGTGGTGTAGGTATTAGTCGGGGATGAACCAGTAGGTGACCACGGCTTTCTTCCCGGTCGCCTTGCTGTGCTTGACAAAGCGTAGGGAATCCCCATCCACGACACCGGCATATGTAATGGCCCCGCGTGTGGCCATGGTTGAGAAAAAGAGGCTGTCGTTGCGCTGGGTCACAGGAACATTGTGCACGTTATTCTCGCCGCTTTTGGCATTCTCGGTCAGGTAGCGCCGGATGTCCACAGGGTCACCGGGCTCCTGCTGGCCTGCGACCAAGGCTGCATTGCCGCGCTCGAAAAAGCGTATGAAGTAGTGGATGTTGCCCGAGGTGTGGTCGTACACCCCATTGTATTTCAATCCGGAACCCGCCAAGGTGTGTAGCTCCACTACATTGGCCGGAGCCGGAGGCGGGGAAGGTTCCTCTACCTGAATCGGTGGTTCCTGTTCGGATAAAGGGGTGGTCTGCTCGGGTGGTGCATCGTTGGTGCAGGCGGTGAATAGCAATACAGCGAACAAGGGAAGGAGGATGCGCATGTTCATTCTTCGTTCCGGGCAATTACAGTGGTGGCTCCTTTTACTACCTGGCCAACTTGCACGGCGATCAAGGAAGTGAGCGGTAGAAAGAGGTCCACGCGGGAGCCGAATTTAATGAAACCGAGCTCGCTTCCTTGCACTACGGCATCCCCCGGGTCTGGGTACGTCCGGATGCGTCGGGCCAATGCACCTGCGATCTGACGTATCAACACCTCACCATGCACGGCATGCTTCACCACCACGGTGGATCGCTCATTCTCGGTGCTGCTTTTGGGATGCCATGCCACCAAGTATTTCCCCTTATGGTATTTGCGGTAGGTAGTGGTCCCGTTGATCGGATGGTAGTTCACGTGTACGTTCAGGGGGCTCATGAAGATGGAGACCTGGATACGTTTGTCCTTGAAATACTCCGTTTCGGTCACTTCTTCCACCACGACCACTTTACCGTCACAGGGAGAGAGTACGAGCGTATCATCCTCGCCAGGACCGCGGGTGGGAACACGGAAAAACCAAAGTACCACACCCAACAGGCAGGCCATGGCGAGCGTAATGGGCCATGCCACCATCGGCGGGAACCACTGCCATGCGGCGTATATGGTGAGTCCGCACACCAGTATGATGAGCAGTATGGTGGCGATTCCTTCGCGGTGGAGTCTCATGGCATAGGGGCGGCCAAATATAGGCGGAGCGTGATGTGGGGGGATAAGGACCAGTGGTCCTGCACAAATAGCAGCTGATCAATTGATCAGCTGTACGGTGATCAGCATGGCAGGCAATGCGAGCAGGAAGCCATCGAACCGGTCCAATATTCCTCCGTGGCCGGGAAGCAGATCGCCTGAATCCTTTACGCCGGCCTCCCGCTTGAACGCGGATTCCAAGAGGTCTCCCATGGTGGAGGTGATCGCAACTACTGCACCGCAGGCCATCCACTCCATCATTGTGAGTATGGGCCACGCTTGGCCCAATGCCGCACCAACAGCTATTGCCAGTACCACCCCTCCAATGAAACCCTCCACTGTTTTCTTGGGGCTTACACGAGGCAGCAATGCTGTGCAACCCATTGAGCGACCTACCAAGTATGCGCCGGTATCATTGGTCCAGAGCATCAGCATGAAGCCGACAAAGAGTTGTGGACCGCCATGCATCAATGCAGGGATGAGGCCGAAGGGCAAGGCAACAAGAAATAGTACCATGAGCAATGAGCCGATCTCCTTACTGGCCGATGCACCGTGCCTCCAGAGGGTTTCCAGAACCCCGCCAAAGAAGACCAGGAACAGCACCGTAACGCCAGCCAGAGGAGAGATGCGCGGCACAATACTGATCAATGCCAGTATGACGTACACCACAGCGGCGGCCAGCACGGGATAAGTAGCAGTATGGGGAACGGAGGATCTCGCGGTAAGCCGATACATCTCTCGCGCCGCGAGTAAACATACAGGCAAGAACAATAGGGTAGTGGTGACCGGGCCAGCCCAAGCGGCACCAAGCGTAAGTGTCACATAGGCGGCACCCGTGATCGCGCGCTTGGCAAATTCGCTCATCCGGTATGGATCGATGCTAGGCCACTGATGTGTTGTCAGCTTCACCTCCGTTTGCTTCAGCCTCCGAAGGGGCCTTACCACCATTCCCGTTCTCGGGCTTTACAGGTGTCACAACCTGTTCCTCGCGCGCAAAAGGACGATCACCAAAGATCTTTTCCAGGTCTTCCTTGAAGATCACTTCCTTCTCCAAAAGTTGGGTGGCCAGTGCCGTAAGCTTGTCCTTGTTCTCGGAAAGGATGCGCTTTGCCCGGATGTACTGCGTTTCCACGATGTTGCGCACCTCCTCGTCGATCATCCTCGCAGTATGCTCGCTGTACGGCTTGCCGAAGCTGTATTCGCTTTGTCCGCTACTGTCGTAGAAACTGATGTTCCCGATCTTTTCGTTGAGTCCGTACACAGTGACCATGGCGGTGGCCTGTTTGGTCACCTTTTCAAGGTCGCTCAAGGCACCGGTACTCACCTTGCCGTACATGATGTCCTCGGCTGCGCGACCGCCCATGGCCGCACAGATCTCATCCAACATCTGCTCGGTGGTGGTCAGGTGGCGCTCATCGGGCAGGTACCAAGCGGCCCCCAAGGAGCGACCGCGGGGCACAATGGTCACTTTCACCAAGGGCGAAGCATGTTCCACCAGCCAACTGATGGTGGCATGGCCTGCTTCGTGGTAGGCGATCGCTCGTTTTTCTTCGTTGGTAATGATCTTGTTCTTCTTCTCCAATCCACCGATCACGCGGTCCACGGCATCGAGGAAATCCTGTTTCTCCACGGAGGTCTTCTTGCGTCGTGCAGCGATCAAGGCGGCCTCGTTGCATATGTTGGCAATGTCCGCTCCGCTGAAGCCGGGAGTCTGCCGTGCGAGGAATTCCACGTCCACGGCGATGTCCATCTTCAAGGGCTTCAGGTGTACCTTGAAGATGGCAATGCGCTCGTTCAGGTCGGGCATGTCCACGAAGATCTGACGGTCGAAGCGGCCCGGGCGCATCAATGCCCGGTCCAACACATCGGCGCGGTTGGTAGCGCCGATCAGGATCACCCCGGTGTTGGTGCCGAAGCCGTCCATTTCAGTGAGCAACTGGTTCAACGTGTTCTCGCGTTCATCGTTTGAACCCATATTCACGTTGCGCCCGCGGGCACGGCCGATCGCATCGATCTCGTCGATAAAGATGATGCTCGGCGCTTTTTCCTTCGCTTGCTTGAAGAGATCGCGCACGCGGCTCGCACCAACACCGACGAACATCTCCACGAAGTCCGAGCCGCTCAGTGAAAAGAACGGCACTTGTGCCTCGCCAGCTATGGCCTTGGCCAACAGGGTCTTTCCCGTCCCTGGGGGGCCCACGAGCAATGCACCCTTTGGGATCTTGGCACCTAGGTCAGTGTACTTCTTGGGTGTTTTGAGGAAATCCACGATCTCCTGCAGCTCCTCCTTGGCCTCTTCAAGACCAGCCACATCGTGGAAGTTCACATCGGTGCTCTTACCGCCCTCGAACACTTGTGCGCGGCTCTTGCCGATATTGAAGATCTGTCCTCCAGGGCCGCTGGGTCCCCCCATTCGGCGCATCATGAACATCCATACCAGCACAATGGCACCGATGAAGAGCATCCATTGCAGGATCTCCTTCCCCATATCGTTCTGCGGGTTGATGCGCACATCGATCTTTTTGGCGCTGGCCTGCTCGATCACCTTTTGCGCCATCTGGGGGTTATTGCCGATGTAGAAGCTGTATTGTGGGCCTCCCGCCTCCGTGGAAACACCGGCCAGTTTCTTCTTGTGGACCTCTTTCTTCAAGCTTTCCTTCTTGATGGTCACCAGTACGGCATCACCGTTCATCACGATCCCCTGAACATCCCCATTTTCGAGGAAGGTATCGTAATCCGAAAGGTCTATCCGGACCAGGTTCGAGTTGAAGTTGAACAGGCCCATGGCCAGGATCATCACCACGATGATCCCATAGATCCAGTAGAAGTTGAAGGAGCGCTTGGGGCGCTGCTGTCCTGGACCGTCCTTTTTAGGTTTCTCGTTATTTTCCACGGTAATGGGTCAAGCTACGTTCTCGTAAGTGTTGCGAAGGGCGTCCGCCCATAATTGGTCAAGGCCGTAAAAGTCCCGCATATCGTGTCGGAAGATGTGTACCACCACGTCCACGTAATCCAAGAGCACCCAGCCGGCATTTTCCTTGCCTTCGGTATGCCATGGCTTTTCGTGGACCTTCTGGATCGTGAATTTCTCCACGCTCCGTGCAATGGCCTCCACCTGCGTGCTGGAATCCCCGTGGCAGATCACAAAGTGGTCACAAACGGTATTCGGTAGCTCGCTCAGGTCGAGGTGTACAATATCCTTTGCTTTCACTTCTTGCATGCCTTGGACCACGGCAGCAACCAACGGGTTGGTGTGGGGTGGTCGATGGGCTTCCTTCATGCGGTCTATATTGGGCGTTCAAAGGTACACATCGTGCGTGGGCTTCCCGAACGAAGTAGTTCTCATTGTACATGGAAAGCTATCCGACCATCGGACATCGTGTGATCCAGCTCCCCTCGGTGGATAGTACGAACAACTATGCTGCCACGGGCATTGCCCGCCAGGAATTGCGCCATGGGACTGCCATCATGGCCTTTGAGCAAACGGCCGGCAAGGGCCAGCGGGGGCGGGAGTGGAGCACCTCGGCCGGTCTGGACCTCGCAGCCAGCCTGGTATTGATCCCTGAGGATTTCCCTGCGGTAGAGCAATTCAACTTGGCCAAGGCGGCGGCACTTGCAGTGCATGACGTTGTGGCGGATGCCATGGATAAAGCAGGTCGCAACCCGATCGCAGTTCGCATCAAATGGCCCAATGACGTGTTGATCGATCGGAATAAGGTCGCGGGGATCTTGATCGTCAACGAACTCCACGGACATCGGCTGGCTTCCGCCATTGTGGGGGTGGGGATCAATGTGAACAGCACGGGGTTGGCTCGGGAGCTGATTGCAACCAGCTTGATACAGGAGACGAGAGTGCCCCATGACCTGAGGCAACTTCTGGATCTTCTCTGTGCGCGTATGGAACACTGGTGGACGCTCTTGGTGAATGAACCTGATGTTGTTTCCGAGCGCTATGCAGAGCGGCTATGGGCAAGGAATCGATTTTCCGATTTCACATTGGATGGAGCTGAATTCAATGCGCGGCCCTTGGGTGTGGATGAGGCTGGCCGCTTGATCGTGGAGGACGAAACAGGCCAAGTGGCCGCATATGGATTGGAGCGATTGCGCTTTCAACGATGAGCGCACCCGCACGTTTGCCTTTGTTCCGGCGATAGGCGCACTTTGAGTTGCACGGATCAATTGAAGAACTATCTTTGCGCTCCCTTTTCAAGAAATACTGAACGGCCATGAAACGTACCTACCAGCCCAGCAAGCGCAAACGTGTGAACAAGCACGGTTTCCGTGAGCGTATGAGCACCCCTGCGGGACGGGCCATTCTGGCCAGCCGCCGGGCTGAAGGCCGGCACAAGCTGTCCGTGAGCGACGAGCCTCGCGGCCGCAAATAAGCGATAGCAGTAGCAAGAGCCTCAAAGGGCCGTCCTGACGGGGCGGCCCTTTTTTCGTGTGCTGTTCCCCGGTACGGTGCGTTAACGTTGGCCATGCCACGATCGGCACGGACCTTGACTTATAGTGTGACGCGAACGGATCATCTACATTCGCCGACCTCCATTCAAACCAAACGTGAACTTCACGAATGAAACACCTCCATCAACTCTCCCTTGCCGCTGCTCTCTCCTTCGTCTCTCTTTTGGGTTATGCTCAACAAATTCCGGACAGTCTTAACATGGTTGCCAATGGCAGTTTTGAAGAGATCGAGGGGAAATTGCGGCGCTTGGGCGGCATTGAGTCGGCCAAAGGGTGGAATAGCCCGACCTCGGCAAAAGCCGATCTTTATAGTGAAAGCATCGATAGCAATTCACCAGCCTACGCCCCAAAGAACGCGAACGGCTTCCAGAGTGCTCTCAGCGGTATCAACTATGCCGGTGTGCTTTGGTATAGCTACATGGACAAAGAGCCACGGAGCTACCTGCAGGTGAAGTTCAAGAAGATGCTGAAGAAGGGCCAGAAATACTGTATCAGCTACTACGTGAGCCTTGGTGAACTGAGCAAGTACTCCAGCGATCAGCTTGGTGCGTACGTCAGCCGGATCGTGGTGAACAAGAAGGACGCGGCCAGTCTGACCTACGAAGCGCAGGTACCCGACCTGAAGACCAAAGTGTATGACGATATGGAGGGATGGCAAGGGGTGTGTGGTGTATACGAGGCCAAAGGCGACGAACAGTACCTGATCATCGGCAACTTTGCCGCCACGGATAAGGTGAACGCGGGAAAAACCCGGCGCCCGAAAGGAGAAGTACGGCCGCAACGTCCCAATGCCTATTTCTTCATCGACGACGTGAGCGTTACACCCGTGAAGCTGCTCAGCGAATGCTCCTGCGAGCAGATCGACAAGGATAAAAGCGAGTTTATATATGGCCGTAAGGTCACGGCCAATCCAGGGCTTACACCCACGGAACGCGTGGATCGGAGTGTGATCTATTTCAAGCGGTTCAGCAAGGACATCGACCCCTCGATGAGGACGCAGATGGACAGCTTGGCCTCGGTGTTGAATGCCAACCCGAAGATCAAGGTGATGTTGACAGGCCATAGTGACGTGAAGGAAGTGGACCGATCGAGCATGCGTCCTGATCTGAAGTCGCTAGGGAAGGACCGTGCGGAATCGTTAAAGGGCTTTCTGGTAAATGCGGGAATCGCTGCAGATCGGATCTCCGTTGCGGATAAAGGCGGTTCAAGCCCGGCAACGGAAGGCGATGACGAGGTATCCACCAGTCAGAACCGCCGGGTGGAAGTGGATGTGGTGAAATAGGGACCGGTATCAGCCAAGGAGAAGAAAAAGAGCGAGGGTGCGAGAGTCTGCCCTTGCACATTCTCCTCACCGCACCTACTCATCTTTTCCAACCGCGCCCTACCTTGCCCCGATGCAAAAAGGGGATCCCCGCCTGATCCGCGCATGGACCATGTACGACTGGGCCAACTCGGCCTACTCGCTCACCATCACCTCGGCCATTTTTCCGATCTACTTTGCTGCCATCACCACCATGGGCGGGAAGGATCAGGTGTTGGTCACCTACGGGCTACCGGCGGCATCGCTCCAGTCCTATACGCTCTCGTTGGGCTTTCTGTTGGTGGCGGCTGTAGCACCACTGCTCTCGGGCATTGCAGATCATCGCGGAAATAAGAAGAACTACCTCAAGTTCTTCTGTTATCTCGGTGCCATCAGTTGTGGAGGTCTCTTCTTCTTCACATACGCCAACCTGTGGGTCGGTCTGGTGCTCTTCATGCTGGCCAGCATTGGTTTCTCCGGCAGCCTGATCTTCTACGATGCCTACCTACCGGAAATAGCCGAGCCGAAGGACCATGATCGCGTGAGCGCTAAAGGCTATGCGATGGGTTATGTGGGCAGTGTGATCCTGCTGGTGATCAATCTATTGATGGTGATGAAGCCGCAATTTTTCGGCATTCCGGATAGGGAGGGACTGCCAGCACGTCTTTCCTTCCTTACCGTTGGCATTTGGTGGGCAGGTTGGGCGCAGATCACTTTCCGCAGCCTACCCGACAGCAAAGCGCCGAAGGAGGATACGGTGAATGTGCTCACGGTGGGCTACCGCGAACTGCGGCGGGTCTGGTTGCAAATGCTCAGCCTCAAGCGGCTCAGGCGCTTCCTTACGGCCTTCTTCGTGTTCAACATGGGCGTGCAAACCGTGATGTACCTCGCGGTGACCTATGCCAAGCAGGAGATCAAGGAACCCGACGGATCGTCCATCGCTGATAGTGGTCTTATCATCAGCATCCTGGTGATCCAATTGGTCGCGGCGGTGGGAGCCATGCTCTTCGTCAGGCTTAGCAGGCGCTTTGGTAACATAGCGGCCTTGATCATCGGCTTGGTGATCTGGATGGGCATCTGCTTGGCGGCGTATCGTATCCAAGCTACCAATGAGTTCTACATATTGGCTGCCTTTGTCGGCTTGGTGATGGGAGGCACCCAAGCGATCTCGCGCAGCACCTATGCCAAACTGTTACCGAAGACCGATGACCATGCATCGTTTTTCTCCTTCTACGATGTGAGTTTCTACCTCGCCACTGTGTTGGGCACCTTGGCATTCGGCATGGTGAACCAGCTTACAGGCGACATTCGCAATACCATTGTTGTGATCGGGTCCTTCTTCGTGCTGGGAGCGCTACTGCTCCTACGTGTACCCCGCGAGGAACGGATCGCTCCGGTGGTATGATCCACGCGATAACTTCGCCGCCATTGATGCAAAGCAGAGAGGACCGTGCTACTTGGGATGTGGTTATTGTGGGCGGCGGTATTGTCGGCGCTGCCACTCTCCTTAAGCTGCAAACTCGTTTTCCCGCCAAGCGCATCCTGCTATTGGAAAAGGAAGCCGTGTTGAGCGATCACCAAACCGGGCATAACAGCGGTGTGATCCACAGTGGGATCTACTATGTGCCCGGAAGCAAGAAGGCACAGACCTGTGCACAGGGACGTCGTGAACTTGTGGCCTTCGCCAAGGAGAACGGCATCGAACATGATGTGTGCGGAAAGATCATTGTGGCCATGGAGCCTGATGAACTGCCGCGTTTGGACAAGATCCACCAGCGCGGCATCGCGAATGGGATCGAGGACCTCAAGCGCATCACTGCGGATGAGATCAAGCAGATAGAGCCATACTGTACCGGTATCGCCGGCCTTTGGGTGGGCTGTACCGGCATCATCGATTTTCGCGGTGCCACCAACAAGATGGCGGAACTGGCGCTGGCGATCAATCATTCCTCCGAAGTACGCACAGGTGAAGAAGTACAGGGCACCACTCCGGGTACGGATGGTAGTGTTGTCCGCACGAACAAAGGCGCTTATCAGGCCAAGTGCGTCATCTTTTGCGCGGGACTTCAAAGTGATCGACTGGCCCGTGCGGACGGTGTAGCTGTGAAAGAACAGATCGTCGGATTCAGGGGCGATTATTACGAACTCACGGAAAAGGGCAAGCACAAGGTGAAGAACCTGATCTATCCGGTGCCGGACCCGCGCTTCCCGTTCCTTGGTGTCCACTTCACCCGCATGACCGACGGGAGTACCGAATGCGGGCCCAACGCGGTGTTCACGTTCAAGCGCGAGGGCTACGGCAAAACGGATTTCAGCCTCCGGGACACATGGGATGCGCTCACCTACGGTGGCACGTGGAAGCTTTTCTTCAAGAACATGTCCTACGGCATTGATGAATACCGCAGGGCCTTCAGCAAAAAGCTCTTTTTGAAGACGCTACGGCGATTGATCCCTTCCCTGGAAATGGACGAGATCGAACCCGGCCGTGCGGGAGTCCGTGCCATGTTGCTCGGTAGGGATGGGGAAATGGTGGACGATTTCCGCATCGAGCGGAGCGGAACGCACATACACGTGCTCAACGCCCCTTCCCCTGCAGCCACGGCCTGCTTGGCCATTGGAGAGCACATTGTGGATATGGCGGTGGAGGAAGGGGTGCTGAGGTAGATCTGAAAGGCTGAAACTGGAAAAGCTGAAGCTTGAAACCGCGCACTTGGCGACGGTCTTTTCAGCTTTCCAGTTTCAGCCTTCTGCTTTCAGCTTTAGCACAAAAACCTCAAGCTGTCACCCGCAGGTCGTCCAAGAGGTCGGCCCAATCCCAGAGGCAGTATTGCATCAGCTTATTGATGCGGCCCAGTACGATCGGGTTGGGGGCCTTCTGCTCACGGAAGTAGGCGTCCTGATGGCGGAAGAGGTCGTACTTGTGAAAGATCGCCTTGCTCATGGCATACACCGTGTTCTTGCTCGGGTGGTTGATCCGCGCCATGAAGTGCTGTAGTGCAATGGTCTCCGTTTCCAGCTCGGCCGCAGAGGTGTCCATCAGCGGTGCGAACTTCGAGTATGCATGCTGGGCGAGGCGATGGTCTTGGCCGGGGGGCATGTGCTTGGGGGCCTCCATCAGGTTGCCCGCAAAAAGGATCAATGCAAAGAGCTCATCGTCGCCCGGGCCGAACACCGGCCGGGTAACGAATTCGTTGGCTTCCTGCAGTTCGGCCACCACGGTGGGGTAGCCTTGTTCAGTGAGGCTCAGCACGGCATTCACGAACACGTTCGCGAATTTATCCTCACTGATCTTCTTCTTTCCGAAAATTGTTCCGATCATGGCAGTGCCGTTCACTGCTGCGAACGTAAGGCTTCCCAGCCGAGGCCCTATTCGGGATCCTTACGTATTTTCAACACCGTTATCCACTCAACCCAGAACATGAAGGACCTTATCCACCAGTATTCAGCCTACGACCTCTGGGCAAACACCCGTATCGTGGAGCGCCTGCAACGCGAAAAGGACAATGTGCTGGACCACCACGTGAAGAGCAGTTTCCCTTCGCTACGACTGAGCATTGCACACATTCGCGATGCGACGAACACCTGGTCCGCACGCATCTTCGACACCCCTCCTTTGGAGTTCGATAAAGGCATCGATGCGTTGTTGAAAATGAGCGTGGCCATGCACGATCAGGTGCGGGCCTTGACCGAGGAACAGTTTCACACCATCGTTAAATATGCCAATTCCAAGGGCGAGAAGTTCGCTCAACCGCGTTGGCAATTGCTTACGCACTGTTTCAACCACGCCAGTTTCCACCGTGGTCAGGTCATTACGATCATGCGCCAACTGGACCTCACGGACATTCCGAATACCGACCTGATAGCGTACCAGCGATTGCTGTTGGCCAAGAAGTAGCGATCATTGGATCGTTCAGGAAAGGAGGTCCACACCGAGATAGGTGCTCGGCGTCAGGGCACGTAACTGCGCCTTTACGGCCTCTTTCACATTCAGGGCTTCAATGAACTCCGCGATGTCCTTTTGGCCGATCTTTTCCTTCCCTCGGGTCAGTTCCTTCAGCAATTCGTACGGTTCCGGATAGCCGTGACGGCGCAGGATGGTCTGGATCCCTTCGGCCACCACCGCCCATTGCGCATCAAGGTCACGGGCGATGGCCGTTTCGTTCAAGAGCAGTTTGTCCAGCCCCTGCATCACCGATTGGATGGCGATCACCGTATGGGCCATCGGTACGCCGATATTGCGTGTGACCGTGCTATCGGTAAGGTCGCGCTGCAGGCGGCTGATCGGCAGTTTTTCGCTCAGGTGGATGAACAAGGCATTGGCCAGCCCCAGGTTCCCTTCCGCATTTTCGAAATCGATGGGGTTCACCTTGTGAGGCATGGCGGAGGACCCCACTTCGCCGGCCTTCACACGTTGGCGGAACCAGTCCATGCTGATGTAGGTCCAGATATCGCGGCACAGGTCGATCAGGATCGTGTTGATCCGTCGCATGGCATCGAAGAGGGCGGCCATGGAATCGTAGTGCTCGATCTGCGTGGTGAAGCGCTGACGCTGCAAGCCCAGCTTTTCCTGGGTGAAGCGGTCGGCCAGATCCGCCCAGTCCAGCTCCGGATAGGCGGCATGGTGGGCGTTGAAATTGCCAGTGGCACCGCCGAACTTGCATGAGAAGGGCACTTGACGGAGCAAGGTCAACTGATTGTCCAAGCGCTCGGTGAACACCTCCAATTCCTTGCCTAGGCGCGTGGGCGATGCCGGTTGGCCGTGTGTGCGGGCCAACATGGGCACCTGCGCCCACTGTAAGGCAAGTGCATGTATGCGATCACGCAAAGCCGTGATCGCTGGCAGGAAATGCTCCGTCGTGAAGTCCTTCAGCAGAAGTGGCAAGGCGGTGTTGTTGATGTCCTGCGAGGTGAGCCCAAAGTGGATGAATTCCTTGGATGCACCGAATCCCAATTGCTCCAATTGTTCCTTCAGCCAGTATTCCACCGCCTTCACATCGTGATTGGTGGTGCGTTCGATCTCCTTTACCTCTGCACCATCCTCCAAGGTGAATGCAGCGATGCGCTTGTCCAGTTCACCCAGCCCATCCGTACGTGTATCCTTCAGCTCCGGTAGCGGAACCTCGCAGAGAAAGCGGAACCAGTGTAATTCCACCAGTAGCCGGTACCGGACCAGCGCCAATTCGGAGAACCAGTTGGCCAAGGGAGCGGTGCGCTTGCGGTAGCGCCCGTCGATGGGGGAGATGGCTGTGAGCGGGTCAAATTCCATGGGCGTCAAAAGTAGCCCACCGCCCAGCATGAAAGCGGTATGTTGATCGGCACGGTCTTCGCGAAGAGGTATGCATATAACTTCGCGCCATGCAAATGCCCACAGTGATCATCGCCGCCTTCCTGCTCGCCTTCTCGGCCGGCTGCAAAGGCAAAAAGGAAATGGCCGAGGCCAATACGAACAATTCGGCCACGCAGGTGAAGGAACAGACCACCACACCGGCGGTTGTTGAGGAGGTTCCGGAGCCACTGATGGATCCGGTCCAAACGGCGAAGCTTGGGCCTGACAGTGTATTCTTTTCCCTTGAGCGGACCCCCTGCTTCGGGACCTGCCCCACTTTTAAGCTCACCATCTTCGAGGATGGCTCAGCGATATATGAAGGTCGTCGCTTCGCGCCGCGAGAAGGGCGCTATACCGGCCATGTGGATGCCGCGATCATGAATGCACTGAAGGAAGAGGCCGAAGCACGTGGCTTCTATGCCATGGATGATGTGTACGACAAGCCTGTTACGGACCTGCCGAGCGTGATCATTCGCGTGCATGCGGACGGCAAGGATAAGCAGGTGATCGGCAGGGTGGGGCCGCCCCAGGCCTTCAAGAACTTCACCCAACGAGCAGAGGAGCTTCTGGCGAACATTGAGTGGACCAAGGTGGGTGACCTGCGCTAAGGTCTCCCAATTCCTGTGGTTCGTTCGCAGCACCATTGTGTAAACCACTAAATTCGCGGCCCCGGAACGGATAGCCGTTCCATTGCATTTCCATAACCGATACCAGAACCCTGATATGAAGAAGATCTTTTCCTTGCTCCTCGTGGCCTTGATCACGGCGAGTAGCGCCTTTGCCGGAGAGGGCATGTGGCTGCTGAACAAGCTGAAGCAGGTGAACGAGGCCCAGATGCGCCAGTTGGGCTTCAAGCTCACTGCCGAGGACATCTACAGCCTCAACAAGGCCAGTATGAAGGATGCCGTAGCCCGTTTGGGTGGTGGCTTCTGCACCGGCGAGCTCGTGAGCTCCGATGGCCTGATGCTCACCAACCACCACTGCGGCTATTCAGCCATCCAAAGCCTGAGCACCGTGGAGGACGATATCCTCACCGATGGGTTCTGGGCGATGGACCGGAGCCAGGAAAAACCGGCAGGCTTCTCCGTGAGCTTCCTACAGTACATCACCGATGTGACCGATACAGTGCTCTCCGCCCTGAACGACGGGATGAGCGAGGCCCAGCGGGATTCCGTGATCGGTGTGATGGCGCAGGTGCTGGAAGGAAATGCCACCGAAGGACAACCCCATTTCCAAGCGGACTTCAAGCAGATGTTCGAAGGGAACGAGTTCTATCTCTTCGTGTACAAGACCTATCCCGATGTGCGTCTCGTGGGTACGCCCCCCAATGCCATCGGCAAGTTCGGCGGCGATACCGACAACTGGCAGTGGCCGCGCCACACCGGCGACTTCAGCATGTTCCGTGTGTACACCGGACCCGATGGCGAACCTGCCGAGTACGCTGCTGATAATATCGCCTTCAAGCCCAAGTGGCACTTCCCGGTGAGCTTGGACGGCGTGAAGAAGGGTGATTTCAGCATGATCATGGGTTTCCCCGGAAGCACGGACCGCTTTCTCAACAGCGACGGCGTGAAGCTGGCACTGGACGTGGAGCAACCCAGCCGGGTGAAGATCCGCGGTGAGAAGCTCGAGATCATGAAGGAGCACATGAACACGGACAATGCGGTGCGCTTGAAGTATGCTGCCAAGTACGCGCAGATCGCCAACTACTGGAAGTATTTCATCGGTCAGCAGAAGGGCTTGAAGGCCCAGCATGTCTTCGAACGGAAGAAGGATCAGGAGGATGCCTTGATGGCCTGGGTGAATGCCGATCCCACACGCCAAGCCAAATATGGGGAAGTGCGGAAGGACCTCGCCGATGGCTATGCGGAACGCGCCCAGTTCGAGAAGGCCAGCACCTACATGCAGGAGGCGGCCTTCGGTAGTGAGGCCGTGGTATTCGGTTTCCGTTTGTACGGCCTGATGAAGCAGTTGGAGAAGGACCCGAAGGACACCAAGGTGATCACTGCAATGGCCGATCAGGCCAAGGGCAGGGCCCGCGAATTCTGGAAGAACTATGATCCGGCAACGGACCAAGCGGTGACCGCAGCGATGTTCAAACTGATCAGCGAGGATGTGGACCCCTCGCAGCAACCCGAGGTGATCGCCACGGTGAAGAAGAAGTACAAGGGCGACTTCGATAAATGGGCGGCTGCCATGTTCAAGACGAGCGTGCTCACCGACAGCACGCGGCTGATGGCCTTTCTGGCCAAGCCGAACCTGAAGACCTTGCAGAAGGACATGGGCATGCAGGCCATGGAGAGCAGCATCGGCTTGTACCGCAATGTGCTTGGCCCCGCCATTCAGGATGCACAAGTGAAGATCGATAAAGGCTATCGCCTGATGGTGGCCGCCATGCGTGAGCAGGATCCGGAGAAAATGTGGTACTCCAATGCCAACAGCACCGAGCGCCTCACCTACGGCATTGTGAACGACTACAGCCCGGCCGATGCGGTGCATTACGACCTGAGCACCACGCAGATCGGTATCCTCCAGAAGGAAGATCCCACCAGCGATGAGTTCAGTGTGCCCGCACGCCAAAAGGAATTGCTCTTAGCGAAAGATTTCGGTCGCTATGCGGATGAGAACGGCAACCTGCCGATCAACTTCATCAGCGAGAATGACATCACTGGAGGTAATAGTGGCAGCCCGGTGATCAACGGGAACGGTGAACTCATCGGCATTGCCTTCGATGGCAACTGGGAAGCCATGAGCGGTGATATCTCCTACGAGCCGGAGCTTCAGCGTACCATCAGTGTGGACATCCGTTACGTGTTGTGGACCATCGACAAATTCGCAGGTGCCAAGCACCTGGTGGATGAGATGACCGTGGTGAAAGCCCCGGTAAAGGCGGAGACCACCGGGGACGTGGCGCCACCTGCCCCAGTACGCTGATCGGTTCCTTGAGGTCCCGTGAGGTGACCTTGAGATCGTCGGATCGAATTGAAGTTGCCCCCGGGATCCGGAAACGGAACTTGGGGGCAATTCTTTTGAAGTCTGCCTTGATCTATTTCGGGTGCAGCACCAGGTCCAGCCGGAACTGACCGGTGCCTTCCGGGATCTGCGGAGCACTTGTGCGCAGGTCCCGATAGCCGTTCTCCCGCTCTATCCGCAGTTCGAAGGGCAGATGGGCCGGGACATACATGGCGTACTGGCCATCGCTGTTCACGGAGGAAATGGATAGGCGCTCACCGGCCATATCATAATATTCCACGAGGCAATCATACACGGGTTTCCCGGTGATGCTATCGGTCACTGTGCCGAATAGTTGCACGCGGTCCGGAGAGCCTTGGGGTGGCACCTCCAAATGGGGCCGCTGGGCTTGGGATGCACCGCAGAGCAGAAGGAAAAGAAAGGGAAGCCAGCCTCGCATGGCCGGTTTTACGCTGGTGCGGTGTGCCGGGTTCGCGATCGAGGAGATGCATTTGTCAGGACGGCTCCTACGGCTGCCAACAGTGGTGCGGTCATCATCCCCAGCACGGGCACTTTCATCAGCAGGTTGAAGAGCATGCCGTTGGCCAACACGGCCCCGCGTTGTTGGTGCGCGGCACGCACACTGGCGCGCAGTCCCAGCCCTTTTCGCTCGTGGATGTAATCGAACATTGAAAAACCGTAGAACCAGCAGGAAACGACCCAGAGAAGGAGTGCCGTTACCGGTGCGAATAGTGGAAGGAACAGCGTGGCGGCCCAGGCGAGCACCGTGATGCCTATTTCCAATGCTCCGTTCCGAAGTGCCATCACCATGCCTCGCAGCATCTCCCGCAGCCAGCGCGCCCAGTGGAAGGGAATATGGGTACCGGTGAGCAGTTCCGCCGTACGCTCGCTCGCATAGGCCAACAGGGGCGAGAGGAATACCAGCACAACATATTTGCCCAGGAGCCCAACGAGCCAGAAGATCGCCAGCTTCAGGACCACCCACACCAGCACATCACGGGCACCGTTCACCACGGCCTTCAGGTCATCCCAGAAGCCGGGCCAGCCATCGCGGCCAGCGGTAGGGACATTCAGGCCCAAATGCTTTTCGGACCAGGCCTGTGCGGTATCCACCAGCCAGTTCCCGGTTTGGAACAGTCCCAATGCGAAGAGTGCCCAAAGCAGGATGGGGGCGAGGAACATCCAGCCCATGCGGTGGCGCAGGATGAAGGCGGGAGCGCGCCCGAAGCCATCCAACCCATGTACAAAGCCGTTCATGATCCAGCCCTTTCCCCCGGGATCCGATAATTGTGGATCAACGACGGCGCTTGGAGGACGCTTGCTGTTGTTTCTGGATCTCCTCCATGCGCATTTGCCACTTGCTCTTCTTGCGGGGCTTCTTCATGTTGGCCAGCAATTGCTCGCGCAGCTTTCCCTCATCAAGGAACCACTTGGTGATCACTGTCATCTGCAGGATACTGATGAGGTTGGCCAGGAAGTAGTAGTAGCTGAGACCGGCGGGCAGCGAGTTCATGAAGAACAGCATCATCACCGGGAACATGTACATCATCACCTTCATGTTCGGCATGCCTTGTTGCTGGGGCATCTGCTTACTGTTCACGAGGGTATACACGATGGTACTGGCCGCCATCAGCAGGGTGAAAAGGCTCACGTGGCTTCCGTATGCCGGGATGTGGAAGGGCAGCTGCAGGATGCTGTCGTAGCTACTCAGGTCATCCGCCCAGAGGAAGGGTTCTTGCCGCAGTTCGATGCTGCTGGGGAAGAAGCGGAACATGGCGTACAGCACAGGCATCTGCAGGAGCATGGGCACGCAGCCGGCCACGGGGCTCACACCGGCCTTGCGGTATAGATCCATGGTTGCCTGCTGCTTCTTCAGGGCCTCATCACTTCCGTATTTCTCGCCGATCGCAGTGATCTCCGGCTTCAGTGCGCGCATCCGGATGCTGCTCTTCTGGTTGCGGTAGGCGATGGGCAACAGCAGCAGCTTGATCACAATGGTGAGCACCAGGATAATGATGCCGTAACTGAGGTTGAACTGGCTGAGGAAGTTGAAGATGGGGATCACCAGAAAGCGGTTCATCCAACCGAAGATGCCCCAGCCGAGATCGATGATCCGGCTGAACTCCGGGATGTCCGTATGGCGGAGGATATTGTACTGGTTCGGCCCCAGGTACATCTGCATGTCCAGCACAGCATGTGCACTGGGCTCCTGCCCGAAGAAAAGCTTGGCTTCGTAGCGCTTGGAGTACAGCGTATCGTCCGGTAGCGTGGTGATGGAGATCTCCGAACCATTGCTGGTGAAGCCGTCCTTCTTCACCATGGCCACAGTGAAGAAATCCTGTTTGAAGGCCACCCAGTTTGTCTTCGCCTCGAGCTTCTTCACATCGTCCTTGCTTTCGCTCAGGTAATCCCGGTCGCTGTTGAGGTACTTGTAATAGACCGTGGAATGCTGTTCCTCGGTAGGACGGTGCTTCTCATTGTGGTATCCGATGAGGTTCCAGTGGAACATCACATTGCGCGGATCGATCTCGGGCAGGCCCACCAGTTCAGCAGTGGTGTTCATGAACCACGAGCCGCTATCCAGCTGGTAAGTGATCTGCAGGTACTTGCCGGGGTCGGTGGTGGCAGCCCTGAGCCGCACGCCCATCCCGCCGAGCTTCTCGGCGGTGAAGTTCATGTCCTTGGTGCTCAGTTTGCGGTTCCCGAGGAAGAAATTGTACTCGTATGTACCGCTGTCCGGCACCGCCAACAGCAGGGGCTTACGTCCGTGGTAGGTCTTGTACTCCTTCAGGCGGATCACATTGGGCCTTGCACCGAAGGTGTTGATGGCGATCTGCAGGTGCTCGTTGGCGATGGTGATCACCTCGTTGCTGCCGTTGGCGCTGGGGCCGAAGATGCCGAGGCGATCGAACTGCCGTGCAGCCAGGGTGCTGTCGGCATTGAGGCTGTCCGCTACCGTGGTGGTATCGTTGGCAACAGCGGGGACACTGGTGGTGCCTTGGGTGCTGTGCTGTTGCTGGGATAAGGCGGAATCGGCGTGCTGGGCCTGCTTACGGATCGCTACTTCTGCAATGCTGTCCTGTTCCTGCTGCATCCGCGCGCTCTCCTCGGCGCTCGGCATGGTAAGGTACTGGTAGCCAAAAAGGATGGCTATAATGAGAAGGATGCCGATGATCGAATTACGGTCCATGCTGATCCGTTGTCGCTTTGGGGGTAACGGGAAAGGGCGCGAAGATAGCCGTATGCGCTCGGGGAGCATAGGCATTTTCGCCGCCGGATCGCAATGGTGCCATCCAGGCTTCCGGCCGGCATTCCGATGAACGGGGTTACGGATTATTCAACTTGAACGATCCCGCGCCTCGTGCCACCGAAATTGTGGAAGGTGCCGGAGGACGGTAGTTCGCGGCGGGATAGCTTCGATACCTATCGGAACGGCCCGGTTCCAGCGAAGGATGCACCGGATCGATCAGGCTCGAGCCTCGTCGGTGATCGCCAGTTCCTTTTGGTGCGCCAACGCCACTTTCACGAAACGGGTGAACAGTGGATGGGGCCTGGCCACGGTGCTCTTGTACTCCGGATGGTACTGCACGCCTACGAACCACGGATGGTCCTTCAGCTCCACCACTTCCACCAACTTGGTCTGTGGGTTCACACCCGCAGCGATCATCCCTGCCTTCCGGAATTTCTCGAGGTAGGCATTGTTGAACTCGTACCGGTGGCGATGGCGCTCCTTGATACTGGTTTTTCCATAGGCCTTCGCGGTATGCGTGCCTTCCACCAATTTACAAGGGTAGGAGCCCAGGCGCATGGTGCCTCCCTTGTCCACTTGGGCCTTTTGCTCCTCCATCATGGAGATCACCGGCCACTTGGTATCAGGATCCATCTCGGTGCTATTGGCCTCCGCAAGTCCCATCACGTTGCGCGCGAACTCGATCACCGCACATTGCATGCCCAAGCAGATCCCCAGGAAGGGGATTTTTTGCTCACGGGCAAAGCGCACTGCTTCGATCTTTCCATCGATCCCCCGGTGCCCGAATCCGGGAGCCACGAGGATGCCGCTCAACCCACCGAGGTGCTTGGCCACATTCTTCGGTGTGAGCTTCTCACTGTGTACCCAGCGGATCTCCACCTTGGTCTCGTTCTCCGCGCCTCCGTGCCCCAAGGCTTCCTTGATGCTCTTATAGGCATCTTGCAATTCCACATATTTACCGACCAGACCGATCTTCACCACATCGGTGGCTTCCTTGTGGCGACGCAGGAATTCCCGCCAACGGTCGAGGTCGGCCTCCGGATAGTTGGTGATGCCCAGCTTATTCAGTACCACCACATCCAATTGCTCCTGTTGCATCAACAGAGGCACATCGTAGATCGTTTCAGCATCGGCGCTCTCGATCACGGCACTTTGGTCCACGTTGCAGAACAGCGCGATCTTCTCCTTCATGCCTTTCAGCATGGCGTGCTCGGTGCGGCACACCAATACGTCCGGTTGCACACCCAGGCTGAGCAGTTCCTTCACGCTGTGCTGGGTGGGTTTGGTCTTCAATTCACCCGTAGTGCGCAGGTACGGCAGCAGCGTGAGATGGATCGAGAGCGCATCGCGGCCCTTTTCCCACTTGAGCTGGCGGATCGCTTCCACGTATGGCAAGCTTTCGATGTCGCCCACGGTGCCCCCCACTTCGGTGATCACAAAATCATAAATGCCCTTGCGCCCCAGAAGCTGGATGTTCCGCTTGATCTCGTCGGTGATGTGGGGGATCACCTGAACGGTCTTGCCCAGGTATTCGCCCCGGCGCTCCTTGTTGATCACGTTCTGGTAGATCCGTCCGGTGGTAACGTTGTTGGCCTGGCTGGTGGGGGTATCCAGGAAGCGCTCGTAATGCCCCAGGTCCAGGTCGGTCTCCGCCCCATCCTCGGTGACATAGCACTCGCCATGCTCGTAGGGGTTCAACGTGCCGGGGTCTATATTGATATAGGGATCCAGCTTCTGGATGGTCACGGTAAAGCCGCGCGCTTGCAGCAATTTGGCCAAGGAGGCACTTACAATGCCCTTGCCCAGGCTGGAGGTGACCCCTCCGGTAACGAAAATGTACTTAGTGGAACCCGTCATCACATGTTGATCACGCCCTGAATGGGAATGGTGATCACGGGGCGTAAAGCTAAGCGGATGGTTTGAAAGCCGAAACGAGAAAGCTGAAAGCTGCAGAAAGAAGGTTGGAACCGGAAGGCTGAAAACCGAAAAGGGAAGGTTGAAACAGGAAAGCTGAAAGCTGGAACCGTGCTTTTGGGGCACCCGGTTTCAGCCTTCAGCTTTCAGCTTTCCCATTTTGAACACAGCCGCCGTCAGAACGTGTACGAAAATCCCACGCTCGGCAGAATCGGTAGCTGGTACACCTCCTTGCCCGTTACACGATCGCGGTAGAAGATGTTCTCACGATCGTACACGTTGGTCACGCTCACGTCGAGTTCCACCACTTGGTATTCGCTCAGCTTCCACGTCTTGGTGATACCCAGGTCCATGCGGTGGTAATCGGTGAGCCGTCCGCCGTTGAGGGGGCCGTAGATCACCGCCAGGTCGCCGTTCGCGGTGTTGATGTCCGTTCCGATCCCATCGCTGAAAGGCAAGCGTTCGTAGAAACCTTGGTTCTGCGTGAAGGGAAAGCCGGAGCCGTAGTTCCAGCGTGCACTGGCCTTCCAGCTGGTATGCTTCCCGAAGGTGTAGCTGGCCACCAGGTTCACGTTGTTGCGGCGGTCCCAGATCGGGTTGTACTCGCGTGTTCCATCGAAGCGGTCCACGAAATTCAGTGAATATACCGCCCAGATATAGAGTCCCTTGTTCTCGTATGTCAGGAGAAAGTCGGCACCGTAGGCACTGCCCGTCTCCACAATGAAGTCCTTCTTCTGCTCGTCCGGCTTGCTCGCGAATTCCGGCGTGTCGTTGTACAGCTTCTCGCGGTTCACGTTGGTCACCTGGCGGAAATCCTTGTAGTATCCTTCGATGTTGATGCTTGCCTTGGGAGTGAGGTCGTATTCGAAACCACCCACCACGTGGTTGGCATGTTGCAACGGGTCCTTTATCTCACGCACGTCGCCATTTTTGGTGGTGAGCGTTTGGGGGATGTCATCCGGTGCCGTGATGAACCCGTAGAACAGGTTCACCACATCGCGGTCGTTGTTGGTGGCGATCAGGTTCTGGCTGTACATACCAGCGGCACCCTTGATGCGGAAACGGTCGCTAACGTTCCATTTGAATCCGAATCGCGGTTCGGGGCTGAGCACGGCCAAGGTGGCATAGTACTGCAGGCGCATGCCGGGGTCGAACACCCATTTGCCAGCGCGGATCTTATAGTTGAGAAAACCGGCCAACTCGGTGCTCACTTTTTGCTGCTGCAGCTCGTAGCCCAAGGAGTTGAAGAAGCTCAGATCGGTCTTCACCCCTGTGACCTCGAAGCCGTAGTGGACCTCGTTGCGGCCGGTGAAGTACTTGAAGTTGAGCCCCCCGTTGAAGTTGTTGATGCTGCTGGTGCGTGGCATCAGGTCGCCCTCCAGCAGTTCGATCTTGTAGTTGCTCAGCGCGAACACGCCTTGGATCAGCACCGCACTGCCCGAAGGCACCAGCACGAAATTGGTGCCCGCCCCCCAGTTCTTCCAGTCCAGGTCGCTGATGCCGCGGTACTTGGCCCCGTCGGTGAAGTTGAAGCCGAAGAAATTCACCTTGCTGCCGTTGGCGCCGTTGAGCGAGATCTTGCCGTAGAGGTCCGTGAACTTGAACGGTAGTCCGGCGGTATCCACATAGCTGTACAGGCTCTTGCTGGTCTGGTCCAAGTAGCTGTGCTTGAAGTTGAGCAGGAACGAGCTGCTGCCTTTTCCCGGCGCGCTCTGCTTCTTCAAGGGTCCCTCCAGTAGGCCCTTGGCCGCGAAAGTGCTGGCGGCCACTTTGCCGCCCAAACGCGTTTTGTTCCCATCGCGGGTGGTGATGTCCATCACGCTGCTTACGCGACCGCCGTATTCGGCATTGAAGGCACCGGTGAGGATGTCCGCGTTGCGGATCACATCATTGTCGAACACGCTGAAAAGGCCGATGCTGTGGAAGGGATTGTAGAGCACCATACCATCCATCAACACCTTGTTCTGCACGGGCGATCCGCCCCGGATGTACAGTTGGCCGCCTTGGTCACCGGTGAACACCACGCCGGGCACCACCTGCATGTATTGCGCGAGATCCGCTTGGCCTCCGATGGCGGGCAGGCGTTCGATCTGTTTCGGGGTGAGCTTGGTAACGCCCACCCGTACGTTCTGCTGGGTCTGTTGCTTCTCTGCGGAAACCTCGACCGCGCGCATCTGTATGCTTCCCTTTTTCAGGTAGAGCTGTTCGGTGATGATCTGGTCTGCGGTGATGTCCACTTTCTTCTGCAAGGTGTCGAAGCCCAAGTAGATCACCTGGAGGGTGTACGCACCGGGCGTTACCTTGCTGATGGAGAAGTAGCCGTTCACATCGGTCTGTGCGCTGTAATTGGTGGCGCCGCGCAGTGCCACAGGGGTGAAGATGGAAGGTTCGCCACTGCTCTCTTCGTATACAAAGCCACGGACCGTGCCGGTTTGGGCCAAGGCAAAAACGGGTAGGAGCAAGGCGCAGAGCAGCGCCAGGCGGAAGAGAGAGGTTCGTGTCATGGAGATGGGCTTCCTTGCAGGGGGGCGCTAAATTAGTTGACAGCGCGTGGTGCACGCCGGTGGCTGAGGCTTTCGGGGTCCGGTACTGGAAGGATCGGCGCAGCGGTTCGCTATTTCAGGTCCGCCTTTGGGGTTTGTTTGGATTTGAACAAGGCCCTTCGAGGGGATGGATATGTGAGTAAGGTTGGTTGTGAACACGGCCCTTCGAGGGCCTCAGGGACCGTGTTCACTGAGCACCTCCAGACCGTGTTCACTCAAACCGGTGGCTGAGGCTCTGTACCCTAAGGTACTCGAAGGGGCGAAGCCCCGGTTTGAGTTTCGCGTGTTCTGATCACGGGGTCAGGGTAGTGTGAACAAGGCCCTTCGATGGGAGGGATATGTGGATAAGATCGGTTGTGAACACGGCCCATCGAGGGGATGGATATGTGGGTGAGTTTGGTTGTGAACACGGCACTTCGAGGGATGGATATGTGGGTAAGATCGGTTGTGAACACGGCCCTTCGAGGGGATGGATATGTGAGTAAGGTTGGTTGTGAACACGGCCCTTCGAGGGGATGGATATGTGGGTAAGGTTGGTTGTGAACAAGGCCCTTCGAGGGCCTCAGGGACCGTGTTCACTGAGCACCTCCAGACCGTGTTCACTGAGAACCTCAGGATGGTGTTCACTGAGAACTTCAAGGACCGTGTTCACGCGAGGTCGCGGTTCCCGACAACGCGCCAGCAATGGCCTCGCCCAGTTCCGCAGTCAGCATGCGGTGGCCGGTGGGCATTACATGCACATGGACCTCCTCGGGCGCCAGCTGCTTCAATCGCTTGGCCTGCGCGGGCTTGATCACCCTGTCGTGCTCTCCTACGAAGAGGTGCAAGGGCAGCTTTTGCTCGCTGAGGTTCAGTGCTACGCGGCGCAGGTCGGGTTCGATCAGGCGAAAGCCGGTCCATACATCATGCAGGAGTTCGCGTGCCTGCTTGGAATCACTATGGCCCATCAGGAAGCGATGCATGCGTTCGCCGATCAGGCGGGTGCGGAAGAGCAGGTTGATCAGGGCGTGAATGCCGCCGGGATGGTCGATGAATTGGCGATACACCCAGCGCCCCCAGCGATACTGTGCCATGCTGCGGTACCACGGCTGCGCTACCAAGCCATCGGGAGCCACCAGGAAGATGTGGTTCCACAGCAGGGGGCATTGCTCCACGAGGCCCAAGGCAAGCCTTCCGCCCAGGCTATAGCCCAGCAGGGCCATGGATCCACCGCCGAGTTCCCGGGCATAGGCCTGGAAGAATGCAGCGAATTCCTCCGGTGTGATCGGTCCTTCACCGCTTGGTGAAGGGCTGTGGCCATGGAATGAAAGGTCGAAGGCATGGATGGTACACCGCTTTCCCAATGCCGGGGAAAGTATGGCAAAGTCGCTCCCGGTGCGGTCGAAACCGTGGAAGGCCAATAGGGGCAAAGGGCCATCACCGTAGCGGTGTATGGCCATGGTGAGGCGGCCATGGGTAAAGGAGGACATTGAGGCGGAGGCGGGGAAGGTACATCCGGGTGGCGCTGGAAGAAGGATGGTCCTGTGGGATGATCTCCTTCGAGGCTTGGGAATGACGCATGTGGAATTCGGGCCGCGATGGGATCATCGGCGGCGAATAGGCGCACCGTGCATGATCAGCGTTCCGGATCGCCCACCATGGAGACCCAGCTCTCACCGGGAGACATTCCATCATCCTCCTTCGCCAAGGCTTGGGCGGAAGCAGCTGATCTACTGATCGCCCTCGAGCTCCTTCAGCTTCTTCTCCACGAGGAATTGCTTCAGCGCATCCATGCGGGCATTGAGCTCCTGGATGTAAAGCGCTTGGTCCTCCACGGTCACCCATAGCTGGTTGCCGAGCTTGTCCACACTGAAGATGCCGGACTTGTTCCATTCATCACGGCCGTCCACATTGGGCAAGCGGCGCTCGCGCTCCACGTAGTTGGGTAGTTCCTTTAGCGGGGTACGCACGTACTGCGAGGCGCCTACTGCATCCTCGGGCTTGGCTACTCCATCATAGTAGAGGTCGAACACATAGTCGGTGAGCAGGGTGGTGCCGGACCATACGCTGCGCTTGGCCGTGATGGTGCCGGGACCCTTGAAGGGATTGTTCGGGTAGGTACCGCTGGCAGCCCACGCCGCATCCCCCACCATCAGACCCTCTTGCGCGTACATATAGCTGCCCACCCTGTATGATGCGCCGGAGCCGGTGTACTTGGTGTAGAAGGCCACGCGCGGTAGGCGGTTCAAGATGGAGACCGGAGAACCTGAGTTATAGGTGGGAACGGTACCATCGCAGGTGATCGTATTGGTCGACTCCGTCATGTTCCAGCCGCTTACCCATCCCCAGTCCGGGGTGTTGGAGTTGGTTCCTATCATCCCATTGGTAGGCGTTGTGGGGGGGAAATAGAAAGGAGGCGCAACAGGAGTCTGCCACGTACACGTTCCTGCACCGGTACCTCCACAGGCATCACAGTAGTTGCTGATCATGCTGTTGTACGTGGTGTTGTACGAACGCACCGAACTGTTCCATAAGGACGACCAGGTCTGGTTGTCCAGTGCTGCATCGATCTTGAGGTTGTTCCCGCTCCAAACGAAAGGTGTTCCGTTATGCACGTTCCATCCGCTCACCGCGTTGAACCCGGTATTGTGGTCGGTATAGCGCTCCGGTGGGCCCGCAATATCAGGGGGGCTGGGCTGAGCGAAGGTGATCCAGCCCGAATTATCGAAATTCGTGATCGCCATGTCGCTGGTATTCTTCATCCGGTAACGCAGGAAATGCAATCGCCCCGGTCCGGAGTGCAGTGCAACCACCTCGAAGGCGATGGCCTGGATGGGGTTGCCGGATCCTCCGCAAATGCCGGCCGCATTGAGGTCGCTGGCCAAGAAGAGATACTGCCTGCGGGAATCCTCCCAAAACCCGTAGTAGGGGGAGGAGGCACCGGTGAGTTGCCCGAACGGACCGGCGGAAGGACCCGGAATAGGCCATGGCCGTGGCCCTGTGAGCGGATCGGTCGTACTTGAAGGCAATTGGCAGCTGGCACCGGGAATGGGGGTTTCCTGCAACTTGCGCTCTCCGAAGTTGTTATCGATCTGCTTCCACCCGTTGATGTCAGGATCGGAACCGTCTCCATTTTGCACATAGCCTTCGAACTTGTTGGGCACGGTACCGGCCCCTGGGGTGTATCGGATGGTTCCTTCCGTATCGCCTACACTTCCCCCTTTCAGCTTAATGGCCCCTTCCACATGCACCAAGCCCGTGGGGCCCACGGGGGCGCCGGTGTGGTAGAGTTGTAATTCCCCATTGGCGCTGATGCGGCCCCGTTCATAGTTGGCGATCCAGAACAACAGCGGAAGGTTGTTCAGCGTACCGAGGAAATCCGCGGCACTGGTACCGGCATTGCCGCCCAGTTTCCAGAGTGCCGGTCCCCAGGCCACGTGCTTCCAGCCCACAATGGGGGTGGCCGGGTCATAGTACCACAAGCCCTTGGGGTCGGTGGTGACCGAATCGGTCTGGTATACCATCAGCCCTTGGGGCGGAGCGGCAATGGCTATGCGCTGGGCGCGGGTCATGCGCGGTATCAGTAGGCCTTTGTTGGTGCTGCTGATGTCCAAAATGGCGTTCGCTGCTGGTGGAGCACCGGTGGTGTTGATGGCCACCTGCGCACGGAGGCCGAGTGAGAGCGCCAATAGAAGCAGGGTGACCAGCAAGGTGCGGAACATCCGGCCTTCCCGAGGCGTGTGCGTGGGTGCAGCAAGCGTAATGGCGACAGGCATCCGGTGGGCGGGTCGTGGGGAATGGGTATGGGGAAGCGAGGGGTGTACCATGACCTTATCGGGATGGGGAGGTAAGGGGCGCGCGCTTGCGCAGGGCGGCGATCAGGCGGGCCTTTTCCGCGTCGGTGTATTCGGCCATGCCGGCCAGTTGCTGCCGGGCGATATGGAACTCCTCCCGGGTGATGGGGCGCTCGTTGGTGAGCATTTCGATCACGTTGAGCTTGTCGTGCAGTTCGGCCACATAGAGCGTTTGCACTTCGGTGGTGGCCCAGAGCTGGTTGGTGAGATCGCCCAAGGAGAAGCCACCCTCGGCATTCCAGTCGGCGCGGCCCTTCATGGTGGGCAGATGGCGGTTGGTGCGGGTGAAGGCCTCCATCTCGCGGATGCTCAACAGGTGTTGCTCCCCATGCTTTTCGGCATCGCCGGGGGCCACGCGCCCATCAAAGGCCCGGTCGAAGACGTGGTCGTTCAAATTGGTGAGGTTATCATACACCCCGTGCTGGGCCGAAAGTGTACCCTTGCCTTGGTAGGACCAAAAGGTATTGAAGCTGGGCGTGCCGGGGCGCCAGCGGCCCCATGGAATGTCCGTTCGTGCCGTTACTGTATCCTCCAGCACCAGTGCCCCATTATACGTGAGGTACGGGCCGGTCCCGGTGGTGTAGCCGGCACCACTTGGCCCCTGACCGGTCACTTTACCGAAAAACTTGATCATGGGACGGTACGGGCTTGCACCGGCCGAATAGGGCGGATTCGCCGCGTCGGGCATGCGGGTCATCACGTTGCCGGTATTGTTGCAGGACCAGCCGGGCGAGCCTGGGTCCGGAAGCAGGATGGCTACGGCGGGGGGACCCGTACTGAACGCCCCATAGGTGGAGTTGAACGGGGTAAGTGTGCATTGCACGTGCCGAGTACCATCGGCAGGCATTGGGATGGTGCGGACCGCCACTTCCACGATCACATTGCTGGTGCCGTCCCAGAAAAAAGAAGTGCTGAGGGGGATGTCCATCCATCCGGTTCCGGCTATGGTTGGCCATTGCGTACCCGGCGCCAAGTTTGCGCATCCCATCGTTCCCGAGGCGTCCACGGTGTTGTCAAAGCCGAAGAGTTCATTCACGCCGGGCGGTGCGTTGCGCACCGTGACCGTACCGATGGGGTTGATGGACCTTGTGCCGGTGCCGAGCACATAGAAGGAGATCCGCTTCACCTCCCCGCCCGGGCACAAGCCACCTGTGTACCCGGATAGCTCCAAGTTCAGTTCGCTGGCCCTGAAAAGGTATTGATGCCGTGTATAAGGGGCACCATTTCCGTAGAACGGTGTGACGTAGAATTGTGCAGGATTTCCTGCGGCCGTGCTGTTGTAGGCGCCGGTGGGCGGGATCGTGACCTCAGCATCCACGGTGGTGCATACCGCTTCGCGGAAGTGGGTCCATGCACCGCGCTCCTCATCATAAGGGTTCTCGAAGGCCCGCCAGCCATAGGTCTTGGGCTGTACGAGTACCGGAGTGCTCTTGCCTTGTACCATGGCGGAATCACCGATGTTCCCCCAGTGGCCGGCGTACTGCAAAGGGTAGCCATTGGGCGTTCCCAGCACCGCGTTGTTCGTAGCACCGTTATCGGGGTTGGTCGCCATCAATTCGTTGCTGCCGCGGCGATAGGGTACGGTACCGGTGAGGTTGCCGAAGGTCTGGTAGCGGAACACGCCCGGTGCGTTGGTGAGGCTGATGGGAATGGTGCCGGTCGGTGCATAGTACATGCTGAGCTGGCCATTGATGTCCAGGCGCTCCGCAGCCAACGCGGCCCCGGCCGGATAGC
The DNA here is from genome assembly GCA_019638085.1 of Flavobacteriales bacterium. Classification (GTDB taxonomy): domain Bacteria; phylum Bacteroidota; class Bacteroidia; order Flavobacteriales_F; family PHOS-HE28; genus PHOS-HE28. The sequence continues at coordinate 171,973 of JAHBUL010000008.1, read as the reverse complement.
CCACCCCGAGGTAACCCGTACCACCATCGATACGCATGCGGTGCAGGTTATTGGTGCGGAAATACATCGGCGCGCCGTCCGTGGTGCCTATGAAATCCGGATTGGTATAGGTGGCATCCGTGAGGGTGTTCCCGTAGATGTCCCACGCATTTTTTCCGCCGGGGATCAAGGGGATCCAGCCGCCGTTCTCGTACACAAAAAATCCGCGTGGTGCGCCGGTCCGGTATGCCACCAATCCGCTGGGCAATGCCCCTCCGGGCAGGGCGGCCATGCGTGGGATCAACAGGCCTTTGGTGATGGAGGTCAGATCGAGCAGGGCCTTGGGGTCGGCGGCGGCACCGGTGGTATTTATGGCGATGTTGCCGTTCTGCGCGGCCGCGCCGGTGGCAATACCGATGGCGCAGAGCACCAGCAGGGCCGGGTGCGCAAGGCGGAGGGTGCGGTTGGCGGCGTTCATTTCTTGGGGGTGCCGTCTTGGGCCTTTTCGTTCAAGGAATCTACCAGGTGCAGCTTCTGGGCCTCGGTAAGGCGCTTGCTGGCTTGGATCTCCGCGATCAGGCGCTGGGCCTCTTGCGGTGTGAGGTCGGGGCCGAAGACCATTTCCTCCAAGGTGCTCAGGTCCTTTTCCAACTGTGTGATGTAGAGGGCCTGATCCTCCACGGATCGCCACAGGCCGGTGGTGAGCGTACCAAGGCTGGCACCGCCGCGCGCCTCCCACTGGCTGCGCGATGGCATGTTGGGCAGGTGCCGCTCGCGCTCCAGCCGCTCGCGCAGTTGGGACAGGCCCACGTAGGCGTATCCTTCTGCGGCTTGGGCATCCTCAGGGCGTGGTGCCCCATCGAAATAGCGGTCGAACACATGGTCGCTCAGGAGCACATGGCCATCATAGATCCCGTTCTGCACCTGCACGGTGCCGGGGCCTTTCCGGGGTTCGGTGCTATACCAAGTTGGATCACCCACCAAAATGCCACCGCCGTACTGGATGTAGTTGGCCCGGCGCTCTATCACATCGGGCACCTCCACCTTGCCGGTAAAGCGTGTAACCGGGCGCCACCGGTGCGGGCTGTTGGGTGAGACCACTCCTTGAGGACTGGAGGGGTAAAGCGGATTATCCCTGATCAGGTTCCGTCCCGCTTGATTGCTGATGTTGGTGGCATATACCCATTTGACGCAGGTGTAGCCGGGGTCCTCCAACTCCACTTTTGGGCCTACGCCTACGCCTACGTTGCGGGTCCATACGATATCCAGGATCAGGTTGTCATTGACGGCGAGCGTAATGGGCGTCACCAAGGTAAAGTTGATCCAGCCGGGGCCGGGTGTCAGGTTATAGATCGAGCCCTTCGGGGTGGAGAGGCGGATATTGTTATCCATGTACGACGACGTGTTGTTGATCCCGAAATAGGCGCTTGACCCCGTCAACGGGAAAGTGGCCGCCCCACCGCGGATCTCTCCGTTGAGCACTGTGGGGAAATCCGGGGAGCCGGGGTTGTCCAGTGTTTCCTGGTCCAAGCAGAAAAAGGCGAACGCATTGATCTGGGCGGGGAAGCAGATGCCGGCCTCCACGAGTTCCTCATAGCGGTAGAGGTATTGCACACGGAAGCTGCGGGCGGAGTTCTGGTCGAAGTTGGTGGCAAAGGGGCTATAGTAGTTCAGCGGCGTGTTGGAGGTCTGGGTCACGGGAGTGGCGCTCAGGGCACCCCGCATCGCATCACCGATGCTGTTGTTGCACTGCACGGTATCCTTGGGGTAGGAGGTCATGGGGGAGTTGGAGACCAGGTTCTCGGCATTCTCCATGCGCCTCCAATAGCGGTTTCCGGTTATGGAGTCGTTCAGCACGCCATAATGCCATTTGAGGTTGCTGCCGGAAGGAGCTGAGCCGGTCTCGGTGCCGTAGCGTATGGCACCCTCCACGGGAGTGGATACTTGGGCACCTGGCGTGGCGTTGGTCGCGAAATGGATGGCACCTTCCACCTCAAGACGTTCGGTGGCGGGTGCAGGCGTGCCCAACCCCACGAGGCCGGCCTCGGGATACATCAGCGCGTAGCTCATCTGCAAGGCGGGGTTGGCCGGTGCGGCCTGGGTGCGCATCACCAAGTTACGGTTGGTGGAGAACTGGGTGGGGCCGAGGTATTCGGGGCTGCCGCTACCAGCCAAGGTGTTCCCGCGAAGTGACCATCCGCGGCGCACCGTGCTCAGGTGCAGCCAATTGGTGGTGGGGGCATCGTAATACCAGAAACCGCGTGCGTTGGAGGTATCGGGGGTTGCTCCCAGATCGGTCTGGTAAACCAGCAGGGCGTCATCGGCGGCACCTACGGGAATGGCCAAGCGCTGGGCTTCGGTCATGCGGGGGATCAGCAGGCCGCGTTTGGCGTTGCCGCCCAATATGTCAACATTGAGGTCCAATATGGCAGCAGGATCCGCTGCAATTCCATTGGTGTTGATACCCACGTTCTGCGCATGGGTGATGGTGAATGCCGCGAGGGCAGCCACAGTGAGGAAAAGCTGAAGGCGTATGGGTTTACGCATGGAGCGTGCAATGGGAGGGGTGTAGGGGACACGAAGGTAATCATTTGCGCGATCGTTGCAGCGCAAATGGAAAGAACGATTTGGTTGGGAAGGATCAGGGGTTTAAGAGCCTTCCACACAGTGGAAGACGGGGATAGGCCTTGGCGGTTGCCTGAGAGTTATGAACACGGTCCTTCGGGTCTCGGAAATCGCGGGGTTATGAATTCGGCTCTTCGACCTTTCGGAAAGTTCATTGTTGAGAATTCGGCCCTTCGACCTTTCGGAAAGTTCATTGTTGAGAATTCGGCTCTTCGAGGCCCTCAGGGACCGAATTCACCGAGACTCAGGAATCTCAAGTCACCGTCGGGTCACGGCCTCGGGACCCTGCGTTGGGACGTTTGCTGTGTGTGCATTCGGCTTTTCGAACTTCGAGCAGTTCTTGGTTGAGAATTCGGCTCTTCGATCTTTCGGAAAGTTCATTGTTGAGAATTCGGCCCTTCGAGGCCCTCAGGGACCGAATTCACCGAGACTCAGGAATCTCAAGTCACCGTCGGATCGCGGCCTCGGGACCCTGCGTTGGGACGTTTGCTGTGTGTGCATTCGGCTTTTCGAACTTCGAGCAGTTCTTGGTTGAGAATTCGGCCCTTCGACCTTTCGGAAAGTTCATTGTTGAGAATTCGGCCCTTCGACCTTTCGGAAAGATCATTGTTGAGAATTCGGCCCTTCGAGGCCCTCAGGGACCGAATTCACCGAGACTCAGGAATCCCGACTCACTTTTTCAAGAACCCACCGCCTTGCCGCACGGTGCCATCCGGCAACGCTATGCGCAAGTTGTACCAGCCGTTGGCCAGGTCCGCCGTGGGGATCACTGCGGTGCGTTCCCCGCGCAACAGCACCACCGCGCTTTGTGTTACCGTGCGGCCTACCGCATCCTGCACATAGAGCACAACGGAGCCGTCCAGCGGCGTGTTGAAGGCCACGTTGAGCACGTCGGTGGCCGGGTTTGGGAAGATCACCGGGCGGCTGTCCGCTCCATGGCCCATAAAGGCCACCACGGTTTTGGTGAATTCGACGGTGCCATCGCGGTCCACTTGCCGCAGGCGGTAGTAGTTGGCTCCCTTCAGCGGTGCTTCATCCACAAAGAGATAATCATTGCGGAACTGGGCATCGCCTGCGGCGCCCACCGTGCCTATGGTGGCGAAGTGCTCGTTGTCGGCACTGCGCTGCACATCGAAATGATCGGAGTTCCGCTCAGAGGCTGTGGCCCAGGTCACGTCGATCACGGAGGTGCGGGCGGTGGCATCCAAGGAGAGCAGTTCCACGGGTAGCGTGGTACAATCCAAGGATGCTCCGTTGGTGAGTTGCCAGGAGAGGTCAAAGGCCTGGCCGGTGGAGGAGTAATTGTCGATGTATAGTACATAGACCATATCCGCTATCACGTTCAGTGTACTCACCCATCCATTGGCGTTCGGGTCATTTCCTTGAGGCGGATGGTAGGGTCCCTCTGACGGTTCGGTAGCGCCATTCCCCATTCCCGTAGTGGTGTTACCGTAATACCTGCCATCATAATAACTGCATCGGATCGGTGGACCGGTTGGACATTGAGCGGAGCTGAATGGTCCCCACAGGGCGAAGTCGTAATCGTCGGTGGAGCCATGAGGTACGAGTGTAAAGCCCAGAGTTCCGCTGGAAGATGGGGAGAAGTAGTACCAAGTGCCCTGGTTCTCACCGGCCGAAAGGCAGCCTTTATTGCTGTCGTTCAGGTCTGCATTGCATCCCGTGTGGGTGCTGTTGCTGGTTATCGATGCATTGGAACAGAGTGTGGTGCCGCCGACACAATCTTGCGGTGCAGCAGCTGGTGGTGTGCAGGTGACCGTGCCCGTGTAGCTTACACCGGCCGTGGGGGCAAAGCCTGAGCTGTAAATGATCCCGCACGGGGTGGTTTTTGTCAGCACGAATGAATTTTCATTTTGGTAGGAGCCGGAGGCGTTATAGACAAGCTCCACAACATCGCCAATGTTCACCGCGAAATCAAGGAAGCCGCCAGCACCATTGATGGTCCAGTTACCATACCAATCGCCATTGATATAGACACCTACATACGAGCTGTTCCAACCATCACCCCATGAGTCGAAAAAGCTCAGCGTGTACATGCAGTCCCCCACGGTGGGGATGGGCCTTTGTTCGTTATAGACGCAGAGGTTTCCGTTCATTCCATCATCATTGTTTTTACGCTGCACACGCACGAAGTAGTTATTGCCGATCACCGTCGGTATGGTCACGGTTTCTGCTCCGCCGTTCCCATAAACATCCGAACATCCCAGCACTGTTCCGCCACATGCAGCAAGTACATGGAGTATACCATCCCTATTCAATGCTGGGGTAAATCGCACGGTGGTCAACGTGCTCGTGGCTGTGAACCAACCATACCCATCAAAATTTGCTCCGGCGTTACAACCTCCCGGATTATATGTGGCAGTGTAACTTGTTGGTACGTTGAAGCCCCTGTTGACGCACGTGTTGTTCACCGGGTATTTATTCGCGGCATTGGTGCCACAGGTGTTACTGGAGACCTGTGCGAACACATCAGGCAGGGCCAGGCATACTACAAGCGCGATAACTACATAGCGCCTTAGCGTTGTTGACAACCTGTGGGTGGATCCAGCGTGAATGACCATGCGAATGGTATTTCGTGGGCGTACAGGAACCCGGTCAAACCTGAGGTTTGTCACGGTGATTATTCGACTAAGTTCCCTATTTGAGAGATGGAAGCCAACCACTATACGATAAAGATGTGAACAAGTTGCTTTGAAGAACCATGTGATCCCCCATTTTGGGGATGTGCTTTAGTTCGGCGTTTTATTCCCCGTTCTGCCCCATTTCACCCAAAGTGGATATGGGTCTGGAAGTGGTAAACCTGCCGTAGGGTCCTTCCCAAAGTGGCAGCCGGTCTGTACCGCCCCAACGCAGGGTCAGCTTGGCAATATTGCTATTCAACCGTATGGTGGATGGCCTTGCCGGTACTTTCAGGGAGTGTCAGGAAGTCGGTGGACTTTCCAGTTGCCCGTGCGATCTCCGAGGCACGCGAAACCTCGGATCTACATCAAAAGAAGCGTGAATTCGGCCCTTCGCCAAATTCACCGAGACTCATGACTCCCGACTCATGACTCCGGACTCCAGGCTCACTTCTTCAAAAAACCTCCTCCTTGCAACACGCTTCCATCCGGCAGTGCGATGCGCAGGTTGTACCAGCCCTTGGCTAGGCCTGTCAGCGGGACTTCCGCTTTGTGCTCGCCTCGCAGGGCAACGGTGGTGCTCTGCGCAATGGTGCGGCCCAAGGCATCTTCCACCATGAGCACGACTGTACCATCCAAAGGCGAATTGAAGGCTACGTTCAGGATCTCGTTGGCCGGGTTGGGGTAAATGGTGGGTTTGCCGCCATCCTCATTCAGCATGGCAGTTACGGTATGGGTCTGTTCGGTGGTGCCGTCCAGATCCACCTGTTGCAAGCGGTAGTAGTTCACGCCCTTGTGTGGGGCCACATCCACAAAGTGGTAATCCCGGCGGAACTGTGTATTGCCTGCGGCTGCCATTGTGCCTATGGGTGTGAAGGTCCCATTGTCGGGGCTGCGCTCCACAATGAAGTGGCTGCTGTTCTGTTCAGTGGCGGTGGTCCAGGTCACATCGATCTCGGGCTTGCGGGCCGTGGCTTCCAAGGAGATCAGCTCCACGGGGAGGGTGGTGCAGTCCAACGAAGTGTTGGTCAGCTGCCAATTGAGGGTGAAGGCCTGGCCTGTGGTGGAGAAGTTGTCGATATAGAGCACATACACATCATCCGCTTGCACATTGATGGTGCTCACCCAACCGTCACCCCCGGCCCCCTCGGTAAAATCGGTAGCTCCGTTGCCCAAGCCGACCGTATAGCTCGGTGGTGCATTGTAGCTACAACGCAACGGTGGCCCAGTGGGGCATTGGGCACTTGCATAGGGCCCCCATAGGGCGAAGTCGTAATCGTCGTTACCATTGGCTGGAGTAATGGAAAAGCCGATGTTCCCTGCAGTCTGCGGGGAAAAGTAGTACCAAGTGCCTTGGCGTTCGCCCGAGGAAAGACAGCCTTGGTTGGTGGAGTTGAGGTCCATAACATCGCCCGTGCTTCCGCTGGAATTGGTTATGGACTGGGAGCTACAGAGCGTAATACCCCCCACGCAATCCTGGGGCTGGGCAGGCGGAGGCCCACAGGTAACGATCTGGCTGAAGATGATACCCGCTGCGGGTGGTGTAGAGGATGTGAAATAGGGGTTCTGGCCGAGCTTGGAAATGGAATAGGAATTCTGGCCTTGATTGGGACCCGTAGCCACATAATTCAATTCGATGAGGTCGCCAAGGTTCACGCCAATGAATATGATGTTGTCGGAGGCTGTAACGGTATGATAGGTGTATGGCCCGCCATTGATGCGGACGCCAACGGAGGAGGTGCCCCAACCGTTGCCTCCGCTATCGTGCAAGTGGAGCGCGTAGACGCAATCACCAGCCGGCATGGGCCCACAAAGGACCTGTGCAGCCCAGCCTGCATATTGAACGGAACCATCGGAGGTGAAGACAACCGTGAGGCAACCACTGGGATTGCTTGCCGTGAGCACGGGTGGAAGTGCATTGCCCGTGAACGTTCCCATCAGAGCGCCAGCCGTTGAATTGCCATCGTAGATCCGTAGTTGGTCATAGTTCGTTTCCAGGTCGAACTGTGTGAAGATGAGGGAGACCATATCGCCGGGAGTAGCGGGGCAAATGGTTGTGGTCTCGTTGCTGTTCGCCTGGTAACTCCCCGTGGCTCCTCCATTATCATGGAAGGTCCCGCCACAAGCCGGTGGCGGTGGCGGCGGTGGCGGTGTGCCAACACATACATTGAAGGTGGAGGTGGCTCCGTTGCTGCTGGACCAGGAATAGACACGCACCCAGTAGGTGTTGCCTGTGATAAGACCGGTCACGATGGAGCTGTTCGGGTCACTGCAGCTGACGTTGGTAAGCGAGTTGCAATTGGGGCCGCTGAACACTGCGTGGAACAGGTCAGTGGTGCTACCCGCAATGTTATTGAGACTGATATGGTGTGTGGGGCCGGTTGCGGTGAATTTGAACCAGACATCATCGTTGGGGGTGCCACCACAGGGGGAGGTGACCCCTGTGGTGGCCGTGGCCCCAACCAGGGATCCAGGGGTTTGCGAGGTGCAGACCAAGGTGGGGTTCACGGTCAAGCCTGTGGCTTGGCACGGGTTGTCGTTGGTGATGGGCGGTGGTGGGGGGCCTAAGCTGAACGTGCCGGGACAAGGGCTTGCGGGCGACGGCCAAGTATCGAACCAGATGAAATAGGTGACACCGGCAGTGAGGGTTACGGAGAAACTGACCGCGGTACCGGTCTGCCCTGAACCGTAGAGGCAGTTGTTCAATGTGGGGCAACCGATGTAGACCATGGCCGCACTCCAGCTTTGGCCTGCATAGGAAAGCTGATAGGATGCCGAGGTGGTGGGAGTGAAGCTATAGAGCGCCTCTCTTCCGCCCTTGTAGAATTCGGAACTCCCCGAGCCGCAGATGGCACCTGGAACCGTGGTCGCGTTCATTTCATTCCCCGTACCGCACACCAACGCTTGGTTCGTGATGGGCAAGGAGGCCGGGTTGATCACGATGGCGTTGGCGCAGGTGGTGGCCTGTGCCGTGGTGGAAGCCATCCCGAGTACAATGAGCAGGAACGATCGGACGGGGAGGCCGGTCCATAGGATGGTCAGCGACCGGGAGCGTTCATTTTGAAGGGGGCGGGGGCAACTCAGAGGGGGTACGGTTGACACCATAAAGGAATATTTGGAAAATACGGGTAGACTACAATTTGATGTGCGGGTTTGGGATGCCGCGCGAACGATCGGGATCAGATTTCAACTCTGGATCCTGAGCGTAGGAGCACCCGCAAGTTATGGAATTACGCCTGAAGGGGGCGTAGCTAAATATTCAACCGGTAGGCAGTACACCGTACAAGGTCGAACGGAGCTTGCCTTCAGTAGGGTGGCAATTACCAGATTCCCACGTTCATCGGGAAGCCATTGACCCGGGCTGATCACCCTCTGGCCGCCTCCTGCCGCTCCTTCATGGATACCGTGCGTGGGTACCTCTCCAAGGCCACCCGCAGGCACTCCACCGCCAGCTCCAGCTTTTCCTTCTCCAGCACATAGGCCAAGCGCACTTGTCGCTTGCCCAATTCCGGCTCGGCATAAAAGCCCGATGCGGGTGCCATCATCAAGGTGTGGCCTTCGTGCTCGAACTCTTCAAGGAGCCATTGGCAGAACACGTCCGCATCGTCCACGGGCAGATCGGCCACGCAGTAAAAGGCACCGCTGGGCATGGGGCATACCACCTCGGGGATCGTGTTCAGCCCTTCCACCAGGATGTTGCGGCGTTCGCGGTATTCAGCATTCACCTTGGTGAAATAGCTCTGCGGTGTTCGCAGTGCGGCCTCGGATGCCACCTGGCCCAATGTGGGCGGGCTCAGGCGTGCCTGGGCGAACTTCATGGCGGTCTCCATCAGCTCGGCGTTGCGGCTGACGAAGGCTCCGATGCGGGCGCCGCACATGCTGTAGCGCTTGCTCACGCTATCGATCAATACCACGTTCTCGCTGATGCCCTCCAAGTTCATCGCACTGATGTGCTCGGTGCCGTCGTAGCAGAACTCGCGGTACACTTCATCGGCGAAGAGGAAGAGGTCGTGCTTCAGCACCACCTTGCGGAGCCTCTCCAGTTCGCTGGCCGTATACACCCGGCCTGTGGGGTTGCCCGGGTTGCAGATGAGGATGCCCTTGGTGCGCGGAGTGATATGGGCCTCGAAGGCCCCATCCTCGGGTAGTTCGAATCCGTTCTCGATGGAGCTGCGGAGCGGCACCACGGTGATGCCGGCCGAGATGGCGAAGGCATTGTAGTTGGCATAGAAGGGCTCGGGGATGATCAGTTCGTCACCGGGATCGAAGCAGCTCATCATGGCAAAGAGCAGGGCCTCGGACCCACCGGTGGTGACGATGATCTGGTCCTTGTTGACGCTGATACGGTGTTTGGCATAGTAGTCGGCCAAGCCTTGGCGATAGCTCTCGAAACCTGCGCTGTGGCTGTATTCCAGCACGGGCATGTCCAACTTATGGATGGCTTCCATGGCCACCTCGGGGCTGTGGATATCGGGCTGGCCGATGTTGAGGTGGAGCACCTCTACGCCTCGTTTCTTGGCGGCCTCGGCAAAGGGGACCAGCTTGCGGATGGGGGAGGAGGGCATGATGCGCCCTTTGTGCGAGATGCGTGGCATACGGGATGGAATGGAGGGCGAAGATCGGGGAAAATGCCGGAGCAGGGGATGAAAGCGACGCGGAGGCGCGGAGACGCGGAGAAATACGGGATTGCGGGAGATTTGCACGCAGCGGCGCGGAGGCACAGAGGCGCGGAGGCATGCGGCCTTACGGGACAGGGAAGCACGCGGAGCATGCCTTTGGCTACACACTCCGGCGGACGGGGCCGCGGTCAATGCTGTTCAGGGCTTGACAGGCCGACAGCCCCGCTCAAGTCCGGGGCAGGTTGAAAAACACGGAGCGATCACTCGTTCCCCTTGTCCTTCTTTTCGGCCTTTTTCTTGGCTTTGCGCTCTTCGCGCAAGGTGAGCATCTTCGTGTATTGCTCTGCTGTAAGCACTGCTTGGAAACGGTTGTCGCGATTTGCCTTCACCACCTTGGCGCGACCCTCGCGGTCCTTCTCATTGGGGATGGTGTTCACATCGCGCATGGCCGTGTAGTAGTCCAAGTTGATGGAGGCCACCTTGTCCTGCTGGCTAGCCTCGAGGCCGAGGTCCTTCACCATTTGCTCGGTGCGGTGATTGGCTTTTTCCGCCGGCGTCTTTTGGGCATTGTCGCTTTTTTGGGCAAAGGCGGTAAGGCCGAAGGCGAAGGCGAGGGACAGAAGGATGGCTTTCATGTTGGGTAGTTGGGTAAGACGGCGAAAGATATATCGCGGCCGATTATGGAAGGAGACGCAAGAACCGGGCCTGAGGTTTACCGGAGGGTGGCTGTGAGCTGCAAGCCTCAAGCACTAAGGTGTACGGTCACGTAGATGTCGCTGCAACGGCATTTCATCCTCTGATCGTCTGATCCTCTGATCATCTGATCGACCCCCACTTCTCCACGATCACCCCAGCTTATGCACATTCCTTATCCTGCGTGGGCCCCTTGGGATACCTTCGCGGCCCGCCCCGATATGCATCGGGGACCTTCCGGACATGCCAAAAGACAATTCGATCAAGTCGGTCCTGCTCATCGGCAGTGGACCCATCGTTATCGGCCAAGCCTGTGAATTCGATTATTCCGGCAGCCAAGCAGCACGCTCACTTCGCGAAGAAGGCATCGAGGTCACGCTGATCAACAGCAACCCCGCCACCATCATGACCGATCCGGTGACGGCGGACAACGTGTACCTGAAGCCGCTGACCACCCAGAGCATCGAGGAGATCCTGCAATTGCACAAGATCGATGCGGTGCTACCCACCATGGGCGGACAGACGGCCCTGAACCTCGCGATCGAATGTGAGAAGCTCGGCATCTGGAAGGAGCACGGCGTGCGCATGATCGGCGTGGACACCGAGGCCATCGATATCACGGAGAACCGCGAACGCTTCCGCGAACTGATGGAGCGGATCGGCGTGCCGATGGCGCCGAGCAGGACCGTAACGAGTTTTCTGGAAGGGAAGAAGGTGGCACAGGAGTTCGGCTTTCCGCTGGTGATCCGCGCCAGCTACACCTTGGGCGGCGCGGGTGCTGCTTTCGTCCATGATCCCGCCGAGTTCGATAAGCTGTTGAAGTACGGCCTACAGATCAGCCCGATCCACGAAGTGATGATCGACAAGGCGCTGCTCGGCTGGAAGGAGTTCGAGCTGGAACTGCTGCGCGACAAGGACGACAACGTGGTGATCATCTGCAGCATCGAGAACTTCGATCCCATGGGCATCCACACCGGTGACAGCATCACCGTGGCGCCCGCAATGACGCTCAGCGACCGCACCTACCAGCGGATGCGCACGGAGGCGATCAAGATGATGCGCGCCATCGGCGATTTTGCCGGAGGCTGCAACGTACAGTTCGCGGTGAGCCCGGATACCCAGGAAGAGATCTTCGCCATCGAGATCAACCCGCGCGTGAGCCGCAGCAGCGCGCTCGCCAGCAAGGCCACCGGCTATCCCATCGCCAAGATCGCCAGCAAGCTCGCCATCGGTTACCGCCTCGATGAGCTGGAGAACCCGATCACCGGCACCAGCGCCTTCTTCGAGCCCACGCTCGATTACGTGATCGTGAAAGTGCCGCGTTGGAACTTCGACAAGTTCGAAGGCAGCGACCGTCGCTTGGGTGTGCAGATGAAGAGCGTCGGCGAGACGATGGGCATCGGCCGCAGCTTCCAGGAAGCCCTGCAGAAAGCCTGTCAGAGCTTGGAGATCAAACGCAACGGCCTCGGCGCGGACGGCAAGGAGACCACCGATGTCGCCGTGCTGCTGGATAGCCTGAGCAATCCGAGCTGGAGCCGCCTCTTCCACGTTTACGACAGCATCAAGGCGGGCATCCCGTTCAAGACCATTCAGGACCGCACCAAGATCGACATCTGGTTCCTGAAGCAGATCGAGGACATGATCCTCACCGAAAAAGAAGTGGAGAAGTACACGCTGGACACCATCCCGCGCGACCTGCTCTTCGAGGCGAAGCAGAAGGGCTACGCCGACCGCCAAGTGGCGCACCTGCTGAATTGTTTGGAAAGTCAGGTGTACAAGAAGCGGAACGAGCTTGGCATCAAGCGCGTGTACAAACTGGTGGACACCTGCGCCGGTGAATTCCCCGCGAAGACACCGTACTACTACAGCACCTTCGAGGAGGAGAACGAAAGTGTGCGCAGCGATAGGAAGAAGATCGTGGTGCTCGGCAGCGGCCCCAACCGCATCGGGCAAGGCATCGAGTTCGACTACTGCTGCGTGCATGGCGTGCTGGCGGCGAAGGAGATGGGCTACGAGACCATCATGATCAACTGCAACCCGGAGACCGTGAGCACGGACTTCGACACCGCCGACAAGCTCTACTTCGAGCCGGTGTTCTGGGAGCACATCTACGACATCATCCTGCATGAAAAGCCCGAGGGCGTCATCGTGCAGCTCGGCGGCCAGACCGCGCTGAAGCTCGCCGAGAAGCTGGAGAAATACGGCATCAAGATCATCGGCACCAGCTTCGCCGCGCTTGACATGGCCGAGGACCGCGAGCGCTTCAGCAGCCTGCTCCGCGACCTCGACATCCCGTACCCGAAGTTCGCCGGTGTGAACACCGCGGAGGAAGCCATCGACATCTCGCGCGAGCTCGGCTTCCCGCTGCTGGTGCGGCCCAGCTACGTACTCGGCGGGCAGAAGATGAAGATCGTGATCAACGAGCAGGAGCTGGAGGAACAGGTGCTGGACATCCTGCGCCTGATGCCCGACAACCGCATCCTCATCGACCATTTCCTCGACGGCGCCATCGAAGCCGAAAGCGACAGCATCTGCGACGGCGAGATGGTGCGCATCATCGGCATGATGGAGCACATCGAACCGGCAGGCATCCACAGCGGCGACAGCAACGCCGTGCTCCCGCCCTTCGACCTCAGCGAAAAAGTGATCCAGCAGATGCGCGACCACACGCACAAGATCGCCCTCGCCCTCAAGACCGTGGGCCTGGTGAACATCCAGTTCGCCATCAAGGACGAGGTGGTGTACGTGATCGAGGCCAACCCCCGCGCCAGCCGCACCGTGCCCTTCATCGCCAAAGCATACGGCGAACCCTACGTGAACTGGGCCACCAAAGTGATGCTCGGCGCCAAGCTGAAGGACTTCCAGTTCAAGCCGCAGCTCGATGGCTATGCGATCAAGGTACCCGTCTTCAGCTTCGACAAGTTCCCGAACGTGGACAAGAGCCTTGGGCCTGAAATGAAGAGCACCGGGGAGGCGATCTACTTTATTAAGGATCTGAAGGATCCGTTCTTCCGGCAGGTCTATGGGGAGCGGAGTATGTACTTGAGCCGGTAGGTCGTGCTTCTTGCTTGGTGGTAGGTGGACAGAGTGGACGGTGTGGCCGTGTGCATCCACGCAGTCCACCCTGTCCACCCGAAGCCGCAACGCACAAGCCACCAACGCTAATCCGGCCGGGGGCCTTGGTCCTTTTTCTTCTTCGCTTCGCTCCGAATTCGGTACAGCCGCTCATTGAAACCGCCATTGGCTTCAAAATCGCGGGCTTGGCTTTGCATTTGTCGGTCCAACAGACCACCGGCTACCATGCAGTACACGTGGCCGATGTTAGCCGAGATCTCACCAAAGCTTCTCGACGGTTCCCGCTTATGCACGGTCGCTCCCCATCGCGCAACGTCATCCACTACTTTGAAGCGCTTGTCGATCAGTTCTTGGCGGATCGGGTCGTTCATGGGCCAAAGGGTCAACTTGTTCTGCCGTAGGAATGCCGCGTAGTCCTTCTTCAACTCCGTAATGCTTGAGCGGGCCGCATTGGTCAGGTTCATCTCGAGCTTCTTGGAGGTCGCACTGAACATGCTGCCCTCGGCGATGTTCCTTGCTCCACTTCGGGAGGCTTGGATCATCTGATCGCACGTGCGGCTCTTGGGGTCTACATAGCGCGCCACAAAGCGCTTGGTGAAGTCTTCCAAAAGCTCGGCCATTTGATGGCTTACCAGCTTTTCGAAACCACCGTGCTTCGGATAGATGTCGCTATTGGGCGGTCGCTCGGCCATAAGGCTAATGTAATTGGAAGGTGGGATAGCTGGTGTTCGTGAAGGCGATCCTAACCAAAACGCACTAGTAGCAGCTCAGGTGAACAGGGTGGACCGGGTGCCGCGTGCGCACACGCGGTCCTCCCTGTCCACCCGAAGCAGTAAGGCACGAGCTAATCCCAGATCGCGACTTGGTCCTTTACTTTTCCGCGAAACGCTCTCGGACCCTCCAGCCTCTGGAGGAATACCCGCGTCAGAACATCCGACAGCGAGCGAAGTACATTTGATCCGTCACCGCGGTGCCACTGGTGCCGTTCAGTACCATGTCGGAAACAACATTTCCATCACCATGAAAAAGTCCTTGACTCTTCCCTTGTTGGCCATTTCCGTCCTGAACGCGCAATTCTCCAACGCTCAGAATTGGACGAGCATTCCCACTCCCGTCACCACCAACCTGATCCTCTACGACATCGATTTTCCCGCGGGGCAGAATGACATCGGCTATGCCGGTGGATCTAACGTGACCTACAACGGCCACGGCACGGTGCTGAAAACCGAGGACCAAGGAGATACCTGGACCGTGGCGTGGAGCAGCACCACGAGCGGTACCGGTGTCACGGCGCTCTATTTCCTCAGTACCGATACGGGTTTCGCGGGTACCCAAGGTGGGAACATCATGAAAACGGTCGATGGCGGCGCTACGTGGACCTCTGCGGATTTCGACCCTTTGAACGACCAGGGGGATATCAACGACATCCAATTCCACGATGCCGACCATGGTGTGCTGACCACGAACTATAACGGCATCTATTACACCACCGATGGTGGAGCTACTTGGGTTCCGGCGACCACCAACCCAAGCTCGGGGCAGTTCGCCCTGTGCTATGCGGATGCCACAACGCTGTTCTCCTGCGGCAACGGCCAATCCATTTTCAAGTCGATCGATGGCGGGGCCACGTGGACCAGTTCACAAGCAGGTTCCGGAACGAACGTGAACCTCGGGGTCGACTTCGTGGATGCCGATAATGGCATGGTCACCAGCGAGGAGGGCGCGTACTTCAAGACCACGGACGGCGGGGCCACCTGGACACCGGGCACGATCCCGGACCAATTCGGATTGGTGCGCGGGGTGGTGATGCTCGACCTCGACAATATTTTCGTCTGTGCCACCCCAGGGCAGGTATTCCGTACGATGGACGGGGGTGCCACGTGGACGGACGATAGCGGTATGAACTTCGACCCGTCCTACTATTCCATCCTCTTCACCTCGGATGGAACAGGCTTCGTGAGCGGATCGGGTTCCACCGGCGGGACCATTCTCAAAAGGGCACCCCTGACCACCCATGTGGCGGACATCAAGGACTCCGATTTGGCGTTCAGCACGTATCCGAACCCGGTTTCAAGTTCCTTGACCGTTGAGTTTGCGACCACCAGTAGCGAGCGCGTGGACATCACCGTTGTCAATGGCTTGGGCGAGGTAGTGCGAACGAAGCCGGTCGCGACGAAAAATTGCATCACCACAAGAACGGAGCTCGACCTATCGCGTTTCGCTGCGGGCATGTACACGGTCAACTTGATCGCTGATGGTGCCGTGATCGGATCGAGGAACATCACGGTCGTCGGGCAGTAGGGATCCCTGGTATGGGTCCGTGTGCCCGTGCTCATCGCGTACCTACTCCCGCACGATCATCGATTGGGCCTGTTTCCCCAAGCCCTCGAACCGGGCGATGTAGTGGCCCGGTGCAAGCCGGGAGATATCGATCGTGCCATCCGTGCTATGCGAGCCACTGGCATGCAGTACCTCGCGGCCGGACAAGTCCAATACGTGCACTTGCACCACAGGGAACTCCGTACGGAAGTGGACCGCTGAAGAAGAGGGAACCGGGAACACCAAAGGCCGATCTGGCTTCACTGTTTCCGTAGTCGCAGTCGTGGGATCCACGATGATGAACTGCCACATCATCTGGCTGATGTGCATGAGGTTGTGGCAGTGATACATCAGGGGCCATCCGTCGGTGGTGTACTCGGCAAAGCGCATGATCACGCGTACGGTGTCATCCACATCCACGTTCACCACGGACTTGGGGCCTCGTTCCCATTCGGGTGGTTCTTCACCATTCCGGTCCAGCACATAGAAGGAACCGCCATGCATGGTCATCGGGTGGGCCATGTTGGAATGGTTGATGTAGGTCCAGATCTCGGTGTCGCCCAGGATGATGGTGTCGTTGATCACGTTCATGTCCCACGCCGCGCCGTTCAGCAGGAAATTGCCCATGCCGCTCACCATGCCCATGCCGGTGATCTCCTTGACGCGTGTGCGGGCGGCTGACGCTTCGGGATAGGGCTGAACATCCACGAGGGTGCTGGGTATCGTTGTGATCGGCTCGCTGGTTTGCGGTCCTACGCGGATGCGCAGGATCGGGAAATCGATGCCATTGAGCCAGCTACTTTCCCAGAGCATGTTGTTGGATCCCGGAGCGGTCATCGGCAGTTCGCTACCATAGCTCATCAACATCAGGCTATCGCCTTCAAGGCCGGTGAGGTCCACGAGGATCTCGGCGCGTTCACCGCTGGAAAGCATGAGCCGCGTCATTGTTGCCGGGGCGGACAGCAGGCCGCCTTCGCTGGCGATCACGTGGAACGGGATATTGCCTTCGAAGCCGAACGGATAGTATCGCGCAGTGGAAGCGTTCGCGATCCGCAGGCGCACCACTTGTGCCGGGCAATCCAAATAGGGGTGCGGTGTGCCGTTCACCAGGATCGAATCGCCGTAGGGTGAATAGAGGAACTGTCCTGCCGGGGAGAATTTCTTGTCCTGTACCGCCACGGGGAAGTCATCCACGCCGTAGGTGCGCGGCAACGGCAGTTGTGCTTCTTCGTCATCTTGCACAATGATCAGGCCCGCCGCGCCTTTGTTCACTTGCTGGCCGATGAGGCCCATGGTGTGCGGGTGGTAGACGTAGACGCTGGCCTTGTCTATCACCTTGTACTTCACATCCCACGTTTCACCGGGTTGCAGCACCAGGGGCGGGCTGCCGTCGAACTCGGGTGGCACCTCCATGCCGTTCCAGTGCATCCCTGCGTCCTCGGATAGCTGGTTGGTCACCCGGAAGCGGGCAGTGTCCCCCTTATGCAGGATCAACGTGGCGCCGAGGAACGGCGCACTGATGCCATAGGTCTGCGTGACCACGCCGGGGTAGAACTCATGGCTGCTCTCGTTCAGGACCAAATTGAAGGTGTCCATGTCGAGCGCCGGTGGAATGGCCAACGGGTTCTGCGCATGGGCCGTGGAAATGGCGAGGAGGAGGCAGGTTGGTAAGATGTAATAATGCTGCATGGGCCTTGATCTGGTGGATCAAGATTCGGTCTTTTTCGAAAACCGGCATATGATATAAATCATATGGATGGATATTTGGATCTGCGCGGACCGCCATCCATGTTCTGGTGATGCCAAGTGCATCTTTACCGCTCTTGTTCCGCACAACTTCAGCTCCTTGGGTGTTCGATCTCCAACGCCTTGATCCATGAAGAAGATCTATGCCCTGATCAATACCGTAGTGTTGATCGCCATCATCATCTGGAACTATTGGAGCAACACCGGAGCCATCAATGGGAACACTGTTGGCGAGCTAAGTGATAAGTATGCGAACCTCTTCACACCTGCGGGTTATGCGTTCGCGATCTGGGGCCTGATCTTCCTGGGGCTGCTGGTACTGGTGGTGAACCAGCTACGTTGGGCGTTCCGGGGAAGTCCACACAGCGGGACCATCCTACAGATCGGGCCGTGGCTTACCATTGCGAACGTGGGTAACGCGCTTTGGCTCTGGTTCTGGCTGCACGAGCAAACGGGGCTGAGCGTATTGGTGATGCTCGTGATCCTGTTCTCATTGATCCAAGTGATCCTTCGGTTGAACATGGAGCGCTGGGATGCACCCTTGCCGGTTATCGCTGCGGTGTGGTGGCCGATCTGCCTCTACAGCGGCTGGATCGCCGTGGCCACCATCGCTAACGTTGCAGCTTGGTTGGCAAGCATCCATTGGGTGGCGGGATTCACTGAAGTGCAGTGGACGGCGATCATGATCAGCGTAGCTGGTCTTCTGAACCTGGTCATGATCTGGACCCGCAACATGCGCGAGTTCGCGTCCGTTGGCGTGTGGGCACTTGTTGCGATCGCGGTACGGCATTGGGATACGATCCCGGTATTGCAGTGGACCAGCGTACTCTGGGCCTTGGTGCTTGGGGGCGCGATCATGGCGCATGCCTACGAGAATCGCCATGCAGGTCCGTTCAGGCGTAGGACCCGGACAGAAGGGACGATGTAGAAGAGCTTCGGTATCAAGCGCGCCTTTCGCTCGAAGCGGCGCGGAAGAAGCTCAAGTACGTCATCAAGCCGGTGAAGCCGATGAGGTAGAGCGGCCATAGCATGTGCAACCATGAGAAGTTGAACAGGATGCTGGTCGCCGTGAGCGTCCATGCCAGAAGAACGATGGGCCATGCATCGGTGCGGTGGCCGGCGGGGTCCCTGAAGGCACGTTCCAACATGGGTATGGCCACCAGTAGATCCGCGAGGATCGCAAGCACCGTGGTGATCCACGGGTCGGTGAAAAGGAAGAAGACCCCCATACACGCCAGTCCGGCCACCAGGCACAGCACATCGCCCTTCCCCCGTGAGTAGTTGCCGGTCCAGAAACCGGTGATACCGATGAGCAAGCAGCCCGTGGCCGAGAGCAGCACGCTGAAGAGGTTCCAATCCCAGACCCATGCATCGGCCTGTAGCTGCGCCACCACGCTGATGCCCATCAACATGGACCAACCGAGCCAGGAGAGCACGACGGCCTTTAAGCGACCCGTGGCCACGCGGCTGATCATCCGGTACTGGGCGATCACTACCAAGGCATAGGCCGTGATCTTGATCATCCAGATCAGTATGCCCGGGTCGTCTACCTTCATGGATCGGAGCGCGAATCTACTGGTGCATGGGTGCAGTTCTTGGGGAGAATGCATTCAGCTGTTCGCGCCTTGTACCTTTCCCGCCTTCAATTGATGGACACCTCCACACAAGCTCCCGAGTTGCGCACCGTTGCGGTAACGCGCTACATCACACCATTGCGTGAGGGTGGCTCGCTACCTGCCTTGGCGGAGGCGGATGACGGCTTTCGCTATGTGCTGAAATTCCGCGGCACCGGCCATGGACCCAAAGCCTTGATCTCGGAATTGATCGGAGGAGAAGTGGCGAGAGCGCTCGGTTTGCGCGTGCCCGAATTGGTGTTTGCCGAGCTGGATGAAGCCTTCGGACGCACGGAAGGGGATGAGGAGATCCAGGACCTGCTCAAGGGCAGCCAAGGATCGAACCTGGCACTTCACTTCCTGGCAGGTGCCATCACCTTCGATCCGGCGGTGACCACCGTGGACCCCGAACTGGCCTCGCGCATCGTGTGGCTGGACGCCTTCCTTACGAACATTGATCGCACGGTGAAGAACACCAACATGTTGATCTGGCAGAAGGACCTCTGGCTGATCGATCACGGTTCCTGCCTCTACTTTCAGCATAGCTGGAACCATTGGAAGAAGCATGCCGAAGGTCCGTTCCACTTGATCAAGGATCACGTGCTATTGCCCCAAGCATTGAAGCTTGCCGAAGCGGATGCGGAAAGCAGGAAGCGCTTGACCCCCGAGCTGCTCAAAAGCATTGTGGAACTGGTGCCGGATACCTGGTTGCAGTGGGAAGGGGTGGAACAAGGACCAGCGGAACTACGCGCGGTCTACTTGGAATTCCTGCTTCTCCGTTTGGCGCATTCCCATGACTTCATCAACGAAGCCCAACATGCACGGCAAGCACTTGTATGAGTATGCGCTCATCCGCGTGCTGCCGATCCTGGAGCGCGAGGAATTCCTGAACGTGGGTGTCATCGTCTTCAGCAAACGCACGGGCTTCATCGGAGTGCGGGTGGCGCTTAACGAGAAACGGCTCAGCGCATTCTCCAACGATCTGGACCTGGATCTGGTGCGGGAGAACTTGCGTTCGTTCGTACGGATCGCGGAGGGTGCTGCGGATGGAGGCCCCATCGCACAGTTGGAACCGGCCGAACGCTTCCGCTGGCTCACGGCCGTGCGCAGCACCGCTATCCAAACTTCGCGTCCCCATGCTGGGTTGTGCGATGATCTGGAGGGGACCACGGAGCGCTTGTTCCGCGAGTTGGTCCTGTAGGTCGGCAACGCGCAACAGGCCCATGTAATGCGAAGGATAGGCCTCAAAGCACGATCTCCGCTGCTTGTCACTGCTCCGTGCGCTCCATAGGGGATCTCCTCACAAGGGCTTTCGGGCTCCTATTTTCGGATAGCTACTTTCGCGGCCGAACAATCAAACCATAGGATGAAAGCACTTTTCACGCTGGTCGCATTCACTGCTTCCTTATCTCTTTTTGCAACGGACCGTATTGTTGAGGAATTCGGCCAATCGCCTGCTTATCCGAACATCACTGCTGCGGTTGCTGCTGCTTCGGACGGTGATCGCATCATCGTGAAGAACCGAGCGGGCAACATTCCATGGATCGAGGACATCGCAGTGAACAAAAGCCTTCAGTTCTTGAGCTTCAACAACGATGGTTTCTTCTATGTGCAAGGCACCTACACCATCACTGGTGCGGCAGGTCGGACGGTCACTGTCATCGGCATGCGCAACACCTCCGGCGGTTTCGCCTTCACCAGCGGGGGCAGTGTGCGGGGCACAACGGTTCGGATCCTGGACAGCTACTTCGTGAACGGAAGCATCAACTTCAACAACAACAACTTCCAAGCGGACATTATCGGCTGCACCCTTGCCAAGGGCAGGGTGAACATCAATTTCGGCAACGTGGTGGGCTGCGATATCGATGGCTCCACAGTATCCGGGGATGTGATCTCCATTACGGGAAGCACCGCCAGTGCAGTGCTGGATACCTGTGCGGTCATTGGTAACAAAGTGAAGGCCGGCTCGGGTTACGATGGAGTCTCCTTCAACTCCACCGGACAGGTGGCGCATATCCGCAACAACTTCATCCAACATGGCTGGATGGGTATCAATATCTACGCTGGGAACAACAGTGGGGTGCAGAACCTGGTCTGGAACAATACGGTGACTGCATACACCGGATCGGGCACCACCTACGGGATCAGCTTGGCGAACACCACCAGCGGCAGCGTATGGGAAGTGATGAACAATGCCGTTACCCGAACATGGACCGGAAGCAGCAATTTCGGAATCCACAAGAACAGTGGCAACTCGGGTCAGATCAACGTGTACTTCAACCACGTTTCAAGCAACGTGAGCGGAGGTGTTTCAAGCGGTTTCACCTTCGAGTCGGACAATACCACGGACCAAGTGATCACCTTGAACGCGGACGGTACTTTCAATACCCCTGGAGGCTGCATCGATGGAGGTAACCCAGCAGCAGTATTGAGCGATCTCGATCTTTCCACCGGCGATGCCGGGGCGTATGGAGGCTCGTACACACTCAACAATTTCCATCCCTTGCACACGGGTTCCGCTCGGGTCTACCTCACCGGCCACCCCTTCAATGTGCGTTCCGGTTCCACCCTGCGTGTGAAGGCTCTGGCCTTCGATCGCTAATGCTGGTTCCCATGTGTATCCGCCGGATATTTATTTTGATGCTGCTGCTTTTGGGTACGCAGCTTTACGGCCAGACCGGGCTTTTGAACACCGAGTATTTCTGGGACGCGGACCCCGGTGAAGGCAACGGCACTGCCTTGGTCGCTGTGGACGGCAGCTATGGCCAAGCCTTGGAGCATGTGCTTGCCACGACCAGCACACTTCCAGTTCCGGGTGAGCATACCTTTTCCATTCGTGCGCTTGACGAGGCCGGCAACTGGGGGCCTGTGTTCAGCACTCTGATCCAAGTGTTGCCGAGTGCGGTATCCTTCCCGGATATCCATGTGAGCCAAGGCGAATACTTCTGGGATTCCGACCCGGGAGAAGGCAATGGAAGCACCCTCTTCGCATTGGATGGCCTCTATGATGACGCTCTGGAGGCGGTAGGTGCGGACATCAACCAATTGCCTGCTCCGGGCATGCACGTGTTGGGCATGCGCATGCTCGATGTGAACAACAACTGGGGTGCGCCTTTCAGCATTCTGGTCGAAGTGTTGGCTGGTAGTGTGAGCTTTCCCGATATCCATGTCGCCGCAGCGGAATATTGGTTCGATAGCGATCCCGGAGAAGGAGCTGGTATGCCCATGTTGGCCAGCGACGGTTCCTTCGATGGTGCATTTGAGGCCATCAAGGGGGGCGCCATACCACCGGTGGAAGAAGGCATCAACGTATTGTGGATGCGCGCTCAGGATGATGATGGAGGCTGGGGTCCCCCCTTCGGTGTGGTGGTGAACGTGGATACCACCATCACCGGTACTGTGCAAGTGCCGGACCTTGCGCATTCATCCGCTGTGATCGTGGCACCCAATCCGACCACGTCCGATGCCGGTTTCTGGATCGAACAGCAAGGTGAAGTGCAGCGCATCCAGGTCAAGGTAGTGGACAGCCAAGGCCGCTTGGTGTTGGAGCAGGACTTCGGCGCCCAGCCCCGGGTGGATGTTGCGCTCGAGGGTCTTGCTCCAGGCCTGTATCCCGTCGGCGTGTATCGTGGCGGCGCGGTGACTTGGCATTCCATCGTTGTGCGCTAAGCACGCTGCGGACACAGGCCTTACACTTAGTCCTTCTTTCGGCACTGCGGTGGTGCAGCGGTAGCAAAAAACTACTTGATCGCCGGATACGAATGCCGAAGGAACCCGCGTTGGAACGGGGAATCCTTCGGAATGAAACGTACCACCATACTGTTCCTCCTGTGCCTGCTGATGGCCGGGTTGTTTGTTTTCCTTTTCCACGGCGTAGGCATAGGGTTGAATTTGATCCTGTTCGAAATAGTGGTGGTGGCGATACTCTGGCGGACCCGCCCAAGACCCTTCACGCCACCAGCCCGCTTGGCCTTGGGTGGCATGCTGCTGACGGCGATCATGGTGCTGATGCACGGGTCCCTGCTGACGGTGGCGGTGAACCTGATCTCCGCAGGTCTGGCCGTCGGCGTGCTATTGGCTCCTGAACTGAACGCCTTGAACCGCTCCGCCGTGCTCGCTGTGGCGCACTTGGCCGCAGTGCCGTTGGCTTTGTTCCGCACCATCCCTTTGCCGCAGCGGCATTCTACCGGGGTGGGCATCACGCCGAAGGGTGTGCTGTCCGTTACGCTGGTTCCTTTGGTATTGCTCCTCTTTATCGCCATGTACCGGGCTTCCAATCCGCACTTCGATCAGTTCATGGTCAAGTTCTTCGCGTTGTTCGAACATTGGGATATCTCCTTGTTCATTAGCTTCCTGATCGGCCTTCTGATCAGCGGATTCTTGCTGCTGACCACGCGGAACGAAAGCCTCTTGCTATGGGCGGCTTCCGGCAAGGATCAACTGTTGCCTTCGAATTCCATGGATCCGAGGGTGCGAGGCGAACTCCTTACAGGCGCGGTACTGCTCGGCGGGCTGAACGTGCTGCTGCTCATTGCCAATGTGCTCGACATCACATACGTCTGGATCGGTTTCGAATTCGATGGACAGTACCTGAAACAGTTCGTGCATGAAGGCACGTATTTGCTGCTGTTGTCCATCCTTTTGGGTGCGGCGATCGTGCTGTATTATTTCCGGGGCGACCTGAATTTCCATCGACGGAACCGCGTGGTGAAGCTGTTGAGCTATGCGTGGCTGGCGCAGAATGTGGTGCTCTCACTATCGGTGGGGATGCGCAACTTCTGGTACATCCATTACTATGCGCTGGCCTACAAGCGCATCGGGGTCATCTTTTTCCTGGTGGCCTTGTGCATCGCCTTGGTGCTGGTGATGATAAAGGTGCAGCGGGGCCGCACGAATCATTTTCTCTTGCGCACGAATGCCATGGCCGTATATGGCATCGCCTTGGTGATGGCCCTGTTCAATTGGGACGGCATCATCGCCCGTTATAACATGGACCACCGCGAACAGGCCTTCGTACACCTGGATTTCCTGAGCACGCTCTCGGACAAGGCCTTGCCGTACCTGGTCCGTTCACCGGAGGAATTGGAAAGGATCGCCGTACACAACAAGGAACTGATCGGTGGCGAAGAGCGCTATTCAAGGCATCTGTACATGACCCCGGAAAGCTACCGGCAGGTCATTGATCAGCGGGTGCATGATCTGGTGACCACCTATCCGGAACGCTCGTGGAAGGAATGGAACCTGGCCGGTGCGCGAGCCTATGCGGCGTTGCGTGGAACTGGGATCGAATAGCACGCACCTGCTGAAACTGGATCGGTACAGTGCTTGAGTTCAGAAAGCCGTTGAGGAGCGCAGCGGGATCCGGATGATCGCTCAAGGCTCGATCTCCGTTTCCTGCCATTGTTGGTTGTTCACGTTCTGGTCCAAGTTGGGATCGTAGAACGCATCGTTGCTCTTGATGTACTCGTTGTTGTTGTTCATCCAATACTGGTTCGCTCCGGTCTCCACTTGGTAACGCTCGCCGGTGTTGTTGTCACGCACGGTCTTCTCGTCCATCATGTAATTGTTGAAGCTATGCTGGATGCCATCATTCACCTGCTGCCTGTAGTTATAGGCGTCCATATTGCTCTTGTTGATGTGGTCCTGTGTCTCGCGATAGGTCTGCTGGCGCTGGTCGAAGTTCCGCTTGTTGTCCTGCATCTGCGCATTGTGCTGGGCCCAACTTTGGCTGTTCTCGCGTTGTAGATCGGCGTTATATGCGGCGATCTGCTGCGGGTTGTATTGGGTGTTCAAGATGCTGTATATCAACGCAGCCTTCGCTTGTTCCATGCTTGCTGGTTCGGACTCGATCATTTGGAGCAACGCGTTCCAGTACGCGCCGTTCTGGTCCATGCTCGTCATCATGTTCACCAATACGAACACGGGTTCTCCTTTGCTGTTCACCCAATCGGAACCCATGGATACATGTACTTCGCGCGCGGGTGCCGCCTTGAACAGCTGCGCCGAATAGGCTTCGTTCTTCGCTGCTACCTGCGGAAGCGGATATTGCTTTACCAAACGCATGCCCATTTTCGCCATGTATGGGGCGAGGTCCTGTTGCATGTACGTTTCGATATCCACGGGCGCCCGCATGGCGATGCCCGCCATTCGGTAGGTCTGTTGCACGTATGGGTCGTTGGAGTAGGTATAAGTGCCGCCGGGCCTGTAGTAGACCCTTACGCCTCCGGGGCCGGTGATCGCCAGACCATTGGAATTTGCACTTTGTTCGATCTTCCATGAAGAAGGGAGCGGGACCCATTGGCTGACCATACCCGTTTTCTGGTCATTGACGGCATGGCGGGTCAACTGCTCGCCACCGTTGACCGCATTGGGCGCATTGGCTCCCGGCCGTTGCTCTACGGGGTTCGTCTGGTCTTGTCCGGTGTATCCGTATTGGCCATTCCCCATCTGCTCTTGTTGTGGGCTGCCGTTACAGGCGGCGGTGGCGAGGAGGAAAAGCGAGAGAAACGGAAGGGTGAAGCGTTCCATGGTGCGTATGGGTGAAGGTGAATGATTCGATCACGATGACCAAGTTAACGGGCCGAATAGCGCAGCATGTGGAAATCACCCGAAAAGGGGATGTGGTATTCGGGGCGGCGCCCAAGCGTGGTGGGGCTACCGAAATAGCGTGACGAAGCCCCTGCGCTCCATTTCCGCCGTGGGGTTGCACGGGTCACGCATCTTCATCTGGTACACGTACACGCCCATGGGCAGGTTGTCGCCGTCCCACTTTTCGTCAGTATTCGTAGTGGCCCAAAGCAATTCGCCCCAGCGGTTGAAGACCTGCACTTGGTAGTCGAGGTCAGGGATGTCCAACGGTCCGGGCCACGTATCATTGATGTTATCACCGTTCGGGGTGAAGGAGTTCGGTATGAATGCGGTGGGAACGGTGCGCACGTCGATGTGGAAGCTGGCCGTATCGTCACAGCGATCGGGCCGGGTGGAGTAGAAGGTAAAGTCGTATTCGGCGTAGCGCTCCAGGTCCACATTGGCGAAACCGCGGCATTGGTTCAACACCAGCCGGTCGCCTACGAAGAAGGCACAGGAGTCGGCATCGCTCGAGAATTCCACCTCGATACCGGGCGTACAGGGTACCTGCTCCGCGAAGAAGACCGCAGGGAAGCGGGGCCTCACGTACACACTGTCCGGGATCGGGGCGCTTCCGCAACCGAAGAGGTCATAGCCTTGCAGGGTGATGGGTTGCCACTCTGGTTCATCGAATGTGATGGTGGGATAGGGCTCGTTGCTGAAGCCATTGCTACCCCAGTGCCACACCAGCGAATCCGCATTGGAGCTCAGCATGATGGCCGTGCCCGGTGAGCGAAGACACAGGCTGTCCGGTGCGCTGAAGGTGACGGTAGGGGGATCGAGCATGGTAAGGAACACCTCCGTGGTTACCGTGCAGCCGATGCCGGTGTCGATCGCGGTCAACTCCACAGGTCCCACGGTCCCTATGTCAACGTCTATTGAGGTGGTGGTATCACCAGTGCTCCAGAGGTAAACGTCCGGCTGGAAACCCCACCACAGGCTGGTGGAAAGGTTGGGGGGGGCGGAAGGGCAATAGGTGAACGATCCTCCAATGGTGACCGCCGGATTCCCCAATTCCGCGAACACGAAGGAAGGGCATAGGCCTCCGTTGACCACCACGGCATATTGACCCGGGCCTAATCCAGTGCGGGTGGTGGCCGTGTTGGTGGGGTCGTCGATCCATTGCCAGGTGTATGGACCGGGGTTAACCGCGAATGTGATACTTCCATCATCCATTCCGCCACAACTGA
Source organism: Flavobacteriales bacterium (assembly GCA_019638085.1). Lineage (GTDB taxonomy): Bacteria > Bacteroidota > Bacteroidia > Flavobacteriales_F > PHOS-HE28 > PHOS-HE28. Next base: position 144,851 of record JAHBUL010000008.1, on the reverse strand, counting down.
TGTTGCTCGTAGTGATCGTTCCCAGCGGCGGTACGTTCGGTGGCATCACCAGCGTATCGATCACACTGAAGCATCCGGTCGTGTCGAACACCTGAACCGAGTACGGACCCACGGATAGGCCTGTGGCGGTGGGACCTTGCAGGGTGCCATCGTGCGGCCAGATGAACGTGTATTGGCCCGGTGTGTTGGGTGTTACGGTAATGGAGCCATCCGCATCATCGGGGCAGGTGGGGGATGTTACCGTGATGGAGACATCACAAGGGAACTGACCGTGGGCGAAAAAAGCGGCTCCGGTTAGGAGCACGAAAAAAAGGCAGCGCATGAAGTTGCAAAGGTCGTGTGTGTCCAGTGTCCGCACAATACGGCGGATACCCAATTATTCCATTCAATGGATCATGGATCAACCGCCGGCACTGGAGGAAAATGAGGTCTTCCGCCCAAGTTACTGCAGCACCTCCGGCATCTTCTCCTTGAACCGCTCGAAACGTGGCATGGATACGCCGCGTACATAACGATCATCCGGATTTCGCTTTACGAAGTCCTGGTGATAGGCCTCGGCCGGCCAGAATTTTTTGAAAGCAGTGACCTCGGTTACAACCGGCCTTGAATACTCGCCCGAAGCGTTGATAGCCCTGATCTCATCCTCGATGATCGCCTTCTGCTCCGGCGTATCGTAGAATGCAATGGAGCGGTATTGCGGTCCTGCATCGGGTCCTTGGCGGCTTGGTGTGGTGGGGTCCTGGCTGGCAAAAAAGATCTTCACCAGGGTTGCGTAGCTGATCACTTCCGGGTCGTAATACACCTCCACCGCTTCCGCATGTCCGGTTCTTCCACTGCTCACCTCTTCGTACGTCGGGTCGGGTTCCGTACCGCCTGAATACCCGGCGATCACTTTCTGCACGCCTTTCACACTGGAGAATATTTCCTCTGAACACCAGAAGCAGCCGGAAGCAAAGTGCGCAACGCTCAAGTGGGAAAGGTCCACTTCTTGGGTCGTGTCCTGCGGGTCATTCGCGTGGTCGCCGGCAATGGAGGAGGAAGTACTGCTGTTGCCGCAGGCCACAAGAAGGGTGAACGGGATCACGAATGCGAGTTGTGTTTTCATGGTTGATGTTGCGGGTTGAGGAGCCATCCGGACAAGTGCCATCACCTCGGGTCGGGTGGAATTTGGGTCTTCTTCCTATCCAACACCCGGAGTGCCTTTTTGGCTCGCGACCGTACTGCCGGCCCGGGCGACGTGCGAAGTACATCCTCCAGCAATAGCTTGTATTCGTCGGTGAGTTCGGGGTATTGGATCACCATGCGCAAGGCTACGGTCATGCTGAAGGCCCGTACAGCGATGGCCTTGGAGGGGTCCTGCAGGAGGGTGAACATCCGATCCGTGATCGTGCCGTGCAACGCAACCGGTAAGATACAGAACTGCATTGCCCGGATGATATTGCGATGCACACCCGGATGCACCGTGCGATCCAGTACGTCGAGCATTTTCTTCATCCACGGTGTACCCAGCTCCGGATGGGCTTCGCACGCAATGGACATCGGCCACGCCGCCAGTTGAGCTTCCCGGTCCGTCCCGTGAAGCACCAGGTCCATCAGTATTGCAAAGCGCTTGGGGTGATCCCCAATATGGTCGGCAATACGTTGGATGTTGGCTTTGCTCCGGTCGTACAATAGAGCTGAACGATAGTCCATGGGTGCCCGAACACTACTGTTTTGGGGTGCCGGATGTTGGCTTGTGAAGGGTGGCGATCACATGGGTGCGCAGGAAGGGGAAGATGTTGAAGAGCGGGTACAAGCGCTGTACGCGTCGCCCGATCGGTGGGGCCAACGTCACCCTGCAGAACTGGATGTTCCGAGCCTCCGGGAACAACGCGGTCACCTCCGCTGGCTTTACCCCTTTCACGTCAGGATTGCGCGGATTGTCGAACGTGAAATCGTACCAGAGCACGAGTCCGCCGGCGCGGGTAAGCTCCCACATCCGTTGCGCCAACCGGCGTTTGAGAGCGACATCCAGAATGGAAGTGAAGACGGTGGACTGGAACACCACGTCAAAGCTGGCGTTGAGTTCTTGGCCGATCCCAATTGCATCCCCGGAATGAACCGTGACCTCTGGGTGATTCTCCCTCAGTGCTTTCACCCGATCCGGGAGCAGCTCGTTGGCATGGAGATGTTCAGGCTTGAAACCAAGTTCCAGAAAGAAAGGAAGGTTGCCGCCGGTGCCAGCCCCGATCTCCAACAAGCGCAGCTCTGCCGGGTTACCAAGTTGCCGGATGATCCGCTCGTAGTGCGTTTGACGTTCGGCGATCAGATGCCGTTGGTAGGCACTGGGGGCGTAAAGGCCGCTCAGCCTTGGATCGTTCTTGCGGCGCTCATATTGTGCCGCTATAGCCTCGGTAGGGTCCATCGTGTCACTTTGTGTCCGCCTCGAAGAGGCGAAGAGCACGAAGTAACATCACGGAAGGTTTGCGATCCTACGCCACACCGGCGTATCGCGCCTTGTTGAATTTCTTCTTGTCCGCCTTGAAGTCGCGCGCACCGGTAGCGGCTCCGCCTCCTTCATCCACGCGGACCTTGCGCCCTTTGTAGTTGGCATTCTTGAAATGTCCCATCGCCTCATCGAAATGCTCGCTGTCGATGTCGATAAAGCTGTACATGTCCTTCAGCAGGATACGCCCGAAATTCTGGCCGGTGAGGCCGGTGATGCCGCAGAGATAACCGAGCATCTTGCCTTTATCGAAACCGTCCTTGGTGCCGATGTTGATGAACATCGAACGCATCGGACCATCCGACGAGCGACCGAAGCCGCTCTTCTCACGCGGTTCGCGCGCCTGCCCGCCAGCACGTGGATTGCGGTCCTTGCTGGCCATGTCCACGTTCAGGTCGCGTGCATCCTTGTACTGCTTCAGGAAGCGGTTGAACTCCAAGGAGACCACGCGCTTGATCAGGTCCTCACGAGTGAGGTCGGCCAGGTCGAGTTCCACGGCGTCCATGTAACGGGAGATGGCGTCTTCATCCACCTTCACGCTCTTGATCTTGCCGATCATGGTGAGCAACTGCCGTTCGCAGATCTCCGCACCATCGGGCACTTTCACATAGGAGAAATGCACCTTGAGCTGCCGCTCCAGGTTGCGCACCTTGAACACATCGCGCACGCCGATGATGCTAAGTGAAATACCGGTCTTCCCGGCACGGCCCGTGCGTCCGCTGCGGTGGGTATAGCTCTCCACCTCGCCGGGCAGGTCGAAGTGGATCACGTGGCTCACGTTGCTCACGTCGATGCCGCGTGCGGCCACGTCCGTTGCGACCAGCATTTGCAGGCTTTTGCTGCGGTAGCGCTCCATTACGCGGTCGCGCTGCTGCTGGCTGAGGTCACCGTGGATGGCATCAGCATTGTAGCCGTCCTTGGTGAGGCTCTCGGCGAGCTCCTGGGTGTCCTGTTTGGTGCGGCAGAATACGATGGCGAACAGGTTCGGATCGGCATCCACGAAGCGCTTCAGGGCGAGGTAACGGTCCCGTGCCATCACCACGGCATACTGGTGCTGAATGGATTCATTGGCCTTATTCCCTTCGCCCATGCTCACCTCTTCGGCCTCGCGCATGTAGTTCTTGGCAATACGGCGAACCTCGCGGCTCATGGTGGCGCTGAAGAGCCAGGTGCGCTTCTCTTTCGGCGTGCGATCAAGGATGCTGGTGAGGTCCTCTTGGAAGCCCATGTTGAGCATCTCGTCAGCCTCGTCGAGGATGGCCGTGTGAACATGCCCCAGGTCGATGGCCCCGCGCTCCAGCAGGTCGATCAGGCGGCCCGGCGTTGCCACCACCACATTGGCACCACGCTGGATGCCGCGGATCTGGTCACGGATGTTGGCTCCGCCATAAACGGACACCACCTTGATGCCTGTCAGGTGTTTTGCAAAATGTTCAAAATCCCTGCTGATCTGCACACAGAGCTCGCGGGTAGGAGCGAGGACCAATGCCTGGATCGTCTTTTGGGAGGTATCGATCCGCTCCAGCATGGGAATGCCGAAAGCGGCGGTCTTGCCGGTCCCTGTTTGGGCCAAGGCGACCATGTCCCCTTCACCGGTAAGCAACAAGGGGATCGTTTTTTCTTGTACTGGCGTGGGTTTCTCGAAACCAAGATCGGTGAGTGCGCGCAGAATTTCGGCCCGTATACCGAGCGATTCGAAGGAGGACATAGGGTAGGGAAGGGGGAAAAGCCGTGCCGGTTGCGGAAACGGGGGTGCAAATGTAAGGGTTTCAGGCAAGCCAAATACGTTCCTTGCATATGGTTGGTCCTTGGCGATCAGCAGGATAGGCGCACACAGGAGTGTGAGCGAACGAGCGCCCCTACATTCGCGCCGATGTATCTGCTATCCGCCAACGGCACCCTCCGGACCATCCTGATCCTGCTTATTATTTGGCAGGTGCTTCGGATGTGGATGAAGGTGCGGGAGAAAAGAAAGGGGGGCGCTCCGGGCGCCACCCAGTGGACCAACGAACAACCCCGGCCGAAAGGCGAGGTCCGCATCGAAAAGCTGGAGGAAATCAGACACAGCCCGCCACCTGCCGATGTGGAGGATGCCGATTTTGAAGTGATCAAGGACAAACCCGAGAATTGATGAGTGCCATGAACTGGAAGAAGTGGTTGCCCATAGGGGTGGCCCTGGTCGCTTTCTTCATCCTCACGCTGGGCTACTTCAGCCCCGTGCTCGAAGGCAAGCACCTGAAGCAGCATGATATCATGCAGTACAAGGGCATGGCCCAAGAGATGGTGGAGCACCGCGATGCCTATGATGGGGATGAACCACTGTGGACAGGCAGTATGTTCAGTGGCATGCCGGCATACCAGATCGGTGTGGTATGGCCCAACAATGCGTTGAACTGGGTGGATGCCGTGCTGCATGGTTTCCTGCCCCGGCCCGCCAGCTTCATCTTTCTGTACCTGGTCGGCATGTTCGTGCTGTTGCTCTGTCTGCGCGTGGATCCATGGCTGGCGCTGGTGGGTGCGGTGGCCTATGCGTTCTCATCGTACTTCCTCATCATCATTGAGGCCGGCCACAACAGCAAGGCCACCGCCGTGGGCTATATGCCCATGGTGCTCGGGGGCATGTACATGTTACTGCGCGGACGGAAATTATTGGGAGCAGCGCTCTTTGCGCTCTTCCTCACGATGCAGGTACACGCCAACCACGTGCAGATCACCTATTACCTCGCTATGCTGCTAGGCCTCTTTGGTCTGGCCGAACTGTGGCGAGCCGTGCGGGAGAAGCAATTGCCGGACTTTGTCGGGCGGGCTGGCTTGGGCCTCGTGGGGGTGCTCTTCGCGCTGACCTGCAATCTGGGATTGCTGTGGAGCACGTGGGAGTACGGCCAACACACTACCCGCGGAAAGGGAGAGCTCACCATCAATGCGCAAGGAGAGTCCAATGAGGGGACCAAGACGGGTGGCCTGGACCGGGATTACGTGACGCATTGGAGTTACGGTAAGGAGGAAAGTGTATCCCTGCTTGTTCCGAACATCAAGGGCGGTGGCTCCGGGTCATTGATCCAAACGCAGGAGGATCTGTCGGAGATCACCGACCCGGCATTCCGGAAGGCCGTGCTGGACCAGTACCAGGCCGGTGGCTACGTGAACACCTACTGGGGTGATCAGGACTTTACCAGTGGCCCGGTCTATGTCGGAGCGATCATCATACTCCTGATGCTCTTGTTGCTGGTGCAGGCGGAAGCCCGGGCGCGGTGGTGGATGCTGGCGGTGATCCCGTTGGTGATCGTGCTTACCCAGATCGCCAGTCCGATCGCTGTGGGCCTTTTGCTGATCGCATATCTCTTGGTAGGTCTTTTCCTTTGGAAGGACACTTTGGCCTATGCACTCTTTTCCGCTTTCGTGCTCACCCTGCTGCTCAGCTGGGGACACAACTTCATGCCCCTCACGGACTTCTTCCTGGACCATGTACCGGGTTACGACAAGTTCCGCGCGGTCACCATCATCCTTGTGATCGTGGAATTGGCGGCACCCGTATTGGCGGTGCTTTACTTGGATCGCCTGCTTCGCGAGGGCAAATGGGATCGCCTGATGGAGAAGCGGTTCCTGATCAGTGGGGGCGTGTTGGCCGCAATGGTGTTGGCCATTGCGATCGCACCGGCGAGCTTCTTCAGCTTCTTCAGCGATAAGGAAATGGCCCAGCTCAGCGGCCAGATGGCCACCGACGGTGCCGCCACCCAAAGCTATATCGATGGCCTGAAGAACATGCGCACCAGCGTGGTAAGCGCCGATGCCTGGCGCAGCTTGGTGCTGATCCTGCTCGGCGGGGGATTGCTCTTCGCCTTCGGCCGAAGGATCATCGGCAAAGCCCTCCTCATCGCCGGCATCGGCATCTTGGTGCTCGTTGATCTTTGGGGAATAGACCAGCGTTTCGTAAACAACGACAAGGATGCCAAAGGCCAATACATCAGCTGGGAAGATCAAGCCAGTAGTGCGCATCCTTACAAGCCACAGCCGGTGGACATGGCCATCCTGCAAGCGGAGGCCAACGCCGCCACCGAAGCGGACTACGAACAGGCCATTGCCCGGTTGAAGAAGGAGAAGAGCAGCTTGAAGGGAAGCCAGCGCTTGGTGAGCAAGGATGATGAAGCATTGACCCGTTTCGGAAGCCTCCGGCGCACCTCGGATTTCCGGGTGCTCACGTTGCGCAACCCGTTCCAGGATACCCGTGTGAGCTACTTCCACCGCAGTCTTGGAGGCTACCACGGTGCCAAACTGAAGCGCTACCAGGAGTTGATCGATTTCCAGATCGTGCCGGAGATGAGCAATGTGATCGGAGCGCTGCAAGGCGCCTCTTCACAAGCTGCCCTCGATAGCGTGCTGGCCGAGCAACCGGTGTTGAACATGCTGAACACCAAGTACATCATCTACGCCGATGACAAGGCTCCGATCCTGAATACACACGCCTACGGTTCCGCATGGTTCGTGGATGAAGTACGCGAGGTGAAGAATGCGGATGAGGAGATCACCACGCTGGGAACGATCGATACCCGGAAGACCGCCATCGTGGACAGCCGCTGGTACCCGGAAGTGGCCGATGCCGCAAGGCCGGATCCCAGCGCCAAGGTCACCTTGAGCCAGTACCGCACCAACGACCTGACCTACACCGTGAGCAGTGCCAACGGTGGCGTGATCGTCTTCAGCGAGATATGGTACGGACCCGATTGGGTGGCCGAGATCGACGGAAAGCCGGCCCCCTACGTACGCGCCGATTACGTGCTGCGCGCGATGAAAGTGCCGGCGGGCGAGCACACAGTGCGTTTCCATGTCGTGAGCAAGGCCTACAACGTGGGAGGAACCATTGCGTCGGTGGGATCCTACATTCTTCTCCTGCTGGTTTTGCTGGCGCTGGGGCTTGAGTGGAAGAGAAGTCGTGAGCCTGAAGTCGTGAGTCGCGGGTCTGATAGTCTTGAGTCTTGAGTCGGGAGTCCGGATTCTTCAGGCTCCAATCACTAATCACCATCTCTGTGCTCTCCGTGACTCTGTGGTGAACCTTAGATGAAGCGCGTCCTCATCATCACCTACTACTGGCCGCCCAACGGTGGTGCGGGCGTGTACCGCTGGCTGAAGCTGAGCAAGCTGCTGCCCGAGCACGGCTGGCAACCGGTGATCTACACCCCGGAAAACCCGGAGGTGGTCGCTGATGATCCCGGATTACTGAAGGATGTGCGAGCTGACATCGAAGTGGTGAAGCGGCCGATCACGGAGCCGTTCAATCTGTACAAGCGCTTTACCGGGCGTAGCACCAAAGAGAAGGTGCAGGTGGGATTTCTCAACGAGAAGAAGCAAGGCGGCTGGAAGGAGGATCTCGCGCTGTGGGTGCGGAGCAACTTTTTCATCCCCGATGCACGGGTATGGTGGGTGCGCCCTTCGGTGAAGTTCCTGAAGGAATACCTGCGCGAACATCCCGTGGACGCCATCATCACCACCGGTCCGCCGCACAGCATGCACTTGATCGGCCTGGAATTGAAACGGGCGCTGGGCGTGAAGTGGATCGCTGACTTCCGCGACCCTTGGACGGACATCGACTTCTATGCTCAACTGAAACTGACCAGTTGGGCCGATGCGAAGCACAAGCGCTTGGAGGGGGAGGTGCTGCGCGAAGCGGACCAGGTACTCACGGTATCGTGGCATTGGGCTGATGATCTCAGGAAGCTGGGCGCGGGGAACGTAGAGGTGGTCACGAACGGCTACGACCCGGATGATCTGCCATCGCCGCCGGAGCCGGTGGATGAAGCCTTTAGCTTGGTCCACATCGGCTCACTCTCGCCTACGCGGAATGCACCTGAGCTATGGGCGGCATTGAAGATGATCTGTGGCGAGGATCCCGCATTCGCTGCGAAGTTCAAGCTGCGTTTCGTCGGGCCGGTGGACCATACCATTGCAGAAAGTGTGGAGAACGCCGGTCTGGGCGCACATCTGGAGCGCACCGGTCGCGTAACGCACGTGGAGGCCATGCGCCAGATGCAACGTGCGCGCGTGCTGCTCCTGCTGGTGAACGATACGCCCAATCTGCTGGGCATTCTGCCGGGCAAGCTCTTCGAATACGTCAGCACGGGCCGACCGATCTTGGGTGTATGTCCCACCGAGGGAGATGTATCCCGCGTGCTGGATCAGGCACCTCATGCGGTGATCAACCGATCAAGCCTTATGGAACAGCGGGACCAGATCAAGGCCATGTTCACGGCATCTTCCACTGTACCCGATCTGCGGTGGTCGCGTGCCGCTACCTGCGAACAGGTGGTGGAGGCCTTGAATGCGTTATGACCCAGCAGCATCGCCTAGGATTTTGCACTCATCGTGCCCTTTGCTGTAGAGTATCAGCATCCATGCTTGATTCCTCTGGAGCGAAGCCATTCTCCGTGCGTCCCTGTGCCCCTGTGCCTCTGTGGTATGTAAAGCCATCCTCATCTTCGCGCCTCTCATGGGCATCGTAGCACGCCAAGCCACCTGGAACACCCTGCTCACCATTGTGGGCATGGGCTTGGGCTTCGTCAATATGGCGCTGCTCTTTCCCAGGCTGCTCACGCCGGACGAGTTCGGCCTCACCCGCCTGATCGTGAGCATTGCCGTGGTGGCGGCGCAGATCGCCCATTTCGGTGGAGAGAACACCGTGATCCGTTACTTCCCCTACTTCCGCGACAAAGTGAACGGCCATCGCGGTCTTTTCGGACTGGCATTGGGCGTTGCCACCGTGGGTGCGTTCATCGCCATGCTGGTGCTTGGGCTGTTCCATGAACAGTTCGTGCGGTGGTTCAGCGACAGCAGCGGACTTTATCAACGCTTCGGCCTGTTGGTGCTGCCGCTGGTGATGGCGGAAGTATACCTCCTGATCCTGCGCGGTTTCAGCCGATCGGTGAACCGCAGCATCGCACCGGTCTTCGCCCGGGAGTTCCTCCTGCGTGTGTTACAGACCCTGTTGATCGCCGCGTATGCCTTGTGGGAGATGAGTTTCACGCTCTTTCTCCTTCTGTACGTCGGCACATTTGTCCTTACCACGGCCATGCTGCTGTTCGATCTTTGGCGTGCGGGGGAGTTCCGGTTGGGCCTCACGAACATGCGCGTGGGCAAGCGCATGCGCAAGAGCATGGTGCGCTATAGCCTGTTCACCTTCGCCAGTGGTATCGCCGGCATTGCCGTGGGCAACATCGACCAAGTGATGGTGGGGGCCATGCTGCCAGATGGCCTTTCCTATGTGGCGTTCTATGCGGTGGCGATGTTCCTCGCGAGTGTGATCACCATCCCCGCGCGCGCCTTGTTGCAGCCTACGATCCCGTTGCTGGCGGAGGCTTGGAAGAAGCGTGACAATGCGAAGATCCGGATGCTTTACCACCGTACCGCGAGCATCCAGCTCGTGGTCTCCGCCTTCATCCTTCTGGGCCTATGGACCAATGCCGATGCGCTCTTCACCTTCCTGCAACCGGAATATGCCATCGGGAAGCCTGTGATGTTCATCCTCGGCATTTCTCATGTACTCAGTCTCTCCACCGGACTGAGCGCTGGCATCATCAGCACCTCACGCAGCTACGCGTTTGATGCAGTGACCGGTGGCGTGTACTTGGTGCTGAACATCGTAATGGATTACTTCTTCCTGCTCTGGTGGGGCATGGTGGGAGCGGCCTGGAGCACGTTCGTTTCCGTGGTGATCATCGTGGGTTGGCGCGTGATCTTCCTGCACCGCAGGTTCGGACTTTGGCCTTTTGACGGGATGACATTCCGGGCCTTGTCCATGATCGTGATGATCACAGGCGTTTTCTGGTTCCTTCCGCACTATGGCACACCGATAGTGGATATGGTGTGGCGCTCCGCCCTGCTCACCGCGGTCTACTGGGCCATTGTGCATCTGCTGGGCATTGCTCCGGAACTGGAGGCCCAAGCTCGAAAGCTGCTGCGAGGCGTTGGGCGGTAGTAGCCGGAGAATCTACTTCACGATTTCCCTGATCCTCAATCCGGAGCCGTATGTGTACCGTTCGATTTACCTTTCTGCAAGGGCCGTCCGGATGGTATGGATGAGTTTTTCCTGGCGCATCGATTCGGTGAAATGCGAGGCGATGCGTGCCCGTGCTTCTGTGTCCGGCCCGTTTGCGGCTCTGGCAAGTGCCACGTCCAATTGCGCTGTGGCTTTCTCTATATTTTGGTCGGCCACCACCACCCCCACGGGACCAACGATCATGGGCATGGCAGCCACTGCGGAGACCATCGGTGTGCAGCCACAGAGCATGGCCTCGCACAGCGCGTTGGGAAAACCTTCTGAAAGCGACATTTGGGCATAGACCTTTGCGAGGGCATACTGGTTGGGGAGTTCGTGGTTGGCGACCGGTGGCAGGATCTCGAAATTGTCGGGAACATTCGCTATAGGAGCACCTGAAATCCCGATCACGCAAAAGCGGAGTTCGGGGCGACGGCGGGCGATCTCCAACAAGAACGTGACACCCTTGAGGTTAAGAGTTGAAGGTCGCCGGTCATTGGATGTCACGGTCAATACGTCCACGGTGCGCTCCACACCATTGGACAGCGGCCATTGATTCTGATCAAAGCCATTGGCGATCTCCTCAACGGGTTTACGTAGGTCGGGCATGAAGGACAATACGCCTTGATCAATTGGATCGTTCCGTTGGAAGATGTTCTTGGATCTCATCAGGGACGCATGTACAGGTAGTATATGGGAGCAGAGGCGGAAGCTGATCCGCGTCATCGTAGCCAGCGGTTCCTTCGCGAAATGGCCGTATTGAAGTGAAGGAAAAGAAACACAGTCGGTTCCACCCGTGATGATGAAACAGGGCTTGTGGCGGAGCCGGGCAATGAGCGCAGGAATCACAGCGTGGTGACCCGCGAATTGTACCACGACAGCACTCCAGCTTCTGTCAAACAATAATTGGATTGTTTGCACAAGAAGTAGGAAAGGAAGTTGCGATTTCCTTTTCCATACTGAAGGACGATCGCGCACATCGAATGCATCAGACAGGAGTCTGGCATCTTTAGCTACGAATGATGTCCGCCCTTGATGAACGTGCAGCAGCACGGGCTTTTCCATGATTAGAGGAAAAAGCGGGATCTTAGCTCCTCCAGTATCCGGCGGAGTTTCGACTTTTCAGGAAGAGTAGTGATGATAAATGCCGGACGCAGCACGAGCGACGTGTATTCCGCTAGGTCGAAGCGCAACCCATAGCCGTGCATTTCTTCGAGGACAAGTCCTTGGTCGTAGATAACACGTATCAACCTATCCAAGTGGATAGGTTGGTCGATCACTTGCAAGGTCTGTGGTTCATGCTTGTGCATATATACCAGCAATTCAGCGTTGGGTACGTTGATCAGTACTCGCCCGTTGGGTGCAAGGTGAGCAGCGATGGTGGCGAAGAGGGCAGGGTGTTGTTCCACGGGAATGTGTTCGATCACGTCAGGCAGAACGACAAGATCGAAACGGTTGTTTTCTTGGAAATCACTCATGTCGCTTACAAGCAAGCGTACGTGCCGCTGTTTGGCGAGATTTCTGCGGGCATGCTCGATGCTCTTCGGGCTGATATCAACGCCCAGCACGGAGCCTTTAGAAGTGGCTTTCGCAATCAGGCCAGTTACTGTTCCTATGCCACAGCCGATCTCCAGTACGTGCATGCCATTATGTAGGCCGGCACGTCTAGCATTGCGCAGGATGGTTCGGTGCCGGATGTTCACTCCTGTGCGTGCCTGAAGCGCCGAGAAACCATCGTACCAATCTCTCACGGAATTGTTCATGAATGGGCCTGCAGCCTTGTGAATCGAAGAAAGTGTCAGTGTAACTTAAACACCTAAGCTGAACGCGAACTTCAGAAGGGTACCGTTGTCTGGCTACAGACCGTTCTCTATTGCTGGATTACCAAGCGACTGCTTACTAGAATTCCGTCCGCATTCTCCACATTCATCAAATATACCCCATTCATCAGACCTCTAAGGTCGAGTTCGGTCAGAAGCATACTATGGGTAGGTGTAAACCATGAGTCGAAAGTTTGGCGTCCCTGTAGGTCCAGTATGCGGATATGGATTGGTGAATCGCCAAGGGTTCCGCTTATGGTGACCTTCAGTCGCGTTCCATTGCTGGGGTTCGGATATATCGTCAACGATGGATTAACCTGCGTAGCATGCCTTTTAGTACTGCTGCTCCACAATCCGTCGGGCTCGTTGTCATTAGGAGTGAAGGCGGGAAGACCAACTAGACGTGCAATATTGTTCCTTGTTGTTCCATTGTAGCTTACGAACTTTCCCCCAATGAAAATTCGACCACTGGGATCCAAGAACGCTGTAACCACTGCGTATAATGTGCCAATACCAAGCCCCATCGATGCTCCCGGATTAAAAGTGCCATCCACGCTGCCGTTGGTCAGAAGACGGAGTACACCTCGGGGCGTCCCACTATTGAACAAGCCGCCGACAATAAGCTTCTGATTGGTAATGACTAATATTGTGTAGATTGTATTATTTATCGTAGTGGTACTGGGCGGAATGAAGGTTACATCCAAGGATCCGTTTGGTAGTACACGGGCAAGGCGGTTTTTGGCCGTGCCATTGTACTGCGTGAAATTGCCCCCAACGACCACAGAACCATTTATGTCAATTGCAATAGCGCGCACGGAATTATTTGCACCAATCGTGGTGTTGAATGTTAGGTCTAGACTTCCATTTGTATTCAAGCGCGCAATTCGGTTGCAGATAGTGCCATTGAAGGTTGTGAAGTCTCCACCTACATAGAATTGTCCTGATGAAGTCCGCACGACGCTTGTGATAAAATTATTTGCTCCTGACCCAGGGTTGAAGGACGTATCGAGGGTGCCATCTGTTTTCAAACGTGCGACGCGATTCCTTGGTGTTGTGCCATGTGCTGTGAATAGTCCTCCAACCACGAACATTCCATCATGCTGTAAGGCAATTGCTCTCACACCCGCATTAAAATCATCTGCTAAATAGGTGAAGTAGGGGTCGAAAGAACCTGTTGGTTTCAGGCGCACAATGTACTTGTGGGGCTTCCCACAATATGTTGTGAAGTCTCCGCCTACAAGAATGTTCCCGTCCGGTTGAACAACAATACTGAAAACCGTGTTGTTAAATCCCCCACCAATACTGAATGTTGGGTCAAATGTTCCATCTTCATCCAGTAAGGCGATTCGATTGGCCGGCTGACCTTGATAAGTGGTGAAACTTCCCCCGATAAGGATTTGCCCATTCCCGAGTCTGGCGGATGCCCAAACGTTATCGTTGGTGCTTGAGGTCGGATTGAAGCTCGCATCCAAAAGACCTCCATTTTGCGCAAAGGTGGTGCCCAAGAGGAGATGGGCGACAATACCGATGACGTATTTGACTGAAGGATTGTTGAGTGTGCTCATTTTTGAAGGGTACTAGGATACAAGTATACACAAAAATGCATAATACGTGTCGGAAGTGCCTTCACAAAGCTCTCAGTGGAAGGCTGACGAGGTATGTACGACGCTCCTGCAATCTAGTGGAGTTGCTCAAGCCTTCGTTCAAGATCGCTATCGTTTGATCACGGGTGATATACAGCCGGATATGAAATTGTTTTATAGCCCGGCTGCTCAAAAGCTCCGCCCGATCCCCACTACATACCGGAACGCCACATGGTCCGTTTCCCCGGCGGGAATATTGGACAGCACCAATGGCATGTCGAAACGGATCGTCAGCGGCTTGATGCCTGACAGCGGACCGAACTTCCGGAGGGTGAGTGCAGCACCAATGCCTGCATCCGCCCTTGGGAGAGACAATTTGATCTGGGGTGTTCCATGCTCCGTTACGGTGCGATAGCCCATGGTGCCCACGTCGCCGAAGAGGTATACATCCAAGTGCAAATAGTCAGCGAGCTTTCCCGGCTTGACGCTCACCAAGCCGTCCAGGTCCAGTTCGCCACTGAGGGCTGCACCGGTATTGCCGGCGTACGTGAGTATCGTATTGCCGTCAGGTGTGAGCTCCGGTGCGAGGTAGCCAGCATAGCCGCGAAGGCCGAGGCCGCCACCATGCTGGAAGTGGTTTACATCCGCTCCGTAGCCCATCCAATCGAAGGGCACGAAGCCGATGCTGCGGGTGTACTTATTGTCCATCATCTCCTCGGGGGAAGCACCGGCGAGGTAGAGCTGGCTTTCCATGGGCGTATTGCCACTGCCGTATTGTGCGAAGGCGCGGGTGCGCAGTTCGAGTTTGGCAACACGCGTGGTGTTGATGGCCGTGGCGGCCACCTGGGCGAAGCCATGCACCGAACCAATGCTGCTGTTGCGTACTTCCAACTTGATGGATCCCTCACCTTTTCGGTAGCTGTAATCGTGCGTTGCGCCGGTGTTCCATGTGCTGTTCAGCGCGCCCGCTTGCCATTGCTCCGGATAGATCAGGTAGGTGAGGTCCGTGCTGTTCCTGCGTAGCATGAACTTCATTCCCGTGTACAGGCGGGTGCGTGTCCGTGGCACATTCCAGAGGAAACCGCCTTCGTATTGCTCCAGTCCGTCCAACAGGCGGGCACCCACATACACGCTGGATCCGCGCAGCAGTCGCTCCGTTCCGTTCTCATAGCGGAAGTTGAAACTGATGGGATCGTAAGCCGTGTTCACCTCGCCTCCGGGCAGGTTCTGTCCCAACCCGGAATTCAGCCAAGCGGTAAACCAGACCTTATGCTTGTATTCCAAGTAACTCCCATTGAAGTGGACGCCCACTTTGGTGCCGTCGAAGCCGTTGTACCAGAGATCGGGGCGCACATAGCCCTGATAGACCTTGCGGCTGGGCCAGTTGTATATGTGGCTATCGAACGTGAGGTCCATGGGCAGTCGCAAGCTGTTGTTCAGCTGGTATGCGTCCGCCAACCGGTAGGTGGTATCAATACGGACATCCGCGATGCCCGAGGGAATGTTCACCATGGCGGTGTAGTCGCGTTGCAGCTCATCGAAACCGATCCATCGCGGGAGCACGATGGCACTGGTCTTCTTCTCGAACCAGTTGTTCGGGATGTGGAAATCGTAGGTTTTTCCGTTGCGCGCCACAACGGAAAAGTCGATCGGCATTTGCAGGTCACCAATACGTCGGAACCGGATCTGTTGGCCTTGGTCGGCGTTGCGGTGCTTCACGCTTTTCACGGCATAGTCAATGCGCTTGTCCGTATCGATCCACTGGTCGAAGAACCAGTTGAGGTCCACGTGCGTGTAGTCGATCATGCTCTGCCGGAAGTCCTCCACATAGGGATGCTTGAATTTCCACTGCTCGAAATAGTTCCTGAAGGCAGCCATGAAGAGTTCCTCACCCAGCACATACTCGAGGTTGTAGAGCATGGTGGCCGTCTTGTAGTACACATGGCGATAGCCACCGGGCAGTCGGGAGAATTCATCGCTGTGCGTGTTGATCGGGGGCAGTTCATCACGCACCGCACTGCGCATGTAGCTGTTGTACACGGAGCGGTCGCGCGCGAGCACCGGATCGGTGTATCGTTGTTCATAGGCGGTTTTCGCCGGCGTGGTCACCATGGTATCACCATCGATCTGTTCCAGCCCCCACGCGGTCAGGTATTGGGTGAAACCTTCGTCCAAGAGTGCGCGGTAGGTCTCGTTGTTCCCCACCATGCCGAAGAACCAGTTGTGGCCGATCTCGTGAACGAACAGGCTGCGGTAGCCGGGGTCGCCACCGCTGTCCAAGGTCAGCATCGGGTACTCCATGCCATCCCGCGCATCGGCCACCACCATCTTGGGATAGGCGTACATGCCGATCCCTTCGCTGAGCACTTGGATCGTCTTCGCGCAATAATCGGCCGCGTTCAGCCACCTGCTCACATGAGGCTCCTGTACAACTGCAATGCAGGCGATGCCGTTCCATTCGGTTTCATCGATGCGATAGGTGGGATCGGCGGTAAAGGCGAAATCATGCACGTTCTCCGCGTGGTACTTCCAGATCTTCCGTTCACCGGGCACATAAGGAGTGATCACCGATGGTTTTTCATTCCACGGCTTGTCCTTGAAGTTGGCGATGTCCAACTTCTTCCGCAGCTCCGGCGGCATCACTTGTTCGGGGTTCTGTAACCATCCGGTGGCCTCCACCACCATATCGTTGGGCATGTCCAATGCCACGTCGAAGGTGCCGAAATTGCCGTAGAACTCATGACCCAAATGCTGCTGCGTGTCCCAGCCGAACTTGCGATCGTACACGCTGATGCGCGGATACCACTGCGTACCATCGTAATGCTTGAAGCCCCATTCACTGAAGAGCTTCATGCGGCCCATGCCACCCCAATACGTGGTGAAGGTGTACGTGAAAACGGTTCTTGCACCAGGAGGCAAGGGTTGCGGGAGCACCACGCGCATCACGGTATTGTCCACCTCGCGCTGGACTTCTTGTCCGCCCACGGACATGGTCGCTACATCGGTGCCGCGTTGCCTGTCCAGCGGGCGATTGCCACGCCCGCTCATCTGCGCCAAGTAGCTATTGGGCTTGGCGGCATTGGCATAGAGGTGGAAGAACGCCTCCCGTAACGTGTCCGGGGAGTTGTTCCAGTAGGTGAGGTTGACCGTCCCTTCCACCAGGTCCTTCACCTCGTTCAGGCGTACCTGCATATCGTAGTGTACGTCCTGCTGCCAGTAGCCAGGGTAGGGCATGGCATTCTTCCAGTAATACGGGTTGTCCGCTTGGCGAAAGGTGTTGGGCGGATGAAGGGCATCGAATTGCTGCGCGACAGTGGTGCAAGCGGATATGATGAAGAGCAGAAGTATGTATTTCCTCATGGCATTGCCGGTGCAAGCGTAAATGAACGCCGCCGGAACCGGGTGCAAATTACCCCTCGTTGAGGCTCGGTGCTCTTTGCTCGCCTTGGCGAGCATGCCTCAGTCCACTACAGGCTTGAGGTTGCGGCTGTGTTCGTGCTTGGCCTTTGCGATGCTGGTATTGAGTTCATAGCCGATCAGCAGCACGATCATATTGAAGTAGAGCCAAAGCTGCACGGCGAGGATCACACCGATGGAACCATAGAGCGCATTGTAATCGGTGACGTTGGTGAATACGAATGCGAGCGCACGGGAGAGCAAGAAGATGAGGACAATGGTGAGCACGGCACCCGGTGTCACTAATTGGAAGCGCTTCTTTCCGGGTGTGCCCGCGTGGTAGAGCAACGAAACAGCCACCAACACAAGCATGATGGAGGTGGCCCAGCGAATGATCCCGAAGCCTACACTTTCCAGGAATTCGAATGCTTCACTGTCGTGATGGATCAGTGACCGGCCCCAAGAGCTGACGGTGAGCACGGCAGTGGCCACCACGCTCAGCAAGCTGAGGAGGAACATGAGGACCAAACTGATCAAGCGTTGTTTCCAAGGGCGATACCATTGGGTAACGAAGGCGCTGTGCTGGAATCCCTGTAGCACGGCGTTCACGCTATTGCTGGCCATGAAGAGACCCAGGACGAAGCTGAGGCTGAGCAATGCGCTGTGCTTCCGCAACACCAGGTCATGCAGCATGCCCTCAATGAAGCGGTATACTTCCCCGGGAAGCATGGTGCGGAATGCGCCAAGGAGTTTTTCCTGGAAATCCGGGACAGGGATGAAAGGGATCAACGTGAGCAGCACGATGATGGCCGGGAAGAAGGCGATAAAGATCCGGAAAGCAATGGCTGCCGCCCGGTTCATGAGGTTGCCCATGAAGAGGGCATGAAAGAAGAACCGCGAGACATGATAGATGCTGAAGCCACCGAAGCCCGGAAGCACGATCTGCTGCAGCCATGCGATCACCCTGCGGGTGGGTCGCGAGTAAAGGATCTTGCGAACGATCGATCCGGCCATCAGCCCATGGCTTTCAGGCTCATGTCCAGGCTCACTGCGGAATGGGTCAACGCGCCCACGGAAATGAAGTCCACCCCGCATTCCGCATAGGCCCGCGCCGTTTTCAGGGTGATGCCACCGCTCGCCTCGGTCTCGAACTTTCCGCCGATCAACAGGACGGCCTCGCGCAAGGTGTCGGTGTCGAAATTATCCAACATGATCCGCTGTATGCCGCCTACCGAAAGCACTTGCCCAACTTCGATGATATTGCGTGTCTCCACCTCGATCGGTATCGACATGTTACGTTCCCGCTGGTAAGCCTTGGCCCGGTTGATGGCCTGTGGTATCCCTCCCGCAAAGTCGGCGTGGTTATCCTTGATCATCATCATGTCGTAGAGACCATGTCTGTGATTGGTTCCTCCACCGATCCGCACCGCCCACTTCTCGATACCGCGTAACCCCGGCGTGGTCTTGCGCGTGTCCAACACGCGGCACCTCGTGCCTTCCACGGCATCCACAAAGGCGCGTGTAAGGGTGGCGATGCCGCTCATGCGTTGCATGAAATTCAGCATCACTCGCTCTACCAGCAGGATGCTCCGCGAACTGCCGTTGATGGTGAAGGCCACATCGCCAGGGACCACCCTCGCGCCATCCAGTAACAAAGGCCGCAGATTGAGGCCTTCGTCGATCCGTTCACAAATGGCTTGGGCCAGCTCCACTCCGGCCAGGATACCTTCGGCTTTCACCAAAAGGTGTGCAGAACCCTTGGCGTCACTCGGGATGGTGGAAAGCGAAGTATGGTCGCCATCACCCACATCCTCATCAAACGCCCTATCGATCAGTTCCTCGGTTCCTTCTGGTAGCATCAGCGATCGGCCCGGCCAGCTTCTATCCTTAATTGTTTCACCTGAAAACCATCCCCCGCCTTCTTCAAGAAGAAAGTGACCCGGAAGTCACCGTTCTGGGTGGGCAGATTGCCAATGTAGTAACTGTCCCCCGAGCGATTGGTGCCTTCATGCACAATGGTGAGTCCCTTGGGTGGGTGCTCATCGAAGAACTTCCGCAGGATCTGTTCGGCCTGGGCCTTGCTGTAATAGTCGCTCGCCGAGGGAAGTGTCATGTCCACATTGGCCACCATGTTCTTGGCCAAAGCGGCGGCATTGCCCGAACCGATGGCCGATACCACCTGGTCCTTCACACCCCCCTGTGCGCGAAGCCCGGTGAAAGCCAGCAAAAGGACAAGCAAAAAGGAGGTTCTATTAGGGATGAATGATCGCATGCGCAGCAATTTTGCAAAGAACGGGCCACATTTGTCCCCATGCAAGGGAAGGAGTTACGAACAATGATGTGCCAATGCGTCTACGGTTGATCCTCGTAGGAAGGAGTGAACGAGGTCATGTGGCCGATGGCCTCCAGCATTATGTGGCTCGCATCCGTCGCATGGAACCCGTGGAAGAAGTGGTGCTCCCCGACGCAGGCAGAGGTGAGGTCGCATGGCAACAGCGCACCGAAAGCGAGCGCATCTTGGCCGCGCTGAAACCCGGTGAAAAAGTGATCGTGCTTGATGAGCGCGGTGACCAACTCTCCAGCCCTGCCTTCGCCCAACGCATCGGCACCTGGCGTGACCAAGGTGTGCGCGACATCGCCTTCGTGATCGGCGGAGCCTACGGAATGACCGAGGACGTGCGCCAACGCGCAGATCTGGTCCTATCCCTCTCTGCGATGGTCTTTCCTCACCAACTGATCCGGGTGCTCTTTGCGGAGCAGTTGTACCGAGGGCTTAGTATTTTGAAGGGGACGGGGTATCATCATGGGTGAGGGTGGCTGACCTAATTGGTGCGGACCCCTCCGATCTTCACGCGAAATTCGAGCAAACTGTCACCGCATCGGTGAACCGGGAGGAAGCTGGAATTCAGGTTGCACAGTACGGATCCTCTCAGATGGAACGGCTTCTGTCATGGTCATGCCCGGAGGATGGATGGCGACGGGAACATTCAAGGGGATGAGGTTACCTTTGAAGGCTGGTTCTGCCATGCGGGAGCGGCATCAATGAGAATTTCGGTAATTACTCCAAAATCCACTTGCAGGTCAAGGCGAAGCCGCCCCCTGCAGGCACTTAGTTGACCGGCATGCTAGGGGTCACTATGCTATATCATGGCGAGGTAGGAATTGAGTACTGGGAGTACGTCACGAGCTTCATGTACATCGTTTTCATGTACTTGTATTTTGCCCGGAGGAAGAATATGAACATAAAACTTCATCCGGAGTTCAAGTATTACATGTCGGGCTTGGGGATGAAGCTTTTCGGCGGCCTCATCTTTTCGATCATCTATTTCTATTACTACAATGGAGGCGATACCACGGCCTATTTCTATTCCGGAGTAGCGATGAAGGGGATGTTATGGATCGACCCTGTTGAGTATTTCCGGCAAGTATTCCTTGGCGATAACTCGGAGAGGGCCTTGGCCACTTATTTGGGTTTACCTCAAGCTCCCTACCGGTACGTTTTCGGCGATGGACATACCTTTCAGGTCGTTCGGCTATCCAGCTTATTGGCGCTTCTTACGTTCAATAGCTATTTGATCAGTACGTTGATCATTGCCAGCTTATCCTTTTTCGGCGTTTGGGCAGGATATAGAACTTTTGTCAGTTATTTTCCTGAGATATCGGGGCAGCTGGCCATTGCGTTCCTGTTCATGCCTTCAGTGATTTTCTGGGGTTCCGGTATCATGAAGGATACCTTCACTTTTAGTGCATTCTGTGCGTGGGTGTATGCTGTGGATGAAGTATTTTTCAAACGCCGCAATTCCTTCAGCCGATTGTTGCTCATGTTGTTTTCTGCAATGGTCATGCTTACGGTAAAACCGTATATATTCATGGTGGCGCTCCCAGCTACAATGCTCTGGCTGCTGTACATGAAAGTTGTCAAGATCAATAATGCGATGATCCGGTTCGTATTGATTCCTTTGATGGCAGTATTAATGGTGACATCCTCATTATTCATATTGATGAAATTAGGTGATTCATTGGATAAGTTCGCACTTGATGAGGCGCTGATGAATATTGAGATCATCCAGAGCGATATGGCCGGTAATGAGGCATACGGAGACAACAAGTTCAATGTGGGTGAATTCGACGGTACCTGGATGGGCGTGATAGAGAAATTTCCTGTGGCGACAAATGCCACGCTCTTTAGACCGTATATATGGGAGTCCCGAAGTGCGGTGATCGCCATGAGTGGTTTGGAGAATCTTTTTGTTCTGGGATTGACCATCTGGGTGCTGCTCAAAGCCGGCATTCGATTCTCCCTGCGTTGTATCATGGGCAATCCGCTGCTGCTGATGGCAGTGACGTTTTCGCTCTTGTTCGCTTTTGTGGTGGGGGTAAGCACGGCTAATTTTGGCGCATTGGTCCGGTTCAAAATACCCATGCTTCCTTTTTATGTGAGTAGTTTGTTCATCATCCTTTACTTCAATAGCGAGAAAAATAAGGCCAAGAGAAAGGGTGTAAGGTTCGACCTCACGGCATATCGGATGGGGCCGGTAGCAACCGGTGCGGTAACAGGGAACCGGGACCAAGCGGGCAAGGCCCAACCACGCCGTGGTCCCGCGCGAAAGAGCCGAAGGGATCATGTCTGAATCCGGCAGCCGCAACATTCTGGTGATCACGTATTGGGATCGGAGCGACCCGTTGGTAGTGAATTATACGTTGCCTTATCTAAGGATCATGAAGGATGTCCTGCCGGAGGGAAGCAGGATCCACTTGGTAACACTGGAGCGTGGAGGTACAGTTCCAGATGCTACGCCGATCATGGACGGACTGGTCCATCATTCATTCCCTTACCGATCATTTGGAGCATCGGGGTTGGGGATGATCATGCGGCTGATCCTGTCCTTGCGACGGATCATTCGCCAAGAGGGCATCGATACCTTGCATGCGTGGTGCACTCCTGCTGGCATGGTCGGCTACTTGTTGTCCGTACTTACACGTAAGCCACTGATCATCGACAGTTATGAACCTCACGCCGAGGCGATGGTGGAGAATGGTACGTGGCGGCGAGGAAGTCTTGCGTTCCGCACCTTGTTCCTGTTCGAAAGATGGCAGACCCGGAAAGCCAAGGCAGTGGTTGCCGCCTCGGAGGGCATGCGCATCTATGCCGAGGAGAAATATGGATTCGTGCCGGAAGTATTCATGGTAAAACCGGCCTGTGTGGACCTTGATCGCTTTTCGAGTAGGAATTTGAAGCGGGCGGATCTGTTGCAGGCCATGGGTCTGGAAGGGAAAATGGTGGCCGTATATGCGGGGAAGTTCGGTGGTATCTATTTGGATCAGGAAGTGTTTGACCTGTTCCGAACAGCACGCGATCATTGGGGCGACCGTTTACACGTTCTCTTGCTTACCTCGCACACTTTGGATGAGCTTCGCCCATTCATGGAGAAGGCCGGTTTGAGCCAGGATATGTTCACCATCCGTTTCGTGCTGCCACATGATGTGCCGGACCTGATGGGCTTGGCCGATTGGGCGTTGACCCCGGTAAAGCCGGTGCCGACCAAACGTTACTGCACACCCATAAAGAATGGGGAATATTGGGCGTTGGGCCTACCGGTGATGATCACGTCGGGGATCTCCGACGATTCCGGGATCATCGAGAAATATGGGATAGGGAGTGTGATAGCATCCTTGGACCGGGATGGTTATAAAGCGGCAGTGGAGCAGATGGACCGCATATTAGAAAGCGGTGATCGGAAGTATTTATATGCGAAGGTCCGTCCAGTGGCCGAGCGCTACCGCAATTACAAGTTAGCCGAGCAAGTGTATCGCAGCCTCTATGGAGCATAGCCTGCTCCACTATGTTGGTCTCGGCCGATGGCGTACGCGGAAGGCACCGAGGAAATGTCCTCTTTTCAACAGGTCCCTCACCATGAAACGACGCAACCGCCTCCAAGCATGTTCCAATTGTTTGTCCGAGGGTGCAGGCCGTAGCTCCCTCATCCACCTATAGAGTTCCAAGTATCCAGGATGGCCCCTTAATGGGTCGCTATTGGCCGATGCATGTCCTGTGCGGTAATGCAACACCACGCGTGCGGTACTGACATATGCGCCTTGACGGCTGATGCCGAGATAGAAGGCGTGATCCTCGGAATGGTGCATATGCTCGGGCATACTGTAACAATGCCCAGGCACTCGCCTTACCATCCATGTATTTCCTGCAAAGCAGGAACCGTCCATGCGCATCAAGGCATCGAACGGCATGCCACGGTACCAAGGGGAGCGTGTCCACTTGACCTTGCCGGTGACCGCATCGAAAGCTTGCATGGCCCCATCGGCGAAGCGTGCCTCCGGATACCTGCGGAAGAGTTCAAGCCTGAGGCGCAACGCATCAGGTGGCAATTTGTCATCGGCATCCAAAAAGCAAAAGAACGCTCCTTTCATTTGGGTAAGCCCCAAGTTGCGTGCAAAGGAAACCCCCTTTCGGTGTTCATCCATCCGAATTATTCGAGGATCGGTAAAGCTGGCGGCGATGGCCGTACTTTCATCCGTGGAGCCATTATCTATCAACAGGAGTTCCCAGTTGTCCCAGGATTGCTCCAGTACCGAGCGGATGCAGTCGGCGAGATAAGCGGCTGCATTGTAGCATGGGACAATGATGGAGACCAAGGGTCGACCGATGGAGAGGGGAGGCGGGTAGACGTTATGCGGAGCCATTATTTGGAGGCAGGAAATGAAAATCGGGCACCGGTCAGAGTACGAATGCGCGCAAGTTCGGAAGAGCGCGGAAGGAAGATATCCCAATCCATGATCCCCCTTTCATGATATATGATCAGCCAAGGAACGGCAAGTAAGATGGTGAGAAGGTTGGCCCGGAACGACTTTTCGCGCATGACCCACCTACTACGCTCCATGGCCACGTACACAAGGGGTTGTACAAAGTATGCGTTCTGCACACCGGTCATCTTCCGAACAGGGTTGAGACGTGCTTGGTCACCAGAGCACGGATCCGGAACAAGTCCGAGGGCCGTAACAAGAACATGTCCCCGACCGTGATTCCCATTTTGAAGTAGATCACGGCACATTGCACCGCTGTAAGGGAAACATAGGCAACCGAGCTGACCAAGGCGGCCCCGCTAATGCCCCAGATCGGAATAAGCAGCAGGTCCAACCCGATGGTGATACCGGCGGCAACAGCGGTTGCATACAGGTTATAGCGGATGTAGCCGCCTTGCACCACCAGGAGCCCAAGAAGTTTGGACGCGCTGATGAAGGCAATGCCGGGCAAAAGAATCTGAAGTGCAGCCACCGAAGCACTAAAGGCTTCGCCATACAGCAAGGGGATGACCCAATGCGCTGTCCAGCCCAGTCCGAGCGAGAGCAGTGCAACGGTGGTGAAATTCAAACGCACTATGAATTTGAAGCGGTCCAAAAGGGCCGCATCCATGTTTCCATAGAGATACGGTTGTACGACACGTGAAAAGGGTTCCGGTATGTAGAACAGGAGCTGCCCCACGCCCACGGCCACCGCATACAAACCCAGCTGGGCCGTGCCGGCATAGCTGGCCACCACCCAAATGTCAAATCGATAGTTGATCAAATTGATGAAATTGCTGAGATACCCGACAAGGACGAAAAGGAGCACCGGCTTCAGTATTGGCCATTTCCATGTGGGGATCGGGAGGATGCCGACGATCCGAACATAGCTAAGGCCATAAATAAGCACCATGGTCAATCCGTAGGCCATGGACCCTGCAAGTACAATGGCCAATGCATTCTCCGGAGGTATGTGCGCGCGAAACACATACATGATCGTGAACGTGATCGCGCTTAGGGAGGCATTGATAATACTTATCCGGTTCAGGGCCTTGAATTTCTTGAGTCCCAATAGGATCGCACCAATAAGACTGGTGGCCTGACCGAATACGATGGATAGCAATAGGTATACCCCATATCCCCAATGCGTTGCGTTCCCTGGGAGAAAAACCTTGCCGATACCGTGGTTCCTGAATACCAGAAGGAGGATCAATGGTACAAGAACAATATTCACAGCCATCAGGCTTGCTCCCACGCGGACCATGCGGGTGGGATCGCCTTTGTCCTTTGCTGTGAAGTAGGTGATCCCAAATGTGAGGTTCAGTCCGAGCACCATGCTTAACATGGTGGACAAGCTCTGTATCAGCGCGTAGCTACCTCGACCCTCGTCACCAAGTATCCGGGTCATCAGTGTACTGGATACGAAGAACAGAAGCAGGTTGGGCACCTGGGTCAGGAACGTATAAAAGATGCCGCGCTTAAGACTCACGGGGAGAGCGTGTTTCGGACAACATCGGAGGTCTGGCCAGTTGCTTCATAACCATGGCTAGCGGACCATGTACGGGTTGATCCAAAGCCGCTTCTTTATGGGGCGTACCACGACCTTGGGCCAGTTAAGGATCGCTTTGGCAAAGAATGTGATGGCCCGTAAAGGACGGTGTGCCAACAGCCACCAGCTTCCTCCAATTGCCCAATACACGTTGGCCATGCACTTCCGGCGGAAGATCGGGTCGTCCAGATGGCCACCCTCGCGGGCCTTCCAGAAAAGACGGAGGTGATCGCGTTCATAAAGAGCGATATTCTTGCTCATGCTGCCGGGCACGATGCGATAGAGGTTGTACACACCGGGCAGATGGCGATGGCTGAACCGTGCGGCCAGTTGCATCGAGAAGTCCTGGTCGGCAGCATTGGAGAGGTGCTCATCAAAGCACACGCCCTGCTGAAAACAGGACCGGCGAGCTACCACGTTGCTGCAGGAGGTCGGTACGGCGGGCTCGTAGTTGAGCAACAGGGTCTCGAGCACGTCGTTATCGGTACCCCTCAAGACTTGACCGATCGGCCTCATATGGGCATCACGCAGGGCCAGGTCACCATATACCCAATCCACCCCATGTTCTTTCAGGCACGCCACTTTCACGGCAAGGTTTGTTGGGAGCATCACATCATCAGCATCCATGAAGCAGATGTACTTGCCCCGGGCCAAGGTCACGCCTGCGTTGCGCGCTGCGCTCACTCCTGCGTTCACTTGGTCCAAAATGATCATGCGGTCATCTCCGATTCCGTATGCAATACGAAGTGTTGCATCGGTGGACCCATCGTTCACGATGATCAACTCCCAGTCGTTGTGCGTTTGGGCCAACACACTGTCCACGGCCTCTCTTAGCCATCGTTCGGCATTGTACGCGGGTATGATGACCGATACTTCCGGAGTGCTCATCCTGTTCGGTCTAAAGCATTGTGGTACACGTCCATGGTACCCTTCCACATTACGTCGAAGGAGTACATGTGCAGCGCTGTGTGTTTGCCCGCCTTCCCGATGGCATGCCGATCCAATAGCAGAAGTCGCTCAACTCCTTCGGCCAGCGCAAGGCCGGTGCGCTCGGCCACAAGGATGCCGTTCTTGCCATCCTCAATTGCATCCAAGGCCGCACCGGTGGGAGTGCTCACCACCGGCACGCCGTTCATCATGGCTTCCGGGTAGATCAGACCAAAGGGTTCCAGCATGGCGGCATGAAGGTAAAGGTCCAGCAGCCCATAGAAGGATGGCATGGCCGAGCGTTCAACCCAGCCCGCGAATATCACATGGCCGTTGAGTCCCGCATCGCGGACCTGCTCCTTGATCGCTGCCTTTTGGTCACCCGCACCACAGAAGATGAATCGTGCGTTGGGGTGTCTTTGGACCACAGCACCCGCAGCCTCCACGATCTGCCTGTATCCTTTCCAAGGGATGAAGCGCGCAACAGTGCCTATCACCAGATGCTCCGAGGTGACCCCAAAGCGCTCCCGAAGGGCGATGATCGTTTCTGGATATTGTCTGGTGAAAAGCTCCGGTGGGATACCATTGTGTACCAACTTGACCTTGTTCGCGGGTGCCTTTTCCTTCTCCAGGAGGAATTGCCGGCTTTCTCCGGAAATGGCGATCACATCGGTGGCCAGACGGGTGATCAATCTATCAAACCACATCCACCGAGGGGCATGAAGCCAGTGGTAGCCCGTTTCCTGCTTGGAGACCACCCGGACCCTGACCCCCGCCATCCAACCCGCCAACAAGCCGGGCAGTGAGTCGTCGAAAAGGTTGCAATGCAGAATGTCCGGGCGCATGCGGCGGATATACCACCACATTTTTGGTAAGGCCTTTATCAGGCCACGCTTGCGCTTGTTGTCATCGTATTTGATCCAATGGCAGGGATAGCCAAGTTTGGCCATTTCATCCATGATGGCGGGTCGTTCAGGGTAGAGCAACACAAAGGAATACCGCACGTTGCCTTCCTTTTGAGCGCGTTGTGTGAACCAGGTCAGATAAGGCACGCTGGAGTTGTTCGCAAAGGTGTGAAGTACGTGCATGGTCGTGGAGGGTGATCTTGTGCTACCCCGGGGTAGGCATCGCAGCACCGTGGAAAGCGGAGGTCCTTGCGAAGTGTTGGCGGCAATTGAAATGCTGCAAGTACAGCCGTTAGTCCATCATGCTTTTTGTTCGGACAAGGGAGGGAGTGAATCGAGGATCCTGGCGACCAACTTATCATAGGATCGATCATCCAAGTATCGGTTGACCACCTCTTCTTCCAATTGCAACGTGCCGTCCATGGCTTGCGTGACCCGCTGGATGAAGTTCTCAGCATTTTCCACATGGTAAATGCCTTTGCCTTCCAGTTCAGGTATGCGGCAATTGATGCTGGAGACCACTGGCCGAAGTTGTGCAAGGTAATTCAGCGCCTTAAGTGGGGTGCCCTGCACAGGATCGAAGCCATAAGCGATCAAACCCACAATGGCCGCGCCGACCAAGCTCTGCAGTTGGTTCGGGTGCAGCACGCCTGCGTACTGCACATTTGACAAGGCGAGCAAAGCGTTACGTTGTCTTTCCAGTTCGGGTTCCAATGGTTCCATTTGTCCTGCAAGGATCAGCCTTAACCGTGGCAGCCGTTCGCACATGGTCTGCAAGAGCGCATAATCAGTACGAGACGTAATTCCTCCTGCCATGATCGCATACGGATGTTTTGCCTGCTTGTATGCTTCCCTTGCGCCACGTACCCGGTCCATTTCACGGACCCCATGCGGTATGAGTATGGTGTTCGGGTTGATCGGCATATAGCGCTCCTTGTACCTCGGATTGACGATGACCACTACATCGGCTTCCCGGGCGCAGGGGATATCGTCCGAGAAGTTTTCATAAGGGTCCACAACATGGTAGATCAATTGGGTGTTCTTGCGTCGCAGTGCGATTTGGAGAGCGATCGCTGTGGGGTGGAAGCACCACAGGACGGTTTCGCCGCTTTGAAGCAAGCGGCCCAACTTCCGGGCCGTTTGTCGTATGGCCCAGCGGGCTATGGGAAGGGGCAGCAGCCGCAGCGGAAGATTGTTCCGATAGTCCACCACGGTAACTCCCTCCGGTGTTGTTCGGAGCTTCAGGTTAAAGGAGAACAAGTCGCACAGCTGCCATCTAACCGGTGGGCTGATGAAATATACCAAATGGTCCTTGGCAAGTTCAGCGGCATAATGCTGCTTGGAGTACCACATATCGCCCCATGGCTCGAGTGAAAAAACGAGGATCGTCATCGCGCGGGCCAGCATTTCAGTTGAAACGGAGGCGAGGTACGAATGCGGATAAAGCACATGGAAGTATTCGTCCACAACGGTCGATATTTATGGCCAATGCACGGTGGCTTTCCATGGAGCATACTTCCATCTTCGCCTTTTGCAGTACCATCAGCTGGAATTTTCCGATCTTCCGCCATCCAGCACGGTCCTATTGCACATTTATGGTTGATAGGTAGGCCACAGGTCGTTCATACCACAGTTCCCGTGTGGGCTAAAGTAGCTTTCAAAACCAGCAGAACGGCCACTGAGTTACTTTTTCCGGGATGCGACATCGATCGACGGCCCGTATAGGTGCTCCTTCAACGGTCCAAGGACAAATGCTCTTCAAAACACATGGAGGATACGTTGAGTCCTGAACCACTTCGCCTGATCTGGAACAGGGAGTCCGTGGCAGGAGCGAAAAGCAGAGCATACGGGAGGAACGATGCAACGGTGAAAGGGAGAATGTCCTGATCCTGGGGAGGGGACGGTTGATGCGACGGTGCCAGATGACAGGAGCCTGCTATTTTCGCGCTCCCTCAAGCAATACATCCGTACTTTACCAAGCAGGACGATCCACGCCATTGCTGAAGGAAAACAGGCATTCCACAAGGAGTGTACACCGAAGCATGAAGATACAATACTTGGAATTCATTGGTAGGCGATTGCGGCCGATCGAACTGAAGCTCTTCGTGAAATGGGCGCTTCATCTGAAGCGAGTAAGGATATCGCTCCCGGACGAACGGGTCTATGAGGTTGACCCCATATCCGATCTTGGGCTGAAGTTGGCGAAGGACAGTGCCTATGAGCCGGTGATGACGGAAGCATTGGAGGACCTTTTGGAACCCGGGGATTGCTTCATGGACCTTGGAGCGAACGAGGGCTATTTCTCAGTGTTGGCCGGTAAGCTGGTGTCACCAAAGGGAAAGGTGTACGCAATAGAACCGCAGAAAAGATTGTGGCCTGTGATCGAAGGGAACCTCTTGCTGAATAGCTTGTTCAATGTGCATTTGGTCCCATTTGGCATCGGGAGAGCGAGGGCCGCCATGCAGCTCCAGCTCTATCCCAGTGTGAATTCCGGTGCTTCCACGTTCGCTGATTCATTCGGTTTCAAAGTTTCCGCAGGCTGGCTGCGGCACCGTTTGTTCGGCCATCAGCCGTCCATGATCATTCCGATGGATGATCTTCTGGATATACTTCCAGCCAGGGTCAAGCTCATGAAAATAGACATTGAGGGCTTTGAAATGGAGGCCTTGCTAGGCGGGGCGAACATGATGGAAATGAAGGTCGTTGAGCATTTTCTGATCGAGATCCATTCGGAGGCCCTGAAGTCCATGGGCCAAAGCGAGAATGCGATCGATGGCATACTCAGTGCCAAAGGATACAAGAAGCAGCGGCTGAGCTATAACCTGAATCTGTATTCATTGGAATGAAAACGTATTTTGTTTCGCTGGATCGATCTCGGGAAAGGGCAGCTCATATTCGGCAACACGTCCTTGAACGAGGACTTGATGGTTCCAAGATCTCTGCGGTGGACGGAAGGAAGTTGACCCGAGAGGACCTTGAAAGGGAGTGTGATATTGCACGAGTGGACCGTTTACGGCATTGGCTTACCGATGGCGCGTTGGCCTGTGCAATGTCCCACCGGATAGCATATCGCAATTTCTTGGAAACGGAGGATAAAGTGGCTTTTTTCATTGAAGATGACATCATACTTCCGGAGAACATCCATGACCTGTTGAATGCGATCGCCAAGGAGATCAGGGACGATGAAGTGGTGCTGTTGATGTATACGTCGTCAAGCCCTGTGGCCTTCAGTAAAGTGGATAGCAGGCCATTGCTGGATGGGAGCGTAGGACTGCACTATCCGATGGACTTGAAATTGATGATGTGTGCCGGTGCGTACTGTCTTGGGAAAAAAGCGGCAGAAGGATTGTTGCGGGTAAATACACCGATCCGCTCCACCGCTGACAGTTGGTGGGAGTTTCATTCCAAGGGCGCATTCGCCAAGCTGAGGGTCGTGTATCCGGCCCAGGTATCGGCCATGAATTTCAAATCCTCGATCGATTATATGAGGCATGGAAGTATGAAGGCAATAGTGGCGGGTTGGGTAGATAGGTTCCGGCCGCCTTTGTTGCATCAAGCCGTTGCCCGGAGGAGATTGGCCACCTTGAAGAAACTGGTGGGCAATTATTCGCTTGTGGAAGAACGCTCGCCATGGGGGGACACACCCTGATCGGTTGGTCCACTTTCCGTCGTGTCGATCCTTCTGGAGCACCTTGGCGTGGGGTGCATGGCTTGCATTTTTTGGCGCGTTGGTGTCGGCCGAATGTTGCTCCGGTGCCCAGTCGCGATGGATGCGGGGTCAGACGTGCCCTCTACTTTATCGGACCACCTGAGCTGCGGCCAGCCGGATCAGTGATCTGATGAACGCCACAATGCTGAAAGCCTCGCTGCTACTTGGGCCACCTTCCGATCATAACTGTTAGCCATTGCATACGCTTTCCGCTTGGCCTGTAGACCGGGTGTGTTCAGGTCCTCCAATTCCCGCAGCACCTGGTCGAATAAAGGAGTGATCCTTCGGCCTTGAGGAGCCATTACCACCAATCCTTCCAGGTCGGCCTGGTCTTCCAAGTAGTTGCTCAGTACCACCTTTCCACTGGCGAGGTATTCCAGCAATTTATGGGGGTGACCCACATTCCGGTCCGCATGTTCGGGGTCGTACGCGATCAGCAGGATGTCCATGGCCTCCAGCCATTTCGGTACCTCGTTAAAAGGCACGGGGCCGGTCAGATGAACGTTGGGCAAGGCGCGTAAACGCGCTTCCACCGTGGGATCCATGTGCGTGTCCTCGCCGAAAGTGCCGTGCAGTGGACCGATCAGGTGTATCTGGACAATGGAATGGTCCGATGCGATCTTCAGGATACCGGACCAATCGATGACCGGCATGGCGAGGTTGCCCAGGTATCCAACCCGGATGCCTTCCTTGAACGCAGGCAGGGTGACTGCGCGGCGCTCACGAGGCAGCCAGCCGTGCGAGATCCGCAATACTTTGTGCTGCTGCTCGACAAGGACCTTGGCCATGGTTGCTGAGACCACGATCACCAGATCGGCTCTGCGGGCCGGGCCAGGGAAGTGGGCGGGGTTCCGCAAGTCCATGGCATGCACGATGCGTGTCCGGGCGTAAGTCCTGTCCGTGATCCACCTGAATCGATACAGATCAAAATTCCAGAGCAGGTCGAAAGGGCCGCCTGCAACGCTGGCAAGCCGCCTCATCTGTCGTGCCTCGAGCCAAGCACGAACCGCTTGAGGAAGAAAGCGAATGCCACGAAGAGGAGGAGGTCGGAAGAGCAACACGGGTTGTGCTTCGCTCTCTGAAAGAATGCGGATCTCATTCTCCTTTGTTGAGTCAGGGCCCAAGAAGAAAACCTGCGCTCCATGATCCTTCAACTTGGAGGCATAGTGATGCTTGGACAAACGCACAGCGCCCCATGCCTCGGGGGAAACGATCAAAATGCGCTTGCCCTTCCAGAAAACCGGACCGGGATCGACGGCGTCAGTAGACATACGAGCGCTTTTCGTCATTACGTGGTTCGAATGCCGATCGCCTCCACCACTGCACGTTGACACAGCAGAAAGTTGATATGTCCGCACTCGAGATGCGTACGTATTCGTCGCTGATGTTAAGATATTTGGGGTCAAGGCCTTTCATCACGGTGCCTGTCCCGGCAGCGTTACGATCGCCCAGGACCTCGGTCCGCATGGATGTACAGATGATGGTTGACCTCCGGCCATTTCGAGCAAGGCGCGGTGCTGCGCATGTTCGCCGGCTCATGCTCCACCTGTTGCTGGGTACGAGCACAGGATATCGATATGACAATGACCAAGGTCGGGTGGTAGTGGGTTTCGATCTGCCGCGTTGACCACGGCATAACCTCTTTCCTTCAGCCATTGAACCAGCTCGGCTGCGGAGGAGTCGTTTTCCTTCAGGTTGTCATCGTCCAGTTCAATGAACAGAATGGGATGATCCCGTTCGATCACCGTGCGGCAGCCTTTGAGCACTTCGAACTCGAATCCTTCAGTATCCACTTTGATCACGTCCACGGCAGCGATATCCAGACCTTCCAGAACGGGTTGCAGCGGAGACAACTGGACCTCAGAGGAGGCAAAATCGCTCATGTCGAGTCCTTTTTTAACGATCCGGTTCATCCCGGAATTGGAATCGACCACACGGTATAGATTTTCAGTTCCGACCTCGGAGCCAATGCCCATGTTAAGAGCGGACACATGCTTGA
Organism: Flavobacteriales bacterium; assembly: GCA_019638085.1. Lineage (GTDB taxonomy): Bacteria > Bacteroidota > Bacteroidia > Flavobacteriales_F > PHOS-HE28 > PHOS-HE28. Next base: position 111,654 of record JAHBUL010000008.1, on the reverse strand, counting down.
GATCATTCAAGGCAAGGTGTTCCTGAAGGCGTTTGAAGGTCATCGGGTCCGGCTCGAAGGCGATCACTCTCCCTTGAGGAACGGACTGGGCGAAATCCATGGCCCGAATCCCGATGTTGGCACCGATGTCCACGATCACGTGGTGGGGCTTGATCAGACCATGTAGTTCCTGGTTCCCTGGATCAGAAAAGTTGAAATAGGCCCAATGGTCCGTGTTATTGGAGATATCCAATTTATAGGAAAGCCCATTGCGTTCTACCTGCCGCCATGAACCTTTTTCATACAAGTATTCCGGTGGCACCAAGCGACCCCAAAATGAATGAGCGGAGGTGCCCGAAGCTAAACGTTGCAATGGCCTTTCCAGCGGCGTAGACCTGAAAAGGAGCCGGAAACCATTGAGCACTCGGGTCTTATTCGACAGTTGAGTGTGGTAGGCATATTCACGCATTCGGAACGTTGGAATTAAAAAGGTCCCCGGTTATTCCGGGACTTCCTTGCATGGGGTTCAGCTGTGTGTACAAACCTAGGGAAGGTTGGTGTTAGCGGGTAGCTTATTGCAGAACGAGCACCTCTTTCTGCTGCGTAGGTCGGTCGATCCCTGAGCGGATGAACAAGCATACCTGAAATGCCTCATCTTCTGTCCAAGATGGATCCATGGCTCCGACCCGTGCGCTCGTCCGGCCTGATCGTTTATGGTATATGCGTTGTGATGCTTGATGGGAATGGTCATAAAGTTCGATTTATGCCCACACCCGACGGGTTGGATGGAACGGTATGGATCACCGCAGCCTGTAAAGCGCGGGCTGTACATTCGCGCCATGCTGCTCCACTACCATTTAGGGGGGCGGTCCTAGCGATCATCGCCTATGCCAGCCAAGGATATTTTCCGTTCGTTCCGCGATAAGGTGGAAGCCACTTCAGGGTGGCGTATCCGTGCTGAGCTCCCGTTCGGCAACGAGAAGTTTCGTGACGTGCGCCGAGCACTACCGGATCTTCATATCCGAGATATACTTGATGTGGGCGCCAATGTCGGGCAGTCCGCCATGCAGTTCAGAAAAGAATTCCCAAGGGCTGTGATCCACAGCTTTGAACCTGTTGGAAGCACCGTGGAGGTCTTCAAGAAGCACGTTCACGATGCCTCTGTCCATATTCATCAATTGGCGTTAGGGGCATCGCCGGGCCAAGTTGAGATGCAGGTGAGCAAAGGCCGGAATTCCGACATGAACTCCATTGGAAAGGTCCATCCGCATTTGGTCGGCCAGACGGTTGTCAAAGAGGTCGTTGATATGACCACTTTGGACCTGTGGTGTAGTAGGAACAAAATGGAACAGGTGGACATATTGAAGATCGATACCGAGGGCCACGACCTGGAGGTCCTGAAAGGGGCGGTGGGTCTCTTGGGGCAACAGAAGCTCGGCCTGATCGACGTTGAGGTGAGCTTCAATCCGACCAATTCCTTCCATGCGCCTTTCAATGCCGTATCTGAGTTCCTATGGAACCATGGCATGTTGTTATTCGGTATTTATGATCAACTACAGGAGGGTCTCGGGACAGGGGCCGTTCTGAGAAGGTCGAACGTGTTGTTCATCTCCCGTAAGTTGGCATTGCCCACCTGAGTACTGCGGTCCGTTGCCCACATTGACGAACTCACGGCTCCGCACACGTTCACGAAGTGATGTTCACTGAGGATGATCCGGCTCGCGTTTCCCTTTTCGATATTTCCATCCAGCCACTATGTCGAAACTTCTTCTCTGCACAGGTAACGTCGGCAAGCTGGCGGAGCTGAGGGCATTGCTTCCCTCGGGGATGGAATTGCTTTCGCTAACGGATGCTGGCCTAACCACGGACCTCCCCGAAACAGGCGACACCTTCACCGCCAACGCCCTGCAAAAGGCACGCTTCGCTTTCGAGCGTACGGGAATCCCGTGCATCGCTGACGACTCCGGTCTGGAAGTGGAGGCACTGGGTGGTGCCCCCGGTGTTTTTTCGGCACGCTATGCGGGGGAAGCCAAGGGTGATGCGGCCAACATGGCCAAGCTATTGCGTGAGATGGAAGGCGTGGAGGACCGCAGCGCCCGCTTCCTCACTGTGGTAGCATTGATCGACAAGCACGGTGAGCACACCTTTGAAGGCGAAGTGAAGGGCGCGATCACATCGGAACCGCGCGGCTCGAACGGCTTCGGCTACGACCCCATTTTCCTGCCGGAGATGAGCGACCTCACCTTCGCGGAGCTGGATGCCAAGATGAAGAACGCCATCAGCCACCGTGGGCAGGCGGTGTGGAAGCTGGCGCGCTTTCTGGCAGAACGGGAGTTCGGCGACCGCTGATGGTGAGTTAAGGCTCGCTGGGGGTGAAGCGCTTGAGCGGCAACGGGTCGGCACCGTACAGATCCAGATCAAAGCGCTGCAGCATGCGGAGGATTCGGTCCTTTTGGCCTTGGTCCAGCTTCGATCGCCAGTGGGAAAGTTGGTCCATCGGCTCGGCGGTGGGAGAGCCGGGGCGTGTGGTGCGGCTGGGACGCTTGGAGATCTCCAATGCCTCCGGTGGTACCTGCATCCCCCAGGAGGCAAACACTTTCTTCAGCGTTGCTTCCGTATTCAGCAGCAGTTCCTCGTAGGTGATGGTGGTCCAAGCCTTGTCGTTCAGGGGATGCTTCAATAAGTAGGCATGGGTGCTGCACCAGATGTAGGCGAGGTATTCTTCCTCGGTTTGGATCGCCCCGGCAATGTCGTGGTAATGCCTTACGAGCTCATCATGCCGGTGCGCGGCTGGCTGGGGGGGCGGTATGGGATGTCCCTTCCAAGCGCCGTGTTTGATCATGGACGCAACCACCGCACAGGGGTGCCGCACCAGGAATACCGGCTTGGGCATGGGGAAGCGTTCCACGAGCCAAGGCAACAGCAAGTGTCCGCGCACGAATTTCACGATCAGTCGGTCGGCGGCCCGCAGCTCGGCTGGGGTGGTGGCCTGTGCCAGATAGGGCGACAGGACTTTGCCGGAGAAGTGCCGAGAGAACAAATCCTCCGCTTCAGGCCAACGGGTTCCTTCGGGAATATGCTGGCGCCATCCAAAACCCAATTCGCGGAATCCGGTGCCCCGGTCGAGATCCAAAGGTTCCCAGAGTGTGGCGGTGCGTGGCATGGTTCCCAGCATTTCCTCCAGCCATGTGGAACCCCCACGCGGGGAGGCGAATAACAGGATCGCCTTCGTGGGGTCCGCCTGCATGTCCGCTTGTAAACGGGCCAAGCGGAACGCCAGCCAGCGCCTTTCAAGAAGAAGTTGACCACGCGCAAGCAGGGATCCAGTGGGCATTTCGATAATTCGAGAAGCAGCAAGGTTAAGCACCACTACCCCTCCACCATCCTCTCCACCATCCCATTCACCAGATCCCCAATAAGGATCCCCGCCGCGGCCAGCATCTTCGGAAAGATGCTCACCGGCGTAAAGCCCGGCACGGTGTTCACTTCGATGGTGAGGACCTGCTGGCCGTCACCTTGGCCCTCCAGCCAGAAATGATCGATGCGGACCATGCCGTTGCAGTTGAGGGCGCGGTAGATGGCCTCGGAACGCTGTTGGACGATGGCGGCGATGGCGTCAGGGATGGGCGCGGGTACGATCTCCTCGGTATCGAGGGCGTTGTACTTGGCTTCAAAGTCGAAGAACTCGCGGCTGGTGCGGATCTCGCAGACGGGGAGGGCTTGGATTTTGTTCTGGTAGTGGATCACTCCGCAGGTGAGTTCACGTCCTTTGATGTAGGCCTCGCACATGACGGTATGGTCTTCGGCGAAGGCTATTTCCAAGGCGGGCCTTAGTTCTTCTTCGGTCTTCACCTTGCTGATGCCCAAGCTGCTCCCACTGTTGTCGGGCTTTACAAAGCAGGGGACGCCTACTTCGCGAAGCACGCGGTCGGCGCTTTCTGGATCGTCGCGGTGGACGATGATGGAAGGCGATACGGGGAACCCCATCTGCCGCAAGAGGCCGGTGGTGCTGAACTTGCTCATGGTGAGGGCCATGTTGAGCACTCCGCCCGTTTGGTAGGGCACGCCGAGCATCTCCAGGTAGCCTTGCAGCTTGCCATCCTCGCCGGGTGTCCCGTGGATCACGATGAAGGCCGCAGTGAAGCGTTCGGGCCCTTGGCCGCGATCGGCGCTGAAGTCGGCGCGATCGAACGGGAGGGATGTACCATCGGCGCGGGTACAGGTCCATCCCGAGCGCTCCACAGTGATGTAGGCAGCATCGAAGCGCTTCTTGTCCAGCGCGTTCATGATGGTGCCGGCGCTTTTGAGGCTGATGACGGATTCGCCGGTGTATCCGCCGCGGAAGATGGCTATGAAGGGGAGGGGCATGGCTGGGTATAGATCGCACCAAAGTTGCGATCAGCGGGGCACGGCCGGAAAGACGATGCACCGAAGTGCGAACGTTGATATGTTGAAGCCTTTGCAGTCGAACTATATTCGCGCCTCGCTGAAAAGGGCCCACTTCAGCCAGTAGTAACAGGCATGACCGCTGGAAAACGCTTCTTCTTGATCATTGCACCGGTGGTGCTCGTCGCCCTGATCCTCTTGGGAGCGTGGCTGTGGCTGGGCGCATATACGCGGCATGACGAAAAGGAGGAGGTGCCCGATCTGCGCACAAAGGACCTGGCCGAGGCCACCCGAATCCTTGAAGGCATGGGCCTCCATGCCGAAGTGATCGATTCGGTATACACCGATGAGGCCCCAAAGGGCTCCGTGGTGGACCAGGACCCCGACAGCGGGAAGTTCGTGAAGCCGGACCGCACCGTTTACTTGGTGATGAACGCCAGCCAGCCGAAGATGCTGAACATGCCCAACCTGGTGGACCTGAGCAAGCGTCAAGCGGTGAGCGTGCTGGAGATCATCGGGCTGAAGGTGGCCGAGGTACAATACCGACCGGACCCGTGCTTGGACTGTGTACTGGCGCAATTGTACAAGGGCAAACCGATCGCTGCGGAGGCCCGGATCCGCAAGGGTGAATCGGTGACCTTGGTGCTGGGACAAGGCCAGAAGGGCGAGCGTGTGCAAGTGCCTGATGTGCGGGGCATGGGTTTCGAGGAGATGAAGGCAGTGCTCACCTTGGCCTCGTTGAACCTCGGGCTGGTGGTGGAAGTGAAGGGTTGTGGCAATAGCGGCTGTGATACCGCGTTGGCGAGAGTGGCCCGCCAGTTCCCAACTCCGGGTCCTGAAGATCGGATCAGCCCGGGTGGAATGGTGGACGTCTGGCTTACGATGGACACCACAGCGGTAGAGCCATGATGAAAACGCAACGAATGAAAGCGATCACCTGTGTTCGGGGACTTGGGGCCATTGCCTTGCTGTTGATGATGGGGCCTGTGAACGCACAGGAGATCGTGACACCGTTGAGCGTTATCCCCCGGCCGGATACGCGCGTCCCACTGCTTAAGGCGGGCGGGTTGAACGAGGTGTTCCTGTATGACAATACGCAGCAGACCCTCCCCGTGATCGATGATTTTTCCGTGGACCGCATCCGCCATCTGAATGCCCAACAAGGTGATCCGAATGTGAACCTCATCGAAACCATCTACCGGATCGTGGTGAACGGTGTGAGCACCCCGAACATGGCGTTCATTACGGATACCAGCTACCACTACACCATTACTCCGACTGATACGGGGGATGTGATCACGGAAGCGCCGAATCCCGCGGTGGTGGCCATTGTACGAGACCTGGGCAATTATCCGGTGACCGAGCAGAGCATGTTCGTGTGGCCGCCGTACACGGTGATCGATACGTTCGGCATTGCGGGTTCGGACACTTTGCCTTTGGACCCTACCTTGATCCAGGATTCCTTGCTCGTATACTCCGTGGATGCCGATCCGCGTAGCTATATCAATCCCGACAACACCCTGCGGCCCTGGATCCTTTGGGCCGATGACGATGCCTATGTGAACAATACCTTTCCCATTGATCCGCCTACCATCGGCGTGGTCACCTTGGATGGGATGGACCGCACCGGCTACCCGTACAGTCCGAATGATCCCAATGTGGGCGGTTTGGCGGACAAACTGACTTCCGTACCGATCAACTTGGCCTATCCTCCGGGTGATAGTATCTATTTAAGCTTCTTCTGCCAACCCATCGGCCGCAGCGGCGATGAACTCGCACATGCCGAGGATAGCTTGCGCGTGGAGCTTTATGCACCTAATGAGGATACATGGACGCGGGTATGGAGCAACCCCGGCACTGCTGCCCCGGATCGCTTCCAGCAGGTAATGATCCCCATTACCGATCCGAAGTTCCTGAAGGCCGATTTCAAGTTCCGGTTCAGCAACGATGCCACATTGGGCGGAATGGTGGACCAATGGCATATCGATTACGTGCGCTTGGACCGAAACCGCAATGCGGCCGATACCATCTTGCAGGATGTGGCCTTTGTATACCAGGAGGCAGGCTTGTTGCAGACCTTCACCTCAGTGCCCTATGCGAAGTTCATCCAAGCGCCGGGGAGCTATATGGCCGAACAAGTGGACCTGGAGCAGCGCAACAACGACACGCAGGACAAGTTCATCACCTGGGGCTACGGTGTTACTTCCGATTGTGGGTGGAGTGCCACGCGGGACAACTACGGCAACAACATCAGCAACAACGCCTACAGCAATTTCAACAGCACGCATCCTGTGAACACCGGCTCGGATCCTTTGGTCTATGATGTGAACGCATGTGATGATGCGGCTTTTCTTACAGCCAAGTTCTGGACCAATGCCACGCCGGATGTCTGTGCCTACAACGATACCATGCACTATGTACAGGAGATCAGCAACTACTACAGTTACGATGACGGTTCGGCTGAGGCCGGCTATAGCCTGAATGCCGCGGGTGCCATGCAGGCCTATCGCTTCGATACCCAAGGGACGGATTCGCTGCGGGCACTACGCATGTATTTCGCGCCCATCTTCACCTATGATCCACCACCGGTGAACAATCCTCCGAACGGTTCATTCATCATCACGGTGTGGAGCAGCTTGAATCCCGAGGTGATCATCCACCAGAACATCTCGTTCAGTAGCCCTGAGTACCATAGATGGGGACCTGATCGTTTTGTGGAGTATCCATTGGACAGCACCATCGCCGTGGGCGGCACCTTCTACGTGGGCTGGGTGCAGACCAATGATACGCGCATGAACCTGGGCATGGACAAGAACCGGAACAACCAGGACAAGATGTTCTACAAGGTGGGCCAGAGCTGGTTGACCTCCGGACAGGAAGCCTCCTGGATGATCCGCCCGGTGATGGTGGCCGCCGTGGATCCCTATGCCGGTGTGGAAGAAGCAACATCAGTGGATGCGTTGCTCACCCTCTTTCCGAATCCGACCGGTGATGCCTTCCAAATGAAGACGAACCTGTGGGCTGCGCAAGCCGCTGCCGTGGAAATGATCGACCCCATGGGCCGCTTGGTGCGGCATTGGAAGCCGGAGGAGCGGAGCTTCTCCGTGCAGGGCGTGGCTCCTGGTCCGTACATCGTTCGCGTAGTGGGTCGTGCGGGTGGAACACTGGCACAAGGCCGATTGATCGTACAGCACTGATGGAGGCAAGCAAGGGGACGCCCGAAAACGAATCCGAGGAGACCACCGACGAACAGGAGCTATACGAGCATCACCGCATCGTTGCCGATCCCGGCCAAGGGCTAATGCGCTTGGATAAGTTCCTGTTCGACCATATCGGCGGGGCCTCGCGCTCACGGATCGCGGCGGCAGCCCGGAATGGCAATGTGCTGGTGAACGGCAAAGCCGAAAAGCCGAGCCATAAGGTGAAACCGAACGACGTGGTCACGCTCGTCCTGCCGCATCCGGTGCGCGAGGTGGAATTGCTCCCGGAGGACATCCCCTTGGAAGTGCTTTACGAGGATGAGCAGATCCTGCTGATCAACAAACAACCCGGCTTGGTGGTACATCCCGGCCACGGCAACTGGACCGGCACCCTCGTCAATGGTTTGATCCATCACTTCGGTAAGCTGCCTTCCGCACCCAACCAACCGGTGCCCCGCCCAGGGCTCGTCCACCGCTTGGACAAGGACACCAGTGGTGTAATGGTGATCGGCAAGACCGATGATGCCATGGCACATCTGGCTCGCCAGTTCTTCGAGCGCAGCAACGACCGCCGCTACAAGGCCTTGGTATGGGGCGACTTTGATGCGGATGAAGGCACCATCGAGGGCAACCTCGATCGTTCCGCCAAGGACCGCACCGTGATGTCAGTGCCACTTGACCCAGAACAGGGCAAGACCGCGGTTACGCACTGGCGCGTGCTGGAGCGCTTCACCTATGTCACACTGGTGGAGTGCAAGTTGGAGACCGGCCGCACGCATCAGATCCGTGCGCACATGAAGCACATCGGGCACCCGCTCTTCAACGATGCGCATTATGGCGGCGATCGCGTGCTGAAAGGCACCGTCTTCACCAAGTACAAACGCTTCGTGGAGAACTGTTTCGCGCTGTTGCCACGCCAAGCCTTGCATGCGGCGTTCCTGGAGATCGAGCACCCCAAGACAGGCAAGCGCATGAAGTTCGAAAGTCCGCTGCCTGCTGACATGGAGGCGGTGTTGGCGAAGTGGCGGACCTATACATCCTCACGGCCAATGGAGGAGGATCCGGGGGAGGAGTTCGATGCGGAAGCTGCAAACAACCTGAAATGAGAAATGTAGCTAAGGCAACTTTTCTCATCTCATGCCGATCGGCTTATGCCTCGGCCTCTTGCTTCTCCATCAGCACCAACCAGCGCTCACCCAAGGAATCCAGCTTGGCAGTCACCTTGCCCATCTCGATGGAAAGCTCCATGATGGCATGGTGATCCGCGGATTTCTCCACCATCTGCGCCATCAGCTCCTCTTTCTTCTTCTCCAGCGAGGGCAGGTCCTTGTCGATCTTTTTCAGCTCGTTGCGCTCAGCATAGGTCATCTTGCCGGAGGGCTTCTTCTTCGGTGGAGTTTCCACAGCAGCTTCCACCTTTTTTGCAGGCTTTGCGGCCAGCGCCAGTTGGTAGTCGCGCAGCTCGGTGTAGCTGTGTACCCATTCCTTGATCACGCCATCGCCCTCGAACACCAGCAGTTTGGTGCAGAGCTTGTCCATGAAGAAGCGGTCGTGGCTCACAATGAGCAGGCAGATGTTGAGGTCGGAGAGGAAATCCTCCAAGGCGGTCAGCGTCGGGATGTCCAGGTCGTTCGTAGGCTCATCCAGCACGAGCACGTTAGGGTTCTTCATCAGCACCGTGCAGAGGTGCAGCCGGCGCTTTTCGCCGCCGCTTAGCGTGCTGACGTACTGGTATTGCTTTTCCTTGTCGAAGAGAAAGCGCTCCAATAGTTGGGCTGCGGTAAGGGTCTTTCCCTTGCTGAGCGGGATCACGTCGGCGATCTCACGCACCACTTCGATGATGCGCTTGTCCTCCTTGATCTGCAAGCCTTGTTGGCCGAACACGCTGAGCACCACCGTGTCACCGATGGTGACCTTCCCGGCATCAGGCTCCACCTGCTTCGTCAACAGATCGATGAATGTGCTCTTGCCGATCCCGTTTGGTCCCACGATGCCGATGCGATCGCCGGCCTTGAGGCTGTAGTTGAAGTGCTCCACGATCTTCTTATCGCCGAAGCTCTTGGTGAGGTTTCGCGCCTCGATCACCTTGCCGCCGAGGCGTGAGCTCTGGATGTCGATGCTGACGTGCCCGTGGTCAAAATTCCGGTTGGCCAGGTCCTTCAGCGTGTCGAATGCCTGCAAGCGGCTCTTGCTCTTGGTGCCGCGTGCACGCGGCATCTTGCGCACCCATTCCAGCTCACTGCGCATCATGCTCTTCAGGCCGTGCTGAGTGGCGTTCCGCACTTCCTCCAGTTCGGCCTTCTTCTCCACGTAATAGCTGTAGTTTCCTTTGAAACGGGTGAATTCGCCGAACTCCATCTCGATGATCTCGTCGCAAACGTTATCCAGGAAGTAGCGGTCGTGTGTCACCAGCAGGAGCGTTACGTTGGGTGCGGAGAGTTCGGCTTCCAACTGCTCGATCATGTGCAGGTCGAGGTGGTTGGTGGGCTCGTCCATGATCAGTACATCGGGCATGTCGATCAGGACCTTGGCCATGGCAAGGCGCTTCTGCTGTCCGCCGCTGAGGGTGTTCACGGGTTGCTCCAGATCAGGCAGGCCGAATTGGAACAGCAGGCGACTTACGCGTGCCTCGTGGTCCCAGGCCTCCAACTCGGTCATCTTGGCGATGGCATCATTGAGGGCGTCGCCTTCCAAGTTCTTGGCCACGGCATGCTCGTACGCGCGTATGGCGTTGGAGATGGGGTCGTCGCGATCCAGCATTTCATCCACCAGGGAATGGGTGGCGGTCATCTCCACGTTCTGGTCGAGATAGCCAACGCGCAAGCCCTTGTTGAAGCTGATGGTGCCTTCGTCCGGGGTCTCCAATCCGGCGATGCACTTCAACAGTGTGCTCTTGCCGGTGCCGTTGCGGGCAACGATGGCGGTCTTCTGGCCTTTTTCGAGACCGAAGGAGATATCCTTGAAAAGTTGGCGTGGGCCATAGCGCTTACTGATGCGCTCAACGGAAAGGCAATTCATGTGGAAGGCCCGATTTGCGGGGCGCAAAGGTACGATGTGTGCAATGCCTTGTGTTTGGACAGGGTCGTGAGTCAGGAGTCGGGAGTCATGAGTCCCGAGTACGGGGACATACGCACATGGCACCGCATTGTACCCTGTACCCAATACCTTGTACCCAATACCCTGTACCCTGTACCCTGTACCCTGTACCCTGTACCCTGTACCCTGTACCCTGTACCCTGACCCTGTACCCTGTACCCTGTACCCTGTACCCAAACGATGAACTCAATACTTCCCACCTTTACCTCATGGCACAGGAAATATGGACGATCGGCCACTCCACACACCCGTTGGAGGAATTCTTTGCTTGGCTGAAGGAGTTCCGTATCGAGCTACTGGTGGATGTGCGGAGCTATCCGGGTTCGCGGAAGATGCCTTGGTTCAATAAGGAGGTGCTTCCGGAAGAACTCGCAACGGCGGGCATTGATTACCTCCATATTCGCTCACTTGGCGGAAGACGAAAGGTGTTGAAGGATTCCTCGAACACCATTTGGGAGCATCCCGCCTTTCGCGGTTACGCGGACTATATGATGAACGATCCGGCTTTCGAGGAGGGCCTGAAGGAGTTGATGACCTTGGCGGAGGAGCGGCGCACCTGCATGATGTGCAGTGAGGTGCTGTGGTGGCGCTGCCATCGTTCCATGATCTCGGACCGGATGAAAGCGGACGGTTGGACGGTACACCACATCATGGGTCTGGGGAAGGAGCAGGAGCATCCGTACACGGCACCGGCACGGTTGAAGCGAGGGAAGCTGGTGTATGGGCCGAAGGATAGCGAACTGCCTTTTGCGCGTTCTGCTGAGCCGTGAGTCTACTAGTCTTGAGTCTTTGAGCCGTGAGTCCGACTCCGGGCTTAAGACTTCCGACTCAAGGACTCCCTACTTCATCTCCTTCAGCAACTGGCGCATGTCCTTCATGGCCTGGTCCACTTCCTTGGCCTTGGTGCCATCGTAGAAACCGCGGAGACGGCCCTGAGGGTCCACCAGCACGAAGTTCTCGGTGTGGACGAAATCGTCCGGGCCGCCATCGCCTTGGTCCACTGCGGCGAAATAGCTGGTGCGGGCGAGGTCGTAGATCTGCTTGCGGTCGCCGGTGAGCAGGCGCCAGCGGTTGTGATCCACTCCGTATTTCTCCGCATAAGCATGCAGCACCGGTACTGAATCCGTGCCAGGGGTAACGGAGTGGGAGAGGAGCATCACGCGGTCATCGTCCTTGAAGGCTTCCTGCACGCGCACCAACTGGGTGCTCATCTTAGGGCAGATGCTGCCACAGGTGGTGAAGAAAAAATCCGTGAGCAGCACCTTGCCTTCCACGGTGGAAAGGAACACGCTGTCGCCCTCCTGGTCGATCAGGTGGAAGGGCTTGATGCGGTGCTCGCCCTTTTCGTTCCTCACGGATTCAGCCACCAACCGTGGGTCCAATTGGGAAGGATGGTAGATGGGCAGCTCGCCCGATGGGCGAATGACAAAGTAGCCGATGACGACCGCGATAACGAATATCGCTGCCATGGCGGCAACGCGGATGTAGGGAGAGGTTTTCACTTTTTCTTGAATGAGTGCTCAAAGGCGATGACGAGGATCCAAGCGTTTTCGGGCCAAGGGATGTTCAGCTCTTGATCGTAACGGACGGCGAGCCCCAATGTTCTGTCCTTCTTCTTATCGAGGTTCACATCGGTTCCCAGTTCGTAGCGCATGCCCACTACCCGGTTGCCGGTATAATGCAATGCAGTGAACGATTCCGCGCTCACGCGTGGGTCGAATTTCCACTTGGGGATGTTGTACTCGATGCCAAACCGGTTGCGAAGCAGCGTTCTCAATTTCCACGCAGGGAGGAAGGCATGTTCGTATTCGAAACGATAATCGGTGCGGAAACGGTCCTTTTTCCACTTGAGCCATAACTGCAGATCGATCCGGTTTCGGTTGGTCTGTTCAGGGCGTATGGAATATCGGTATTCGGCCCCCACGTTCATGAAGGATGCTACCGGATACTTGGCGCCGGCGTTAAGGTTGATCTGTTTGGCGTGGGTGGCGTTGTTGTCCAACCTCACATCGAGTTCACTGCTCATGCGGAGGTTGCGGAAGAAGCGTGGCTGGCTCACATTGCCACTCTTTTTCCGGAATGGTTTGAAATCCACGCCGGCACCAATCCAAAGTTGCCCATCCACCTCTGGCTTGGCCACTTCCGATTTCTGGGCGACGGCAGGACCGATCAAGGCAGAGGCCACGATCGTCAAAAGAATATGCCGGTGAAGCTTCAAAAGTTGTCCACGGTGATAGTAGGTACCGTTACCACATCCTTCTTGCCATCAATGGTCACGTTGCGCATAACGGCCACTGAATTGCCTGGACAATCCTCTCCTCTGCACTCGCCATAGGTGTATACGGTGTAGTCGCCTTTTCGCAACCAACGGAACGCGTACTTGCCATCGGGTCCGGTGCGCACGTCATCATCGTGGAATTCATTATCACCGTAAATGATGTAGACGCGCGTTTCCTGAAAAGGGTACGGGTCGCCTTGTGGTATGCCGAGCGCGTTCACATTTTGACGCAGCACCAGCCCATGGATCTCCGCCCTGCCGCCTTCTCCGGGTTCCTTCTTACAGGCGGTGGTCATCAACAGGAGGGTCGAAAGCAGGATCACGAAGAGGCGCATGGTGGGACTTTTTGTCGTGGCGTAAAAATAAGCGGCAGGGGCCGTCAACCATTTCCGTAGATGCGTTCCACCGCATCGGCGTACAGAGCGAGAATTGGTTTGCGACGCAGCTTCATGGATGGGGTGAACTCCCCGCCTTCGATGCTCCAGTCCTTGGGCAGCAGCGCGATCTTCTTTACCTGCTCCCAATGGCCCATGCCTTGGTTCATCCGGTCCACTTCCCGCTTGATCCGATCGATGATGCGCTGCTCCTTCACCACCTGCTCGTTGCTGGTGTACGGGATCCCTTTGAGTGCGCAGTAATCCTTGAGGAAGGCGAAGCTGGGTACGATGAGCGCCGCAGGAAATTTGCGGTTCTCGCCGATCACCATGGCCTGCTCGATGAAGCGGGATGCCCGCAGTTTGTTCTCGAGCACCTGCGGGGCGATGTATTTGCCGCCGCTGGTCTTGAACATTTCCTTCTTGCGGTCGGTGATGTAGAGGAAACCCTCCACATCCACCTGTCCGATATCGCCCGTATGGAGCCAGCCTTCGGCATCTATCACTTCCGCGGTCATGTCCGGTTCCTTGTAGTAGCCCACCATCACGTTGGGTCCTTTCACCAGGATCTCGCCATCGTCGGCGATATGTACGTGCACGTCGCGAAGGGGCTTGCCCACGCTTCCGAAGCGCATTCCATCGTTCCGAGCATCGTTCACACTTACCACCGGCGAGGTTTCCGTAAGGCCGTAGCCTTCCATCACGGGAACCCCGGCTGCATTGAAGACGCGGGCCAGTCTGGGGTGTAGGGCCGCACTTCCGCTGGCCACGCAGAGCACCTCGCCGCCCAAGGCCTCACGCCATTTGCTGAAGACGAGCTTGTTCACCAAGACCAGCTTCAGTTTGTACCATGCGCTCTTGCCGTGTACATCGTATTCCTCACCCAGCTTGATGGAGAGCAGGAAGAGCTGCCGCTTGATACCGGTAAGCGCCTCGCCCTTGCTCAGGATGGAATCGTAGATCTTCTCCAGCAGGCGTGGCACGGCAGTGAACACATGCGGTCGCACCTCCTTGATCCGTGCCCCCAACTCGTCCAAGCTTTCCTGGAAGTGGATGTTCATGCCGGTGTGCTGGTAGAGGTACATCAGCATGCGCTCGTAGATGTGGCAGAGAGGGAGGAAGCTGATGCAGCGCGTGCCCACATCCACCGGGAGCCGTTCCTTGCTCGCCTCCACATTACTGAGGATGTTGGCGTGGGTGAGCATCACACCCTTGGGTTTGCCGGTGGTTCCACTGGTGTAAATGATCGTGGCCAGATCATCGTTCTTCACCGCTGCTTTGTATCCGTCCAGTACGGAGCGTTGCGTGTTGTCGGATCCGAGGAGGATGGTCCAGTGCGGCAATCCATCCAACTGGTCGAACGTGAAGATGTGCTTCAGACCGGGCACATGGGCCGCTGCCGCTTCCGCTTTTGCATGGATCTCCAGGTTGCTGGCGAAGAACACCTTCACCCCGGCATGCTGCAGAACGTAGGCATAATCATCCGCACTGCTCGTGGGGTAGATGGGCACGTTGATGGCTCCCATGCGCAGCAAGGCCTGGTCCACGATGCACCATTCGCTTCGGTTGCCACTGGCGATCGCCACTTTGTCCCCGGGCTTGATGCCCAATGCCATCAGACCAAGGGCTAGGCGCTCAGACGTGTCGATCAATTCGGCGGTGCTGTATGAGCGCCAAGTATCGTTCTCCTTGGTGGCGATGCAGACCTCCTGCGGGAATTCCGCGAGCTGATGGTCCAATAGGTCGAATAGGCGGCTGTATTTGGTCATTCAATGGTAACCTTAAAGGATAGGGTGAGGGGCCGCATATCCAGCCCGTTCTTGAAGTTGAATCGTTGGGTGACGGTGCCCGAGCGGGACTGGTCCAGGTAAAAGATCTTTTCCACCCGTTTCTTGTCCTTACGGTTCCCCGCTTGGGTGAAGAGGTCGAGCGTGAGGTTCACCGCGGAATCCTTCAGGCTGCTGCGGGGCGAGCTATGTGTCTTCACCTTGGCACGCACCTTCACGTTCACATCCCCAGCTGCGAGGAGCAACGTGTTGTCCTTGCCTTCGGCACGGTTCAACTGGATGGTGACGTCGTTTCCATGGAGGCTGTCCTGCCGGTCCAAAGCGCGTACTTCCGAGAAGATGATCCGGGTCTGCGCCCAGCTGGATGTGGCCAACAACAGGCTGCCGAGAATGAGGAACAGGTAACGTTTCATGGATTTGCGTTTCGTTTTGCAACTTCGCCTAGCAAACTCCCAAAGTAACGACCCCCATGAATATGAACCTACGTTCCGCATTGATCGGTGCCGGCATGGCTTGCGCCTTGTTCCTCGGCTACAGCTTCAGCCCGGCCCCTCAAGCCACGGCGTACACATATCGTCAGTTCTCCACTATCGAGAGCGTGGTGCCCGGCGGTCTGGGCCGTTCGCGCATCATCATCAGCGACCAGTCCAATCAGGATGTGGAAAAAGATCTGATGAACTTCTACAGTATGACCGGCATCAACTTCAAGAATATTGCCAACAACGACAAGCTCATCGTGGACAGCATCAACCAGTATACCACCGATGGCTGGGAACTGTACAAGGTGACCACCGGCGTGCAGAGCAACGACAACACGGGCATTTTCATCACGCGCTACCTCTTCCGCAAGCAGGTATAACGGCTCCGGACTCCCGACTCCGGACTCCCGACTCCCGACTCAAGACTCCCGGCTCAAGACTCAACATACCCAAGCCTCATTCCGCCTCCAGCAAGGCAGCCAGGTAGCGGTCGATGTACACGCCCAACGTCTTGTACTTGTACTGCATCACAAAGCGCGGATGCTCCAACGGGATGATGCGTTCGAAGAAACCGTGCTTTTCGTTGAGTTTCCTGAGGAAAGTGAGGTTCTTCCCCGTGCCGATGCACGCCATCACATCGGTGCGCAGGCCGGTGGCGATCAGGTCCTTCAGCCACTGTGCCACCACCGGTGTGATGGCCTTCTGTAGGGCTGCATCGTCGTAGTAGTTCAGGTTGAGGTGGGTGCCTTTCTTACCCATTCGGGTGAAGCCGAGCGGGCAGAGCGCTTGCACATAAACACGGCTGTAAAAGGCTTCGGCCCCACCAGCGGCACGCACCACCCGATAGAAGAAATCACTGCTCGGTTCGTGGGTACGCATGCCTTCCACGGGGAATCCGAGGTCCGCTTCGCAGCGCTTGGTGTCGGTGAAGCAGATGCCTGTACTTCCTGCGCCCAACCTGCCGGGATTGATGCCAAGCATCAGCATGCGTGACCGCTCATCCGAATAGAATTTCCGGTGGAAGAGCTCCACGATATGCCGGACCTGCTCCGAATTTTCTCCGTTGAAGGGATCAAGCACCTGGATGCCCTTGGGCAATTTGGCCTGGCTGAGGTCGAAGCTGAAGACCTCCTTCAATAAGCGATCGGCGAGCATGGAACAAAGGTCGTTAGTAGCAATGAACCCCTTCGTCGTTGAAAAATATGCGCAAGATCAGTTTCCGATACGCTGCTGACCCGCTTCTTTGCACCATGCCGAGTTTCGAGCAGTTTAGGGAACGCGTGGAGCACTTCCGCAAGGAGGGGAAGAAACTCTTCGCCAGCACCAGCTTCCAGAGCCACAGCATACCGATGCTGCACATGCTTATGCGGATCGATCCCACCGTGCCAGTGTACTATGTGAACACGGGCTATCTATTTCCGGAGACCTTGCGCTTTCGCGATACGCTGAAGGATCTGTTGGGCTTGAATTTCATCGGCCTGCGCCCGCTCGTGCCCAAGAGCCAGCAACTGAATGCGGAAGGCGCGCTGATGTACAGCTGGGACCCGGATCGCTGTTCCTACCTGAACAAGGTGCAACCCATGGAACGCGTGCTGGCGGAACATGATGTGTGGATCAACGGCGTAAGGGCCGACCAGAGCGCAGCGCGAAAGGCGATGAAGATCGAGCAACCCGCCGCGTATGGCTGTCTGCGCTACCACCCCATGCTGGATTGGAACGCGAAGATGATACACGCGTACATCCAGGAGCACCACCTCCCTCCGCATCCATTGGACGCCGAAGGATACCTGAGCATCGGCGACATGCCCTACACCCGCAAGGCGATGGAAGGTTATGATGAACGCACCAGCCGCTGGTATGGATTGAAGAAGACGGAATGCGGGCTGAACACCGACCTCGGGGCGGACAAGACCAAGCAACAATGAAAGTGGTAGTTACCGGAGGTGCCGGATATATCGGTGCAGAGCTATGCGCCTCATTGGCCAAGGATGAACGGGTGAGCGAACTCGTGATCTACGATCTGTTGGACCGGGGGCATTTCGGGGTGTTCATGGGCCCGAAACTCGGTAAGTCCAAGGTGCGCTTCGTGCAAGGCGATATGCTGGATTCAAGGCGCCTGTTGCAGGAACTTGCCGGTAGCGACATGGTCTATCACCTGGCCGCAAAAGTGACCACGCCCTTCGCGGATGCCGGACACAGCCAGTTCGAGCAAGTGAATCATTGGGGCACAGCGGAAGTGGTCTATGCCATTGAGGATGTGGCTCCAAAAGCGCGTGTGGTCTATCTCAGCAGCGCTTCGGTCTACGGGCAGGAGACGGGTTCGGCCCGATCCAAAGTGAAGCCTTCACCACGTTCTGCCTATGGCCATTCCAAACTGCGTGGCGAAGCCCACATGGAGCGCTTGGGGGATCACCAACAGGTGTGCATTCTGCGCTCCGCGAATGTCTACGGCCATGGCCGCTGCATTCGTTTCGATGCCGTGATCAATCGCTTCGTCTTTCAAGCGCACTTCCAAGGAAGGATCACTGTACGCGGCTCCGGTGAGCAACGCAGGCCCTTCATCCATATAGATGCGGTGGTGCATACGCTGGCTGCGCTTTTGGGACCGAATGAGCTGGCGGGCACCTATGACCTGGTGGAGCGGGATTGGTCGGTGGTGGAGATCGTGGAGGCCCTCCGTGGACCCTATCCCGAGACGGAACTGCTGTTCATCGATCAGCACTTGGACCTGCTGAGCATGCAGGTGCAGCGGGACGAACGACTGACGGGGATCCAACCGCTGCGAACGGCCACCTTGGAGGAGGACCTGCGTGCGTTGGGCGGGAAGTTCGCTTGGTGAATCAACCTATCGGCTTCTTCTCCATGCGAGGAACAACAGCATCGGCACCAGCAGCCACCAGAGCTCCGGTTCGCTCATCGGCGTAGGCTCCACTTCCGAAGCGTCGAAGTTGACATTTGCATTGAGCACATCCTTCTGCTTCTTCATCAGTGTGTTCAGCTGCGCACCGTTCTCCAAGCAGATCCAAGCGGTCGCCGGTGTAAGCACTTGGGCCTCGAAACTATTGCGCACGAGCGCGAGCCATCCTGCCGTGGCCTTCTCGGGATGAATGGCAAGGTTGCGCCACCGACCTTCCAAGCGGAGCGCGTCCATCCAGTCCCGCGTCTTCAGTGGTTCGCTGTTGTCCGGTCCCGTTTCCAAGAGGGCGACCGTTGCTTCATTGGTCACGGGCAAGTAGGTGGATGGATGTTGTGCATCAGGCCAAGCATAGCTGCCGATGGGGGCTGTTGGTGAGCGGTCATCCATGAGCGCCACCAAGGGTGCGTTGAAATTCCGCGCCGTTAACTTTCCATCTTGAAGCAGGTAGAACGTAGGCGCTTCGGGCAGGCAAGGGGATAGGTCGCCCAGATCATCGAGCCAGATCCCAAGGCTCTTTTCCGACGTGTTATACCACGAAGGAGCGATCACGATAACGGGGCGCTCCTTCGTGGGTTGTCGGCAAGCTTCCGTAAGCACATGCCGTATCGGACGATCGCTGAAAAAGCCGCCCTGTGCTTGGTGGCCCAGGTATGCTTGCTTGGCAGCCTCTGACCAAGGCAGGCTTTGTGTGTAGGCATCCGTGATGTGCAACGTGACGGATCCCGGATCCACCTGATACGTACGGATGAAGTCTTCGATGGTGGACAGGATGATGGGGCGGCGATCCAAGCTTGCCAATGAGGCATCCGCGACGATGTGGAACTGCGGACGCCGTTGTACTATCGGCAGCCGCTGCTTTACGGATGCTGGGATGTAGGCCACGCTGCCATCCGGGCTGGTGATCGCACCGGACATGGCCGGTGCTGTGCTATCGCCGATCTGCACGGTATGCGCTCCGATGGTGAGCGCCAACGGTTCCTTGTGCAGCACCTCGAATCCGCCGTGTCGCGTTTGGCCACCTTCCAGCGGGAACACACGCAGCTCGATCACTCCCGGCGCTATGTAGCGGGTCAGCGAGGGGTCACGCCGTGCAGAGCGGATCTGCTGGTAGATCCAGGTGGCGGCCTTTCGTTCCGCAAGCACCCCTTTCACTTCCTCTCCTTCGATCATCAAGTACTGATCGCTGATCCATGCGCCCGCCGGCAGGTTGAAGGTGGCGCGGTACTCGCTTTGGAACTGGTTGGGATTGGTCATTTGCAGGTCCACCCAAGTGCGCCATGCCTGCTGGCTTTCATCATACTGCGGGCGCGCCGAAAGGCTATCCAGCGCAACCGCTTGTTCTTCGCGCCTGTTGCGCCATACGGGTGTTTGGAGCGTGTCTGCATCCTCGCCGAAGTAGATCCGGTCCAAGGTCCTCAGTTTGGCATCGCTCAGCATGAGGTTGTCCATCACCACCTTGTTGAACCAAGGGGTGATGAACGGTGCATGGCTCTTCGCCCACCCGTTCCGCTCCTTATTGCCTCGCACGGTGGCCAGCACGTTCTGCAAAGCGCTCGTATTCACGGTTGCGGGATCTTCTTCCGGGGCCGTGCCGAACACTTGGTCCATGGCGGTATGCAGTGCCGCGCGTTGGTTCAGGAACACGCCGGTTATGATGGCTGGGAGCACTAGGACCGAAAGCAGCAGGATCCCCAGAAGCGCAGGCAGGGAGCGTTGCCTGCTGAGGAAGCGAACGTCATGGACAAGTTGCAAGCCTTGGACGAGGAAGAGCAGTACCGGTGCGAGTAGCAGAAAGCCCAGGCCGAACGCAATGATGGCGAGGATGCTGAGCGGCAGGAAAGGAACGAAGAGCACGAAGAAGTAGAGCACATAGCTGAAGCCGATGGCCCGCAAGATGAACTGCAGCATACGCGTGCGCGGCTCCGGACTTTCGCCCCAGACCACCACCAAGCCGTTCAATATGGCCGCGGCATAGAACCCCCAATGCGAGAGGTCGCCGAACAGACCATTGCCTTCAAAGCCGAAGAATCCTTTGTTCGCGAAGAGCCCTCCCAGCGGGAACACGAGCCCTACAAGCACCCGCACCACCAGGCCGACCTCATTGCCCTGCTGTTTTCTTCGCAGCACCGATACCATGCCGCGGAAGACGAAGAAGAGAAAGGCCATGACCATGAGGATCATCATGGCCGTCCACACGTGGTACTCCGCATCCCAGCGGCTGTTGTAGGAGCGGAACAGTTGGGAACCGAGGTAGGCCATCAAGGGGATCGCGAGGCCGATGGCCAGGTCGCGCCCCGAATGTTGCTTTCTGTTCTCGCGCAGCGAAGCGCCAACCAACACGAACAGGGCATGCAGAAGCGTAATGGAAAGCAGGCGGACGGAGTACAGCTTGGCATCATCGTCCACCATCCAAAAGGAGATCTCCCGGGGGAACAGCACATGGCCCTGATCCATAAAGCTCCAGAGCAACGGCACGAAGGCGGCAAAGGCGAGGATCCCATAGATGAAATGGACAGGGACCTTGCGTACCCATGCGTAGACCGCATATCCGGTGGCAGCAAGGGTGGCTGCGCCGAAAAGCCAGGCATAGGTCGTCCAGAGTTGCTGGGCTTCCGCATCCAGCACGGGTTCGATCAGCGCATGGATGCTTCCGTAGAGCACGAAGAGCAGAAGGGCGGGCAGGGTTTGCCCAAGTAGGATGCCGATCGGGTCAAGCGAGAAGCGCATGGGGTGGTGGGGAATGGCGGAGGTGGCGATCGAGGAGGAGACAGGCAAGGCAGAGTACGATCACATACAGCAAACCGCCGAATGCCTCGTGTTGTGTTGGCCCGAGGGTGATCCCCATCTGTTGGACCCGAACGATCGATAAGATGCGTCCGCTGTTCACCACTACGGTAAGGGCATAGCCAGCGGCTGCCATCAGCAACACCGTGCGCGAACGGATGCGGCTTTTGTCCTTTCGTAGCAGGAACAGCCCTGCGAAGGTGGCCCATGAAACAACGAGGAAATGAATACCGGAGCAGGACCGGTCTATCACAATGCCGAGCGCTGGAAATAAATAGCCGTTACCCTCCGCTATCGACCAGGTTTCCCCACTGAACGCCGATACGATACGGGCGATCGGCCCTAGGAGAAATGTGAGGTCTTCCAGCGAGGCCGAAGTGGACCACCACTTCAAGAGTAAGGCAGCGCAAAGAAGAACAAGAGGCCAAGCATTCGGGATCAAGCCCGCGATGATCCGCTGCGAAGGGGTTCGATACATGGTGGTGGTGATCGAACGGATGGGGCGCTGGAAATCGTATGTCTCCCTGCAAAAGTTCGGTACATCGGCACCGATCCAGACTTATTCTGAAGGCTCTACTTGTGATCTGGGAGGCTGGGGCATGAGCCTACTTCGGCGCCTTCCAATAGATCAGCACCCCGATGATGGGATGGATGTCACCGTTGATAGACCCGGATGTAATCGATCTCCATCTCCGCTGGTAGGTCTGGGATCGTCGCTGGCCCACCAAGTGCAGTTGCGAATAGACCTTTATGCAACGCCAGGTCAACAATGATCGACATTTCGGCGTCCTGAGCAGGAAAGGCTTGGTTTTGAATATAGATGCCTGCTGGTACTTGGCAGGAAGATACAGGGCGGGTGAGCAGGTCGTACATTCTGCACGAGCGATGAAGGATAGCATCATCCACATAAAAGTTCACGAACCACTTGTCCCATTCCGCACGGTAGATGTGGAAGTCTTCGGATAGGTCGGTCACGCCAATTGTGCCTCCTTCACTTGCCTGATTGCCATTGCAGGTAGAGTTGTACCGATGCAGGGCGTGATGATACTGGTTCGAACGAGTCCACAAGATCTCCATGATATCGATCTCTGAGCAGGCTCCATTACCACCAAACAACCAAAATGCCGGCCACAAGTATGAAGATGTGCTTTTAGGAACCTTGCATCTGATCTCGAATCGGCCTCTGCCAAATTTGAACCGACTGTGGAGCATGCCGGAAGTGTATATTGAGCTGGCGGAATACCACTGCCGTACAGGTCCCTTTTTAGCAATGAGCTTCACGGTCCCTTCTCCGGTCAGTATAACGTTATCATCTGAGAAGATCTGAAGTTCATCCGGCCAGCCATGGGTGCGGCTGGCCATGCACTGGTCCTGGTTATCGCAATAGGGATAATAGCGCCACCACTTATCCGTATTCAAACTATCATCATCAAATTCATCAGAGAACACAAGATTCCATGAGCCATACTCACAGAAGTCACCATCCTCAACAGCGATCACGCGATGGTTCAGCGGGTCGGCCAGACCTTGCGCTGATACTTCTTGCATGGAGCATGACCCCGTTACAATCGCGAAAGCAAGCAACCAGCTTCGGATATGTCCGGTACATGCTTTCAATTCATTCTTGGGGTTTGGGCCTCCGGTTTTTGATCAAGACAAATGATGTGATCACTAGGAATGGGATCATCCAAGCCAGTTTTGTCCCGAACCGGTCAGCGACCATTACCAAGGATGCATTGATGGCTGCATTCACGGTCACTGCACTGATCAGGAAAACGGTTGCGGTCGTTAAATGTGGAGTTGCTTGTGCAGGCAGGCGGAAGTACAACCAAAAAGCACCAAGTAAGAGGAGACTCAATGCCATTACAACGGAATGGATTCGACTCAATAGAAGTGCAGGACCACGAAATTGATCGCCCTCCATCTGGCGGGTGTTGTCATATGCATTCAGCTCTGAGGGAATATAAAGAGCGATACGTTCGTGCAGCAGTGTACCCTCACCAAATGATCCATTTCCATCACCTACTGCGAAATGCGTCAGCTGTTCTCCCGTGGCCTTGATGGCGGATGAGATCTGCATCCAAAGGAGAGCAGGTTCCTTTAAGGAGCCTGCAACGATCCGACCCAGTTCGATCTCCATTTCCTTGCGGCTGTTATACACCTTCAGTGGTGAGTCGTCGGCCCAGAGGAAGGCATCGGCGCTCTGTGGAATGTCACCCAACCTTTCGCAGAGAGCAAAGTGTTCAGTGGCGCAATGCTCCTCCAAATACCGTTGCAATACGCCGATCTCCGTCAAGTGCGCGGCATAGAAAGTATATTTCGATTTTGCCAATGAAACACCCATGACGAGCGTTCCCGCAATGGAAAGCGCGAGGATGATCATGATGGTACGCCAACCATTCAGGTTTGGCCAAGTGCGCCGCAATAGCCGGTGAAGCACCAACGAGATCAGCAAGAGCAACACTGTGATGGATACGTGTGACATATGCATGGCGAAGGCCAGCAAGAAGATCCCGAAAAGAAGCGTACGCGTTTGGCGAGGCAGATTCTCAATGAAGAATAAGAGGAACAGTGTAATAACTAGTATGGGGGTGAACACATCCGTGATAAGCTGGCCGCTAACGAAGGGAAGGCCAGTTACGAGTGCCGTGCTGCCGATGATAAGGCTACGTGTCCAAGAGCTTCGAATACCAAGACCTCGGAGAAGCAAGCCAATGACATACGCTAAGAGCATGGACTGGGCGATGATAACGGTCCAGAGGCTCAAGCCGTTGATGCTGCATGCACGAATGAATAAGCCATAGGTGATGGGTCTATCGACCAAGGTCTCCAGATGAAAGCCAGAGGCGATGTAAGAAGACGTATCCGAGTAGACGATCGGGTATCCATTCCAGATCGCGGCGCTCATCAAACAAAGGAGCGCGAACAGTGTTGCTCCCCAACGCACAAACCACTTCTCTTCGGCTAAGTCACCCATTCTGTTCCAAATCTATGTGAAACCCTATCCGATGAGCTTTCGAATAAAACGCCTACACGCCTACTTCGGTGCCTTCCAATAGATCAGCACCCCGATGATGCCGAAGATGATGTTCGGGATCCACACGGCGAGGGTGGGGTTGAACGCGGAGTTCGTCGCAGCCACGGTGGTCATCTTCATGGTAAAGATGTACAGCAGCGTGAGCAATACGCCGAGTACCATGTGTACCCCGGTACCTCCGCGCACTTTCCGGCTGGCGATGCCCACTCCGATCAGCGTAAAGACATAGGTGGCGAACGGGTAGGAAGTACGCTGTTGCTGCTCCACCTCGTAGTAGGGCACTTTGCTTCCCCCGCGCGCTTTTTCCGCTTTGATGTATGCAGCTATCTCGTGTCGGTCCAAGGCGGCCACATTGTCCAAGCGCTGCCCCAGATCCTCGAGCTTTAAGGGGATCAGCGTATCGAGCACCGCTCCACGGCGGATGCGTTCGGGTAGCATCACCTCGGAAGAACCGATGCCAATACCTGCTTGCCCCTTTTCCAACCCCTGTGTTCCGGGCGCTGGAGGGATCTCCCGGATCATGTAATCATGAATGGTCCAGCGACCGGTGATCGTGTCGAACACCGCGCGATCACTGATGAGCTTGGAGCGCAATCGGTCGCCATCCCATTTTTCCAGACTGAAGCGATAGCCCGTGAGCCGCGGTACATCCACCGATTCAAAGTAGACGATCTCCCCAGGCGCGATCTCGCGCAACACATTGTGGTCCTCCAACTTGTATGCACTCCAGATATGCGCCTTCTCGAAGGCTAATCGCGTACTGTTGGCATGCGGTAGGAGGAAGATGTTCACATAGAGGGAAAGGGCCGTGAGGATGGTGGCGGCGACGAAATAGGGCCTCGCGAAACGCGGGAAGCTCACCCCGCTGCTCAACATCGCGATGATCTCGCTGCGGCCCGCCAAGCGGCTGGTGAACAGGAGCACTGCGATGAAGATCAACAGGCCACTGAAGAGGTTGCTGTAGTAGATGATGAAGTTCAAATAGTACTCCACCACGATCTCATAGGCAGTAGCCGATGTCTTCGCGAAATCCTCGGTCTTCTCGCTGATGTCGAACACCACCGCAATGCTCATGATCAGCACCAGGATGAAGAAGAACGTCCCTAGGAACTGCCGGATGATATAGCGGTCGAGGGTTTTGAACATGTGGTGTAAAGGTCGGGGATTTAGGGTCGATCAATGCTTGCTGTCTTATGCTTGCTGTCTTATGCTGGTTGTCCGATGTCCTATGCCTGAGGCGTACCAGAGGCATCAGGCATGGGACATAGGACATAGGACATCGGACAAGTCAGCATCTCTGACACTCACCCTGAAATCCGCGTTTTCAACTTCGGCAACAACTGCGCCTTCCAATCGGAGAAGGTTCCGTCGA
This sequence comes from Flavobacteriales bacterium, assembly GCA_019638085.1. Classification (GTDB taxonomy): domain Bacteria; phylum Bacteroidota; class Bacteroidia; order Flavobacteriales_F; family PHOS-HE28; genus PHOS-HE28. The sequence goes on along the minus strand of JAHBUL010000008.1, from coordinate 85,965 downwards.
GGATCTTTCCGCGTGCTTCGGTCATCAGCGCCACATAAAAGGCCAGGTTGTGCAGGCTGGCGATCTGCAGGCCCAGCAGCTCATTGGTGACGAAGAGGTGACGGACGAATGCCTTGCTGTAGGCGCTATCCACGAAGCTGGTCCCGTTCGAGTCCAGCGGTGAATGGTCGTCCGCCCAGATCTTGTTCTTGATCTGTACAACTCCTTCACGTGTGAAGAGCATGCCGTTGCGGCCGTTGCGGGTGGGCATCACGCAGTCGAACATATCGATGCCGATGGCCATGTTCTCCAACAGGTTCCATGGTGTACCCACACCCATGAGGTAGCGCGGTCGGTCCTTTGGCAGAATGTCGCAGCAGAGCTCCGCCATGGCGTACATCTCGTCCTCCGGCTCGCCAACACTGAGGCCGCCGATGGCGTTGCCGTATGCACCTTTGTTAGCAATGTATTCCGAACTGGCCTTCCGCAGCTCAGGGAAGGTGCTGCCTTGTACGATGGGGAAAAGAGCCTGTTCCTGGCCGTATTTCGGTTCCGTGGAGCTGAAACGATCCATGCAACGGTCCAACCAGCGGTGCGTGCGATGCATGCTGTTGGTGGCGTAGGCGAGGTCACAAGGCCACGGCGTACACTCGTCGAAGGCCATCATAATGTCCGCACCGATGGTGCGCTGAATATCCATCACATTTTCCGGAGTGAACAGATGTTTGCTACCATCGATGTGGCTGCTGAATTTCACACCTTCCTCGGTGATCTTCCGGATATCGCTGAGCGAATGCACTTGGAAGCCGCCGCTGTCCGTGAGGATCGGGCCGTCCCAGCCGTTGAATTTGTGCAGCCCGCCCGCGTGCTCGATCACCTCCATACCGGGCCGCAAGTACAGGTGGTAGGTATTGCTCAGCATGATCGAGGCCTTCACATCATCACGCAGCTCGCGCATGTGTACGGCCTTTACACCGCCCAGCGTGCCTACGGGCATAAAGATGGGAGTGGGCACCACGCCATGTGCCGTGTGCAGCTCGCCTGCGCGGGCCTTGCTCTTCGGGTCGGTGGTCAGTAGCTTGAATTCCATTCGGGGCGCGAAGATGGGGATGGTCGAGCGCATTCCCGCTGTTGTGGCGGGAAGCAGTTACCCATCAGCTGATCCAGGAACGATCCGAACTCGCGGGATGTAAGTTCGCAGGACTACTCCGCACATGCGCAACCAGCTTTCCCGCCCTTATCGATTGATGAACCTCGGAACGGCATCTTGGAGGAACGCGCTGGTCTTCGGTCTGTTCATCTTCCTGTTCCTATTGGTGTTCCAACCCTTCGGCCTGTCTACCTACCCCGGCTCCCTCTGGATGGTGGCCGTGGGTTACGGTGCCACTTGCGCCGCTGTCATGCTCTTCCTCAATGGCCTTGTGGCCAGTAATCTGCCCCAATTCTTTTCCGAACGGCATTGGACCGTGGGACGTGAGATCGCTTGGACCTTCCTGAATGTAGCGTTGATCGGTCTGGCCAACCTGCTGTATAGCATGGCGATCGGTTTTGCTCGATTCTCATGGGAAATGCTGCTTTTATACGAGGGCTATACGCTGCTGATCGGTCTATTTCCGGTCACGGTAACGATCCTGTTGACCGAGGCTCGGCTTTCGCGGCGATACCAGCAAGGTTCGGAGCGAATGAATACCGGGCTGCCGAAGCCGGCTGGAACTTTGGATGAACACCAGAACGCTGGTGCCGCTCCATCGGTAGCGAGTTCTATGATCACGATCCCATCCGAGAACGGTCGTGAGGATCTGAGCATGACCGCGAAGGACCTGCTGTTCATCCGCTCGGCCGCCAACTATTTGGAGGTTCATCAGGCCGGAAGAACTGAGATGAAACGCCACGTGCTGCGGGGCAGTTTGAAAAGGGCTGAGGAAGCCTTGGCCGATCACCCTCAGTTGGTTCGTTGCCACAAAAGCCACTTAGTGAATCTGGACCGAGTGACGAAAGTGAGCGGTAATGCCCAAGGCTATCATTTGCACTTGGATCAAGGCGAGGATACCGTCCCTGTGTCCAGGAAACTGAATGGCCGCCTCCCCGATCTACTTGCCGGACGTCCCTGACCGGCTCCCGTTCAGCCCGTAGGCTTCCCGTTCCTCCCTTCGCTTACCAAGGCTCCCATTTTCCTTGCAGACCGTTCGGTGTGCGCTCACCTTGGCCTCATAAACCGACGCCATGGAAACCCTTCACACCCTCTCGCTGGTCCTTCACATCGTCTCCGGCTTTACCGCGTTGCTCTTCGGAACGACTATTCTGATCCGACGCAAGGGCGGAAAGTCCCATCGGCGATCCGGTAGCATCTTTTTCATTGCCCTTCTGGTGGTAGCGTTCTCGGCATTCCTCCTCTCGATGCTCAACCCCAATCCATTCCTGTTCATGATCGGAGCATTTACGCTGTACCAAGGCTTGAGTGGCTATCGGGCGGCCAAGGACCGCATGCAGCACGTAGGTCCATGGGATGTACTGATCACCCTCCTAGGTGCGACCAATGCCGTGGCCATGGGCCTTAGCGGACAAGTGGTGCTGATGGTCTTTGCCGGTATCTCGGCGTTTTTGGTTGTGGGGGATGTACGCATGTTCACTCTGGTAATACGCAGTGTGCAAATCCCCAAAATGCTATGGCTACAACGCCACATCGGCCACATGATGGGCAGCTACATTGCCACGGTCACCGCCTTCCTTGTGGTGAATTTTTCCGGACCTCCATTGGGCATGCTGCTGTGGTTCGCACCTACGGTGGTCCTGGTTCCATTGATTTTCATTTGGACCCGTCGCTATGTGGCTCGGCCGCCCACAACGGCTGGTCAAGAGGCGAGGTAGTACACAGGCGCCTTCCGGATTTGATCCGTGCCGGGTCAGGTCAGGAGTGGTATTCCATTGGTTGCACAGGGGATCCGCCACGCATCAACCCCGCCGTTGTTCATAACTGGACCACCCGATCACGGTTCCGGAGGTAGGCTGCGAATAGCTTCGCACCCGTACCATACTGCGCCTTTACGCGCACCCTGATTTGATCGCCACGTTCGTCCTCTATCTGATGATCGCCGCACTGCTTGTGCTGGCCTTCTTCCATTTGGTCATCTTCAGCCGCCTGGCCTTCCGCCGGCAGGAAGTGGAGCCGGACCGGGACCTGCCCGTGAGTATTGTGGTGTGCGGCCGTAACGAGAGTACGGCCCTGCAACATCTGATCCCGTTATTGATGGACCAAGAACACAGTGAGTTCGAGCTGATCGTGGTGAATGATCGTAGCGACGACGACACCTGGGAGATCCTCCAGTGGATGCGGCCTCAGTATCCGAAGCTGAAGCCGGTGAACATCCAGGCGGATGAGAAGTTCAGCTACGGGAAGAAGATCGCGCTGGGTGTAGGCGTGCGGAGTGCCAAATTTCCGCACGTGATCGTTACCGATGCCGACTGCTTGCCCACCGGCCGCGATTGGATCAGCTTGATGGCTGCCGGTTTCAAGGGGGATAAGCAGATCGTGATCGCCCACAGCCCCTACGAACGGCAGGATGGACTCACCAGCTTGCTCGAGCGTTACGATGGCTTCACGAAAGCCGTACAGTATATCAGCTTTGCACAGGCCGGTTTTCCGTACATGGGCGTAGGGCGGAACATGGCTTTTACCCGGGATGTTTTTTTCGAGGCCAAAGGCGATCGACGCCATCGCCAGTTGATGAGCGGCGACGATGACCTCTTCATCAACGAAGTGGCCCGTGCCAAGAATACCGCCGCCATCGGCGACGGGCGCTCCTATATGACCACGCGTGCCACCCCCGATCTTGCCACTTGGCTGCGTCGGAAGCGCAGGCACTATACCACTGCCCAGTTCTACCGGTTCGGCCACCAACTCCTGCTCACATTGCTTCCTACGGCCCGTTTGGTGCTGTGGGCCACCATTTTCTTTCTGCTGTTCACCGGGCATCCACGCACGGCCTTGATCGGGCTCTGCATCGAATTGCTCATCTTTATGCCCATCGGCATGCTGGCCATGCGCCGGCTTGGTGCGGGGGGCATGATCTGGCTCGCCCTACCCTTGGAATGGCTGTTCCTACTTTTGGACCCCTGCATTTATATCAGCACGCTCATCATCAAGCCACAACGATGGAAGTAAGCCCGAACCTATCGGAAAAGGCCACCTATGACCTTGAACTTGTCCGCCGTGCGGTGGACAATAAGGACCAGAAGGCCTACGCCGAACTCATGTCCCGCTACCGTGATTCGATCTACTTCATGCTCTTGAAGATGATCAACAACAAGGACGATGCGGATGATCTCACCATCGAGGCCTTCGGTAAAGCCTTCCACCGCTTGCACCAGTACACGCCGAACTACGCCTTCAGCACGTGGCTGTTCAAGATCGCATCCAACAATTGCATCGACTGGATCCGCAAGCAGAAAAAGAAGAAGATGATGAGCATCGACAATCCCATCGGCACAAAAGATGGGGATGAGATGCACATTGAGCTGAAGGGGCATGGTCTGGATCCCTCCGAGGTGGTGATCAAGGACCAGAAGAGCGAGGTGATGCGCGAAGTAGTGGCCATGTTGAAACCTCGCTACAAGACCCTCGTGGAGCTGCGCTATTACAAGGAATACAGCTATGAGGAGATCGCCAACGAGCTTGATCTGCCACTGGGCACGGTAAAAGCCCAGCTCTTCCGCGCCCGCGAATTCCTGGAAGGCCTCTTGACGGAGCGCAGGAATACGATCTAGGACGAAGTGATCGAGGGATCATCTGATCGATGCAAGGTGTTGAACTGATCGTCCGGTACTTCCCGGACCTCACGGCAGAACAGCATGATCATTTCGCCGCGCTCGGTGAACTGTACGCTCACTGGAACGAGCGCGTCAACCTCATCTCGCGCAAGGATTTTGAGCACCTCTACGAGCGACACATCCTGCACTCGCTCGGCATCGCTAAAGTGCATGCTTTCGCCCCGGGCACGCGCATTGTGGACGTAGGTACCGGCGGTGGTTTCCCGGGCATCCCCTTGGCGATCCTCTTCCCCCAAAGCCGATTCCACTGCATCGATGGCATCGGTAAGAAGATCGCCGCTGTGCAAGGCGTGATCGATGGCTTGGGCTTGAAGAACGCCACCGCCGAGCAAGTGCGCAGCCAAGACCACAAGGCCAACTACGACTTCATCGTCAGCCGCGCCGTCACCACCATGCCGGAGTTCATTATGGCGACCAAGCACTTAGTACCAGCTACGCGGCAAGTCCTTGGTAAGCTTCGCGAACCCATGAAGTCCGGCCTTCTCTATCTCAAGGGAGGAGACTTGGCTGATGAATTGCGCCCACTGCGCTATTCCATCCGTGTCACCGAGCTGCGCGATGCATTCAGCGAGGAGTTTTTCGCGACGAAGAAGGTGGTGGAGGTGGGTCTGTAGTCTGCCCGATCCTCATTCCGGTCATGGGCATTGGATTGGGCCGTACCCTTCATTTCGCTTCTTCAGCTTGCTGATATTTCTTCAAAAGCTGCTCCAGTTCGCCTTTTATTTTTTCGGTATATGCCAAGTCCCAAGCCAGTTGGTCGGTTGCCGGGTCATACTTGCATTTTCCGATAGGCTGTTCGAGCATCGAGAAACTGATTCCCGGGACCTCTTTGAACAAGGTCATTTCAATGTTCATGGCAACTCCACCATCATCCCACAAGCTGTCAGGTGCGTTCAGTAGATTGATCTCCACCGACTTTGCTACTCTGCCCTCGGAGGAGAACGAGGCACTGTAGACCCTGTTCCTTTCCAGATAGAATTCAAACCGGCCTCGCCCATTTGCGAGCACTTTGGAATGCTTCTTCCCATTGAAGATCTCTTTGATATCAATTTGGGAGTACGGGAGGGAGTCGCGTGTGGAATAGTCCCGGATGGTTCCGTACACGTAGAGACTGGAGTCTTGGGCTGTCGCCGGAAGGCAGAACAGGAGCGCGAGTAGCGCGAAAATGAGTTGTGCTTTCATCAATGAAATAGTGGCGAGGACTATAGGGGTCTTCCAGAACACAGGCAAGAACGATTATACATGGGGCAATGTATTCCCCAAACCCTCATCCTCTGCTTTGCTAGCTCCATCAGGTCCGAGATGTATCGGACCTCCGCTTCGGGACCCTGATGCACCGCTCCTACGCTTCGCTCAACTGCATCTTGCTCAGCGAATAATACAGCCCGCCAGTATCCGCGATCAGCTCATCATGCGTGCCACTGGCGGTCACCATGCCGTGGTCCAGTACGAGGATCCGATCCGCGTTGCGCACGGTGCTGAGGCGGTGGGCGATCACGATGCTGGTGCGCCCTTCCATCAGCTTGTCCAGCGCATCCTGCACCAAGCGTTCGCTGGTCGTATCGAGAGCACTGGTGGCCTCGTCGAGGATCAGGATCGCAGGGTCCTTCAGCACCGCCCTCGCGATGGCGATGCGTTGTCGTTGACCGCCGCTGAGCTGTATGCCGCGTTCGCCGACAACAGTCGCGTAGCCCTCCGGAAACGAGACAATGAACTCGTGCGCGTTGGCCTTTCGCGCTGCAGCCTCGATGTCTTCACGGGATGCACCGGGCCTGCCGTAGGCGATGTTCTCCAGGATCGTTCCCCCGAAGAGCAGCACCTCTTGTGGAACAATGCTCATGCGGTCACGCAGTGCGCCGAGGTCATATTCGCGTGCATCCTTCCCATCGATGGTAATGCGTCCTCCAACGGGGTCATAAAAGCGCAGGACCAAGGAAGCGATGGTGCTCTTGCCAGCGCCGCTGGGGCCGATCAGCGCCACGCGTTCCCCGGGCTTGGCGTGGAAATGCACATCGCGCAGCACGGCATGGTCCGGGCGGGTGGCGTAATGGAAGGAGACATGCTCGAACGCGATATCACCCTCCAGTTTCAATTGCTCCTTCCGTGGGTTCAGGTCGATGTCCTCGGTCTCCCCGTCCTGGATGTCCATCAACCGTTCCGTTGCACCCACTGCCTTCAGCATGGTGGTGATCAGGTCCGGAACGCTGGCGATGGAAGCTCCGATCATAATGGACAAACCAAGGAAGGCGGTGATGTCGCCCATGTCGAGCAGGCCTTCCGCACGCAGGTGTACGGCGCGCCAGATGATGAAGACCACCACGCCGAACATGCAGAAGATGATGAAGGAGACGAAACTCCCTCGCCACTTCACGCCCTTCAGCGCCAAGTCCCGGGCCTTCAGCACACTGGTGCGGTACCGGGCCACCTCAAAGCCTTCATTGCTGAACGCCTTCACGTTCTGGATACCCTGCAAGGTCTCGTCCACGATCACGTTGGTATCCGCAATGCGATCCTGTACCTGCTTGCTGAGCTTGCGGATGTAGTTGCCGAAGAACACGGCGATCAAGGCCACCACGGGCAATGTGGCCAACATGGTGAGCGTGAGCTTCACACTTACGAAAGTGAGCAGGGTAATGCCGAGGCTAATAGTGACCACCTGCCGCAGCAACTCGGCCAAGGAGGTGGTCATGCCTTCTTGGAGCAAGGCCACATCGGCACTGATGCGGCTGTTGAGTTCGCCCACGCGGCGCTGCGCGAAGAAGAGCATGGGCATCCGCACCAAGTGTGCGTAGGTGTCTTGGCGGAGGTTCGCCAATGCATTCTCCGATACGAGCCCGAAGAGATAAATGCGGACGTAGCCGAATGCCGCTTGTGCCGCGAACACCAGCATCAGCAGCTTGGCGATGGAATCGATGTTGGTGAGGTCGGTCAACGGGGCTGACCAAAAGCTGTCAGAAGTGGTGGCATTTACCAGTTTGCCGAGCAGGAGCGGGAAGGCCAAACTGAGCAGGCTGGTGATCAGCAGGCAGAAGAGCCCGGCCACGAACGCTCCCAAGTGCGGCTTGAGGTAGCGGAATAACCGGGTGGTCTTCGCCAGCGCCTCCTTGCTGAGCTTCGCTGGTTTTGCGCCTTCATCGTCAATGATGGACCGTCCTCGCCGTGATGCCATGTTCGATTTCCCAAGAAGCACCTCCGCGGATGAGGAGGTGCGAACAGATCAGTCGTTCTACTTTCCGAGGACGAAGATCGGGTCACAATGCTTCACTTCACACGTGAAATTGCTTGAATTGGCATTTGCTTGACTCTCGGTGTCACCGCAGGGGGCGCGCCAAGAAACATCCACGACACGGAGAGTACACGTCGATCACGCGTGCAACGCCACCATCTTGTCCGCGATGTGGTCGAACAAGTTCTTCAACGGCTTCTCCACCATCATCTTGATGAACGGGTTGAGGTCCGCTTCAAAAAGCTGGTAGGCCGAGGTGGCACCTCCCTTTTCATCCAGGTGCACGTTCAGCGTGAATGCAAAAGGAGAGCGGTCCGTGCTCTTCATGCGCACGAGGCTGTTGGGCGTTCCTCCGTCCAGTTCCAGGCCGATGGTAGCGGCACCTTGCACCTTGAAGGAACAGGACGTGCCGTCGCTCTTCCAATCGCTGATCCGATCCTGCGGCAACAGTTGCTGGAAGTTGTGCATGTCCTGCAGGAAGGTGTACACGTCACTCGCGGGCCGAGGTATGTCGACCTGTTTGCTTTGGATGGTTGTCATGCTCACTTGGTCGGCTTTTCCGGGGTGGCTTTTTGCGCTTTGGCTCCGTTGCTTGTGGCTCCGGTCCAGTTCGCCGGGTCTTCCCGCCAATTCCGCAAGGAGGCGAGGTCTTTTTCAGTAATGTACCGGTCGGCGATCGCCTGGGTCAGCAGGATGTTGTAGTCCGTCAAGGCATACAGGCGAACCTTGGCGTTGGCAAAGGCTTCGGAAGCTTCTTTCAGCCCGTAGGTGAAAATGCTCACCATGCCCTTCACTTCACAATCGGCCTCTCGCAGGGATTTTACGGCTTGCAAGCTGCTCTTGCCAGTGCTCACCAAGTCCTCCACCAGGACCACGCTGCGACCTTGGGTGAGGTCTCCTTCCACCATGTTCTTCATGCCGTGCTCCTTAGCGGAACTGCGGACATAGATGAAGGGTATGCCCATTTCCTGTGCCACCAGTGCTCCGTGGGCGATGCCGCCCGTGGCAACACCCGCGATCATATCCGGCTTACCGAACTCGTTCCGGATGGCTTCCACGAACTGCTGACGGATGTATGTGCGCATCACCGGATGGCTCAACGTCTTGCGGTTGTCGCAATAGATCGGGCTCTTCCATCCACTGGCCCACGTGAAAGGTTTTTTGGGATCAAGTCTCACGGCCTTGATCCGTAACAAGAATTCGGCGATCTTCAGCGCCGGATCGAGGCGGGAATCCATGGTGCGAAACTACGAAGTCCATATCGACGGAAAGGCATTCATCATCGGTGAACGGCCCGAATTCCAGGATCTCCCCGGTAACTGGCTGGCTATCCGGGTGGATGCAGCATCGGAATTTGTGTTTTTAAAGCAGTTGTTGACCGGGGAGGATGGTCTGTACGGCATCTACGCCTTCGGAGAGAACGTGGATCAACTGTGGGATTGGTTCCGCCGGGAGTATCATTTTGTGCAAGCTGCTGGTGGGGCTGTTTCGGACGGGGAAGGGCGGCTTTTAGCCATCCACCGTTTGGGGCGTTGGGACCTGCCCAAAGGGAAGGTGGAGCCATGTGAAGCCATTGAGGCCGCAGCGATCAGGGAAGTGGAGGAGGAATGTGGCCTGAGGACACTGCGGTCGCTGGGGCCCCTTTGCCGGACGTGGCATACATATGAGCGGAATGGAAAGCAGCACCTCAAGTGTACCGATTGGTTCCTGATGTCCGGTGATTCCTCGGAACCATTGATAGCGCAAGCCGAGGAGGACATTGATGCTGCGCGCTGGATGGATCCAGCAGGGCTGGCTGAGCTTCGCCGCGATACCTATCCTTCACTGATAGCCGTGCTCAACGCTTGGGAGGCGGCACGCCGCGGTCCGGTTTGATGCGGTCCTCCTGATCCCGCTTCACCTTCATGCGGTGCAGCTCCGCGCCCAAACCTTGGCTGGGACGCGGGCCCGGTGAGGCGGTCAGCAAGCGACCATCCAGCAGGTAGAACACCGGAACGCTGCGTATCCGTAGCTGATCGAGCAGACGCTGTTGATCCGCAGGCAACACCCACGTACCGGCATGCCGTGGGTTTGTTTGCAGCCATTGGGTCAATTCACTGGGTGAGCGGTCCAGTGCAATGTTCACGAAACTGATATATCCGCGATACTCTTCATCCAATTTGCGAAGGGCTACCATCTCCTGTTCGCTGTACGGGTTGCCGATCAGCGTTACCGTAAGGCACACAGGGCCGTGCAGCAAGCTGTCCAAGGCGAGTTGATGTCCTGCGGTATCCATCACGGTCACCGGTGGGAGGAAGGTACCAGTGCTCATGGCAGTGAGGTCCCACAGCATATTGGCCGCCAAGGCCCGGTGCTCGGGGAATTGCGAACGTTGCTCCACATCACGCAGCACGTTCAGGATCCTGGCCCCGTCGAACAAGGTGTTGCTATGCTGGGCATAGAGCCCGGTGATCAGTACCAGTTCATTCAGCCGATCATCTTTCAGGAAGTCATTCTTCGCCAACAGCGTCTTCAGGCTATCCGTTTGGGCTGTACGAATGTTCCGGAGCAGAGCATCGGTATCGCTGCGGAAGGGGAAGCGAAGGATATGGTCCGTGAAGAAGGCGGTGAAGAAGCGCACGTACTCGGGCACATCATACAGCACCGGCCTCTTACTCAGATAGCGGTCGAAGAGATCACGGTCCTTGGTGCGTGGCCCTAAGCGTAGACCTGCGATACCATACTCCACATCCTGCTGGAACCATGGGTCATCCACGGCGGCATAGAACTTCTGCAATTTTTGCGCGAAGGTGTCCACGCGGCTTTCGCTCCAGTTGGGAGAAAGGAAGATCACCGGCCGATCACCGGTGGTGTCCGGCACCATGGTCTCGGTACCACTACGTGCTTTCGCCACGGCCTCCATCCCGGCATCCTGATCGGTGGCCAGATTCTCCGCCAGAAAGGCATCCAAACGACCGTTCAGGTCGCTCACCACTGCATTCACATCCAAAGGATCGAGGTCCACGAACGTCAGGTTCACCCGCGCGGTGCCGCTGATGCTGCGCACTTGATCCGGCTCCGGTGGCGGCATTTCCACGTGGTACTCGCCTGTGCGCAACCACAGGTCCGCACCCACGGTTCCGATCCGTAGGAGCGCCTTTTGCGTGCCTTCCACATCAGCGCTCAGAAGCACCTTGCCTTGTTCATCGGTCCTCCCGTATGCGATGGGTTCCAAGCGGCGCGTGAAGAGGTCCATGTACCGGTACAGCGTCACCCGCTGGTCCGGGTAGGTGGCCGCATCCACCTGCACATGTACAGGCGCAGCGCTCAGGGCCAGATTGCCTGAGAGAAGTAGACCTAGTAGAAGACCTTTCATGGAATGCGGACCGCCGCAGGAACAAACGCGGTGACGTCCGCCTTATTGGCCATCAGCTCCCGGACGATGGTGCTGCTGATATGCGCATGTTCCGGCAAGGCTGGCAGAAAGATCGTTTCCACCCCACGCAGTTCATGGTTCATCAAGGCGATGCTTCGTTCGTGCCCATGGTCGGTGCTGTTCCGCAGGCCGCGTACAATGTGCTGGGCGCCCAGTTTCACGCAGAGGTCCGCCGTGAGACCTTGGAAGGAGATCGCTTCCACCTTCGGCATGTCCGCGAACGTCTTCTTCAACCAATCCAATCGCTGGTCCAAGGGGAACATATATCGTTTGCTGGTATTCTCGCCGATGGCCACCACGATCCGGTCGAAGAGCGGCAGCGCCCGAAGCACGATGCTCACATGCCCGATCGTTACTGGGTCGAACGAACCGGGGAATACGGCGATCCGTTGCTCGGTGGGTATTTCGGGAGAAGTGCTCATGGTTGATCGGGTCGAGGTGTGAAGAAGCTGAAGTTGATGTTGCTGTACTTGCGGCAAACATCGAACCATTCGTCCGCACTAAGGTCCAAGCGTTTGTAGTGTTCCACCAGCAAGAGCCCATCGGGTGCGAGCAAACCGCTCTCGCGGATCAGTGCAGGCAAGTTCTCCGTTCCTTCCATATCGAATGGGGGGTCAGCGAAGATCACATCGTAGGTGCTCCGATCGGAATTGATGTAGGAGAACACATCGGCCTTCACCAAGTGCCAATTCTCCGTGCCCAGTGCTCGTGCGGTGCGTTGCAGGTGGCCGTACAAGGCGGCGTCCTGTTCAATACTTATCACCTCTGATGCACCGCGACTAAGGAATTCGAGGCTGATGCCACCAGCGCCGGCGAACAGGTCCAGCACGCGGATGCCTTCCAATGGAATGGAATGTTGGAGGATGTTGAAGAGCGCCTCCTTGGCAAAATCCGTGGTCGGCCTGGCCTTGATGTCTTTGGGTGGGGCGATCCGCTTCCCCTTGAAGCGGCCTGCTACAATGCGCATGAGAACTGTTCGATCAAGCCGGTCCAATGGTGCGCGTTCGGCACGCGCAGGTCCATCAGTGCCGGTTCGTCCGCCCCCGTGCTCGGGATCGGACCGTTCACAAAGTACCTGGATAGCAGATGTTCCTCGCTGGAGGAAAGATGCGTGCCGCCTGCACGTACGCTCACCGTGTCCGGCGAAAGACCGCACTGCTCCACGGCGAAGAGGGTATAATACAGCACATCCTCGGCCACGGTTGCATGGAAGGTATTGCTCAACAGCAGCTTTCCTCGGTCTGCCACCACGAGATCCAAGCGCGTGGAGGAACGATGTGCCAATACCACGGCACCTGCCGCCGAACGGCTCAGGCCGTGGCTAACCACGGTGCCTTGCAAGGGCAACGATCGCGCGTGGGGAAAGCGCTCGAGCAAAGCGCGCTCGGCGGTCTCATCATGGAGGTAGATACAATGAGCGCCCAACGTGGCGATGGGCTCATCGCGGAGCAGACCCGTAGGCACGGTGCCATGCACCATCTTCAGGTGCCGCATTTCACTTCCGGGCACCATGGCACTTTCCGGCACCAATGTGCTGATCTCCGGCATCGCGGTAAAGGAAACCCGGACCGGCTTCACTGGAAGCTTATCCTCTGTCGGCAGGTTCTCACCGGTGGCCGAGGCCAACGCCATCAGACGACCACTGGATCGTTCATGCACACACCAGGCATGCAACCCCGGTGCCAGCCAGCAGCTCAGGTGCCACGCATGTTCCTTGGCAGCATCATAGTTTGGATGAAAGATCTCGACGCTCATATTCGCATTCGGCTTCAACGCCACAGGATACAAAGGAACTACGGATATGGGAACGGAAGGCCTTGCCGGTTCAACAGTGCTCTCCGGAAGCTATTTTCCAGCGGTTGCGGAGCCAAAGGCCCATCACCTGGCCCGATGGGTCGAACTTCCCAGCGCTATCCCGAACTTCACCGCCCATGCCCACTTTTCCCCAACGCTTGCTCACCCGCTTGGAGTACGTGCCTACCGAGGGCCAACACAAGGCCATCGATGCTCTGTCGCGCCTGCTGGCCACGGAAAAGGACCGGGCCGCGTTGGTGTTGAAAGGCTATGCCGGTACGGGTAAGACCACCTTGGTGGGTGCCTTGGTGAAGGTGCTCGCGGAAGCGCGAAAACCCGTGGTACTCTTGGCACCCACCGGCAGGGCAGCCAAAGTTCTGAGCGCCTATGCAGGGGCCTCCGCCAGCACCATTCATCGTCGCATCTATCGCACTTCGGGTGATGCGGATGGAGGTTACGGCGGCATTTCCGTGGCACCGAACAAGGAACAGCATGCGCTCTTCGTGGTGGACGAGGCCAGTATGATCGGCAAGGGCGGCGGTGGAGCTTTCGACCGCGATCTCTTGGCAGACCTCTTCCAGCATGTGTTTTCTTCCCCAGGGAACAAGCTCTTATTGATAGGCGATCCGGCGCAGTTACCTCCGGTGGGCAGCGACCACAGCCCAGCGCTGGAGGTGAAGGACCTGGCCGACCAAGGTCTATTGGCGGGCAGCATTGAGCTCACCGATGTAGTGCGGCAAGCCGAGGCCTCCGGTATCCTGGTGAACGCAACTGCTCTGCGCGGCACGCTCGCTTCCATGCCGTTAACGGAGCAGGCGGGCTTCGGTACGGTTCCCGTTCCAGAAGAGGAAAAGATCATCCCGCAGTTCATTACCGGCTTCGATGATGTGGTGCGCGTGGAAGGCTACGACCTGCAGGATGCCTTGGAAGAAGCGTACGCGCGCCACGGCGATGAGGAGGTCTGCTTGATCTGCCGCAGCAACAAGCGGGCATACCAGTACAGCCAGCAAGTGCGGGCCCGGATCCATGCCTTCGAAGAGGAGTTGGAGACCAACGACCGCTTGATGGTGGTGAAGAACAACTACTTCTGGGCGGCTCGGGAGAACGGCCCGCGATCATTTGGTTTGATCGCCAATGGCGAACAAGTGACGGTGCAGCGTGTACATGGGACCGAGGAGCGCTACGGTCTTCGCTTTGCGGACCTCACCATTGTATGGTGGGATGGACGCGAGGATCGGGAACTGGAAGTGAAGGTGATCCTTGATGTACTCGCTAGCGAAGGGCCCGCACTGGCGGGTGCGCGCATGCGGCAGCTCAGCCAGGATGTGCTCGCAGGCCTTGTTGCGCGCACTAAGGCCGAACGCTTCCGCCTTTTCAAGCAGGACCCGTATGCCAACGCGTTGCAAGTGAAGTATGCCTACGCCGTTACTTGCCACAAGGCCCAAGGCGGCCAATGGAAAAGCGTTTTCGTGGACCAAGGCTACGTCACTGAGGAGATGATCGATCGCGAGTACGTGCGCTGGCTCTATACGGCCGTTACACGCGCAAGCGAGAAGCTCTACCTGCTGAACTTTCACCCGCGTTTTTTCGGGGAAGGGGAGGAGTGAGCCTCAAGCCGCTACAATACGCCAACCCTCCGGTGCGACCTCTGTAGCAATGCTCACCAGATGGTCTGTGCCGATCCGGGCTGTGCATACATAGTATTTAGCTGCGGCCAGTCGCACAAAATCCGGGTGCGAGATCATCATCTGGTTCAACGCCCCACCTACGTCCAAGCTGTGCAGGTCGTCCATGATGCCCACGCCGCTGGCCTTCAGCACGGCTTCCTTCCGTGTCCATAATTCCAGGAAGCGCCGCTTGCCGTCGGCGGCATCTGCGATGCTGGCTATCTCCGTAGGTGTGAAGTAGTGTTCAGCCACCCGCTCATGATCGGTGTGGCGGTTCATGGTTTCGATATCCGCGCCGATCGGATGGTGGGAAAGGGCCAAGAGCACCGCATCCTTGGTATCGCTCAAGTTGAAATGCACTGGATGCCCTTCCAGGAACGGTTTCCCGAATTCCCCCCTCAGCAGCTCAAGGTCCTTCGCTGATCGGCCGAGATGAACGCCCAAGGTTTCGCGCAAAAGTCCATGCCCGAGGATGTAGCGGTTGCGGTCCTTGGGAAACCGGAAACGCTCGGCACGTGCCAGTTCCTCCTCATTCAAGAGTGCATGGTAGCGTTCCTTCCTGTCCCGTATTGATTCCAACGTGGCGAACCAGACCAAGGGGGCTGCATCCAACAGCATACCTGAAGTGCTCTTCTCCAGCTGAGCCGGCACTGGTCCTTCGCAGTGTACGATCAAGGATCGCTTGGCCTTCATGGTCAAACGGCCTCAACGGCATGCTTGCTTATGGCGCGGTCGATGCTGGCTGAAAGCTCCTTCACCAAGTGCACCACTCCGGGGTCCTTGATCAGGCTGAAGTGATCGCCCGGAAGCACCCGTACATCCAAGGTTCCGGTCACCAGCTCGCTCCAGCCCATGTCATCCGGCCCTTGTGAGCGCTCCGCCTTGAACACGGTGACAGGTCCATCGTATGGTTGAGGATGATAATCCAGAATGGCCTTGAGGTAGTTGTCAATGATATGGAAGTGCCGCAGCCTGGGCGAGCGGATATTGCCTTTGCGAAGTTCACGTTTCACCAACCATCTCATCACGGCGTTCTTCAAGGGGTCATAGAAATGATCCTCCGGACCCGTCGTTTTGTTGAACGCCTCTGGCGCATACATGTCGAACATCACCAGCAAGGGCACATCGTGGCCCGCCGCCCTGAGCTGGGAAGCCATTTCATAGGCTACGATGCCACCGAAGGAATACCCCCCAAGAAGGTAGGGACCCTCTGGTTGTACCGAGACCATCTCACTCACGTAATGCGCAGCGATGTCCTCTACCGTTTTATGCTCGAATGGAGCACCATCTTCTCCTTGGTGTAAGAATGCGTAGTACGGTTGGTCCTCTCCGAGGTAGCGCATGATGTGGTGATTCGCCTCATCACCGTGTACACAGAAGAACGGAATGCGGTCGCCCGCAGGTTGCAGTATGGCCAAGTTCTTCAGTCCGGTGGTGCCGTTATCACTTTGCAACAATTTCGCAAAAGCGGCGATCGTGGGGGACTGGAAAAGCGAGTTCAACGGTAGCCGGGTACCGAAGTCGCCCTCCACACGGGCCAAGAGCTGGATGCCGATGATGGACTGTCCCCCCAGGTCGAAGAAATTATCATGTACGCTGGGAGCGGGCGTGTTCAACAGTTCTTCCCAGAGCTTGGCCAAGCGTTTCTCTGTACCATTCCGCGGGGCTACATGCTTCGCCGACATGGTTTGTGAGCGGTGCTCGGGTACGGGCAGCGCATGCTTGTCCACTTTACCGTTGGCATTTAGCGGTAGCGCATCCATGATCATGAACGCGGTAGGTACCATGTATGCAGGCATGGTGTTCCGCAGATGTTCACGCACCGTTACGATCAGGTCCTCCGGGACGCTTCCTTCACCGTTCGCGCCAGCCAGTGCATGGGGTACCACATAAGCCACCAACTGTTTTTCACCGGGCATATCGTTACGTACCACCACCACGTTATCCTTCACTTGCGGCACGAGGCCGATGGCATTCTCGATCTCACCAAGCTCAATACGGAAACCGCGCACTTTGACCTGCCCGTCGGCACGGCCCAGGAAGTCGATGTTCCCGTCCGGCAGCCATGTGGCACGGTCTCCCGTACGATATAGCTTGGCCCCCGGGGTATGGCTGAAGGGGTCGTCAACAAAGTGGCTTGCGGTCAGTTCGGGCTTGCCCCAGTATCCCAGTGCCACACCTTCACCACCGGTATAGATCTCACCCGGTTCGCGGATGGCCACGGGGCGCATCGCCTCATCGAGGATATGGACGGTGGTGTTGTTTATGGGCTTACCGATCGATATGCGGGCTTGTATCGCGTGTTCGTCGTTGATCGGGTAACAACAGGTGAACGTTGTGTTCTCAGTGGGGCCGTAGCCATTGATCAGCACTCCGGGGCCCAGCGCACGCAAGGCGCGTTTCACATGGGGTACGCTCAATATATCACCGCCTGTGAGGATGTGCTTCAGGCTGCGCAATTCCTCCAAGTACTCGTCCACCAACAGGTTGAACACACCTGCAGTGAACCATACCGTGGTGACCTTGTGTTGGTGGATAGTGCCGATGATCTCCTGCAAGGTGGGTTTCTGCTGTGGCTGAAGCACCAGTTTAGCACCGTTCAGCAGTGCGCCCCAGAGTTCCAGCGTGGATGCATCGAAGGAGATGTTCGATAATTGAAGGAAGACAAGGTCAGGACCAAAGGGCAGGTACTCTTGTTCCTTTACCAAGCGCACAATGGAGCGGTGCGGAACCACCACGCCCTTGGGCTGGCCGGTGCTGCCGGAGGTGTACATGATGTACGCCGGTGATTGGGCCGTGCCCTGTGGCCCGGCCGCCGTAGGCGCTTCATCGCCTATATCGTCGAGCAATAGCGTGGTTGCCGAGTTTGCCGGCAGCATGTCCAACAAGTGTTCCTGGGCCAGGAGCACCTTCACGCCACTATCCTTGAACATGTGGTCAAGCCGTTCCTTGGGATAGCTAGGGTCGAAGGGTACGAACGCGGCACCGCGCCACATGGTGGCCAACATGGCAGCCACCATGTCTGGGCTGCGGTCGCTGCATAGGCCCACCAGATCACCGGAACCCACGCCCGCCCGTTCCAACACGCCCGCGATCACGAGCATGCGCTGTTTCAGGGCGCCGTAGGAGATCTTCAGGTCGCCCATTTCCACGGCAATACGATCCGTATGGGCATCCACAACCTCGTGGAAGATCCGGCCAATGCTGCTATCGCTCGGGAAAGGCGAGGAACTGCCGTTCCATTCGGCGAGCAACCGGTGGTGCTCGGCGGGGGTCAGCAAAGAGTGTTCGTTGATGGATCGGGCCGGGTCGGCTACGATGCCATCGAGCAGGATATGGAAATGCTCCAGCATGCGATCGATGGTCGCTGCGTCGAACAGATCAGTGTTGTATTCCAAGGTGCAATCCAGGCCGTCGGGTCCGGGTGAAATGTCGATGATGAGGTCGAATTTCGCCGTGGAAGAGGCGATGTTGAGCTCCTCGAACGTAAGTCCCGGGGGCACGGGCGGTGCCTCGTTGGATTGGTATACGAACGATACTTGGAACAGCGGTGCATGAGCGAGGGTGCGCTCGGGTTCCAGCACCTCCACGACGCGCTCAAACGGCAGATCCTGATGGGAGAAGGCACCGAGGGCAACGCTGCGAACGCGGGAGAGCAGGTCGATGAAGCTCGGTGTGCCCGACAGGTCGGTCCGCAGCACAAGGGTGTTGATGAAGAAGCCGATCATGTCCTCGGAGCCGGGCTGGTCGCGATTGGTGATCGGCGTGCCGATGGAGATGTCCGTTGCACCGGAGTAACGATGAAGTAGCGCATAGAAGCCCGCGAGCAAGGTCATGAACGACGTGGCCTGATGTTGGCGGCCTACCGTGTCGAGGCGTTGCCACAGTTCGTTAGGCAGGCGGTACACACGTTGCGCGCCGTTGGTGCTGAGCTCGTGCGGCCGTGGCCGGTCGGTGGGAAGCTCGAGCAGAGCGGGGGCTCCGGAGAGTTGGGTACGCCAGTAGTCTAGTTCGCGTGCAGCGACATCCGCAGTGAGATGGGCCCGCTGCCATGCAGCGAAGTCGGCGTAGGAAAAGCGCAGTGGTGTTGGCGTATCGCCTTGATAGAATGCACTGAGATCACGGAACAGCACGCCCGTGGACCACTCGTCCCCAACGATATGGTGCATGCGCATGAGCAGGACATGGTCGCGGTCATTGATGCGGTACAACTGGGGTTCGAACACGGGGCCGGCGACGAGGTCATATGGCCGCTGGGACTCCTGTTGGCATCGGGCAAGAGCATCGTCGAAAGAGGCGACCGTCTCCACGGTGAGGTCGCCGGCAACAGGGGGGTGGATACGTTGGATCAGGCGCCCTGCGCGCGTGGTCTCGAAGGTGGTGCGTAGTGGCTCATGGCGGGCAACGAGGGCATCAAGCGAGCGCTTGAGCGTGTCCACGTCGAGTTCGCCGGTGATCCGGATCGCTTGGGACATGTCGTAGGCATCGCGACCGAACTGCGAGGAGATCCACATACGCTGTTGGCCGAACGAGACCTCAAGATCACCGGTCTTGTCTACCGGGGCGATCTGGGTTCGGGCCGGGCGGGTCGCGCTGTGAATGGCTTCCGCAAGGTCGGACAATGTCTGGGCCTCGAATATGGTGGACAAAGTGAGTTCAACGTTGAGGGCGGATCGTATCGCCGCCAGCATCTGGATGCCCAAGAGCGAATGCCCGCCCAATTCGAAGAAATTGTCGTGGCGCCCGACGTGATCCATGCCAAGGAGCTTGCTCCAGATCTCCGCGATCGTCTGCTCGACCTCCCCTACGGGAGCCTCATATGCGGCATGGACAACGGCATCGAGGTCGGGGGCGGGCAATGCGCGCTTGTCCACTTTGCCATTACCTGTCAATGGCAGTTCGGGCAAGATCACGAATGCGGCAGGCATCATGTAATCCGGCAGGACCTCGCGTAGATGGGTGCGCACCGTGGTGATCAGGGTTTCCTGTGCCGCCACATCCGTGTGTTTCGGCACCAAGTAGGCCACGAGTTGTTTCTCCCCCGGTACGTCACTGCGCACCATCACCACTCGGTCCTTCACTTCACTGAAGGTGCTGATGGCGCTTTCGATCTCGCCGAGTTCCACCCTGAACCCACGGATCTTGACCTGTCCGTCAACACGCCCAAGGAATTCAATGGTGCCGTCGGGCCGCCAGCTGGCCATATCCCCACTGCGGTAGAGTTTGGCGCCAGGCACTTTGCTGTATGGATCATCGATGAACTGTGAGGCTGTCAGCTCGGGTCGTTGCCAATATCCAATCGCGACGCCATCCCCTCCGGTGTACAGTTCGCCCATTTCTCCAACAGGCACCGGCTGCATGTCCGCATCAAGGATATGGACCGTGGTGTTCGAAATAGGCCGACCGATCGGCACGCGCTCCTGAAGTTCCGCATCGTCGTTGATGGCGTGACAGGTAGTGAAGGAGGTGTTCTCCGTGGGCCCGTATCCATTGATCAGCACACCGGGGCCGAGTACTTGTAGGGCGCGCTTGACATGCGGTACGCTCAGGGCATCACCGCCAGCCAGCAGGTGTTTCAAGCCATGCAGGTCCTCCACGTGCTCATCCACCATCAGATTGAACAATCCGGAGGTGAACCAAGCCGTGTCCACCTTGTGCTTCTTGATGGTGTCGACTATCTCCTGCAAAGTGGGTTTCTGTTGCGGCTGTAAAACCAGCTTGGCCCCGTTCAACAAGGCACCCCAGATCTCGAACGTGGATACGTCGAACGAGATGTTGCAGATCTGCAGGATGGTGAGTTCGGGGCCGAACTCCAGGTAGTTCTGGTCACGTACCAGCCGGACCACAGCGCGATGGGATACCATGACCCCTTTGGGATTTCCCGTGGACCCCGAAGTGTACATCATGTACGCGGCTGATTCCGGAGTGCTTTTGGAAGGTCCTTTCGTCGGTAGGGCCTCTGTCGCCTCCTCCAAGAGGAAGACCTGTGCATTGTGCTTTGGCAAGGTGTCCGCCACGTGCTTCTGGGTCAACAGAACCTTGATGCCCGAATCCTTGATCATGTATTCAATGCGCTCGGCAGGATAGCTGTGGTCGATGGGCAGAAAAGCAGCTCCGCAGTGCAATGTGCCCAACATGGCGGCTACCATGCCCGGGCAACGGTCCGTACATAGGCCGACGAAATCACCCGGACCCACACCCGCACGTTCCAAGGTGTCGGCAATGGAGAGCGCCCGCTCCCGGAGCGTACTGTACGTCCATTGCTCATCGGCGCCTACTACGGCAATATCGCTTCCGTGGGCGGCCACCATCTCATCGAACAGATCGGTCACGCTCTTCTCGCGAGGGAAGTCCGTTGGGCTACCGATCCACTCCGGCAAGGGCATCCGGATCTCTTGGACAGGTTTTGCTGGCCCCAGCGAAGCGATCGGCCGCGAAACGTCGCTGATAACGGCCTTGATCAAAAGGGTCAGGTCATCCATCCATTGGTGAATGGTGGATTCGTCGAACAAGTCGGTGTTGTAGCTCCATTCCAAGGTGAGCTTGTCACCATGTCCGGTCGCGTTCAGGAAGAGCTCGAAGTTTTCGTAATGCCTGGGATTGCTGATGACCGTGTGTTCCAAGCCATGGAAGGACACACCATCATCCATGTTCATGTCGGTATTGAAGATCACAGGGACCAAAGGGATCCTGCCCGCCTCCCGGGGGATCTTCAACTTCCTGACCAAGGTGCCAAAGGTGTATTTCTGGTGGTCGAAAGCGTCCAATACCTGCCCGCGCCGTTCCTTGAGGTAAACATTGAATGGGACTTCTTCATCCACATGGCTGCGCAGAGCCAGCAGGTTTACACAGTGCCCGACCAAATGCTTCATGTTGAAGTCGCTCTGTCCGGCCGTCGGCAGCCCCACGACGATGTCCTTGGCATTGGTCAGCTTATGCACAAGGATCTCAAATGTGGCCAGAAGCGTGGTAACGAAACTGGCACCGTTCTTCGTGGCGACGGAGCGCAAGCCTTGGACCAGGCCCGTTTCAAGCTGGAAGTCCAAGCGATGTCCCTTGAAGGTTTTTTCCGAAGGCCGGTTGCGATCCGTCGGTAGGTCGGCCCTCGGAATGGTGCCTTGGTACAGGTCCATCCAATATTTCTCAACTGCGGCATGATCGGCGCTCCGGGAAAATTCAAGGGTGGCGAACACGTAATCGCTATACGGAATGGCGGGCGGGAGTTCCGCTCGAACGCCTGCTTGGTGTGCATTGTACAGAACGCTGATCTCGCTCATCAGGATCCCCAGGCTCCAGCCGTCCAGGACGAGATGGTGCCCGCTAAGACGCAGCAGATGTGTCCGTTTTCCTGTACGGATGAGCATTACCCGGAACAAGGGCCCGTTCACCAGATCAAACACCTGTTCCATGTCCGCATGGGCCAAGGCGATAAGTCGTTGCTTTCGTGCGGTATCCTCCAGATCATGGAGGTCGTGGAAAACGACAGCGTTCCCGGTTTGTTCGAAAACGACCATGCGCATGCCGTCCGCGCTTATCGCACTGCGAAGGCTCTCATGCCTGGCGATCAGGTCCTGCAAAGCTTTTTCCATGGCCGGATGGTCCATCTCACCTTCCAGTTGTAGGCTCACACTTTCCACATAGGCGCGATTCCCGTCCGCTCCCATGGATGATGCCACAAAGACTTCGCGCTGGCTTTCCGTGGTGGGTATCGTGCGCTGGATCGCAGGACCGGTGAAGGGATTAAAGTCTACCTCAACCAGCCGCGTTTCCGGAATGAATTTCTCCATGATCGTCCTTGAACTTGTCAGAAGTTCCTCAGTACTATTATTCCTCAGTTACCAGCATCACATATTTCCCGGGATGCTTCTCGCTCGGCATGAACCATCCAGGTTCGCCATCGGGTGTGCGGCCTAAGCGGGCACCCACCACAGGAGGTTCCGTTGCCTCCGCCACACGTTCGCTAGCCTTCCGTACATGCCCGTTCAAGGTATTGTTCACTACCTCGATCGGATAGGTGCGTTCCGGCATGAAGCCGCTCGCACGCAACTCTTGGCAGGTCTTCTCCAGCGCTTGCAGGATGAATTCCACATCCGCATCCGTGTGTGCCGTTGTGAGGAAGTGCGGAAAGTCCAACACGTGTACGCCATGAAGGCGCATCAACAAAAAGAAAAGCTCGGGATAGGCGACGGTCTCGTCGTACTTGGTCTTGAATGCACTGCCGAAGGTGACCCAGCGGTAGGGGAGCAAGTACTTATCGAATAGCTCGTTCGCGCGTTCCACCATCCTTCCGGTAAGACTGTTCAGGCGCTCCTGCAAAGCTGGGCCTTCCTCCTTCATGTGTACCAATGCGGCTTTGGCGGCTGCCATGGTCAGCGGGTGGCGCACGAAGGTGCCGGCGAAATAGGTGACGCCTGCCTCGGGCACGCTGTCATCACCGAATTGCCAAGGACCACCGTCCAAGGCATCCATCCACGGGCGGCTGCCGATCATGGCGCCGATGGGTAAGCCGCCACCGATCACCTTTCCATAGGTGCCGATGTCCGCCTTGATGCCGAACAAGGCTTGCGCTCCGTTAGGATGCATCCGGAATCCGGTGATCACCTCATCGAAGATCAACGCAGTTCCATGCTCCTTGGTCACTGCGCGCACCTCGCGGAGGAAATCAACCGGGCGGAATTCCATGCGTCGGCTCTGTACCGGCTCCACCAGCACAGCCGCCGCTTCGTGGCAACGCTCCTTGATGATCTGCAGGCTCTCCGGTGTTCCATAGTCGAGGATCAACATGTTCTCCACGGCTTCCGGAAGAATACCGGGTGCGCCGGGGTAGCTCTTCTTGCTCTTGCTTCCGCGGATGATCACCTCATCGTTGATGCCATGGTAGCTGCCGCTGAACGCGATGATGAGGTTGCGTCCGGTAACGGTACGCGCCATGCGCATGGCACCCAGTACGGCTTCGCTACCCGTGTTGCACACGGCAGCACGTTCGCCGCCGGTGAGCTCACAGAGCAGGTTGGAAACATCCGCCGCCAAGGGGTGCATGGGACCGATCTCGATGCCGGTATCCAGCTGTTCATGGCAGGCCTTCTTGATGAAATCGGGCATGTAGCCGAACATCGAGGAACCGAAGCCGCTGAGAATGTCCACGTACTCGTTCCCATCGATATCCCAGAGGTGGCAGCCTACGCTGCGGTCCACCACCACTTGGTACACCAGTTCCTTGGTCTGGGGCTTGAAGCCGGTGACCACACGCGGATCCGCCATCTTGTCGCGGTTGGCCTGCGTGAAGGCCTTGCTCTTGGCGGTCTTGGCGATGTAGCGCTTCTGGAAATCGTCGTACCACGCCCTTTGCTCCGGCGTGAAATCGTCTACCTTTTCCTTCTGGATCCGCGCTTGTGCGCCGAAGACCTTCTTCAGCTCGGGCGCATCCTCCAGGGCATTCACTGGAGCAGCCGTAGCGCCTGCCTTTGCTGCATGCGCTGGCTGTGTGGCACCTTCTTCCTTCACATGGGGAAGCAGGTGATCGGCCAGTTTGTCCAAGTTCGGGAGATCCTCGTTCAGCTGTCGGAAGCTGATCTTCACACCGAACTTGCGGCTGAGTGAAGTGGCCACTTGGGTAAGGAAGAGCGAGTCGAGGCCCATCTCCAGAAAGGTGTCCTCAGGAGCAGCATCCGCCAGCTCCAGGCCGGAGCTTTCCTCCAACAAGGTCTTGATCTGCTCGATCAGGTTCTCCTTCGGGGAGAGGTTCGCATCCGCACCTTCCGGTACCGGGGCTTCAATGGCGGTGCTAGCGATTGCCTGGCCTCCCGCAGCTACCATGGAGACCGGGTCCACCCAATGGCGCACACGCTCGAAAGCATAGGTAGGCAAGGAAATGCGGTGACGTACTTCCCGCTCGAAGAATTGGCTGCGGTCCAGCTCCACGCCGCTCTGCCAAAGTCCGCCCACGGCGCGCAGCAAGGCGGAAAGCTCCTCGCCGTTGCCGGAAGCGGAACCCATGGAGGACACGGCCACTTGCCGCTTCGGATCAGCGCTTTGTTGGCGGGCAAGCGTGGTGGCTGTGGTGCGCGGTCCCACTTCCAGCATCACACGGTCGGCGTCCTCCCAAGCAAATTTCACGGCTTGGGCAAAACGGACCGTGGCCCGTAAATGATCGCTCCAGTATTTGGCACTGGTGGCTTCCTCATCTTTCAGCCACTCGGCCGTTACCGTGCTGATAATGGGAATGCGCGGCGTGTTCAAGGCCACTTGCTCCACAATGCGCGCATAAGGCGCTACCATGGGGTCCATCATCGGGCTATGGAAGGCATGGCTCGTCACCAGCAGTTTGCAACTGATCCCTTCGCTCTCCAATTCCGCTTGGAATTTGGCGATGATCTCCTTCGGTCCGCTGGCCACACACAGTTGCGGGCCGTTGTTGGCGGCGATGCTGCAACCTTCGGGCAGGCGGGAAGTGATGTCCGCTTCTGCCGCGCGCACGCTGAGCATGCTGCCCGTAGGCAGGTCCTGCATCATGCGGCCGCGGTTGGCCACCAAGGTCACTGCATCTTCCAAGGAGAATACACCGGCCAAGCAGGCCGCTGCGAACTCCCCGATGCTATGGCCCATCATCGCCTGCGGCTGAATGCCCCAGTGCATCCAGAGCTTGGCCAAGCTGTACTGGATCGAGAAGAGGGCCGCTTGTGTGTGTACGGTCTGCTTAAGCAATTCAGCGGCCTCCTCTTCCTCGCCGGCTGACGGGAAGATGATCGCCTTCAGGTCCGTTCCCAGGGCTTTTTCGAAAAGCGTGCAACACTGGTCGAAGTGTTGGGCGAAAACGGGTTCGCTCGCATGCAGGTCGCGGCCCATGCCCACATACTGCGAGCCTTGGCCGGGGAACATGAAGACCACGCCGGGAGCTGCTTCGTGAAGCTCGCGCGTACCCATCAGGTTCGTGTCCTTGTTGGCGATCACATCGATCACCTCCTGGTGCGTGCCACCAACGATCACGCGCCGGTGCTTGAAGGAGCGACGTCCTTCCATCAGGGTGAAGGAAGCATCCGCCAGCGAAGCATCGGGATGTGCCTCCAGCCACGTACGGAAGTTCTCCGTCATGGCATTCAAACTGGTCTTGCTCTTTGCACTCAACAGGAACAACTGCTTCGTGCGGCTCTCACTGGATCCTTCCAGCAGCGGCGCTTCTCCCAAGATCACGTGCGCATTCGTACCCCCTACACCGAAGGACGAAACCCCCGCCACACGCGGGGTGGAGGTCCGTGGCCAAGCGATGTTCGCATCGGCCACCCGGAAAGGGCTGCTGGCTAGATCGATCGCCGGGTTCGGTGTTTCAAACCCCACGTTGGAAGGGATAGTGCCTTCCTTCAAGGCAAGCGCGGTCTTGATCACACCTGCCGCACCCGCTGCTGCAGTAAGGTGTCCAACGTTGCTCTTGATGGAGCCGATCGTACAGGTCTTGGCTGCCGTGCCTTTCCCATGATCCGTTCCGAGGAAGGCTAACGTGAGTGCTTCCACCTCGATCGGGTCGCCCAGCGGAGTGGCAGTGCCGTGCGTTTCCACGTAAGTGACGTCCTGCGGCTTCACGCCGGCGTCGGCTTGGGCCATGGCGATCACTTCGGCTTGTCCACGCACGCTGGGGGCAGTGAAGCTGGCCTTGTCGCTGCCATCGTTGTTCAGCGCGCTGCCTTTTACAGTGGCGTAGATCTGGTCACGGTCGCGGATGGCATCATCGAGGCGCTTGAGCACGATGATCCCCACGCCATCGCTGAAGCTTGTTCCTTTCCCTTCTGCATCGAAGGTGCGTGTGCTGCCATCAGGGCTGTACATGCCGCCTTCGTTGTATGTGATCCCGCTGTTGATGGGCACGGTGATGGCAATGCCGCCGGCCAGCGCCATGTCGCATTCGCCATCACGCAGGGCTTTAGCAGCTTGTGCGATCGCCACCAACGAGGTGCTGCAAGCTGTATGGATGCTCAAGGCCGGTCCACGAAGGTCGAACTCGAAGGCCAAGCGCGTGGCGATGTAGTCCTTCTCATTGCCGGTCATCACCTGGAAATCGCCGACCTGTTCGATCAGCTCGGGGTGACCGATCACGTTGCGGGTGAAGTAGGTGTTGTTGCCCATGCCGGCATACACGCCGATCAGTCCTGCGAAGCGAGCGGGATCATAGGCCGCATCCTCCAGGGCGGCCCAAGCCGTCTCCATGAAAACGCGTTGCTGGGGATCCATCAGTGCGGCCACGCGCGGGTTCACACCGAAGAAACCCGCATCGAACTTATCCGCATCGTTGATCACACCGCGGGCGGGCACATAGTCCGGGTCGTTTCGCACCTCTTCCGGAATGGAAGGGTCGATCTCATCCAAGCTCCACGTGGTGATGCTGTTCTTTTTCTGCAAGAGGTTGCTCCAAAGCTCCTCCACGTTTCGCGCGCCTGGGAAACGGCCGCTCATGCCAATGATGGCTATTTCTCCTTGACTACCTGCGTGCTGCGCGGAGCGACGTGCATGGGCCATTTCAGCGGGTGAGATCGCCTGGGAACCGCCATCCAGGAATTCCGCGCAAGCACGGATCGTGGGATGCTGATAAAGCTTTACGATGGGTAGTTCCAAGCCATGTCCTTCAAGCTGGGCCACGCATTGGATGCTCAGCAGCGAGTTTCCGCCAAGGTCGAAGAAATTGTCGTTGATGCCAACCTTATCCACACCGAGCAGGCCGGCCCAAACGGTGGCCATGGTTTTCTGCACTTCGGTCGTAGGGCGGGCGTAGGGCACGTCCAATTCAGGCCGTTTCATATCCGGCGCGGGGAGTGCCTTGCGATCGATCTTGCCACTGGGTGTACGCGGTAATTCTTCCACCGCCACGAAGGCCGCTGGCACCATATAGTCCGGTAGCAAGGCTGCCAAATGCGTCCGCAGGTCGTTGGTAGTGAGCGGGCTGCTCGGAACATAGTAGCCCACCAAGCGCATCAGTCCGGGATTGTCTTCGCGCACGGTGGCCACGGCTTGTTGAATTGAAGCATGCTTTTCCAAAGCCACTTCCACTTCGCCCAATTCGATCCGATAGCCGCGCACCTTGACCTGTCCATCAATGCGGCCCTTGTAATCAATACTGCCGTCGGGCAGCTCTACCGACCGGTCGCCGGTGCGATACAAGCGGCCACCCGGGGTGAAGGGGTCTGGAATGAAGCGCTCGGAGGTCAGGTCTTCCCGGCCGAAATAGCCAGTAGCCAAGCAGGGACCACCCAAATAGAGTTCGCCCTCAACACCTTGTTCCACAGGTTGCATCTCCTCGTCGAGTACGAGCAGCTTCACATTGTCGATGGCGTGGCCGATGGTGGGCAGCGGTGGCCAAGTTGTTGGATCGCCTTTCAGTTCCAATTCGCTCACCACGTGGCTTTCAGTGGGACCGTACTGGTTGCAGAACCGACAGCCGGGCAGGTGCTGGAAGAGATTGATCACCGCCGGGGTGATCTTCAACTGCTCGCCGCTGGTGAACACTTCCTTCAGGGATACGGGCACCTCACCGGTACGTTGCACGGCTTCAGCCAAGTACTGAAGTGCCACGAAGGGCACGATCACTCGATTGATCTTCTCCGCAATGATCTTGCGCAGCAATTGGGTACTGTTCAACCGGTCCTCATCGGTGATCATCACCAAGGTGCCGCCTTGGCCGAACGTGGTGAAGAGTTCCTGGAAGCTCACATCAAAGCTGATCGGCGCGAACTGCAGCGTCTTGTCCCCGTGGCCGAGCACCGAGGTACGCAATTGCCACTGGATCAAGTTGATCAATGGTTCGTGGTGCATGGCCACCCCTTTTGGTCGGCCGGTGCTACCGGAAGTAAAGAGGATATAGCAGAGGTTGGCAGGTGATGCAGGGGATTGCTCTTGGAACACAGCACCCTTGGTAAGCTCGGTCCTGTCGATCACGAGCAGCTTGGCCGATGAAGGAAAGAGATGCGCATGTGCGCTGTCGGTGATCACCACGGGTGGGAGAGCATCCTCCAGCATGAGGGCGATCCGCTCCGTAGGATACATCGGGTCAATAGGAACATAGGCAGCTCCGGATTGAAGGATCCCCAGAACACTGATGACCAGCTCGGGGGACCGCTCCAAGCAAAGCCCCACGTTCGAACCGGAAGTGATTCCTATTTGATGCAGTTGCTCCGCCAAGCGCCCGGCCTTTGTGGCGAGTTCGCTGTACGTCAGTCGGGTCTGATCGCTGATCAGGGCAACCGAATCCGGGTGTGAGGAGGCGGTATTCTGGAAAAAGCTGAAAATGTTCCGTGGAATGGTTGGCTTCAGGTTGGGCATATTCGAAACGCGATCAATTGAGGCGAAGGTCGCACCCATTTGAACGATTTGTTTTGACAAAGGTTAAACACGCAGGTGGTTGAAAACAGAGTTCCAAGGAGCCTGAGGGGAATTGACCGTGAATTTAAGCTCTTTCGTCGAATTTCCGATTTCCCCGCCATGCCTTCCTCAACCCGTTGGAACCCTTGCCCATCGCATGCCTGTTTACGAGCGAGCGTATAGACTTCCAATTACGGGGAGCATCAATGCTGGACCAGTAGGGCCTTTAAGGTTTAGCTTCGTGCCCCATTAAAAAAATGGCCGCACAGAGAGTTTTCATCATCGGTCTGTTCATCTGGCTCGGTGCAATACTTACAGGAGTAAATGCGCAAGCTTATGAGGCGAGCATTTATGCTTCTGTCCAAACCCAGACAACTCCCCCCCGGATCACCATAAACTGGCTGGGGTCGTATAACGTTACTGGTTACCAGATCTGGCGAAAGCTGAAGGGTGGGACCAGTTGGGGATCTCCGGTCGCGACCTTGGATGCCAGTGCCCTTTCTTGGGTGGACAATAGCGTCGCTGTCGGGGTGTCCTACGAATACATGATCGTGCGGACCTCTCTGAATGTGGGTGGTGGATATTCGTACATCAATGCGGGCATCGAGCTGCCGATGGTGGAATCCAGGGGAAAGGTGATCGTGCTCGTGGATGACTACTTCAGCAGTTCGTTGGCACCTCAGTTGGATCAGCTCGTTCAGGACATGGAGGGTGATGGCTGGGTGGTCCTTCGCCACGATGTGAGCAGGAGCGCCAGCGTACCGAGTATCAAAAACATAGTTGTGAATGATTACAATGCGGACCCGGTGAATACCAAGATGGTCTTTTTGGTCGGCCATGTTCCTGTGCCCTATTCGGGGAACATGGCGGCCGATGGCCATTGGGAGCATTTAGGCGCGTGGAGCGCGGATGTATTTTATGCGGATGTCAATGGAACGTGGACGGATAACCAAGTGAATGCGACCGGTGCGGTCGATCCTCGAAACCATAATGTTCCGGGGGATGGAAAATACGACCAAAGCAACATCCCTTCAACGGTTGAGCTTGCGGTGGGTCGTGTGGATTTCTATGACCTGCCCGTGTTTTCGGAGAGCGAGACAACCTTGATGGGGAATTACCTCACGAAACTTCACAACTGGAAGAGCGGCGCATTATCCCCACCGATCCGGGCATTGGTGGACGATAATTTCCAAGGTTATAATGCTGCGTTTGCTTCGAATGCGTACCGGGGCTTTAGCCCACTCGTAGGGTCAGTCAACGTACAGGACCTTGATTATTTCTCAACACTGCCGAACCAAAGCTATTTGTGGAGCTACGCGTGCGGTGGTGGTAACTGGGACAATGCACTTGGGGTGGGGTCTTCCAGTGACTTTGCAACGAAGAGTGTTCGGAGCATATTCAATATTCTCTTTGGCAGTTCCTTCGGTGATTATGATAGCCACAACAATTTCATGCGGTCCTCATTGGGGAGCGGGACCGTGCTCACTTGCTTTTGGGCCGGCTATCCAAACTGGTTTTTTCATCACATGGGTTTGGGCGAGACCATTGGGTTTTCCACAAAGCTCACCCAGAATAACGGGAACGGCCATTATGCGCCGGCCAATCCCGAAGCAGGCAAGGTCCACATCGCATTGCTTGGCGATCCCACATTGCGGATGTCCATGGTCAGGCCCCCCTCGAATGTTCAAGGGGCGATCAATGGGAGCACCGTCGATCTTACGTGGACCGTAAGCCCGGACAACGTGCTTGGTTATCATGTCTACCGCTACGTGCCTGCTACACAATCGTGGCAACGGGTCACTACGTCGGCCGTCACTGGAACATCATACGTGGACAACGTAGCGGGTGCTGGCGGGACCATCCGATACATGGTGCGTGCCCTGAAGCTTCAACAGGGTGCTAGCGGCAGCTACTATAATCTCAGCATCGGTGCATTTGGCCAGGCGGAGGGTAGCTCGCAAACACCGGACTGCCTTGGAGTTCTTGGTGGATCGGCCTTGGTGGGATCATCTTGCAGTGACGGTAATGATTGCACGGTGAACGATGTTTGGAATGCCTCGTGCGAATGCCAAGGAACCTATCTGGATTCCGACGGCGATGGAATCTGTGATGCGTTGGACAACTGTCCCGGGGTTCCCGGTCAGGTCGGGTCATCATGTAACGATGGCGATCCGTGTACGGTCAACGACATGTTGGATGAGAATTGCCAGTGCGTTGGTACATTCCTGGATTCCGACGGGGATGGTATTTGTAATGCTCAAGACAATTGTCCCTACACCCCGGGACAGATCGGGTCTCCTTGCGACGACGGGGACCCCTGTACCGTAAATGATATCGTCAACGCGGATTGCCAATGCGCTGGAACCTACCAGGACAGCGATGCGGATGGGACGTGTGACGCTCTGGATGATTGCCCGCTCGTTCCCGGAATGATCGGATCGGCTTGTGATGATGGTGATCCTTGCACGGTTGATGATGTACTGAACTCGGATTGCCAGTGTGCAGGGACTCAACTCCAGGACAGCGATGGTGACGGGATCTGCGATCTGCTGGATGCGTGTCCTACGGTCTACGGTGAACCTGGCTGGTCCTGCGATGATGGTGATCCGTGTACGGAGGCGGATGTGCTGGACAGTGATTGCAATTGCGTGGGCACCTATGTGGGCGACAGCGATAATGATGGCATTTGCGATACCCTGGATGATTGTCCGCTTGTTCCTGGAACGGTCGGTTCACCGTGTGATGATGGTGATCCCTGTACGGATGACGATGTGCTGAACGCGGACTGCCAATGTGCTGGGGCCCTTCTGGACAGTGATGGTGACGGGATCTGCGATTCGCTGGATGCATGTCCCACGGTCTACGGCGAACCCGGCTGGTCTTGCGACGATGGTGATCCGTGTACGGAGGCGGATGTGCTGGACAGTGATTGCAATTGCGTGGGCACCTATGTGGGCGACAGCGATAATGATGGCATTTGCGATACTCTGGATGATTGTCCGCTTGTTCCCGGAACGGTCGGTTCACCGTGTGATGATGGTGATCCCTGCACGGATGACGATGTGCTGAACGCGGACTGCCAATGTGCTGGGACCCTTCTGGACAGTGATGGTGATGGGATCTGCGATTCGCTGGATGCATGTCCCACGGTCTACGGCGAACCCGGCTGGTCTTGCGACGATGGTGATCCGTGTACGGAGGCGGATGTGCTGGACGGCGATTGCAACTGTGTGGGCACCTATGTGGGCGACAGTGATAATGATGGCATTTGCGATACTCTGGATGATTGTCCGCTTGTTCCCGGAACGGTCGGTTCACCGTGTGATGATGGTGATCCCTGCACGGATGACGATGTGCTGAACGCGGATTGTGTGTGCCTGGGAACATATCTGGACAGCGATGGTGATGGAGTTTGTGATGCTGATGATGGTTGTCCTTACGACCCCAACAAACTGGAGCCGGGGAATTGTGGTTGCGGTGCGCCCGAACCAGGCGAGGCATGTGATGATGGCATGGCCTGGACCATCAACGATACAGTGGATGAGAACTGCCAATGTTCGGGTACTGTGCTGGACTGCTTGGGAGTGCCCAATGGCACAGCACTGCCAGGGACTCCATGTGATGATGGCGATCTCGGTACGGAGGGTGATACTTGGGGCACGGACTGCAGCTGTGCAGGGACGATAACGGATTGTATGGGGGAACTGGGCGGCACCGCACTTCCGGGTACCCCATGCGACGATGGAATAGCCGCAACAGGGAACGATACGTGGACAGCTTCTTGTGAATGCATGGGTGAGCTGATCGATTGCGAAGGCATCCCCGGCGGGCTTGCATTGCCAGGAACCATCTGTAACGATGGGAACAATGCCACCATGGAGGATGCATGGACCGAGGACTGCGAATGCATTGGCCTGCTGGTGGATTGCGAAGGAGTGCCCGGTGGCGATGTGTTACCTGGAATGCCCTGTAATGACTACAATCCGCTGACCACGAATGACACTTGGTCCGTGGAATGTGACTGCCTCGGCGACCCTGCAGATTGCCTTGGAGAGATAGGAGGGACTGCCCTGCCCGGCACTCCTTGTGACGATGGAGACCCCAATACAGGGGACGATAGGTGGACCTCATCATGCACCTGTGAGGGAGGCCTATTGGATTGCTTGGACCTGCCTGGAGGTGAAGCGCTGCCGGGCATGCCTTGTGATGATCAAGACCCGAATACGGACGATGACATCTGGACCGTGGACTGTGAATGCATCGGTTCCAATATCGATTGTGAAGGTGTGGCTGGAGGGAATGCGCTTCCAGGAATGCCTTGTGATGATGGCAACCCGTTCACGGGGAGTGATTCTTGGCAGGACAACTGTGAATGCATGGGGCTACCGTATGACTGCACGGGTGTGGCCGGTGGCCCTGCCATGTCCGGTACACCATGTGACGATGGGGATATCAGCACGGGTAATGATATGTGGTCGGACGATTGTTCATGTGTAGGCGTGTCGTATGACTGCTTGTTCCAGCCCGGTGGCACGGCATTGCCCGGGACTCCTTGTAACGATGGTAATCCCACAACTGGGAACGACACTTGGAGCATTTCCTGTGTCTGTGTCGGTATTCCCATAGACTGTGCAGGGACCATTGGAGGGACGGCTTTCGTGGATTATTGTGAGCACTGTGCCGGGGGCACCACTGGCATCATCCCCGATCCAGATAGTGATCTTGACGGGGTACTGGATTGCTATGATAATTGCCCGGAAGCGCTCAATCCATTGCAAGAGGACGGTGATCATGATGGCGTAGGGGATGCGTGTGATAATTGCCCGGAGGTCTACAATCCGGACCAAGCTGATTCCAATGGGAATGGAATCGGGGATGCGTGCAGTGAGTCAGCAATTGCTGAAGTGTTACGTCTGCCGGGAATAAGCCTATCGCCCAATCCGACCGGTGGAGTGCTTCTGCTTTCGGATGTTGAACCTGAGGCGTGGACCGTCGATGTTCATGACCTTTCGGGTGCCCGTGTGTTCACTACCCGCTTCACTGCCCAGTTGGATGTTTCTACCATTGCGTCAGGTGCCTATATCCTGGTGATCCGCAATGTGGCAGGCGTGCCTTTGGCACGCGCTCCCTTCATTCGAAAATAGGTCGCTCGTGGAGCTATGAGCGTTATCGGTACCAGTTGATCAGCCATTCGTCTTATCCGTGAACGAACACCGTAACCATCGCGTTGCGTTTCCCGCTATAAGGTAGCCTGCCCGTTGCTGGAAGATCAGGTCCTTATCCGGTAGGCTCGACCCAAATCAGAATGTTGAAACAGCTCCTCCTCGCTTTCACGTTGTTACTAGTGCCGTTCGGACTCTTTGCGCAGTCCTATTCCCAAAAGGAAGCTGTCCAGATGGCAGCAACGGTCCAGGAAACACCAGCCCGTATCACGGTCTCGTGGCAATCATTTCCCTCGGCATCGGGATATACGATCTATCGGAAGTTGAAGGATCAGCAGAGCTGGGGTAATGCCTTGGCCAGCATGGGCGGCTCCACCAACCAGTACGTCGACAATGATGTTTCCGTGGGTGTTTACTACGAATATAAAGTGGTGCGTTCAGCAGGCAATACGGGGACGGGCTATATTGCCTCTGGCATCAACGTGCAACCGGTGGAGGACAGGGGAGTAATGGTGCTCTTGGTTGATAACGACATCGCCGGTGGTTTGACCACGGAGCTACAACAGCTGGCCGAGGATCTACAGAATGATGGATGGGGGGTGATCAGGCACGATGTGCCACGCTCCATGAGCGTTCCGAACGTGCGAGCTCTGGTCCAGACTGATTACAATGCAGCACCTACACGAGTAAAGGCCGTATACATCATTGGGCATGTTCCCGTACCCTATTCGGGCAGGCTGAATCCGGACGGCCATGGCGACCACTTGGGCGCATGGCCTTGCGATGGTTACTACGGTGAGATGAACGGCACATGGACGGATAATTCCGTGAACATTACCAGCGCCCAAGAAAACCGGAACTACAATGTGCCCGGCGATGGGAAGTTCGACCAGAGCGATTTCCCCAGCGACGTTGAGCTACAAGTGGGTCGTGTTGATTTTTACAACATGGGCCTTCCTTGGTATGCCTTTCCATACAACGAGACGGAACTGACCCGCCGTTACCTCAATAAGGCCCACAACTACAAGACGAAACAATTCACCCCGCTGAAGAGGGGTATTGTGTTTGATAATTTCCAAGACCTATCCTATCCCATCGGAGGGTCAGCCTATCGGAATATCGCTGCTTTGGTGGGGGAGTCCAACGTCACCAACTGCAATCCTGCCGGTGCGCCGTTCTATACGATGATGGACAACCAGAGCTATCTGTGGACGTACGCCAGCGGAGGAGGTACTTGGTTCAGTGCCAATAATGTGGGCCATACCGATAATTATGCTGCGATCAATTTCGGTGGGGTCTTCAATATGTCGATGGGAAGCTATTTCGGCGATTGGGACCAAACGAACTCTTTCCTAAAGGCGCCCATTGCAAGTGGGAATGGACTGACCAGTGTATGGTCAGGTATGCCACACTGGTATTTCCAGCACATGGGCATGGGGGATAATATCGGCTACAGTGCAAAGACGACCATGAACAATACCTCACTGTACACCCCTCAGAATGGGGGATGGCAGGGCCAGCCGTTCAGTAGGGTACACATGGCGCTGATGGGCGATCCCTCACTGCGGATGACCGTGGTGCCCAGACCATCCAATTTTCAAGTGGGTAATAGCGGTGGCCTCGCATCGTTCACATGGTCCGCAGCCATGGGTTCAGTGGATGGATATCACGTATATGAGGTCAATCAGGGTACAGGGAGTCTCGTGCGTTTGACACCGAACCCGGTGACCCAAACGAACTTTAGTAGCCCGGCCGTCCCCTTTGTGAGCGGTAAACGGTATATGGTTCGGGCCGTCAAACTCCAGACATCGAATACCGGTAAGTACTATGATCTTTCACTCGGGGTCCAGGCCACGGCCTCCGGGGCGGCCTCTGCGGATTGCATGGGTGTAATGGGAGGCAGTGCCGTGGTGGGAACCGCCTGTGATGATGGCAATGTCAACACCGGTAACGACACTTGGAACGCGAACTGCGAATGCATTGGTCAGCCGCTTGATTGCAACGGCACACCCGGTGGCAACGCCCTTCCCGGCACGTCCTGCGACGATGGCAATGCGAACACGATCAACGATGTGCTGAACGCGAACTGTGAGTGTGTTGGTACGCCTGTCACGTTGGACTGTAACAGCGTTCCGAACGGTCCGGCCATGCCAGGTACGTCCTGCGATGACGGCAACGCGAACACGATCAACGATATAATCCAGCCTAACTGTGAGTGCGTAGGTACGCCTGTCACTTTGGATTGCAACGGTGTGGCCAATGGCCCGGCCCTTCCGGGAACGTCTTGCAATGATGGTAATGCGACTACCGGTAACGACACTTGGAACGCGAACTGCGAATGCATTGGTCAGCCGCTTGATTGCAACGGCACGCCCGGTGGCAGCGCCCTTCCCGGCACGTCCTGCGATGACGGCAACGCGAACACGATCAATGATGTGCTGAACGCGAACTGTGAGTGCGTTGGTACACCGGTAACGGTGGACTGCAACAATGTTCCGAACGGCCCGGCCATGCCAGGTACATCATGTGATGATGGTGATCCGACCACGATCAATGATGTAATCCAGCCGAACTGCGAATGCGTTGGTACCCCATTACCGCTTGATTGCAACGGCACGCCCGGTGGCAGCGCCCTTCCCGGCACGTCCTGCGACGATGGCAATGCGAACACGATCAACGATGTGCTGAACGCGAACTGTGAGTGCGTCGGTACACCGGTAACGGTGGACTGCAACAATGTTCCGAACGGCCCGGCCATGCCAGGTACATCATGTGATGATGGTGATCCGACCACGATCAATGATGTAATCCAGCCTAACTGCGAATGCGTTGGTACCCCATTGCCGCTTGATTGCAACGGCACGCCCGGTGGCAACGCCCTTCCCGGCACGTCCTGCGACGATGGCAATGCGAACACGATCAACGATGTGCTGAACGCGAACTGTGAGTGCGTCGGTACACCGGTAACGGTGGACTGCAACGGTGTGGCCAATGGTCCTGCTACTCCCGGTACTTCCTGCGATGATGGTGATGCAACCACGGGCAACGACACCTGGAGCACGAACTGTGAATGTGTTGGCGACCCTCTGGTGGACTGCAATGGCGATCAAGGCGGGACGGCTGAACTGGATGATTGTGGGGTATGTGCTGGTGGCAATACGGGCGTGATCCCAAATGCCGACCAGGACGGTGATGGTATCCCGGATTGCTTGGACAACTGCCCTACCGTATACAACCCTGACCAATCGGATTTCGACGGAGACGGCGTTGGGGATGCATCCGATAATTGCATCTGGGTATACAATCCAGGTCAGGAGGACTCCAATAACGACGGTATTGGGGATGCATGTCAAGGGGATACAACCACCGGTGTAGAGGAGATCACCATGGATGGACAAGGATTGAGCCTCTCACCGAACCCGTCCAGGGATCAGGTGAGTATCCGATGCGATGTGGGCGCTGCACAGTTGCTCCGGATCTACGAACCATCCGGCCGCCTCGTGAAGGAAATGTCTTTCCGGCCTCAGTTGGATATTTCCAAGCTGGCAACAGGAACCTATGTGGTGTTCGCGATCAACGGGGAAGGTCGCATATTGGCACGCGCAAGGCTTGTAAAGCTTTGATGAGATCAGCCTGAATGAAGAAAGCCTCCTGATATCGGGAGGCTTTCTTCATTCAGGCCATACCGCATGGAGTGCGATACCATCGGTACGATCGGATCTTGGTAGCTCGGAAGGGCGCAGGAGCAGTCTCGTCTGATCCAAGGCTCAGATGGCCAGAATGCTCAGGATCCGTAAGAGATCGTCATCCACGGTCTTCTTCAGGCCAATTACTTGCTCGAAAGGTGTAAGAACAATTTTCCCGTTCACTATACCTGCCATCGCGTTCTTCCTTCCTTGGATCAACCCTTCCACAGCGGCCACACCGGACTGGCTTGCAAGGAGCCGGTCAGCCACTGAAGGACGGCCTCCTCGCTGGACATGTCCAAGGACACTTACCCGGGTATCATAGTGCTTGAAACGTTCCTTCACTTTTCGCGCCACTTCATACGCCCCGCCCTCTTCGTCACCCTCGGCTACGATCACGATCACGGAGGATTTGCTTTTTGCGGCACACTCCAATACACCGATCAGTTCATTGATCCCCTGCTTTTTTTCGGGTACCATCACGAATTCCGCGCCAGCCGCTATCCCACAATGCACAGCGATGGCTCCGGTGGTCCGCCCCATTACCTCCACGAAAAAAAGCCGGTCATGTGAAGACGCCGTATCGCGAATGCGGTCCACCATTTCCATGGCCGTATTGGTCGCCGTATCAAAGCCGATGGTGGTATCCGTTCCACCCAGATCATTATCTATGGTCCCGGTAATCCCCATAGTAGGGATCCCGTGTTCGGAGGAAAAGATCGAGGCACCCTTGAAGCTTCCATCACCTCCGATCACCACCAAGGCATCCATACCATGGCGCTCCATGGTCTCTTTCGCGGCTTGGCGTCCTTCCGTGGTGCGGAAAGCCTTGCTCCGCGCAGAACGCAATATGGTGCCACCGCGCTGGATGATGTTGCTCACATCCCGCACACCTAGAGGCTTCACTTCATCGTTGATCAATCCATCGAAACCCTCGAAAATACCGCTGATGGTGAGCTTATGATAATAGGCCGTGCGGACCACTGCTCGGATCGCCGCATTCATGCCCGGTGCATCCCCTCCAGAGGTCAAAACACCAATGTGTTTCACATGGGAGGCGGTTCTGTTGTCTGCCATCACGAGCTCGGAATATTCCTATTTACGGAATTCAACATCAGCCGTAATCGATCCTTTACAAGGGGGTACTGGGGGCAGGATCGGTCAAGGGCGCTACCTAGCACAAGCCCAAGCATGAAGAATTTGCGATCCTGCCCAGGGTATCGTCGAAGTAGTTCGATCACCTCTCCGGAATGTTGGGAGACAGCCGCATTCAAACATTGACGTACCGCAAGATCGAAATTGCGGTCGTTGCTGTCAGGATTGATCCCACCCATGCATGTGCATAGCTCCTCGGCCAAGTTGGAAGGCGGGGCCACATGTTGTGCGGATGCGATCGAGAGGGATCCAAACAAGGCGATGAAGAGTAGGAAATAGGGATTTGGCAGCATGTTCGATCCGGTAAAATTAGATCTATTGCCGATCCCTGGATCGCGCACATGTTCAGAGCCGGTACCTTCGCGGACATGTGCCGCTTCCTTTCCCGGCTGGATCAGGCTTGGCTGCTGCTTGCAGTGATGCTGTTCATGGCAATGCCACGGACGGCATTCCATCATTGCGAGGAAGGCGCATTGCTGTTCGCTGCCCATGAGGCTTCTCCAGTGGTGCATG
Source organism: Flavobacteriales bacterium (assembly GCA_019638085.1). GTDB lineage: Bacteria > Bacteroidota > Bacteroidia > Flavobacteriales_F > PHOS-HE28 > PHOS-HE28. Next base: position 46,198 of record JAHBUL010000008.1, on the reverse strand, counting down.
TGGACATCCATTGCCCCCTTTGTGAAGCGCCGCTCCCGATCTTTGATGGGGTTCCGGAACAAGCTCTCAAGATCGGCATGGTATATCTGGGCGATCCAGTTACCCTTCCAGTACCTTCTGCCTTCCTGGAACCGATCGCCGTTCCACGTCTACGCGGCCCTCCCGGCGAAGCCTGAAGGATCTGTGAAATAGCAGGTCAAGCGATGGCTTCATCGCCAAGGCTGTGGAATGCGGCCTAGTTGATCATCCATTTTCCAATTAAGGACCGGAATGCTGGGCGACCCGTCCATTTCCCACCCGAGGTGAGAAGTGGAGGAGTGTGCAAATGCTGGCAGACCAAGTTCCGCAGCCACTCAGGCGGCACATGAGACAATTGACACTATTCTTCTTCTATCTTCTAGCGTGCTCTACAGTGCACGCGGGCAAGCCGGACGCGGCAAAGGTTTCCCTCTCAGGTCAAGTGACCGAAAAAGGGAGTGGCATTGCCATACCTGGTGCCGAGGTGTATTTCCCCGATCTGCGCACCGGGACCACTACCGACGTGAACGGGGAGTACACATTGCACGGTCTTCCGGCTGCGAAAGCCTTGATCTCCGTGAGCATGGTGGGCTATGCTGCCATCACCGAAACGATCGACCTGGCAACAGTAAGCAGTCGCGATTTTGTGCTTGTGCCATCGGTGACCGAGATGCATGATGTAGTGGTGACCGGCACATCGAAAGCCACCGAAATGAGACGTGAGCCGGTGCCGATGGCAATGGTCGGTAGAGGTTTCCTACGTGAGAACGCATCTTCCAATATCATCGAAACCCTGAACAAGGTCCCCGGTGTGAGCACGGTGAGTTCCGGCCCCAACATCTCAAAGCCGTACATACGTGGTCTAGGTGCCAATCGTGTTCTCACCCTGTTCGATGGGATTCGCCAGGAAAGCCAGCAATGGGGCGAAGAACATGGGGTGGAAGTGGACCAGTTCCTCATCGACCGCGTGGAGGTGGTGAAAGGCCCGGCCAGCCTCATCTACGGGTCTGATGCCTTGGCCGGCGTAGTGAATCTGCTCCCTGCACCATCTGTACCGGCAGGCAGATTACGCGGCGCCGTACTGGGCAACTATGATACCAACAACAACGGCCTCGCCGGTTCTGTGAACGTGGACGGCAACAATGGAAGATTCCTATATGGAGGAAGGCTATCCGGAAAGGAGGCCAGTAACTATCGCAACCGTTATGATGGGCGCGTGTACGGAACGAAGTACAACGAGAAGGATTTCAGTGCCTACTTCGGTTTGAATCGGGCGTGGGGTTATGCTCGGTTGAACTTCAGCCTGTATGACAACCTTCAGGAGGTTCCGGATGGAAGTCGTGACAGCACATCCAGAAGGTTCACTTATCAGGTGGATGAAGCTGACACGTTAAGGCCCATTGCGAGCAATGATATGCTCAGCTCCTACAAGATCGGGGCGGTCCATCAGCACGTGCAATTTTACCGGGCGTATATCACTTCCAACTTCAACCTAGGGGATAACAGGCTCAGCGCGGATCTTGGATTTCAGCGGAGCATCCGTCGGGAATACAGCCATCCGGAATATCCTGACCTGCCCGGCCTTTTTCTCTCATTGAACACCTTCACCTACGACCTGCGATTCCATATAGCTGAGCGGAAAGGATGGTCCACTACTGCTGGGCTGAATGGCATGCTCCAACTGAACGATGCAGCCCAAGGCACGGAGTTGTTAATACCGGATTATCACAGTTTGGACATCGGTCCATTCCTCCATGTGAAGAAGGAATTGGGTAAGCTGGACCTTTCCGGTGGTGTCCGTTACGACCACCGGAAGTTCAGGAGCGACGCCATGTATATGCGGCTCGATCCCATAACGGGATTCGAGATGAGCACGGAGGCGGATCCGATGGACAGTACGGTGACGCAGGAGTTTGTTCCGCACGCCCAAGACCTTTCGGGGTTGAGTGGAAGCATCGGCGCTGCCTGGAACCTGAATGACCGCTTGACGCTCAAGGCGAATCTTGGCAGGGGCTACCGGGCACCCAGTGCGGCGGAGACGACTGCACAAGGTGTACATGCTGGTGCAGGCCTGATGCAGTTGGGGGATGCGGAACTCAAACCCGAATTCAACCTCCAGGAAGATCTGGGCTTCTTCTACAACGGGACCCACATTACGGCCAGTGTGGAAGTGTTCAACAACAGCATCAGTAACTACATCTATAACGAGAAGCTCGCTTCGGTGACCGGGGGGGATTCACTGTATTCGCCGGAAGGGCAAGATCTTCCCGTGTTCAAGTTCAGGCAAACCGCTGCACGGCTGTACGGAGGTGAAGTGAGCTTGGATGTTCATCCACACCCCTTCGATCGGATCCACTTTGAGAATTCACTCTCATTGGTGATCGCCGAAAACAGGGGAGGGGGAGGTGCGATCATCACGGACAGTACGAAATACCTCCCACTGATCCCGCCGTTACATCTGGTGAGCGAGGTCAGGTATGACCTGCGCAAACAGGTCGGGTTATTCGCCCACATGTTCTTCAAGGTGGGCATGCAGGTGTACTGGAGCCAGAACCGTTTTTATTCAGCTTCCGGAACGGAAACCCGCACCCCTGGCTACACCCTGTTGGATGCCGGGATAGGCAGTGATGTAGTGGATAAGGAGGGGCGTACCATACTCACCTTTACACTTCTCGGTTCCAATCTGGCCGATGTGGGGTACCAGAGCAATATGAGCCGCCTGAAGTACTTTGAGGACTATCCGGAGAACGGAAGCGGGCGCAGCGGTATCTACAATATGGGACGCAACTTCAGCCTAAAGGTCGTGGTGCCTTTCGATGTGCGGAAGAAGAGCAATTCAGCAAGTTGACAGGAGCTTGGGAGAGCGGTACCGCACCTGCGGTCATTCATCGAAGTGATTCGGGAATTGCACCTTCATCGCATCGATACCTGAGAGTACGCTCGCCACTTGCTTCTCTTTGTGCTCGATAACCTTGTGGCCAAGTTCCTTATCGGACAGGGCCAATATTTGAACAGCCAATAAACCGGCATTGCGTGAGCCGTTCACCGCCATGGTGGCCACAGGTACCCCGGCAGGCATCTGTACAATGCTGAGCAATGAATCCCAGCCGTCGATACTGTTGCGGCTCTTGATGGGTACACCGATCACCGGCAAGGTGGTGAGGGAGGCCACCATGCCCGGTAAGTGGGCAGCTCCGCCAGCACCGGCTATGATCACCTTGATGCCACGCTCCGCCGCACCCTTGGCATAGGCCACCATCCTGTCCGGTGTTCGGTGCGCACTTACAACCGTTACCTCGTATGGCACCCCGAATTCCTTGGCGGTATCCACGGCTTCGCGCATGACCTCCAGATCGCTACGGCTGCCCATTATTATCCCGATCATCGTGTTCCGTCTTTACTTGGTTATATGTGCCCCAGGACTGGGCATGGGCACTACTTTGGCATAGGCCTTACAGATGGCCACGGCCCGTTCCAGCTTATTCCGTGATCCGGAAATGATCGTAACATGTCCCATTTTCCGGCCGGTTCGTGTCTGCGCTTTTCCGTAGAGATGAATGAAGGTACCGGGCATTTCGAGGATCTCCTCCGTGCCTACCAAATGGGGCATGCCGCTTCCCCCTTCACCCACTAGGTTTACCATGGCTGCTTCACCCTGCATTCCAACATCACCCACTGGCCAACCCATATACATGCGGAGCAACTGATCGAACTGCGAACTTGCGCAGGCTTCAATTGTGTAGTGGCCGCTGTTGTGCGCACGTGGTGCCGTTTCGTTCACCAAGAGTTCATTTTCTGGCGTGAGGAACATTTCCACGGCATAGATGCCCGGAGAACCGAACGCCTTGGCCACACGGAGGGCCAGTTCTTTTGCACGCTCGATCACCTCGGGCTCACATCGTGCCGGGGCCAAGAGTACATCCACCAGATTCAGTTCCGGGTCGAAGACCATCTCCGCTGGCTCATAAACCCTAGAGGAACCATCCGCGCCGAGCACGGCGATCACGCCCAGTTCCTTGGCGATATCCGCACGTTTTTCCAATAGAAAGGGTCCGTCGAACCCTGCTGGAACATTGGCGCTACTTGTTACGGGGACCACTCCCTTGCCATCATATCCGCCGGTCCTCGTTTTCAGGAAGGCCGGAAGGAGTTCTTGGTGTCGTTCGATATCGGGCGCACTCTCGATGAGTGCATAGGCGGCAGTGGGTATCCCATGACGCACATAAAAGTCCTTCTGTAGACCTTTATCCTGTAAGATCCGTAAAGTGGTGGAGGAGGGGATAACGAGCTTGCCTTGGTGCTCCAATGCCTCCAATGCTTCCACGTTCACATGCTCGATCTCGATCCCCACCACGTCCACATCGGCTGCGAAACGCAACACGGTATCGTGATCATCAAATCGCCCTTGCGTGAAGCGATGGGCCAACCAAGCACAAGGGCAGGCAGGATCGGGGTCCAGTACATGCACTTCAACATCGTAACGCAACGCGTTCTCAATGAACATGCGTCCCAGTTGGCCTCCGCCAAGCAAGGCGATCCGGCGTGGTTCATCCATGCCGCGAAGATACCGGCGAGAGGATCAGTGGAACAAAGGAGTGGATCGCTCAGTTGCGCTTCCTGCCACGAGTGAACTGTTTGAAGCGGTGTCCGATCGTGAGTTGGAGGGTCCGATTGGAAGGATAGATCGTGAGGTCCTCGACCAAGGCATTACTTAGGCCGCTGTAATAGCGGAGGGTTATGTCCAAGCCCCTCATGGTCCCGATACCCACCCCCACGTTCACACCCATGTCCAAAGGACTCAACTCGTCGCTGATGTCCTGGCCGTCCGCCTTGGCCATCAATAAATAGCCGCCTTGTACACCAGCCTGAATGTTGACGGTGCTGTTCAGGAAGATCTTAAGGCTCACTGGCATGGTGGCATGAAGGGTTCGCATGATGGTGCGCTCACCATCCGGAAGGTCGCGTGAAGCACCTTGTAGCGAGAGGAGCAATTCGGGCTGTATCTCTACCCGATTGCCAGCCCATACGGGAACATACAGACCTGCCGCCAGGCCCGGGACGGCCCGGTAATTCACCGCTTCCGATCGCCAAGTGGCCGCTTGGGGGCCACCCATGTATCCCAAGCCCGAATGGGAGGGGCGCTGGCCATGGCCGAGAAGTGGGGCCATGAGCAAAACAAGTGAAAAGAGACGTGAGGGAGCACGCATGGCAGGGTAGGTAAGCACCTGCCTTTACGGAACAAGCTCATCCCGGGTTTCCTACCAGCAACAGGTATTGGATGATCACGCTCTCGCGATCGTCGAACGCATTGAAATGCTGGATGGATACCCTTTATTGACCCGCTACGACGAAGCGTGCCACCATTCGTTCACCTTCCAAGTTCACGACCAGCTGATAGATCCCGGCGGCCATATCCGTAGTGGAGATACGAAGCTGGTTGCTCGATACATGCTGGTCCATCAGCACGCGGCCAGCGGCATCCAGTACCAAGGCGCGTTGCTCGTCGACCACATTTGGCCAGGAAACAACTACGTGGTCCGGGAAGGTGCGAAGGGTCAATTCCTCTGTTGTTCGTGCTGATACACCCGTAGTTGTGGTGATCACGATGCTGTAATCCTCCGTTTCACCCCAAGTGAAGTTGGCACAGGGATCGGGTGATTGTGGCTCACCCGTATCCGGATACATGGCGCGAACCCGCATAATGGTGTTTCCGGGGAGTGCATTCATGGGTACTGTGAATTCGAATGGGATGATCTGGAAATCCCCGGATGAGAGCACCTCCCCGATCAATTCAGCTGTGGATAGCTGACCGTCCCCATCGAAATCGATCCAAGCTCCGATCATGTCCTCGTAGTATTCCCCGTTGGTGATCAAGAGCGTATAGGTCTCCCCTTGGGCCAAGGTTGCGGAATGCATGGTGTAATCATTGTACGTGGGGCCGCTGGTTGAACCGGTACCTACGTTCTGGATCCCCTCCAGGATAACACCATCAATGAAATCACCATCAGCAGTGCCCACGGTGGAGGTGGGAATACAAAGCCCGCTGCCACCGCTACAAGCGGAAGAACTGAGCAACGAGGAGCGCACACCGTTGAGCACGCCGGCCATCACAGTGGCTTGGCCATTGGTGAACATCACCGGGCAATTGCTATAATCCATGAAGTTCTCATACTGGGTAAGGGTGTTGCACTTCATCAGGTTCGTGTTCCCGCAGCTATACGTGGGGCTGTCCGTTGATGGCGTGTCGCTAATCCCATCGCCGGGGGTGCAATTTCCGTTCCCATCGCCCCAAGGGTGTGGGAGGCCGAAGTAGTGGCCTACTTCGTGTGAGGCCGTACGATCGTTCGTGCCGTACTGGTAATCCAGCACCAGTCCATCAAACCATGCACCCACCACTCCTCCAACCGGCAGATACGCATAGCCGGCAGTGACAAAGCCACCTGTGGCGCCACTGGAAATATCGCAGATCCAGATGTTGAGGTATTTCGATGGGTTCCAGGCCGGCGTGCCACCCGGTGAAGCTTTCATATCGTCGGTTTCCGTATCCGGGTTGAACCAGGTCTTCGTGGTTTGGTAACGCGTGATCCCTGTGGTTGCATTCCCCGAAGCGTCGGTCGTTGCCAGGCAGAATTCGATCTGGGCATTACCACGCGAAGCCAGAAAGGGTGAACGGACATTGCTGTAGTCGGTATTCATGGCCTGATAGTCCGCATTCATTTGCGCAATGATGCTCTGGATCACCCCGTCCGAAACATTCTCTGCCGCATTGTTCCACACCACATGGACTGCAACCGGGACGGTCTGGACCCCACCGCGTTGTACACCTTGTTGCTCCAGCATGGATGCTTCATGGGCCAGATCAACCTGCTGTCCATTGGCTTGCAACCAGCGCTCAGTGATCGTGTGTGCTGTGCAATGCTCCTGAGCGATTGCGGAAGACACCATCAGGCCGGAGAGTACAACGATCGTTGCTTTAGTTATCATGTCGCGAATATATGAGACGTGTGTTTAGTCGGAATGGCGATGCTCAATCGGATGCACTTAATGTCCTGATCGCTGCAGCGGGATCCGGCGCATTGAACACGCTGTTCCCGGCCACGAGCACATCCGCTCCGTGACTGGCCAGCTTATTTACGTTCTCTTCCGATACCCCGCCATCGATCTCGATCAAGAGCTGTGATCCATGCACATTGCGCAATTCCCGTAAGGCGTTAAGTTTCCGGAACGTGCCGGGAATAAAGCTCTGGCCTCCGAATCCCGGGTTCACGCTCATCAGGATCACTTGGTCGAGATCGGAGAGAATATCTGTAAGTAGATGGACCGGCGTATGCGGATTGATGGCTACACCGGCCTTCATCCCGGCTGCCTTGATGGCCTGTATCGTACGGTGCAAATGGGTGCAAGTCTCGTAGTGTACTGTGAGGCGATCGGTCCCGGCATCCCGGAAAAGGTTGATGTAAGGGTCCGGGTCCACGATCATCAAGTGTACATCGAAGGTCTTTTTGGTCAGAGGTCGGATGGCCTTTATTACCGGAAAGCCGAAGCTGATGTTGGGCACGAAAACGCCGTCCATAACATCCAGATGAAGCCAAGGTGCAGGGCTGATATCCACCAGTTCCACCGCCTTGTTGAGTTGGGAGAAATCAGCGGAAAGGAGGGAGGGAGCAATGATATGGGCCATGGAGCGCAAAGGTAACCCAACGCACAAGGCCGCCTTGTATGGGGCGGCCTTGTGCGTCAGCTTAATGAACGCGCTATCAGTCGGTGAGGTAGATGCGCAGCGCGCGCCCTCTCCCTGCCTGCTTTAGGCGCCGGATGGCTTTTTCCTTGATCTGGCGCACGCGCTCGCGGGTGAGGTCGAATTTCCGGCCGATCTCCTCCAGTGTATGCGGCTGGTTGCCGGCAAGGCCGAAGTACAACCGGATCACATCACTCTCACGTGGGGTGAGACTTTCCAACGATCGTTCGATCTCCGACCTGAGGCTCTCGGTGAGCAGCGAATCCATGGGGTCCGGTAGATCGTCATTTTTCATCAGGTCGTGCATGGTGCCACTATCGCCATCGTCGCGCAAGGGGGCATCCATGCTCACATGCCGGCCTGTATTGCTCATGCTCGTCTTCACCTCGTCCAAGGTCATCTCCAGCATCTCTGCCAGTTCGGCGGCGGTAGGAGGCCTTTCATGCTCTTGCTCCAAGCGCGCAAACGCTTTGTTGATCTTGTTGATGGAGCCGATCTTGTTCAATGGCAGCCGCACGATACGGGCTTGTTCAGCAAGGCTCTGTAGGATCTGTTGGCGGATCCACCACACGGCATAACTGATGAATTTGAAACCGCGGGTCTCATCGAAACGTCCTGCCGCCTTGATAAGTCCGAGGTTACCCTCACTGATCAGGTCAGGGAGGGTGAGACCTTGTCCTTGGTATTGCTTGGCCACGGACACCACGAAACGGAGGTTGGCCTTGCAGAGAGCTTCCAAAGCATCGTTGTCGCCCTTTTTGATCTTCCGGGCAAGTTCCACCTCCTCTTGGGCGGTGATCAATTTCACCTTGCCGATCTCGGTCAGGTATTTGTCCAGCGACGGAGTGTCGCGGTTAGTGACCTGCTTTGAGATCTTGAGTTGTCGCATTCTTGCCATGGTACCCGGAAGGTTGTATTCGATGGATAGTGGCGGTTGAACGCGAATATGCACCGGGTGGTTACGCCCATTAATGCTTAGGTGAGCAAGAAGGTTACCCGAAAGCAACAAGGGCCGACTCTTTCGAGACGGCCCTTGTTCGGTGTTCGTATTAGCTGTGATCAATGCTCGCGGCGTGGACCGCGGTCACGGTATTCGCGGCGGGGACGCTCACTGCGGTCACCTTCCATGGCCGGTTCACGTTCCACATAGCCTTCCGGCTTTGGAAGCAGCACCTTACGGCTGAGCTTCAACTTTCCGGTGCGGGGGTCTTTACCTACCACTTGGAATTCGATGATCTCGCCTTCCTTCAGCACATCCGCCACGTTCTCTATGCGCTTCCAATCCAGCTCGCTCACGTGGAGCAGGCCGTCCGTACCGGGGAAGATCTCAACGAATGCACCGTAAGGCATGATGGTCTTCACCTTGCCCTTGTACGTTACGCCGATCTCAGCTGTTGGCGGGAACGCGATCGCTTTGATGCGTGCCAAGGCGGCATCGATACCGGCCTTGTTCTCGCTCATGATCTGCACATGGCCAGCGCCGTCCACTTCGTCGAGAACGATCGTGGTCTGCGTCTCGGCCTGGATCTCCTGGATCACGCGGCCACCGGGTCCGATCACGGGTCCGATGCTCTCTTTCGGGATCTCGATGCTCACGATGCGAGGGGCGTGGTCCTTATAGTCCTCGTTCGGCTTGGTCATCGTCTTCATCATTTCACCGAGGATGTGCAGGCGTCCAGCACGAGCTTGCTCCAAGGCTTGGCCGAGCACCTCATAGCTCAGTCCGTCCACCTTCATGTCCATCTGTGTTGCAGTGATGCCCTTCTCGGTGCCTGTCACCTTGAAGTCCATATCGCCCAGATGGTCCTCGTCACCGAGGATGTCGCTGAGGATGGCATACTTCCCATCGGGATCGCTGATCATGCCCATGGCGATACCGCTCACCGGTGCCTTGATCTTGATGCCGGCGTCCATCAGGGCAAGGGTGCCGGAACACACTGTGGCCATCGAACTGGAACCATTGCTTTCCAGAATGTCGCAGTTCAGGCGGATGGTATACGGATTGTCCGTACCTGTGGGGATCATCGGCTTCAAGGCCCGCCAAGCGAGGTTGCCGTGACCGATCTCCCGACGACCTGGTCCGCGAATGGGACGCACTTCACCAACGGAGAAGCTGGGGAAGTTGTAGTGCAGCATAAAGGAATCGCTACGCTTCACCAATGCAGTATCCACCGTTTGCTGGTCCATCTTGGAGCCGAGGGTAACCATGTTGATGGCCTGGGTCTCCCCGCGGGTGAAGATGGCGCTGCCGTGCGTACCAGGCAGCACATCCACTTCGCTCCAGATGGGACGGATCTCATCAGTCTTGCGGCCATCGAGTCGAATGCCCTTCTCCAATACTACGCGACGTACACCGGCCTTTTGTGCTTTTTTGAAATAGCGGCCGAGCATGGCCTTCTTTGCCTTTTGTTCATCGGTAAGGGTTGCCATGAATTCCTCTTTCACCTTGGCGAAGGCCTCACCGCGCACTTCCTTGGCGCTGGCCTGAAGGGCGATGTCATAGTATTTCTGGAAAGTGGCATCATAGATCGCCTTTTCCAGTTCGGCGTCATTCTCCTCGTGGTCGTACGTGCGTTTGGTGTGGCTCTTGGGCACTTCGGCGGCCAGTTCGTTGATCACACGGCACTGGTCCTTGATGGTCTCATGGGCCAGCTTGATTCCTTCGATCATTTCGGCCTCGCTCACTTCCAACATTTCGCCTTCCACCATCAGCACATCGCTGGAGGTGCCGGCGACGATCAGGTCGATATCCGAGCCTTCCATTTCCTCGAAGGTGGGATTCACCGTCCACTTGCCTTCATTACGGATCACGCGGACCTCGCTAACGGGGCCATTGAATGGGATGTCACTCACGGCCAAGGCAGCAGATGCAGCTAGGCAGGCCAATGCATCGCTTGGGTTCTTCTTGTCGGTGCTCATCAGGCTGATCTGCACCTGGGTATCCCCGTGGAAGTCATCGTTGAAGAGCGGGCGCAGTGCTCGGTCCACCAAGCGGCTTACGAGAACCTCCCCGTCGCTGGGGCGATTTTCACGTTTGAAGAAGCCTCCGGGAAAACGTCCCGCAGCGCTGTACTTCTCACGGTATTCCACTTGAAGTGGAAGAAAGTCTATTCCGTCGCGGGCCTCTTTCGTGGCCACCACCGTGGCCAGAAGGATCGTATCACCGCATCGAACGGTTACACTGCCATCCGCTTGCTTGGCCAAGATCCCTGTCTCCAAGGTGATCGTTCTGCCATCGCTAAGTGTAATGGTCTTTTTAATTCCTGTTGGTTTCATCTTCTTCGGACACGCCTTTCGTGCCTATGTTTTTGATTGGTTTTCTCTTCAGGGCCGGTACTGCACCGGTATGGACGAAAAAAGGGCGATCGTTCCTCACGATCGCCCTTATCGTCGGTCATTACTTTGCGCGTGTTCTGGCCATGGTGGCCTGCGCGGTGATCACTTGCGGAGGCCGAGCTTTGCGATGATCGCACGATACCGGTCGATCTCGTGGTTCTTCAGGTAGCTCAACTGCTGCTTACGTTTACCTACCAGGCTCAACAACGCATTTTCTGTGCGGTGATCCTTCTTGTTGGTCTTCAAATGCGTTGTAAGGTGCTCAATACGCTGAGTGAACAGGGCGATCTGCCCTTCAGCACTACCTGTATTGGTCTCGGAACCGCCGTGGATCTTGAAGATCTCCTGCTTGGCCTCTTTCGTTGCGATCATGGTCTTTGTATCTACCTCTTAACACCACCCATTTGGCGGTTTTAGGGCGCGAATGTACGGCTTTTTGATTATCCCAAGTAACTCGGGTAGATGAAAGTTGAGATGGGTCGGAATGAGTCGGCATTCTTCACTGGGAGATCCGGCATCGGAAAACGCTCGTCCTGAACCAAGGTCAACGGGAAGGCAGTTCAAGACCGGAACATCAGCGTTAACTGTGCCAGCTTCTCCTTCATGTATTTACGCTCCACGATCAGGTCCAAGAAGCCATGCTCCAGCACGAATTCACTGGTCTGGAACCCCGGGGGGAGGTCGTGTCCAATGGTTTCACGGACTACACGGGGGCCAGCAAAAGCCACCAAGGCCTTGGGTTCGGCTATGTTGATATCACCCAGCATGGCAAAGCTCGCCGTAACGCCACCGGTGGTGGGGTCGGTCAATATACTGATGTATGGCAAGCCCTTCTTGGCCAGCAAGCTCAGCTTGGCACTGGTCTTGGCCATCTGCATCAAGCTGAAGCCGGCTTCCATCATACGGGCGCCACCGCTCCTGCTGATGATGATCAACGGACACTTGCGGCGTATGGCGGCATCGGCGGCCATGGCGATCTTTTCACCTACCACACTGCCCATGCTGCCACCAATGAATTTGAAATCCATACAGGCTATCACGACCGGCTGCTTATCCAATTTGCCATAGGCTGCGCGCAAGGCATCATTGAGCCCGGTGGTTTGGCGCGTCTTGGCCAAACGGTCCACGTATTTCTTGGTATCCTCGAACTGGAGCGGGTCACCCGATATCAGGTTCTCGCCGATCTCCTTGAACTTGTTGTCGTCGAAGAGGATGCTGAAATATTGTGCGCTACCGATCCGCTCGTGATGCTGGCATTTGGCACAGACCCACAAGTTCTTGGCATGGTCGTCGGAGGTCATGATCTCCGAACACTCGGGGCATTTATACCAAAGCCCCTCCGGGGTCTCTTTCTTCTCCTCGGTAGCGGTGGTGATACCCTCCTTGACACGTGTGAACCAGCCCATTTCCAGTGTGAATTAACGCAAAAGAAGAGAATCAACCAACAGGATCAGCAATCCGGAATCAACGATCGATCGCTGATTCACGCGATCGTTACCTTTTTATCCAAGTACACGTCCTGGATCGCATTCAACAGCTCAACACCTTCCTTCATCGGGCGCTGAAAGGCCTTCCGACCGCTGATCAAGCCCTGTCCACCTGCGCGCTTGTTGATCACGGATGTACGCACGGCCTCGGCCATGTCGCTGGCCCCGCTGCTGGCACCCCCGCTATTGATCAGACCGATTCGGCCCATGTAGCAGTTGGCCACTTGATAGCGGCACAGATCGATCGGATGGTCCGTGGTCAGTTCACTATACACCTTCTTGTGGGTCTTGCCGTAACCGGCAATGGCATTGTACCCACCATTGTTCTCCGGAAGCTTCTGCTTGATAATGTCGGCTTGGATGGTGACGCCCAGATGGTTGGCCTGGCCGGTAAGGTCTGCAGCGGTATGGTAGTCCTTGCCGTCCACCTTGAATCCGGAATTCCGGGTGTAGCACCAAAGTACCGTGGCCATACCCAACTCGTGCGCATACTGGAAAGCCTCGGCCACCTCGGTGATCTGACGTGAACTTTCCTCACTGCCGAAATAAATGGTGGCCCCCACTGCTACGGCACCCATGTCCCAAGCGCTTTCCACTGTTCCGAACATCACTTGGTCGAATGTGTTCGGCAAGGTCATCAGCTCGTTGTGGTTGAGCTTTACAATGAATGGGATCTTGTGGGCATACTTGCGCGCTACACTCCCCAGGACGCCAAAGGTGGATGCCACGGCATTGCAGCCGCCTTCCATGGCCAGTTCCACGATCTTGTCGCCATCGAAATAGATGGGGTTTGGAGCGAAGCTGGCACCGCCACTGTGCTCTATCCCTTGGTCAACCGGGAGTATGCTCATATAGCCTGTGTTGGCCAAGCGGCCGTTGCCATAGAGGGCCTGGATGCTGCGCATCACCTGCGGATTGCGGTTGCTCAATGCGAAAGAGCGGTCCACGAAATCCGGACCGGGCAGGTTCAATTGGGCCTTTGCGATGGTCTTGCACGTGTGCCCCAACAGGCTGTCCGCATCAGCGCCCAGCAGTTCGCTCAACTTCGCTGTATTCATAATGCTCATGTAACGGTCCGGTAAAAATTTGGCTGCAAAGGTAGGGGTTAGGGGGGAGTGAGGGAATGAGGCAAGAAGCGGGAAAGCTTGCCGCCAAGACGGCTCAGAACGGATAGCCGATCCCCAAGTTGAAATTGAGCTTGCTCCCAAGGGAAGTCGCTAAGCCGGTGTTCTTTGGCTGGAAGATCCAGCGTTGGCCCATGGGTAGTGCAGGGTCCTTCGTTTGCAGGCCCAGATCGAAGCGGACGAGGAAGAAATCGAAATTGAGGCGGGCACCCACGCCCGTGCCGACTGCAAGTTCGCCGAGCACCTTACCCAGTTCAAAGCCACTGCCGGGCTTGGCTGGATCTTCCTTTAGTTCCCAAATGTTCCCGATGTCCACGAAGAGCGCGCCCTCCAAGTAGCCGATCAACTTAAAGCGGTATTCGGAATTGCCTTCCAGGCGGATCTCACCCACGCGGTCATAGGCATCCAGGGGGTCGCTGTAGGAGCCTGGACCTAAGGAACGCGCGCGCCAGGCTCGCAGGCCGTTGGCCCCACCACTGAAGAAGCTGCTCTCGAACGGCAGGACCTCCAGATTGCCGAAGGGTACTCCCACACCCGCATCCACCCGGAAGGCCAAACTGCTTTTCGAGTGTATCCGATGGTGGAAGCGTAGGTCACTCTCCACCTTGATGAACTGGGCGAAGCGAACACCCGCCAGCGTATAGAAGCTGTTGCCTGCCGTATCCGTTTGCTGATCCATCCCGAAGGCCTCGTTCACCAGTTGAAGCAGGTTGCCTGAACTCTGTAGCGAAGGACGCCAGAGGAACACGTTCCGCTTATTCAGAGCAGCATCCTGGGTGTTCAGGGTAAGGGTGGCACGGGCACCAGCGATCACGTGGTCGGTATAACTGTCGCGCAGCACGGCATCTTGGGAGTTGCGGATGAATTCCTGGAAACTATCACTGATCAAAGGGATCCGAATGATGTTCACCTCAGCGGGGTAGAAGGCCATGGAGAGCGTTCGGCTCTTGTTCCATTCGTACCCGTAACTCATCTTGGCGAGCGTCCGCGTATAGTCGGGCCTGCGCTGGAAGTTGTACAGCACGTTGATGGCCGTGCGCCGTCCCCAGGTCTTCGGCCAGCGCTCATCCGTGTTCCAGAAGGGGATCAGGAAGCGGGGGAAACGCACGGTGACCTCCGGGCCCAGTTCCACGGTATTGAACAGGACCTCCCTACCCACCCCGGTGCTGGCACCGTCCGGTGAACCTCGGCCTTCCAAGCTCTGCTGAGCTTCCAGGCCCAGTACCATGCGCGCCTCAATGCTGCCCATGCTCCGGAAAAGGTTCTTGTGCCGGTAGTTCAAGCTCACCGAGGTGCCCAAAAAGCCCCCCCGGTTGGTGCCATAGCCTTCCAGGGAAAGACTTTGCCGCTTACTCGGCACCAGCGCGATCCTACAGTCCGCCATGTTGGGCCTCCGGGTATGCGTGGTGTCGTAGGTGATGTCCACCCGATCGAACACCCGGAGGTTGGTCAAACGACGATAGGTCCGGTCGTTGGTGGTCTCGCTGAATTTCGCACCATTCTTCAGCAGAATACTGCTATTCATGGCCTTGGGGCGGTATGCGGGTTTGGTCCCGGTGAAGAGGAAGATGTTGTTCTTGTACTCGACGGTATCCGATGGCAGGGCGGTTTTTCCGAATGCCGGTCTGTCTGTCATGTCCACAGTGATGTCCTCCACGTAGAATACCGAACCCTCAGGTGTGCCTGCCAAGCCCCGGCGACCGCGTGCCAAAGGACGTTCGAACCGCAACTGGACATCCACCTCGTGATCTCCTGCACTGGTATCCGCTACATATTGCAACAGGTCGCGGGTGAAGTAGAGATAGCCTTTCTGCCGGAGCATGTCCGTGATCCGGGTACGCTCCTTGTCCAATACGTCGGCATCGAAACGAGAACCGGGCACGAGCAGTGATGCGGACCAGGAACGTTGTACCAAGCTGTCAATGGCCGGATCATCCACCGACCAATCCACGGTACATAAGGTATATGGTCTTCCAGCGGTGATGCGGTACTCCACCTCGGCTTTTGGCTGTTGATAGGGGTTGCCGCGTTTGCCGGAGAAGAGCTTCGTGCGGTTGAAGTACACCGTGTCTGAAACACTGGCGTTGAAATAGCCTTCCTTGCCGAGATAGAGCTTCAGTTGGTCGGCGCTCCGAGCGATCAGGGAACTGTCCAGGATCACAGGTGCTTCACCCACATCCTCCCGCAACCATACGCGGATGGTGCGTCGGCATTCTTTCACTTTCACCTCCTTGGGGGCCTTCCCTCGGGCTTCGCGTTTGGCATTTCGGGCCTCGGTCCTTTCCGCGCGTCGTTTATTTTTCAACGCGCAGATCGAATCGACTTCCGCCTTGCGGCTTGCCGTTTTTTCCGGACCGCTCAGGTTGTACAGATGGAGATAGAATCGCTGGCCAAGTACTTTGTTGTTCGGTTTCTGCTTCAAAATGGAGCGGAGCTCCTCGTTGGACAGGTCCTTGGCATCGGACTTCACGATATTGCGCACCAGCAGGTACTCCCCTTGGGGCACGCGCTTGGTAGGGTTGCATGCCGACGCCAAGGCGACCAATGCAACCAACAATGGAATATGGACCTTGATCTTGTGCACGGAGAGGCTTCCGGAGGGCTAATTTGCGCGGCGATGCTAGTAAAGACCATGCCACGGCGGGCGAAGATATTCGGCAAATGAGCGGAGGAGGACACCTGAAGCGGGTACGTGCGCTGCACCAACGCAAGTTCCGGGAGGCTGAAGGGCTTTTCCTGGTGCAGGGCCGGAAGATGGTGCAGGAGCTGCTGGCTTCCCAACTGGAGGTTCTGGAGTTGCATGCCACGGAAGAAGTCTCCCGGTTGCTGGGCTTGACAGATGCACTTATCGCACCGGCTCATGACCTGGAGCGCATGGGCACGTTCGCGCACGGGAATGAAGTGGTGGCGGTGGTTCGTAAGCCGGTGCCATCATCTCTAAGACTGCCAAGCGCGGGTCGCTTCGTACTCGCGGTGGACGATGTTTCCGATCCCGGGAACTTGGGTACCCTGTTACGGATCGCCGATTGGTTCGGTGCTGAACAGCTCTGGTGCTCCATGGAAAGCGTGGAGGTTTGGAACCCGAAATGCGTGCAGGCGAGCATGGGTTCGCTATTCCGTGTAGCTGTGGTACCTACTGATCTGTCGTCCGCTTTGCTTAAAGCCAATGAAGGAAACGTTCACATTTACAAGGCGGAAGCCTCGGGTGCGGATGTTTTTACAGTGGAGCTGGTACGTCCCGCAGTGCTGGTGATGGGCAGTGAATCGCACGGCTTGTCCAAAGGGGTACTTGACTCGCCCGGAACCTCCATCGCCATTCCTGCTTTCGGTGGGGCGGAGTCCTTGAACGTATCGGCTGCGGCTGCTGCGCTGTGCATGGAGTTCGTGCGGCAGGGGAGGTGAATGCTCGATAGGACCGGGCGTGAGATCACTCCTTGATCCAGCGAAGTACCACCGGGTCATTGCTGTCCATGATCCGGATGATGTAGGCACCTCGGCCCCAGCGTGATGCGTCGATCCGCGTGGAAGAGGAGGTGATGGGCAAACGCTGCACCACCCGGCCGGTCATGTCCATCACCCATGCATCCGCTGGACCGTTGCCTGGCACAAAGCCCGTCAGCACCAGTTCATCACGCCCTGGGTTGGGATGCACGGCCCACGTCAGGTATTCAGCGGATGTACTGATGCCATCGACGATGACGTCCGAGCATCCCACGGAGATGTGGTACGCCCCATCGCCGGGATTGGACGGGTCCGAAAGAATGGGCAAGTAGTAGGTTCCTGGTGTCAGGTTGAATTCATAGCTCGCGTTACCGTTACTACATGGGAAATAAACGGACGATATGCCATGAATGATCGAATCGCCAGTGCACGTGGTGGCCAAAATTCCCATGGTGTTCGGCCAGACAGGATCCTGCTCGCAGTAGCTTACCAGCAGGTTGTAGCAATCCGGGACCTCCAGCGCATACCAAGCTACTGCACTGCCTTCCCACGGGGTGCCGGATAGTTGAGCGTCATTGGCGGCGATGCCTGTCAGGTCACCTTCAAGCTCCACTGATCCAAAATACGGGATCGGCACGATCGGGGCATCCGTGCAAGCATCAGTGGCAGCGCCTACTTGCTTGTACGAAAGCGTGAATTCCCCGGCATGCCAGTTGGTACTGTACACACGCACATATACTGGTCCCGTGTATTCCGCAAGGAACGAAAGCTCAGTGGTCTGCCATTCAGGAAAAGAAGGAAGATCCGATAACGGCGAACAGGCCGTGTCAAAGGCCATCATCGTTAGGTAAGGCGCACCCCACCCATCACAGTTGGTGCATTCCAGTTGATGGAAAGTGGTGGTTCCTGCTGTCACGTTCAATTGATAAATCCGACAGCCATTCTCCAGAAAACTGCTATCCGAGGTTTGCCACTGGCCGGTAGGTGTGATCTCCATATCATGCGCAGGACAGACCGGGCAGGGGCCTTGTCTCTTTGTTGCCAAGCTGTATGTACCTCCACTTCCCCCAGTGCCTGAGACACGCAGATACAAAGGCCATTGCCCAGTCGAGGTGAAGGCGATCGTGGAAGAGCCGTCTCCGCAGTTGTCAGTCCCTGTTTGTAGAAGACCGCATGCGGCATCAAATAGCTCGAGTTGCGCTGGGTGGTCGGCATCCGCACCATCTCCGCATCCTGTTTTATAAATGTACTCATAGCCTTCCTCCTGGGCGAGTCGATACACTTGGCAGCCACCGGGTAAATAGCTTCCTGTCACTAACCCCCAATTCCAACCGGAGGACAAGGTGGCGTTGTAGTCCGTACAGCTACCGCACGCGCTGCCGTTGCCGCCCGAGCGCCGGTAGGCTAAAGAGAAGGATCCTGCCTCGGCGGCCGCGCCACCAACACGCACGAACGCCGTGCCTGACCAAGGCGCGGTCCAGACAATGGATGAACGACCTGACTCACAGCCATTGTCGTCCTGGCTCACTTCGATGCAATTGTATCCGGATAGTCCGATACGGGTGTCGTGATCGGCTGTGGCACCGTCGCCGCATCCTGTTTTGAACTCGTAGATCAAGCCCGCAGTGACAGACACCTTGTATACCTTGCATCCGGCGGTGCCGTATGTTCCGTCCACGGTTTGCCAATAGCTGCCAGGAGCGAGTGTTTCATCGTATGAAGGGCATTCGTTGCAGCCGCCCGGCTCACCTCCGACCGAGCGATAGGCCATGGTGAAACTGCCGCCTTCGCCATTTGCGCCCCGGACGCGAATGCGCGAAGGGCCTTCCCAAACCACGAAACTGATGTTCAACTTGGCCCCTCCTTCGGAGCAATTGCCCATACCTGTATTCACGAGTATGCAGGGCGGTGGTGTGCGGTATTCGATCGCAGTATTGTGGTCTGCAGTAGCCCCATTACCACATCCGGTCTTGAACTCGTACGTGATGGCATTGCTCTGCAACAACGGTAGTTCGTAGGTGATCGATCCACCAGGGGCGTAACTTCCGGAGACCCACTGCCATGAATCGGTTGCATCAGGAATTGGGATCGGGTTCACCGTGCACGTATCCTGCGCCAGCCCGCTCAAAGCAGCGATCAGCATTGCGAAAAGGAAGGTAATGTGATGTTTCATGATCCCGGGGTTTGTTCATGGTATGAAGGGTGCCTATTTGATTTTGTCAAATTAGTGCAGCATCCTCTTGGCTGTCTCGGAAAAGACAGCAGCGGGTCTTGTTCCGCTGCCTACATAACGAACCAGCGGGTGCCGCGGGTCATGCATCCACACCCGCGATTGCACGTACCACGCGCATGCCATCCATGGCGGCACTGGCTATTCCACCTGCATAGCCTGCACCTTCTGCACAGGGGTAAAGTCCACGCACTTGCGGATGCTCCAGCGTGATCGGGTCACGTGGGATACGAACGGGCGAGCTGGTGCGCGATTCCACAGCCACCAGCACAGCCTCGTTGGTACGGTACCCGCGCATCTTTTCGCCAAAAGCCTTCAGACCTTCGCGCAAGCGGCTGGCAATAGTTGTTGGGAGCACATCGTCCATGATGGCAGGCACGATCCCCGGAGGATAGCTGCATGTAGGCAGGTCCATACTGGCCCGGCGAAGGATGAA
The DNA here is from genome assembly GCA_019638085.1 of Flavobacteriales bacterium. GTDB lineage: Bacteria > Bacteroidota > Bacteroidia > Flavobacteriales_F > PHOS-HE28 > PHOS-HE28. The sequence goes on along the minus strand of JAHBUL010000008.1, from coordinate 26,388 downwards.
ATCCTCCATGCGTTGTGCAGGTGCGGTTTGCCGTTCGCCGCCGGCACGCCACGCGGTCTGTTCCACCTGCTTTTGCCAATACATGCCAGCCAATGGATCCATTGGGTCGCTGCCGGATGCTTTCGGTGGATCCACGGCCACCACGATCCCGCTATTGGCGAAAGGGTTGTTCCGCTTGCTCGGGCTCCAGCCGTTGGTGACCACCTCGCCTGGTGCGGTGGCACATGGCGCGATGATGCCGCCGGGACACATGCAGAAGCTGTATACGCCACGCCCGTCCACCTGCTGCACCACGCTGTAGCTCGCCGGTGGCAAGTAGGGGTCGCGGATGGCGCTGTGGTAACGGATCCGATCGATCACCTCCTGGGGATGTTCGATGCGCACGCCCATTGCAAATGACTTCGCTTCGATGGAGATGCCTTTCCGGTGCAACAGCAAGAAGATGTCCCGCGCGGAATGTCCGGTGGCCAACACCACGGATGGGGAAAGCACCTCATCACCTTTTGCTGTTCGCACGCCGTGGATCCGCCCCTCGGAGATCAAGAGATCATCCACCCGAGTACCGAAACGGACCTCACCTCCGGCTGACAGGATCGCCTCCCGCATTGAGGTGATGATGCGCGGGAGCCTGTTGGTGCCGATATGCGGATGTGCGTCCACGAGAATGTCCGGAGGAGCACCGAACGCGACGAATGTTTGCAGCACCGCGGCCACATCACCGCGCTTATCGCTGCGTGTGTACAGCTTGCCATCGCTATAGGTTCCCGCGCCTCCTTCACCAAAACAATAGTTGCTGTCCGGATCCACCAGGTGTTCCTTGTTGATCGCGGCCAGATCGCGGCGCCGGGCGCGCACATCCTTGCCACGCTCCAGGATGATCGGTCGCAGACCCCGTTCGATACAGGCCAATGCAGCAAACAAGCCTGCTGGGCCGCAACCCACGATGATCACGGGCTTTCCACCGCTCACATCCGGTAGCTGCGGAGGCGTATCCGGTAATTCCGGGAATTCCGATCCAGTGGATAACTCAACGCGCAAGCGGACCAAGGGATGTTTGCTCCGCGCATCGATGGAACGTTTTAGAATACGTGAACCACGTATTTCGCCGATCGTTAGTGAACAGGCTTCCGCTGCGGCCTCCCGCACAAGCACAGGGTCGGCAGCCTCTCGAGGCGGCAGGGCAATGTCCACAGTGCGGTTCATCCGGCAAAAATGGGGCTGGAACAGTTGCCAACAATGCAAACCATGACGGTATTGAATTCGATAGCTGCAAATACCGACTTCCATGGGGGTGAAACTTCCCCATGCATGTTCGTGACCCGCGGAAAACGCTTCCCATCCACGAGGTCAAGGAACCGTGAAGTTTGATCGGCCCATCGTTCGCAGGAGTTCATGGAAAAAAATGATCATGGACAGGAACGATGAAATAAAGGAAATGAATGATCTCCACGAACTGATGGCTGATAGCAGGAAGGGATATCATGAAGCAGCTGAAAAGGTGCGCTCACCGCAGTTGGTCCAGTTATTCCAGCGGCTCAGTGCGCAACGGGATTCCATGCAAACTGAACTGGCTTCCGAGATCCGCCGGTTCAAGCCGGACGACCGTTTGCAGGACGGCACGGTGAAGGGAAACCTACACCGGGCATGGATGGACATCCGCGAAGCACTCGGAAGTTCAGATGATGTGAACATGCTCAATGAATGTGAGCGAGGCGAAAAGTATTTGGTGCAACGCTTTGAGACGGTGTTGAAAAATCCCGGCATCGCCCCCACTTCAAAGCATCTACTGGCCACTCAACGCCAACAGCTTGAAGAGAACCTTGCAGAGGTGGAAAGCTTGCGCGAAACCATGAAAGCAGTAATGAAATAGGCGTTGACTTGCACTCAGAGATAAAGGTCCCGGACATGACGAACGGGACCTTTTTCCGTTATAACGCTTTGGTCGTTACCTGATCATGGTGTTTCCCACCCCGGTCTGACGAGAGTGATCAAGTTTGTGTCTCAACGAGGCGGCGATCCCGAACGGACCTCTTGGATGGGCCATGCCACGCCTTTGTCATACAAAGTAAAAGGACCGCCCATCGCTGGACGGCCCTTTGGCATAAGGCAACGGCAATGATTCTACAATTCTCCTTTCTCTGCGGCCTTCTTCATCTTCTTGTTGGCATAGATGGCCACCTCCACGCGACGGTTCTTGGACATCCCCTCGACGGTGGTGTTATCGGCGATGGGTTGGTTCTCCCCGTAACCAACGGTGGTCATCCGGTTAGCGCGCACCCCTTGGTTCCTTAGGAAGCTGGCCACGCTTTCTGCACGTTGCTTCGAGAGTTTCATATTGTACTCATCCGGTCCGGAAGAATCGGTATGGCCCTCGATCAGTACATCCGTGTCGTCATACTTTTTGAGCTTGTCTGCCAGCTGTGTCAGATTGCTTTGTGCGGTAGTGCTCAAGCTGCTCTGGTCCACGCCAAAGAGCAATCCGCTATCGAAGGTGATCTTGATCCCTTCCCCCACACGCTCCACTGTTGCTCCTTCCATGTCATTGCGAAGTTCCTCGGCCTGTTGGTCCATTTTATGGCCGATCAGTGCGCCAGCAGTACCGCCTACGGCAGCTCCGATAATGGCACCCACGGCTGTGCCATGGTCGCCGAACTGATTGCCCACTATGGCACCTACTCCGGCACCGGCACCCGCACCGATGGCTCCCCCCTTCACGCCTTTGGAGGCATTACAGCCTCCGATGATAAGGGCGGTGCCCAGTGCGATCGTAGCCAATGATGTTGCATATTTCATGAGGTTCTGTTTTTTGGTTTTTCAAGTAGTGCCTTTGGTACCCATGGCAGGGTCAGCAGCATTCCTCTGTGCGATCCGTGTTCCGCAGATCGAGCCAGTCGATCCATGGAGGGTGAAACATGCGCTATCATTGACAGCAAGGACCCTCGAGCCGTTTTTGGTCGCGTTACCTGCCACTGGGATGATCGGGAAACCCGAACCCCGGATCGCGGAAGCGATACCCCGATTGGAACCACGCGCTTGTCATGTTGGGAGGATCCCGAAAGCACGAACGACTATGCACAATGAGCGCTGCTCATGCTCATGCTCATGCTCATGCTCATGCCTGCTTCGACTACACGCCTGACTACAAGCGCACCAACCTGCAATGCTGGCGTGTGCCAGTGGTCGGATCGGTCAAGGAAAGCAGGTAGGTGCCGCGTTCAAGGGAAGGGATGTGCAACGCGTTCGACCGGATGGGTCCACTGTATGCGACTTGACCATTCATCGATCGGATCTCCAGTTCCGCGCCAATGCTGTTCTGAGGTAGTTCGAGCGTAGGGGAGTTACTGGGATTCGGGTACACCACGAAATTCCTCTCCTGGATTCGGCTGTGCACCACTACCGTGGACGACAAGGTGGTGGTCCCGTTGATGTCCGTTTGTCTCAGGCGGTAGTACGAGAGGCCTGGCAAGGGGACCGGGTCGATAGCGGAATAACTGAGCATCTCCGAGCTGTTCCCGGCACCGGCCATCTGAAGCACCGGCTTGAACGTGACCGCATCCGAAGAACGCTCCACCGTGAAGAATGCATTGTCCTGTTCGGAAGCTGTGGCCCACGCCAAATGCACTCCATCAGTTCTCTTTTGGGCATCGAACCGTACCAAGGTTATCGGCAGGGTAGTGGAGGGGATCACCATAGTCCGGTTGCTGATCCCCGGTCCGTGGATCTGGATCTTCACCTCGTTGCAACCCAAGGAGGCCAACGTCGCACCCACGCAGTCGGCTACACCGTGCCATGCGTTGCCTGTACTGGTCACCGTACCGCTGGATGGCCCATTAGGGAGGTTGAAAAACAGGGAGCTTGAACCACAACCCATATTCCCCTGCAACGTGTACATGTTGGATGGTGGGTTGGTGCCCGTGAATGTGACCGTATAATTCAGCTCCACATCATAATTGTAGCCCCATGTACACGGGTTGGTGTGGATCACCAAGGCGATGGGGACGATGGAGATGTTCACTTGGTAGCCGGTGGTGGAATGGACCACCGATTGAGCAATTGCCTGGGTGGAGCCGAAAAAGGACAAAAGGAGAAAAAGGAGGATGGAACGGTAGCGTTCAAAGGAGGTGAACATGAATTGATCAGCTTCGTTTTGGACCGCCCTTCAACGGTATTGAACGATCACGGTTACGATGCACCCTTCCATCACCGATGAACGTGGGCCACCTCATGCCTATCCTCAGCTCCGCGCCTCGTCCGTAGTTTCGGACCTCAATTCCATCCATCCATGTCCCACTCCGGTCGCTTCCTGCTGTTTCTTGGTGCCTTCATCCTTTACACGAGCGCATTTGCCCAGCCGTACAAATACGGATGCCATTACTTCCGCCAGCACCCTTCCGCGCCACCGATCGCCACTGCGGCTGACCGTGCGCTGATCGATGATATCATCGCACGCAGCGACACCTTCGACATCCTGCATTACGACATCGCCATCGACGTGACCGACTATGCGGGGCAGCAGATCAAGGCGGCTACCACCATCACCTTCACACCCTTGATGGCGGACCAGAACTTCATCCGTTTCGAGCTCTTGGGCCTGGAGGTGGATTCAGTCATTTCCGACGCTGGTCCGCTCACTTACGCCAACGATGGCCAAACTTTACGGGTGGATTTCCTCACCTCACCCGGTCTCGGATCAGTGGATTCGCTCACCGTGTATTATCACGGCCACCCACATCGCGACACGGATTGGGGCGGGTTCTATTTTGAAAGCGGCTACATCTACAACTTGGGCATCGGCCTTACCACCATACCACCGAACTTCGGGAAAGTGTGGTATCCCTGCTTCGACTCCTTTGTGGAGCGCGCCACGTACAGTTATCAAGTGAAGAGCGCTGGCACCTTCCGCGCCCATTGCCAGGGTGATTTTCTCGGAGAGGTGCAACTTGGAGGTGATACGGTGATCCGCTCCTTCCGCTTGGATCAGCGCATTCCTACCCACCTTTCGGCAATTGCCGTTGCGGACTACCGCGATACCAACTTTGTTCATGCGGGCGCCAACGGCGATATCCCGGTACGCCTCACAGCGAAGCCCGCTCAACTACAAGCCATGGTGGGAAAGTTCGCCGACATCGGGGCGGCCATTGACGCCTGCGAATACTGGTTCGGGCCATACGCATGGCAGCGTGTAGGCTACGTGCTCACCACCGACGGAGCTTTGGAGATCCCCACCAATATTGCTTATCCCGACTTCATGACCTCCCAGACCCTGTTCCAGAACCGCGGGCTTTTCACGCATGAACTGGGCCACCACTGGTGGGGCGATATGGTGACACCACATACCCAGCAGGATATGTGGTTGAAGGAAGGCCCTGCCGAATACAGCGGCCATTTGGTGGAGGAGTGGTTGGGTGGCGAGAGCGCCTTCGTTGATGTAGTGAAGGACAACCAGTTGTATGTGCTGAAACAGGCCAACGTGCAGGATGGTGGATTTCAGCCTCTTTCGCCCATGCCGGACCCGTACATCTATGGCCTTACCACGTACTACAAGGGTGCTTCCGTGATGCATAACATGCGCGGATACATGGGTGATTCGCTCTTCCGCCAAGGCATGCATGAGGTGCAGCAGGTACATGCCTACGAGACCTTGGATGCAGCCGGGTTCCGCGATGCTTTGGAGGCCAGCACAGGGTATGACCTACATCCGTTCTTCACCGATCAGGTTTTTGCCCCCGGCTTTTCCGTGTTCGTGGTGCATGAGATGGAGACCCAGCAGAGCGGTACTGAATGGGAAGTGAACCTGTCGATTAAACAGAAACTACGTGGGACCACGGTTTTTCATCAGCAAGTGCCCTTGGATATCACCTTGCTCGGAGCTGAAGGACAGCAGCAGGAATACAGACAGGTCGTTAGCGGGGAGTTCTCGGACATCACACTGTCGTGTGCCTTTGAACCGGTATTGGCTGTGCTGAACAGGTATAATCGGCTGAACCAGGCACGGATGGACTACGAGCGTACGATCGTTCCGGAAGCATTCTTACCCAACCAGCAGCCCCGCGTGGATTTCCGGCTTTATCTGGATCAGGTGCTTGATACCGCCATGGTGCGCATGGAGCACATTTGGGCTGCCCCGGATCAAACGCCGCTCGCTTCGGGGATCGATATGATATCGGATACACATTACTGGATCGTGGATGGACTCTGGCCAACTGGTACTGAACTGCATGCTCGGCTGACATATACGGCCTTATCCCCTTCATCCCTGGACCACGGGATGCTCGGCGCGGACGAGACCGGCGTACTCCTACTATACCGCGCCAGCCCCTCACAGCCCTGGGAGGCCTATCCGGACCAGACGGTCCATGCCGGTGTGCTCACCGATGGTTCGGGCTACATCGATATCGATATCTTGCGGAAAGGGGAGTATGCCTTTGGCAAGGGCATGGATCCGGCAGGTATCAGTTCCATTGACGGACATGGGAACAGCCTGAACGTGTACCCGGTCCCGGCATCGGACCACATTCGAGTGGACGGTCTGGATAGTCCGAAGGAATTGATCCGGTTCACCCTCTTCAATGCCACCGGGGGAGTTGTCCTCACCACATCCCGTTCAGCCGTAGCTGAAGGTTCGACGCGGATCGATGTAAGCCATCTGGCTTCGGGTACTTACATTCTGGGAGCTGAGGCAGTGTCCGGAACTTGGTCCGGCCATACGAAGTTTATGATTTCCCGTTGAGGAACCGCCGACGGGGTAGGTCATCCCGTGGCATACCCCGAATTCCGGGGTGGGTGTTCCCCAATTCCAACTCCGCACTTCAGGCGCGTGAAGGACCTGAAAGTGTTGATGCCACTACGGATCCTGATGCCCCACGGTTCGTGGCACATTAAAAGCCTAAGTCCATGAAACGCTCAACATGGTCTTGGAACGTCCCGGTTCAAAAGCACAACTCGTTGAACTGGTCCGCATGCTGCGGACCAGTAAACAGGCTTACGAGCGCGCCTATGATAAAACCCGCAACCGTGGTCTTCGTGATCTATACGGTGTGCTGGCCAGTAGTCGGATCTCGTTGATCCACGAACTGGAAGAACATTTGCATGCGATCGAATTGTCGGCTCAATTCTCTCCCCCACGAGGAGAGCGCCGTTGGAGGCAAGTGTGGAAGGAGATCCGAAATCCGGCATGGCTACTGGGTGATGCCGCTATTCTCAGCGCAGTGCATCGCAGCGAGTGTCATCTGCTTTCCATCTATGATCGGAATCTCCTGAGGCAGGATAGGACAGAGGGCCTGAACGATCTACTGAGTCGCCAGCGTGTGCAGATCGCGGAGAATGTGAGCAACATCGCGCTCTTTCTGCCAGGCGGTCTTACACTGGCCGATCATTGAGAACGGGCCTTCGCCCTTGGGTGGAAGCGCATGATATTGCTGCGCAGGTATTCCCGATCCAAGTGCGTGTAGATCTCGGTAGTGGTGATGCTGGCATGGCCGAGCATTTCCTGCACGGCCCGCAGGTCGGCACCGCCTTCCACCAAATGGGTGGCAAAGGAGTGCCTGAACGTATGGGGGCTGATCTCCTTTGTGATCCCTGCCTGCTTTGCCAAGCGCTTTACCAGCTTGAATACCCACACCCGGGAAAGTGCTGCACCACGGGCGTTCAGGAAGAGGATGTCCTCGGCTTTGGGTTTCACCGGAGAATGTATCCGTTCCTCGTTCATATAAAGTTCCACATGCCGGATGGTGGCTTGGCCAATGGGTACCAGTCGTTCCTTGTCGCCCTTACCCACCACGCGGATAAAGCCATCCGCAAAATGCAACCTGCTGATCCGTAGGCCACAGAGTTCGCTTACGCGCAAGCCACAGCCGTACAGCGTTTCCAACATGGCCCTGTCGCGATGAGCCATCGGACGGCTCATGTCCATGGCATTCACCAAGGCATCGATCTCCTCAACGCTGAGGAAAGTGGGCAGGTGCCTTCCAAGGCGCGGGCTTTCCAATAGCTCGGTCGGATCCTCCGTGATCACCCGTTCTATTCGGAGGCTTTTGAAGAAGCCTCGTACCGCACTCAGCAGGCGGGCCTGGCTGCTGGGCATCAGCCCCTTCTTGACTTCGTGGGTAATAAAGGCCTGCAGGTCATCCAAATGCAAAGCCTCCGGTGCGATCGTCGGGCTTTGACCTTCAGCAAAGTCGCGCAGTTTGCCCAGGTCCCGGATGTAGGCATCCACGGTGCGATCGCTCAATGCGCGCTCCAGCTTCAGGTGGATCCGGAAATCCAAGAGGGCCTGCTTCCACTGCATGGTGCAAAGATCATGCGCCATACATGCCGCCCGAAGCAACGGAATGATCACTTTTGCGCAACCTCATGCTCATTCGCATCATCAACGGCCCCAACTTGGATCTGCTCGGCACACGGGAACCATCCATCTATGGCACCGTATCCTTCGCCGAAGTACTGCAGGAATTGCAGCGGGAGTTCAGAGGCCATTCAATCGATCTGTTCCAAAGTAACGTGGAAGGAGAACTGATCAATGCCTTGCGCCGCGCGGATCAGGAGTGCGATGGCGTGGTACTGAACGCAGCCGGCTATTCACATACCAGCGTGGCCCTTCGCGATGCCTTGTCCACCATGGACATCCCGGTGGTGGAAGTCCACATCAGCAATATCCACGCGCGGGAGGAGTTCCGGCACCGGTCGCTTACCGCAGTGCATTGTGTTGGCGTGATCACCGGTTTTGGCACGGCGGGTTACCGCATGGCAGTGGATCACCTGCTCCGGCGCGGCGGTTGATCGAACTGCGTATGGTCCAGGTCCGTGAACTTGCGCCAACCCAGAATGTAGCGGTCATAGGCGATGCTCCGGTGATACATACCCGTAAGGTCAGGGTTGTGCTCCAAGGTGCGTAAACGTTCGCGTTCCCGCATTAGCCGTGGCAGCCAGCGGAAGAACTGACGATGCGCCTTTCCCACCTGCCATGCATGGGCCGCATGCCCTTCCACAAAGAACTTCAAGGCAGCGAAGCCATCCAACGTGAGCCGGTGGAAGATGCGTGCATAGATCCAGCGGGAGTGTAGATGCTTCGTGAGCACGGCCAAGCTGTTGCGAAAGTTGAGGAAGGTTTTCCGGGGATCCCCGTAGCCCAATGCACCACCTCCCACGTGATATACCGTGACGGCACTGGTATAGCCGATCCTCCAGCCCATTCGACGCAAGGACCAGCACAGATCGATCTCTTCCATATGCGCGAAGAGCCGTTCATCAAAACCTCCCGCCTGTCGGAAGGCATCGGCGCGGATCATCAGGCAGGCACCCGTGGCCCAGAAGACATCACGGTCGTCGTCATATTGGCCATGATCCTCTTCGGTGATCTCGAAGATACGGCCACGGCAGAAGGGGTAACCGTTGCGATCGATATAGCCGCCGGCGGCACCAGCATGTTCAAAGGTGGTGCGGTGTTGATGGCTCAGCATCTTAGGCTGGCACGCGGCCATGTTCGGCCGGGCCTCCACGTGTTCCCGAAGGCCGCGCGCCCATCCCGGGGTCACCTCAACATCCGAATTCAAGAGGATGAAGAATTTCGCGTCCACTTGTGCCAAAGCTGTATTGTAGCCTCCGGCAAACCCGTGATTCTCGGTCATGGCGATCACTTCCACGGAAGGAAGGTTCGCCCGGACCCATGCCAATGAACCATCTGTACTTCCATTATCGGCCACGATCACGCGGGCATCACCCTTGGTGTGGGTGACCACTTGGGGCAGGAACTGTTCCAGCCAGCGTTGGCCATTCCAGTTCAAGATCACTACTGCCGTATCCATTCACCCGTTGCGTTGCCCGGCAAAAATGGCGATGAACAGCGGCTCGCGATCCCGAAAAGACGTGAAGGCCTTGGAAGTACCTATCGGGGCGTGCGTGTTCCGCCTCCACCGCCACCTCCTCCGGGTGTTCCACGGCTGGGCGAGGAGGGTGTGGATCGCACGGGCGGGGCGCTGGGCCGGGTGGTGGGCGCACTACGTTGCGGCGTGGGTTGCGTGCGTGGCGTAGGTGCCGGTCGAGGCGTGGGTGTCGTCCGCTGCGGGGGAGGGGCCTGGCGGTCTTGTTGGTAGCCTCGGTAGTCATTCACACGCTGATTCCCTCGTGATCGTTCCTGCTGGATGCTATATGGGTTGGTTGGAGTGCGGCTGGGCGTGGTCGGCTGCACCTGGCGATCGTGCTGGCCGGGTTCGGCTGTCCGCTGGGGCACTCGCTCCATCGGGGTGTCCCTTTGGGGAGTGACGGTGCTGCGGTCGCGCTGATCAGCTCCGGAAGGAGGCTGGAGATCCCGGACCTTTTCAGGTGTTAGCGGGGTCCATCTCCCATCACGGAACTCCTCTGTTCTTCCCGCTTCATTCCGATACACATTCCCTTTGCTATCCGTGAAGTGATCCGTGCGGATAGGTTCCATTTCGCGCATTCTATCCGGTTGCTCCGCAACAGTGCGCTGCTGTTCAACCAATGTGTTGGTCAAGATGCTGCGGTTAGTTTCGGAAGGACGGACCCCCGGAGTGCTATGGTTCCTGTATAGATCGGTGGTGCGCACGGGTGACCTTTGGTCAGCAACCAGCCTATCGGCTCCTGTGCCGCGACTGGACATCGAGGGTCTATGTCCATAGTACCCTTGCCGGTAATTGTCGCCGTAATAGCCATAGCCATAATATGTGGCGACGGGCGGGCAATACGCGTATGGTCCCCACCAACCCCAGGTGTATGGTCGGTAATAGCCATAATAATTCCAGCTGGGGTAGAACCAGGTATATCCCCACGAAGCACCAAAGCCCCAGCCGTACCACGGATTGTAATGCATATTGAAGCCCCATGTGTAGGGACGTGGGTACCAGTACGAGCTCCGCCAGGGGTTATAGTAGTAGCCCGTGCCGTAGATCACGGTACCTGCCTGCACGTATGAGCCCAAATAGCCGGGGGTGTATCCGGTGAACACGACATCCGGAGTGGAGTCGTAGATGTACACATAGCGAACCCGGTAGTTCGGGTCTGACGCCGGGATGTCATTCACCTCCGATGGCACCGAAGTACTCACTACCCAAGGACCATCGGGGCTGTTCCCTTCATACCAAACGGCATTATCGCACACATGGTAAACGCCATTGATGCGGAGCACCACCGTACTGGCATTCTCCGCAGAATAGACATTGGTACCGGGGATCTGTCGGAATTGCGGAGCCCCATCATAGGAGACGGAGACCGTGGCGGTGCGCCGGTCCACCTGTGCGGTCTGCGGAATGCTGGCATCACGCACGGCTTCACGTGCTGCAGGCGTACCGGCCACATGGGCGAGGATACCATCCTTGGCTGAACCTTCCGGCACGGAGGCAAAGCCGGCAGGCAGTGCATCAGGAGCGACATAGCGCCATGGACCATCGCGCAGGTTCTTGGAAGCGTACCAACGGCCGGAGGCCAGGAAGTAATACTCCTGTGTAGGAATGTCCAGAAAGAGGTCCTTGTCCGTGTTCGTTACGTACATCAACGAACTGTTATCAAAGGGTTCCATCTTCGGTTCTCCATTGATATCAAGCAATACTGCAGGTTTCATGGTCACTATGATCTCGGGGATCACCCCGTCCGCAGGTGGCACCGTTGTGGAGGTATCAACCTCGGCAGCCAAGCGCTCCAGATAGTCTGGTGCTTTTTTCTCATTCGCCCATGGCCCTTGGATGTTGCGCGCCGAATACCACAGGCCTGAGCCGTGGAGCCAATGAGTTCCACCCTTGGCCCGCACCAGGAAGAAGGGGGTGTTCACGACGCGTTCGACCGCTGGAGCGCTTTGGGCATATACGGGATCACCGCCCGTGATCGCTTTGTTCTTCACCTCTTCGTAGATCGGATCCCCGTCCACGAATACCAGGATACTGGGCTTGTCCCGGTAGATGATCTCCGGGGGGGTGTTCTCATAGGACCCACTCATCTGCTTCTCCTCTTCCAATGCGGCCACCAGCCAGTCGATCGGGATTGGAGCTGCATGTTGGACAATGCCTGCGGAAAGCATCTCCTTGATGCGGGAGAGTTCATTCACATCCGTGACCCCGGGGAAGCGTGCATCGGTCACCTTGAAGGTCTGTAACGTGCCCATCCGGTCCGTGCGGTCAACGGCAAGTACGCCGTTACCCCATATCGCTCCGAAGACCGGAGTGCTGTCCTCCGGCCGTTGCAAAGCCACTGCCGCGCGGGCGGTAAAGCTGGTGCCATCAAACGTTTCCGGCTGTGGCCTGAAAACTTGGACCTGATCAGCACCGGAGGTGAAGACCAAAGGCCAATCGTCCTGCTTCTCCTGTGCTTGAGCACCGACGGTCAGCAGGAATGCCGCGGAGATCCACGTGAAGTGTCGAATGATATGTGCTGCTCTGATCATGATGGGGTGGTCTTTCGCATCCGTATTGGCCAAGATTCGTGCCAGTGTCCGAAGTTCGGGTTTTCCCCATCGATCGTACGCTTGGGGGATCTCTTCCCCATGGGACCGATGTTTTATGAAAAGGTGCAAACCGAGCATGTGCCCAGGAGTGCTTGCGACCCAGATCAATATGTTGCATGTGTCACCGATCCTCCTATTTTTACATAAGCCAATGCAGTATTTGGTACTTGATCTGCTAGGCTATCTCCAATGGGAACCGCTCTGAGCAGAACGATGGGAGGTGTTGGCGCAATGGCCATGTCGGCCTTGCTGTTTGGCTCCGCGCAATTACATCTCGATGGTATCTTGATCGTCAATGGCCTACCCTTGGAAGGGAGCCGAGTGATCATGATCGCCAAGGATGGTGAGGCGCAAGTGCTAACTGAAGGGCTGTCTCATTTCACGTTGAGACTGGATCTCCAAAAGGATTATTTGGTCTCTTTCGAAAGGCCTGGTTGCGTGAGCAAGCAACTGCGCTTCAATACGAACGTGCCTGCGGAGAACCTCAGTCCTGACGGCTTCCGATTCCCCTTTCAGGTCACCTTGGAGCCGGCACCGGAAGGCCAGCGGATGGAATATGCAGGTCCTGTAGGCTACATCCACTTCGATGGGAAGCTCAATGACTTCAGCTACAGCACGGACTACCGCATGTTGAAGGATGATTTTCTGGCGAAGGAATTAGAACTGATTCAAACCAAGCTGATGTCCGCGGTGCCAAGCGCCTCGCCCGTAGCACCACACCCTGCGCACGATGCAGGGCTCACTGCATCCATGCGGAAGCCTGTGATGGCAGAAGCGATCAAACCTGTACGAGCTCAGGATATGGTCGCCCCGGTAGTTTCCCGCACGCCGCCGATGGTACATGTGTTGGCCACAGCAACGGCCCCTTCACCAGTTTCGCTCAACGACATCGAGCCTGGTACACCTCATACGGCTCATCCTCTCTCCCTCGCTCTCTCCGAACCGGCTCGCACTGAAGCCGTTGTCATGAAGAGATTAGCGGAGCCACTGGATGTTGAAGCAGTCCCAGTGGTTGAGAAGGAAGTGCAGGTAGATAGTCTGCGCGTTACCACCATCATCAGGTTACATAGGGGAATGACCACCGATGAATATCGTCGGGTAGTGAGCTATTATGGGGGTACCACCTACTTCTGCAACGGGTACGCCTGTTCTGCGGATACTTTCCAGCGGGGGGTCAACCGCTGATACGCTCCAGGCGTACCACGTTCTCCACGTGCCATGTATGCGGGAACATGTCCATCGGCTGTACGTGTGTTACTCGGTACAGGTCCTTTAATAGGGCGAGGTCACGGGCTTGGGTAGCCGGATTGCAGCTGACGTAAACGATACAAGGTGGGGCCAATTCCCGGATCCGTGCAACCACGGCCTCGTGCATTCCCGCCCGCGGAGGATCCGTGATCAATACGTCCGGTTTTCCGTGGCGGGCAATGAAGTCCGTATTCAATAGATCCTTCAGATCGCCTGCCTCAAAATTCACGTTGGTGATACTGTTCAGCTCCGCGTTGGCGTGCGCATCTGCAATGGCTTCCGGAACGATCTCCGCACCGACCACGTGTTGGCAATGGCGCGCCAGGAAGAGGGAAATGCTGCCGGCACCACAGTAAAGATCATAGACACGTTCATCACCTTTCAGTCCCGCCAGATCACGGACGAGCTCATACATCACCTGCGTTTGCTGGGGGTTGGTCTGGAAGAAGCTCTTGGCACCGATGCGGAAACGCAAGTTTGGAAGACCCACATCCCGAAGCTCCTCCACGATGTGGTCCCTTCCATGGAACACGTGGATGTCCAAGTCCCAGATGGTGTCGTTCTTTTTCGGATTGATGCACCAGAGCAAGGAGCTGATCTCCGGGAATTCGTTCTGTAAGGCCGTCAGCAGCGCTTCCCGGTTCGTTTTGTCCTCACGCCCGAACATGACCAGCACCATGACCTCACCGGTAGTGGTGGTGCGGATGGTGAGGGTGCGCAACCAGCCTTCGTGTTGGCGGATGTGGTAATAGTCCGAATTGTGCTGGGTGCCATAAGCACGGACAAAATTCCGGATCGCGTTGCTCGGCTCCGGCTGTAGCCAGCACTCCTCCACATCAAAGACCTTATCGAAGCGGCCGGGGAGATGAAATCCCAGTGCCTTGCGATCATCAAATTGCTCTCCGCTGTCCAGTTCTTCCTTGGTGATCCATCGCTGGGCCGTGAAGGTGAATTCCAGCTTGTTCCGGTAATGCCGTGTTTCAGGAGAAGCCAGTGTGGGAGGCACTTCGGGCAACTCCAAGCCGCCCAAACGTTGCAGGTTGTCGATCACTTCCTGTCGTTTGTGACCTACCTGGGCCGAGTAGGAGAGGTCCTGCCAAGTGCATCCACCACAGATCCCGAAGTGCTTACAGAACGGGGTTACCCGCTCTGGTGAAGCGGTGATCAGATCCGTGACCCTTCCCTCAGCATAGCTCTTCTTCTTCCGTGTCAATTGCACGTTCACTACGTCACCTGGTACGGCCCCTTGAATAAAGACCACCAAGCCATCCACCTTGGCCAGCGCCTTGCCTTTGGCACCCCAACCGGTTACAGTGATGTGCTCAAGTATGGGAAGGGTCTTTTTAGCCATGGGGCCACAAAGAAACCGCATTCCAAGGCAAGGACGATATGTCGTGCCACCACCTATTGCCGCACTATCATGTTCGGCACCTTCGTGCCGATCCATACCGGTCCGCGCTTGGCTCCCCTGAGCGGGTCGAAGTGCAGCGCGGTACCAGCGAGGTCAGCGCTTCCCTGATGTTTCAAGGCAGCATGATGGTCTTCGCCTCACCCTTGTCAGAGAGCCAGAGGTACTTGATGATGTCCTTCGCCTCCTTTTTGGGAAACGCCTCTGGCAATTGGCAGTGCAGCGTGAGGTTGTACGTGTATTGCACGGGCGGTTCGGTGATGTCCGCATGCAGCACGATATCGAAATTGCCGTAGGGAACCTTGTTGTAGAACAGTGTGCTGGGCTTTCGGACATCATCCAGTAGTTGTCCCTTCCGGCGGCTGTTCAGCGAGGTGCGCGTACGGCTCTGGTAGGCGGTATAGCGGTCCAGCGGGAAATAGGCTCCGTTCTTCTCTCCGGCAATGCGGTGGCTCTCTTCCACCTTCAGGCCCAGCTTCGTGAAGTTCTTCAATTTATCCAGCATCAGGCGGGTGGCGAACATCCGCAAGGTGTCGTAGCAAGCACTCTGTTGGTCCACGAAGTAATCCACCTTCACCAAGTCGTAGATGCCCTCCTTGGCGGCTGCGCTCACGATCTTGTCCAAGGCCCGTGCATCTCGGAACTTGATGTGGATGTTCTTCTGTATCTCGAAACCGGCAGGCACTTCCTGATAGCTGGTACTGAAGAGCTTTCGTGTGGCCTCCAGTTCGTACACCGGCACGAAGGAGAGCATGTCCGTGAACGCATCGGCGTCCTTTATGCCGATCTTCCGCAACCGCGCCATCATGCCTTCCACGCGCTGGTTCATCAACGAGTCAGCCTCATCCGCCGTTTGGCCCAACTGGTTCAAGTTGAAGATCGCCAGGTAGCTGTCCGCGCGCATGTTCATCATGGCGTTCACCTCAAGCACCAGCACATTGCCTTGGAGGGAGGCCTTCACGGCCTGTTCGGCCTGCTGGAAATAGATCCGGCTGTTGCTCTCGTACATCAGGTTCCCCATGGCTTGGGGCTTCACCTGAAGAACCGAAACAAATAGGGTTGCAGTGATCAGTGTTCGCGATAAGTGCATGGTCCGTTGGTTTGGACCAGCGGTACACACATCCACCGAAAGGGTTCAAAGAGGTGATGCAGGAATGTACGATCCTTCGGCAATTGCCGTTCAGCCGATCACCATCGGATAAAGCGTATCACATCAAAGGCATTGCATCATCCGCCTTCGCTAAAGCTTCGGCGGAAACATCCGATCATCTGATTTTCTGATCATCTGACCAACTATTGCTTCTTGCTAAAAGATCCCGCTCGCCACGCTTGCACGAACTGTGCCCACGCAATGGGGTTGAACAGGTTGATGCTCGGCGCCATCCCTTGGTTGTAGATCCGGGTGTTGTCCAAGGAGGCCTGATAGTGCGCGGCGAGTCCGGCATCCGGTGGCAGGTTCTCCATGCGCTGGATCGCCTCGGCGGAATTGAGGTGTTTCAACACACGCTGGTACTCATCATCCGACACGTTCAACGCGAGGAACGCCTCGCGGAATTGTTCCTTGCTCGGCCATGGATACACATCCAACGGGCGCAACAGCACGGTATCCGGCATCAACACGTGGATCATCGAGTACTTGCTCTCCTGCAAGGAATCCGGGATGATATAATTACCACGCTTGAAGCCGACGGCCGCGAACTCGACAGTATCGCCAGCTTGCGCCACGAAGCTGAAGTAACCATAGACATCACTGATGGTACCGCGATAGCTTCCCTTGGTAAGAATGCTGGTGAAGGGGACCGGCTCCAAGCTGTCACCGGTAACCACCACGCCGCTGAACTGGACCAGCCGACGATCCGGATCGGACTGCCCGTAACTGGCGATGGATATCACGAGAAGAAGAGGGATCAGTAGTTGACGCATCGGCTCAAAGGTAACCGTGCCGCTTGCTGATCCCGTGCCAACATTCGCAAGTGGGAAGGAGACCAATGCTTTTTTGTTTCCAACCGGGCATGTCCGTGCATCAGTTAGGTTCCCACGTGAATTACTTTGGCCTCATGAAGCACAATACCCGCTCCCTTGTTCTGGTCCCGATGGCCCTCTGCTTCTCTGTCTCCGCGCAGATCACTATCGATGCCCCCGATATGCCCTCCGCTGGTGATACCGTGCGCTTTCAGACCACTACCACAACTGCGGACATGGCCGATACAGGTCCTGCGCATCTCTGGGATTTCAGTGCCTTGGTGCCCGGTGGGGAAGGAGCGGATACAATGGTGACCGTAGGGAGCACGCCGCTCCTCTACCAGTTTTTCTTCAACAACGCGATACTCTATCCGCAGCATAAAGCGGACTTCGCCATGCGCGGCGTGTCCATCGGGATCCAAGGGTTTTCCTTGGACGACCTCTTTGACTATTACAAGTCGAACTCCACAGGCTATCGTAATGTGGGCTTCGGTGCCAACCTCAACGGCCTGCCCACCTCCGTGCAGCGCGATCCGGTGGACTGGATCTACCGCTTCCCCATGAACTATGGAGATACGGATAGCTCTGCCAGCCACTTTCAGGTCTCCGTGCCCATGCTCGGGTTTTACGGTCAGGAACAGATGCGGCGTAATGAAGTGGACGGCTGGGGAACGCTCATCCTGCCTGCCGATACCTTCCAAGTGTTGCGGGTGAAGTCCCGCATTGCGCGCACGGACACTATTTACATCAGCCAGTTCGGCTTCGGTCTTTCCATTCCCGAACCGGAAACGATCGAGTACAAGTGGATCGCCCAAGGCATGGACGAACCTGTGCTGCAAGTGACCACCGTGGGAGGCATCAATACCGTGGTCCGCTTCCATTATGATCCGGAGGATATCACAACCGGCATTGCTGCGCACACCACGGCGGCAACATTGAAGGCATGGCCGAACCCGGTGAGCAACCTGTTGCATCTGGAAGGCACGATGAACTCATCCCTGGAGGTGATCGCAATGGACGGCCGCCATGTGCTCCCCGTTCCTGTTGGTGCTCGTAGTGTGGATGTGACCAAACTACCACCCGGTACCTACAGCCTGCGCTCGGCCACCAATGGGGCGGCATTGCGCTTCATGATCGTGCGCTAACCGAGTTGTGCTCGCGATAGTTCGCCGCCAAGGCGGTGATCTTTGCAGTGTTTTGCGCGCACCATTTCCGGGTTGCCTGTGCATCGCCTTCGTGGATGGCGGTCACTACCGGATGGTCTGATCCCGCTTGTCCGATCAGTTGCATTAGCACTTGTCGCCCCAGGTCCGCTTCACGCTCCAAACGACTGCCATCATGGATCGGCCTGCGAAGCAATAGTGCCCGCGAGCCGTACTGCCATGTGAATGCGGCCACATAACGGGCCTTTCCCCACAAGCTTCTGCCGAAGCGCTCGGCTTGCGGCAGGTGCCCGACCTCATGAGCTAGATGCAGCAGCCATTTCCATGTGGATCGCAAACTGCCATCACCCGAACCGTCAGGTGCGAACCAGATACGCGTGAACCAGATCGTACGACCGATCGTGATGGCCCCACCGCGATGATAGCGGTACCACGGTGCGCGGAACCAGTTGGATCGTGAAGGTCGAATGCGTACTGCACGGAGCAGTTCCAGATCCACTTGGCTCACCGCATGCAGGAGAATGATGGTGGCCTCGGAAAGAGAGCCATCAGCCCGCACGGGACCGGTACGCTCCATCAATGCTTAGATCAACTTTATGCCGTACAGCTTGCACAGCCAGCTCAGGTGGCCGATGTGTCCGCCTTCGTGGCGGATCGCATGGGTGATCACATCGCGCACCGTGGTGCCGATGGCGGTGAGCTTTGTGGGGTTCGGTGCATTGAGAGCAGCCTCATCCAAGGTGGCGATATGGGCTGCGGCTTTCTGATGTACGCCATTGAAGGTCTCCCACACCTCTTCGTATGGCGGGCATTCCTCCGGAGGTAATCCGGATGCACCCAAGGTGAAGTGCTTGGCCCACCAGAATTTCTCGAATGGGCCACCCGTCGCGGACAGTAGAAGGCCGTTCTCCGAAGTGGCCAAATGTGCGGTCAACCAGAACACCGTGTTGAATTCCTTGCCTTCACAGGTGAACAGACGGTGCGGATCCTGGCCCTTCAAGGCAGAAAAATGGAAGTGCGTCCATTCACGGGTGCGGTCCATCATGTGGCTGAGTACTTGGGCTTCGGTAGGCATAAGCGAGTGTTAGCGTGCAAAGGAAGCGGCTGGGAACTTAGCGCGCAGGCTCCCCGATGCAACGGCCCGTCCAGTACCTTCGCCACCATGGCAGGAAGCACCTTTGGCAAACTCTTTCAGCTCGTCAGTTTTGGCGAAAGCCATGGCGCAGCCATCGGTGGTGTGGTGGAGGGCTGTCCAGCAGGGTTGAAGTTGGACCTCCATGCCGTGCAACAGGAGCTGGATCGTCGTCGCCCCGGCAGCACGCCGCTCGGTACAGCGCGAAAGGAGGAAGATCAAGTGGAGTTCCTCAGCGGCATCCTCGATGGTATTACGTTGGGCACCCCCATCGGCTTCATCATCCGTAACAAGGATGCGAAGCCAGGTGACTATGATCACCTGAAGGATGCCTACCGGCCCGGCCACGCCGATCTTACTTGGGAACAGAAGTTCGGTATCCGCGATCATCGCGGGGGTGGAAGGGCCAGCGCACGGGAGACAGCCGTGCGAGTGGCTGCGGGCGCCATAGCGCGGCAAATGCTGGCCACGGCAGGCATTCAGGTACAGGCATGGGTGAGCCAAGTAGGGGAGGAACGGCTACTGAAGCCCTACACCGAACTGGCTTTGGGATCAACTTATGCGAGCGATGTGCGCTGTCCCGATCCGGAGACTGCAAAGCGCATGACCACGCTGATCGAGCAAGTGCGTGGCGAAGGCGACACCTTGGGTGGGCGTATCTCCTGCGTGGCACAAGGAGTACCTGCCGGCCTAGGGGAACCGGTCTTCGACAAGCTGCACGCTGAGCTGGGCAAGGCGATGTTCAGCATCAACGCCGTTAAGGGGGTGCAGTTCGGCAGTGGCTTCGATTCCATTGCCTTGCGGGGATCACAGCACAACGATCCCTATGTGATAAAGGGCGACACCATCGGTACGGCAACCAACCGCAGCGGCGGCCTGCAGGGAGGTATCAGCAACGGTGAGGATATCCTTTTGGACATTGCCTTCAAACCGGTAAGCACCTTGATGCGAGGCCAGTCGAGCTTGGATCGTGAGCGGAATGAAATATTCCTGGAAGGAAAGGGCCGACATGACCCCTGCGTGGTCCCACGGGCGGTACCCATTGTGGAGGCCATGACCTGCTTAGTGCTCGCGGACCAGCTACTTCGCCAGCGCGTGGCACGGCTGTGAATCGTGCGGTAGCGAAGCGCGGGGTCACTTGACCGCCGGTTGTTTCTTTTTCTCAAGGGCTTTTACCAGCTCGGCCATCTGGTCCACATCCAGTTGCTTGCCCACGATCTTGCGGTCCTGATCCATCAGGAAGAATTTCGGGGTGCTGTATACATCCCATGTATCCGCATAATTCAGGCTTTCGATGGTGGTGAACTTGGGAATGAATTTCCAGGAAGCCGTCTTCGCTTCATTGAACACGTGCCAGGTAAGGCCCACGTTGGTCCAGTCCAGATCGTTCTCCCGGATGAATTGCTTCCAATCGTGGAACAGGGTGCTGTCGGTTGCCTTCGCTACTGCAAAAACGCCTACGTCCAACGGTTTCAATTTCGATTTCCAATCCTCATGGATCGTAGGAAGCACCTTCTTGCAATGGCCACAGTGCGGATCCCAGAAGATGATCAGTACATACTTCTCCGGCATCTTATAGTAACTCAGCCAATTGGTCTCGGTGGTATCGGTGAGGATGATGTCCTTGCCTTGAGCGCCGATGATCAAGGGAGCCTCCTTACGTGCCCGTTCGCAGAGCTTGTCCATTTTTTCCGGGGTCATCCAATCCACACGGCTCTTGCTTCCGTCACTGGGGCAGTAGTAGGTCTGCGCCATGTGTACGAACACGGCATCCATGCCCATGATGTCGCTGGTCTCGTACTTGTAGGTGATCCCGTTCACGGCGAACTTGAAGAGGTCGCCACCATCATCCATGCGCTGGATCAGGTCATCCGCCCATTTGTTGATCGTATCCGGGATCTGTGGGATCACCTTGCCGATGTATTCATCGAACTTGTTCTGGAAAACGGGAGTACGCAAATTGCGCGGATCCTTCAGGTCCGTATTGTCCCAGAAGTGCTTACGGTAGCTGTAATAGCTGGCAGCGCTGTCCAACGTGCCATCAGCTTTGCGGACCTCCGTGTTCTCCGGTGCGATGCTCATCTTCACGATCTTGGCCACGAGCGTGTTCGGGTTCTTCGCCACCAACTCCTTCTGGTAGGCGATGATCACGGTGTCCATGGCCTTCAGGCGCTCCTTGAAATTGGCCTTGGCGATCGGGTCCGAGCTGCTCTCCATCTGTTGCTTGATCGCATCCGCCTCCTTCTTTTTATCGGCCAAGAAGCGGATGTAGGTCTGGAACAACGTGTTCTCCACTGATCGTTGAACCACAACGTGTTCGTTCAGGGCACCCGTATCGCTCTTCATTTCCACCACGGGCTCATTCACGATCAGCTCGAAGTATTTCGGCCCCGGGATCACCACGGCATATACACCGGCCTTGTAGCCGCTGGGGCGATCGAATACGGCCACGCCCTTGGCATTGGCCACGGTAGTGTCCGAATAGTAGAGCTTGTTGCCGTAGTAATTGGCGAGATAGATGGTGTCGTGGGCAGTTCCATCAATGGTGAACTGCAGGCGCCGTTGATCTTGCGCCTGGGCGATGGTAACCAGCGCTACGAGTGCCAAGAGGAGGGTTTTCTTCAGCATGTGGTCAAAAATAATTGGACCGCTCATGGCCTTTTCAACCTTAACGATCCTTTGACGGTTTCTCCGGCACATCGGGGTCGAGCAAGGCTCAATGGGGTCTTCAGGTCTGAAGCGTCTTGAATTCGTTGGTGAAATGGAATGTGATCTCGGGGTTGTTCCGCTGCTCGAGTTCCAACATGTATGCCGAAGGTGCAATGAAGACGGGATTCTCGTCCTTGTCCTGCACGATCTGGTTGGATTTGATGCGGATGAATTCCCCAAGTGCGGCCGGGTCATCGCTGGTGATCCAGCACGCCTTGTGTGCTTGTATGGCCCGGAAGGAACAGGATGCACCGTATTCATGCTCCAAGCGGTATCGGATCACATCAAATTGGAGTTCGCCCACACAACCCACGATCTTCTTGTTGCCCGGTTGCTGGGTGAAGAGCTGGGCCACGCCTTCCTCGGTGAGCTGTCGGATGCCCTTCTCGAGCTGCTTGCTGCGCATGGGGTCCAGGTTCACCAGTTCCCTGAACAGTTCGGGCGAGAAGGACGGAATACCACGGAAGTTGAAAATGGACCCACCGGTGAGGGTGTCGCCGATCTTCAGGTTTCCGGTATCGAACAGGCCGATCACATCACCGGGCCATGCCTCGTCCACCAAGGATTTCTGTGCAGCGAGGAAGGCGGTAGGGTTCGCGAAGCGCAACTGCTTGCCCAAGCGGACGTGTTGGTAGAAGGTGTTACGCTTGAACTGGCCCGAGCATATGCGCATGAAGGCGACCCGGTCGCGGTGGTTCGGGTCGAGGTTCGCATGGATCTTGAATACGAAGCCACTGAACTCCGGATCCGCCGGATCCACCTGTCCTTGGTCGGTCTCACGGGGGCCTGGAGGTGGGGCGATCCGCACAAAAGTGTCCAGCACCTCGCGCACACCGAAATTGTTGAACGCGCTTCCGAAGAAGACAGGAGCCAATTCCCCGCGGCGGTATGCAGCAAGGTCCAGCGGGTCATACACGCCGTTCACCAATTCTACATCGTTCCTCAGTTCCGTGGCAGCTTCCTCGCCCAGAAGCTTGTCCAAGCGCGGGTCCGCCAGGTCCTTGAACTGTTCGCTGGTGATCTCCTTCTTTGACTTCCCTGCCTCGAAGAGCCGGAGGTCGTGGTCGTAGAGATCGTATACCCCTTTGAACGTGGCCCCCACGCCGATCGGCCAGCTCAAGGGCCGCACACGGATGGAAAGCATCTCCTCCAGTTCATCCAGCAGGGAGAACGGGTCGCGACCTTCGAGGTCCAACTTGTTGATGAAGACGATCACGGGGGTGTTCCGCATGCGGCACACTTCCATCAGGCGCTCGGTCTGTGGTTCAACACCCTTGGTGGAATCGATCACGAGCACCACACTGTCCACGGCAGTGAGCGTGCGATAGGTATCCTCCGCAAAATCGCGGTGACCCGGCGTGTCGAGGAGGTTCATCAAGGTGCCCTCGTAGCCGAAGGTCATCACCGAAGTGGTCACGGAGATCCCACGTTGCCGCTCGATCTCCATGAAGTCGCTGGTGGCCCCCTTGCGGATCTTATTGCTCTTTACCGCACCCGCCGTTTGGATGGCTCCACCATACAGGAGGAATTTCTCCGTGAGCGTGGTCTTACCTGCGTCCGGGTGACTGATGATGGCGAACGTGCGCCGTTTGGCTATTTCTTCTTGTTGGCCCATATGCTAAAACGGCCGCAAATGTAGGGGCCATCGGGTGGCCGGGCGCTCGTTTCCTTGGTAGCCATCCGACCCTACTGGATGTCCGGTGATTCAATAGCGTATGCCAGCACGTACATTCGGCGCCTTAAAGTTCAATAAATGGGATGATCAACATGAAAAGGATCCTTCTTTCGCTGGCTTTGGTATTACCATTCCTTGTTTCGGCACAAGTGAACCCTGTGCGGATCGCCCTGCACAACTGGGCTACAGGGCTGAACAAACCCTTGTGGATGACCAACGCGGGAGATGGCCGACTATTCGTGGTGCAGCGTGAAGGAGCCATCAAGATCATCACGGACAGCATGCAGGTGCTTCCGACCCCTTTCCTCAATATCACAGCACAGGTCAACAGCACACAGAGTGAGCAAGGTCTATTGGGCTTGGTCTTCGATCCCGATTATGCCGACAATGGCTACTTCTACGTTTATTACATCCATGGCAGCGGAACCGGCACCAGTCGTATCTCACGGTTCCAAGTGAGCGCCGATCCCAATGTAGCGGACCCCGGCAGCGAGGTGGTGCTTTATTCAGTATCACAGCCGTACTGGAACCACAACGGTGGTTGCCTCCAATTCGGCCCTGATGGATACCTCTATTGTGGCTTTGGTGATGGCGGAAGCGGGAACGATCCCGATGGGAACGGGCAGGATCTTGGAACCGCACTGGGCAGTATGATCCGCATCGATGTTTCACAGCACGATAGCACTTATGCCATTCCACCGGATAACCCGTTCGTGGATGCCCAGGATACGCTTCCCGAGATCTGGGCAAGTGGCCTGCGCAATCCGTGGCGTTACAGCTTCGATCGGCTTACCGGCGATATGTGGATCGGGGATGTGGGCCAGAATGCATGGGAGGAGGTGTCTTTTTGGCCCGCCGGTGATAACAGCGGCCCGAACTTCGGATGGCGCTGTCGCGAAGGTCTGGTGCCCACACAAGGTGTCAGCCAGGTCGGCTGTGCCGCATCGGGCCCTTTCGTGGAACCGGTAGCTGCATTCGGCCATGGTACACAAGGGTGGTGTTCCGTTATCGGTGGCTATGTGTATCGGGGTTCGAGCTACCCGCGCCTGTATGGCAAGTACATCTTCACGGATTACTGCAGCGGTGATTTCATCAGCTTCGGCGAGAACTATGCGCTTGATACCCTGCTCTCAAGCAGCGTCAATGGTGCCGCTGCTATCAGCGAGGATGTGGCGGGTGAGCTCTACGTAGTGGACCATGAGCATGGCACGGTGAAGAAGATCGTGGACGCCTGTCCCATGCCGCCCCCTGTAGCAAGCTTCGACGGTGAGACATTGTCCGCTACAATGGCCAGTGGATGGCAATGGTTCCTGGATGGAATGGCCATAGCCGGAGCCACTGGGCAGACCTACACGCCTACTGCAAATGGCATATACCAGGTACGCGCCGACCTTGGAGGATCCTGCCTGTTGCTATCCGACACGGTTCATGTGACCAATACCGCCGTTCATGAAATGGGTGACTTCCGCCCGGCGATCTATCCACAACCTGCACGTTCATCAGTTGAACTGCGGTCGGACCTGACCGGCAAACCTGATTTTACCTTGGAACTGATGGATGCAGTAGGCCACACGGTCCGCACCATGTTTTGGCCAAGCCATCTTTCATCCGTCTCCATCGATGTGAGGGACCTGGCGGAGGGCAGCTATGTGGTGCGTGGTCAGGCTGAGGGAATGCACCACTGGTCGCGGTTGATCATTGTGGTACATTGATCCGGTAGGTGCACAAGCTTCCAAGCGCATAGTGCAATTGGTTGTGTTTGGCAGGGGGCCGAGAGCGCATCTCAACATAAACCTTCGGGCTGTGCAGGAGCCTTGTGCGTCCATATTTCGATTCAAGGACTCGGGAACTGCTTATCGAAGATGCATGTAATGCGAAATGGTATAAAGACTGAAAGGCCATCCATCGCGGAACGGATCTTCGGCCATGGCCTGCGTCATGGTCCCCGCTGTGCGCCGGAAGACCTTGATGGCGCGCTATTTCCCCAGAGCCTGTTTAGGATCTCTTGGACGATGGCCCGCGAGTTTGTTTTTCGGTCAAGCGAAGCCGGAAGATCATCGCGTAGCGCTTATGCTTAGCTTGTCGAATAGTGTCTACGGGATCATTTTCCGTTGAAGCCTGGGCGGAAAGGCGTCTTCGTCCCGAATTGACGGGGAGGCAGGGGGCCGCGTTTGAGAGATCCTAAACAGGCTCTTAGCTCCATCTGTGATCTTCTGCCGTTGGGTAGAGATCCTGAGGTTCCCGTATCGGATGCTTTTGACGGGAGCTCGGCGCGCATCAAGATGCGCTATGCACCGGAGACCTTGAAGGCGGTATTTCCTTAGCTCCCTCGGCGATCTTCTGCCGGAGGCAGTTCGTGAAGCTCCCGCATCGGATGCTGTTGCTGGAGTACGGCGTTCATCAAGGTCCCCCCCCCGTGCGGCGAGGGGCCTTGATGAACGCCATCTCCCTTAGCTCGCTCAGTGATCTGCTACCGTAGGGCAGAGATCCTGTGGACCTGGCAAAAGCACGAAGGGCCGTCCCTTTCGGAACGGCCCTTCGGCTTTCGTGTCCTCAGGGTCCCCGCCTTAGGGCGGGAGACCGCTGAGGGAACTTTTACCGGATGATGCTCAACCGCTGCACGGTGCGTTCCCCGTTGAC
>JAHBUL010000007.1 GCA_019638085.1 Flavobacteriales bacterium | reverse complement strand
TATTTTGGAACCGAGGAAGCGAGAGGCCGCTCGATAGGGTTGTCAACAAGGCAACAAATGGAGAGCCAATAGGTGCGGTGCTGCTTGTTCCCCGGACCGGAATGTGGATCTTTGTCCTTTATCCCACTTGATCCAACAATGTCCATTCTTCGCTTCCACTGGGATTTTTTTGGCCCTGATGCCAAACCTACAGCCGAACACTTCTGTCATCATGTGGAGGAATTCTGCGAGGCAAACGGAATAGCAGGACCACGCACCTATACCACGATGGTACAAGGCCGTTGTGTGGCTTCGTTGGAATGCGATGAGAAGCACATGGTGCTGGTGCGGGACCGATTGCGCCCGAAGCGTGCGGAGCGGCTCGCGGAAAAGTGATCGATCACTTCATCGCCCAGCGAAGGATCCGCTCCTTCCAGCTGAAATAGGGTGGGTACTGGATACCCGGTTCCGGCAGGAAACCAGCGCTGACAATGCCTTTGTGATGGCTGAACAGATCGAAGCTGCGCTTGCCGTGGTAGCGGCCCATGCCACTGGTGCCCACGCCACCAAAGGGAAGTTCCGGATTTCCGAAATGCAGGAGGCAATGGTTGATGCATCCGCCGCCGAAGGCGATGCGCTCCGTGAAATATTGCTGGGTGGATCCGCTTTTGCTGAAAACGTAAAGCGCCAAAGGCGTGGGGTTCCGACCCACTATTGCGACCACCTCCTCCGGTTCATTCCAAGCGATCACAGGAAGGATGGGACCGAAGATCTCCTCCTGCATCACGGAGCTGTCGAGCGGGACATCCGTTAGCACAGTGGGTGCGATGTAGCGCTCTGCTGCGTCGTGCTGGCCGCCGAAGAGGATGCGGCCATCACCGAGATAGCCTTTCACGCGTTCGAAGTTCTTGTCGTTCACGATCCGTGCGAAATACGGGCTTTGCCGAGGCTCCTTGGTGTAGAAAACTTCGGTGTGCTTTGCGAAGGCGGAAAGGAAAGGCTCCATCACAGAGGCATGTACCAAAACATGATCGGTGGCGATGCAGGTCTGTCCAGCGTTGAAGAACTTGCTCCACGCGATGCGCTTCGCCGCTTGATCGATGTTCGCCTTCCGGTCCACGATCGCAGGGCTTTTGCCGCCGAGTTCCAACGTGACCGGAGTGAGCTGCGGTGCCGCTTGTGCCAGGATCTTCCGGCCTACGTTCGTGCTGCCGGTAAAGAAGATGTGATCGAAGTGGAACCCATCGATCAAGGGCGGAACAACCGTGCTACCGGGTCCTTGCACCACATGTACATGATCCTTCCGAAAGGCCTCGGAAATGATCTGCTCCAGTACTTCGGCTGTTCGAGGTGCTTCGTTGCTGGGCTTCACCACCGCGCAGTTCCCCGCTGCAATGGCCCCCACCAGCGGCGAAAGCGCAAGCACCACCGGGTAGTTCCACGGAGAGATGATGAGCACCACACCCAACGGTTGCAGATGGATCGCACTGCTCGCCGGCCACAAGCTGATGGGTGTGGAGACATGCTTGCGGTGCATCCACTCGCTCAAGTTCTGAAGGGCATCGTTGATCTCCGCATGCACGATCCCGATGTCCGCCATATAGGCCTCGAAGCGCGGCTTCCGCATGTCGGCATGCATGGCGGCCAGCAAGGCCTCTTCCTGATCCTTCAGCGCACGCTTCAATGCCTTCAAGGCATCACGGCGGGCCTCATATGGCCGTGTGGCACCTCCGGCAAAATAGGTGCGCAGACCATTCAGGCTTGCGCTTGCGGCTTCGCTTGTGCTTATTGTACTGAGCATAGGGGTGAAGATACCATGCCCGGGACCGGCCACAGTTGAAGAACACCTCCTTTGGTCACTGGGCTTCGTAACCCGTGATCACGTAGAAAGGCCTGAAGGTGCGGCTCAGTGGGTCGAACAGTTCATCTGCGGTATAGGACCATATTCCGGTGGCTCCACGCCCTTGGTCCGGCCTGCGAAGGAGGTTGGCAACATTGTCCGCTTGACCGAGCAACAACAGGTCGAGGGTACGGCCGTCCTCTGCGAGCACGACCAGCGTAAGGAACTGCCCTGACCGTATACTCGCCAACTTTCCAGGGGTCTGTTGTATCGTGAACTTGCGAACGGGCCCTGAAGGAAGGGACGGCTCTTCCGGTACAGCATTGGCATCTTGGACCATCCGGGCCAATTGCTCCGGACATTTAGTTGCCATTCGATAACCAACCAAGCGACCAAGGCCTTCAGCATCCTTGTCGATGTTATCCAGATCGATCTTGTACTTCTTCTTCAGCTCTTTCTTGAAAGGCTCGGCACTTTGGAGCATGCAAATACCCAGTTGCATGTTACGTGCTTCCGTTGTCAGTGCCGTATCCAAGGTCGAAGCACATGCACAGGTCTTCGCTGCGATAGCATCCATGGCATCTTGCGCTCTGGCCGTGCCATGTATGATGATCACGACCAAGAGAAGAAGCCAGTTGCGCATCTGTGGGAAGGTTGATGCGGCAAAGTAGGAAATACCTGATCTGGTCTTCTTCCACCGCTATGCTGCCAGGACAAAGTCACTACCCTCCATCAATCCCCGAGAGATCAGGAATTCCGCGATCCGATCACCGGTGCCACGCTGTGAAATGAAGGAGATGATGAAGGCTTCGCCCGAAGCGGGAAGCTCACCGTGCCCGATGAACGGGTAGCCGGGTACTATGCGCGGTTTCACATCCGTGAAGGCCGCGATAGCGATGCCATCCGCCTCCAACAAACGAGCACGCTCGCGACACATCCCGCTGGTACCGGCGATGATCACCGGTCGGCCATTCAATTTTGGCTTGAGCCATTTGGCGAGCCACTTCGCCTTGGTGGTGAAGAAAGCATCCACGCTGTAGTTGGCGTGCGTACGGCTGAGCCGTTGTGCATGGTCGTTCCAGGTGAGCAGTTCCTCGGGTAGTTTCTCGAAGCGCACGCCGGCATCCATCCAGCGGAGCCAGAGCTCATGGTCTTCCGGAAGCGGGCCGGTGTTGTAGTTGCCATGCTGCTCCACCAGTTCGCGACGGAAGATCACCGTAGGATGTGCGAGCGGTGCGTCCACGAAGCGTTTTACATAATGCTCGTGCGGGGTAAGGATCGCGTTCTGCCATTCGGTGAACCAGCGCATCCCGCTGCTCTTTTCCACGGAGGTGGCGAACGTGGTGCGCGTTCCCAGCACGCCGATCTCCGGATGTGTATCCATGTGTTTCACTTGCTTCGCGAAGCGTTCCGGATGGCTGATGTCGTCTGCATCCATACGGGCGATGTAGCGCCCTTGTGCTTGAGCGAGTCCGGTGTTGAGCGCGTGTGCGATGCCCGCGTTCGGCTCCTCGATCAACCGGATGCGATCATCCTTCGCGACCCATCGCTGGGTGATCGCGTTGCTTTCATCCGAAGAGGCATTGTCGATCAGCAGCAATTCCCAGTCCGTGAAGGCTTGTGCAGCGATACTGGTAATGGCGGCATCGAGCGTGGGAGCGGTGTTGTGGAAAGGGAGGAGGACGGAGATGCGCGCCATGCCGCGAAGTTGGTGCGTGTCTGCCAAAGGGATACTTTGGTGTTTCCTACACGCCCATTTACCATGGAAGGAAGTGAATTGCGAAAGCTTATCCGGAGCAAGATCGAGACCGGTACAAGCCATCAGCAGGTATATGATGAACTGCAGGGCGGAGGCAACATGCCGGACGAAAAACTAGCGGACCTGATCCGTTCAGTGCCCTCGCTGGAGCGACGCTCGAGATACCGGACTGAACACGTGATCCTATTGGGGTTGTTGGTTTTAGCGATCGCATGGAAGGCGGGACTTGAAATTCCTGTAGCTGCCCGGAACGGGTTGGTCCATGTGCTTTACCACTCCATTTGGTGCATGGCTTTCGTTTTGGTCCTCATTGGTGTGATCAAGTATTGGAGGCGGGCCCATACCTGGGCAGGCCTGCTGGGCATGATGAGCCTTTTCAGAAGTACAGCCGACGGGGTCAGCACTGATCAAGGATTTGATCAATTGGTTGTGATGCTGTTGCTTTTCGCACTCGCGGTCCTCGGGTTCTACCTGCAGCGGAAATTGACGCCCGCATACATCACCGTGAAGGAGCCCTACGTCAATTCGGAAGGTCAGGACCGGTTGAGGCAAGTGGTGCGCTTCGGAGACTGATCTGGTGTGAACCGGCAACTACCATGGTCAGCTGGTGGTCATTCTTCTCGAACCTGCGCATTGCGACCGCACATTCAACCGTGGAAGCAACGGCGATCAGCTAGACACGATCGCGTCACGCCTTCAGCCCAGCACTACCTACCTCATTTTCGCTCCCTCCACTCAGGCATCCCGCCACCCGTGCTTCAAGGCTCGAAGCGCTTTCGGGTGTCTGCGCATGTCAAACAAGCCGATGATCACAATGGCAGAGGGATCTATGCGGTACAAAAGGATGTTGTATGGTTTGATGGGAGCTTCTCGAAGACGCGCATATCCTGCGCTCCGAAATCCACGAGGGAATTTCAAGATGTACCGGATGGTCTTATCAACGTCATCCACGAAACGGTCCTCCTCCTTGGCAGTCCAATTTGTACGCAACCAGCGCAACACATCGATGTAGGTGTCGACCGCTTTTGGCGTCCATCTCACCGCTTTCGCCATTCCCGCACCTGCTTCATGGCCTCTTTATGGCTCACTGTTTCACCGCGGTCTGCTTGTGCCAAGCTCGTTTCGATCTCCGATCTCACCTTCGCCGGGAGGCTTTGGAACCACGTATCGCTTTGTGAATCCAGGACGGCCTTCACTTGATCCAGCACCATCTCGTCGGTGGTATTGAATACTTGCTTTGCAATGGCCGCTTGCTTCAGGTCGATCTTGGTCATTGGGTAGTGTTGTTTTCCAAAGATACCACTATTGCTCTTTTACTATCTTCTCTGCCTTTTACAGCGCTGAACTCCAAGTGATCCGTTAGTGTTTCTCCTCGCGAAAACCCCATCCTGACAGGCAGCCGTAATTTTGCGGCCCCATGCCCGAAAGCCTCGACATACGCGAGAAGATCAAGTTGCTGCCGCACCAGCCGGGGGTTTACCAGTTCTACGATAGCGAGGGGAAGATCCTGTACGTGGGAAAAGCGACCAGCTTGCGCAGCCGCGTAGGCAGCTATTTTGCCAAGGACCATCCCGATGGCAAGACCCGCATCTTGGTGCGTAAGATCGCGGACCTGCGGACCATCGTTACGGAAACGCCGTACGAAGCGCTGTTGCTGGAGAACTCGCTGATCAAGGAATACCAGCCGCGGTACAATATCCTGTTGCGCGATGACAAGAGCTACCCTTGGATCCGCATCCGGAAGGAACATTTCCCGCGCATCGAAGGCATGCGCAATCCCGTGGACGATGGTTCGGAATACATCGGACCCTTCGCTTCCGTTCGCGCCATGCGCACCATGCTCAAGCTCGTCCATCAGCTTTATAAACTGCGCACCTGCAACTACGACCTCAGCCCGGCCAATGTGGCCAAGGGCAAGTACAAGCGCTGCTTGGAGTACCACCTTGGTAACTGCAGAGCCCCCTGCGAGGGGTTGCAAAGCGAGGTGGATTACAACGCCAATGTGGCGCTGGCGCGGCAGGTGGTAAAGGGTCGCATCAGCGGCGTGGTGCGGATACTGAAGGAGCGGATGCACGAACAGGCCGAGAAGCTCGAGTTCGAGGAGGCCGAGGAAACCCGCGAACAGATCGCGCAGTTGGAAGGCTATCAAGCGCGCAGCACCGTGGTGAGCGCGTCCATTGGTGATGTGGACGTTTTCGGGCTGGCCCGCAATACGGATAGCACGTTCGTGAACTACATGCGCGTGATCGATGGGGCCGTGGTCCATGGCATCACCATCGAGCTGAAGCGCAAGTTGGATGAACCGGATGACGAAGTGCTGCAGTATGCCATAGCCGAACTGCGCCAGCGCTTCCGCAGTAACGCACCCGAAGCCATCGTTCCCATGGACCCGGACATCCCCATGCCCGGGCTCGTCTTCACCGTACCCCAGCGGGGCGACAAGAAGCATCTGTTGGAGATGGGCGAGCGCAATGCGCGCTACTTCATGCTGGAGAAGCAGAAGCAGGAATCACTGGTGGACCCGGAAGCCGCCACCAACCGCATCCTCGAGCAGCTCAAGCAGGACCTGCGGCTCAGTGAACTGCCGCGCCATATCGAGTGCTTCGACAACAGCAATACCCAAGGCACGGACCCCGTGAGCGCTTGCGTGGTCTTCAAGGATGCCAAGCCGAGCAAGAAGGATTACCGCCACTTCAACATCCGTACGGTGGAAGGACCGGATGATTTTGCCAGCATGGAGGAAGCTGTGGAGCGTCGCTATGCCCGACTGCTCACCGAAGGGGATCCACTCCCTCAGCTGGTGGTGATCGATGGTGGCAAAGGACAACTGCACGCTGCGCTCAACGTGTTCGATCGTCTTGGGCTCCGTGGAAAGATCGCGTTGGTGGGGATCGCCAAGAACCTGGAGGAGATCTTCTTCCCCGGGGATCCCTATCCGCTGCATATCGACAAACGCAGTACCAGCTTACGGTTGATCCAGCAGATGCGGAACGAGGCACACCGCTTCGGCATCACGCACCACCGCAGCAAGCGCAGCAAGCGCACCGTTCGCACCGCGCTGGAGGACATCCCGGGCATAGGCCCCAGCACCGCGCAGAAGCTGCTCAAGCGCTTCGGCTCCATCAAGGGGATCCGCGAAGCGGCCGGTGAGGAAGTAGTGGCCGAGATCGGTGCGAAGAAGGCCGACGTGTTGATGAAGGGGCTTGCCGTGCTCAGCGGGATCAGCTGATCAGGTTCCATCGGGACGAACGAACTTTGCGCCGTGAGAACGATCCATTTTCAAGACCTCGGCCCTATCGATTATGCGGCCGCGTGGGACTATCAGAAGGAACTTTTTCAGGCCACCATCGCCCGTAAGACGGCCAATCGCGATCTGGCCCCGGAGCTGCAAGTGACCACGGAGGACCACCTCCTGTTCTGCGAGCATCCACACGTGTACACCCTGGGCAAGAACGGCAAGTCCGCTCATCTTTTGATGAACGAGGATGGTCTGCGGGATGCAGGTGTCCAGTTCTTCCCGATCGATCGTGGAGGCGACATCACCTACCACGGCCCCGGCCAGATCGTAGGCTATCCCATCTTCGACCTCGATCATTATTTCACCGATGTCCACCGCTTTTTACGCACCTTGGAAGAGGCGGTGATCGGCACCCTGGAGGCGTACAAGATCAAGGCAGGGCGCATCGATGGATTGACCGGCGTATGGCTCGACGGCGATGATCCTGCCAAGGCACGGAAGATCTGCGCCTTCGGCATCAAGGCCAGCCGCTGGGTCACCATGCATGGCTTTGCGTTCAATGTGAACACGGATATCAGCTACTTCGACCACATCGTTCCCTGCGGGATCGCGGACAAAGGCGTTACCTGCATGGCGAAGGAACTGGGCGGACTGATCGAGATGCAAGGCGTGAAGGACCGGCTGAAGCTGGAGCTAGCGGACCTGTTCGATGTGGAGCTGGTAGGTTGAGGTCGATCTAACTCACCTGCCGACACCTAAAAACCTCAAGTAGTTCGCTTTGTGGATCACAGTGGATTCGCTATCCGGATAGGCGCGCTTCCACGTTAATGGGATCCGGCTTTTTGCGGTCGGGCTCCATTTGAATTCGAAGGCGCTCAACTGGCCATCGACATCTTCCACTAGGTCGATCTCCCTTTGGTCGGTGGTGCGCCAGAAGTACATGGAGCCATGCCACCGTTCGTTGTTGTGCAACTTGCGTCGTTCGCTGATCAGGAAATTCTCCCAAAGTGCTCCCTTATCCGTGCGTTTGCTGAAGGGCGCGTAGTTGCCGATCACTGCGTTGCGAATACCATTGTCCACGAAATTCACTTTGCGGGCAGTGGTCAATTCATTGCGAAGGTTACGTTTGAATGAAGACAAAGGATGGATGATGAACGCCTTTTCCAATAGGTCCATGTATGTGGCGATCGTGTTCTTGTCAACGCCCAACAACTGCCCCAGTTCATTCAACGAGACCTCGCTGCCCAATTGGAACGCCAAAGCACGCAGCAGTTGTTCCAGCAGAGCAGGTTTGCGAATCCCACGAAAACCCAATAGGTCTCGGTACAAGTAGCTTCCAGATAGTTCGCGAAGCACATCAGTGGCATCGTTGGGCCGGGTAAGCACCTCGGGATACATGCCCAGCACCAGCCTTTGCTCCAACTCCCTGTCGGCTTCCAAAGCCCCGATATGATCGCACCATTCACGCCAAGTGATCGGCAACAAAAGGTGTTCCCATTTTCGTCCTGTCAAGGGTTCGTTCATTTCGTTGGCCAGCTCCAAAGCAGAGGAACCGGAGACCAACAGTTTCACATCGCTGAATTGGTCGGTGATCAATTTCAACTTGACACCAATATCGCTCACACGTTGCGCTTCATCCAAGAACACGAAGCGGTAGTTGCCGATCAGGTCCCGCCATCCTTTTGCTGTGATACGCTCCAGTTGGAGCCGTACGTCGGGATCATCGGCGTTCAGGTATAAAACCTGCTCCTTGTCGTGAAGCAGATCGTTGAGCAATGTGGTCTTGCCTGTTTGCCGCGGGCCTAAAACCACCAACGCCTTGCGATCCTTAAGCCGACTTTCCAAGAGCGCAGTAAGCTGCCGCTTTATCATGGTTCGGTGAATGTATTCACCAAATATAGCTATATACGGTGAACGTATTCACCAAAACAGGGTGTTTTTGATGCTTCCTCAATAATCACAAGGCATTCCGAGCCGTTCAATCCCGATAAAATCCCTGCTCTTATCTGAGCCTTGCGTACTACATGCCAGTTGACGAGGAGCTGCTGTGAACAGTACGTTCAGAGCTTCCGGACCTTCACCAACTTATCCAAGCGGCCGAAACCGCTATTCGCAGTGAGCAATGCAACATCCAGGTGCAACACCGTGGCTGCGATAAGGACCTCCGGATTCGATCCCCTGTCATCTCGCCACGAGCGCATTTCCTCCAAAGTGATATTCGCAAAAGAGGGAACAGTGCCTTCGAATTTTTTGCCATCGTACAGTTTGATCAACACCGGGGCAGGGCGCTTCCGAACTGCCTTCTTCCGCTTTTTGGTCCGCGCCGGATCGGTTTGCTTGGCCATTGCTTCAAAGATGGCGGATCCGCACAGATCGGAGATCCTCTTACTTTCGGACCATAACCCTGCTCATGCGCACCCTCCTTAAGATCCTCCTATGGTTCGTTGGCATCCTCGCGATGCTGGTCGCCTTGTGTTACATCACCGGCAACGGCCACATCGTGAAGGGCGTGCGGTACACCTATCTCATGGGGCGTAGCGGTCCTGAGATCGACGACCGGAATTTCTTCCCTTATGGCACCATCCCCGCTGACGCTCCGCAGCCATGGCCGAAGAGTGCGCGCTATGGCAAGCTCTCCCTCACCGACGAGCAGGTGGTCGCGCTTCAGAAATTGAACACGGTAGGCTTTGTGGTGATCCAGAACGACAGCCTGATCTTTGAGGACTACTACGAGGGCTGGCAGGATGATTCCGTGAGCAACTCCTTCAGCGTAGCGAAAAGCTACATCAGCTTGCTTACGGGTATTGCCATGCAGGAGGGCAAGATCACCGATCTGCACACGCCCGTGGGCCGGTACCTGCCCGAGTTCGATGCGCTCGATCCGTGCCACAAGAAGATCACGTTGTGGAACCTGCTCACCATGAGCACCGGGCTGGATTGGAGCGAGAGCGGGAGGAGCCCGTTCAGTGATAACGCCAGAGGCTACTATGGCACCAACGTGAGCAAACTCGCGATGGATCAACCTTGCCGGGAGGAGCCCGGCGTGGAGTTCGACTACATCAGCGGCAGCACGCAGATCATGTCCGATGTGCTACAGAAGATCTACAACAAGCCATTGAACGAACTGGTGCGCGAGAAGATCTGGAAGCCCTTGGGTGCAGAGCATACCGCGTACTGGGGCAAGGACCGCGAGGACGGCGATTTCAAGGCTTTCTGCTGCCTGTATGCAACCGCTCGTGACTTCGGCCGCATCGGTCAGCTGTGGTTGGACAGCGGTAAGTGGAACGGCCATCGCATCATCCCCGTGGACTACTGGCGCGAGTCCATCACACCGGCAGATCTGATGGACAAAGGTGAACCCAATGCACGCTACGGCCTGTACTGGTGGCTGGCCACCGTGGACGGCATGCCGATGTACTACTGCCGCGGTTTCCATGGCGAGTACGTGGTGGTGATCCCACAAGAGCGTCTGATCATGGTCCGCACGGGGATGAAGTGGGAGATACACAACGATGTGGGGCATCCGCATGATGTGTTTGATTACACGGAAATTGCTCGGGCCTTGGCTGATGAAAGAGCGGAGTGAGAGAAGGAGGTAAGGAGGTAAGGGAGGTATGGGGGGTAAGGGAGTAAGGGAGTAAGGGGGTAAGGGATGTAAGGGAGGTAAGGGAGGTAAGGGGGTAAGGGGGTAAGGGATGTAAGGGGGTAAGGGAGGTAAGGGAGGTAAGGGAGGTAAGGGGGTAAGGGATGTAAGGGAGGTAAGGGAGGTAATGGGGTAAGGGAGATTCTCTGCACGAAACAGATCAATACATCATACCACATGCGGAAGGAAGACCGCTTTGCAAGCTATAACCCTCAGGAACGTGACTGGCAGTTGGAGGGATATTTTGAGCCCGGCTCTGAGGTTTCCATGGTTTCCGAGCCTGATGGCCGACCGGCGAAAGGGTTCAAGGACCTTTGGGTTTGGTCACAGGGAATGGCCTTGACCGCCACCGTCTATTCCTTGACCCGCAAGTTCCCCAAGGATGAGATGTACGGCCTGACATCGCAACTTAGAAGAGCTGCCGTTTCAGTGCCCTCCAACGTGGCAGAAGGTTGGGCGCGAAACAAGGTCGGCTTTCTTCAGCTCGGCCTCACCTACGCCCGTGGATCGGTCGCTGAGGTCGAAACGCAATTGTTGATCGCTGTTGGCCAAGGATATCTCACCGAAGCGGATACTAAGCCGCCCATCGACCTTTTGAACGGCCTGAGTACCGCACTTTTGAAGTTCATTGTGAGTTTGGAGGGGCGGAAGAAAAGAAGGTAATGGGCGTGAAGGAGGTAATGGCGGTCCCTCCCTCCCTGACACCCTTTACCTCCCTGTCCTCCATCACCCACAAAAATGCAAGTTTGCCAAACACCAAATCCGGGAAGAAATGCGTGCCAACGACGTAAAAGACCTCAGCAAGATCCTCTTCCTCGATATCGAGACCGTCCCTGCTGTCCGGGAGTTCAGCGAGTTGGATGAGCGCAGTGCGAAGCTCTTCGGTGACAAGACGCGCTTCGAGCAGGAGCGCAGCGGGAAGACCGCCGAGGAGATCTACGTCGAGCGTGGCGGCATCCTAGCGGAGTTCGGAAAGATCATCTGCATCAGTGTAGGTGGATTGAAGCGCGCTGGCAGTGGCCACGCGCTGCGGGTAACCTCATTCCATGGGGATGATGAACGCGATGTGCTCCTACGTTTTGTGGACCTGCTGAACAAGAACTACAACACCGATGACCATTGGCTCTGTGGCCACAACGGCAAGGAGTTCGATTTCCCGTGGATAGCACGCCGCTGCATCGTGCATGGCATCAAGCTGCCGAAGTTGTTGGATGTAGGTGGCCTGAAGCCATGGGAGGTGGGCTTCCTGGATACCATGAGCATGTGGAGCTTCGGAGATCGCAAGAACTTCACATCACTGGCCTTGCTCACGCACATCCTGGGCATCCCCACGCCGAAGGATGATATCACCGGCGCGGATGTGGCACGGGTGTACTACGAGGACAAGGACCTCGAACGCATAGCCACCTATTGCAAGAAGGACGTGGTGGCCACGGTGCAACTTTTCCTGCGACTGAGGGGCGAGGCGGTGGTGCCGGAGGAACACGTGACACTGGTCTAGGCTTGGCCGATATGGACACAGAAGTGATCCAGGAAGGCGGGTTAACGCGTCGACGAACAGCTGTCATCTTGGCCTTGATCGGTCTTGTTATCACGGCATTTGCGGTGTACCGTGCTGCCACGGCCTCCTTTACTCACGACGAGTCCTATTCCTATATCTATTATGTGAAGTTGAGCTACTGGGAGCTTCTTCAGCACGTGGACGGTTTCACCAACAACCACCTCTTGAACTCGGTGGGGCTGAAGCTTGCCGACCAGTTCCTTGGGAACTCGGAGCTCTCCTTGCGAACGCCCAATTTGTTGGCACTCGTGCTGTTCCTCTTTTATGCCGCGCGGATCCTGCTGAAGCTTCCCGCTTGGTTCGCTATCTGTGGTTTTGTGGTGTTGGGTACCAATACCTACATGCTGGAGCTGTTCACCTTGGCGCGTGGCTACGGCCTCTCCTTTGGCTTCATGCTCATGGCCTTGTTCTACTTGATCCGTGGTATCCAGCAGGGAAGATTGCGCGACATGGCTCTCTTCAACGTGGCATCGTTGCTGGCCACCCTGAGCAACTTCACCCTCCTCAATGTGCATCTGGCCGGCTTGTTCACCCTCTATGCCTTGCTGTGGGTCCGCATTTCCCATGGTGAGCTGCCTCGCAAGCGGCTTGTCCCCATCACGCTCATGAACCTGACCATGGTGGCTGTTTCCATTGCGGCGCTGTGGTTACCCATCGAACACATGCTGGAACAGAGCACATTGGATTTCGGGGGAAAGAGTGGCTTCTTCAGTTCAACCGTGGCCACTTGGATCAGGAGCCTTTTACCGTGGGTGCAAATTCCGGATGCCGTGATGACGGTGCTGTATGGCGTCGTTATCGCGATAGTAGCAGTGGCATCCGTGGTCACCATCTGGCGGATCAGGAACCACGATCGCTCCTTTTCAACCGCTGGACCGCATTGCCTACCTTGCTGTTGGTCCTCGTTGTAACGAGCGTTGGAGGCGAGCTGCAACACGCCCTGTTCGGTGTGGACCGGATGATGGAACGCTTCGCCTTGTTCTTCGTGCCCATGTTGGTGTTGCTGGTGATGCACCTGTTGGCCTTGGCGTATGAGCAAGGCTGGAAGCGGACGCCACCGGCGGTGGTTGCCATTGCAGCACTTTGGGGCGTGTTGTCCTTTGCTCGCGGTTTCGGGCCCTATCACAGTGTTGAATGGGGGTATGATGTGCGGACCAAGGATGCCATACATGCGATCGTGAAGGACATGGAAGCTCGGAATTACAAGGGACCACCATTACACATCGGTGTCAATTGGTTGTTCGAGCCAGCGCTGAATTTTTACCGGATGCAAATGGACCTTGACAAGATCCAGCACGCCGATAGGAACGGATTTACGGAGAATGATGCCTATCGCCTCGCCATGAAATATGAAGTGGATACCACCTTGTTCCATGGATACGAACGGATGGAGGCCTTCACGGAGAGTGGCACCGTATTGTTCAAACACAGTGAAGCACTCCCGGGGGATACGCTTGGGAAACAGCAATGAGCATGGAACGCAGCGGCGCGAACGAGGAATTGCACAGCCGGGTCGTTGACGGGTTCGCGGCGTGATTGTTCGAATAGGGTACATTGGCAACTTCAAATAGGTACGTAGTTCGCTCGGCGGATATCCAGTTCATAGGTGTACTTGGATCTCCTCTTCCACTTTTGCATGGATCAACAACGCAGTTCCCTAAGGAGTAATACACTCGCGAAGAACCGCGACCGGCACCTCTTGGAGTGGGTGCTCTTCATGCTGGTGGCCTTCCTTTCCCTTCGGGCTGCCTGGTACATCGGTGAAGGGAACACGC
Organism: Flavobacteriales bacterium; assembly: GCA_019638085.1. Lineage (GTDB taxonomy): Bacteria > Bacteroidota > Bacteroidia > Flavobacteriales_F > PHOS-HE28 > PHOS-HE28. The sequence continues at coordinate 200,032 of JAHBUL010000007.1, read as the reverse complement.
ACGATTTTTTCTGGAAGGCCTGGGATGGGTTGGGCTACTACCAGTGGTTACCCTCGGCCTTTGTTACCGGTGACTTCGATTGGATGTTCTGGGGCCACAAGGTGAGTGAGGACAAGGCGATCAGCCTTTTCACCTTGGGAGTGGCCGTACTCCAGCTCCCCTTCTTCCTGGCCTCGCAGTGGCTTACGTGGGTGTTCGAGTACCCGAACACAGGCTTCAATCCGGCCAATGCCGTGGCCATGATGGCGGCCACCGCCACCTACGCCGGTGCCGGAGTGGTGCTCAGCTTCAAGCTTGCCCGCCGCTACAGCAATACCCCCTCGGCACTGCTGGCCGTGATCGCGATCTATGCGGGCAGCAACCTCTTCTACTATGCGACGGACCAGCCGTTGATGTCGCATGTGTATTCGTTCTTCCTCATCACCCTGTTCTGTTGGTGCGGGCTGCGGATCATCGATGGACCGCGACGTGTGCATGTGCTGCTTTTCATGTTCTCCGGTGCACTGCTCCTGCTGATCAGGCAATTGAACGCATTCGTGATCGTGTTCCCGTTGTGGATGGCGTTCTCCTCACCGGATGGCATCAAGGGCGCGTGGAGGAACCTGGTCCGCCATCGATGGACATTCATCATCGGGCTGGTCCTTGGTCTTGTTCCGTGGATCTTGCAATCCATTTACTGGCACCACATTACAGGCGATTGGTATGCCAATGGGTATGCGCTGAAGGGTGAGCATTTGGAATTCGATAAGATGGTACCGGGCAAGGTCTTGTTCAGCCCCCGCAACGGCTGGTTCGTCTTCAGTCCCATATTCCTGATCGTCGTCGGTACCTTGTTGGTACATGCCTGGCGGAACACGCGAACGGCCCGGCCCGTGCTGGTGATCCTTATCATCACCGTGCTCTTGTACAGCGCTTGGTGGTGCTGGTGGCTCGGTGGGGCCTATGGCTATCGCGGCTTGGTGGATCTCTATGGCCTGCTGGCCATACCCACGGCCTGGTTCTTCCGCTCGGTGCTGCGCCGTTCCTGGTCCTTGCGGATCTTCATCGCGGTGCTGTTCTGGGCCTTGATACGCCTGAACTTTGGCATGATGGAGCACTACAATTACGACTGGTTCTCGGAGGATGAAGTGTGGTCGCAGATCTTGCAGGTGGTCGGGATCATAGCTGCCGGAAACTGAGCCGATGGCCCATCGCACGTTGGAACCCACAGTGCGTTATGGCCCTTCCTGGTTGGGGCCGGTCGGTTGGTTGGTCGCCATCCTGCTCTTCGTAGTGGGCATGTGGTCCGTGCCACTGGGGCTTTTTGGACCGGATCGCGCGCTGATCCCGGGTGACCTCGGCGATGCCCGATTCAACAACTACATCCTGGAGCACTTCCATCGCTTCATTACGGGGCGCACGGCGGCATATTGGGATGCCCCGTTCATGTATCCATGGAAGAACGTGATCGCCCTGTCCGACAACCTGTTGGGCACGGCGCCGGTCTATTCCGCATTCCGCAGCATGGGGCTCAGCCGGGAGGGAGCCTACCAAGCATGGATCTTGGCCATGTTCGCCTTGAACTACTGGTGCTGCACCATCGCCTTGCGCAAGTGGGGCGGCAATTGGGTACTCGCTGCCTGTGCGGGCTTCATCTTCGCTTTCGGCATCCACAACATCGGCCAGATCAATAACCTGCAGACCCTGCCGAAGTTCGTGGCACCCTTGACGCTCTTGTTCTTCTGGCGGCATTTGGCCACCGGCTCCTGGAAGTACCTGCTGCTCACGGTGCTGGCCGCGGTGTATCAGTTCTACTGCGGGGTGTACCTCGGCTTCATGTTGGTTTATGCACTGTTCTTCCTGTTGGTGGGCCACGTGGTGATCTTCCGTTCACCTTCCTGTTTGCGACGTTTCCAAGGATGGCGCTTTACGGCGATCTGGCTGGGAGCTGCTGTGCTCGGCCTCTTGTTGCTGCTGCCGATGATGCTGCCATACTTCCGGGTGGCCCAAGAGATGGGCACGCGTTCCTTCGCGGACGTGGCGGATTCCATCCCGCGCCCCAGTTCCTACTTCTTCACCCACCCCGCAGCACTTTCTTGGCGGTCCTTGAATGATGTGGGCAAGGCTGCTTCCCCGATCTGGTGGAGCCACTTCCTCTTTGTTGGCGCGTTGCCATGGATCGCGGTAGTGCTGGCGCCTGTTGTCCTGTTCGCCAAACGCATCCCCGCCAGCGCGCGGCGCTTGGTGGCGGCCATCGGCATCAGCCTCCTGCTAAGCATGTTGTTCTGCTTGGACCTGGGCGGGCACAGCTTGTATGCCTTGGTGTATAAAGTGCCGGGCTTTTCTGCGCTCCGTTCCATCGACCGCTTCATCCATGTTCAAGTGCTCTTTTTCCTCTTCCTTTTCGTGGCGGTGATGCGGCCCCTTTTCCGCAAGCCATGGGCGGCCCTGGCCTTGAGCGCCGTCCTACCCTTGGTGGTAGTCCAGGACAACCGGTGGGAGGTGGGCCAAGTGCATCGGTTCAACAAGTTCGGATCGCAGCGCATGGTGCAGGATGTGGAACGGCGGATCACGCGGGAGTATGGCGGCGCATCACGCTACGATGCCATCGCCTATCTGCCGATACGGTCGGTGACGGACGATGCCCAAGCATGGCACAATGCCACGATCGCCATTGAGCTCAACGTGATGCTGGCCACACAGCAGCTCGGGATCCCCACGGTGAACGCATACACGGGATCATATCCGGGCAATTACATCAAGTTCTTCGACGCGATGAATGATCGGACCCTGGAGGACTGGTGCGCGTACAATGCCATTGCGCCCGATCGCATTCAACGGATCCACGGGTTGGGGTTGGAGGTGGCCGTGCTGGACACCGTAGCGATCCAGGCCCAGAATGGACTCATGGTCAGTTGCGATTGGTCCAATGATGAACTGAGCATGGTGGATCGGGAGGTAATGGGAACTCACGAGAGCCTAGTGCGGATCCGGACGGCGGATGGTCGCATCGCTTTTCTGGCGCACAAAGGACACTTCCTTGCTGCGGAAGAGCAAGATGGTGGACGACTTGCTGCCTCCGGCCAGGATCTTGGTGACTATGGCCTCTTTACACAGGAACCACAGGAAAATGGTACCGTGGCGATCAAGGCCCACAATGGGCGATACCTCTCGTTGGATAAGGAAAGCAACGAGCTCTTCGCAACTGGCGACACGGTCGGCCCCGATCAGCAGTTCCGGATCTTGGACCGGACCGGGAATTAGGGTCTACTCCCGACCCTTCCATCAAGAGACATCGCGATCGCTGGCCATCACTTATCCGGGTCCACAAAGCGCAAGCTGTCCAGCACCATGTCACCCAAGTAGTACGTGGGCACACTGTCCGTACCGGTGAGGAAGGCGTTGGGTCGGCAATCTCCGCGCACCATGGAATACCGCGTGGCCGAGACCATCCAGTGGTGGAAGTGGAAGTCCCCGTACAGCTCAAAGCTTCCGTCCGCTTTGGACTTGGTGTAGTAGGAGCTGCTCCAGTTCTCGTTCCATCCGAGGACCACTCCGCCAACGATGGGCTTCCGGTCCTCGTCCACGATCCGCCCGGTAAGCTTGGTGGTATGGAGTGAAGAGAAGTTGTAATAGTTCGCAGGCTTCACGCACGGGCCATGGTCACTGTTCGGGTTGAAGGAGGTGAATGCCTCTACCAACGGTTTCACGGTGCCCTCTATCGGGGGTAAGCCGGGGCCGGCCTCGGTCCATCCTTCCCGGTTCACCACGCCCATGTGGTCCGCGTGGAACTTGCCCCAATGCACATCCTTGAACTGCCACCAGGAGTACCCGATGCCGCCACAAGCCACCGTTTGCGCCAAGGTCTTGCGGGCAAATTCCAGCTGGTCCGCATAAGGCACCGAATCGTTGTCCGCCGGAATGGCTGTTTCGCCTACTATCCACGGCTTCTCCACGTGCTGGCCGTACCAATGGATCTCGTTGCGCACCTGGTCGGGTTCGTACTCATAAGGGTGGAAGGAGATGAAGTCCACATCGAGGATGGCAGGGTCCCAAGCAAACACCTCGGGCACTCCGACCAGCCCGATGGTCACCAATTGATGTGGCGCATGTTTTCGTACCAACTGCCGCCATCGTTTCACCACCTCATGCACTTCCTCCTTGGGCCGGTGATGTGGTACGTCGAAATAGAGCGGCTCATTGAAGAGGTCGTAGGCCATCAGTGCAGGCCTGTCCTTGAAGCGATCCGCGAGGCGCTCCAGATGTTCTTCATATTGCCGCTTGCCGGGAATGAGCCGTACCAACAGGATCACCTTCAGGTCCGTGCGCTCAGCCACCTGGATCAGCTCATCGATCGCCTGCAGGTAGCGTTGCTCGTGATCTCCAGCGAAGGTGTACAAGGAATCGTCGCCCATGCCGTAGCGTGCCTTCAGGTGCAGGGTCTCGTCATCCGGGGGGAACTCCAGGTCCGAGGCGATACCCACGATGCGCACCGTATTGAATCCCATGCGCTTGATCAGGGCGAATTCCCCTTCGATCTGCATCAGTGAGGAATCACGCGTACTGAACCGGTAGCGATCGGCGCGCTCGTAGTTTCGGCAGGAGGCAGCCCAGCAGGCCGTGTCGTTCCACTGCAGGTCAGCGATATAATTCAAGGCCACGGGAAAGAAGGCATGCTCCTGCTGCACGAATCGCCCGTTCTCCAAAGTGATCCAATCCGAAGCACCCTTGCGCGCACAGGACGCCAAAGTCAATAGGCACAGCACCAGGATGCAACCTTTGCGTCCCATGCTCATCAAAGTCCGTACTTCACAATGCACCAGATCGCACGGAAACCGTCCCTCCAGCCGATCTTCTTGCCTTCGGCATAGGTGCGTCCGTAGTAGCTGATGCCCACCTCATAGATACGAATGCCCTTCACCCGGGCCAGCTTCGCGGTTACCTCAGGCTCGAAGCCGAAGCGCCTTTCCTTTAGCACAAGTCCCTTGGCGATGTCGCTGCGGATCAGCTTGTAGCAGGTCTCCATATCCGTGAGGTTCAAATTGTTGAACGCGTTGGAGAGGAAGGTGAGCACTTGGTTGCCGATGCTATGCCAGAAGAAGAGGATCCGGTGGGGATGGTGACCGATGAAGCGCGAACCATAGACCACATCGGCGAATCCCTCCACCACGGGACGGAGCAGTTCATTGTATTCGCGTGGGTCGTACTCCAGGTCCGCATCCTGGATGATCAGGTATTCGCCGTTAGCCTCCAGTATGCCGCGATGAATGGCCGCTCCTTTCCCCATGTTCCGGGGTTGCTGGAAGAAGCGGATTCCCATGGCCGGGTTGGTTGCCATGTACTGTTCCACAGCGATCACGGTACCATCCGTGCTGCCGTCGTTCACGATCACCACGTCCTTGGTGATACCATTCACCAATTCAACATCCCGCACCTTGTCCAGGATCAAATGGATGGTGCGCTCCTCGTTGTAGGCGGGGATGATGATGGAGAGGGACTTCAAAGCGGCAGGGCTCATGGGCGGCGAAGTTCGCGATTCGCGGCTATTCCCTGATCATTCAATATCATTGGGATATAATCCGGGCCATTGAACATGTTCCAAACTCGGAAGCCGAACGGAGCACTATGGCTCCTCGCGGGTCTTGCAGTGGGCTGCTTGGCGGTGGTGGCTGCATTTTTTGCGGCTGGCGAGCGGGAGCTGGGTTTCTTTTTCTCCTCTGATTCGCTGTATTTACCGTCGATCTACCGGGATATTTTTCAGGAGGGAGGCCATTTGCGTCAATGGAGCCTGAACGCAGCACCGAATTTTTTCCCGGATATGGGGATCTTCTTCATGACTGAAGGACTCACGGAGAGCTTTCTTTCAGCGACCTACATCTTCCCGATGGTCCAGTTCATCGGCTTCTTTTTCTTTTTCCATGTAGCACTTCGCTTAGGCACAGGGCTGCGCGATGGGCGCCCCGCCACCTTCGCAGCGATGATGGTGGCCATGGTTTTCCTGTGGTCCATCCATGGTTGGGACTTCTATCTGGCGTTCCTGTTGTTGATGAACTCCTGGCACCTCGGTGCGCTGCTGAACGCGCTCATGGCCTTGTGCTTATTGCTGTGGGCCATCCGTCGCACGGGCTGGTTGCCTTTCAGCTTGTTGGTCGTGCTTACAGTGCTTGGCAGCGCCTCAGACCGTTCCTTTTGGACCTTGTTCTCCGCTCCGGCATGCGCGGTCCTCGTGTTCGCTGCATTCCGCTCGATGCATCGCAAAAGGCTCTTGTTGCTCGCTTCTTTGATCGCGGCTGGTTCAGCGGTAGGCTACATCTTGCTCGGACTTCTGGGCTTCATGATCGAATCGCCTTATCAGGTGATGGCCTTCCAGCGGATCGCGATGAGCTGGGAACGGTTCAGCGACCAGTTCTTCCGGTTGTTCATTGGCAATGAGCTCAAAGTTTACCTGATGTATGTGGCCTTGTTCTCCTTGCTGTATGCCATCTGGAAGGCGTTGCGAGAGATCTGGAAAAGTTTCGGGCGAGATCCCGCATGGCGCGACCGCGATGGTGACGCGCGGTTGGTGTTTTACCTGTTTCTCCCCTTAGCCTGCCTAGCGAACCTCATCAGCCCCGTCCTGAACGGGAGCTATGATGGAGATGATTCGCTCCGTTACAATTTCGCAGCGATCATACTGGCATTGCTCTCCTCCTCGTTGATCATTGCTGACTTGGGTAAGCGGGAACGAACGATCGCTACGGCCTTGGTATTGGCCTTCGTGCTCAGTGCCTCGCTATGGATCATTGTGCCCTCGGAAGGGCGCATGGAGGCCCTGCTGAATTATCAGCCCGAACGATCCCGGCTCATGGATGAGCTCGCCAAGGACGAGGGCCTGCGGTACGGGGCTGCGGAATATTGGGATGCGAAGCTGATGACGATGTTTTCTCGCGAAGGGCTCGAGATCGCACCGGTGGGGGAGGATCAAACACTTTACGTGCACGTGATCCGACCGGGATCGCAATATGCCCCCGATCAAAACAACGCGCGCACGTTCGTGGTCCTATCTCGACCGGAAAAGAACGGGATAAGCAAAGTGAAGTTCGGCGAGCAACGAAGCGTAGAGCGAGGCGGCGTGCAGGTAGTGATCACCGAGCCTTGGGTCTTTGATCCGGTCACGCTTCAGCCCGTCCCCGTTGCGCGCTAGCGATCGCTGGATCCGTTCCGCGAACTGTGTTCATCCACCATCAAACAGGCTTCTCAGCTTCGGGAGAACCGTTCTGTAAATAGGCTTTGATAGGGCCGGACCTGACGATGATAAGGAAAGCACAAAGAGGGAGCAACCACATTACTCGCGATTGCAGTCGGGGATCCACGATCGCAAAAGTTGCGGTTACGAATGCGTTCAGTACGACCCATGTCACTACCCAATAACTTAGGCTGTACAGTTTTTCCAATGCTGGCCTACGTGGCCGGAACCAGAGCAAGGCGAGCACCAGCACCGAGAGCAGGAGTGCAATGCCGCCAAAGCGGTTCGCACGCTCCCAATCCGCCCAGTACCCCCATTGCTGCCGCGCATGGTCATACCGGTAGCGCTCGTCCTTCAACTTGCGCGCGACGCTGTAATGTGGAGATGTATCCTCCGCATAGGCATGGAGCCCACCCCCGGCCTCCCACTGAAAGAGCTGGACGAACGTGGAGGTGAGGGAGGAGCGGGCAAAGCGGGCCAAGTATTCCGGTCGACTGAGGATATCGCCCACCATCGGGGCCAAGATCGAATCCGCTTGGCCGATGGTAAGTCCTTCCTTCTGAACGAACTGGTCCGGTGACCAAAGCAGGTCCCCGGCATCGGCAGGCAGGTGGTCCTTATACGCGCAGAAGGGGTTGTGGCCGTGCTCACAAGCCGTCCTCATGTAGTCGGCCACGATGCCCGGTTCGCACAACCGGCCAACGAGGAAAACGTTTCCTGCACGGGAGAGCTGGAAGCGCCCATGGGCAGCGTAGTTGAACGAGCTTACCATTCCTACAGCGCCCAATGCGACAAGGTTGAAGGTGCCCCAGCGGAACCAGAAGTGCCGTTGGTCGCGGAACCTGTTGAGCGCAGAGGCCCCGGTCTTCCATAAGTGGCGCACCAAGATCAGGCCGGAGAGCACCGCCGCCATGGGGAGATGCGAATTGTGGGTAGCGAGGAAGAAGAAGAGCAACAACCAGAGCACGGTCTCACGCACCGGGCCCAACAACCTGCCCCGGAAAAGGAGGAAGGCGATCAGCAGCACGAACGGTGTGTAGATATCGGCCATCAACTGGGCCGCATACCAAGGCAGGCTGGAACTGAGGATCAGCAAGGCCAAGAGAAACAAGTGTACCGTGATCCAGCGGCCCTTATCGGGTATCACCTCGCGGACAAGGAGCATGAGCAGCCAGCTGGCCATCAGGCCTTGAAAGATCACCACGGGCCATAGTGTGGATTGCCAGGAGAATGCCCGGATGATGAGGCCATAGCCGATTGGCCGGTCGTCATAAGGCGAAAGCGAGAAAGCGTTCTCGAGGTAGGCCCCCGTGTCCGAATAGACCAGCGGGTATTGGTTGATGAAGGCCAAACCGCTCACCAACAGGCCGGTGAAGAGGTAATAGCCCAAGGCCCCCGACCACCGTTTTAGTCCGGTCCTTGGCATCCCCTCAGATCACCATCTCCTTCACGTCATCTGGAACCACGAGCCGTCCTTCGGTCTTCTTCTGGATCTCCTCCACGCTCACCCCGGGTGCGCGTTCCGTCAGTTTGAAGCCCTCGGGCGTTACCTCGAACATGCCGAGGTCGGTGATGATGCGCTTTACGCAGCCCACGCCGGTGAGCGGCAGGGAGCACTTCTTCAGCAGCTTGCTATCGCCGTGCTTGTTGGTGTGCATCATGCAGACAATGATGTTCTGTGCACTGGCCACCAGGTCCATGGCGCCGCCCATGCCCTTCACCATTTTGCCGGGGATCTTCCAGCTGGCGATGTCGCCGTTGTCCGACACCTCCATGGCGCCAAGCACGGTGAGGTTCACCTTCTGTGCGCGGATCATCGCGAAGCTGGTGGCGCTATCGAAGATCGCCGAGCCGGGCAGCAGGGTCACGGTCTGTTTGCCGGCGTTGATCAGGTCGGCGTCCTCCTCACCTTCAAAGGGGAAGGGCCCCATGCCGAGCAGTCCGTTCTCGCTTTGCAGTGTCACGGTGATGTCGGGCGGTATGTGGTTGGCCACCAGCGTGGGGATGCCGATGCCGAGGTTCACGTAGTAACCGTCCTGTAGTTCGCGTGCGATGCGCTTCGCGATCTGGTTCTTGTCCAATGCCATTTTCAAAAGGGAGTGATAAGGTGAGGGAAAGGATCAAGCACGCTGCCGGACCGTCCGCTGCTCAATGCGCTTCTCGTAGTTCTTCCCTTGGAAGATGCGGTGAACGAAGATGCCCGGTGTATGTACATGGTCCGGGTCGATCTCGCCCGGTTCCACCAAGTGCTCCACCTCGGCGATGGTGATGGTGCCCGCCATGGCCATCAACGGATTGAAATTGCGTGCAGTGCGGTTATACACCAGATTGCCATTGGTATCGCCCTTCCAGGCCTTCACCAGGCTGTAATCGGCGCGAAGCCAGCGTTCCATCACGTACATCTTGCCATCGAACTCCCGGGTCTCCTTGCCCTCGGCCACCTCGGTGCCGTAGCCGGCAGGGGTGAAGAAGGCCGGGATGCCGGCACCTCCGGCACGGCAGCGTTCGGCGAGGTTGCCCTGCGGAACGAGGTCCACCTCCAGCTCACCGCTCAGCATCTGCCGCTCGAACTCCGCATTCTCGCCCACATAGCTGGCGATCATCTTCTTGATCTGCTTCGACTTCAGCAAAAGCCCCAGACCGAAATCATCCACCCCGGCGTTGTTGCTGATGCACGTAAGGTCCTTCACACCGCTGCGTGCGAGCGCGGCGATCAGGTTCTCCGGAATGCCGCAGAGGCCGAAGCCACCCACCATCAAGGTCATGCCGTCCTTCAGTCCTTTCAGGGCCGCGTCGGCATCGGTTACTCGCTTGTCCATGCAGCGAAGATAGAAGCAAGCACGGATCTGAATTTCCACCGCAACGGCGCGGCGACGCAAAGGAAACGCTACGAATTGCAGCCGAAGGCCAGCGTTTTCAGGCGTGCCGCATTCGTTGCGTCGCCGCGCCGTTGCGGTTAAACCCCCTTGTGCATTCCCTGTGAAGTCCCCCCTTCGAGGTGCAGATCGAACCCCGCCCGCGCCATCGCTCGGTTGGCCGAATCCACTGCGATGGGATGCGTGTTCGGTGGATGGACCGGCACCGGCGTGGTCTGCTCCAGCCGCTGCAGCACCTCCGCCGTTTGCGCATGGGTGAGCTTTTCGCAGATATCGTACATGCCGCCGGGTTCTTCCTCCAGCCGGTCGTGCTCGTCCAGGATGTGGCGCACAGCGGCGATCACGGCGGCGTTCGGTGGTACCACCATCAGGGCGGTCAATGCGCCGTGATCGAGGCGGAGCTTGGCGGCCAGTGGGATGGGTACACCGTCATTCGCCTCCCGGGCCGCTACGAAGAGGATCTTCTCCTCCATCTTGATGTGCGTGAGCAGACCGACACGGAAGTCATGATACAGGTGGGCATCGATCGCATCCGGGTTCGTACAGGCTTGGTCCAGGATCTTCTCAAGGCGGCGGTGGTCCTGCGTGAAATAGTCGTGGAGCGGCTTATTCATCTGTTGCGGTGAAGGTAACGGAAGCACGCGTTCGGCCCGGTGCCTGAGGCTCTCGAAGGCCCGAGTCGAGCGGGAGCACGCGTTGGGCGTGCTGATCAAAGCGACTCCGGCCTTTTAAAGAACAACTCAAAACTGTCCTTCGAATCCACCATTGACTCGATCACCGCCGACAATGGCTCCGTGAACACGTTGGGGTAATCCACCTCGCCCAGCGCCTCCCGGATGGGATAGGCCAACCGCTCTTCCGTGGTGGAGAACTGCGCATCAACGCCGGGCTTGTTCCCGCGGGGATCCAAGCGGAACCAGCCGACATCCGGCAGGTACACCGCATTCAAGCCATGCAACGCGTAGCCCGATTCCACGGTCCCTTTGCGCAAGACCCGCTGGTAGCAGAACCCCGCCGGGATCTCCATGCCGCGGAGCAAGGTGGCGAGCACATGCGACTTCGCGAAACAGATCCCCTCGTGCTGTGCAAGGGCATCCTCCGCATTGATCGTCACCGTTGCATTCTTTGTATCGAAGGAGTGGTGTACTTCATCGCGAGCTACAAGAAAGGCCAACCGCGCTCGTTCTTCCGGCGATCTCGCCTGCGCCTTAATGGCGTGGATCTTCTCCTGCACTAATGGGGTGTTGAATGCGATCACCGGTGGTATTTCCCGGAGATAGTCCTCCAGATGCGTGGACTCCAATTGTAATTGCATGAGCTTCTTGTTAGTCGTGAGTCTTTAGTCTTGAGTCGTGAGCCCATTCACTCTGGCCCCGACTCCCGACTCCCGACTCCGAACAGACGACAGCAAATCTACCAAGCCATCAGCGCCGGCCACAGGCCCAGCAGCAATACGCCGATCGCGCACGCGCTGATCACCAGCCCGTTCAGCGGGGTCACCACGAAGGTGGTGGGGTGCTCCGCGGGAACGAACAGCTCGCGAGCGACCATGATGTAGTAGTAGATGCCCAGCAGTGCCATCAGCACGCCGAAGCCCATCACCTTCAGCCAGCCGGCACCGATCGCCAGCAGGAACACTTGGTACTTCGCGATAAAGCCGGCCGTGAGCGGGATGCCCGCCAGCGAAAGGAACATGGCCAGGCCGCAGAGCGCCAACCAGGGTTTCGCGGCGAAGAGGCCTTGGAAGATGCCGTTATGCTCCGCACCGTTGTTCGCGCGCTTCGCGATGGTGAAGAGGACGAACAGCCCGGCCGTGGCCAAGGAATAGGTGAAGGTGTAGTACAGCAGGGTAGCGCCCACCGTGCTGCCGGGGCCGGTATCCGTAAGCAGCGCCAGCAGCAGGAAACCGCTGTGGGCCACGCTGGAGTACGCCATCAGGCGCTTGAAGTTCGTTTGGCGCAGTGCGGCCACGTTGCCCACCAGCAGGGTGGCCAGCACCAGCAACACCATGATCCGGGCCAGCGCATCCGGCATGCCGGTGATGTCGATGAAGCGGTAGAAACCGGCGAAGGCCGCCATCTTCACCACGGTGGCCATGAAGGTGGTCACCAGCGTGGGAGCGCCTTGGTACACGTCCGGCACCCAGAAGTGGAAGGGCACCGCGCCCACCTTGAAGGCCAGGCCGGTCACCACGAAGAAGAGGGCGAAGTTGAGCACCAGGTCCGAGCTACCGGCACCAGCGATGTGCGCGCTGATCACGCCGAGGTCAAAGGAACCGGCCAATCCGTAGAGCAGCGCGATCCCCATCAACAGGAAGGCCGTGGCGAAGGAGCCGAGGAGGAAGTACTTCAACGAGGCCTCGGTACTGCGCAGGCTGTTCTTTTTGGCACCGGCCAGCACGTAGAGCGGGATGCTCAGGATCTCGATGCCCAGGAAGAGCATCAGCATGTTCGTATAGGAGCTCAGCAGGAAACCGCCCACCAGCGAGAAGAGCATCAGCGCATACTGCTCCGCCACGTGCTGTTGCATGCGCGTGTAATAGTCCGGGCCGAAGAGGAAGATCAGCAGGGTGATCGCCGCCATGCCGATGCTGAATCCGATGCTGAAGCGGTCGAATTCCAGCATCCCCGCCAGCAGGTGGTGGGGGATGTGCCAGCCGGTGGCGAAGAGAACGATCGCACCCGCCAGGCCGAGGATGCCCAAGGGGGCAAGCCAGCTCTTCTTGTTGTAGAGGCCCAGGTAGAGCACCAGCACGGCCAACACGGAAATGAGGATCAGCGCGCTCATCTCAAGGCAGCGAGGTGAAAGAGTTCAACAATTGCTGCACGGGGCCATCCACCAGATGCAACACGATATTCGGGAATACGCCCACCACGAAGGTGATGGCGATCAGCGGGACCAGGAAGAAGTGCTCCTCGTCGTCCGCGTCGGCCACTTCCAATTGGCGGTCGGGGCCCAACAGCACGCGCTGGTAGGCATAGAGCATGTAGATGGCCCCGAGGACGATCAGCACCACACCGGCCACCGCCATCCAATGGTCCAGCTGCCAGAGGCCGTTGAACATCAGCCATTCGCCAACGAAGCTTTGGGTGAGCGGCATGGAGATGGCGTTGCCTACCACGAGCATAAAGAGGAGGGCCATGCGCGGCATACGCGTCTTCAGCCCGCCCATGGCGGAAAGGTCGTTGGTGCCCACGCGCTGGTACATCATGCCTACGATGTAGAAGAGGCAGACCATCAGCACGCCGTGCGCGAAGGTTTGGTAGAGGCCACCGCTGATGCCGTATGCGTTCCAGGTGAAGAGGGCGGCGCACATCAGGCCCATGTGGCTCATGGAGGAATAGGCCACCAAGCGCTTGAAGTCGTCCTGGCGGAAGGCGATCACTGCGGCGTAGAGTGCACCGAAGAGACTGATCACCAGTACGAGATTGGTCCAGTGGAGCGCTCCTTCCGGCACGATGGTGAAGAGGAAGAGCACGACGCCGTAGATCCCCATCTTGCCCATCACGGCGCTGAGTACCATGGTCCCTTGCGTGGGCGCCATCACGTAGGTCTCCGGCTGCCAGCTGTGGAAGGGAAAGATCGGCATCTTGATGGCGAAGGCCAGGAACATCGTCCAGAACAACCAGTACTGCGTGCTCATCGGCAGCTCCAAGGCGGCCAGTGCGCTGAAGTCGGCGCTGTGCGGCAGGGGCGTCTGCAGGGTGACGTAGGCGATGGAGAAGAGCAGCGCGAGCCCGCCGAGCAGGGTGTAGAGGAAGAAGCGGATGGTGATGGCCCGCTTGTGCTCCCCGCCCCAGAACAGCAGGAGGAAGAAGATCGGGATAAGCGACAGCTCGAAGAAGATGTAGAAGAGGAAGGCGTTCTGCGCCATGAACACCCCGAAGAGGGCGGCCTGCGAGAAGAGGAGCATCGAGTTCACCAAGGCGGGGTCGCCAGTGGGTTGCTTGTAGCCCGTGCCGATGATGAAGGGGAAGAGCACGCCGGTGAGCAGGATCATCAGCAGGCCTATGCCGCTGTAGCCCAGCTTGAAGCGCATGCCCCAGGCGGGCACCCAATCGTGCGAGATGCCGGTAACGGCCACACCGGTCCACGTGTACCAGAGCCAGAGCGCGAACGCCAAGGTCAGCAGGGTGGAGGTCAACGCCAAGCCGCGCGCAGCCGCTGCCGCCGGACGGAAAGCCAGCAGCGCCGTGGCTGCCAGGAAGGGGATGAGGATCAGGGCCAGGAGTTCCATGCTCACGCGCTGAAGTAGGTGATGAGGAGGAACACGACCACCCCGAGCATCAGCCCGAAGAGGTAGAAGCTGGTATTGCCGGTCTGCACTTTGCGCAGCCATTCCGCAAAACCATGGGTGGTCTTGCCAGTGCCTATGGTAAAGGGCACCACCACCTTGGTCTCTGCTATGCTGAAGAAGTGGCGGCTCATCCAGCCATAGGGTCTTTCAATGAGGAAGGCATAGAGTTCATCCAGCATCCAGCGCTTGGCGATCAGGCGCTTCAGGAAAGGCATGTCGGCGGGCTCGCCGTCCAAGGTGGTCTTCTTGCCGAAGAGCGTCCAGGTGTACCAAATGGTGATCACCACCAGCAGGGTGCTGATGGCCATCAAGGTGTATTCCGTGGAAGCGGAGAGTGCGACGTGCTCGCCCACCATGCCTTCCACCGCCGTGGCCAACTCGTTCTTCAACCACTCGCTTCCACCGAAAACGTGGGGGATGTTCAGAGCACCACCGATGGCGCTCAACACCGCGAGGATCACCAAGGGAACCGTGATCACCTTCGGGCTCTCGTGTGGCTGTGCCGTGCCGCGGTAGGTGCCGAAGAAGGTGAGGAAGAGCAGGCGGAACATGTAGAAGGCGGTGAGCATGGCGGCGAACACCAGCACGCCATAGGCCAAGGGGCTGTCGGCGAAGGTGCTTGCGAGGATGCCGTCCTTGCTGAAGAAGCCGCTGAACGGCGGAATGCCGGTAATGGCCAGCGTGGCGATCAGGAAGGTCACATAGGTGGTCTTGGTCACGCCCTTCAGGCCACCCATCTTGCGGATGTCCTGCTCCCCGCCCAAGGCGTGGATCACGCTGCCTGCGGCCAGGAATAGCAGGGCCTTGAAGAAGGCGTGCGTGGTAACGTGGAACATGCCGGCGCTATAAGCGCTCACACCCAGTGCAGCGAACATGTAGCCCAGCTGGCTCACGGTGGAATAGGCCAATACCTTCTTGATGTCGTTCTGGAAGAGGCCCACCGTGGCACCGAAGAGGGCCGTGGCCACACCCACCCAGAGAATGATGTCCTGTGTGTAAGGCGCCAGTTCAAAGAGCACGGAGCTGCGCACCACAAGGAAGATGCCCGCCGTTACCATGGTAGCGGCGTGGATCAGGGCGCTCACCGGGGTGGGGCCCGCCATGGCGTCCGGCAACCAGGTAAGCAGGGGCAGCTGGGCGCTTTTGCCCGTGGCACCAAGGAAGAGCAGCAGCGTGGCCATCACCAGCAGCGGATTGCTGGGCGCGAAGGAGCCGGCCTGGTCCATGATGCCCACGTAGTTCAGCGTACCGAACTGCAGGAACATCAGCGCCATGGCCAACACCATGCCCACATCACCGATGCGGTTCATCACAAAGGCCTTCCGCCCGGCGTAGTTGAATTCCGGGGTCTTATACCAGAAGCCGATCAGCAGGTAGCTGCATAGGCCCACGCCCTCCCAACCGATGAAGGTCACCAGGAAGTTGGCGCCCATCACCAGCAAGAGCATGGCGAAGGTGAAGAGGTTCAGCTGCGCGAAGAAGGTGGCCACGCGCGGGTCGTCGTGCATATAGCCGATGGAGTACACATGGATCAGCGAACCGATGCCGGTCACCACGAGCATCATCCACAGGGAAAGCGAATCGATCTGGAAGGCGAAGGGGATGTTCATCTCCCCCACGGTGATCCAGTTGAAGAGGTGAACGATGTGCGTTTGGCCGTCGTGCCCCAGGAAGAGCAACAGGCTGAGCACGAAGCTCAGGGCCACCATGGCGGAGGCGATGCCGCCCGCAGCGTAGGCGGAAAGCTTGCGGCGCCCGAAGCCGGTGATCAGTACGCCCAGCAGGGGCAGGGCCGGCACCAGTATGGCGAGCAGCTCGGTCCTTACCATTTCAGGCGGTTCAATTGGTTGATATCAACGCCTTCCGTATTGCGCTTCAGCTGCACCAGGATGGCCAGGCCCACCGTCACTTCGGCGGCGGCCACGAGCATGATGAAGAACACCATCACCTGTCCGCCGGCATCGCCGTGGTAGGCGCTGAAGGCCACCAGCAGCAGGTTCACGCTGTTGAGCATCAGCTCCAGGCACATGATCACGATCAGGATATTGCGGCGCAGCATGGCACCCGCCATGCCGATGCTGAAGAGCAGGAAGCACAGGATCAAGTAGTGGTCCAGCGGCACCACGCGGATGGCGGTCATCACGTCCTCCATCAGGCGGCGGGATCTTTGGGCTCGCTACTGGGCGGCAGGTTCACGTGCTCGGTACCGTCCTTCTTGGCCAGCATCATCGCCCCGGCCATGGCCGAAAGGAAGAGGACGCTGCTCACCTCGAAGGGGATCAGGAATTCATGGAAGAGGGCCATACCGATGGCCTTCACCAGGCCGATGCCCGGGTTGAAGCTCTCCGGTGCGCTCATCTCCAGGCCTTGGCGCGTGGCGGCCAGCAACACCAACAGCAACAGGCCCGCGGTGAGTATCGCCAGGATCCGTGTGATCAGCGGCTTGCGCACCTCCACCTCCTCGTTCATGTTCAGCAACATGATCACAAAGAGCATCAGCACGAGGATCGCACCGGTATACACGATCACGTGCACCATGGCCAGGAACTGCGCGTTCAGCAGGATGTAGTGCCCGGCAATGCTCAGTAAACACACCACCAGCGCGATCGCACTGTTGATCGGGCTCCTCGCCGCCACCACCACCAAGGCGGCAATAACGGAGATGGCTGCGAAGAGATAAAACAGGTAAACCATGGCGACCCTTTCGGGGGAACGGCGGCGAAAGTAAAGCCTTCGTTTGGATTGGCGAGGGCTTGTGTAGGTTAGTTGTCCGTTGTCAGCTGTCAGTTGTCAGGGGCACTTGGCCAAAGCCGCGTCCCATGTGACTTCCGCAAGGCTTACCTCCGGCACATCATCTGGGTCCATCTGTGGTTCTCCGCATGGGAGTTCTCCGACACCCCGCTCGCGGCAACGGCATTCCCTCAACTGCTCATCCGATCGTCTGATCGCCTGATCAACCTCAGCTTCCATCCCACTACCCACGGCTACCTTGCCCCACGAAACCCCTACGATGAACCGCATCTTCCACCCCACCGACCTCGGGCACGGCAGCACCACTGCCTTTCTGATCGCCCTGCGCATCGCGGCCACCACCAAAGGAGCCCTTACCATCATGCACGTGGACGGCACCGGCGAAGGCGAGTGGGCCGACCTCCCCGGCGTACGCAAGACCTTGAGCCGCTGGGGCCTGCTCCACGATGAACACGACCTCGAAGAATTCGAGCGGACCGGCATGCGCGTGCGCAAGCAATTGATGCAGGGCAAGCGCCCGGTGGGCAGTTGCCTGAACTACCTCAGCGAACATCCTTCCGACCTCATCGTGCTGGCCACGCACCAAGGCAGCGGGAACAACTGGCTGAAGCGCAAGGTGGCCGAGCCGCTCGCACGCGGTGCCGGCGAACCCACCCTCTTCGTGCCCGAGAATGCCAAAGGCCTGGTGGATGCCGACACCGGTAAGGTCAACCTGCGGAGCATCCTCATACCGGTGACGATGGATCCCAGGCCACAACGCGCCATCGACATGGCCGTGCACACGGCGAAGGCGCTGTCCGATGGCCTCGTACGCTTCACCTTCTTGCACGTAGGCGGGGTCTACAGCTCACCCCCGGTCAGCATTCCGGAACATCCGAACTGGACCGTTGAGCACATGCTCCGCGAAGGCGACCCCGTGGACACCATCGTGAAGGTGGCCAACGATACCAGCGCCGACCTCGTGGTCATGTCCACCAAGGGCCACGACGGCTTCCTCGACATGCTACGGGGAAGCAAGACCGAACGTGTGCTACGCGAAGTGCACTGCCCGGTGATGGCCGTGCCGGTGTAGGGAATGGATGCCCACGGCCCTTCGAGAACCTCAGGGACCGTGCTCATCCGGAAACCGGTCCCTGAGGTTCAAGAAATCGGTCCCTGAGGTTCTCGAAGGGTCGATTTCGTCCAATTGCTGCCGCTCGGCTTCTTGCCGAGTAGCAAGTGTGCTAGGGCCTCCGGCCCGTTTGAGTCCTGAGCGATCCCGGCATGAGGCGGGCCTGAGGCCCTATGCGGGAACGCACTCGGCAAAAACCCGAGCGCGAGCCTTCGCGAGCTCTCGCACCCCCCTCAACGCTGCGCCAAGCGATTATCGTAATTCACCAGCACCCGGCCCGTCCCTGTTCCGAAGGCAATGTTGCCAGCGGCTTCGGGCTGGCACTGCTCAGCAGCGACACGCTTCCGGGACAACTGCACATCGAACTTCACCGAGCGGTTCTTGGCCGTGCCATCGCTGAGGTGCGCCACATCGATCACCACCTCCTTCGTCACAAAGCCTTCGCAGCTGCTGATCATCCGCACTTGCTGGCCTTCCTGCACGGTGAAGAGGAAGTTGCCATTGGCCCGGATCCGGAGATCCTGCGGCAGTCCGTCCACGGTCAGGCAAACGTTCACCGGTCCTGGAGCAGTACCCATGGCGATCACCGTGCCCTTGAAGGTGACCTGCTCCTGAGCGAAGCCAGCGATGGCAGCGGCAGCGATCAGGGCAGTGAGGAGGGTGCGTTTTGCGGTGTTCATCGTTGTGTGGTGCCAGGGGTGTTTCTCGTTGTTGACAGGTCAAAAGTCCCCCAGTGTGGAGCGGTTTTCATGCGCCCCCGAGCAAGTGGTGGGTTTGGGTGATCAAGTGGTAGAAACACCTTCCAATTGCTGCCGCTCGGCTTCTTGCAGAGTGACCCGTGTGCTCGGGCCTCTGGCCCGTCCATGTCCCGAGGCATTTCGTCCAAGTCTTGGCCATTCAGTGTTCACGGCTATCTTTCATCCATGTCCGAAACACGAAAGGCCAACGTGGAGGAGGCCATTTACTTCGTCACGTTAACCGTCGATGGTTGGGTCGATGTCTTCACGCGTAAAGAGCTGGTTGAAGAACTGCTCAAGAGCATCCGGTACTGCCAGGAGCACAAGGGATTGGAGTTGTTTGCTTATGTGATCATGTCCAATCATGCGCATTTCGTGATGCGCCGTTCCGAAGGATCACTGGCTGATCTCCTTCGTGATCTCAAAAGCTTTACGGCCAAGCAGTTGTTACAGCTCATTGCCACACTGCCCAAGGAAAGCCGACGTGAATGGATGCTACACCACTTCAATCGCGCGGGAAGGACCAGCGCGCAGAACAAGGAATTCGCGTTCTGGAAGAAAGGCAGCCATCCGATAGTGCTGTACACTCCTGCGGTGATGGATCAAAAGGTGAAGTATATCCATATGAACCCTGTGGTGAGTGGTGTGGTGAGCCAGCCTGAACATTACCTGTTGAGCAGTGCTCATGAGGACGGGCCTTTGGTCCTCAATGGGTACGGATGAGATCGTTGGCCTTCGACGGGCCGGAGGCCCTAGGGAGTATCGCACTCGGCAAAAAGCCGAGCGCGAGCGGCGGGCGGCTGCGCGTGAGGTGGTTTGAATTCGGTCCTTCAGAGTTGTGGAGTCATTACGTCCGGTAGGCGGGCCGGAGGCCCTAGGGGGTACCGCACTCGGCAAAAAGCCGAGCGCGAGTACATAGTGTGGCTGCCGCTCGGCTTTTTGCCGAGTGGCACGTATGCTAGGGCCTCCGGCCCGTCTAAGGTCCAAAGCATTTGGTCCGCATTGGATGACCAAGGCCATCTGCGAACCTCAGGGACCGTGCTCATCCGGAAACCGCGATCATGAGCACCCCAACGAAAAAGACCGTCCACGGACGGCCTTTGCTCGCTCAATGCGGTGGGTGGGATCTTGTTACTTCTTCGAGGCAACGGCTTCATTCCCATGTTGTGCGTGTGGCTCCCGAACGTCGTAGCGCAACCAGGTCCCTGTCTTTACGCCCATGTTGTAGAAACCCCAGGCGCTCACTTGGCCATTGCCGTAGTAGTAGGTGAAACGGCCATGTTGCACCAAGCAATGTGCATCACTGTAGGTGCCTTCCATCATCAGCGTGCCGTCCGGCGCGGTTACTTGTGCGATGAACTTTCCGTCGGAAGTGGCGCGGATCACCCGGTGCCAGGTGTTCACCGTGTCGGTGGTGGGCATCAGGTACATGTCCACGGCTTCGGTGCGCAGCACGTTCGCGGTGCCGTTGGATCCTTCTTGCCCGCCTACCGTGGCGTTGGCGTTGATGGAGCAGCAGCAGATGAGGGCGGCGGCGAAGGCGGCGGAGAGGAGGGTGCGTTTTGCGGTGTTCATCGTTGTGTGGTGCTAGGGGTGTTTCTCGTTGTTGACAGGTCAAAAGTCCCTCCATCCCCAGCGTTCTTCATGCGCCCCTGAGCAAGTGGCGGGTTTGAATGATCAACTGGTAGGTATTGGGAGCAAGACCCCACGGAGCTGGCGCCGTTGACAAAGCGCGCAAGGCACATCACCGCCGTCGCAGCCTCCATGAGCACCCTTGGCCCAAGGCGGTGATACATCTTGCCTCGAAACCGATGAGGGCACAGCGTCCCACAATGTTCCGCAGGCCGGCGTTGGCCCTCACGCGGGCCAGGTCGAAACCCTTGCCGTTATCCACCAGCGTGATGCCGACGGGGTCGTTGTGCAACGTGATCAGGAGTTCCTTCGCACCGCTGTGCTTTACCGCGTTGGACACCACCTCTTGGCATACGCGGAAGAGAATGGTGTTCACATCGTTCGGCAGGTCCGGTGACAGCCCCTCGGAGGTCACTTGCACGTCCAGTTTTCCGGTGCGCTTCAGGCGATCCGCAAGATCCACGAGTGCTTCCTCCAGGCTGCGGTGTTCCCACAGGTCCGTGTCCAGCGTATGCCCCAGGCGGCGCACTTCCCGGATGCATTCCGCAAGTGCCTCGCGCGATGCATCCAGCCGCGGTAAAGGCGTCTCCCCATCCGGGAGCCAATTCAGGCCCATGTGGATCACCATCAGCAATTGCGACACGTTGTCGTGCAGTTCAGCACCCACTTCCTGTAAGGTTTGGCGTACGGCCTCCCGTTCGGCGCTCCTCACCTCGCGGGCATGGCGCAGGCCCAGCTCGGCCAATTCGGCCCGGTGGCGCTGGCGGCGGCTGGAGTTCGCCACCATCAACAGGCCCACAATGCCGATAAGGCCAAGCACGAAGGCCGTGCCGATCACCACCACGAAAATAAACCCCTTGTCATCCATGCCAGAGCGATCGCGTGCGACGGGTCTGCATCAGGCAAGCCGCCGTGGTGAACGCGTACCTGCCGATGCACAACAGTGGCATTACCACAGCCAACTGCTCAGCCAAGGAAGCATCGTGCCGGAACACATAGCGGATCATCCCGATGTAGGGAACCAGACCACCAAAGTAGATCAACAGGCCCATGAAGAGCCAGAACTCCGGCACTTTCTGGAGCGGATCCCCAATGGTATTGGCCAAGCTCCACAGCGCCCAAAGCAATACAATGGACATGATGGCGGAGATCACCAGTATGCCTTCCACCAGCACGAATACCCGCGGGTCCTGCACATAGCCGTCCACCAGCATGGCCAAGCAGCCGATCACGGCCGCCACGATCAATAGGCCGCGCCATTGCTGCCGGAACCGCTGGATAAGGAACAGCAGCAGCAGGAATTCCAACGGCACGCACAGGTTGTACACAATGCTGTTCAGCGTGGCCAAGTGGTTCACCACCATCGCCAAGGTCTCGGTGACCAGACCCCAAATGATGGACGCGAGCAGTACGTTGCGCAAGGGCCACCTTCCCGGAGGCACGCGCCAGCAGGCGACCAATGCCGCCAGCATGGACACGTCGATCAGTATCCCCAGGGGTCTCATCCTGTGGTGCGGTCACGGTCCAGCGGGTTCATCCCCTCCTCGTGTTCAGCGTTGCTTACACGTGGGCGGGCACATGTTCCCCAGGTCCATGGCCATGTCGGCGAATGGCTTGTTGGCATCAAAGCTGTTCGACAGGTGGTCGTTGGCACCATCACCGATGTGCAGGGTGATCAGATGCCGGAATTCCGGGGCCGGGGCGAACGCGATGGCCCGGTAGCAGAGCTGTTCGCTGATGCAGCTGACCACCAGCATCTGGTCCTCGTAGGGATTTTCCCGCAGCAGCTCGTTCACGTTGTCGGCATAGGGGAACCAAGTGGCCAACGGATCGGCCTCATCCGTGGTCCGCAGCGCGGAGAAACCGGTATCAACGCGGTTCACGCGGATATCGCGGAGATAGGCTTCCATGTATCTATCCGGGTCACTTTCAGCCACCAGTTGCTGGCTGCCCGGGTCGTAGCTGTAGCTGGAATCGGGGATCAGCTGCAGGTCCTTCTGGTCAGGTTGGTCCATGAATCTGAAGATGGGATGGAACCGGTTGCCGTCCAGGCCGAAGCTGATCCACATGCCCTGCACCGTCCTCTCCGGAGTACCGAGCCTTCGCTGCAGCTCCTCGATGCTCCGCCACGGGATCCGGATCACGGTATCCTGCACGTCCTCGTTCTTTCCACCCACGGCCACCTTGAAGTGGTTCCTGAATTGCTCCTCGGCAGCATCCAGTTCCTTTGCGGTGTAGTGCTTGTGGCGGAAGGTCATATCGAGCGCCCCTTCACAGTCCATGGCGTGTGCCGCTGCGAGGGATCCCCGGGCGGTGCCGGTATCAGCAGCGTTCGGCGGGTTTTCGTTCCCGCCGGTCCCGCAGGCGACCAACAGGCAAATGCAAGCCACGGGCAGCAAGGGGAAGAGCAGGTAATTCGGCAGCAGTGAATGGTGGTTCATCGGGAAAAGCTTGGGTTGATCGTGGTGGCTTTGCCGGTCCTTCGGCGAGGTGAAGGTCGATCGGTGTCAGGCTGTGCGCAATACCCATTCTTGGGTATTTTTTGGTTGTTGGCTGTCAAGCGTGGCCTCGAAAGCCGCTGTGCCGTAGCACCCGCGGACCTTAGCTACTCTGGCTGCTGGGCGCCGTATAGAACGTGATAGCCCCACTGGACATGCCGGAAGCCCCCTGATAACTGACAACTGATCCCTACCCCAACCGCTCACTGATCCACCCGTAATTGAACTCCGGGCGCCACGGCAGCTTCGCACCATGCCGCATGCGGTCCCTCCGGTCGTGCACGGTGTACCCGCGCAGCTCCAGGAATTCCTTCGCCACTGCATTCGTATCGGGGATCCAGATCTCCTGCACGTGCGGCAGGTGCCAGCGCAGGAGCTCCTCGCCTACATCGGCGCGGTCCGCCAGTAGGAGGCCCTCTCCCAGCAGGGGCATGTAGTTGCCGCGCACGCGGCCCTTCTCCACATAGATGCGGCTGGCGTAGAAGTGCTCGCTGATCAGCACCCGGCGGTCCTCGCCGCTGGCGCTGCGGTCCAGGTGCAGCACGCCCATGCTGTGGTGCGGCTCGAACAGCTCCACCTCGTCCAGCGTGGGGGCCTCGCTTTGGCCGCCGGCATAGCAGAGGTACACGGCCTCGGGTTCGAAACCGCGGCTGGTGAACACCGGCATGGAGGCCTCTTCCACCAGGGCCGTCACCGTGGTGCAATGGTTGGTGTGCAGCTCCTGCATCAGGGCGTCCAGCAGCTGGCCTTCCAGCTCCGGCCCTTGGAAGCGGGGCATCATCAGGCGGTCGCCTATCCAGCCCGAGCCGTTGTGCCACACCGCCATGGCCAGCGCGCTGGTGAGCGCTTCGCCGAAGACGCTCTTGATCACGGTGGCGTAGGGGGTGGACATGTGCCAACGCAGGCGCGCCATCATTATGTCGTAGTCGGCGGGTTCCAGTTCGGGGAGCTCGTCGAGGTCCTCTAGGGTGAAGGGGGCGATGAACATGGTGGGAAAGATCGGTTTTATTTTCACCACAGAGGCACAGAGAGCACAGAGAGGGTCGTGGGTGGCGCAACTCACGTGACGTCATTGCGAGGTGGCCCGCAGCCCGAAGGGGGTGGTCTGCCGAAGCGATCTTGTCAGCGGGCGGGCCTTTTGTGTAGGGGAAGGGGACTTACTCACCACTTTTCGACGCTGCTCATGGAAGAGTTTTTCACCACAGAGGCACGGAGGGCACAGAGAGTTCCTTTGGTCTACCACAGAGGTACCCTTCGCTTCGCTTCGGGTGGGAGGCACGGAGGTGAAGGTTTTTCACCACAGAGACACGGAGGGCACAGAGATTTCCTTTGGTCCACCACGGAGGTACCCTTCGCTTCGCTTCGGGTGGGAGGCACGGAGGTGGGGTTTTTCACCACCCTTCGACTTCGCTCAGGGCAGGCAGAGACACGGAGGACACGGAGAATTCCTTAGGTCAACCACAGAGGTACCCTTCGCTTCGCTCCGGGTAGGAGGCACAGAGAGATGGTTGACGATCTGGAAACCGGTGGCCCTTCGAGTTCCTCAGGGACCACTGAGGCACTCGAAGCCCCGGTTTCCTTCGATGGTTCGCTCACGGTTATTTATTGGATGTGAACACGGCCCTTCGACCCTTCGAGAACCTCAGGGTACTGCCTCAGGGACCGTGTTCACGAGTTCCTCAGGGACCGTGTTCACGAGTGCCTCTAGGACTGGACAGGCTCAAGACTCACGACTCATAGACTCAAGACTCAAGACTCAAAAAACCGGTTCTCTCTAACGCCCCGTCCCCGCACACCCCCCGAGCGTATCGGGGTGGTGGCGGGGCAAGGGCCTGCGGATCGTGGCTGCTTCAAGCTGCCTTGCTGGAGGTGACCTCGCTCAACTTCCCTGCACCGGCCGCACTGTTGGCGCGGACACGGAAGTAGTATTGCTTGTCGGGCTCCAGACCGGTGAGGGTGTGGAAGTTCCGCGTGGTACTCGCGGCCCACTTCCAGTCCTCCTCCCGATCCGGGTTGCCGGAGTTCATCTGCAGGGTGTAGATGGTGCGCCCACGCTTGGCACCCCAGCGGAGCGACACGTCTCCGCGATACTTGCCACGCTCGGCGCGGAAGTTCTCGGGGGCATCCAGTACACCTACTCGTTCCCGGGCCTTCCAGACCTCGAAGCCGGTGGCGGTGATCTTCTCACCATCGCCTTTGCTCTGGGCCGTTACGTAGCCCGCCAAGGATATGATGATCTCCCGGACCTCCAAGGCCCTTGCATCACGGCGCCGCGTATCCAACTTCCCGCCGTTCTCACGGGCGGTGATGTTGGCCGCTTCCAGCGCGTCGCAGGCATCGCCCAGTTCCTTCAGTAAGTCCGGCGGCAGCGTCAGGTCCGGATTGGCCGTGCAGCTTTCAATGTGGTTCCGTCCCTTTTCCACCAGGGCCGTTGGGGTGAGGCGTTCGAGGCCTACTTTCAATTTTTCCACCTTTTTCATGGTGCTTTTGTTTTAGTGCCGTTCGTTTTGTGGCACAACCCCTTATCCGTGATCCACTATCGAAAGGTGACATAAAGTTGATAATGGATAGTGGAGCCGGGTATCCACTGATCAGTGGAAATACCGCTTGAAACACGTGCTGGACGCTGGTTATTGACGAGCCGGATATTTCATCCTTTTTCACCTTGGATCCTGGAACCCGGCTTTTTGGGGCCTTGGTCAGGGTCCGGAACCATGCCAACAGGGTAAAAGGCAAATGGCCTTTTGGGGCTCCTGTAAAGGTTTACGCCTCACGCGTAAGGTCTTACGGCTCACGCGTAAGGTTTTACGTTTCATCCGTAAGGTCTTACGGCTCACGCGTAAGGTTTTACGTTTCATCCCTAAGGTTTTACGTTTCATTCGTAAGGTCTTACGTTTCATCCGTAAGGTCTTACGTTTCATCCGTAAGGTCTTACGTTTCATCCGTAAGGTCTTACGTTTCATTCGTAAGGTCTTACGTTTCATTCGTAAGGTCTTACGTTTCATTCGTAAGGTTTTACGTTTCATCCGTAAGGTCTTACACTTCATCCGTAAGGTCTTACACTTCATCCGTAAGGTCTTACACTTCATTCGTAAGGTCTTACGTTTCATCCGTAAGGTCTTACGTTTCACGCGTAAGGTCTCGCAGGGAAGAACCTGCCGTGCTCCACTCGTGCCTGAATGGATGTTTTATACCTTATATATATAGGCCACCTAAAAAGCAGCCTTATCCGTGGGGGCCGAAGGCCAGCCTCACGATACGCTTAGGCTTTCCGGATCACCCGATTGAATTCATTTGCCAACGAGACTCAGACTCCCGACTCCCGACTCCCGACTCAGGACTCAAGACTCAGGACTCCCGAACAACCTCCACCCCATCCCCGTTACCCAACCATGTGCTACTACACCGCCCTGGACACCGACGTAGCTGCCCTCGAAAAACGCTACCACCGCCAGCTGCTCGAAGAGACCCGCGGCCAGCTCCCCTTCCCGCGCACCAGCGCCTTCGCCCTCCCGTGGTGGCCGGTGATCACCACCGAGCAGCCCGAGCAGTTCACCTGGAAACAATGGGGCCTGCTCCCCTTCTGGGTGAAGGACCCCAAGGAATTCCTCAAGCGCAGCCCCACCTTCAACGCCGTGAGCGAGGAGGCGCACGAAAAGCGCTCCTTCCGCGATGCCATGGCCAAGGGCCGCCGCTGCCTCATCCCCGTCACCAGCTTCTTCGAGTGGCAGCACCGCCCGGTGGAAGGCCGGAAGACACCGGACAAGGTGCCCTACCGGATCACCTACCACAACGAGCCCCTCTTCTCCCTCGGCGGGCTCTATGAGGACGATACCTATACTGTGCTCACCCGCCCGGCCCAAACGCTGATGGCCACCATCCACAACAGCCGCAAGCGCCAGCCCGTCATCATCCCCCGCGCCTTCGAAAGCGATTGGCTGAACCCCGAGCTGCAGCACGCCGATGTATTGCGCTTCTGCCAGGCGGTGGAGGAACCGGAGCTGGAGGCGGTGGAACTGGAGGCGAAGGGATGATCTCCGAAGGTTGAAGCGAGGTCAAGCTTGTGGCTTGAAGCTATCGGCTTGGGGCTTGTAGGGCTAAAGGCCGCGAAGCGGAAAGTTGTTTGGTGCATTCAGGCATTTTGGCCGGCCTCGGCTTCTTGGCTCAGGCTGTTTTGGGCTTGTGGTCCCTCAGGCATTTTAGGCATCTTGGTGCATTTGGCTTTCAAGCGCATTCAGGCATTTGGTACTTTGTCACCGCAATGCCCACCAGCAACATCCTCTCATGCGCATAGTTGACAACCAGACGACCCGGCTTATTGAAGAGATCCGCGCAGCGGTCACGGAGAACACGGTGGTACACCTTAGCTGCTCCTACTTCACGGCGTTTGCCCTGTATGGCCTGCTTGATGTGCTGAAGAAGGCGAAGCGCGTTAAGGTCTTGCTGAACAGAAAGGCGGATGAACTGCCGTTCCAGTTGATCCAGAGCGAGGCTGAAGCGCCTTTGAACTTGGAGCTTGATAGACCTTATCGCATTCGACAGGTCATCGGTCTGCTGGAAGACAAGTTCGACATCCGCAGGGGTGCGGTGGCCAATCAGCATGTGCTCATTCTTGAAACCGGCGGCAAACTGGAGACCTTTTCACTGACGCCGCTTGAACTGAACAGTGTGACCCTCGGGGAATTACCATCCACGGAGCCGGTATTGATCAATGCGTTCACTTCTGGGAGCGAACAGTATTTGGCGCTGTTCAACAATGCTTGGGACAATAGCAGGGAGGTGCTGAACGACCAGATCATTGAAGAACTCCAGAAAGGGGTCCAACCCAACTCCGGCGAAGCGATCTACAAGTATTGTGTGCGCGAGATCTTCCAATACTCCACCGTCAGTGAGCGTGCGGACGAGAAGTTGATGAAGGTGGGCTTGAAGGATACGAAGATCTGGAACATGCTCTATAACTTCCAGAAGGATGCCGTGATCGGTGCAATCCAGAAGATAGAGACCTATAACGGTTGCATCATTGCGGACAGCGTGGGCCTTGGGAAGACCTTCGAGGCACTGGCCGTAATGAAGTACTACCAACTGCGGAACGACCGCATCCTGGTGCTGGCACCGAAGAAGCTTCGCGAGAACTGGACCATCTACCAGCTCAATGACAAGCGCAACATCCTCGCGCAGGACCGCTTCAATTACGATGTGCTGAACCACACTGACCTGAGCCGTGAAAAGGGGAAGAGCGGTGACATCGATCTGGAGATGATCAACTGGGGCAACTACGATCTGGTGGTGATCGATGAGAGCCACAATTTTCGGAACAACCCACAGAAGCGTGAAGGCATGACCCGTTACAAGCGGCTCATGAATGATGTGATCCGCTCCAATGTGCGCACGAAGGTCCTGATGCTTTCCGCCACCCCGGTGAACAACAAGATGAACGACCTGAAGAACCAGGTGGCCTTCATCACCGAGGGGGATGACCGTGCGTTCAATATGCACGGCTTGGATAGTGTGACCCAGATCATGCGCGAAGCCCAGCGCAAATTCACCAAGTGGTATCGCGATACCGATCCGGACAAGCTGCAGGTGCAGGAACTGCTGGACAATTTGGATGGGGCCTACTTCCGGATCCTCGACATGCTCACCATCGCGCGTTCCCGCAAGCACATCGAGAAGTATTACGACATGGCCGACATCGGGAAATTCCCGGAACGGCTGCTGCCGATCACCGTGAAACCGGAGATCGATACACATAGGAAGTTCAAGGACATCGGCGAGATCTACGATGAGATCAGCACGTTGACCTTGGCCTACTACACGCCGCTGGAATATGTGCGGGCCGACCGCAAGGATGCCTACGAAGCCAAGTATGCGATAGAGACCGAACGCGGCACCGTCTTCAAGCAGGCCGATCGTGAGGAAAGCTTGATCTACTTGATGCGGGTGAACCTGTTGAAGCGCTTGGAAAGCTCCATCCACGCCTTTAAGCTCACCATCCAGAACCTGTTGGACCTGATCGACAGGAACCTGAAACAACTGGAGGCGCACCAGACGGGCGAGGTGGAACAGGACCTGGACATCGCCGACATCGATCCGGACGATACCGAGCTGAGCGACCTCTTGGTGGGCGGCAAGACCAAGGTGCTGATCCCGGACCTGGACCTGATCCGCTGGAAGCAGGACCTGAAGCTGGACCGCGACAAGCTCACCAAGCTAATGAGCAGCATCAAGTTGATCGACGTATCACGGGATGCGAAACTGCGCAAGCTGAAGGAGCTGATCACGGAAAAGATCGCTGACCCCATCAACGCAGGCAACAAGAAGGTGATCGTGTTCACCGCTTTCGCGGATACGGCAACCTACCTGCACCGCGAGCTGGAGCAATGGCTCACCGAAGAATTCGGCCTTTACAGCGCGCTGGTCACCGGTGGCGGCGTGAACAAGACCAACATGCCCGGCTGCCGTTCCGACCTCAACAGCATACTCACGCACTTCAGTCCGCTGAGCAAGAAGCGGGATGAGATCTTCCCGGAAGAGACCAACGCCATTGATGTGCTGATCTGCACCGATTGCATCAGCGAAGGGCAGAACCTGCAGGACTGCGACTACTTGGTGAACTACGACATCCACTGGAACCCGGTGCGCATCATCCAGCGCTTCGGGCGCATCGACCGCATCGGCTCGGTGAACGAGAAGATCCAATTGGTGAACTTTTTTCCCAGTATGGAGCTGGACAGCTTCATCGATCTGGTGGCCCGCGTGCAAGGCCGCATGGTGATGCTGGATGTATCCGCTACCGGCGAGGACAACATCATCAGCCAGAACAGCCGCGAAATGCAGGACCTGGAGTACCGCAAGCGCCAGCTGAAGCAACTACAAGACCAAGTGATGGACATGGAGGATGTGCATGGGAACATCTCCATCACCGACCTTACGTTCAACGATTTCAAGATCGATCTGGAGAAAAGCACCGATGCCGAACTGGAGGCACTGAACAACGTTCCGCCGGCATCCTTTGCCGTGGTGCCGAGCAACTTGGCGTCCATCAAGCCGGGTGTGATCTTCTGCTTGAAGGATGTGAGCAACGCCTTTACCGAGCGGCTGCGGAACAACATCCTCTATCCGTACTTCCTGGTCTACCTGAGTGCCGATGGCAGTGAAATGCTCACCGCACGGCAGACCCGCACAGCGCTGGACTATTTCCGGAAACTGTGCATGGGGAATGACAAGGTGCTGCCCAAGCTCCTGGCCGCATTCGACAAAGAGACCGGCTCCGGAAAGAAGATGGAGAAGTACCGCGCACTACTGAAAAAGGCCATGGCCGAAGTAGTGGAGGTGCAGGAGGAAGTAGGGCTGGACAGCCTCGCCACGCCCGGCGGCACCACTCTGTTCAGCAAGAGCTTGGCCGAGGAGGGTTCGCTGGAACTGGTCGCATACCTGGTGATCAAGTGAGCCCGCACTTCTTGGAAATACTCCAGTTACCGGAGCGCTGCATCCTTCAGAAGCGGCTCACCAAAGCATTCTTCCTGAAGCACTTCACCTTGAGTGCCGCCGAAAAGAAGTTGCTGAACGAGGGCATCGAATACATGGAATGGTTGGCCAGCATCAAGGCGGCCAGCATTCCGGCCTATGTAACGGATACGCACAGCTATGAGGAGGTGCAGGTGTTCGCGGTGGAATTGCGCACTACGAGCACCTCAGGGCGCGTGGATCAAGTTGGGGAAAAGGTGGTGGCCTTGGTGCAGAAGTATGTGCCGTACCCACTGCTGCTTTTCGTACAGGATAGCGAGAACTACCTGGTGAACGCAAGCATCAAACGGATCAACCTGAACGATGCCAGCAAGCGGACCATCGAAACGAGTCTCAGTACGCCCGTATTGTCCTTGCTGTATGCCGATGCCAATGCCAAGGGCTTCTTCAAAGCGCTGGCCTTCGCACAACTGGACAAGACCGATCTACGAACGCTATACGGCAGCTATATGCAGGCCATCGTGCAATGCCGCGCTGCCGCGCTTACGGGCACCTTCGGCAAGCGCACCCGGGCGCGCAGCACAAGCGACCTCGAAGCCTTGCAACACATCGATGCACTGGAATCCGAGATAGATGCACTGAAGTCCAAAGTGAAAAAGGGCCAAGCGCTGCGTGAGCAAGTGGACCTGAACATGGCCATCCAGCATCGCCGGAAACAAGTGGAGGCACTACGAAAAAGCTTGGAGCAGGACTGAAGCCGAAGAACGGTCCACGCTTACTTCAACTCCTTCAGCCCCGCAGTCGGCTTCAGCTCATAGTGGAAATGGCCGCTCTTGTGTGAAGCGACCTTCACGATGCCTTCCCAATGCTTCACCAGCAGCTTCACTTGCTCCCAAAAGCGCATGCCCAGTTTCTTGGACGGGGCGCGGATGATGACCAAGCCCACGCCGTGCTTTTCGCATAGCTCGCGTTGGTGGCGTGTGCGCATCAGGTTGAAGTCCCACGTGATGGCCATGCCCTGCTCTTTGCCCACCAAGGGTACCCAGTCCTCATCCTTCGCGCCCAACCCGAACTGCTCCGCGATGGAAAGAATCTCCACCGGTGTTTTCAGATCCGCGTTCAGCGACTTCTGGAATGCCTGCAGTCCGTGGCACAGGTTGGGCGACATGTTCTCGTCCAGATAGATCTTCATGCAGCCTGTTTGCTGAAGGCGATGGAGTCCTCGACCTCCTTAAGCTTCAGGTTGTAATTGGCCGCCAGGAACTTGATGCTGTCCCCCGCACGGTGCATGCTGGCCAACAACTCCGGGTAGATGTTGGTGTTGCCCACCACCGGATGCCCGAACTGGCGTTTGGGATCGCAAATGATCGCGTGCTCCTTGCCCATGGGCCAGTAGCGGCTTACCATGCCATCCTGGAAATCTATCTTCAGCATAAGGTCCAACACGAAGCCCATGTTGAACTGCTTGGTACCATTCAGGCTAAGCACGGTGCCGTCCTTCTTCTTGTATAAAAGCACTTGCTTGCCATCGCTCCGCAAGCCTTGCAAGATGCTCTGGGTGGCAAATGGGAATTTGGAGCCGGTCAACGCGACCAGCTGCTTGTGGGCCTCTAGGATCTCGGCCGGTTTCACGCCCGCACAATTCAACTTGTAGAAGACCCGCAGCTCCATCAGGGTATGGAAGCTCACCGCCTTGGTCTTGTCCACCACCCAACTGTAGCGGCGGCTGTACTCCTGCCCCAATTTACCCTCCCAGTATTGGCCCAACCACCGGTGGACCTTGGCATAGGGGATCCCCAATATCCGGGCGATGTCCGGATAGGTGTAGATGCCCGAATTGAGCTGAGGGGTAGTTGCGAAAGCTGCCATCGTCTGGAGTTTCAAAGATAGCGTTACGCCGTGTTGCACCCGCGTTACGCCGTTACTCCACGTGTAACACCGGGGGCTTAGGCAGGCCCAGCAACGCACCCCCTCCTATATTCACAGCCTCGAACCCCCTACCGATCTGTTGCAGTGCTGGGGTCGAGTTCTATATTTCCACCCACTGCACCGAGCACCTCGGTGAGCTGAATTTCATTCTGGATATGCCCATCACCAAGATCACCGCCAACGACCCCGAAAGCCAAAGCAAAAACCTGCTGGCCGAGAACATTGCCCGGCTGAAGGAGCTCTTTTCCGAAGTGGTGACCGAAGGCAAGGTGGACTTTAGCGCCTTGCAGGAAATACTGGGCGAGGAGGTAGAGAGCGGCGAGGAATTCTACCGCTTTACGTGGGCCGGCAAAGCACAAGCGCGCCGCGAAGCGCACAAGCCCAGCACCGGCACGTTGCGTCCCTGCCCGGAGGAAAGCGTGGACTGGGACAGCACCAAGAACCTCTACATAGAAGGCGACAACCTGGAGGTGCTGAAGCTGCTGCAAAAGAGCTATACCGGCAAGGTGAAGATGATCTACATAGACCCGCCCTACAACACCGGGAAGGACTTTGTGTACAAGGACAACTACCGCGACAACCTGCGCAACTACAAGGAGCAGACCGGCCAGGTGGACAGCGAAGGCAACACCCTAAGCACCAACAGCGATACCGATGGCCGCTACCACAGCAACTGGCTGAACATGATGTACCCGAGGCTGAGGCTTGCGCGGAACTTGTTGCGGGAGGATGGGGTAATCTTTGTTTCCATTGATGATAATGAGCTTTCCAATCTGCTTGAACTATGCTACAATGTGTTTGGGTCGAAGAATCACATCTGCACGTTTGTGTGGGAAAAAAGAAAGAATCGAGAAAACAGAAAGGTGGTATCAACTCGTCACGATTATATCGTGACTTTCTCAAAAGCAAATGATGACAAGAGGCGCGTTTTAAGTCTTTTGCCAATGGATACTGATGCTCTGGCGAGATATAAGAATCCAGACTCTGATCGTCGTGGTGTTTGGACCTCTGTACCAGCTATTGCACAAGCGGGTCATGGAACGAATAGTCAGTTTTATACGCTAGAAACCCCGAGCGGAAGAAAGGTGGATCCGCCTTCCGGAGCATGTTGGAGGTATACTCGGAAGAAAATGGATGAGGCGATCGCAGACAACAGAGTTTGGTTTGGAAGTGATGGAAATGGAGTTCCTCGGATTAAGAAATTTCTTCATGAAGGACAACAGGGCCTAACACCCGAGTCAATGTGGTGGGCCGATGATGTGGGCACGAATGACAGTGCTAAACGCGAAACCACAAGACTCTTTGATGGATTGGCTGTATTTGATACTCCGAAGCCTCATGAATTAGTGCGCCGCATGGCAATTCTGGCTGATACGCTTGAATCCACGATTCTCGATTTCTTCTCCGGCTCCGCCACCACGGCGCATGCCGTAATGCAACTCAACGCCGAGGATGGCGGCCAGCGGCAGCACATCCAAGTGCAGTTGCCAGAAGCCACCGATGCCAAGAGCGAGGCATCCAAGGCGGGCTACAAGACCATTGCGGAGATCGGCAAGGAGCGCATTCGCCGGGCTGGAAAAAAGATCGTAGGCGAGTTGGAGGCGGAGATCAAAGACTTGAAAGCAAAAAAGAAACGCAGCGAAGAGGAAGAACAAGAACTCCAAGACAAGCAAGAGCGCTTGGCCAAGTTGGATATCGGCTTCAAGGTCTTCAAGCTGGACAGCAGCAACATCAACGCCTGGGATGGCGACCCCGAGCGAATGCAGGAAAACCTGCTCAGCGCCGCCGAGAACATCAAGCCGGACCGCACAGAAGCCGATGTGCTTTACGAGGTCCTGCTCAAATACGGCCTGGACCTTACGCTACCCATCGAGGAGCGCAGCATCGCAGGCAAGCTGGTGTACAACGTGGGCATGGGTGCCTTGTTCCTCTGCTTGGCCGAGGGCATCACCAACCAAGTGGCCGAAGGCATCGGTGCTTGGAAGCAGGAACTGAACCCCGAGACCTGCCGCGTGATCTTCCGCGACAACGGTTTCACCGATGTGGAAAAGACCAACGCGGTGCAGACCTTGAAGCGGTACGGGGTGGAGGAGGTTAGGAGTGTTTGAGGGAACAACGAAGAGCAAAACGAAGACATGGCATCCGCATATTTGAAGAAACTCTCAGCTGCAGACCGTAGTGAACTAGTTCAGCGTCTTTGGGATATCCAGCAGGGCAAATGCTTCATTTCCCAAAAGCCGATCGATCTGGTATTGCACAAGGATTCCTTGGACATCGACCATATCGTACCCTCCAAGCTGGGCGGAAGGGACGATCCGAGCAATTTCGCATTGACTTTTCTCTCGGCCAATCGTTCCAAACAGGCCTCTGACCTGAAACTGGCCCGCATCCTGGAAGGCTTCAAGAAAATTCAGGAAGAGACCAAGAAAGAGGACCGCAACCCGAACCTGAACGACCTTCTCCAGCGCGTGGGCGGAGCCAAGCACCAATTGGTCTTCACACGGGACGGCGACCACATCAAATTCTCTTTCGCGGAGACCGGTGACTCGGAGATCGCACAAGTGCGTGTATACAAGGACCAGCTAAGCGGCGACGAGTATTTCTTTTCCACCTTCCCACTTGCGTACCTGCACCATGACGACGTGATCAATCCGCGTTCTATTGGAGGCAACCTCCCCAAGCTGGTGGCCGAATTCTACAGCAGCAACCCGCAGCTCCACATCTCGTTGGGCTGGATCGATCTGGAAGAGGGCAACCGCACCAATGTGAAGATCTTCGATGGCCAGCACAAGGCCGCTGCACAGATCCTGCTGGGTGTGAAGGAGATCCCTGTCCGTGTCTTCATCAACCCGGACAAGAACAAGTTGATAGACACCAACTTCAAGGCTGGTACCACTTTGCGTCAGGTGGCGTTCGACAAGTCCGTTCAACGCCACCTTGGCAATACCATGTACAAGGAGAGGGTGGAACAATACCAACTGGAGACCAAGCGAGAGGTGGACGACTACAACTTCTCAGAGAAGGATCTCATCAGCTTCTTCAAGGGTGAGTCCCGCGAAATGAAGCGCTACATCTTGGACTCTGTCCGGGATTCGATCACCCATAGCAAGGAGAACAAGCTGAAGGAATACATCGATTTCGGTGGTCGTGGCAAGGAGAAGCCCTTGTCCTACTCAACCGTGGAGAAGACCTTCTTTTCGTTCTTCATTTATAGTGACGCCTTGCAGACCAACCTCGACTACAAATTGGAGGAAGGGCTGAATCCGAGGGAATTGGAAAAGGAGCAGATCCGGCATCTCATGAACATCATCGCGGATGAGATCCTGATCGGCAAATTCGATTTCGACATCGGCACGAACCGGATAGAGAACCAGATCCAGAAAGGAGAGAGCCTGCCGATGGAGCATGTGCGTGCCTATCGGATGGTTAAAGAAGAGGTGCTGTACAACTGGCTCAAGTACATCCAACAGATCGTAACAAGCTACTTTATCATGCAAGGAAAGCCTTTGGATCAGAGCAAGCTTTTCCAAAATGAATTTCCCGATATCTTGTGGAGCCAGATCCGGAGATTCATCCGTGAACTCACCGCACTGCCACTGTGGGTGAACAATCAGCTTTCCGCCACCGTGTTCGGGGGTAAACAGAACTATAGCTTCTGGCATGAGATCTTCCTCAAAGGAGAGTCTTCACAAGGAGTGAAGGTGCTGGCCAAGCCATTGAACATTATGGAGATGATCAATGGTGCAGGGATTGAATAGGTTGTGAGAAAAACCAGATGAAGAACAACCACCAAGCCTGAACCCTGATCATGAGCAAGGACCTCACCAATTCGGAGATCGATCGCAAGAACGTCTTGAACAACCGGTACGCGATCGAGGCGGTGTATGAACGCATCGGATGGAAGGGCATTGAGTTCGAGAAGAAGGTGCGCTTCACGCGAGCACAGGTAGCCCGCTTGTTCGAGGTGGATATTCGTACCGTGAACCGCCTACTGGAGAACCACCAGAAGGAGTTGGAGGAAAGTGGGTATGAGTTGTTCACCGGCAATCGGCTTACGGCCTTCAAGGAGGTGCTCAAGACCCATTTCGATGGTCGGGATGCTCAGGACATGGATGTCCTAAGCATCGGCGAGGACCTTGGCAATGAGTGGGTTAGCGTATCCAAGATCAGTCAATTGGGCGTCTTCACCTTCCGCGCCGTACTCAATGTGGGCATGCTGCTCACCACCAGCGAAAGAGCCAAGGAAATGCGCAGCATGGTGCTGGATGTGGTGATCGATGTATTGAACCAGCGCTTAGGTGGAAGTGCCAAGCACATCAACCAACGCGAGGAAGAATTCTTGCCCAGTGCCATCCGCGAGTTCAACTACCGGCAAGAATTCACCGATGCCATAGACCGATACATCGCTAAGAATCCATTCAAGTATGGGCAGCTCACCGATGCAGTGTACAAGGCCATCTTCCGCGAGAACGCCAAAGAGTACAGGCAGATCCTGAAATTACATGTCAAGGACAGCGTCCGCGCCACGCTCTACACGGAAATACTTGACCTGATCGCCGCATACGAGAACGGCTTCGCGAACCGATTGAAAGAGGAGTTTGACCGTCAGGGTGCTCCATTGCGCTTATCGGAAGCACTCCGGCTGTTCAAGGTGTACGACAGTTCCATGGACACGTTCGTACAACCCCTACGGGAAAAAGCCCGAAGCTTGATGGCCAGTCGTGACATGGCCTTCCGCGATGCCTTGCACGAGAAGCTGAAAGATTACGTCGGTGCGGTTTCCGGTGAAGAGTTCGAGAAGTTTCTGGGAGAGCGGTCCAAGAGCTTGGATGAGCGCTTGGAGGAGAACAAGGAAGTGTTCAAACGCCTCAAGGACCGCTGAAGATGGAGTTGATCTATGCCGACATCAAGCGGGCCATCCACATCCACGACAAGATCCTGGAGCTATCCGGCGGCAGTCCCGGTATGAAGTCACAAGGAGACCTCGAGAGCATCCTGCAGCATATCGCGAACGACGACTATTACCCCGAGTTCTACGACAAGCTCACACACTTGGTGTTCGCGGTGAACAAAGGCCATTGCTTCAACGACGGGAACAAGCGTACGTCCATAGGTCTGGGGGCCAACTTCCTTTTGGTCAACGGTCTGGACGTCTTTGTGGACACCTTCATCATTGAAATGGAGAACATTTGCGTGGCCGTGGCGGACAACATCATCGACAAGGTGTTGCTGGGCGAGATCATCCGGAGCATGCTCAGCGAGTCCGAATACAGCGAAGCACTGAAGCTGAAGATCATTGAACAGCTCTCCACCGCAGTGGCTACGGACGAACCTGCAACACCTCCTAACCACGGCCCTGCCTTTTACACCGATCTACTATGAATGTTCTCCTCGTCATCCCATGAAGATCCAATTCGAAAGCGCCCTTCGCGATTGCGACTCGGCCCAGAGAATGGTCATTCATGTTGCAGAGAGGTATGTGTGCTCAATGTATGTTCGGCTCCCAAGAACGGCTGTTCTACGATGCCTATGCTCACGACATCAATGTCGCGAGCATCGCAGAAGAGCTTGGAAATGAGTGGCATGGCATGTTGAAGGGCAGCCAGTTGGGCGTATTCACCTTTCGGACGGGGCTCAACGTGAGCATGTCGCTCACCACCAGCGAGTGCGCAAGGGAAATGAGAACGAACATTGGGCTATTAACAGAAGTGAACACAGGGTCAGCATTAGGCCGGGTCGAATAGCCGTAATTTGGTACCACTGACCTCCGCGATGTATACACCAAGTCCTCTGGACCACCCGCCGGTGGTGGAAGCGATCTACGGATTGCAAGCCATAACTCCAGCCGATCTGGAACAGGAACTGGTCATGGAGCGCTTGCGCGCGACTATTCCGACAGGTTTCACCTTACATGAATCGATGGACCATGTGAACATCGAATTGAAACGCGAGGGTGATGGGCCTGTTCAACCAAAGCACACGCAACTTTGGTCTGGTGCGCGGCTGGTCAGTTCCGATGAAAAGGTGGTGGCCCATTTCATGCGCTTCGGTGTTTACGTGAGTTTCTTGGCCTACCGCAATTTTGAAGAGGCACTTCCCTTGGTTCAGCGCTTATGGGAGGCCTACATCAAAGCCTTTACCCCGCAGCTGGTCAATCGCGTCTCTATTCGGTACATCAATCTGCTCAAGCTGCCGTTCGAAAATGGCCAAGTGGACCTCGAAAAATATTTTCAAGTGTACATTAAGTTCCCAGAGGAGTTGACGAACACCTTGGAACACTTTCATCAACAATTCGTCATTCTCGATCCCAATTCGGGGGTTCATGCACGTGTAATGATCTCCAACCAGCGCGAAGAAGACGGGAACCTCGTGGTGGCTTTTGACCTTGAAGGGTACCAAGAGCGACAATGGACACCGGAAGATGGTGTTATTTGGGACGACTTTCTTCTGGTCCGGAATTGGACTTATCACATTTTCCGAGCAACCCTTACCGATGCATGCTTAAGCAACAACAACAGTTAGACGAGGCCTACCGCGCCACCATGCTGTGCGGAACATCGCGCAGTGATTTCGCGGTGCGTTCCTTCAACATCGAGGACCGGCGCGAATGGGTATCACGTGGATTGGGCAGCAGAAGTATGGTGGAAAGCCTGAAGCGCCCGGATATTGAGGAAGCCAAAGAGGCACTGCAAGACATCTATCAGGAAGCTATCGCGCCCGGTTGGGCGGGGCCGGGTTCCAATGCGGTACATCCCCTTACGTTGGACATGGCGCAGCGTTTCCTGGATGCGTTGCCGTTGAGCATGCCCGCACCCGAGGTGAATGCGGATCCCGATGGCGAGATCTCCTTCGATTGGGACCGGGGCCGTGACCGTCTTCTTGCAGTGAGCATCAGCCTGTCCGGTCGCCTCAGCTTCATCTACCGGCACCGTTCTGTGCGATTGCGCGATACGCTCTGGTTCATGGACGATCAGCTACCTGATGAGCTGGTCGGACTATACCAGAACCTGAAGCATTGACATGCTCCCCTCGGGATTGCCGGAGCACGTCGAAAATGCCGAAGTTGTTGTTCGGCACATCTTTCGGCCCGGGGACATCAAGGGGAAACAGGGGGTGAAGGCAACACCGAAAAGGCAAGCCTACATGCCGCTACTCGATAAGGAGACGGAAGCATGGGTCATTTCAGTGAGCCGTACGCAGCTCCTGCCGGATGATGGAGGAATCGAACGGAACGGCATTGAGGTGGGCTTTTCGAGCAACCGGGTGCTGCTTGCCTATACGAGGATCACCGCAGCTGATATCCGCGCCGTGGCCTGCCTGGATCGAGAGCGAAAGAAAGTGGGCAACATGGATGTGATCCCGCATGAGCCACCGCACCATCATGCCCATTTGATCAAATATCCCGAATTGATCGCGGGGGAGAATCCGAAGCTGCTCCAAATGGAGTGCGCGCAGGAGCTTGCCGGGCGTTCCGCCCCGGTCACTTGGCGGTCTTTGCCAAAGGAGCCATGGGAGACGGAGCTGGACAAGCGCAAATGAGATTTTTCACGTTCCATTTTGAAGTGCTTACTTCAGGGCGATGAAGATCCAATTCGAAAGCGCCCTTCCGCACCAGCAAGCCGCCATCCGCAGCATCGTGGACATCTTCCAAGGGCAGGAGAAGTGTGAAAGCAACTTCACGGTGTATTCCCCGGAGTTCCTGGCCAAGTCCCGGGCCATGGAGTTCACCGAAACGGGCTATGGCAACCGACTCTTGCTCGGCGACCGCAAGCTGCTGGAGAACGTGCAGAAGATCCAATTGGCCAATGGCCTGAAGCCCTCGGCCAGCAGCGAGGTGGACCGCAAGGCGCTGGACTTTACCGTGGAGATGGAGACCGGCACGGGCAAGACCTACGTCTACCTGCGCACCATCATGGAACTGTACAAGCGCTACGGTTTCAGCAAGCACATCATCGTGGTGCCGTCCATTCCCATCAAGGAAGGGGTGTACAAATCCTTGCAGATGACGGAATCACATTTCAGGGAACTGTACGACAACATCAACTACAACTACTTCGTGTACGACAGTTCCGACTTGCCGGACGTGCGCGACTTCGCCACCAACGCGGGCTTGGAGATCATGGTGATCAACATCGATGCGTTCCGGCGGAGCTTTCAAGATCCCTTGAACGAGAAGAAGAAAGAGAACATCATTCATCGCTACAACGACAGCCTGGGCTACAAGCCCTTGGACCTGATCGCCAACACCTCGCCGATCGTCTTCGTGGACGAGCCACAACGGGCCATGAACACGGACTTGGCCAAGAAGGCCGTGAAGGGCCTGAACCCCATGGCCGTGATCCGCTTTTCGGCCACGCACAAGGAGATCGTGAACCTGATGTACAAACTGAACGCCGTGGATGCCTACGAGCAGAAGCTGGTGAAGCAGATCGAGGTGGGCTCCGTCACTGCGCAAGGCGTCAACAACCAGACCTACATCAAGTTCGTGAAAGTGAACCTAAGACAGGGTATGCCCACCGCGCAGTTGGAATTGGCCGTCTTCGAAAAAGGCGAAGTGAAGCGAAAGAAGCTGACCGTGAGCAAGGGCATCAACGGTGACCTGGAAGAGCGCACCGGGCGCAACGAATACGAGGGCTTCATCATCGAAGACATTCATGCAGTACCCGGCGAAGAGTACATCAGCTTCACCGGTCGGGATGAAGTGATCAAGTTGGGAGCGGCCATCGGCGATGTGGACGATAGCCAAGTGCGCACCGCACTGATCCGCAAGACCATTGAAGAGCACTTGGACAAGGAGCTGGTGTACAA
Organism: Flavobacteriales bacterium; assembly: GCA_019638085.1. Lineage (GTDB taxonomy): Bacteria > Bacteroidota > Bacteroidia > Flavobacteriales_F > PHOS-HE28 > PHOS-HE28. Next base: position 158,722 of record JAHBUL010000007.1, on the reverse strand, counting down.
CCCGCAAGGCATCAAGGTCCTCAGCCTGTTCTTCATCGATAAGGTGGCCAACTACCGGCAGTACGACGAGGAGGGAAACAAAGCCAACGGACCGTACGCGGTCATCTTTGAGAGGGAGTACAAGCGCTTCATGCGCCTACCGAAATACGTTAGCCTGTTCGGCGAGATCACCGATGCCGAGGTAGCTGCGCACGAGGTACACGATGGCTACTTCTCCATCGACAAGCGTAGCAAAGCCAGTAACAAGAAGGACAGGTACGAAGCCTACAAGGACACGACCGGAAAGTCAGATGCGGATGAGGACACCTACAGCCTGATCATGCGCGACAAGGAAAAGCTGCTGAGCTTCGAGAGCAAGCTTCGCTTCATCTTTTCGCACAGCGCCTTGCGCGAAGGCTGGGACAACCCCAACGTATTCCAGATCTGCACATTGAAGGATGCGGGCAGTTCAGATGTGGGCCGCAGGCAGGAGATCGGTCGTGGCCTACGCTTATGCGTGGACCAGCACGGGGACCGCGTGCATGGACAAGAGACCAACATCCTCACGGTGATGGCCACGGAGAGTTACGTGGACTTCGTGAAGAACTTGCAGAAGGAGATCGAGAAGGAAACGGGTATCGTCTTCGGTCGCTTGGAGTCGCACAGCTTCAACAACGTAGTGCTGGCCATCGACGGCGACGACATCCACTACTTGGGCCAAGCACGGTCCGAAGCCTTGTTCGGCTACCTCATCCGGAAGGGCTACATCAATGCCCAAGGAAAGGTGCAAGACCTTCTGCGCACGGATCTGAAAGAAGATCAACTGAGCCTGCCCGAGGAATTCACCGAAGACCTGCATGTGTATCACCAACTGCTTTCCAAACTGAAGGATGCTGCGGGCAAGCTGGAGATCAAGGACCAGAGTGATAGAAAGCGCGTGCAGCTGAACAAGCACATATTGGCGAGCCCGGAATTCCGTGAATTGTGGGAGCGCGTGAAGTACAAGACGACGTTCAGCGTAGCCTTCGATTCCGATAAGCTCGTGGCGGAATGCACCCGAGCACTGGATGACCGCCTGCGCGTCAGCCGTGGCAAGTTGATCTACACCAAGGTGGACATCAGCATGACCATCGGCGGCCTGGTCGCCGAAGAGCAAGGTACCTACGTTGCCGCATTGGATGAAGAAGTGGAGGTGCTACCGGACATCGTGACCTACATCCAGAACGAGACACAGCTCACCAGAAAGTCCATCGTGAAGATCCTCACCGGCACGAACAAGCTGGGCTTCTTCAAGGTCAATCCACAGAAGTTCATAGAAGGCTGCATCGACATCATCAACGAGCAGATGCGCCTGCACATCGTGGATGGCATCCAGTACAAGAAGATCGGCGATGCGGAATTCTACAGCCAGGAACTGTTCAAGAACGAAGAGCTCTTCGGCTACCTGAAGAGCAACCTGCAAGAGAGCAGGAAATCACCATTGGAACACGTCATCTATGATTCCGCTGTGGAGTCCCGCTTGGCCTTGGAGTTCGAGAAGAGTGCCAATATTTCAGTGTACACCAAGCTTCCGAACTGGTTCAAGATCGACACGCCCCTAGGGACCTACAACCCGGATTGGGCGGTGCTCTGGAAGAACGACAACGAGGAAAAACTGTTCTTCGTCGTGGAGACGAAGGGTGGCACAGGGCTGTTCGATATGCGCCCGAAGGAGAGGGGAAAGATCGATTGCGGTAAGCAACACTTCAAGGCCATCGGCACGGAGCTGATCGAGGTGAGTGAGATGGCGGGGGTGGAGGAGTTTGGGTTGAAGGAGAGCAGGAGCTTTTAGAATGATGAGGCATCATTTCCTTTTCGGAGCGGGAGCCAGTGCCTTTAGTAGTGGGTGTGACCCCAAGCCGCCTCCACTTGGTAATAAACTCTTCGCGGATCTAAAAGGAACTCTCGGCTGTAAGGATCATATACCCATTGAGATCCAGACCTTGTTCCAACAGGATTTTGAAGCGGGGATGGATGCATTGTGGCAAGCGAGACCAGGATTGATCCAATCCTTTCTTCAGGATATGGCGAAGTACTTCCTTCAGTTCAAGCCACATGGTTCGAATTACTACGTTCAATTCCTTCGCATCATGCTGAGGAAGCCGGTAGCTGTTAACATCGCAACCCTGAATTATGACCTACTCATAGAGCATAGCATTGAAATGCTGGGCCTGCGCTACCAACACCCGTTGGCACCGAAGATGGTTGGCACTGTGCCGGTATTCAAGCTTCATGGATCCTGCAATATTGTTCCCGATATAGGAGACGCATCAATAACTGGTATCACATTGGTCGTGCCGCCATCAACAGAGCCTGGGGTAACAGTTGCTGGGGTAGGCGGGTTTCGGGCTAAGAGCTTGTCCATTCCGGATATGTATCAGTTCTTGCACGAGCAGCAAGCCCTGGTACCGCTATTGGCAATGTATCACAAGGACAAGCCCATACGCGATTGTCCAACCGTGATCACCCAGATGCAGAAGTTGTGGGCGTCAACCCTGAATAACGCTGAGAAGCTGTTCGTCATTGGAGCACGTCTCGTCACGCATGACACGCACATCTGGGATCCAATAGCCAAATTCAAAGGAGAGTTGTGCTGGGTGAGTCCTGATATGGCAGAGGCAAAGGAATGGGCCCTGGAACGTGACCTGAAGTTCATTGAATACGCAAGGACGTTTAAGGAATTCCTGGATCGATACGAGGGCGAGCCGACTGAATCGGCACACTTGTAGAAGGCATATGTGATCCACCACACACCCTATTTGGAATGCAAGAGCTCTTTGAACAATCGCGATACGCCCCGAAGAACCACAGCGTGGCGAAGTTGCTGGCTGAATACAGCAGCAAGTACATGCCCGTATTCGAGAAGGTGAAGAAGGATTGGAATCCGACCATACGGGAGTTCTACCGTAGCACCATGGGCTTGCGGCTGTATAATGGAGTAAAAGGCAAGAAGGCGATCGGCGATGCAGGTGTGTCCATCCAGATCCGCCCGCACAAGGATGATTCGTTCCTAAAGGCCGTGGACGAGATGCTACCCGATGTGGACTTCGACCGCTACGCCCAGTTGCGCGAGCTTCGTGACACGCTGTTAAAGGTCTCGCTGCATTACGCTTCAGATCCCGAGCGCGACAAGGTCTATAAATGGATGCTTCAGGACACGCGCAACTACTTGAAAGGAAATTCACTTTCCGGGCCCTTCACGGCCATGATGAAAACCCCTGGAAGCCACAGATCGCTATTCGGTAACTATACCTACTTGGATCAGCATGTGGAGCTGTTTTACATGCCACTGCTCATCTTTTGCAAGTACAAGGAAGTGGATCTTCAGTGGGCCATTGTTGTCGTGTTGGCACACGAACTGGCCCATGCCTACCACCATGCTGGTCGCGATAATGATGGCCGTGTGTGGGCTGGCATGGGTCGGGCGCATCTCTGGATCAGGGAAGGCCTAGCGATGTATTATAGCGAACGATTCGTGGCCTCCCAGGAGCGATCTTATCCAGCGCTTCGCAAGGCATATGATGGCCTGCTGGATGGCTCAGGTGAAGAGTACACCAGCTACCTCAGCTGGAAAAATGAGTACTCCTTGGAACATGTGAAACTCGCATTATCCATGGTGCGCAGGCATAACGTCACACGCTACGAGCACTTTTTGGAGAAGCTGGCCGAGGCGAAGAAGCTTATGAATTGAAATGGCATCAGCCTGAATGCCGAATATTCCAATTTAATAAAGGGCCTGAAAAGCCAAACCGGCCGGAAGAGCCTGAACGGATGAAGAGGCCTGAAGCCGCTTAAACCAATAGAACCTAAAGGCGCCTGAGCCGAATGCGCCGAAGAGCACTTCCTCGGTACCAAACGTACGGGAGCTCTGGTTCTTCGTTGAACGTGACATGTCACCTTGCACTATTTTGCACGCATGGTCCGCCTGCCTGCAATGTCCGTTATTCTTGATGGCCCGATCCTTGCCTACCGTATCGAAATTATAATCCACTTCCGTTGAACCCCGAGTCCCATATCCTTTACATCGATCTGGAACTGGACGCAAAGGACCGGATAACGGACTTGGGTGCCATACTCGGTAACCGTGAGCTGCACGAGAAAAGCACGCAGCGGTTGGAGGGTTGGATCCAGGAAGCCCAATACATCTGTGGACATAACGTGGTCGCACACGACCTGCCGCATTTGAAAAAGCAGTTACAGGGTGATCCCTTAGCGGGAAAGCCGGTCATCGACACCTTGCTTTGGTCGCCGTTGCTTTCACCAGAGAGCCCCTACCATAAACTGGTAAAGGGCTATCACTTGGTGAATGAGGATGCACCGAATGACCCGCTCGCGGATAGCAAGCTCTGCCGCACGCTCTTGCAAGATCAGGTGACCGATTTCGAGGCATTGGACCCAAGCCTCAGTACCATCTACCACGCCCTCCTAGGAGGCCGCGAAGGGTACTCCGGTCTATTCCAGCTGACAGCATTTGTTCCACTTAACGGCATGTCCACGGCCGATCGGATCCGGTTGGTCTTCAAGGACCGGATCTGCACCACTGCCGATCTGGAGCCGATGGTCCGGTATCAGCCGGTGGAACTGGCATATGCCTTGGCTTTGATCACTACCAAGAGCACTTCATCCATCGTTCCCGAATACGTCGTTCGTCAGTTTCCGGGCACGCGAGCAGTATTGGAGCAATTGCGTTTCGATCCCTGCACGGTCCCGTCCTGCGGATATTGCGCCCAAAGCTTGGATCCCAAGAAGGCGCTTAAGGAGCGCTTTGGCCATGCCGATTTCCGCTTGTTCAAGAATGAATCAGTGCCGGGCGTACAAGAGCGTGCTGTGCGCTGCGCTGGCAGGGGTGGGTCATTGCTCGCTGTATTCCCCACAGGCGGTGGTAAGTCGATCACCTTCCAACTGCCTGCGCTGATGCGCGGAGAGTTGACGCGCGACCTCACTGTAGTGATCTCTCCGCTGGTATCCTTGATGAAGGATCAGGTGGATGTGCTCAAGAGCCGACATGGCGTGGTGGAGTCCGCTTTCCTCAGCGGTCTGCTCTCGCCGCTTGAACGGGAAGAAGCGATCGAGCGTGTGCGCGATGGAGAAGTGCATCTGCTGTACATATCGCCGGAGTCCCTTCGGTCTCCTACCATATTCCGTCTGTTGCATGGACGCAACATCGCGCGCTTCATCATCGATGAGGCGCATTGCTTCTCTTCCTGGGGGCAGGACTTTCGAGTGGACTATTTGTACATCGCGGATTTCATCAAGGACCTACAGCGTGCGAAGGGTCTTTCCTCCCTGATGCCCATATCGTGTTTCACGGCCACCGCCAAGCCGCAGGTGGTGGAGGACATCCGCAGCTATTTCAAGGAGCGCTTGAAAGTTGACCTTGAACTGTTTGTCACGCGTGCACCGAGGGAGAACTTGAGCTACGAGGTGGTGCCGGTCGTGGATCCCAAGGACAAAGTGGCGAAACTGGTAGGGATCCTCAAGGAGAATGAAGGTTCCGCCATCGTGTACGTATCGCGTGTGAAGCGAGTGAGCGAATTGGTGGAGGTGCTCACAAAGAGCGGGTTCAAGGCTGTTGGCTTTCACGGCCAGATGGAACGGGAGCAGAAACAGGAGAACCAGAAGGCCTTCATGACCGATGCAATGGACGTGATGGTTGCGACCTCCGCATTCGGTATGGGCGTGGACAAGGAGGATGTGAAGACCATCATCCATTTCAATATATCCGACTCCTTGGAGAATTACATCCAAGAGGCCGGGCGAGCGGGTCGTCGCAGTGATATCGAGGCCAAATGCTTTGTGCTGTATCACGAGAGCGACCTATCCAATCACTTTCGGTTACTGCAAAGCTCCAAGCTGAACCAGAAGCAGATCGACCAGGTGTGGGGCGCCATCAAGAGCATGACGCGTGTGCGACAGAGCGTCAACAAGTCGGCGCTGGAGATCGCGAAAGCAGCGGGTTGGGATGTGGAAATGCGCGACCTTGAAACAAAGGTGAAGAGCGCTATTGCTGCGTTGGAGGACCAAGGGTATCTGGACCGAAAGTTGAACTACACATCCGTAAAAGCAACCAGCTTGCTTGTGCGCAAAGTGGACGATGCGATACGGCGCATCAATTCTGCACCGGATCTTGACGAACAACAGAAGAAGGCTTGTGCCCGGGTCATCCAACGAATCGTTAAGGACAAGGAATGCCGGATCGACTATTTGGCGGATGTGTTGGAGATGAATATCCGACAGGCGCAGGAAACCGTGGATCTTCTGCGCAGTGCCGGGGTACTTGCTGATGGCAAGGACCTCACGGCCTTCATCAACACCGTCCGCTCCAAGAATGCTTCTCGCTCGCTGGCAACTGCTGTGATGCAGGTGGAGTTGGGCCTCTTGGAATTCCTTGATGAAAAGCCGATCAACATCTCGTTGAAGGAGTTGAACCAGCGGCTGCGGGACAAGGGCGTTTCGAGGAGTACCGTGGAACATATCCAGAGCACGCTGCTATACTGGCAGATGCGGGGCGTGCTGAGCAAAAAGCGGCTCAAGCGGCAAGAGGAATTGTATCGCTTGGCATTGAGAAAGCCGCGTGCTGAGTTGCAGGCACTGGCACGAGGGAGGCATAAGCTCGCAGCAGAATGTTTAGTGCAGATCGAAGGTCTTGTATCGGATGGCCCGAAGAATTTGAAGGAAACTCCGGTGACCTTTTCGCTCGTGGAGTTGAAGCGAAGCTTGGCGCAGGGCATGCTGGCGGAAGCACACGACCTGAAGGCCATCGAGAGCGCACTGCTCTACATGAACCACATGAAGGTGCTTCAGTTGCAGGGTGGCTTCATGGTCTACTTCCAGCGACTGCACATCGAACGTAAAGAGCATAGCTCGGGCCAGCGGTACAAGAAGGAGGACTTTGCCAAGCTGCAGCGTTACTATGCCAATAAGGTGCAACAGATCCACTTCGTTGGGGAATATGCGCGTAAGCGAATAGCGAACTACAAGGATTCATTGGTCTTTGTGGACGACTACTTTAAAATGAGCTATGAAGCGTTCGTGAGCAAATATTTCCCGAACCGCCGAACGGAGATCACGCGCGCCATGACCGAGGCGCGCTTCAAGGAGCTCTTCGGCGATTTGACCACTGCACAGCTCGCGATCGTCAATGACAACGCGGGCAACATTCTCATTTCGGCTGGTCCAGGCAGCGGCAAGACCAAGGTCGTGGTACATAAGGTCGCGAGTTTGTTGCTCATGGAGGGCGTGAAGTCCGAGCAGTTCCTGATGCTCACCTTCTCCAAATCGGCCTCCTTGGAGTTCCGTTCACGCATCTACAAGCTCGTGCCGGAATACCGGGGCCTACTCAAGATCGCCACCTTCCATGGCTTCTGCTTCGACCTGCTCGGAGAGGTCGGCGATCTGGAGCGCGCTGAAGGAGTGATCAAGAGGGCCATGGAGGCATTGGAAGACAAGGATATCGAACTCCCCTCGGTGCTGAACAAAAGTGTCCTGGTACTGGATGAGTTCCAGGACCTCAGCGCAGAGGAATGGGAGTTGGTGTGTGCCTTAAAGGACAAGGTGGCAGGTTTGCGCGTGGTTGCGGTGGGCGACGATGATCAGAACATCTTCGATTTCCGGAATAAGGGTATCTCTTATTGGAACGAATTTCATACGCTCTTCAGCCCCAAGAGCTACTCGCTTCTCACCAACTTCAGGAGTGCCCCCAGCATCGTCACCTTCAATAACCGGATCATCGAACCTGTTGTAGACCGTTCGAAAAAGGATGAAGTGATCGAGGCACATTCGAAAGTGGACGGGTCCATTGCGATCCACGAACACGTTTCCGAACACATGGCGGAGCCGCTTGTGAATGATCTGATCAAAGGCGTTGTGAAAGGCACAACAGCGGTGTTGGCGCACAGCAATGAGGATGTACTCGTGCTCTCAGCCGCGTTGACCAAGGCAGGTGTCAATGTGCGCACGGTGCATGGCTCAGGAGGATTTCTCTTGGACAAGCTGCACGAAGTGCGGCAGTTCACAGACCTCTTGGATATGGCCCGCACACACGCGGGAACGATCTCAAAAGAGAACTGGCAGCGCACAAAGGACCACTTTCTCAAGATGATGGATCAAAGCCCATTACAGGAGGATATGCAGGATATCATTGCGTTGTTCGAGGAACGTACCATCGAGCGGTTCGAAATGCAGGAGTGGCGATCGTTCACCCGCGAGCTGCGCTTGGAAGAGGCTGTGAAACCAAGCAATGATGCAGTGCTGGTCACCACCATTCACAAAGCAAAAGGCAAGGAATTCGACTCGGTCTTCTTGATGCTGAAAAATGCATCCTTTCGTAAGGACGCGGATCGCCGCTTGCTCTACGTAGCGTGCTCCCGAGCAAAGCGGCACTTATCCATACATGTGAACACCCCATTGCTCCGCTATGCATCCGACATGGTTGATTACGGAAAGGACCTGAACGAATACCTCCCTCCTGAGTTTTTGGAATACGTGCTCGGTTGGACACAAGTCCAACTGGGTGATCACATTCTTGCACAGGAGAATATCAAACGGATTAGCTCGGGTACGCCACTACATGTGGGGAGCACGTTCAGCATACAACCGGATGGGCACCAAATGAAGTTTTCAGCGGATATGAAGAAAGATGTTTTGGACAAGTTCAAGGCAAGAGGTTATATCCCTTCGGCTGGCTCCGTCGAATACAAAGTGCATTGGTGCAACCCTAACGACGGGGTCGTCTACCAAGTGATCCTGCCCCGGATCACGCTTTCCAAGAAGCTCTGAATCTCATGAAATATTTTGCCACCTCCTATCAAGTCCTCCCACCGAACCTCCCGTAGCCATGTCCAATGATCGCGCCTTGACCGTCGCTTGTCCGCAATGCGAGAAGCAACAGACCATCGTCGTTTGGGATGCCGTGAACGTGTTGGAGGAACCGGATATGAAGGAGGAGGTGCTGGAGCAGCGCGTGAACATGTTCGTATGCACCGGCTGCGGCAAGCCCATCACGGTGGACATGCCTTTCCTCTACCACGACCCGGAGCAGCGGTTCGTCGTGCAGTACGTCACCGCCGAGGAAGCCGGTTCACCGGAGTACTATGAGTACCTGTACAAGGACGGCACCGTGGTGATGGAGGAGGAGGCGATGGAGGCAGCGGAACGGTCCGGCGGGCAGTACTTATTGCTTCCGCACCAGGTGTTCAGTATGCGGGAGCTGGCGGCCTACGTGGTGTTCAGGGATATGTGTGAGGAGTATGGTCGGGAGTAGCTCTGCTTTATTCACCACGGAGGAATGCCTTTGTCACCACAGAGACACGGAGGGCACGGAGAATGCCTTTTTATCACCACGGAGGAATGCCTTTTTACCACAGAGACACGGAGTACACGGAGAATACCTTGCGTTAGCCGCGCTCCCTTCTCTGTGTGCTCTGTGCCTCTGCCTGCCCTGAGCAATGGCGAAGCGATACTCCGCAGAACGCACTGCGTTCGAGGAGTCGATGGGTGGTGAAGAACCTTTGAAGAAAGATCATACATTCACCACGGAGTGTAAAAGGAACAGGGCGGAATGAAGAAGGCGCTGAAATACAATGAGCTCACGCGGAAGGTCATTGGTGCTGCCATCACCGTGCATCGGGAATTGGGACCGGGGTTGTTGGAAAGCGTTTATCAGTGCTGCTTATTCCAGGAGTTGAAGGATTTGGCTATTCCGGCTGCGGAGCAGGTGGCCGTGCCGATCATTTATAAGGGGAAGCTCGTGGCGCACGACCTGCGCTTGGACCTGCTGGTGGATGACCGGCTGGTGCTGGAGATCAAGTCCGTGCAGGAGGTGCATCCGATCCACCGGGCGCAGCTGATCTCCTACATGAAGCTCGCTGACAAGAAGATGGGCCTGCTGATGAACTTCAATGTGGCCAAGCTCACGGATGGCGTTGAGCGCCTGATGAACGGCTACCTCTTGGACGGTGAATAGCACCGCACCTTTATCACCACAGAGACACGGAGGGCACGGAGAAATGCTTTTATCACCACAGAGACACAGAGGGCACGGAGAAATGCTTTGGGTTGACGAATTCCGCAACTATTGAGGGAAACCGGCCCTTCGACCCTTCGAGTACCTCAGGTAAAGGCCCTCAGGGACCGGTTTCTCGATCTTCATCCTCTCTCTGTGTGCTCTGTGTCTCTGTGGAGAAGAACCTACGAGTGATCCGCCCCCTTCTCTGTGGTGAATAGCCCACGAAGTTCGCTGGTGTTGCATCGTTCATCTTTGCCCCACCGTGCAGAACCTCCTCGCCATACCATCCATCGCACTTGTGATCAGCCTTGTGGCCTGCAATGGGCCCGGGCCGGATACGGCGACCCCACCGGTTTCCGGGGAACAGGTTTCGGCCAAGCGTTCGGCGCCTCGTGTGGTGCCGCCAGTGGTGCTGGGCGATGTGCGTTACAGCGTACCCCACACGGCCATGGGCACCATCCTCGCGGAGGATACCGTGACCCATGAAGTGCTGTGGACACAGGCGATCTACCCTGTTGCGTTCGATCCGGGCCTGGAGCGTGATGTGCAGGATGTGTACATCGATTCGTTGCGGGCGGAGAACGGCTTGTTGATCATCCGGAATGAAGAGGGTGCTTGGTTCAGTTTGGATCCGGGGACGCGGGTGGTGGTGGTCCGCTGATGCACCGGTATGCTATCTCACCACGGAGGAAAGCTTTTTTCACCACAGAGGCACGGAGGGCACGGAGGAATGCCTTTATCACCACAGAGGCACCCTTCGACTCCGCTCAGGGCGAGCGGAGGGCACGGAGGAATGCCTTTTTATCACCACGGAGGAATGCCTTTTTTACCACAGAGGCACGGAGGGCACGGAGCAATGCTTTGCGTTAGCCGCGCTCCCTTCTCTGTGTGCTCTGTGCCTCTGTGGTAAGAAATCTTTGCGTTAGCCGCCCCCCTCTGTGTGCTCTGTGCCTCTGCCTGCCCTGAGCAATGGCGAAGCGATACTCCGCAGAACGCACTGCGTTCGAGGAGTCGAAGGGTGGTGAATTCCACGGGATCTCGTTCCTTTAGGTGCATGCAGCATCTTGCCCCTCAGCTGATCATGGTGATGGGTCTGCCCGGTTCGGGGAAGACCTACTTTGCTACGGCACTGGCCAAGCACTTGGGTGCGCTGCATTACAACAGCGACCGCATCCGCAAGGAAGCCACGCAGCAGGTGAGCTACACGGCGGCGGATAAGGCGCGGACCTACCAGGACCTTTTCGCACGCGTCACCGAGGCCTTGGAGCAAGGTGCCACGGTGATCGTGGATGCCACTTTTTCCAAGTCCACCTATCGGGCGCCCTACCTGCAATGGGCCGATGCGCGCAAGGTGCCGGTGCATTTGCTGTACATGGAAGCGGCCGAGCCGGTGATCGCGGAGCGCGTGGGGAAGAAGCGACCGGACAGCGATGCGGACTTCGCGGTGTACCAAGCGATCAAGGCGGAGTATGTGCCGATCGATCGCCCGCACAAGGTGTTGCGGTCCGACGCAGGGAGCACGGCTGCGCGGATCGACGAGGCGCTGGCCTACATCGCACAACGAACGCACACCCGATGACCCGCGAGCAGATGGACGCGCTGATGGCGCGCGGTGAATTCCCGGATGGCAACGTGCCGGTGCAACTGGTGGAGACGCACATCTCGTGGGTGCTCCTCTGCAACACCAAGGTGTATAAGATCAAGAAGCCCTTGAAGCTGAGCTTTCTGGATTTCTCGTCACAGGCGAAGCGGAAGTACTTCGTGGAGCAGGAGCTGCTGCTGAACCAACGGCTGGCGCCGAAGGTGTACCTGCGCGCCTTGCCGGTATACCTGCACGAGGGGCGCTACCGCATCGGCGGCACGGAAGGTGAGCTGGTGGACCATGCGCTGGAGATGAAGCGGCTGGACAATGCGTTGGAGATGGATGTGCGCTTGGCCCAAGGGAAGGTGGGCCGCACGGACATCGATCGGATCCTGGAGGTCCTGATCCCGTTCCACCGGAATGCGGAGATCATCCGGGGGCGCGTTACGGCTGTGGAACTGCTGGCGGATTTCGCGGACGTGGCACAGATCCAGACCTTCTGCACGAGCACCATGGGCGAAGAACGGGGCGCGGACCTGGGCGCGAGCCTCACCTACGTGGAGGCCTTCCTTGCGGAACAAGCCGCGCTGATCGAGCAACGCGACCGCGAGGGTTTCGTCCGCGATGTACACGGCGACCTGCATGCAGGCAACATCTTCCTCACTCAGCCACCGACCCTTTTCGACTGCATCGACTTCAGCCCGCACTTCCGGCAGATCGACCTGCTGAACGAGCTGGCCTTCTTCACCATGGAGCTGGAGTTCGCAGGCTATCCGGACCTGGGCGAGCACCTGATGGAGCGGTACAACAGCGCCTTCCCGGTGATCCGGAACGCGGCCGAGCAAAGGCTCTATCTGTTCTATAAACTGTACCGGGCCAATGTGCGGATGAAGGTGAACGCGATCCGCGTGCAGCAGACCCAGGATGCCGCGGAACGGGCCAAGCGCTTGGAATTGTTCGCAGGTTACTTCAAGCTCTACATCGGGTATTGGAAAGCCTTGCAGGCCTCTTCGCTCTGATGGTTCACCACGGAGGCACTTTAATTCACCACGGAGGCACGGAGGGCAGGGAGAATGCTTTTATCACCACAGACCGGGCTACGCCGAAGCGGCTACGCCCAGGCGAGGGCACGGAGGGCACGGAGGAAAGCCATTTTTCACCACAGTGGGGCGGAGGGCACGGAGAATGCTTTTATCACCACAGACCGTGCTACGCCGAAGCGGCTACGCCCGGGCGAGGACACGGAGGGCACGGAGGAAAGCCATTTTCACCACAGTGAGCGGAGGGCACGGAGAATCGTTGGGTTGACGACTTCCGCAACAAATGATGGAAACCGGCCCTTAGACCCTTGGAGAACCTCAGGGTACTTCTTCAGGGACCGGTTTCCAGATCTTCGATCACCCCTCTGTGTTCTCTGTGCCTCTGCCTGCCCTGAGCGAAGTCGAAGGGTGGTGGGAGCACCTCATTGTGAACACAGGCGCACGGAGGTTACTTGGGGTTGCGGCCTGTGTGCCCCCTCCTGGTGTTCTTGCGGGCGCGCTTGCCTTTGGCTGCGGCCGCGCGTTCGGTCTGCGCTCTCCGTCCGTAGGAAGCCGTTTGCCCGGGCATGGGGACGTGGGTATCGGGCGTGGGGTCGAAGGTGGCATCCGGGCTCTTGGCGCCTGGCGCATGCGGTGGCTTCGGCAGAGCGGGGTTTCCGGCGCGCGGAACATTCCGCTTGACGGCTGCTGCGGCCGGCTTTGCTTTCCCTGCTTTTGCGGAACCCTTTACGGCAGCTTTAGCTGCGGTCTTCTTCTTGGTTGCCACCTTCTTGGTCACCACGCTCTTCGGCTTCGAAGCTGCTTTCTTGGCGCTGGTCTTGGCTACAACTTTCTTCGCTGCCTTCGCGGGACTTTTCGCCTTGGCAACGGTCTTTTTCACTGCTGCCTTTTTCACTGGCTTCTTCGGTGCCGCCTTTTTGGTCGCCGTCTTTTTGCTGGATGCGGCTTTTGCTTTCGCGGAAGCTTTCGGCTTGGCTGCGGACTTTTTCACCGCTGCCTTTTTCACTGCCTTCTTAGGTGTGGCCTTTTTGGTTGCGGTCTTGCGTGCTACGCTCTTTTTGGCAACAGCACTGCTTGCGGCAGCTTTCCCTGCTTTGGCGGGGCTTTTCGTCTTGGTAGACTTCTTCATGGTTTTGGTTTTTGGTCGGCTGCGCCAAGGTAGTGCCAGCACAATACCGTTTCACGATCCAAGATCGTTCGTATTGCACATGCGGAGTTGAATGGATTGAAGCGGTTTGTTTCACCGCCCTTCGCTTCGCTTCGGGTAAGAAGGCACGGGGAATGCTTTTATCACCACAGAGGACACGGAGGAAAGCTTAAGGAATCAGCACCTCTTCTCTGTGTTCTCTGTGTCTCTGTGGTGAGCAACAACGAGACTCAATACACGATCAGGCGCGGCTCGCTCATCTCTTCCATGGCGTACTTCAATCCCTCGCGCCCCAGGCCGCTGTCCTTCACGCCGCCGTACGGCATGCTATCCACACGGAAGCCGGGGATGCTGTTGATGATCACGCCGCCCACATCGAGTTGCTCGTGGGCCTGCTTCATGTGGGCGAGGCTGTTGGTGAACACCCCTGCTTGGAGCCCATAATTGCTATCGTTCACCTTGGCGATGGCGGTGCTGAAGTCGGGCACGGCCTCCACTACGGATACCGGTCCGAAGACCTCGGCGGCGTTCACCTTGAGGTCCGCGGAGGCATCGGCCAGCAGCGTTGCGGCGTACACATTGCGTTGGGGGTCCACGGCCTTTCCGCCGGCGAGCACGGTGGCGCCACCCTGCACCGCTTCATCCACCCACGCCGTGATGCGCTCGAAGTGGTTCTTGTCGATGATGGGTCCTACGGAAACCGCAGGGTCGGTGGGGTCGCCGCTCTTCAGCGCTGCGAACTCCTTTACCAACAGGTCGCGGAATTCGGCGTGCGCTTGCTGGTGTACATAGATGCGCTGGGTGCTGATGCAGGTCTGCCCGGCGTAGAGATTGGCACCCATGGCCACGGACTTCGCGGCGGCCACCAGGTCGGTGCCTTCATCGATGATCACCGAGGCGTTGCCGCCCAGTTCCAAGGCCACCTTCTTCTTGCCGCAGATGCTCTTGAGGTGCCAGCCCACCTTGTCGCTTCCGGTGAAGCTGAGCATGGCGATGCGTTCGTCCTTCACCAGCTTCTCGGCCACTGGAATACCACAGAGCATTACGCTGAACGCTCCTTTGGGCCAGCCGATGGTCTCCAGCATACCAGCTAACGCGAGCGCGCTCAGGGGCGCTTGTGGCGCGGGCTTCAGCACGATGGGGCAGCCGGTGGCCATGGCCGGTGCCACCTTGTGCAGCACCAGGTTCAGGGGGAAGTTGAAGGGTGTGATGGCGGCGATCACGCCGATGGGGAAGCGCTTGGTGAAGGCGGTCTTGCCCGCCCCTGCGCCGTAGTCGATGGGCACGGTCTCGCCGGTGAAGCGGAGTGCTTCGGCAGCGGCGGTGCGCACCGTGATGATGCAGCGGGCGATCTCGTTCTTGGCATAGCCGATGGGTTTGCCGGCCTCGTGTGCGATCAGCAGCGCCATGGCTTCCTGCTGTTCCACCAGCAGGTGGGCCAGTGCATCGAGCATGCTGCTGCGTTCGCCTGCGCTCAGTCTGCGCAAGGTTGCGCGCGATGCGTATGCGGCCGCGATGGCTTCTTCCATCTGCGCTTCGGTAGCGTGCGGCACGCGGGCCAGTTGAACGCCCTGGTATTTCTCCAGCACGGTGTTGAAGCTGCCGTCGCCATCAGCGGACCATTGGCCTGCAATGAAGTTGCGCTCATGGATCAAGGACTGGACTGCGGAGGAAAGCTTCGCGGTAGCTGTGGACATGACAATTGGAATGGGACACAAAGGTACCGTTGCTACACGGGCAGCTGAGTCCCATAAAGGGAACCACGCTCCGATACATATCGGAGGGACACGGATCCACACGGATGTGGGGTGATGAGGCTGTACCCGACACGCCTTGCGGCGTGTCCGGTCTCATAAAGGGAACCACGGATCCACACGGATGCACACGGATGTGGGGTGATGAGCTTGTTCCCGACGCGCCTTGCGGCGTGTCTGGTCACATAAAGGGAACCACGGATCCACACGGATGCACACGGATTTGTGGGGCGATGAGCCTCTTCTCCCGCGACGCGTCAACATCTGCGGCAGCTGCGGTTTTTCTTTTCCCCTGGGCCTCCGTGGTCAATGCCGACCGGCCTACTTGGCCATGAAGCGACCGACGGGACGCAATAACGTCACTTGCACGTTCTGCTCCTCGAAATTCTTGAAGCCGACCTCGATCGTCTTTCCAGGCCAGACCATTTTCACAGTGCCACGCTTAAGGTCATAAGCAGCTGTATAGAGCGTGCCGAAGCCGCGCAGGTATTGCTGGCTGTATAGCGGTGGTCGCAGGAAGCGCTTCAGCAGCTGGGCGCGATCGACGTTCTCGTCCCGCAGGATCTCCTCGAGGAATTCACAGCGCTGCACGGTATGGGTGAAGGCGGCGTACTCATCCCATTCCACTTGTCCTTGGTGGTTGGTACACACGGCATGTTCCACCACGAATGCGGGCCGGTCGGGATTCATGTACACCACCTTGTAGTTGGCGGCCTTGTCCAGCAAGAGCACACTGTAGCTCATGTGGCAAGGAATGCGCTGCAGGGCGGTAACGGCCTCGGCCACGGTGCTGCAGGTTTCCAGCACGTAGCGCACGATCAGCGGGATGCCGAAGCCTTCTCCGCTGACCTTCCTTCCCCCGAAGGCAAGCGCGGCGGCCAGTCCATCCCCGTTCATGCCATCGAGGATGCCCCATGCACTGTCCTGGATGCCGATCACGGGCTTCAGCCATTCGGTGTAGCGCATGCGGCCGTCGAAGAAGCGGGGGTCGTAATCGTAGTTGCGGATCAGCGTGGGATTGCCGCGCACCCATGCGGCCTGCGAACAGCCTGCCATGTAGGGCGGCGGGTTCCACATGCTGAGGAAGCGCGCCTCCAGGTCGCCGCCGCCGCTGAGCTCGCACAAGCGCTCGTAGCTCGGCATCAGTTCCGGCATGTGCCGTTCCAGCATGCTGCGGCTGGTGGTGTAGCCCGCGCGTGCATCGATGCCCTCGCTCAGGAAGAACTGCCTGTAGAGCGGCCACACCCGGTCCCAGAAGCGCTGCCAGCGCTCGCCGGGTCGGGGTTCATGAATGAGCTTAAGCTGTACGAACATGGGTTGATGTGCTTAGTGAAGCGCGCTGCGAATGGCGTTGATGGGATCTCGCAGCATCACATCATCTTGAACCCGCCGATCTCCAGGATCGCTTGCTCCTCCTGTGTACCCAGGCTTCTTGGCACCACGCTCTTGTACTCGCGCTTGATCGCATCGATCCACTTCCTGGAGCGTTCGTTCAATTGGAAATCATCGGTCATCATGCGGCCGCGCATCACCAGGATGCCCATGTCGGCCCCTTCGTAGAACCAATCGCCCTTGCGCGAGATGCGGAGGAAGAAGGCCTCGGTCTCATCTTCAACAGCGCGGCGGCGTGTGTCCATGCGGCTGAAGGTGATGTTGCCTTGATCGTTCATCCGCCAGATGCCGCTGCGCGGTGCTTCGGTAACACGCTCCACGCTTTCCTTGGTGAACTTGATCACCAGCTGGCCCCAGCTGTCGATGTTCTCCGGGCGGGCCCACCGGCTGTTTATGGCGCGCACGTTCAGCGTGTAGGGCTGGTCCATCCATTCCAGGACGTGGAAGAGGTGCAAGGGCGCATCGCTCAGCGCGAACACCGCATGGTTGGTGATGGAGCTGGCACCGGTGATCCGCGGATTGAGCTCCCCGAGGTAGATCTCGCCGTTGTCCTGATCGATCAGGAAATCCAGTTCGAAGTAGCCTTTGTAGCCTTCCTTGCGGAGCTGATCGCCGAAGCGCTGGGCGTATTGGCGGGCTTTGCGGCGGATCTTGGGCGTGAAGGCATCCGCGTAGATCTCATTGCCACACCAGCCTCCTTTGTAGGGGGTGAGTTCCTTGAAGCCCACCAGCTCGGTGAGCAGTGGGGCCACGATAGTACCGTGCTGCGTGACGCAGGCCTCCATTGCAGCGCCGCGGCAGTTGATGCGCTTCATCACCTTGCACTCCTTCTCGGCCTCGATCTCCTTGCTGTGCTTGTCGTATTCGGCTTGGCTGTTGATGAAGAAGGTGGTGTGGCCGCTATCACCGAAGGGCGTTTGCACCACCAGGTCGCTGCCCAGCTTGCCCTTCGCCGATACCTGCAGCAGGTGCTTGTAGTTCTTCACCGGGCTGAGCACATAGGGCACGCAAGCCACGTCGGCCTTTTCGGCGATGCGGTTGGTGTTCACCTTATTGTCCATGAAGGTGCGCAACTTGGCGGGCGGGAAGATCACCTCGAGGCCCAGCTTCCGCGCGAGCTTCTCGGTCTTCTCGTCGAACATCAGGAACATGGCCTTGCCCGCTTTGCCGCGCTTGAGGGGGGAAGCAGCGCGACGCTTCTCGATGAAGTCATGCACCTCCTTGTGCTCCAAGAGGTAGTTGTTGATGTCCTCGATGCTCTGGAACTCCTCGTGGGGTAGTTCTTCCTGCGGGGTGAAGCTGCTGGGGTGCAGCCCATCGAAGCAGTCGATATAGGTGATGAAGCGGAAGCTCTTGATCCATTCGTCCGCGCCCAGCACGTTGAAGCTGGTGGCGCTGATGAAGTAGATCGGCACTTCGTTGCGGTAGAAGAAGCGCCGGATGTCCGGGAGGCCACGCAGCAGCTTGGGCTTGTCCGCCGCGGACTTCAGGGTTCCCTTGCGCTTGGCGGCGGAAACGCGGACGGCCTTGGTCTTCTTGGCCGGAGCGGGGTTCTTCTTAGCGGCTGTGAGGGTCTTCTTCTTGGTCATACGGTGTGTTGGCTATTGGCCCAAGGTACGAGGGCGGTCATGGGTTTGGTGTGTGCTTGCAGGGCTGTTGGTGCTTTCCATCACGCCTGAGGGCACGATGTTTTCCAGGGAAGCGGACCCATGCTCCGGTACATCATGGAGTATCACGGATGGACACGGCAAGTTTGCAGCGCTTCTTCCGTGTTGATCCGTGCTCCGGTCTTTTCCCATCCCGATCATTGCTTGCGCGTGCTTCCTCCATTCGCTGGGCGCAAGCCCATGGTGGCGCCGGGTGCACCGCCCATGGCGGTACCGGTCATCTTGCGTTTCAGGGCGATGTCCGAGAAGATGCGCAGGCCGAGGTCCTTGCGGTAACCGTGGATCTCCTTCACATCCAAGGCGAGGAGGAAGTCGAGGATCTCGGTGCTGATCACCTGGCCCGGCACCAGCACGGGAAATCCCGGTGGATAGGGGATCACGAAGTTGGCCGATACCAATTGGCGCCCTGATGCGATGATGCCGGGGCAATCGCGCAGGAGGGTGTACTCGCAGTTCTCTTCCTTGTAGGCCAGGAAGTAGGCTTCGCGCAAGTTGCCTCCGGGCAGGTGGGGCAGCGCCCGGAAGCTGTCGTGGAAACGGCTGAAGTCGGGCAGGGGTGGCACCTCCTGGGTGAGTGATCGGATGCGTGCGAGGTGGATCTTCTTTTCCGGATAGCTCATCGCCTGCACGCGTTCCTCCAGTTCATCGGCGATCTGCAGCAGCACACGGATCAGGTAGGCGATGCTTCCCCGCGTGGTGCCGATGTTCGTCATGAACAGCACCGAGTTGCGCGAGGTCTTGTTGATCTGGATCTGATGTTTGTCCATCAGATACTTGTTCTTGAAGGTGTCGCCATCCACGCCGGTCTTGCCCACGTATAGGTTGATCTTGGTGGGGTCCACCACGAACTCATCGTTGGCCCACGCATCCTCGATCCGGTTCCAGCCCTTGCCCTTGGTGTAGTATTCCTTCAGGCCCGAAGCGCGGTACTGGATGGGGATCAGGTCCTCCACGGACACGGTGTCGAAGTAC
The DNA here is from genome assembly GCA_019638085.1 of Flavobacteriales bacterium. Taxonomy (GTDB): domain Bacteria; phylum Bacteroidota; class Bacteroidia; order Flavobacteriales_F; family PHOS-HE28; genus PHOS-HE28. Next base: position 139,144 of record JAHBUL010000007.1, on the reverse strand, counting down.
TTGCGGAGCTTGGGGTGGTCATGGATCTTTCGGCGCAGCAACATGCCCAATTCCTTGGCCTTGTCCACCAGTTCATAGCCCTCGAACTCCACCTGCCTGCGCCCCACATCCAAACTGGCCAGGATCTGGTAGTTGGGCGATGTACTGGTGTGGGTCATGTACGCCTCGTGAAAGGCATCCTCGCTCTTGCGGCGGTAGTCCTCATCCCAGATGTGGATCATGCTGCCTTGGCGCATGGAGGTAAGCGTCTTGTGCGTGCTCTGCGTGGCATATACGCGGATGCGCACCTGCTCCGGATCGGGTAGGAGAGGAGCCTCGCCGGGGGCGAGCGCTGCGATGTGGGCCGCGTACTCCTCACGGTAGGCATCGCTCTTGTAGCGGCGGTGCAGGCGGGCGGCGCTGAACATGGCCGTGCGTTGCTTGAAGATGTAGCTGAAGCCCGCGAAGGCGAACCAGGCCTCGTCCCACAGGAAGACCATGTCGGGCTTGATGGCCAGCACCTGCTCCATCACACGTTGCACGTTGTACACCACGCCATCGAAGGTGCTGTTGGTGAGCAGGAGCATCTTCACTTTGTCCAGTCTTCCGGCCGCTTTCAGTTCCAACAGTTTCTCGCGGATGTGCGCCATTGGCACCGCACCGTACATGCTGAACTCGCTCAGTGGATAGCTGTCCAAATACACCGGATAGGCACCTGCCAGGGCCATGCCGTAGTGGTGGCTCTTGTGGCAATCGCGATCAATGAGGACGAGGTCGCCGGGCTCCACCAAGGCCTGCAGAACGATCTTGTTGCTGGAGCTGGTGCCGTTGGTGGCGAAGAAGGTGTGCTGTGCGCCGAATGCCCGCGCGGCGAGCTCTTGGGCCCTCTTCAACGGGCCGGTGGGCTGTAGGAGGGAATCGAGGCCGCCACCGGTGCTGCTGGTCTCGGCCATGAAGAGGTTGCGGCCATAGAACTCGCCGAAATCCTGGATCCAACGGCTTTTGAACACGCTGTTGCCCCGGCTGATGGGCATGGCGTGGAAGACGCCCATGGGCCTGCGGCTGTATTCCACAAGGGCACTGAAGAAGGGTGTGGCGTAGCGTTCCTGTATGTTGCGCAGCACGGTGAGGTGCAGCTCCTTCAGGTCCTCCTGCCGGTAGAAGATGCGCTTGAAGTTCTGCAGTGTACTGTCCTTCAGGTCGATCACCGGTGTATCGGTCACGTAGTAGCGGTCCACCTCGGGCCTGAACCAGCGCATCAACTTGCCCAAGCGAGGCCCCATGTCGGCCTTGGGGTATTGGCTGAGGTCCACTTGCTCGATGGACCGGATGTAGTGGCGGAGCATGCCCTTGGCACGCGGCGAGACGAAGGGCATGCCATAGCGCACTACACAGGCCTGTATGTTGTGGTTGAAGAGCAGTGCCATCAAGGCATCCTGCACGGTGGGCACCACGATCACATCATAGGTGAAGGGATCATTGCGGTCGCGCGCTTCCCCAAGGCGTTGCTTGAGGGTGTGTTCCTCCTGCGGATCAAGTTCATCCACAAAGAGTATTTCGAAATAGTTGGACCGCGGCTTGGCCTTGTCCGTTGGGTCCTCCGGACCATCGGTCTCCGTGACCGGATCGCTGCGGAACACCCCGCTTACCAACATGCGCACGATCTGTGCGACCTCCTTTTCCAAACTGATGTGATCCCCGTGGTCCAGCAGCGTTTGCAGTTTCCGTACTACCTCCCGGCCGGGATAGGCCCAGTACAGCTCCAGGATCAACAGTTCATCCAGGAGTTCCTTCACCTGCAGTGCGGCATCGCGTGTAGTGCTTTTGCTGCGGCATTCGGCGAGGGCATTGGTGGCCAGTTTCAAGCGGTCCCAATTGTGGGACCGCAGGCGTGCGGCATTGAAATGCTCTTGGGTGTGTTCTGCAGGCATGCTGGTGGGTCTATGGGTGTAAGGTAATGCAGACGGGAAAGCAACCGTGCTCCGAACCAGCAACACGCATTCAAGGATGAAGGTCCGTGGATGTCCACACCACTCCTTCCGGATCAGCACGCAATGGCCCGCGCCTACCGCTTCCTGGTGGCCTTCGCGGGCTCGGCCGCTGCCGGTTTCCTGGCGGCTGCTTTCCGTACCGTTCCTCGGCCTGCCGCCTTCTTGGCCGCCGCTGGTTTCTGCTTCGGTGCAACGGGTGCTTCGTGGAAGGCCAGGCGATTGCCTTCACTGTCCACGAAGAGCGCGAACGAACCGGCGCTTTCGCTGATCAAGGTGCGGCCCATCACCAGGCGCCCACCGGCGATCTCCACGCGGCTGAGCATGCCGTCCAGGTCGCTGCCGGCATTGAGGTAAAGCAGTGTACCGCTGTCGTTGGGTATGCAGCCCGGCCCCTGTACCAAGGCGCCGCCCACGCCTGAACCGGCCGGGAAGAACGCCATGGCATGATCGCCGTTGAAATTGGTCTCCATGGTAAAGCCGTATACCAGGTCATAGAATGCCTTGGCACGCGTGAGGTCATAGACCGGTATTTCGAACCAGTTCACATAGTCCTTCAGCTTCGCCGGCGGCGTGCTGGCCTTGCGTTTTGCTGCGGCCTCTGCCGCGCTCTTTCCGGTATTTGCTGTGGTACCCATGGTTCTTGGTTTTTAAGTGTGTTACAATGAGTCCGATGCAGGCCGCACCGATGGTGCGAAGGCTGGTTTGGTGGGCGCGACGGCTTCTTCCTGGATCTGCAGCTCGCCCAGCTCCTTCACGCGTTTCGGCTTGATCAGTGGCCCAAGGCTATCGAGATAGGGATGCACCGCACCTTTCTGGTAGATCTCGAAATCCGTGAGGTGATCGCGGAAGCTCTTCAGCGGCTGACCCAAGCGCAACACGCCCAGTTCCCTGCTGCGGCGCACCCTCTCCATGTCGATCTCAATGGGGATCATCTCCTCGTTGTTCTCCGCTTGATAGAGCACCCCGCCCTCCGGCCCACAGATGATGCTGCGCCCGCTTCCACCGGCATCCAGCCCGTTGATATCGAAGAAGTAGCATTGGTTGATGGCCGCGCTGGAGCGTGCGATGCTGAGCTCGATCTCGCGGTCCAGGGTTCCGGTAAGCGTGGGGTGCAGGATCACTTCGGCACCCATCACCGCCAAGGTGCGCGTGGTCTCGGGGAACCACATGTCATAGCAGATGCTCACGCCGAAGCGGCCTACTTCCGGCACGTCGAAGACGCAGAACTCGTGGCCAGGGGTCACCCCCACTTCGTAGGGGTAGAATGGGAACATCTTGCGGTACCGGGACACCACGTTGCCTTCGGGGTCGATCACGCTGGCGGTGTTGTAGATCTTCCCATCCACCTTTTCGAATGCGCTGCCGGGCAGCAACCAGATCTTGTGTTTGCGCGCCATCTCCTGCATCTGCTCCTCGAACACTTCGATCTGTGGCAGGGCGTGGTGCGTGAGCGGGCCGTAGGCGCAGAGCTCGCTGAACACCACCATATCCACCCAGGGATAGATGTTCATCAGGATGTTCAGCTTCAGCTTCATGGCCTCCACGTTGCTGTAGGAAGCACTTACGCGCATTTGGATGCCGGCGATGCAGAATGGTTTCATCTTTTGGGTTCGATCTTGGAAGGTATGCTTCTGCCTACCGACAGCTGGGTTGGTAGGGTTTAGCCTAAAGGGGCAACGTATTGGATGGTGTCGTTCAGCTGATCAAACTTCTGCAACGATCCTGTCCAACTCCTCCTCCATGATGTCCAGTCCTTTGTTCAAGGTGGCATCATCGATCACCAAAGGACTTAACACACGGATCACGTTCTTGTTCGTTCCGGCGGTGATCAGGATCAGGTCGCGCTTGGAGCAGGCGTTCATTAGTGCAGTGCAAATTTCGCCATCGGGCTGTCCGGGGTCGTTGTTCTTTACGAACTCCATCGCACACATGGCGCCCAGGCCACGCACGTCGCCGATGCAGGCGTGCTTGGCCTTCATCTTCTCGAATCGTTTTATGATCACTTCACCAACGTGCCTGCCTTTCGCGTTGATATGGATCTCCTCCATATAGTTCACCGTGGCCAAGGCTGCAGCGCAACTCACCGGATTGCCGATATAGGTGCCGCCGATGGTGCTCGGTCCGGCCATGTCCATGATCTCCGCACGACCGATCACCGCGCCAACGGGCATGCCGCTGCCCAAGCTCTTCGCCCAGGTGCTGAGGTCCGGCGTAACGCCGAAATGCTCGTATGCGCTCCAAGCCCCTGTGCGCCCGAAGCCGGACTGCACTTCATCGAAAATGAGCATGATGCCGTGCGCGGTACAGAACTCGCGGAGGCCCTTCAGGTAGGCCGCGGGTGCTACGTTGAAGCCACCTTCACCCTGCACCACTTCAATGATCACGGCTGCCAGGTTGTTCACATCCACGGTGTCCTGTATGGCTCCTTCCAAGCGGGCCAGCTCGGCTTGGGCAAACTCTTCTTCGCTGCGACCCTTGGCGTAGCGGTACACGTTGGGGTACTGCAAACGATAGACCTCCGGAGCAAACGGTCCGCAGCCGATCTTGTAGCCCACCTTGCTGGTGAGCGTCATGGCCATCATGGTCCTCCCATGGAAGGCATCCGTGAAGCAGAGCACACCTTGGCGTCCTGTGGCCTGCTTGGCGATCTTGATGGCGTTCTCCACGGCTTCCGCACCGGTGCTCACCAGCATCGTCTTGGTGGGTCCGCCGTGGGGAAGCAGCGCGTTCAGTTTTTCGCAAAGCGCGATGTAGGGCTCATAACTGGCCACGTTGAAGCTTACATGGAGGAACTTGGCCGCCTGTTCCTGGATCGCCTTCACCACCGGTGGTGGGCAATGGCCGGCATTCACCACGCCGATACCACCTGCGAAATCGATCAAGGTGCGCCCGTCGGAATCGGTGATGATGGCACCGCTGGCGCTGGCTGCGGTAGCGTGGTTGAACATGCCTACACCCTTGGGGATGGCGGCCAAACGGCGCGCAATGAGCGCTTCGCTTTTGGTGATCTGCTCGGTCATGGAAATTGAAATCTCGCGCAAAGGTCATCATCCTTTCGGAAGATCCGTGGGTCGGAACAGGTTTAGTTATCACACGCCGTCGCCGATCACTACCGCACCAAGGTCACGCTGCCCGTTCGCCGCACGCGTCGCTCGCCGTCCTGCGCTTGCCAGACGTAGCTGAGCATATAGGTGTACACCCCGGTCGGCAGGGCATCACCGTTCCATGTGAGTGAAGGTTCGGTGCTGCGGTGAATGGAGCGGCCCCAGCGATCGAAGACCACCAACTCGAAAGCGGTGGGCGTGCAGTCCATACCCACGGCAAGCCTGTCGTTGATGCCATCGCCGTTGGGGGTGAAGGCATTGGGCAGGTAGAGCGGGCATTCGCAATTGCGGGTGGTCACGACCACGGCATCGCTGCTTGTGCAGCCAAGGGTATCGGTAAGCCACAACGTGTAGGTGCCGGCATCCTGCACGGTGATGCTGCGGCTGGTGTCGCCGGTGCTCCAGAGCATGCTGCCGCTAACAGGTCCGGGGTCCAGGGTGGCGGGCACATCATCGCAGGTGCTCCGGTCGGATCCGAGGGAAAAGAGCGTACCACCGAAGCGCACATCCACGGTATCCACCAACATGCTGCACGGCAATTGCACCTCCACGGTGTAGCGGCCACTGCTGTCCACGGTGATGCTTGCGCTGGTTTCTCCTGTGCTCCACAGGTAGCTCGGCGTGTGGAAAGGGTGCGCCCAAGTGGCATCCAGTGTGATGGCATCATCTACGGAACAGAGCAGCGTATCGCGTAGGGCGATGGGATCGTCCGGCGGCGATGTAGGATACGTGTCCCAATGGTTGGGCAGGCCCCATGTGCTGGGATGGGTGCCGGTGCTCACGGCGTTGTTCACGATACCACAGCCGGGCCCCGGCACGTCCGGGTTGGTGATGGCGCTGAGGTAGGTGGCACCATTGAGGCGGGCGACGTAGATCTTTCCATCGGGAGCGAGCTGTAGGCTGCCGAAGGCCCGGTTCTCGGTGGCCACCACGTATGCGTTGTTCATCGGGTCCGCGCTGGTGAGGTCGTATTGGCGGATGGTGCTGTACCCTCCATTACCGTTCACCAGGCCCTGATCGCTCATGTATACGAGAGTGCCATTGGGCGAGAACTCCACGCCGTAGCCACGACTGAACAGTTCGGGGGTACCGCCGATGGAATCGCTGCGGATATTGGAAAGCTGGCCGGTGCTGTTGTCGAAGTCCAACACCTCGAAGTAGGCCGTGCTCAGCCATTCGCTGTTGGTGATGGGCACGCTGCGGCCCCAAGTATTCCCCAGTCGGTCGCCTTGTCGGTTCATCCGCATGCAACCGATGGGGCTTGCCCCCGAGCCGTCGGGGTTGCCGTGCATGGCTTGGCCGATGTGGGTGACCACCGGCCCTTCAACGCCAAGGCAGGTCACCAGGTAAGCTAAGTAGGCATCACTTTCCCAGCGGTGGTACAGCACCCAGACGTCGCGACCGTTGGCGTGGTACGTGGCGGTGAGCCGCTCCGTCACGGGGCCGTCGAGCAGCACATTGGCCGTCACCACATCGCCATTGCCGCCGTTCGCGGCCATATCCACGATGCTGTAGGCCGCGTTGGGCTGCCCGACCCATTCGCCAGCTTGTGCCGGGGCGGTGAAGAGGTAGAAGCGCTGCGGATCATCGGGGACGGGTACGATCAGTGCGCTCTGGCTGGAGCTGAAGCTGCCGAAGAGTCCGGTGCCGTTGGGCATCACATTGTTATTGCGGTCCCACACGTTCTCACCATCGCTGTAGAAGAGCAGTTGTCCAGCAACGTCACAGATGCTGGTGCAGCCCTCATCGGTGCTCAAGGGCGTGCTGATGGCCACAGGTGTTCCGCTACTGAAATCCAGCCCGGCATTGAAGCCGAAAGGCCAGAAGTGGTGCTGCGCTTGCGCGGAGCAGGCGAAGGCGAGCAGTGTACAGGCGAGGAAGGAGCATAGGATGCGCATCGGTGTATACTGGTAATGACGCGCTCCGGCAATGGAACGCTGCCTGAGGATATTGAAGTGATGCACGGCAGATTCCGGCGCTATCTTTCCCTTACCAAACCCCTCCCCATGGATCGCAAACGATTTCTGCTCACCTCGCTGGCCACCGGTGCGCTGGCCTTTTTCGCCAAGGGCGAACGCCTTGTGTTCCCGTTGACCAAGGGATATAAGGTGGCTTCCGGGGAAACGCGCAACGGCGAGCACTTCAAGATGAAGGGCGTAACAGCGAACACGCTCGATATGAAAGTGGGTCGCGCTGATACCGACGGCGGCATGGCGGTATTTGAGCAGATCGGCCAAAGCCCCAACGGTGGCCCGCCACTTCACATCCATCCGGGACAGGACGAGTTCTTCCATGTGCTGGAAGGGGAGTACCGCTTTCAGGTCGGTGATCAACGCCTCATGGGTGCCGCAGGGGACACGATCTTTTTGCCGCGCGGCGTGGCGCATGCTTTCATTCAACTCACCGAACATGCGCGCATGCTGGTGGTGTACCAGCCTGCGGGCGACATGGAAGGCTTCTTCCGGGAGACCACAACGTGGACTGCGCCACCCGCCAAAGAAGAAGTGGCCCGCGTTTTCGCAGCGCATGGCATGGAGGTGGTGGGTCCGCCGCTGCGGCCGGAGTGAGCATTCGTGCCCCGCTTTTGCACGCCAAACGGTGGACACCTTTATGAGTGGAACGGCTACTTTTCAGCTTCCTCCACGTCAGGAGGTGAATACCCCGCGAAGGCTGTTCAATCATCCCCATGCCGATGTCCGCCACCCAACAAGCCGCCGTGAAGCAAACCTTGGGCGTTCGCTTGGTCGGGGTCTTCCTCGTGCTCTCCACCTCCGTGCTGGCGGCAACCGTGATCACATTGTTCTTCCCCGGCACTGCAGTGGATGGCATCTGGGCGGTGAAGCCGGAAGAGTATATCCGACTTCTGCAACACCGGATGATGGCTGGTGCGGGCTTTCTGGTTCTGGTCATCATGATGGCCATCGCAGCAGCGGGCTGGTGGCGGAGCCGCCGCTGGGCATGGTGGCTAGTGCAGGGCATCCTCGTGGTGAACATACTGGGTGATGTGGTCCGTGCCGCCGGTGGCGAAGTTTGGGAGGGCCTGATGGGTGTGGTACTGGTGCTGGCTTTGCTGGCCTATGTCCGAAGCGCCGGTGTGCGGACCGTGGTGCGCCGTTGATGGTCGTTCTTGTGCTCATCGCATAATGGATCAATGCGCAAGCATCCTGTTGGAAGGAGTAAAAAGTGCGATCCACAACCCCTCCATCACCGACCTTCGCAACGCATGCACCGCGCCCATCTCACCGTCCTTCTCGCGTGCTGGCTTGCTCCCGCGCTCTGGGCGCAGCAGGTGGAGGTGACGCGCTACGACGTGGACCAGGGCCTGCCGCAGAGCATGGTGAACCATGTGGTGCAGGACAGTGATGGCTTCATCTGGCTCGGCACCGGCGATGGACTGGCCCGCTTCGATGGCCAGCACTTCGTGGTGTACAAGAACGATGGGCAGGACAGCACCAGCCTCTCCAACAACCGGATCTGGGGTTTGGCCGAGGCCGATGCGCACCACCTGTGGGTGGGCACACGCTCCGGCTTGGACCGCTTGGACCGCCGCACCGGCCGCTTCGAGCACATCCGCGTAGGCGAGCCGGACGGCTGTTGGCAGGTGTTCGATGTGCGCCCCGAGGGCAGCCTCTTCTACTCGCCCTTGCTGAAGGAATTCCTGCGGATCGATGAACAGGGCACGCACCGCTGGCCCACCGGGCATTGGGATTCGTACACCCACCGCGTGGAGGACGATGGCCGCACGATCTACCAGTTCCAGGGTCACGACACGCTGGCCGTATCACGCATCCGGGATCGAACGTCCACCGCCATCAAGCTGCCGATGGATATCACGAGCGAGATCAGCTCCATCATTCGGGAAGGCAAGGGCTGGTTGCTTTTCGGCCAATACGCATCGTACCGCATGGATGGGCAGTACCGGCCGGTGTCCTTCCCGGCGGAACTGGATGGCCTGTTGCGCGGACACCCCGGCGTCAAGCACGCCGAGCGTGCGCCGGACGGGAAGGTGTGGCTGGGGATCTCCGGCCATGGCGTGGTGGTGCTGGACAGCGCGTTGAACATCGTGCAGCGCTACCCCTTGCTGCCGCCCGGCCAACGGCCATTGACCATCACGGCGATCGCATTCGACCGGCAGGGCAACACCTGGGTGGGCACCGATGGCAAGGGGGTGTTCAAGATCGCACCACAGCGGATCAAGGTGGGCCGCATGATGCCGGGTCAGGGCCTGCCTTGGGAGCCGGCCTCCTGGTTCGTGCGCGGCTTCGCACAGTGGGATGCACACCGCGTGCTGGTGAACTTCTACCAGGGCGGATCGGCGCTGTTCGATGAGCGCGCGGGCACGCTCGGCCCCGCACCGATGGATGCACGGACCTTCCACCCCACGAGCAACCACGGCACTCCGCTGAGCGATGGGGAGGATAGGATCTGGATGCAGGAAGGGCCGGCGATCCGTTGCGTGGACCCGCGCACCGGGCAGGTGGTGCATCAGCACATCGGCACCTGCGGCGATCGCATGGTGCGGTTACAAAGCGGTGAGCTCTGGCGGATCTCCACGTGCAAAGCACCCGAGCGCCTGCTCCCCGGCAGCGGCCCCGTGCGCTTCGCGATGGAACGGATGAACGCAGCGTTCACCGCCATCCGCGACGCGCACAACATGCCTGCGGTGCTGCTCCAGGACGGGCTGGGCCGCTATTGGATGAGCGGCGATGCCTTGCCGATCACGGTGTTCTCCGGGGAGGAGCGCCTGCCTTCACCCTTCGGTGCGTCCGATAGCCTACAGTTGCTTCGCCTCACCGATCTGCACGAGGACGGCGACCGGCTATGGGCCTGCACCAACGACGGACTGTTCCTGCTGGAGCGGGCCAACCTGCGGATCCTGCGACGCTACACCGTACACGACGGTCTGCCGGACCAGTTCCTCTACGGCATGGAATCCGGCGGCGACGGCAGCTGGTGGATCAGCAGCAACAACGGCCTGTGCCGCTTCGATCCGCGCACGGAAAGCTTCCTCAACTTCAGCACGGCGGACGGCCTGCAGAGCAAGGAGTACAACAGCCATGCGCACTTCCGCTCCGCCAGTGGGCAGCTGTACTTCGGCGGGGTCAACGGCTTCAACCACTTCGACCCGCGATCCATCCCAACGGACCGGGACGTACCGATGGTGCTGCCCGTGGCCTTGTCCGATGCGAAGGCCGCCATCCCCTTGCCCACGGGGGAAGGGGCCATGGCGGTGGACCTGCCCTATCCGCGCAACACGCTGCGCATCGAACTGGCCGTACTGGAGATCTCCGCGCCGGAGCGCAACCGCTACAGGTGGCGCATGCCGGGTTACCGCGAGGAGTGGACCACGGCGGCATCCACGGTGCCCATCGAACTGAACAACGTGCCTGCGGGTTCCTTCACTCTGGAGGTGATCGGCATCAACGGCGATGGCGTGGAAGGACCGGCAAGAACGCTGCTGACAGTGAAGGTGCTGCGCCCGTTCTGGGCCGCGCCGTGGTTCATCGCCCTGCTGTCCGCTGTGCTGATCGCGATCATGGCATGGCTGTGGGCATTGGCCTACCGCAAGCGGATGCGTGCCCGGTTGGCTGCGGCGGAACAGGAGATGAAGGAGTTGCGCCTGCGCACCCGCCTCGCCAAGGACATCCATGACGACGTGGGCAGCGGTCTGGCCCGCGTGGCCGCCCTGGCGCGTTCGCCCAAGCGCGTCACCGATGCCGAGTCGCGCTTCGAGAAGATGGAGGCCATCAGCAGCGAACTGCTGGACAACCTGCGCGACGTGGTGTGGATGAACGATCCGCGCAACGGCACGCTGGACCTGCTCTTGATCCGCCTTCGTGAATTCGCGCAGGACCTCTTCGAGGACGGCGATGCCACGGTGCGCTGCGACTTCCCGGACCCGCTGCCTGCCACGTCCATCGGAGGCGCCTTCCGCCGCAACCTGATGCTGATCGGCCGTGAGGCCCTGCACAATGCGCGCAAGTACAGCGGAGCCCGGAACATCACGCTGATGTGGCGCATGGAGGGGGACAGCTTCCTCTTCACCGTAAGCGACGATGGCGTGGGTCTTGGGGCGGGGGGAGTGCAGGGCGGTGGACAGGGCAGCGGGAACATGCGCCAACGCGCCGAGGAAGTACATGCGCAATTCGAGCGGACCGATCGCGAAGGCGGGGGAACGGAGGTCCGCGTCTTTGGCCGACCTTCGTGCCTGGATGAGTGAGCAGGGGATCATTGCGGTGGCGATCGTGGAGGACGACGGCATCTTGCGCGAGGCGTTCGAGGAAACCTTGCAGGCCGATCCGGGCATCGCGGTATGCGGGTCCTTCGCCAGCGCGGAGGAATACCTCGCGCACGTGTTCCGGTCACCGCCGGACGTGGTGATCATGGACCTGAATCTGCCGGGGATCAGTGGCATCGAATGCATCCGCCGGATCAAGGAAAGGCCCACCGTGACGCAGGTGCTGGTATGCACCGTGCAGGATGATGATGAAAGCCTGTTCAGCGCGCTGTGTGCCGGTGCCACCGGCTACCTGCTGAAGGATGCGCGTCCGCCGCAGGTGCTGGAGGCCCTGAAGGTCCTGCACGCGGGTGGCTCGCCTATGGGCCCGGGGATCGCACGGCGCGTGATCGCCAGCTTCGCCAAGCCGCGGAAGCAGCCCAAGGAATTCGAACTGCTCACCGAACGGGAACGCCAGGTGCTGGAGGAACTGGCCAAGGGCCAACGCTACAAGGAGATCGCCGACGACCTGCACTTGAGCATCGACACGGTGCGCACCCATGTCCGCAACCTCTACGAAAAGCTGCAGGTGAGCTCGCGCACCGATGCGCTGAACAAGCTCTATCCCCGCTAGGGCGGTAGCAATTTCACATGAAAGTGGTATGGCACGGGCGATGGCATTGCCGGAGTTTTGCTGCATAACAAAGCACCACAACATGAAACCAACAGTTACATTTTTTGCCATCCTGCTCACCGCCATGCTCCAGGCCCAAGTGACCCTTCAGCAAAGCATGATCGCTTCCGGTGGTATACATCTGGACATGTATATGGTGACCGCCCCGGGCAGCGCCACCGAACCCTCTGACGGTGCCAACCAGACATGGGACCTCAGCACCATTACGGTGCAGCCCGTGGGGGTGTTGGATTTTGTCACGTCCACCAATACGCCTTACGCCGCAACCTACCCCAGCGCCAACTGGGTTTGGGTGCAAGCCCTTACAGGAACGGCGACTGATTACGTGTACCTGAACATCTCCGCCAGTGGCATTGAAGTGGTCGCCGATGACGTACCCAGTGAAACCAACAATTACACCGACCCCAAGCGCGTCCTCCAGTTCCCCATGAGCCTGGCACAGAGCTTCACCGACAGCTATACGGATATGGACGGCCCCGCCTCGGTAACATGGAGCTACACCGGCCACGGTACGGCCATTACCCCGCTGGGCACTTTTGCGGATATTGCCAAAGTGGTGAGCACGGAAGATGATGTGCTCCTGTGGAACACCTCACCCCTCTATCCGCTTGTGATCGCCGATGGCAACAGCACGCTGGTCTTCGTACCGGGCAACGTGGGCATCTCGGATGCTGCGGACCGGCCTGCGGTGCAGGTATATCCCAACCCTTGCACCGACCATTTGCTGGTGGAAGGCGCGCTGGATGCCGCATGGAAGATCACTGACATGCAGGGCCGCACCTTGCGCACGGGCACCTTCAACAGCGTGGAGCTGCAACAGCTGCAGACCAACGATCTTGCCACAGGCAGTTACATCCTGCAGATGTGCACCAAGGGCATGGATAGGACCATCCGCTTCAACAAGCAGTAAGAGCCGGTTGAGCCATCCGGCCTGAACCGGTATTGGAACGAACGGGGGATCTGCTGCGCTCTTTGGCAACTGGCATTTCATCGTGTTCCCCGGGGGCGGGATGGAATAGTTGCGGCCGTTGTGGTACCCATCAAGTCCGTCATTTCCGTACATCTTCAGTGTTGATCCGTGGATACGGAAATGCTGGGCATCCCTGCTCATCCCCAAGGATCACCGCACCTTTGTGCCGTCCGCGGGTCCGCGACAAGCCTTGTACCATGCCCACCGTCCACACCGTATACGTGATCGAGCTTAGCCGGAAGGTCTTCACCGAGGACCGCAAATTCCGCGAGGCCAATCCGCAATACAACGGCGTGCTGGAATGCCTTTACGTAGGGCAGACGAGCAGGACGCCCAAGGAGCGGTTCGAGCAGCACAAGATGGGATACCGCAATGCGAAAGGACAGAAGCTCTCATCCGCCATCGTGCAGAAATACGGCCGCTACCTGCGCCCCAGCCTCTACCAGGACATTGGCCCGCTGAGCCGTACGGAAGCCTTGGAAGTGGAGAAGGGGCTGATGCTGGAGCTGCGGCGCAAGGGGTATGCGGTGTGGTCCAATTGAGCGGGTCACCCGTGTTCCTCGTCGCCGTTCAGCAGTTTCCGCACATGCGCTTGGTTGATCAAGAAGCGGGATCGAGCCGGTGGTTGAATTGATCGAGCCGTTCACAGGAACGGGTGATCCGAGCGGTGAAAAATGCTCGAGCATGATGCATTTACAAAGGTTTCGAGCAAGCCATTCCATGTACATTACGGCGATGGAACGGACATGTGCTCCTGTTTCTGGACCTGACACGAACTCCTGATCGCCGACCAACAGTATCGAACCCCAACTGATATGAAGCTCACCGTAATTTCCATCGTCACCTTATGCGCAGTATTGCTTTCGAAGAACGGCCAAGCCCAGACCGTGCAACGCGACTTCGATGTAGCCCCGGGCATCGTGTATGCCACCGCCGCCAGTAACGATGGTTCGATGCTTTTCATTGGCGGTTCATTCGGGACCGTTGGGCCACCGGTGCCTCATGCAGCCCTTATGAACTTCGAAAGTGAGCGGCCGTCCTTGGACTTTCCCCGTCCGAACGGTATCGTGCACGCGGTGGAGGAAGACGGTGCCGGCGGATGGTTCATTGCCGGGGAGTTCACGCGGGTGGACACCATGCTCCGATCACGCATTGCACACGTGGATGCATCCGGTGCGCTTACCGCATGGGCACCACAGGTGGGAGGTGTAGTGAATTGCATGGAGCGGGCAGGCGACACCCTGTTCATCGGTGGCTTTTTCACCTCCGTGGATGGTGTTGCCGCGCAGCGTTTGGCCGCTTTTCGGGTGAGCACGGGAGAGTTGCTTACCCATACCCCGGCCGCGAATAATTATGTGTCCAGTTTGAGCGCGATGGACGGCAGCCTTTACATGACCGGGAATTTCGACAGCGTGGATGGCCAAGCGCGTCCCTACATCGCGGCATGTGAAATCGCTTCGGGAGATCTGCTGCCATGGAGCCCCGACTTGGATGGTAACATACCCGCCCAAGTGTTGGCCACACCCGCCGGGGTGTTCGCATGTGGCATTTCACTGACGGGAGTTGAAGAACGCAAAGGGGTCGCAGCGTTCGATCCCGTTACGGCGGCACTCTTGCCGTGGAACGCGAACGTAGCCTACGGTAACAGTAGTGTGAACGTGAAGGCCATGGCCACCCACGACGGTGCACTTTATTTCACAGGCCAGTTCAACAGCGTGGGCGGTGCTCCGCGCATGAGCACGGCGGCGGTGGACCTGCAGACCGCCAGCCTCAGGCCATTTGAGCCGACGAACCTCAACGGACTGTTGGCGGAGTCCATCGGCGTAGCGGGCGATGTGGTCCTCGTGGGCGGTTTCGGTGAGTCGCCCGTAATGGCGTGGGATGCCGCCACCGGAGCGCTCATGGATTGGAGGCCGCTCGGCACGAGTGGCAACAGGGTGAGCGCTATCGCAGGTACGGCGGATGCGTTCCTGGTAGGGGGAGATTTCACGACCCTCGGTGGGGAGGACCGCGATGGCTTAGCCGCTCTGGACGGTGCGACCGGGGTCTTGCTGTCCGACTTTCCGATCCCCTCTGGTAATGCGCAGATCAGAAGTTTGCAAGTAGTGGGCGATACGCTTCTTGTTGGTGGCAACTTCACGCAAATGGGCGGTGCCGCCCACCAAGGCATCGCAGCCATACATATCCCCACACGTACCGTGCTCCCTTGGGGCGTCCCGTTCAACAACCAGATACACGACATCGCGGTGGACAATGGTGTGGTCTATGTCGTTGGCACCTTCACCACGGTCGGTGGCCAGCCAAGAGGTTTCGGCGCGGCGCTGTCGCTGAGCACCGGTGATCTCTTGCCATGGGACCCGGGATCCTCGCATGCCATATCCTCCGTCGTCGCAAAGGAGGGGCTTGTATACGTTGGTGGTTCGTTCTCCACCATTGGTGGTGAAGCGCGTCAACGCTTCGCGGCATTGGATGGGGCAACGGCGCTGGCCACACCCTTGGACATTCCTGCGCAGTCCGCCGTCTGGGATATGGAAGTAAGTGGTAACACGTTATACCTCGGTGGCAATTTCACGGCATTGAGTGGTCAACCCAGGGCCAAGCTCGGCGCCATTGACCTGGTCTCCGGGCAGGTATCAGGCTGGGCTCCGGAAGCCACGGGTGGCAGTTTTCCGGAAGTATGGGACCTCGCTGTACGCAATGGACTGGTCCACATCGGAGGAGCCTTCACCTCGGTCGCAGGCCAACCCCGCGCAGGGTATGCCGTGGTCGATGCCGTGACCGGTGAAGCAACCTCTGCCGTAGTGCGGCTCGCGGGAGGAGCCGGCGCGTATTGCCGTTCCGTTACACCGATGCCCAACCTCGTCCTTGTTAGTGGTGGGTTCAATAATGTGGAATTGGAGGTCCGTAACAGCTTGTTCGCGCTCGCTGACTGCGAACTGGCGGCCTATTATGCCGATGCCGATGAGGACGGATACGGTGATCCCGCCAATGCCGTGGTGGAATGCACACCAGGCCCTACAGGCTTCGTGACCAATGCCGACGATTGCAACGAAGGCGATGATCAGGTTTGGACCGGTGGTCCCTGCGTTACGATCGCGGGTGATTCGGGGACCTGGACCACCGATTGCATCTGCATCGGTACCACGGGCATACATGCCGCAAGTACTGCAGAGGAATTGCTCGTTTTCCCGAATCCCTTCACTAACGAACTGACCCTCCGCACCAACTTGCACGGTTCGCTATTGATCACGCTCACCGATATGACCGGCAGAGTGGTCATCCACGAGCAGCGCAGCCACACAGCCGATACCGACATGGTGCTCACGATGGACGCGCTCGCACCGGGAAGCTACCTGCTCCGGATCGGTTCTGAAGCCGGCGGCACGGTACGGCCCGTGATGCGAGAGTGAGCAGTGGCCTTGGGTTCAGGGGTGGATCTTCTACGCCACCAGCGGACATCGTTGTAAGGCTTGGCGGTCTTGAGTAATACCACCGCCCATGGGATCAGGTGAATTCCGCGGTGTATTCCCGCGTGCCCTACCATGAAGGCCGCTCGGGGTGCTCGACCGTGGGTGCCTTCTGCCTCCCGAGCAACAGGAGCTACACCATCGCTTCTGGAGCACCCTAACTTTGTATGTGTCGAAGCCATCCATCAAACAACAACATCCCATGAAACCTCGCCAATTTCTCATCCCTGCTGCGCTCCTCTTCCTCGCTGCCTGCAGCCAACCGGCGGAAACGCCTGCTGAAAGCGCCGCGCCCGCGAACACGGTAAGCCCCGCAACCCCTGTGGACACGGTTAATAACACCTATGAGCGGGAAGAGGTCAAGCAGATCCAAACGGACACGGCGAAAGTGGCCGAGTGAGTGGTCCGTCCGCCCACCGTATGGAGTAGTTCCCCGGTAGGAAACTACTCCCGCACCACCTTTCCCACGGCCCGCTGCCCGTCCTTCTCCATCCGCAGGAAGTACAGGCCGCTGGGCCAAGCGCCTACATCGAGTTGGAAGGAGCCTGCATCAACCAAAGTGTGGTGCAGGATGGTACGGCCCATCGCATCGCTCACATAAAGCTGCGCACCGCTGGCGTTGAAGGGCGGCGTGATCTGGAGCGCGCTGGTTGCCGGGTTTGGCCAAGTGGCCATGCGATCGGCTTGCGGCCCGTTGATCGCCGTAATGCCGAGCACCTCGGTAATGGCGTGGTAAGCGTTCAGCTTGCCCATGCCCCAGCGGGTGCTGCCGCCCTGCGGGATCGTGCCGGTGAAGTTGTCCGTGAGGGCGGTCTGGCGAATGAGGTCGCGGATCTCCGCCGGTGTGCGTGTGGGATCGGCCTCCAGCATCAAGGCCACCACACCGGTGACGGCCGGGGCGCTCATGCTGGTGCCACTGAAGCGCGCGAAGGGATAGTTGCGGCCCTGGAAAGGCACGGTGAGTATGGCGTTGTAGCTATTGTCGGTGAAGGAACTGATGGATGAAGCAACGCTTACCCCCGGCGCGGTAATGTCCGGCTTGATGCGGCCGTCCAACGTGGGGCCGTAGGATGAGAAGCCCGCGATGTTGCCCCCTATCGGTGTGCCGGTGGGAGAGTAGCTGGTGGAACTGCATGCGGCCACGGTGATCACGCTTTCGGTGCAGGCCGGCTCGCTGATGCCATATTGCGTATCGCCTGCGGTGGTGCCGGGTCCACTGACCTGAAAGGCCTGCCCCCAATTGCCCACATCCGTGGTAAGCTCGGTGACGTTCCAGAAGTGTACGGTGCCGCTGGGTGCGGTGGCCTGCATCACAATGCGCAACGCGGTGTTGGTGTTCTTGATGCGCAGGCGGAAATGCGGGCGGCCGTTCAGCGGGTGCGCAGCCTCGGCGGTGAGGTTGAAGAAGATCGTATCGCTACCGCTCACCAGCATGGAGTCGAGGTAAGTAGGTTGCGTGACGGTGTTGTACCAAGGTGTTTCCGCCAGCAGCGTGTTCTGGCTGTTCAGCACCTTGAAGCCGGCGGAGAATTCAGCGCCGGCTTCGCCCCACATACTGAGGCTTTGCCCCCACATGTACGGGTTGGCACTGTATGGATAGAACTGCACCCGGCTCTGCAGCGTGTCGCCCGTGAACGTTTTGCCGATGTGAAAGGCCACATCCCCGTTGTTGCCGCCGGAGGTTGCAATGGTCACACCTTCAATAGCGAGCTGGTCGAAGGCCTGGCTCAGTAGCGAGTTGCCATCGAGCGTCCCCATGTGGTGGAGCCCCCAGCTCATATTCACCACCAGCCGTTTGCCGTCCTGCTGGGCGATCTGCTGCATCCAGGCGACTCCGTCCACAGCGGCTGCGGCATCCACAAGGAAGGTGCAGAAGAGGTACTGTGCATCGAAGGCGATGCCGCGGTAGTTGGTGCCCGCACCGCCCCCGCCGGCGATACCGGCCACATGGCTGCCATGCGTGGCGAAGCTGTAGATGTTGGCCGTATCGCTCTGCGCCGCCAGTAGGGTGGCAGGCGTGGCGAATTCGGCACCGTAGCCATAGGAGGCCGGGGCCGGCCCGGCTTGGCGGAACTGGTCCCAAGCAGCGCGGACGCGTGTGGCGGTCATCGCCGTGTCGTAGAACATCGGGTGGGTGTAATCGAAGCCCCAATCCAGCACGCCGATCAGCACGCCATCACCGGTGTAGGGCTGTGGCAGGTTGATGCCTTGCTGCACGCTGTCGGCATGGATGGAAGCCACGAGCTTGTCCAACGTGGGCTTCGCGATACCGGCCAGTTCGGCCACCACCAGTCCGGGGATCGCAGCTGCAGCAGCAAGGTGGTAGACATCCACCCGGAAGGAAAGCACATCGCCCACACGGGCACCAACATGCACAACGGACGGGTCCAGTTCATCCGCATGGAAGGCCTCATCCACCTTTCCGAGGAAGCCCACCATGCAGTGCCCGCCCATCATCGCCACGGGGTATTTGCCTTGTGTGGCGGCGGTCAATTTGCGTGCATCGGGCTCTTGCTGTGCCAACGCCTGTAGTTCGGAGATGGCCACCCGTGTTTCGGCGGGCATCGGTGTTTGCGCATGCAGTGTGCTGGCGAAGAGCAGGGAGGCGAGGAGTAGTGATCGGGTCATGAGGCGTGGATGGGGAACGAAGGTCGTGCATACGGTTATTAATTGTCCCGGAATTTGTCGGTCCTGTTGGTGCTCGCTGTGCGTGAGTGCCATCCATTCACAGGTCTGCTACCTTTGTTCCATGACCGTCGAGCAACGTAAGATCGAACTCATCCGCTGGATCACCAACTTGAGTGATGGTCCTTTGTTGGATCGGGTGGATGACCTCCGCAAGGCTGTTTCGGAAAAAGTTCCGGATCCAGTGATGCGCTTATTAGAGTTATCCGCTGCAGCGGCTCCTTCGGAATTGGTGGAGCACAGTTCAGTGAAGGAGCTGTTGAAGCGAAAATGATGGACTGTAGGGTCTATTGGACCCCGATGGCTCTTCGATCTCTTCACGTGATGCATGATTTTGTGTCACGCCGTTGGGACGAACAGGTTGTCGACTTACTATTAAGCTCGATCGAGGAAACACTTGAACGTATCAGCCAATTTCCTGCGATTGCTCCGGTAATTGAGGGCACGGATTTCAGAAAGTACGTGTTGCACAAGTACGTCTCCTTGTTCTATTCGCACGATCTTGAGGTGATCAAGGTCCTTTTGATATGGGATAATCGCATGGATGACAAGGACCTGTTCGACCAGTTGTCGAGATCTGTTGAGGAATGACATCATGGGATCATGCAAAAACGCACCATCGGCAAGAGCGACCTCCATGTCGCACCCCTCGCTTTCGGCGGCAACGTCTTCGGCTGGACCGCGGACGAAGCCACCACCTTCAAACTCCTTGATGCCTTCGTCGCCGGCGGCTTCAACCTGATCGATACGGCGGATAGCTACTCCAACTGGGCACCCGGGCACCAGGGCGGTGAATCCGAGACCGTGCTTGGCAACTGGATACATGCCCGTGGCAACCGCGAGCAAGTGGTGATCGCCACCAAAGTGGGCGGCGACATGGGCGAGGGAAAGAACCTGCGGAAGGACTACATCCTGCGCGCTGTGGAGGCTTCGTTGAAACGCCTCCGCACGGACTACATCGATCTGTACCAAACACACTGGGACGACCTGGATACACCGATCGAGGAAACCCTGGAAGCGCTGGATCAGCTGGTTACTGCGGGCAAGGCGCGCTGGATCGGCGCTTCCAACTACAGCCCGGAGCGCTTGCAGGAATCCATGCGCATCAGTGCGGCCATGGGGCTTTCATCGTACGTCTCGTTGCAGCCGCGCTACAACCTCTTCGATCGCGATGTATTCGAACGCGACTACGCGCCCATCTGCGAAGAGCACGGCTTGGGCGTGATCAATTACTACTCCCTGGCCAGCGGCTTCCTCACAGGCAAGTACCGCAGCGAAGCCGACTTCGGCAAGAGCGTGCGCGGCAGCAGCATGCCTAAGTATCTCGTCCCGCATGGGTTGAAGATCCTCACTGCCTTGGATGCGGTGTCCGAACGCCTCAACAGCACACCGGCAGCAGTATCACTGGCCTGGCTGATGGCTCGTCCGCACATCGTGGCACCCATTGCAAGTTCCACCAGCATCAGCCAGTTGAATGAGTTGATGTCCGCTGCGGAATTGCATTTGAGCAAGGCGGATATGGCGCAGCTGGATGAAGCGAGCGCGTATTGAGAGGGCCGGCGGAAGCAGTGACCCGCAGAGCGTTCGATCCTCAGCGGCTATCGAATAGCTCCGCCCTACCGAAGCCGAAAGATGACCGGCAACGTGAGGATGGACCGGACCGTTCTTCCGAATGCGCGAGCAGGCGTCCATGGCGGCATAAAGGCCATTACACGAAGTACTTCCTCCGAAAAGCCCTCACTTGGCGATCGCAAGATCTCCGGATCCAGCACCTGCCCTTGTTCATTCACAGTGAACCGAACGTAGACGGTTCCTTGTATCCCGGCATCAAACTCCATGTCCGGGTATTTTATCTGCTTCATCAACCAGGGGTTGAAGCGGCCCTGCGCTCCTTCAAACTCGGGCGCCATCGACGCTACACTGTATAGAGTGTCCCCATTCCGCACCGAAAAAACGGCCAGTAGCGTATCGCGATCATCGTACAGCCTGAAGACCTGTACACTGTCTGCCCGCTGTAGCTCTTTGCTGACGGTTTTGACCCCCGGAAAGTGAGCGGTATCCATACCCGCTTGCGAGAAGCTTCCGCTATCCTTTACCGTGCAGATGGCCGTGAATTCCAGCTTCCGCTCTTCAGGTAATTCCCACGTGTCCTGCATGTCCTTGCAGTATCCCACGGTATCGCTCAGGAACAGCCGGGCACGTGCCCTCACATAAAACGCCCATTGCTCCTTCGTGGAATCGATGCAGAAGGTGGTGAGCTTGATGGCCAGCTCGGCATCTCCGTTCTGCAACGCTTCGCGGGCCTCTTCGATCATCTGGCCACACTGGGGGGACTCCGACAGAACGGGCTGTAGCATCGGAAACTGGGCCGAAGCGGTTAATGCCCCTGCGAACAATGACAAAAGAAGGATCCACCTGTTCATGCAACGAACCTAAGCGATTTAAGCCTGCGATCATCCGTTGCTCGTGCAGGGGCCGATTTACCGCAACCCACAACTGCTGTGTTCAGCTCCACCGCTACCTTTGATCCATGACCAAACCCGAGTTCGCCCGCCGCATCTTCTGGGATGTGGACTTCGACAAGCTGGATTACGATGCGAAAGCGTCCTTCGTGATCGAGCGCGTCTTCGAGCGCGGCGACGTGCCGGACATCCGGAATTGTCGGCGGTATTATGGGGATGAGAAGGTGGTTGAGGCGCTGCTGAATGCGAAGTTCCTGCCGCTGGCTACACTTCATTTCGTAAGTGCGATCTTCAACAAGCCACTGGAAGATTTCCGATGCTACACCTTGAGACAGTCGAACCAGGCACACTTGCCGTACTAAGGCGCCTTCTGGGTGTTCCGGCGTTGAGTGGTTTCGCTCTGGTTGGCGGCACCGCATTGTCCCTTCGATACGGTCATCGGAGATCCATCGACTTGGACCTCTTTTATTACGGCGACTTTGATAGGCCACATCTGGTGGACGCGTTGACCAAAGAGTTCGGTGAAGATTTCGTTTTTCGCCGGGACAATATCAAATGGGCGGCCTTCTGCACAGTGGGTGGTGTGAAGGTGGATATCGTGAAGGATCTGCACCCCCGCATCCGGGACATCGTGGATGAGGATGGCATACGGATGTATACCGATGAGGATATTGCCCCAATGAAGATCGAAGCCATCCTGCATCGCGCTAAGCGGAAGGATTTCTGGGACCTCGCCGAATTGCTTGATGCACACGGATTGCAGTGGATCCTCGATCGCCATAGAGAGCGTTACCCGGATAATTCCATAGCGATCAGCATACCATACGCGATCACTTATTTCGCTGATGCCGAAGAAAGCGAAGACCCCGTAAGCCTTAAAGGCCAGACCTGGGAAGGCATCAAGCGCTCCATCTCACAAACAGTGAGCGATTACTTGAAATAGGCTTTGGAAAGCTGAAAGCTGGAGGGAAAGCTGAAACGTAGACAACGGAGTTAGTGGCCTTTTCAGCTTTTGCGCTTCAATCAATTCAGGCGTTGCGAAGCCGTTGCGTCCGATATGTATCGGACCGCCGCGCCGTGGCGGTAAAAAAACCACACCGCTACCTCTGGCAGATTCCTTCTTCGCGCTCGTTGTATCCTCCCGGAAAGATCAGGATGAAACAGTTGCGGTGAGAAGCAGCCTCTACTTGTTGTCCGCCTCGAAATCCAGCACGATGGAGTTCATGCAGAAGCGCTTGCCGGTAGGCGGCGGCCCATCATCGAAGATGTGCCCCAGATGGCTGTCACAACGGCCGCAAAGCACTTCCGTGCGTATCATACCATGGCTTTTGTCCTCCTCGTAGCGTACGCTGTTAGGGCGAAGCGCTTGGTAGAAGCTGGGCCAGCCGCAGCTGCTTGCGAACTTGCTGTCCGAACGGAAGAGCGCATTGCCGCATACGGCGCAGTAGTACATGCCGAGGCCATCGGCGTCCCAATACTTACCGGTGAAGGCCCGCTCGGTTCCTTGCTGCCTTGCCACTTGGTAGACATCCGCCGGTAGAATCCGCTTCCATTCCGCATCACTTACGTTCAAATGCGTGGTGTCCGTGCGGGAGTAATAGGGGTTGTCTTGTTGGGTAGAGGAGGGTGCTGTGTCCATGGTTGATGTTGATCCAGGGTTGGCGCAGGCCATGGCGCCGAATAAGAACAGGATGGCCGGACGAATGAACATGATCGAAACTGTTTGCAAGATCCGTGCTGCACAACGGGGACTGACAGGATTGCTTCCATGACCTGCCGATGCGAGGTATGAGGATTGAACGTATGGTCCTGGGATCCATTGCACTGTTGCATCATTTACGGGAAGGCTGCCCACTTGGGATAGTGATCGGTCCACCGTTCACCCGGAAGCTGGACCGTTCTTCCGGATCGGGGCCATGACCTTTGAAAATTGCTCACTTTCGGGATATGAAACATCACCTTTCCACCCTCAGCGTGCTGCACTACGTGTACGGAGTGCTCATCTGCGTCATCGGCTTTGTCCTGTTAAGCTTGGTGTTCTTCGGCACCGTATTGAACAGCTCTTGGATGCAAGAAGAGATGGGCAATGCTCCACCGCTCTTCGTGGGTACCTTCCTCTATGGGCTTGGCTGGTTCCTATTCATCCTGGTGGAGGTCCATGGAGTGCTGAACCTGATCAGTGCTCGCATGATCGACAAGCGCAAGGGGCACACCTTCACACAGGTGGTCGCCGCGTTGAACTGCCTGAACATCCCGTTCGGCATCGCCTTGGGTATCTTCACCTTCGTGGTGTTGGGCGACAAGGAGGTTCGGATGGAATACGGTATGGTGGCCTGAGGCCATCGCGGTGGAGCGTTTGGTCCGAGCTGCCGCAGTTAGCATAGCGAGAATGCGTCGGGACCTGCATGACAACCATCCTCCTGCTTGGTAATTTCGTGCATCATGACCTTACTATCATTCTTTCAGAACGAGTTGGAAACCATTACCCGGGGAAACCTGAAGATCATTCAACGTATCCCGGGGGACAAGCTGCTTTGGAAACCCCATGAAAAGTCCATGACGTTGGGGCGCTTGGGCCAGCACTTGGCCGAATTACCGCATTGGATGAACCGGATCATGGAAAGCGACCACTTCGATTTCGTATTGAGCGGTTATCAGGCGCCTGCACCGCCTACATCGCTCCAGGAGATCATCGCACTGCACGACAAGAAGTACAAAGCTGCTGAGGCTGCACTGAGGCAAGCGGGCGCGTTGGATTTGGACGCCCCTTGGGAAGTGAGACGAAACGGACAGGTCCTTGCCAAGACCCCTCGCCACCAAGCCATCGAGCGGCAGCTACAGCACATGGTGCATCACCGCGGACAGTTCACGGTGTACCTGCGCCTGCTGGATGTGCCCGTGCCGGGCTTCTACGGCCCCAGCGCGGACGAGCATTAGCCGCGGATCTGTCGATCCGGACTGCCTTATGTCCTATGTCCGATGTACTATGCGGAGTCTAGCATAAGACATGGGACAGGACCGTAACTCCGTTACCGCTCTACTGTACCAATCGCTCGATCCGCTTATCGGGGATGAACCACATCAACGCGACCGAGGCATAGATCACCCCTGCGATACGGGCATCGAAGAACGTGGAGGCAATGGCCACTACGTACAGGATCACGGACGCTTTTCCCTTCCAGTCCCTTCCTACCGCTCTCTGTAGCACGGAATCTTTTCCCTGCACGCGAATGATGGTGAACTGTAGGATGGTATAGGCGATGGCGGCCATCAGCAGCACAACACCATAGAGGGCAGTGGGCATGGGGGCGAAGTGGTTCTCGCCCATCCAGCCGGTGACGAAAGGGATCAGTGACAGCCAGAAGAGCAGATGCAGGTTGGCCCAAAGCACAACACCGCCCACGCGCTCCGTGGCTTGGAACATATGATGGTGGTTGTTCCAATAGATACCCACGTATATGAAGCTGAGCAAGTAGCTAAGGAGCTTTGGCACCAAGGGCTTCAGGTCTATCATTTCCGTGCCGTGGGGCACTCGCAGCTCCAGCACCATGATCGTGATGATGATCGCCATCACCCCATCGCTGAATGCTTCCAAGCGGCCGGTTCCCATTGGGCGAAATTATCGCAGATCCGTGCTATCTCATGTCCTATGCTTATTGTCTTATGTCTTATGCCGAGTTGAGCATTAGACATCGGACATAAGACAGCACATATCTCCGACCATATCCATTGTTATCTTGGCGTGATGAGCAAACTCGAAGTCAATACGGACCCACGAGTGGAAGACGTATTCGCGAATTACCCCGACCATGTGCGGGAGAAGATGCGGCAGCTACGCGAATTGGTGCTCGAGACCGCGAAGGAAACGCCATCCATTTCAGCGTTAGAGGAAACGCTGAAATGGGGCGAGCCGAGCTACCTCACGAAACACGGCAGCACATTGCGTATGGATTGGAAGGAAAGGACGCCGGACCAGTACGCCATGTATTTCAAGTGTACCAGCAGATTGGTCGACACATTCCGCTTGGTCCATGGCCCTGCCTTCACGTATGAGGGAAAACGGGCGATCGTTTTTCAATTGGACCAAAAAGTCCCTGTGCGGGAGCTGAAGGCGTGCATACGAGCAGCCCTGACGTACCACAAGGTTAAGGGATCGGATACCTGGGTATGGGCTAATGAAGGAATGTCGCAACGGAATGGATGTATCGGAGATCTGTATCGTCCTATGCTTGTTGTCCTATGTCCCATGCTTGACCGAGCATGGGACATAGGACATAGGACAGGCCTGAACCGCGATTCCCCCGCGCTCAGCGGTTATGCGCAAAGTGCTTGTTCTCCTTGAACTTCAGCACGGCAGGCGTCTGGCGCTTGGATATGTCGATGCGCTTCTTGGGGTCCATCGGCTCCACGAGCTCTTCCTTGGTGAAGATGAAAGGCTTCCGCAGGAAGTCGCTTTGCACGATCCGGTCGGTGAGGAAGATGGCCTCCTTGGGGCAGGCGTCCTCGCAATCGCCGCAGAAGATGCAACGCAACATATTGATCTCGTACGTCACTGCGTACTTCTCCTCGCGGTAGAGGTGCTCCTCGCCCTTCTTGCGCTCGCCGCTGGTCATGGTGATGGCCTCGGCGGGGCAAGCCACAGCACACAGGCCGCAGGAGGTGCAGCGCTCACGGCCTTGGTCATCGCGTTTCAGCACGTGCTGCCCACGGTAGACCTTGGAAAATGGCCGCTGCTGCTCGGGGTACTGGATCGTGGGCCGCTTGAGGCGGAAGAAGTGCTTGATGGTGATGAAGAGGCCCGCGATGACCGCTGGCAGGTAGATGCGCTCCATCAGCGTCATCTTCTTCTCGCTCACCTGCTTGGCGCGGGAAGTAAGAGGAACGAAACCACCCGCCCCTGCGGCACTCGGGGCAGGCATGTTGCTCGCCGTGCTCATGGTGTCAATTGGCCTTGTGCCAGCATGATGCCGGCGGTGATCAAGATGTTGAGTATAGCCAAGGGGATCAGCCCCTTCCAGCCCAAATTCATCAGCTGGTCGAAGCGGAAACGGGGCAATGTCCAGCGTACCCACATGAAGAGGAAGATGAAGAAGAAGGTCTTGGCGAACATGGCCGCAACCCCGATGATGGTGATCAGGTTGGGGTTCCATCCGCTATCGGCGAGGCCGGGAACATGGTAGGCCCCGAAGTACAGCGTGGCCATCACGGCGCTGCTGATGAACATGTTCACGTATTCGGCGAAGAGGTAGAAGCCGAGCTTCATGCTGCTGAACTCCGTATGGAAGCCCCCTACCAGTTCGGTTTCACACTCCGGCATATCGAAGGGCGAGCGGTTGGTCTCGGCGAAGGCGCAAACGATGAAGATCAGGAAGCCGAGGGGTTGGTAGAGGATGTTCCACCCATGTTCGGCCTGATAGTCCACGATACCCCCAAGGCTGAGGGTGCCGTTCATCATTACCAGTGCCACGATGCTGAGGCCCATGGCGAGTTCGTAGCTCACCATTTGGCTGGCTGCGCGTATGGCACCGAGCAAGGAGTACTTGTTGTTGCTGGCCCAGCCACCGAGCATGATGCCGTACACACCGATGCCTACCATGGCAAACACGAAGAGCACGCCCACTTCGGGGTCCATGCCTTGAAGGGGAATGCTCACATCGCCGATCTGGAGCGTGCCGCCCCAAGGGATCACCACCCCGGTGATCAACGCGGTGGTCATGGCCACGGCAGGGCCGAGGAAGTAGAGGATGCGGTTGGCGTTGGCCGGCACGAAATCCTCCTTCATGAACATCTTGGCACCATCGGCCAAGGGTTGCAGCAAGCCGAAAGGGCCGGCCCGGTTGGGTCCAAGACGGTCCTGCAGGAAGGCGGCCACCTTGCGCTCGCCATAGGTGGAGTAGGCGGCCACAGTGAGGGTGACCACGAAGAGCACGAGCAGGAAGATCGCGGTAGGGATCATGACTTCTTCTTGGCGGGTTTCAGTTGCGCCAATTCAGGCACGTTGGGTGCGGGGTGGTCCAACACCTTCTGCTTGGTTTCCAGCGTATAGTGCCCCTGGGAGATCACGCTGTGGCGATCGATGTTACGCGGGCCTTCCACTATCCAGTCGCTCAGTTGCTTCTTCACGAAGCGGCATTCGTTGCAGATGAATTCCTCCACCTCGCCCCACTGGTCCTTGCGGCCTGTAACGCGCAGCACTTCCTGGCCCTTGAGCCAGATCACCGTTTTGCCGCTGCACTGGGCACAGTCGCGGTGGGCATCCATGGGCTTGGTGATCCATACCCGGGCGGAGAAGCGGAAGGTGCGATCGGTAAGTGCGCCCACAGGACACACATCGATCATGTTGCCACTGAAGTCATTGTCGATGGCCTCTTGGATATAGGTGCTGATCTCGGCCACATCGCCGCGGTTGATCACCCCATGGACGCGTCCATCGGTGATCTGTTCGGCCACCTTCACGCAGCGGTAGCAGAGGATGCAGCGCGTCATGTGCAACTTGATCGTATCCCCGATGTCGATGGGGTCGAAGGTGCGACGCTCGAATTGGTAGCGGCTGGTGGCGAGGCCGTGCTCGTAGGAAAGATCCTGCAGGTGGCATTCGCCGGCTTGATCGCAGATGGGGCAATCCAGTGGGTGATTGATCAGCAGGAACTCGGTAACGCCGCTGCGGGCATCGAGCAGTTCGGGGCTGAGGGTGTTCTCCACCACCATGCCATCCTGCACGGCCGTGCGGCAACTGGCCACCGGCTTTGGGATGGGCCGTGGATCGCGCTCGCTGCCCTTGGTCACCTTCACGATGCAAGTGCGGCAATAGCCTCCGCTACCTTCAAGGCTGGAGTAGTAGCACATGGTGGGTGGAACCACGTAGCGCTCGGCGCTGTTGCGCTCGCCGATCATACGAGCGGCCTGTAGGATCGTGGTCCCTTCGGGGACTTCGATCTCGATGTTGTCTATGGTGACCTTCGGCATGGCGGACCTCTATGGTTCGGAGGCCTTTGGCCCACAAAGGAACGCAAGCAAGGGGACAAAAGCGAACCCGTTGCTTTTACCTTCAGGATCAGCTTCTGCAAAGCATATGGCTGCATGTGATATTGCTGCCTTTTTTCGCAAGGAATATGCCCTGAAACGGCCTGTTATCAATGCTTTTGGTAAGAGCGATGAATAGCTCCACCCCACCGTCCAGTCACGATCCATCCTCGAGTTCTGCAAGGTTCGATGATGAAGGAACTACCGTCCAGCTGTCAGCTTCGCCATCTGTTGCCCCATCTGCGTCAGTAGTTTGAATTGTTTTTCCTGTACTTCTGAGATCGAGCGGACCTCGTCCTGCAGCAGCAGGTCCATCTTTTGGTGCAGGCTGCGCAACTCCAGCTCGGCCTTCAGGTTGATCAGGTAATCATTCTCACTGCGCTTGCGGTCCTTCTCCTCCTGCCGGTTCTGGCTCATCATGATCACCGGTGCCTGCAAAGCCGCTATGCATGACAGCACGAGGTTCATCAAGATGAAGGGGTAGGGGTCGAAATTGTCGCCTTTGGGAGCAAGTGAGTTGTACAGGATCCAGGCGGTAAGGATGATGAAGAAGGACACGATGAAGGTCCAGCTACCGCCGAAAGCGGCCACCTTGTCCGCTAAGCGCTGTCCCCGTGAAATGGCTTCTTGTGGCGGGTTGGCCAAGTTGTTGATGATCAGCTCCTGCTCGTCGATCGCCTCCTTTACGATCTCTTGCAGCTTCCGCATCCGTTCGTTCCGGGCGGTCAAGAGTTGGTCGAGCTCGGAGGGTTTCTTCGTTTTTGCCATGGTTATTGTGTGGGCCGTTATCGGGAGTGCGGTGTGAAGTTCGTGGTGAACGACGGAATTATTTTTCCGCCCATGTTTCATCCCGTTGAAATAGCGCGATACCTATTCGAACGACCTGGATCCAGCGATCGGCGGGTCGGGAGCCCAGCACAACTTGTATCCCGGAGGTGTTCTAAAGCATCCAAGGCATACACTCACCGATCATGTCAGACCTTCGACCGGCTTTCGCGGGCAAGGCATTAGATCGTCTGATCATCTAATTTTCTGATCGTCTGATCCCTGACCATCTCCGACCCA
This sequence comes from Flavobacteriales bacterium, assembly GCA_019638085.1. GTDB lineage: Bacteria > Bacteroidota > Bacteroidia > Flavobacteriales_F > PHOS-HE28 > PHOS-HE28. The sequence goes on along the minus strand of JAHBUL010000007.1, from coordinate 109,487 downwards.
CACCTCACCATGTGCCGCTTCCTATCCTACCTCGGTGCCCCCATCAGCATGGGCGAGCTCCTCTATGACCCCTCGGATTCCATCATCAACCAGAGCTATGCCGCCCGCGAGATCGAGGAGCCGCTCAATGGCGACGGCTTCGGTGTGGGCTGGTACCATCGCGATAGCAGCCCGGATCCGGCGGTGTTCGTCAGCGTTACACCGGCTTGGAACAATCGGAACCTGCGTTCCCTCGCGCCCAAATTGCGCTCACATTGTATCGCTGCCCATGTGCGCGCGGCCAGCGTGGGGGGCGTGGCGGAGGCCAATTGCCACCCCTTCCAATACAAGGAGCGATTGATGATGCACAACGGCGGTGTAGCGCATTTCGACCGGATCAAACGGGACCTCTGCAACATGCTCTCCGAGGAGATCTACACGTGGGTAAAGGGACAGACCGACAGCGAGCATCTCTTCGGGCTGATGCTGTACCACCTCACGGAAGAACACCCGACACCCGACCAAGTGGCCGATGCCTTCGAGGCCATGATAGCCGACCTGAAGAAGTTGATGCAGGCCCATGCCATCACGGAACCGGCCTATATGAACATGGTCTACACCGATGGCCGCATCGCGGTGGGATTGCGCTACGTCACCGACCGCAGCGATCCCCTCACCATGTATTACAGTGAGGGCAAGAAATACATCTGCACGGACAACGTGTGCCGCATGGTGCGCGGCACCGACAAGCAAGAACACGCGGCGATGATCGTCTCGGAAAAGCTCACGGACATCGCGGATGATTTCATCGAGGTTCCCCCGCACCACTTCGTGCTGGTGGACGCGGACTTGACAGTGAAGCTGCGGGCTGTTCAGTGATCCTTCACCAGCTCGTACAGCCCCTTCAGGTCAGGAGCGAGCACGATCTCGATGCGTCGGTTCTTGGCCTTGTCATTAGGGTCTGCGGGTTCATATTCTCCCTTGCCTGCGGCGGTGATGCGCTTGGGGTCGACCTTGGAGCTTTCCTGCAGGATGCGCACCACGCTGGTGGCCCTTAGCACACTGAGGTCCCAATTGTCCTTGTAGGGTGCTCCCGGAAGCACCTTGTCGGTATCGGTATGCCCCTCCACCATGATGTTGAGGTCCTTTTCGTTCTCGATCGCTTTTGCAAGGTTGCTCAAGGCCTCGCGTCCTTTGGCATCCACGGTAGTGCTTCCGCTGGGGAAGAGCAGTTTGTTCTCCAGGCTCACATAGATCTGTCCATCGCGCTGGGTCACGGTCAATCCCTTGCCCTCGAAGCCGGTGAGGGCTTGGCTCACGCGGTCCTTCAAGGCTTTCATGGCCTGGTCCTTTTTATCCAGTTCGGCTTGTAGTGTGGCGAGCTTGGCCTCCCGGTCCTGCAGGGAGCTGGACAGCACATTGAGCGAATCCTCCTTGTTCTGGAGCTTCAGACGGTTGGCCTCCAGATCGGTGAGCAGCTTGCGGTTCTCGATATTGCCTCCGGAGAGCAGTGCGTTGTACTTCTCCAGCAGCTCATTGTTGAGCGAATTGATCTTGTCGTACTGGTGGGTCATACGGCGTAAGCTGGTACCCAAGGTGAGCGTATCGCGCTCCAGCATGTCCTGGCGGCGGCGCAGATCATCCAAGGTCACTTGCTGGTCCTTCAATGCGGCTTCAGCCTGCTGGGCCTTGGCAAGTGCGGAGCTTTCATTCTCCTGCATGGCCTTGAAGCGGGAATTGAGCTCCTCATATTTGCGTGCAGGCACACAGGCACTAAGGATCGCGACGGCTGCCAGCAAGGGCAATACAAGGTTCCGGGGATGGTTCATGGCTATCTTTACAATGAAGATCCAAAGGTCGCCAGGAACGCCGGTGGTTCCCCGGCCCATGCAACCTTTTTATGAACAGCACGTTCTCCTTCCGACCATGGATCCCTTGAGCTGGAGCGGCTCCCGTGCCGATCGCATCATTACCACCACCTTGGACGAGGAACTGGAGGAGTACCGCCTCTTGGCCTATCTGCAACGGGTGGATGCTCATTATCGGGAGTACAAGTTGTATCCGTTGCTGGATGACCTGGTGCGCCGGATCCAACAGCTGCGTGATCTGGAGAAGCGGGCCGAGGATGTGACCGCCCATATGGCCACCGATGTTATCGGGTTGGACCTTGCTCGGCACGAACTGTTGCGTCGCCCGCTACCAACGGATGGTCCATGGGCCATGGTGCAACGCGCCTTGGAGCGCACCCTTCCGCCGTTGATCACTGCCCGGGAACGTGGACAAGAGTTGCGGGAAGAGCTGAACGAACGCATCCACGTTGAACCAGTAGGGGTAGTTCCTTTGGATGCTCGCGAGGGATGGCTTCTCCTTCGCCAGCGGAACGAGGCCCTCGTATATGCCTATTCGCTGCCCATCGTTCGCGAGTTGGATCCGCCCGACAATCACCGGTATGTGCGTACGCGCTATTTTGCCACGTGGACCCTCGGACTTTCGAACACCTACGAGCACATCAAGGCGGAGCTTGCACGCACCGGGCCGCTTCCGAACCCGGCCACATTCGCTTTTGAATCGGACATCAGTTTGCCGCGGATCGAGACCTTCCTCCCACTGGCCAAACGGATCACTTACGAGCTGGTATCCACTGCACCGGAATGATCAGGGGCGGGGCCAAAGTGCAACTGGCGCAGATCCAGTAATTCCATCGGATTGATCTGCATGCCTTTTACACGGGGCGCCAAAAGCATGACGTACCGCTCGTGGTACAAAGGGATCAGGGGGACATCCTTTATTGCCAGCGCCTCTGCTCGGGCGAGGTCCTGCATGCGGTCCGTCTCACTCCCCTTGGTCAAGGAAAGGCCGAACAGCGCATCGAACTTCGGATCGGCATAGCGAGTGGTGTTGAGGCTTGATGGGAGCGAAGTGTCCAGCACCGCGTTCTTTCCGTAGATCAGGGCGAGGAAGTTCTCCGGATCAGGAAGGTCGGCCACCCAGCCTTCTCGCCAGAACAGGGCTTCGCCGCGATCGATCCGTTCGTAATATTCCTTGGCAGGTACAGTGCTCACTGTGACCGCCACGCCGAGTTCCTTCAGCAGCATCTCCTGTGCGCGGCTGGCCACGCTCCGGTATCCGAAACCGTAGTTGTTCACCTGCAGTTGTATCCGCGGGAACCCCTTTCCGTCGGGGTAGCCTGCTTGGGCCATCAGCTTGCGCGCACTATCGGGATCGTAGGGGATGCCCGGAACAAGATCATAGGGATACTGCGGCAGTCCGGGTGGTACGAGCCCATGATCCGCTACAACGGCAAGGCCGAATAGCACGCTGTCCACCAGTTGCCGCCTGTCCAGCGCCAGGGCGAATGCGCGCCGTATCCGCACATCATTGAAGGGCGGCTTCGATGCATTGAAGCCATAGAACTGCACGGCCAACGCAGGGGTGCTCAGGGTATTGAAGCGGCGCTCTCCCGTGTTCCGGTCCACTGAATCCGCCAACACGTTGATGCTCTTTACGGAGAGTTCCGTTACCATGCTCAAGCGCCCCTTCAGGAACTCCGTGATCTCCTTCTCCTTGTCAGGCACCAAGGTCACCCGCACGGCATCGAGGTAGGGCAGGCTCCTACCTTCCGCATCCTTGCCCCAATAGTGGTGGTTCCGTTCCAGCACGATCACCTCCTCCGGCCGTGCCGTGTTCAGGCGGAACGGGCCTGTGCCGATGGCATGGCGGAAGAGGTCATCTCCGTATTTGTCCAAGAGTTCCTGCGGCCAGATCCAGCAGCCGGCACCGGCTATGCTTTGCAGGAAGTTGGGGCACGGGCGCGTAAGGGTGATGCGAACGGTATGTTCATCCAAGGCGGTGATCCCACTGACCTGGCCATCGCGCTTGCCCGAGTTGTAATACGCATCGGCGCCGGCCACCTTGTCCTGGAAAAGCCAGAACGCAGCATCGCCCTTGCCCTTCTCACAGATCGCAGCGAAACAGTTCACCACGTCCTTGGCCGTGAGCAGGCGTCCCTCCCCATCGGGGAAGGCGGGGTCATCGTGGAAACGCACGTCACGCCGGAGCTTGAATTCATAGATGGTAAGGCCGGGATCCACCGACCAGCTCTCCGCCAAGGCCGGCTCCACGGAGAGGTCCGTGGCATTGAATTGCACCAGCCCCTCGTAGATCTGGGAGGCCACATGCTGCTCGGACACCAAGCCGATGGTAAGCGGAAAGATGCTCCGCACCACCTGCGATTCGTTGAAGTTGAACACCCCGCCATAGATCCCATCCTGGTCCCGCGTGGGCAGATCCGAGGATCCACAACCGATCAGGAGTGCGATGAGGGCAGCACAAGGGAGAACTCGGAGCATGATGGTTGCCAAATCTATCCGGACCGAACGCTGGTCGGGGCATCGAACGCGCACGTTACGAACATCGCATTCGTGATCCACACCCTCCAAAGCCATCCTTGGAAAGTCCCGATCTGCACGCAAGACCTTGAGGAACGATACTTTTCAGGCCGCAGACACGTACTTCTTGCGCCCATCCCAGTGTTGCATTCCTACCCATTCCCCTATTTGCTGCGCCCCATCGGGGTGCTGCTCCTGCTGATCACAGCGGTGAGCGGCCATGCGCAGGTGCAGGATAACCGGGTGATGCGCCGCATCGTGATGGACCGGGATACGTTGGTGCTCGACTCACTGAGCATTGTGCCGGGCACCTTCAGCCTCTGGGCCGATTCGGTGGAAGTGTCGCCCGAACTGTACATTTTGGATCCCTTCCGCAGCACGTTGGTACGGAAACCGGATTCACCCACGGATACGCTCACCGCCCGCTTCCGGGTGATGCCGTTGCTCTTGGGCGGTACCTTCCGCCATAAGGACCCCGAGCGCTTGCTGAAGCCCTCCGGTGATCGGGAGGACCCGTTCAAGTACGTGCCGGCCAAGAATGAGCAGGACATCTTCGGCATGGGCAACTTGAACAAGAGCGGCAGCATCTCGCGCGGCATTCTCTTCGGCAATAACCAGGACCTCTCCGTGAACAGCACGTTGAACCTGGAATTGAACGGACAGCTCACCGACAAGATCAGCGTGCAGGCTTCGGTAACCGACAACAACATCCCGATCCAAGCGGGTGGCAACACCTTGGAACTTCAGGATTTCGACCAGGTCTTCATCAAGCTCTTCGATGATCGGCAAGAATTGATAGCTGGTGATTTCGTGCTGCAACGGCCGAAGAGCCATTTTCTCAACTACTACAAAAAGACCAAGGGCCTTAGCTATACCACGCGAATGGGTGATCCCGGAGGGGTCCAGAACGTGCTGGGCCTAAGCGCGGCCATCAGCAAGGGTGAGTTCTCCCGGAACCAGATACAGGGCATCGAAGGAGTGCAAGGCCCGTACAGGCTCACCGCCTCGGGTGCCGGTGCATACATCATTGTGCTTTCCGGCACGGAGCGGGTGTACTTGGACGGTCAGGTCATGACCCGCGGGCTCGAGAACGACTATGTGATCGACTACAACACCGCCGAGCTCACCTTCACCCCCAAGCGTCCGATCACCAAGGATCGCCGGATCACCGTGGAATTCCAGTACTCGGACAAGAACTATGCACGCTCCTTGGTACGGGTGGCGGATGAGTTCACCTCCGGCGCCACCACCCTGCGCTTCAACCTGTACAGCGAACAGGATCACAAGGACCAATCGCTCCAGCAATCCCTTACCGACCAAGAGAAGCAGTCCTTGGCCGAAGCCGGGGACGACCCCTTGAAGGCCGTGGTACCTGGAGCGGACAGCGTGGCATTCTCGGCCGATGAAGTGCTTTATGCCCAGGTGGACTCTTTGGGCTGGTCGCCGGTATACCGGTACAGCACCCATGCGGACAGCGCCCATTACCGGGTCACCTTCAGTGCCGTGGGAACCGGCAATGGCGATTACGTCCAGCAGGAATTCACCCCGAACGGACGGGTGTTCCGCTGGCTGGCACCGGAAGTGGTGGGTGGTACCGTAGTGCGTAAAGGCAACTATGCACCTGTGCGGGTACTGGTGCCACCGCGCTACAAGCGCATGGTCACCCTGGGTGCCGACCACCGCTTTTCCGCCCGCACGAAGGCCTGGGGCGAAGTGGCCGTGAGCAATGAGGACCGGAACACCTTCAGCGACCTGGACGATGGTGACAATACCGGCTTGGCCGTTCGCGCAGGTGCCAGCCATGCCATCCCCATCTCTTCCACCGACAGCACCAAGCAGGTAGTGATCGGTACGGAGAATGAATGGCGTTCCAAGGATCTTTCCGTGGTGGAGCGCTACCGCCCGGTGGAATTCGATCGGGACTGGAACCTCGCCGGCGTGGTACAGGACGGCGACCAGGTGTTGGCAAGCGCGAGCGTGGGGCTGCTCAACGGCAAGAGCGGTCGGGTGGACCTTACCAGTTCCATCTTCCATATCGATGGGCGCTTTGATGGCTTCCGGCAGGCCCTGGCAGGGAAGATGCGTTTTGGGAAATACGACGCGGCGCTGGATGGCAGCCTGCTCAGCACTACCGCCGCACAGAACTCCAGCAATTTCATGCGTAACAAGGCGGTGGTCAGTCGCCGCTTCAGCTACTTCACCTTGGGCCTTTCCGATGAGTTGGAGAACAACCAATTTCGCAACGATAGCGTGGGTACCCTTGGGCCCGGCAGCTATGCATACAACGAATGGGAAGGCTTCATCCAAAGCCCGGATTCCGCCAAGGCCATGTTCCGCTTGGCGGCCGGGCAGCGATCCGATGAGGCCTACAAGGCCGGGGCGTTGGCACCCAGTACGGAAGCCACCAACTACAGCGCCAGCATGGACCTGGGCGGCAAAAAGGTGCGCAAGTTGGCCGCCACCTTCAACTACCGCCGCTTGCGGATATTGGACAGTACGCTCACAGCCCAACGCGCCGAGGATACGTATCTGGCCCGGTTGGATCACGGCCACAGCGCGTGGAAAGGCGCCCTCACTTGGGACATGTTCTATGAGTTCGGCAGCGGCCTGGAGCAGCGGCGGGAATTCATCTATGTGCAGGTGCCTGCAGGGCAGGGCATGTTCGTGTGGAACGACTACAACGGCAATGGGGTAAAGGAACTGAACGAATTCGAACTGGCCTCCTTCTCCTACGAGGCGGATTACATCCGTGTATTCGTGCAGAGCAACGAGAACGTGCGGGTGTACAGCAACCAGTTCAGTGCCTCCGGCGAGCTACGACCTTCTGCCATTTGGCGCGACACCAAGGGATTGCGGGGCTTCTTGGGGAAGTGGAACGATGTGGCCAGTTTCCGCAGCGACCGTAAGACCGGCGACGAAGCCAGCGAGAGCGCTTTCAACCCGTTCATCACCGACCCCAACGACACGGCCCTGATCGCACTCAACAGCTCCGTGCGCAATACCATCTATTATGACCGGAGCAGTCGCACCTGGAGCATCGACCATACCTACCAGAGCGATCGGGGAAAGAGCTTGTTGCTGAACGGCTTTGATTACCGTTCCAAGGAAAGCAATCTGGTACACCTGCGCTGGAACACCACCGCCCAATGGACCTTGGAAGCGGAGGCTGCCAAGGGACGCAGCACCAGCAGCAGTGACCTGCTTGCAGGACGCAACTACGCAATTGATGAACAGAGCGCTGCCCCGAAACTGACGTGGCAGCCGAATACACGCATGCGTGGAATGGTCCGCTTGAAGTACACGGACAAGCATAACAAGGACGAACTCGGCGGCGAGAAAGCAAACATCCGTGATCTGGGGACGGAGTTCCGCTTCAATTCCGCGGGCAAGGGTTCCTTGCAAGTGAATGCCAACCTGGTGGATATCACCTACGACGGCACGGTTGATTCCTCACTCGGCACAGAGATGCTGAGCGGCCTGAAGCCGGGCACCAACGTCACGTGGAGCCTCACGATACAGCGAAGGCTCAGCGACCATTTGCAGGTGGATCTGACCTACAATGGCCGCTCAAGTCCGGGCGCGCCGGCCGTGCATGTGGGAGGTGCGCAGGTTCGAGCGTTCTTCTGAGTCCCCGTTGTCGGTTGTCCGTTGTTTTCAACTCCCGGAGCTGCAAGGCTGCTCCCCGGTAGGGTTGTCAACCCGCTCAAGTCCGGGGCAGGCTGACAACTGACAACTAAAGACTGACAACTGGACCACTACTTCAGATTGAACGTGGTATGCCCCACACTCACTCCGCTCTCGTAGACGTCCACCTTGTACTCACCGCCGGTGAGCTTGCCGGTGGCGGTCCAGAACATGCAGACCTCCACCGGTTCGTTCTGGTAATTCACCGAGCGCTTCACGCTGAATTCACCTTCGATCCCGTCATAGAAGAAGCGGTTGGCCTGGTCGCTGGCGGGCAGCACGGCACCATCCGGTCCGATCACTCGCATATATAGCGTCTTGTTCCCTGGGGGAGTAATTCGGTTCTCGCCCAAGGTGAAGCAGCATTTGATCATTTCCACCTTACTGCTGCGCTCGGTATCCACCTGCTTACCGTTGTTCCGCACGAAGAGCCCATTGGCCAGCATCCCGGTCGCCGTTAGCACGGAACCCTTATCGATCAAGGCCTGCTGTTCGGCGGATTTACTTTCAAGGGCCTGCTTCTGCCCGGTAACTTCCCCAAGCTGCTGCTTGGTGGTGACGTTCTCCGCCATCAACGCTTGGTTCACCTGGTTCAGGGAATCGATGGTGACCACATAGCCCTTCATGATCTTCCGCAGGGTCTCAGCCTCCTTCCTCGCCTTGTGCACATCGTAATTGCCCCGCTTCACCTTGTCCATCAGGGTAACGATCTGCTTTTGCAGGGAATCCATCCCCGTGCGCAGCTGGTCGTTGTTGGTGCTGAGCGTATCGTATTGCACCAGCATATCCTCCAGGAGTTTGGTCACATTCTCTTTTTCACTGGTGATGCTGGTGACCTGGTTGGCGGATGCGGTGGCTTGGTCCTTTTTCTGGAACCAGAGGAAGAGGAGCACCACATTGCTGATCAACAGCAATACGACAAGAACGAGCAGCAGGGTATTGTTGCGGTTCTTGCGTGGGGTGGTGTTGGGATCGTTGATCTCCGTCATGTTCGTGTTGTTGGGCTAGCGGACAAAATTATCTTCGTGGATGCCAGCATGGCCCGTGCCATTCGCCAGTTGTCAACAAATCCATGAACGATGGAGCCCCGCAAACGCAATATCCTGTACGACCTGGCAGGCATTTTCCTGCCTCGGCGCTGTGCGGGCTGCGATCAATCCCTGATACGGTCCGAGCACAGCATCTGTACCGATTGTGTGGATGATCTGCCCCGTTTGCGCGGCCATGACGACCCGAATAACAAGGTGGAACAGGTTTTCAAGGGGCGGATACGTCTCCATGCCGCCAGCGCATTCCTCCAGTTCAACAAGGACGGCGTGGTGCAACACATGCTACACCGCTTGAAATACCGCGGCGACCCCGAGGTAGGGCTGGAGCTGGGCCGCCGCATGGCCGAGGACGTGATGAAAAGCGCCCGCTTTGCCGATGTGGATGTGCTGCTGGCGGTACCGCTCCACCCACGGAAGCAGAAGCAGCGCGGCTATAACCAGGCCCAGGTACTGGTGGATGGCATGCGCGAAGTGTGGCCTCTGCGCGAGGTGGATACCGGACTGCTCCGGGTGGTACATACCTCCACCCAGACCAAGCGCAGCAGGCTCGCCCGCTGGACCAACGTGAAAGCCGCCTTCCAGCTCTCCGATCCGCAAGCCTTGGCAGGCGCTCACGTGCTACTGGTGGATGACGTGGTGACCACCGGCGCCACCATCGAAGGCTGCGCAATAGCCCTCGCGGATGTGCCGGACATCCGGATCAGCGTGCTGGCTTGTGCGTGTGCGTAAGACGCGGCACTTTGCTCCATCAGGTCCGATATGTATCGGACCTCCGTTTCGGGACCCTGATGAAACCGGATCTCTGATCAGAGTTGAACGGCGTTCCCGAAATGTGGAACTAGCTACATTCGTTGGGTGAAGACCGGGTCCTACGCTCCAGCTTCGGCCTCCCGAGGGAGACTTCAACACACCCACGCATGCAATCAGCAGGAGCCATACCCACAAGTGACCCAGCCGGGAATGGTCGGAGACTCCGGGGTGGCTGGAACACTTGCGGGGGCGTTGGGAAAGACCCATTCAGACGTACTTGCTAAGGATGACCGTGATAGGATATGTTCATCGTTCAGTCAGGCATTTCAAGCATTGGCAAGCTTTCCTTATTCTGGTGTTCTTGATCGGCCTCGTCGGTTATCCACTATACCTCTTAGGCTGCCAGCTGTTCAGCTGGAAAATGCCTTTTTCAGAATCTCCAGCACCGGCAATCGTTGTATACATATGTTATGGCATCTGGTTAGACACGGTCCTTGCATCTGGCGGTAAATCAAGAAGCCTCCGAGGCATGTCTGCAATGCTATTACTGATCTTTGCCGGAGCCTCCATTTGGCTTAGAAAGGACGAACCCGCTCCTGACTTTGTCTACATCATTCCACTCTTCATCCTCGGCATAGTTTGGATATGGAGGGTCTTGGTCCCCTCCGCCAATGCTCTACGCATCATGGATAAAACCAACAGAACTGGAATGCCTATCTGGATTGATGTGGTGCTGATGGCAGCCTTATTTCCGTTTGGCTTGTGGCTCCTTCAGCCTCGTTTGAATCAATCAGAATCATGCACCCTTCCTGAAAGCGGCGCCGGAACTGGCTTGCATTAGTAGCGTTCCAGCAGTACGGAACCCGCTACATTCGTTGAGTGAAGTCCGGGTCCTACGCTCAAGCTTCGGCCTCCCGAGGGAGACTTCATTAAACCCACATATGCAACCAACTGGAGCCATACCCACAAGTGACCCAGCCGGGAATGGTCGGAGACTCCGGGGTGGCTGGAACACGTGCCGGGGCGTTGGGACACAACTGGCTTGGACTCGTTGAACGGTGTTCCAGAAATATGTATCCAACTACATTCGTTGGGTAAAGACCGGGTCCTACGCTCAAGCTTCGGCCTCCCGAGGGAGACTTCATGATTACCACGTATGCAACCAGCAGGAGCCATATCCACAAGTGACCCAGCCGGGAATGATCGGAGACCGCGGGGAGGCTGGAACACTTGCGGGGGCGTTGGGATGAGCAAGAAGACAATTCTGCTGCAAGCATGTGCCGTGCTCAGTCTTCACTGGATAATTTCGATACTTCATTTTCCTTATTTCAACGGAGCACAAATCCTTTACGCCCTTGTCTATGGCGAGTGGCTGAGAGGCTACGGAGAGAATATGATCTGGGTACTGCTAATAGGAGCAACGATAATCTACATCTGGCCATTCTACAGCTTTAGTCGAGGGCGAATGAACAAGTGGATCTACGTCTCCATCATAGTATTCTTCGTCCTTCTTGCTTTACCTTTCTACTCTATCAAAGCTGGTGCTCCGGCTTATTAACCGTAGTCTGACCCGAGCTTGTAGCTCGCACCCTAGTCAAAACAGACGTTCGTCGTCCACCTGAAGATCCGAAAAAACACTGCGGACTCACGCCAACTTATCACTCAGCAACCGCATCTCGATCGTAGGGGCGATGCGCTCATACAGCATGCGATACGTGGCCTCGGTGATCGGCATATCCACGCCGAGTTTGCTGTTGATCAGGTGTACGCATTTCACGGCGTAATAGCCTTCCGCCACCATGTTCATTTCCAGCTGCGCGGCCCGCACGCTGTAGCCCTTGCCCACCATCGCCCCGAACTCGCGGTTGCGGCTGAAGGTGGAATAGGCCGTCACCAGCAGATCGCCCAAGTAGGCCGGTTCATTGATGTCGCGGGTGATGGGATGCACGGCCGTAACGAAGCGCTCGATCTCCTGGATGGCGCGGCTCACCAATACTGCGCGGAAGTTGTCGCCGTATCCTAAGCCCACGCTGATGCCGGAGCAGACCGCGATCACGTTCTTCAGGATCGCCGCGTACTCCGTGCCGAAGATGTCGTCGCTCAAGGTCGTCTTCAGGAAGCGTCCGCTCAGGGCTTGGCCCATGTGCTCGGCCTTTTGTGGGTCCTGGCTGGCGATGGTGAGGTAGCTGAGACGCTCCAGTGCCACTTCCTCCGCATGGCACGGACCGCAGATCACACCGAACATCGGCTTCTGCACCTTCCAGTGCTCGAAGAGGAATTCGCCTACGATCTGGTTGGTCTCCGGCACGATACCCTTTACCGCGCTGAAGCAGGTCTTTCCATCAAGTGCATCCGGTTCCAATTGGTCCAAGGCTGCCTTCAGGAATGCGCTGGGTACGGCGAACACCACAACGTCGGCCTCCTTCACCACCGTGCGGATGTCCGTATCCATGAGCAGGCGGCTGGCATCGAGTTGCGCACCGGTGGTATAGTCCGGGTTGTGGCCATACTTCGCGATATGATCAATGGTGGTTTGCCTACGCACCCACCAACCCACCTGCTCCTTGTTGCCGCTCAAGAGCTTCACCAAGGCCGTACCCCAAGAGCCGGCACCGATCACTGCGATCCGTGGCGCGCTCATTTGAAGTGGATGTCGGTCTTCATTTCCTTCCCTTCCCGAAGCACCGTCACCTGCGTGGTATCGCCCTTCTTGAACATGCCGAGCGCCTTCATGTAGCCCATCATGTCCGGCACCTCATGGTCGCCGAGCTTGATCACTACATCTCCTTGCTTCAGGCCAGCCAGAGCGGCGGGCTTGTTCTCGGTCACGCCGTCGATCTTCAAGCCCTTGCCGTCGTACATGTAATCGGGTACCACGCCCAGCGTTACGGAGAAGCGCGGCGCTTTGGAAGTATCGCTGTCCGCGGTCTTGGTGAAGGTGATCTTCGTACTATCGTTCATGGTGGTGATCGCTTCCTCGATGTAGCGTGCAATGCGCAGCATGCCGGGGTAGTCCACTTTGTCGGCATCATCGCCGGGCTTGTGGTAGTCCTCGTGGCTTCCGGTGAAGAAGTGGATAGCGGGCACGTTCTGCAGGTAGAAGCTGGTATGGTCGCTCGGTCCGATGCCGCCCTCGGTGGTCTTGATCGTGAGCCCACCGGTTTTCAGGTCGGTGATCGCGGCCCAGGCCGGTGAGGTGCCCACGCCATTGATGGCCAAGTGGCCCAAGCTGTCCAAGCGGCCCACCATGTCCATGTTGATCATGTAATTCAGGCTGTCGATCGGCAGGGTGGGATGCTTGCTCCATGCGTTGGATCCGTAGAGGCCCTTTTCCTCGCCGCTGAAGGCGATGAAGAGGTAGTTGTTGTTCTTGGCATTCGGCATTTGCTGCAGGTCTTCCGCCAGTTGCATCAGCACGGCCACGCCGCTCGCATTGTCGTCCGCACCGTTGTGGATGGCAGGCTCTCCGCGGTACAGGGAGCCTTCACCCCCATAGCCGAGGTGGTCGTAGTGCGCGCCGATCACCACCGTGTAGGGCTTGCCATTGCCGAGGTAGCCCACCACGTTGTGCCCGGTCTTTTCCTCGCGGATGATCTCCGTATGGATCACCACCGGGTCCCCATCCTGGCCGAGCTTCGCAAAGCCGCTCTTGGTGAGGAAGACCACCGGCACGCTGGTAGGCTGCAGCTTCATGTAGAAGTCGCTGGAAGGGTCATCGGCCTTGTCCGGATCGTCGTTGTAGAAGATGATCGCATTGGCACCCAAGCTGACGGCATCATCGATACGCGAGCGCAGGTCGTTGTGCGCCAACCAAGCCGAGTGCGGGTGGATGCCGTCCGGCGAGCTGATGCTCATGCAGACCGCGTGGTCCTTCACGTCCACATGCTCAAAATCATTCCGGTCCTTTTCCGGGGCTTTGATACCGTATTTGGCGCGTGCTACGCGAGTAAGCACCTGCGCGTTGGCGGAGTACCCGAGGGGGTAGAAGTCCTCGCCGAGCTTCAAGGTATGGCGACCCAACTTCAGCATATTGTCCGGACCGGTGCGCGGCATCGCGGCGAACTGGAATGCGTTGAGGTAGCTGCTGCTATCACCCTTGGGCGAGAGGCCGATCGAGCGGAAACGATCCACGAGGTAGCGGGCGGCCATTTGTTCGCCCATGGTGCCGGTCTCGCGGCCTTGCATGCTGTCGTCGGCCAAGGTGTATACGTCCAAGCGCATCTGGCGCACCGCTTGGCTGTCGGGCATCAGGGATTGCGCCTGGGTGGCGAAGGGAGCGAGGAGGAGGGCGGCGAAGGCCACAAGGCCGGTGGAAATTATTCTGTGCATTGTTCGGATCAAAGGCCGCGAAGGTACCCGATGAGAACCGGCTAAGCATGATGCCATGGTGAGCATGACGGAGCTATGACTAAGCCCTTCAAGCCCTTCATGGAGGCAGAACTGTCCAGAACGGTCAAGGCAGCACGGTCATCTCCATGATGAGCACATGAGGCACGCCAAAGACCTTCGGCCATTGGTCCGGTGGCACGTCGGAGCCGAAGCAATAGCGATAGAACACCACCTTCTCAGGCGGTGGTGGATCGGGATAGGGTTGTGTGTAGACAATGATCGGAACGGATCTCCCCATGGGAATGTCGGCTGGTCCATTGTAACTCGATGTCCAAACTGCAATAGCTTGCCCGACCGATGAAGAACGCGCTCTTGCTACTCTGCCTTTTCCTCTGGGGCTGTGGTTCACCAGTGAACCCTTCCGCTTCCACGTCAGCCAACAACAAATGGTCCGATGCACGCTTGACACCGGTTCTTGAAGCGCAGGACCACCGCGATACGCAGCGGCTGTTGGCCCTGTTGACGGACACTTCCGCCGTGGTGCGGGAAGCCGCTGCCATGGCCTTTGCCAGTGTGCAGGACAGTGCAGCCAACCAAGCATTGCTCGTGGCTCTGCGGGATGAACAGCCATCCGTCCGGCAAGCTGCAGCCCGGGCCTTGAGCTTCACGGCGGATACCACCGTGGCCAAAATGTTGGCTGAGCGAGCACTGAAGGAGACCGCTGCCGAGGTCGCCAATTCCATCTATGCCTCCTCGTTCCGCGCATTGGTCAGGGCCAAGCCGGCCCAGGATCCGCAGTTGCTCTTCGCGGCCTTTACCAAGAGCACCGGATATCAACGAGCGTGCATCGCCGATGTGCTGAGACGCTTGCCGAAGGAGTTGATCGCGCCGCACGAGGCCCGCTATGTGGAACTGCTGCAGCGAGAGCGCGAACCTTACGTGAAAGTGCTACTGATCGCAGGGCTGAGGAATTTCAGTGACCAACGTGCTGCCAAAGCTGCCGCCGAATTGGTGCGTGACCCGGACCCGATGATCCGCGTGGCTGCCTTGCGTGCACATGCCGCGATTGCAGGAAAGGGGGCGATGGATGAACTCTTCCAAGCGGTGCACGACAGTGCGGCTGCAGTGCGATCAACGGCCGTTGATCTGTTGAAGACCATGGACGATCTGGACGGAGAAGCCTGTTGGAAGGCTGGACAGGAAGCCACGGACACGATGGTGAAGATCCCGATGTATGGTTTCGCCGCAAAGTCCGGAAATGAGAGCACGCGTGATCAAGCAAAAGCAGCGTTGGAAGGCCTTTGGAAGAAGGAGCATAATCCGTATAGAAGGGCTGCCTTGATCGAATCCAACGCTGGTTTTGTGCCGGTGGATACGTTGCTCCTCTGGATGGGTCAACCCCTGCCGGCGGTGGAACGTCAAGCCGCATTCGCAGCTGCTGTGAAACGGGCCATTCCGTCTTCCGGACCGCTGCGAGAAAGCGTGCTTCGAGCAGCATTCCGGACCAATGATCCAGGCCTGATCGCTGCTGCTGCGGATGAGCTTTCCAAGGCGGACGGCCAAACGGTCGCACTCGTCCTGGACAGCATGGTGGAGCAGCAAATACGCGCGGATCTCCATCCCAACCGCGACCTCGAAACGCTCCAGCTTCTGGACCAAGTGGTCGCCAAACGGAATGGAGCCGTGGCACCGGTTCATCGAGCGCCTATCTATAACCATCCCATCGACCTCGCCCGGCTCGCCAACCTGAAGGAGGGACAACGCTATCGGATCTCCACCGAGAAGGGTGAAGTGGTGGTCGCCATCGAACCGAACGCAGCACCGGGCACCTGCGCTGCATTCGACTCCCTTGTTTCTTCCGGTTATTACAATGGCAAAAGCTTCCACCGCATCGTGCCCAACTTCGTGGCACAAGGCGGCTGCCCGCGCGGCGACGGTTATGGGGCCATGGCCTGGACCTTGCGCACGGAGATCGGCCAAGCAGGCTTCGTGGCAGGCGCAGTTGGCATCGCCTCAGCAGGCCGCGATACGGAGAGCTGTCAGTTCTTCATCACCCTGGCACCGGCCCCGCATCTGGATGGGCGCTATACGCGTTTCGCGCATGTGGTGAGCGGTATGGACGTGGCGCAGCGGCTGGTGGTGGGGGATAGGATGAACCTTGTGGAGCGCATCCCATGAGCTCGCAATCCCTCAATCAAATTTCTCCGGCCGCATCTGCGGGAACAGCAGCACTTCCTGGATCGCGGGATTATCCGTGAGCAGCATTACCAAGCGGTCCATGCCGATGCCGATGCCGCTGGTCGGGGGCATGCCGTATTCGAGTGCGCGCAAAAAATCGCGGTCGATGAACATGGCCTCGTCGTCGCCGCGCTCCATCAGTTTCAGCTGTGCCTCGAAGCGTTCGCGTTGGTCGATCGGATCGTTCAGCTCGCTGTATGCATTGGCCACCTCGAAGCCGCCGACAAAGAGCTCGAACCGCTCTGTAAGACGGTCGTCCTCGCGGTGCTTTTTGCAGAGCGGGCTCATCTCCACCGGGAAGTCCATCACGAAGGTGGGCTGGATCAGTTCCGGCTGCACCAGTTCGCTGAAGAGCTCGTCGATCAGCTTGCCCTTGCCCATGGCTGCGGTCACTTCGATCCCGTGCTTCTTGCACAGCTCACCCAGCGCGCGCTCATCCATGTCGAGCACGTTCTGGCCGGTCTTTTCCTGAATGCTTCCGCACATGGTGATGCGCTTGAAGGGGGCCTTGAAGTGGATCTCCTTGCCTTGGAAGGTGGCCGTGGGGGTGCCATTGGCGGCTGTGGCCACTGCGGTGAATACTCCTTCGATGTAATCCATCATCCAGAGGTAATCCTTGTAGGCCACGTAGAGTTCCATCACGGTGAACTCCGGATTGTGGGTGCGGTCCATCCCTTCGTTGCGGAAGTTGCGGCTGAACTCGAACACGCCATCGAAGCCACCCACGATCAAGCGCTTCAAGTAAAGCTCATTGGCAATGCGCAAGTAGAACTGCATGTCCAGCGCATTGTGGTGTGTTTCGAACGGGCGGGCAGCTGCACCACCGGGTATCACCTGCAACACCGGCGTATCCACCTCGATGTAACCCGCATCCTGGAAGCTCTTGCGCATGGCATCGAAGATGCGGGCACGCTTCAGAAAAGTCTCCTTCACATCGGGGTTCACCACCAGGTCCACATAGCGCATGCGATAGCGAAGCTCGGGATCGCTGAAAGCATCGAACACGTTGCCCTCCTCATCGGTCTTGGGGGTGGGAAGCGGACGCAACGATTTTGCCAACAAGGTCAACTCCTTTACATGCACGGTGATCTCTCCCGTGCGTGTGCGGAACACAAAGCCCTTCACGCCGATAAAGTCACCGAGGTCGAGAAGCTTCTTGAAGAAGTCGTTGTACATCGCTTTGTCCTCACCGGGGGCGATGTCGTCGCGACTGATGTAGATCTGTTGGTCGCCCTCGCCATCGCGCAGCACGGCGAATGCGGCCTTGCCCATGATGCGTATGCTCATCACGCGTCCCGCCAGGCTGACGTCCTGCTGCGGGGCATCATCCTTGAAACTTGCTGCAATGCTCTTGCTGGTAGCAGTAATGGGGAACTCCGCTGCCGGGAAAGGCTCAATGCCCATGGCGCGGATCTTCTGGAGGGAATCGCGGCGGTGGATCTCCTGCTCGCTCAAAGTCTCTGTCATCTTCGTTGGAATGGCCGCGAAGATACCGGGAGGAGTGAATGACAGGATGGTATCGCGGTCGTAGCGGCGAGGAAGGAGAACCGCAATGTGCACAATGCATCCGGCACCCACACACCAACAGGGCTGCAAACGTTCTACAGGGAGCAAGGCATCCGTAGTTGCTGAGAACGAACCTCGACACCTTCAGGGTCACAGGACCGTCCGCCTAAGACCAAATCACCTATCTATGATCACGGTTGCCTTTGACCGAACACCAGTGGCCATGCCCACCACTACGTAATATGGTCCGCTGGGGAGGCCATCAACTTGGATACTTTGCGCATATACGGGCACTCGATCGCAAGAGCTGTGAGGAAGATGATCGGACGCATACCTCCATGGTTTACGCAAACGAATTTCACGTGATCACCCGCCCATCGTCCATATCGATGATGCGGTCCGTGCGCGCTGCGAAATCCTGGTCGTGTGTAACGATGAGGAGGCTGCGCTTGTGCTCGTCGGCGATCTTCCGGAAGATGTCGAACACGATGTCGCTGTTGCGGCTGTCGAGGTTGCCGGTGGGTTCGTCGCCCATGATGATCAGCGGATCGTTGATCATGGCCCGGGCGATGGCCACGCGTTGTTTCTGCCCGCCGCTGATCTGGTTGGCGGCCTTGCGCGCTTGGTCGGCGATGCCGAGGTCGTCCAGCAGTTCCATGGCGCGGTGCTCCACCTCCTCACGGCTTTTCATGCCCAGCTTCAGGCCGGGCAGCATCACATTGTGCAGCACGCTGAATTCCGTGAGCAGGTAGTGGAACTGGAACACGAATCCGATCTTCTCGTTGCGGATGCGGGCCAAGCGCGTGCGGCTGGCCATCCGCGTGGGTTCACCGTCGATCTTCAGCTCGCCCTCGTAGTCGGTGTCCATGGTGCTGAGGATATAGAGCAACGTGCTTTTGCCACAGCCGCTTTTTCCGGTGATGCTCACGAATTCACCACGGGCCACCTGCATGCTCACATCCTTCAGCACATGGATGGTCATGGGGTCGTGGAAGTATTTGTTCACCTTCTCCACTTCCAGCACCAGCTCGCTCTTGTTCATTTTCCTCGGATGATCTCCACCGGATCCACATGGCTGGCTTTGCGCGCCGGGAACCAACCCGCCACCCAGGTGGTTGCCAAGGCAAAGGTGACGGCGATCACGTAGTAGCGGATCGAATAATCCACCGGGAAGGTGGTGACCGATGGCAAGGCAGCAGTGATGAAGGGAATATTATCAATGATGTTCTGCAGGGTAATGCCGACGACGAGACCACCCAACGCCCCTACGATGCCGATGATGACACTGAGCAGCAGGAAGATACGGCGCACATCGCTGCCGCTGAAGCCGGTGGCCTTGAGGATCGCGATGGCATCGAGCTTCTCGTAGATCATCATGTTCAGGATGTTGTAGATCCCGAATCCGGCCACGATGAGCAGCACTACACCCACCGCATAGCTGATGATGTTACGCACATCGGTACCGGTCTCGAACTGCGCGTTCGCAGTTTGGATGTCCGTGGCCTGCACCCCGAAACGTGCGGCCAACTCCTTGGCCATTTCCGGTGCTTCCTCCAGATCGTGCAGCTTCAGATTGATGTCCGTGTAATAGCTCGCGGGCCGGGCCAGCAGTTTCTGCACGGTCTTGATGTTGGCGTAGCACTGCACCTTGTCATAGTCGGCGATGCCGCTTTGGAAGTAGCCCACCACACGCAACATGGTACGATCACCGGTGGCCGTGGTCACCTGCACAAGGTCACCGATCCTGGCCTGCATGATGTCCGCCAAGCCCTTGCCGAGCACGATGGTGTTGTTTCCATTGGCGAGGTCGTTCGGATCTCCTTCGACGAGGTAATCTTGGAACATGTAGTAGCGCACCTCCTGCATCACGTCGATGCCGTTCACTTGACCGGTAAGATCGGTGGTACCCACGTTGAAGAGCACCTGTGCCACCAGCCTTGGCGAAACGGCCAATACGCGCGGGTCCTTCTCCAGGACATCCATGATGGCCGTGGCGTTGCGTAAACGTGGCAGATCATCCTTGGGCTTGATGGAGCGGATGAAGTGATGGATGGGAGCGGTGCCTTTGGCACTGTCGGCATATGCCAATTCAACCGGCTGCTCGGCTGAAGCCCGCAGTTCGTTATAGAGCCGAACGTGTGGCGTGCGGTTCAATATCAGTCCGTCCAGCAACTCGTTCAGGCCGTTCATGAAACCGAGGAGCGTAACGAACATGGCGATGCTGAACATTACGCCCACTGCCGCCACGATGCTCTGCCGCAGCTTGGCGCGCAACAGGGTGAGGGCGATGGTGGCCAACAAGCGCATGGTCCGGGATCACGGCTTGTAAATCGGGGTAGTGGCCGTGATGCCCTCCAGCACCTCCACGTTCTCCATGTCACGCGCGCCGAGCTTCACCAACGTTTTCTCATCGCTGTCGGTAAGCACGTACGTGCCATCCACGATGTAGGAGGCCGGTATGAGCAGGGCATCTTGTTTGGTGCGGATCACAATGCTGGCTTCCACCGTCAGGTTCGGATAGAGTTGCGGCGGCCGCTTGGTGAATCGGGCCTCCACCTTGAAGGTGCGGGAGCGTTCGTTCATCAGCGGGATGATCCGCGTGACCTCCGCCTCGAAGGCTTGGTCACCATAGCTGTCCAGCGCAACGAACACATGCTGGCCAGGCCTGATCCGCCGGATGTCGAACTCATCCACCTCCATTTCCAGGTACAGGTCGGAGGCGCTGCCGATCACTGCCACCGGCCGCTGTGGCGTGGCCAGCTCCCCGGGTTCGATCATCAGGTCGTACACGATGCCGTCCATCAGGCTGCTGGGCGCACGGTCCGCGTCACCTACTGCTCTGATGGCCGCAGTGTTGCGCGCCACCTCCAGTTGGGTGCGCAGCTGTTCGCGGTTCTCCGCCAAGGCCTTTGCCGCCATGGCGTATGCCGCCTTGCTGGTGGTGTACGCCAGTTGGCGCTGGTCCAATTCGACCTTGCTGCCGATGCCTTGCGCCCATAAGGCCTCCTGCCGCTTGAAGTTGGTGCTGTCCAAGTTCAGCCTGTCGCGGGCCTGGTCCACTGCGGCGCGAAGGCGGGCGAGCACGGGTCCATCCTCACGAACATTCTGTTCCAGCAGGCGCAGCTGGGCATCGGCACTGCGGGTGCTGAGGTTGCTCGTACGATCGTCGATCTGCATCAGGGCTTGCCCCGCCTTCACCGTGTCGCCTTCCTTCACCAGCAATGCCAACACGGTCCCGTTCACGGTAGGGTACACTTGGTATTGGCCCACGGCCTTCACCAGACCATTGGCATAAACGCTCTCCGTAATGGCACCCTTGGTGGGGGTGATGGTGTCTGCATTGTGCGTGCATCCGGCAATGACAAGCAGCAGGATCACTACCGGTAAAGCGCGTGTGGCCATGCTACAAATGTCGCATCCCTGTCGCTAAGCGCGCTGTCATCGGTCA
This sequence comes from Flavobacteriales bacterium, assembly GCA_019638085.1. Classification (GTDB taxonomy): domain Bacteria; phylum Bacteroidota; class Bacteroidia; order Flavobacteriales_F; family PHOS-HE28; genus PHOS-HE28. The sequence goes on along the minus strand of JAHBUL010000007.1, from coordinate 88,116 downwards.
GTTGTTCCGATCATTCCCCCGACCTTCGCCATGCGTTCCATCCCTAAACGACCGACCATGCCTTCCATCTCCAGCAGCAAAGCACCTGAACCCGTAGGCCACTACCCGCATGCACGCCGGGTGGGGGAGTTGTTGTTCCTCAGCGGGGTAGGCCCACGGGAACGAGGAACGAAGCAGATACCGGGCGTGGAGCTGGACAGTGATGGCAACATCATCAGCTACAACATCGAGACGCAGGTGCGCAGCGTGTTCCAGAACGTGAAATGGATCCTGGAGGATGCCGGAAGCAGTTGGGAGAAGATCGTGGACGTCACGGTGTATCTCACCAACATGAAGGACGACTTCGCCACGTACAACAAGCTGTGGAAAGAGTACTTCGAGAACGATCCACCGTGCCGCACCACCCTGGAGATCAATTGCCTGCCCACACCGATCGCGATCGAGCTGAAGGTGATGGCGACGGTGTGACCCCTATTCCGCTGGTTTCTGCCCGCGACCTCCCAGCATCGAATCCAGCTTCTCACCGCCTTTGATGCCAAAGTCCAAGGTGCGGATGGGGAAGGGGATCATGATGTCCTCCTTGTCGTACGCCGCCTTGATCGCCTTCATGGCGCGGCTGCGCATGGCGTTATAGTGCTTGTTGCTGGTGGCTTCGATCCAAAAGCGCACATCGAAATTGATGCTGCTGTCGCCGAATGCATTGTAGAAAAGCTCCACCTCCTTGTTCGGCACCAGGTCGCCGATGCCCTTAACGGCTTCGATCGTTACCTGTTACACCTTCTCCAGGTCGTCGCCATAGCTGATGCCGATGCTGAGGTCCACGCGCCGCGTGCCATTGCGCGTGTAGTTCATCAGTGGCGTTTGGAAGATCTCCTTGTTCGGAATGATCACTTGAATGCCTTGCAAGTTGCGCAGCTCGGTAGTGCGCAGGTCGATCCTTTGTACCACGCCCTTATGTTGACCCGTCTGCACCAACTCACCCGTGCGGATCGGGCGCTGCACCGCCATCACAACGCCGGAAAGGAAGTTCGCCGCGATGTCCTGGAAGGCGAAGCCCAAGGCCAGGCCGAGGATGCCCGCGCCCGCCAACATGGAGGTGACGGTCTTGTCCAAATGCAGGATGCTCAACGCACCGAAAACACCCACCAGCAGCACCATCAGGTAGGCGGTATTCGCGATCAAGCGGTGAAGGTTCTTGCTGTCCGTTACCCGTGAGACCACGTTGACCGCACCCTTGCGAACCAAGCGCGCCAGAAGCCAGGTCACAGTAACGGTCAAGGCTGCAAGGAGCAGGTTGGGCAGCAATTTGATGAACTCGTGCAACCAAGCCATGAGCTTGTTCTGCACCAGGTCGACAGCTTCCGCGGGATCCATTGTGTTTTCAGGGTATACGGTGATCTTCCCGTTGCAGGCCGATGGCGAATGAACATCTTCGGCCTCCTTGATGTTCACTCAATGGATATAAAATTACAACGATGAAGCACGGATTGAAGAATAAGCGCGTGGCCATCCTCGCTACGAACGGATTTGAGGAGAGTGAACTGGCATCACCCAAGGAAGCCTTGGAAAAAGCCGGTGCCACCGTACACGTGGTCTCTTTGGCTTCTGGAAAGATCAAGGGCTGGAAGGATGGCAATTGGAGCAAGGAAGTGAATGTGGACATCACCGTGGAAAAAGCCATGGCTGACGACTACGATGCCCTCATGATCCCCGGTGGTGTGATCAGTCCGGACAAGTTGCGACGCAGCGCAGAGGCCGTGGAATTCGTACGTGGGTTTTTCCGCGCCAAGAAGCCCGTTGCCTCCATTTGCCACGGGCCGCAACTACTGATCGAGGCGGACGCCGTCCGTGATCGCAGGCTGACCTCCTTTTCCAGCATCAAGACGGACCTGAAGAATGCCGGTGCCATGTGGCAGGATGCGGAAGTGGTGGTGGATAACGGATTGGTGACGAGCCGGAGCCCTGCTGATCTACCGGCCTTCAATGCGAAGATGGTCGAGGAGTTTGCTGAAGGCGTACACGCAGGAGCAGCTCAAGTGAACGGATAGTCACGTTCTCTATGGGAGGTTGATCATGCTATGACAGAGCTCCCTTCGGCGCTGTACTTTTTCATTCTCCTCGGTGTCTCCGAGATCGGACTGGCACTGGTGAAGCGCAGCCACACCGGAAAAAGCGACGGGGGTTCGCTCGGCCTGCTGTGGGGCGTGATCCTGACAGGCATCGCAATGGCGATCTACGTCAGCTATGCGTTGCCCGGGTTTGGCTACGGATTTCATATGGCAGGATACGCACTCGGTGCATTCGTCTTCTTTTTCGGGATGGTGTTACGCTGGTGGGCCATCATTCATCCGGGCCGCTTCCTTACGGTGAACGTGGCCATCGCCAAGGATCACCATGTGGTCAGCGATGGACCCTATCGGCTGGTGCATCACCTCAGCTACACCGGTGCGCTACTCGCCTTTGTGGGGTTGGCGATATCGCTACACAGCTGGCTGGAGGCCTTGCTGCTCTTGGTGCCGATAACTGCTGCTTTTATGTGGCGGATCCACATTGAGGAGCAAGTGTTGTCCAAAGCACTGGGTCCGGCCTACACGGACTATATGGCACGCACCAAGAAGCTGGTCCCTTTCCTCTTTTAGCGGAGAGTTTGCCATCGCTTCTTTTCGGGATCCCGCGCCAGCGCTCATCGAGCCCGCCATTACTTGACGTTTCCGGAACGGATCTTGCATTAGCATTAGGGAATCAAAACCCTAATAGCCATGAGAACCGTGATCTTTGCGGCAGCCGTGGCAGTAGCATTGTCAGCGGCAGCCATGCCCGGTAACGACGGGCCATATACTACAACGCACTGGACCAACGGGCAGTACGCCCAACAGAGTTCAGGCATCGTGAACATCTTCCCGAACCCTGCCAGCGACCGGGTGAACATCACCTTTCCCGGCCTGACCGGCGAAGCGACCGTCTCACTGATCGCTGAGGATGGAAGGCTCATGCGCAGCATGAACATTGGTGATACGCGCTCCGTCCGTTCCGTCATGGATATTGGCAGCCTGGAAAATGGACTCTACCTGATCCGTGTGGTCCAGCCCAACGGCCTTGATGTGACGCGCCGCTTGATGGTGGCCAACTGATCGTTGGCCCCGTCTCACTCCGCTTCGTATCGGCGAAGCCTGTTCCGCAGGTTGCGCATTTCTTCTTGCAGCGTTTCCACGCGAGTGAGCAGGTGTTCAATAGCCTCCAGCCCTTCCACATTGATGCCGAGGTCATCATGAAGGCGCACGAGCTTCTCCACCCGTCCGAGTTCGTCCACTGCGATATATCGGTTCTGCTGCCGCACGGTGATCTTCACCAAGCCACTTTCCTCGAGCGTGTCCAACAGGGCGATCTCCACATGTGAGGTCGTACAGAAGAGTTCCACCGGGATCAATTCGTCGTTCTCCATGGTCGATCAGCTTTTGGCGAGTTGCTTGAATAGGTCCTTCTGCTTCTCCGTCAAGTTCGTCGGCACTTTCACCACATAGGTGACGAGCAGGTCACCGAAACTTCCTTCCTTCTTGTATACGGGGAACCCTTTCCCTTTCAGCCGGACCACGGTGTTGTTCTGTGTCTCCGGTTTCACGGTCACTTTTACTTGGCCATTCAAAGTGGGCACCGTCAATTCGCCACCCAGTACGGCGGTGTATAGCGGCAGTTCCTGGGTAAGGAACAGGTCTTTGCCAACGCGTTTGAATACCGGGTCGGCGGCGATGTTGAAGGTGATCATCAGGTCCCCTGCAGGGCCACCGTTCATGCCCGGGCCACCATGCCCTTTGATGCGGATCGTCTGTCCGTTCTCCACCCCTGCGGGGATGGTCAGCCGGATCTGCTTGTCGTTCACGGTAAGGGTGCGGGACTTGGTTTCCGCCGCCTCCCGCAGGCTTAATTGCAACTCAGCCTGGTAGTCATGCCCCCGGAATCGGGCCTGTCCACGGGCACCTCCGAACATGGAGCCGAAGATATCATTGAGGTCCTGCTCTTGTCCGGGTTGGAACCCTCCGAATCCTTGGAAGGAACCGCCGCCCCCAAAGCCTCCACCACCTGCCGCAGCTCTTTCACGTTGCGCGGCCTCCAGTTGATCGGCGTGTTTCCACTGGTCGCCGTATTTATCATACTTCTTGCGGCTCTCCGGGTCGCTCAATACCTCGTTGGCCTCATTGATCTGTTGGAAGCGTTTCTGGGCTTCCTTATCGTTCGGGTTGAGGTCCGGGTGATGCTTCCGGGCCAATTTCCGATAGGCCTTCTTGATCTGGTCGGTCGTCGCATTCCGATCCAGGCCCAACAGCTTGTAGTAGTCCATGCGTTCTTGCTTCCGCCGCTGCGGGTTTTGTCCCTTAGGAGGGAAAACACCCTGGACAGCATTTTCGTTCTGCCCCAAAGTTGGTCAGCTTCCCCGATCTGCCAACGAACGGGGAGGGAATTCCCCGCACCGGTTGTGCGAATATGCGAGCTGCTTTTCCGGAAAACCCTGAAACACAAGGATTCGCGTGATCAACTGGGCCGCACTGGGTCCATGGAACAACATTCGCCAACATTGGTGAAAACCACAACCATGAATAAGCCAATCAAAACCGGGGTCGTGCTCAGTGCGCTAGCAGGAAGCATGCTCCTCTTCTCGTGCTCCAACACTCCAGCGGAGCAGCAGGAGACCATGAACGACAAAATGGAGAACGTGCAGGAAAAGCAGCAGGATATGGACCTGTCCTCGCGGGAAGCATTCGAATCCGACCGCAAGGAGATCGCTGATGACCTGCGCGACATGCGTGACAACATTGACAAGAAGTTGTCCAATGTGAACGAAGATCTGGCAAAGACCGACCTGAAGGCCGACGTGCGTGCGGAGAAAACAGCCATGAAGGCTGAACTTGAGCGGGAGAAAGTGGTGGTGAGCAACGAACTCGAGAAGGTGGAAGGGGCCACATCGGATACATGGAACGATATCAAGATCGAAGCGAACAAGACCTCCCAGGACGTGAAGAACTGGTGGGAAAAATTGAAGGATAACGTGGACCAGAGGACGGACGCGGACAAGGATAAAGACGGTCATTGACCGTTATCCGTGGCGCTTTGGTGGAAGCGTCGTGGACGAGACGGCGCCCTTAGGGGCGCCGTTCTTCGTTCACCACCACCGGTGGGGGCGTTCCATAGACGGAGATCGGTTCCATGTAGCGCGAGACGAGGTAGGAGATGGAGGCCACGATCATCAACGGCACGAAGAGGGCGTACCCCCCCGTGATCTCCGCAATGAGGAAGATGGCGGTAAGGGGCACATGGATGGTGCCGCTGAGCATGGCAGCCATGCCCACCACGGTGAAGTTCACCTCGTTCACTTCGATGTACCCCGATAGGTTGAGGGCATGGGCCAGCGTAAAGCCGAGCATGCCTCCAATGAACAAGGAAGGTCCGAACATGCCGCCATTACCACCGGAATGGACCGTGAACGATACGGCCAGTACCTTGAACAAGGTCAACGCCAAGGTGAGCAGGACGATATTCCAGGGCCCCAAGGCGAGCACTATGGGAGCGTAGCGCGCGAGTTCGGCCGCTCGTCCTTGCAGCAGCAATTCCACGCTATCATATCCTTCGCCGTATAGTGGCGGGAAGAAGAAGATCAGGATACCCAAAAGCAGACCGCCCACGGCAGCCTTTACAAAGGGGTTCCGAAACCGGGTGGATGCGAAGTGTGCCGTCCAGCGATAGGTGCGGATCACATAGACCGAGAGGAAGGCCGCAACCAAGGCGAGGAGTACATACCAAGGCATGGAGGCGGCATTCCATGAATTGGTGATCAGTACGAAAGGCTGGCCGGAATAGATCAGGGATGAGACCAAGGTGGCCGCTGCGGACGAGATCAGCATAGGCACCACCAACGCCAAGGCGTTCTTTGCCAACAGGATCTCCAGCGCGAAGATCGTCCCGGCTATAGGGGCATTGAAGATAGCACCCACACCAGCACCCGCACCGCTGGCCAACAGCAATATGCGCTCCGCCCTCCCGAAACGGAACATTTGGGCCAGCGTGCTGCCGAAGGCCCCGCCGGTGGCGGCAATGGGCGGCTCCAGTCCGGCTGATCCACCCATGCCTTCGGTAATGGCGCTGGTGACGATCTGCGACCACATTTTGTGCTTGGCCACGCGACCATCCCGCATGCGCACATCACGCACCAAGCTCGGCAGGCCAGCGCCCAGGTTCCCCCCGAGCACGAATTTGGTAATGGCCGCCACGATCAATAGGCCCACCATGGGGAATAGCAGCACAAAGGCCCGTCTCCCTTCCGAATGGGTGATCCCTTGCACGGCCTCACTGAGGAAATGGACACCCTGCTTCAGTGCCACTGCTCCCAACGAGGCCAAGCAGCCTACTACTACGCTCACCACGATCAAGGAGGTTTGCGGCCCGAAGAACCGGTTCCGGACCTGGCCGACCATGGTGAACGGGTGCGAGCGTTCCATGGCACAATAGTAGTACCCAAGAAAGCCGATCGTCAGCCTTCTGACGAAAAGGTTCAGCGCCCGACCAAAAGAACTTGATCGGTTTGCCGCGTGGTCTCCAACTTCGCACCCTTATGGCACACATTCCGAAAAAACTCGGACCACTTGCAGCAACGGCCATAGCCGGTAACGACATCACGAGCAGTTGCTTGTATGTGGGGGCCATCGCACTGAGCTATGCCGGAGTATGGGCCGTGGTGGCCTTGCTGCTGGTGTCAGGCATCCTCTTCCTGTTCCGCAAGATCTACGGGGAAGTAGTGGGTGCGTTGCCGCTGAACGGAGGAGCATACAACGTCCTGTTGAACACCACCAACAAGTACAACGCGAGCATCGCGGCCTGCCTCACGATCCTGAGCTACATGGCCACGGCCGTGCTCAGCGGCAGCACTGCCATGTACTATCTCAACGCTTTGGTCCCGGCGGTACCGGTGATCTGGGCCACGGTAGGTGTCCTGTCCATCTTCATGATCCTCAGCATTGCCGGCATCACCGAATCCTCCGTGGTGGCCGTGATCATCTTCATTACGCACCTGGCCACCATGGTACTGTTGATCGGGGCAAGCGTATGGTTCGTGGCGAACAATGGCTTCTCACTCCTGCAGCTCAACTGGCGTGTTCCTCCACCAAGTGGCACCATCGCTGCCGCGCTCTTTTTCGGCTTCAGCACCGCCATGCTCGGTGTAACGGGCTTCGAGAGTTCCGCGAACTACGTGGAGGAGCAAAAGGCGGGGGTATTCCCCAAAACGCTGCGCAACATGTGGCTGGCCGTCACCATTCTCAACCCGTTGATCGTGTTGTGCGCCATCATGGTGCTGCCTCTGGCGGTGGTGGGGCAGCATGAGGAAACAATGCTCTCGTTCATGGGCCTTACCATTGGAGGTACCTGGTTGGCCACGGTGATCACCGTGGATGCCGTGATCGTCCTTTGTGGTGCCGTGCTTACCAGCTATGTGGGTGTATCGGGCCTGATCAAGCGCATGACGCTGGACCGGATCATGCCGCAGTTCCTGCTGAAGGAGAACAAGCGTGGTAGTTCACCCCGCATCATCATCCTGTTCTTCCTGCTCTGCCTGTCGGTGCTCTTCCTCACCGAAGCCGAGACCGTTGCCTTGGCCGGCGTGTACACCATTTCATTCCTTACCGTGATGGCCTTTTTCGCCGTAGGCAATTTCCTGCTGAAGATCAAGCGGGCGCGCCTGCCCCGGCCGGAGACGGCAGGGACGGTCTCCGTCTCCATCGCGCTGGTGGGTGTGGTCCTGGCGCTGTACGGCAACGTGCGCCTCCATCCGGATTACCTCGTGGTCTTCCTCCAGTATTTCATTCCCTCCATGCTCATCATAGCTTTCCTGCTGAACAGAAAGGCCATTCTGGAGTATTTGATGATCTGGGTGAGCAGCTTCGTGGAGAGTGTGCCCGGCCTGGCCGTCGTTGGTCGCTTCGCCATCTCACGCACCATCCGCAGGCTCAATCGGCAGGAGTTCGTCTACTTTACCAAGGGCGATGACCTCTCCATCCTGAACCGGGTGATGATGTACGTGCAAGCCAATGAGATCACCAAGAAACTGAAGGTCGTGACCGTGCTGAAGGAAGGGCAGAAGATGCACCCTGAATACTTGAAGGATGTGAAAGTATTGGACCGGGCCTATCCGGAGATCGAGATCGAATTCATTGAACTCCATGGTGAGTTCGGCCCTTCATTGGTACACCGTCTCAGCGCGGAATGGAACATCCCCACCAACTTCATGTTCATCGGCTCGCCGAGCAATCGGTTCCCGTACCGTTTGGCGGATCTGGGCGGGGTGCGGCTGGTGATCTGAGGTGCAGTTGTCAGATGTCAGGGTGCCCCTCGAAGTTCGCGCTCGGCTTGGTGCCTGTGGACCCTGAGGTTCCCGAGGGGCGAATGCACGGGATTGCTTCCACCTCTTTCCATCAACCATTCACCGCCTGCGCCCTGTAGCGCCGCATCTCCTGCAAACGCGGGTCCTGTGGTGATAGGGTTTGCCAACGCAGGAGGTAAGGATCAGTTGCTTTCAGTTTTCCCGTGCGGATCAACAGGCCCACCACCTCGGCGAGCAGGTCGGTGGAATCCGGGAAGCGCACCAAGCCGGCATCCAGTACCGACTTGGCCTTTTCCATCTGCTGCTGGTACTGCAGCAAGGCGCTGTGGTTGATGTACACCCGATCGTTCTCCGCACCCAACCGCTCCGCTGCCTCGAAGTCGGGGATCGCCTCCGCGTACCGCTCCATCTCTGCGAAGAGCAAGGCCCGGTTGTAGTACGCCCTCGTGTTGCCGGGGTCAACGGCCACTGCTTCGTTCAGAATGGTCAGGGCATCCGCATTGCGGCCTTGGCCATTGTACATGCTGGCGAGGTTGAACCGGGCATAGTTGGCCAAGCTGTCCAAGCGCAACGTGCGCAGGTAGTAGCGCTCCGCCGTGGGATCCCCTTTGCGCAGGTAGTGGTCGGCGAGCATCAGGCTACCCATGCTCAGGTCGCTTTGGAAGTGCAAGGAGGCCAGGTACTCCGCATAGGCAGGTTTGAATGCAGCCTGCCAAGCGGGTTGCATCAATTCCGCAGGGATGGTGCTCAGAACGCCAGCGGCCTCCATCCGCACGGCACGTACGGGGTCGCTCAGCAACGGTGCCACCTCCTTCGCCCACTGGTCCGGTGGAAAATTCCCCAGCCCGCTTATGCTTTCCTGACGCACTTGCGCGCTCGGGTCGTGCAAGGCCTTGCGCAAGGCTTCCACGGAACGCGCATCCGGTAACTCGGCGATGTAATGCATGGCCGTAGCGCGGATCACCACGGGTGTCGCCGTGTCCCCGTACAAGGCCAACAAGGCGTTCAGTGAGCCTTGGTCCAAGCGGCTGCCAGCCAGTAGTCGATCGCTGTAATGGGGTGCGCGCTCGGGGCCGTACCAACGCACCACTGCGGCTGCGGCCCAAGCATCGCTCCGGTCGGTATGGCAGGCGATGCAACTGTTCGGCGTGCCGTACTCCACGCTCTGGTCCGGACGTGGCACCCGGAAGCTGTGGTCGTGGCGCACGTCGTTGCCCATGTACGTGTGCGTGGGCATGTGGCAGCTCACGCAACTGGGCGTATTGGCCCCGCTGTGGAAGGTGTGGGCTTCGCTGTCGTACTCGGGTTCATGGCACTGGCGGCACAGCGCATTGCCGGGTTCCAGCAGGAGCCCCGTGTGCGGTTGGTGGCAGTCGGTGCATTTCACGCCGCGCTTGTACATCTTGCTTTGGGTGAAGCTGCCGTACACGTATACCTCATCGCGGATCTGGCCATCGGCATAGTACAGGTCCGGTATGGGCAGGGCGGGCAGGTAATTGTCAAACGCCTCGTAGCTCGCCGTGGGGTTGTCGCTGAATTCGCTGCGCCGGGAGTGGCAACGCACACAGGTGCTGGCGAGCTCCACATTGTTCAGGCCCTTGTGCAGGAACAAGTGGTTGCCGGCAACGCGTTCACCTTGGGCGTAGGCATCGCTGGCCATGAAGGCCGCATGGCTTTGCCCCGGTCCATGGCAGCTTTCACACGATACCGTGACGTTCGTCCAAGTGGTGGCGAAGGAGTCCGTGTCCTCATCGTAGTTGCGCTTCAGGTCGGTGCTGTGGCAGCTGGCGCACATGGTGTTCCAGTTCTGCGCGCCACCGGTCCAATGCAACCAGTCGCGGTGGTGGAGGTTCTGCCCCGGATATTGATGGTACCAGCGATGCTGCTTCGCATCCCAGCTCACGCGCGGCACCTGCATGCGGCCCCGGGGTGCTTCCACCAGGTACTGCTGCAAGGGCGAGAAGCCGAAGGTGTACTTCACCTCGAAGTCCTCGTTCCTCCCATCATGGCCCTCGGTGTTGATGAAGAATTTGCCATCCCGCTTGAAGAAGGTGGAGGTAACGCCATCGGCCGTGTAGGTCGCATTGTTGAAGTCGCCGAGCACGGTGCTATCATTCGCCACCATCATCGCTTTCATGTGGTCGCTCTTCGTCCAATCCGTGTACTCCTGAGCGTGGCAACTGCGGCAGGCCTCGGGCCCGATAAAGCCGTTCGCCATATCGGCCTGCGTAGGGTCCGAAGCATCTGCTTCGCTGCCTTGCATACAACCGCCACCGAATGCGGATGCGAACACAACGCCGATACCACCCAGGAAAAGGAGTTGCACAAGCCCCTTTCGTTTCATGGGCGAAAGGTAGCCGTGGCGAGGATGGTCAGGAAATTCAACAAAGTGGGTGATCCGAGTTCGCTGGGCGCAAGGCATCCTGCCAGCGGAGGTTCCAAAATACGGTCATTGGGGCCGTCGACCCTTCGGGGACCTCAGGGTCGGAAGCCTCAGTCACCGAGCCGAGCGGCAGCGATGCAAACGAAGAAAGGCGCAGCCCCCGCCGTGCCTTTCGTACGGATCGTTGTTCCCTTAGCTCAACGCTGGTGCATTGTTCGCTTTCTCCGCTTCACGCAGATCCCGCTTCCACTGTCTGCGGTGCTTGATCTTCATCACGATCAGCAGCATCACCGGCACCATGATCAGCGTGAGGAAGGTGGCGAAGATCAGTCCGTAGATCACCGCCCAGCTGAGCGGACCCCAGAAGATCACGTTGTCGCCGCCCATGTGGATGTGCGGGTTCAGCTCGGTGAAGAGCGTGAGGAAGTTGAAGTTGAGTCCGATGGCCAAGGGGAGCAGGCCGAGCACGGCGGTGATGGCGGTGAGCAGCACCGGACGTAAACGCGTTTTGCCTGCGGTCACCAAGGCTTCGCGGCTCTCGTCAATAGGAATGATGCGCTCCGCCTCCAAGCCCAGTACGCGCGCACTGCGCTCGAAAAGCAGGCGTGCAAAGTCCATCAACACGATGGCGTTGTTCACCACCACACCGATGAGCGAGATGATGCCCAGCATCGTCATCAGCACGATGAAGTCCATGCGGAACACCACCAGACCGAGGAATACGCCGATGGTGCTGAAGAGCACCGTGCTCATTACGATCAGCGGGTAGCTGATGCTGTTGAACTGGGCCACGATGATGAGGAACACCACGAAGATGGCCACGAGGAAAGCGACCATCAGGAAGCCCATGTCCTTGGCCTGGTCCTCCTGTTCACCGGTGAACTTCAGCGTGTATTCCTTGCCCAGGGTAAAGCCGCTGGCGAGCTGGTCCTTGATCTGTTGCACCACCTCGTTGGCATTGTACCCACTGATCACGTTGGATTGGATGGTCACCACACGGTCAAGGTCCTTGCGTTTGATGGCGCTGAAGGTGCTGGTGCGTTCGGCATGTGCCACTGCACTGATCGGCACTTGGCGCATCTTGCCGCTCAACATGTCGCGGAAGGTCACCTTCATGTCCAGCAATTGCTGGGCATCATAGCGGTATTTGTCGTTCAGGCGGATGTTGATCTCGTGATCGTCATCATCTCCTTCCACGCGGTAGTTGCTCACTTCCTTGCCGAAGAGCGCAGTACGCACGGCGTCGGCAATGGCGTAGGTGCTCACGTTGAGGCGGCGGGCCTTCTCGCGATCGATAATGATCGGCATCTCCGGTTTAGCGCGGTCGATGTCCAGCCGCAATGCTTCCACACCGGGAACATTGCGCGATTCGATCAAGTGTTTCACCCGTTCAGCCTCGCTCAACAAGCCTTCGATCTCCTTGCCTTTGATCTCGATGTTGATGGGCTTGCCCACGGGAGGTCCGGCCGCGTTCTTGGCCACGGTGACCACCACACCGGGCGGTGCCTTCACGTGCTCCTGTAGCTTCTTCAGCACGTCGCTGGTGAGCATGCCATGGCGGTCGGCGAATTTCACGAAGCTCACCGCGATGCGACCCTTGTGGGGCGTGGAACCCACCTGCATGCCACCGGCCCCGGGGTCACTGGTGCCCTCGCCCACTTGTGAGATCACGGAGTTCACCAGGTAGTTGGTGCTGTCCTCCGTTACGCTGCCGTCCGGCATCTTGGTGCCCGGTGGCACCTCGTACTGGGGCACGTTGATCACCTCCATCACTTGCTTTTCCACAACGCGGGTAACGGAATCGGTCTTCAGGATATCCGTGCCGATGGGTGCCTCGATGAAGACGTTGATGAACTGGGGCTCGTTCTCCGGGAAGAAGAGTGTTTTCGGCGGGAAGGCCCATAGGAGCACGAGAACCAGCCCAAGCAGACCGAAGGTGCCAAGGAGGAAGGTCCGTGGGTGGTGGCGGTCCAGGGCATAGCGCAGGAAGCGCTCGTAGCGCACCTCCAAGCGTGGGAGCCAACTGTTCTGGAACCAGTTGGTGGCGGGCACGAAGAACTTGGTGTTCATCACGCCGAAGAAGCCGAAGACGATGATGAGCAGGCCGATGCCGAAGATGGTGTCGCTCTTGGCGACAGAAGCGCCGAGCACGGCGATCAGCGTGCCCACGGCAGCGAGGATGCCGGCGAGTTTCCATACGCGCTTCATCGGGGTCTTATCCTCCTCCACCTTCATGTACTTGGCAGCGAGGGCGGGGTTCACTACCAAGGCCACGAAGAGGGAGGATGCCAAGGCGATCATGAAGGTGATGGGCAGGTACTTCATGAAGGAACCCATCATGCCCGGCCAGAAAAGCAGCGGCACGAAGACCATCACCGTTGCGGTAGTGGCGGCCACGATCGGCATGGTCACCTCGCCCACGGCCAGTTTGGTGGCCTGCATCGGCGGCTCGCCGTTGGCCATGTGGCGGTAGATGTTCTCCACGATCACGATGCCATCGTCCACCAAGCGGCCCAAGGCGAGGATCAGCGCGAAGAGCACCATCATGTTCAGCGTGACCCCGAAAGCGTTCAGCAGGGTGAAGGAGATGAACATGCTCATCGGGATCGCAAGGCCCACGAACATCGCGTTGCGCAAGCCGAGGAAGAGCATGAGCGTTCCGATCACCAATAGCACCCCGAGGATGATGTGGTTCATCAGTTCATCCACGCTGGTGCGGGTATTGTCGCTCTGGTCACCCGTTACCGTAATGTTCAGTTCGGCAGGGAGCACACGGCCGCGGTCCTCCTTCAGGATCTGTTGTATGCCGTCGCTGGCGGAAAGGAGGTTCTGGCCAGCGCGCTTGATCACGTCGAGCATCACCACGGGTTTTCCGTACTCGCGGGCAAAGCTGTCCGGCTCCTTATAGGCATAGTCCACCGTGGCAATATCACCGAGGCGCACTTCCTTCTGGTCGATGTTCTTCACGATGATCTCGCGGATCTGGGCCATGTTGGTGAACTCGCCGATCACGCGCACGGCACGGCGCTGGCCATCGGTGAGGATCTCACCACCGCTCATGGTGAGGTTCTCACTGCGGATCGCGTTGGCGATGTCGTCGAAGTTCAGTTGCAGGGCCTCCAGTTTGTAGAGGTCCAAGCTGATACGCACTTCGCGCTCGGGCACGCCGCGGATGTTCACCTTGTTGATCTCCGGCAGGGATTCGATGCGGTCCTTCAGGTGCTGCGCGTAGGAGTGGAGCTGCTCCATGGGGTAGTCGCCGCTGAGGTTGATGTTCATCACCGGCATCAGCTCGCTGAAGTTGAGCTCGATCACGTTCGGTTCAGCAGGCAGGTCGGTAGGAAAGTTCTTGTCACCGCGGGCCTTGTCCACCGCATCCTTCACTTTTCGCAAGGCCTCGGAAGGGGCGATGTTGTAATTGAACTTCACATCGATGGCGCTGAAGTTGGGCACCGTAGTGCTGGTGATCTCATCCACCCCGCTGATGGTGTTGATCTCCTTTTCCAAGGGCTTGGTGATCAGCTTCTCGATGTCCACCACGGAGCTGCTGTTGTACGGTGTGGTCACGAAGATCTCCGGCGTCACCACCTCCGGGAAACTCTCCTTGGGCATCACCTGGTAGGAGTAGATCCCGAGGATGAAGATCAGCACCGTGAGCACGATCACCGTGGTGCGGTTCTGCACCGCCCAGGTAGTGATGGCGAATTCGCGCTCGGGGCCGTGGAGGTCTTTTTCGACGTCTTCGTGGTTCATTGATCCGTATGTTTTGGTACCGGGTACCGGGTACCGGGTATCGAGTACCGAGTACCGAGTACTTGACGCCGCTTACGGCATTGTACTCGGTACTCGGTACTCAGTATCCTATACCATTCCATCAAACTCTGCATTCGTCAGTGTCTCCACGGTGAACTCTTCAACCTCAATTCTTGCTCACGAGCACTTCCTGCCCATCACTTACGTTCTTGGCACCTTCGATCACCACCATATCACCGTCCTTCAGCTCGCCCGCTGTCCTGGGTTCCACGTGGATGCGACCTTGGTATTCCGATACGCGTGATACGAACACCTTGCGCGCGGCACGTTCATTGTCCTTCACGTTTGAGCCTTGCGGTGCAGGCCCCAGGACGAAGAGGTAGCTGTTGCCGCTCACATCATCCAGCACGGCGGCGCTTGGGACCACCATGGCGCTGTCGGTATGAGCATCCTGGATGCTGAGGTCCGCCAGCAGATTGGGTCGCATATAGGCCTCGCTCGTGGGTGCCCGGAGGGTGACCAGGAACGTGCGGTTGCTCGGGTCGATGTATTCGCTCACATGCGTGAGGGGAGCGGTGAAGCTTTCTTTGATGCTGGGGAAAACGACCTTTACGGGAACCCCGGCCTTCACGCGCTTCAGGTAAGCCTCGCTCACGTCCGCTTGCAGCTGGATGCCGGTGAGGTTCACCACGCGTGCCACGGGCATTTGCGGTGCTGCCATATCGCCCACGCGGGCCATCACCTCGTCCACCATGCCATCGAACGGCGCGGTGACGTTGGAGAGGCGCTGTTGTTCCTTCAGGGTGGCCAGTCCGGCCTCGGCCTGTTCCTTTTGCGTCTTCGCCTGCAGGTATTGGATCTCGCT
Organism: Flavobacteriales bacterium; assembly: GCA_019638085.1. Lineage (GTDB taxonomy): Bacteria > Bacteroidota > Bacteroidia > Flavobacteriales_F > PHOS-HE28 > PHOS-HE28. The sequence goes on along the minus strand of JAHBUL010000007.1, from coordinate 72,750 downwards.
GCCGATGTGCTGGTCCCACAAGCGCTGCTGCTTTTCGAAGGTGGTGCGCGCGAGGTCCAGTCCGGCCTGTGCCTGAGCGATCTGCTTCTCCACCATTTCGTTGTCCATGGTGGCGATCACATCTCCTTTCCTCACCTTGTCACCAGCTTTTACACGGATGCTTGCCACGCGGCCACCGGTCATGGAATAGAGCGTGGCGCTTTCGTCCGCTTTCACCACGCCGTGCACATCGATGTAGTGCGTGAAGGCACCTTGTTCCAAGGCCTTCGCAGAGACCAAGGGCAGGCTGCGGTTCGCCATGCTATCGTTCAGCGCCAGCCAATCCTCCACCTTTTTCAGTTGCTTGCCGACCTTGTCATAAACGGTCTTGAGCGAGTCCCGCTCGGCGCGTTTTTCGGCCAGCTTGTCGGTGCCATCGGAGCCGCAGGAGGCCAGCAGGGCCAGCATCGTGATCAAGTAGATCGTCTTTTTCATCGGGTTTTTTTCTTGGTCAACACAGGGGGTCGACACTACGGTTGCATGCTTGCCAGTCACTATTCACCGATCATCACCACCTCAATACAGGTCCAAAGCCTTGTGCATGTCCACGCGGGCCTTCAGCAGGTCTACAACGCGTTGGATGTACGTCTGTTGGGCAGCGAGGTAATTGCCATGTTCCTGTGTGAGTTCAAAGCTGCTGGCCATGCCTTCGCTGAACTTCACGGAGGTCTGCTCGAAGATGCGCTTGCTCAGGGCCAAGCTGCGTTTCCCGGTCTGGTAGTTCGCTTGGGCAGAGGTCAATATGGCCTGCTGTGACAGGTGGTCCGTCAACAACCGTTGCTCGGTGGCCTTCAGTTGCACCTGGGCCTGCTCGAGGGCGATGCTGGCCTGCTTCACTTGGTTCTTGCGCATGCCGCTGCTGAAGATGGGCACGTTCAGTTGCAGGCCCCACATGCTCGCCGGGAACCAAAAGTCACCGTTGCCCGGCTCAAAATCGGTGGAGCTGAACTGCTGCTGGTAATTGATGAAGCCTGATAGCTGCGGGAGGTAAGCGGCCTTCTTGTTGCGAACGTTGAGTACGCCCATTGTGACGTACGTGCGGGCTACTTCCTCGTCCACATGTTGCGCCGGGTCGAAAGGCCTATTGACCAGGTCGGCGTCGGTAGGTAGATCCAGCAGCGGTTGCAGGGAATCGGTGAGCTCGATCGGGGTGCCCGTGGGCAGGCCCACCACCAGCGCGAGGTAGGCACGGGCCACGGCGGCCTGTTGCAGCAAGGTGCGTCTCTGGTTCTCCGTTTCATCCACCTGCACGGTGAGCCGGTCCGCATCGGTGGTTTCCATCAGGCCCTGCTCGGTCATCGCGGCGGCTTCATTCGCCGACTTCTGTACCACGGGAAGGCTTTGGCCGAGCAATCGGGCACCTTCCTCCGCGGCCAGCACCCCCAGGTAGGCCTTTGCGGCCTGCACGCGCGCCTCCAACCGGGCCTGTTCGAGCTCCTTCTCGCTCCGGTTCTGCATTTCACGCACGGCCTTCAGCCCGATGAGGTAGCTGCCGTCGAAGATCAATTGATTCAACTGCACAGCGCCGGTCATGCTCCAAGGGATGCCGAATTGCACCTCGAGCGTCTTCGGGTCGTCGCCGAAGAAGTTCGGGATCACCTGGGTGGGCACCTTCAGGTAGTTGCTCAAACTGCCGGTGGCGCTCACTTGCGGCAGCCCGATGGCGGTGATCTCACGGATCTTGGCCAGGGACTTCTCCGCCTCCAGCTCACTGCCTTGTACCGTATAGCTCTGCTTGGCCGCCATTTCCACGGCCTGGTCCAGCGAAAGGCGCACGGGGCCTTGGGCGGCCAGTGCGGTGCTGCATACGAAAAGCGCCGATGTCAATAGATCCCTCATGGGTTTTTTGCTGCTTTGCCGGACGTTGGCGATGCGATCTTCATTTCCTTTCGGACCTTTTTGTCCAGGTACTTCAGGCCCTTTGCACTGGCGATGCCCCGGATATGATAGCGGAAAAGTTCCCAATGCAGCTCCTCCGGCCGGAAGCGAGCGGGCGGGAAGAGCTCCCCGTCAAAGACCATATCGAAACGGGCGATATAGATCGTGGCGATCATCGGGATGTTCAGGTCTTCCCGATAGAGTCCCTCGCTGATCCCGCGCTCCATGTTGGCCGTGGTGGTGGTGTAGATCTCTTTCCGCTTGTCGTCGAGCATTTTGCGGAAAGCGGCCGGATGGTATTTCTCCAGATCGAAGTGGATGGAAGGGTGGATGTCCTTGAGCCGGTCGGCCACCGTGGTGGTGATGCTGAACAGTTCGTCGATCGCGTTCTTGTCACCACTCGCGCTCTCGTCCACCAAGCATTTGAAATCGCTCGCGATGTGCGTAAGCACCTTCTCCACCAGATCGTTCTTGTCCTTCACGTGCTGGTAGAGCGTCTTCTTGCTGATACCGAGCCGCGTGGACAGGTCGTCCATCGTCATGCTCTTGATCCCGTAGGTCCAAAAGGCCTTGGCAGCCTCGGCGATCAAGCGATCACCGCGCTCATCCATGGGCTTGCTTTTGTCGGTGTCCATCATTTTTGGAGGGCGCAAATGTAGACAATATCGACACACTGGAAACGAAATGAGGAAAAAATGTTTCCAGTGTGCGGTCCAGCCCTCTTGTGCATCTTCACTTCTGCACGTCCTTGCGAGGGCGTTGGAACGAAGTGCATTCCACCCATGCGTTGCGTGCTGGACGGTGCTTCGTGCTAGCCCGTGCCAACTCGGCTGACCCCGATATCCATCGGGGCGCTTCGCAGCCACCCCGCACTGCCGCGCGGGCTGCCCACTCGCGATGACGTGCGTTGAGACGTCCGTTGTGGCGAGCTCAGTGGCACGTGGATGCCGTGCCCTAGCCTTCCTTTCGCGGTCCGCTGCGTTCGCCTTCCTTGTTGAATGCCGGCAACTCCCAGTGGAAGTGCAGCCCCAGCATGCGCAGTGCGAAGGCGGCCAGGATGCCGATGGGGAACACCCATTCGCTGTTCCAGCCGAAGTAGCTGCCCAGCACCACGATCGCTGCGCCCAGCAGCGCGGCCGAGGCATAGATCTCCTTTTCGAACACCACGGGGACGCGGTTCATCAGCACATCGCGCAGCACGCCGCCGCCGATGGCGGTGATCATGCCCAGGAGGATCGCCACCTGGTAGTTGTGGTCGAACTCCAGCGCCTTGCGGGCGCCCGAGACGGCAAAGAGCGACAGGCCCAAGGCATCAAAGAGCAGCACCGGGCGCTTCAGCCGCTTGGTCAGCGGCCCCAGGCCCATCACCATGAAGGCGGCGATCAGGGCCACGGTGAGGTAGCGCCAGTCCGAGAGGCCTGCCGGAGGGATGGCGCCGATGCACACATCGCGAATGATGCCGCCGCCGCACGCCACCGTGAAGGCCACCACCATGATGCCGAACACATCGAGGCCCTTGCTGCGGGCGGCCAAGGCGCCGCTCATGGCGAAGGCGAAGGTGCCGGCGAGGTCGATCAGCGAATAGACCGCGTTGAGGTTCACGAGGGTGGTCATCGTATTTCCGGAACGGTCGGAGCGCTTGTGGTGGGGGTCCGTGGGAGGGGCTTGGTTTTACTGCTCATCGGTCCAAAGGTGAGGGTCAATTTCCTGTTCCTTGCGATCTTGGGAAAACGCAGGGTAAATAGTATCACCACAGAGACACGGAGGGTACAGAGGAATGCTTTTTTCACCACAGAGGCACCCTTCGACGGTGCTCAGGGCAAGCAGAGGGCACAGAGGGATGCTTTTTTCACCACAGAGGCACGGAGGGCACAGAGGGATACTTTATACTACCCTTTGGCATTGCTCAGGGCAAGCAGGGCACCTTCGCTGCGCTCAGGTTTTGAGGGCACGGAGGATTCTTTTTTTCACCACAGAGGCACCCTTCGACGGTGCTCAGGGCAAGCAGAGGGCACAGAGGGATACTTCGATCACCCTTTGGCATTGCTCAGGGTGGGTAGGGGCACCTTCGCTGCGCTCAGGTGGGAGAGCACGGAGGAATGCTTTTTTCACCACAGAGACACGGAGGGCACGGAGGCATACTTTATACTACCCTTTGGCATTGCTCAGGGTGGGTAGGGGCACCTTCGCTGCGCTCAGGTGGGAGAGCACGGAGGAATGCTTTTTTCACCACAGAGGCACGGAGGGATACATTAAGCTGCCCTTTGGCATTGCTCCGGGCAAGCAAGGCACCTTCGCTGCGCTCAGGTGGGGAGGGCACAGAGAAGAGGTTACCACGCGCGGTATCTTCACGCCGGATACCCTACGCTCATCAACCTGTACCGCCATGTCCAACATTGCTCTTATCATCGAAGAACGCTCCCGCAACATCGGGAATTTCCTGGTGGGCCGCCTGCTGCCCTTCCGCGAGAAGCGCATGGTGGGCCCCTTCATCTACCTCGATCACATGCGGCCGCTGGAGATGGACGAGAAGACCAATTTCGATGTGCCGCCGCATCCGCACATCGGGCTGAGCACGCTCACCTATTTGTTCGAGGGCACCATCATGCACCGCGACAGCCTCGGCACGGCGATGGAGATCAACCCCGGAGCGGTGAACTGGATGACGGCCGGTGGCGGCATCGTGCATTCGGAACGGACGCCGGAGCGCCTGCGCACCACCTCCAAACGCCTGCACGGGCTGCAGATCTGGGTGGCGCTGCCCAAGGAGCTGGAGCAGATGGAACCCAGCTTCTACCACGCGGCGGAAAAGGACCTGCCGGTTTGGGAGGAGGATGGCGTGCGCTACAAGCTGGTGGCCGGCGAGGCCATGGGGCATCGCTCGCCGGTACCTGTACACAGCCGCTGCTACATGCTGAAGCTGGTGAGCGCGGAGGAGCGCGTGCTGGACATCGGCCATGCGCTCTACGGGGAGGTGGGGCTCTACATCCTGGAGGGCGCCATCACCAACGACGGTGAGCGTTTCGGGCCGGAGCAGATCCTCGTGGCCAAGGACCCGAAGATCTGCCGCTTCACCATGGAGGCGGGCACCACGGTCTTCCTCTTCGGTGGCGAGCCGATGCCCGAGCCCCGGCTGATCCATTGGAACTTCGTGGCCACCAGCCAGGAACTGATCGACGCGGCACGCGAACGCTGGATCGAACAAAAGTTCGTGCCCGTGCCGGGCGAAACGGAGTTCGTGCCCTTGCCCGGAGCGCCAACAGGCAGGCCCGCTTGAGGCCCATCGCTTGTACCGGGGTAGCCCCCACGGAAAACACGCACCCGAGCGGCCGTGCGTATATTTGGAGATGTTGCATATTGTCCCCCGAGCGAACATGGGTACACTACGCCTTCCCTATTGCGCGATCATCCTGTTCCTGGTAGCGCTGTGCGCTTCCGCACCAGCAAAGGCACAGGACAGCAGCACGTACAAACTGGAATTCGTTCGGGCGGGTTGGTTCGTTAAGGATAGCCACAACATGGTGGTCGTGGTCTTGAAGGTTACACCCACCAGCCCGGACTTCAAGCCGGTGTTGAGCTTTAAGTTGAGCTACGACATTGGCGATGGGGAACGATCAATGGCTGTAAGTGATGACCCGGACATTCGCATTACGGTCTACGGCAATGATGTGGAGAGCAAGAGCAAAGTGATCCATCGCTTCGTGAAGGACCGGGTGGATCTGGAGAATGAGAAGGACATCCTGCTCCTCCGCTTCGATTTCCGCGACCTTACACCGGATCGCGTTACGGACATGTGGTTCAAGTATGGCCTCTGGGAAGGTGAGCACGACGAGATCCGGCACGAGAAGGAATTCCGTTTCGCGGTGGATGATCTGGAAAGTAGAACACCCCGGTAGGTATACTGGCGATGACGCACGTTGTGGGGCGTGTTGCGGAGCCACTCCCGTGCGATGACATGCATTGTTTGAGACTTACGCAGGGTCTCTCGAAGAAACACCTCCGGCGAATGGAGGACCCTGCGGTTCTTTGACTTTCAGGCGAACCTCCATCGCAGGGTCCCGAAGCGGAGTCCCTGCGGGAGTTTAAACACCTTGTAGGATGGATGGCGCAAGAAGGCAAAAGCACGAGTGTGCGGGCTCTCGCTAGAGTGGGGATATGGTTAAATTTGATCGTGCTCTCCATTCACTGCAAAGCGATCTCACATGCGTTCCATCCTTCTCCCTGCTGTCGCAGGTCTCACGTTATTATCTGCTACAACAGCCCTGCGCGCTCAGAATACCGTGATCATACCGTGCAACGGTGCCAGCGTGGGGGTTAGCTATTGCTATACGGACAATGCCGACCATGCCTGGCATTGGCAAAGTGAATGCGGCGCACCGATCTTCTTGACCTTCAGCTCCGGGATCATTGAATCCAGCTTGTATGATCAGCTGATGATCTATGATGGACCGGATCATCTTGCGCCCATACTGTACTTGAACGGGTTGAGCGCGGAGGTGGACCTGACCGGGTTGTCTTTCGTCGGCACCAGCGGCGACCTGTATATGCAAATGACCTCCAACGCGACCAACTCCTGCGCCACCAATGGCTTCCGCGATGGAAGCTGGGAATGGAACTGGACCGTGAGCAGTGGCGCAGTTGGCGTCCATGAGCAGCAGGCCGAGGTGTTCAACCTCTGGCCGAACCCGGCAGGCAGCGAGCTTTACCTGCGCCTCCAACAGCCGTTGAACGCCATCACCACGCTCCGGATCTTGGATGTCATCGGAAGGGTGGTCTACCAGGCCCGTTTTCAGCCGAACGGAACAGCGGTACAGCGCTTCCCGCTGCACGGGCTGCAAAGCGGCCATTACAGTGTGGTGTTGATCACCGCAGACCGGGTGCAGAGCCGGCAGCTGCAGGTGATCCGTTGATCGGGGCTCTCGGCCCTTCTCTCGGTGCGGGACTTCCGCATTCAAGGATATGCGCCCAAGCAGGCGGATGTCCCGTGCCACCCAACGAATGGATCACGATGCATGGGAGGCTTGAGACTTACGCAGGGTCTCTCGAAGAAACACCTCCGGCGAATGGAGGACCCTGCGGTTCTTTGACTTTCAGGCGAACCTCCATCGCAGGGTCCCGAAGCGGAGTCCCTGCGGGAGTTTAAAGAACCAGCCGTTCGGTGAGCTGCCTCCGCCCGTGAAATTGGTGAGCCGCCTCACCACCACCCAAGGCCGCGCGGCCTTGGTGTGGAACGGTCCGGAAGGCACGCGCTTGTATAGCATGTACCAGAGCACCTCCAGCGAGCCGTTCAACTGGGTGCTGATCGGTACCACCACGAAGCAGCGCTTCAACGTGGACAAGTTGGAGCCCGGTGCGTTCTACTGGTTCGCCGTGAGCGCCACCGGTGCGGCCGGCGAAAGCAGCCTGAGCGAGCCCGCCCGCGTGATGGCAGCCGCCTAGGCAGCACCGCGAACCGCAACGAGCGTGCGGACCGGCATTATCCTTCTTCAAGCAAAAGCCCCGGCCGAAAGTGCCGGGGCTTTTTGCATCATAGCGGTCTCCGGAAAACACCCGCTCACATCACGCTGGTTGTGCATCAGGGGCATGAGCGGAAGAATACGGAACGGACACGCATTCCAACACATGGTGATGGGTGAATGACCCCGTGTTGCGAATCCGGAAAATGCAAGATGTAGTTTTCAACAGTATGTGAAATTATCAAAAAGTGCGCTTAAGTTCAACCTTCCGAATGCTACAGACCGACCATTGGACCCACCAACAAAAAGCCCCCGGTGCTTCTAACACCGAGGGCCGTAACTCCAGATCCACGAACACTCGCATGAACATGAAACAAAGTTGACAAAGGTACGGCGCAGGCCCAAGCACAGAGTTCTTCGAGGAACCCTACAGTAAGCCCCGCCACCGTAGCCACCGGACCCACCTCTGGCATGCCCCCGCCACAGCCGCGCGGTGAAAGGGCATTGGATGTAGCGGCTTTTTTTGACCGGAGCGATGCTTTGCGCATCACCAACGAACGAACAAAACGAAATGCTTCCCTTGGCGATGAACGGTGAACGGTGTGCTGCCTTCTTGGCGGTATGCTGTTCGCTGTTTGTTGCAACTCCGCGCTGCGAAGCGCAGAATTTGGTGCCGAACCCAAGTTTCGAGCAAATAGATAGCTGTCCACCCGCTCCCCTCTACTTCGGATTTCAGGAAAGTTCGACGCCACTACACTGGGAAAGACGGTTGGATACACCAGACTATTTTAATGCTTGCAACGGCTCCAACGATACAGTCCCAGGTGTGCCGCGTAATGCCTTCAGTTATCAATTTGCACAAGATGGGAACGCCTATGCGGGCATGTTCTCGTACCTGATAGATGACCTTCGGGAGATGATCGGTACGGAATTACTGGAACCCTTGGTGGTCGGCCAAACCTACTATGGCAGCTTCTGGGTCAACGCGGCGTATGGCGGCCCCCAGCAAACGGGCAGTGTTTGCAACAACATTGGCATGTTGTTGAGGACATCTGCATTTAGTTGGGTCCACTATCCGCAGACCCTTCCGCTACCTAACAATGCTCAGGTCTGTAGCCAACAAGTGATTAGTGATACTGCTGGATGGACCTTGGTCAGTGGGAGTTTTGTGGCGGACAGTGCTTATCGGTACTTGGTGATCGGCAACCACTTCGATAACGTCCACACCACAGTTCAGGTCCTCGGACCGGGTAATCCGGATAAGGCCTATGTCTTCGTGGACGGAGTTTGCCTATCTGAAAATCCAGATGGTTGCCCGATGTGGAATTCCATTGTGGAGGGTTCTTCGCAGCATATTGCAATGGGACCGAACCCGGCGGACCAAGGGTTGCGCATAGGTTGGGGGGCAATGCAGGTACGCAGGTTGCTCGTAGTGAATGCTTTGGGGCAATTGCTTGTTGATCAAAATGTGGTCGGTAAAAGCAGGCTCAACTTGGCAACAATGGGTTGGCCGAATGGAACCTACAACCTGTTGATCGAAGGAAAGGACTGGAAGCAAACAAGGAAGTTCGCGGTGATGCATTGAACATCGGAAGTTGAACATGAACAATCAAAAACCAAAGACAATGAGAACTCCGCACTTAATACTTGCAGGCTGCTTGATGCTTGCATTGAACCAAGCCACAGCCCAACCGTGGGACCAAGGTGGCAACTTGATAAGCTCACCTGCGGACTACCTGGGTTGTAATGGATCCAGCACGTTCCCGCTGAACCTAAAAACGGTAGCGAACCAGCCGATCGATTTCAGTACGGCGGATCGGCTGCGGGCGCATATCAATGAGAGTACCAGCTACCCGATCGGGGTCGCGCCCACCGATGCGCGGAACGGATACATGCTGTTGAGCGGTCAGCCGGATTTCTGGAACACCCAAAAAGGCCCCTTCACGCGCTTGCACTTGGTGGATGATGTGGGCGGAGTGGCCCCGATCGTCTATGCGCAGAATATCGGTTTCCGGAATTGGATGCGCAATGGCATCACCTTCACCGGTAACAGCGACCAGGCCTACATTGGGCAGAAGTACAAGGGCAATGACAACACGGATTTCGTGATCCAATGGAGCACAGCGCCGTCAAGTTTTCAACTTCTGTGAATGCATTCCATGGAATCCATATTTTCAACGACCGAACCCATGCAGTTATCACATACAAGCCACACCAACAAAAAAGCCCCCGGTGCTTCTAACACCGAGGGCCGAACGAGGGCTGAGGCCCTCGAAGTCCAAGTCCCACGAACACTCGCATGAACATGAAACAGAGTTGACAAAGGTACGGCGCAGGCCCAAGCACAGGGTACCTCGAAGAACCTTATAGTAAGCCACGCCACCGTAGCCACCGGACCCACCCCTGGCATGCCCCACCACAGCCGCGCGGTGAAAGGGCATTGGAACAAGCGGTTTTTAAGACCGGGATGATGCGCCCGGTCAATACGAATATCCCGAGTAGCTCTAAGTAGAACAATGACTCCTACGGCGAACATCGAAAAGTGGCATAGTGCATGGTTTGGCCTTGCATTGGGTTGCTTGTTGTTCGTTTCAGCTCCACGCTGCGAAGCGCAAAATTTGGTGCCTAATCCGGGGTTCGAAGAGACGGATACGTGCCAAGCAATTTTGGGTTTGGGCGGGATCCATGATTGGTACAGTGCCTACCTCACGCCTGACCATCTGCAAAGCTGTCTGCCTTATGGCTCTGTGAATGGTTTACCACTGAACTTCGTTACCTTTCAGCACGCATTTGACGGGAACGCATGTGCGGGTATCTTAACCTACCTCGAAATTACTGGGGAAGAACAGCGCGAGTGGCTCATTGTGCCTTTGCTTCAGCCTATGGTGCCGGGGCAGACCTACTATTGTAGTATGCGGGCAAATGCAGCATTTGGAGGCAATGAGCAGTACCCTCAGATCTGGCTGGCCAATAGCCATGTGGGCATGCTCTTCACCACCTACGACCGGCACTGGTACTGGGGGGATCCGTACCCGGAGCCGCTGAACACTGCGCAGGTGTTCTACCCACAAGTTCTGACTGATACGGTGGGATGGACCCTGGTGAGCGGAAGCTTTGTGGCGGACAGTGCCTACACCTACCTGATGATCGGGAACTTCTTCAGCAATACCCTTACCGATACGATGCATTTCGCAGATCCGAGCAGTGTTTTCCCTTGGTATCCTCGAGGATATACCTTGATCGACGGGGTGTGCGTATCGGCCAACCCCAATGATTGCGACATGGGCCAAAGCGTGGAGGAGCAAGAAGCCGACCTGATGGTGGTCTACCCCAATCCTGCGCGGGATGTGTTCAGTGTGCGGAACGGAAATGGGGTGCAGGCACGGGTACGGGATGCCTTGGGCCGCTTGGTATGGCAAGGCACTGTTCAAGGAGATGACTGGGGCTTACAAGTGGCCGAGTGGTCGCGGGGGAGCTACGTTTTGCAATTGGAAAGAGCTACGGAGAGGTTGAATTTCAAGTTCGTGTTGATCGACTAAGCGCATCGTTCCGGTCCGTTCGTATCAAAAACGATAGGACATGAGAACGCAAAACACATACAGACACCTGTTGATGGGTGCCGCACTGATAATAACGGCCCAAGGCTATGGGCAAGCTTCATTGTTGGGGCATCTCGGAGGCTCCGGAGATCATTTGGGCTGGAACGCTAGTACACCCCAACCCTTGGAGATCCGGCACGATGGGGCTTTCCCGATCCAATTCTGGACGAGCGGGAGCTTCCGGGGGCTGATCAATGAGAGGGTTATGTACCCCAGCTTGAACACCTTCCCGAACATTCCGGCGGACGGCTTCACCCTGATCACGCCGGACATGGGTTTTCTGAACCAGCCCCCGAGTGGTCCTTTCAGCCGCCTGCATTTGGCCGAAGGGGGCGAAGATGGTAATGCCGAGCAATGGGGCTACCGGCCGTGGCAGCGCAATGGTGTCACCTTCACCGGCAATACTGACCAAGGCTACATTGGGCAGAAGTTCCGGGAAGGGGGAGAAGGCGAAACCGATATGGTGATCCAGTGGAGCGATAACCCGGGAGTCGACAAGGCGGACCGCCTGCGGTTCATTTTCACCTCCGCCTACGACCAAGGCACTTATGAACAATTCTGCCCAGTTATCAACCAGAATGATCGGATTTACAACTATTAACCTATACCTTGTAAGGGTGATGAGATGTTCAATTCAAATACCAGATTATCATCAGCTCATCAGCTCATCAGCTCATCAGCTCATCAGCTCATCAGCTCATCAGCTCATCAGCTCATCAGCTCATCAGGACTACTGAAGGTAGCGCTTTCTCTTACTCCAACAAAAAAGCCCCCGGTGCTACTAACACCGAGGGCCATTGCTGTTTATGTCCCACCAACTCGCGAAAGAAGATGAACAAAAGCTGAGCAAAGGTACGGCTAAGGCCCAAGCACAGTAGGCCCCGCCACCGTAGCCACCGGACCCACCTCTGGCCTGCCCCCGCCACAGCCGCGCAGCGAAAGGGCATTGGACGTAGCGGCTTTTTGACCGGAGCGATGCTAAACCGGTCAACACGAACGAACAACGAACGAATGCTTCTCTCTTCAATCAACGGCAGGTGGCCCGGAGCAAAATGGCTCTTGGGCTGCCTGTTGTTTGTTGCTACTACGCGCTGTGAAGCGCAGAATTTGGTACCCAATGGATCCTTTGAAGAGGCCGATAGCTGCGTTTTTGGATTAGGTTTTCTGGATTCAGAGCACGGGGCTGGGCCACATGATTGGTTTTCAGCATACGGAACCCCCGATTACTTGCAAACCTGCTTACCATATGGAGCCGTCAATGGGCTGCCATTGAACGTGTTCACCTACCAAGAGCCATATGAGGGCACTTCCTGCTTAGGCCTTTTTAGCTATTATCAGAATGGATCTGATGAGCAACGGGAGTGGGCCATGGTCGAGTTAATGGAACCATTGGTCCAAGGGCAGACCTACTATGCCAGCTTCTATGCGAATACTGCTTTTGGAGGGAATGCAGCATACCAAACCATCTGGTTGGCTTCCAATAATATAGGCATGGTCTTCAGCGTGGAGGCGCGGCCATGGGAGTTTCTTGATTCCGACCCAGATCAATTGAATTTTGCCCATGTTCATCGATTAGAAATTCTGTCAGACACGATCGGGTGGACCTTGGTAAGTGGCAGTTTTGTGGCGGACAGCGCCTATCAATACCTGATGGTCGGGAATTTTTTCAGCAACGCAATGACAGATACGCTGCATTTCGCACCTCAAGTCCCTCCACCAGCATGGTATCCTCGGGGATATACGCTCATCGACAAAGTTTGTGTCTCCGCAAATCCGCAAGGATGCGATCTGGTCCAAAAGATTTTTCCGGTCGAAGACCAAGAAATCTCCCTATATCCCAATCCCGCGTCAGGACAACTACTGATTTTTGGGGCGCAAGGAGAAGAAGGGGCGATTCGGGATTTTCTTGGCCGTATAATTTGGAGAGACAAAGTCACATCGGACCTCTGGTTGGTTGATGTGAGCCATTGGGCAAGAGGGCCATACGTTTTGGATTTAGAAAAGGAGAACAAGCATTCATCGTTCAAATTCGTGTTGGTTGATAAATAGCCTCACTACGGTCTTTTCTACAAAACGAGAAGACATGAAAACCAAGGACAAAATACGGGCCATTTTGGTGGCCACCAGTTTGATGGTGTTAGGCCGAACACAAGGTCAGGTTTCTGTTCCATCAAATACAGGCGGACCTACTGATTATGTTGGCTGGGATTCCGGCACCTTACAGTCGCTGGATATCAAGCACAAGGGGAACTACCCGATCGACTTCTACACGGCAGATCGTTTCCGAGCACGCATCAATGAGGCGGTCCAATACTCCTTCCTGAACAACTTCACGAACATCCCGGCGGATGGCTTCATGTTGATCACCCCAAGTGACCATTTTTTCAACTTCAACCCCAAAGGGCCTTTCAGCAGGTTGCACTTGGCGGAAGGTGAAGGGGACAATGCGCAGGCGTTCGGCTACCGGCTGTGGCAGCGCAACGGCGTCACCTTCACCGGCAACGGCGACCAGGCCTACATTGGGCAGAAGTACAAGGGCAATGACAACACGGATTTCGTGGTCCAATGGAGCACAGCGCCGTCAAGTTTTCAACTTCTGTGAATGCATTCCATGGAATCCATATTTTTTTCAACGACCGAACCCATGCAGTTATCCCATACAAACCCGCACCGACAAAAAGCCCCCGGTGCTTGTAACACCGAGGGCCGTATCTCAAGTCCCACGAACACTGGCATGAACATGAAACAGAGCTGACAAAGGTACCGCACCACCGCAAACGTGCCACTGCCCCTTGGCAGTACCTCCAAGGATGCCTTCACGGATTTGCCGCGCTGAAAAAGGCATTGGATGTAGCGGCTTTTTTTGACCGGAGCGATGCTTTGCGCATCACCAACGAACGAACGAAACGAAATGCTTCCCTTGGCGAAGAACGGTGGGCGGGCTGCGGCGCTTTTGCTGCCGGCCTGCCTGCTGTTCCTTGCCGCCCTGCGCTGCGAAGCGCAGAATTTAGTACCGAACGGATCCTTCGAATTGAAGGATACTTGCCCTTACACAATTGGCTTCCAGGAAGGCGATAGGCCACTCTACTGGTACAGTTGGCTGAACAGCCCGGAGTACTTCAATGCCTGTGCGGGTTCGTTGCACTCCATCGATACACTGGTGAGCGTTCCGCAAAATGGTTGGACCTTCCAATATCCTTGGGATGGGGATGCCTATGTGGGCATTTACACTTACGATGCGGTATATGGAGAGTACCGCGAATATGTGGGCACGGAGCTGATACAACCTTTGCAGGTGGGCTGCACGTACCAACTACGCTTTCGGACCAATCCCGCGAACAACGGCAATTATTGGCTCGTTGGTGGTAGTACGGCGTGCAACAATGTGGGGATGCTGTTCACTACCCATTCCAATGCCTGGTACGGGACTACTGGGCCGGATTTTCCCTATCGGAACCATGCCCAACTCAGGACCACAATACCGGTAGCTGATACTGCTGCATGGACGCTGGTTGAAGGGACATTCGTGGCGGACAGTGCCTATACCCATTTGGTGCTGGGCAACTTTTTCCCGGATTCACTCACCACCGCTTTCCAGATCGATAATACAGACCCTTGGTACGGGATCACCTTCTACCTGATCGACGGGGTGGAGGTCATCCCCCTTGACCCAGGATGCAACGGGCTGGGTGTGCAGGAGGATGAGTCCATCGGCACCCCACGCATCGAATGGAACGGGGAAATCATCCATGTGCTATGGGATGGGGAAGTCTATCGGGCGGAAGTAAGGGATGCCTGGGGCAGAATGGTCGAGGCGTCGAACTCCACAGGATCGCTTGTGGATATGTCCAAACCGATGTCCGCAGGAGTGTATTTTTTGCGATTGCAAAGCAAGGGGAAGCAGCTGGTGGTGAAGTTCGTAGTGAGGTAAAGGTCCGGTCGTTCTTAAAACGAACCAAAATGAAAACCAAAGAGCTCCTTCTTGCCTTGGCAGGAAGTTTGGCCATGCAGATGGCCCAAGCACAACAACCGTACTGGAATAGCTTCCCAGGCGGCAATGTGATTACCACCAATGAATGGTTGGGCGCGGACTATGGAAGCCTCATTCCACTTCGGATACAAACGCGAGCGAACCAGCCGATCGATTTCAGCACGGCGGACCGCTTCCGTGCGCGGATCAATGAGCGGGTCACCTACTCTTCATTGAACACTTTCCCGAACATTCCGGCGGACGGCTTCACCCTGATCACGCCGGACATGGGTTTTCTGAACCAGCCCCCGAGAGGTCCTTTCAGCCGCCTGCACTTGGCCGAAGGGGGCGAAGATGGTAATGCCGAGCAATGGGGCTACCGGCCGTGGCAGCGCAATGGTGTCACCTTCACCGGCAATACGGACCAAGGCTACATTGGGCAGAAGTTCCGGGAAGGGGGAGAAGGCGAAACCGATATGGTGATCCAGTGGAGCGATAACCCGGGAGTCGACAAGGCGGACCGCCTGCGGTTCATCTTCACCTCCGCGTACGACTATGGGGCGACCACCGGGATGAACTCCGAGGAAGGCCTGGAGGGCATGCGTCTATGGCCCACTTGGGAGAACAGGATCAACGTGGGCATTGGTGATTTCTACTTGTACGGCGGGGATCCCACGGAGCGGTTGCACGTGCGGGATGGACGGGTGCGGATCCAGCAGTTGCCTACGGACCCGGAGGCTACCACACTGGACCAATACATGGTGGTGGACCACGACGGCGTGGTGAAGTGGAGGCATTTGCCGACTGTACCACCTGTGGATCCTTGTGCTTCCGGGTGGTCATTGGTAGGGAACAACCCTGTAACGGCATACAACGGGAATCCATGCCCACCGCAGGGAAGCCGAAGGGTGGGGATCGGTACCGACGACCCGCAAGCTAAGCTGGATGTAACGCATACGGAGGCAGATGCGCTGCTCCCTAGTGGGGTCCGGGTAAACCTACTGACGAATTCGAGCACTTGGCACAACGGTGTAAACAGTACCGTGCAGCCTATGGTGGGTGGGGCCAAACTGCATTTTGCAACAGCCGTTCAGGCCAACCTGTACAATGTGGGCTCCGCAGATGCTTCAACGCATACTGGCGCCTTTGCCGTGTTCGGCAGGAATAATTTAACACAGAACCAATACTTGGAAAGGAGCATGGCAGTGCATGGGGAGGATTACACAACCGCTGGATCCATCATAAAACAGTACGGTGGCCACTTCGAAGCCCAGAACGATGGAGGTACAGTTGGAGAGGCCCATGGTGTTTACGGCAGGGCTTGGGGAGCAACTGAGAACTACAGCGTGTATGGCGGCAACCCCGGCAACGGTGTGAATGATTGGGCGGGGTACTTCGAGGGAAATGTGAATGTAACGGGAACGGGTTATTACGTGAACGGCATTTTTGTGTGCAGCGATGCCCAGTTCAAGACGAATATCCAACCATTGGAGGATCCCATGGCCATCATCACGCAATTGCAACCGCACCGGTATGATTTCCTCACTGATGATTTTCCTCAAATGAACTTCCCTACGGGAGGCCAAGTTGGATTGGTGGCTCAAGAGCTGGAGGCGGTGATCCCTGCATTGGTGAATGATACACGGATATCAGCCGTAACGGATTCAATGGGTGTTGAGATCACCCCGGCAGTGAATTACAAAGCTGTGAACTACATAGGTTTGGTCCCGTACCTCATTGGTGCGGTGCAGCAGCAACAAGCCACCATCGCCCAGATGCAAACCCAGCTCGACCAGTGCTGCGCCGCGAACCCCGGCATGGCACCGGGCGGCGATGGCTCCTTGAAGAGCGCCCCGGCCCAGGAGAACGTTCAGGAACAGCGCTTGGTGATCCATCCCAATCCATTCACGGACCACACCACCTTGAGCTACTTCGTGCCGCAGGCCGGCAAGGTGAGCTTGCAAGTGAGCACCAGCGACGGCAAACCCCTTGGCACGTTGCGCGAGGAACAGGCAGAGGCCGGTGCGTTCACTTACGAGTGGAACACAAGCAAGTTGGCCTCGGGTACCTACTTCTGCACCTTCATGTTGGACGGTGCCGTGGTGGTGAAGCGCGCAGTGAAGGTGGCCCGGTGAGCACACACGGATCCCATGAACGAGGCCGGCCCATGCACGGGCGGCCTTTTTCATGGCTTCCTGTGCAGGGTTGGAATTCCTCCTTTCCCCTGGAGCAAGCACTTGTACGCTCCGCCGCTCACCCAAGCCCTTCCGGAATGGTGATCACCCGATGCACGGGGAAGGCGTTCGCAGGCTCCGAAGCGTTCGGGACCACCGCGAAGGCATGCACGATGTGCGTGAAGCGTTTCCGCTGCCGGTCGAAATAGAGGTAGGGCTTTAAGCGCCCCACGAGCCGGTCCACTGCGGGCACGTCCATCGGCACCACCCAGGTGGGTGGGATGTCGCGGTCCGGTGCCTGCTCCAGCATCGCCTCCGCGCGTTCGCGCATGGAGTCGCGTTGCAGCATGTACACCTTGATGATGGCCTCCTCGATGCCTTCCATCGCTGTGGTGATCACGGGGTCCGGTCCTTCGGCGGCGGTGGCATCAGCGCGGGATCCCGGAAGTGGGCGTTCTTCAGGGAGTCCATCCGGGCCATCATCTCCTCCATCCACCGGGTGTTCATGTCCATGCGCTTGCGGAAGAAGTCGTTGTGGAAGAAGTCCGGGTAGAGGAGCGAATCGCGGAAGAACAGGTCGTTGAAGCCGGGATCCTTCAGGAAGGGGAACTGCTCGCGGAAGCCGGGGCGGAAATCGCGGAACAGGCTGTCCATGTACGCGGGGTCCGCATTGCGGCTGTTGTAGTAGGAGGAGTAGGTGGAGTCGTAGGCGATCAGGTTGCCGTTCGCATCATACTCCTTGTTCACCCGCACCTCGGTCCTCGGGGTATCCGCGCGGGTGGTGTCTGCATCAATTGTATTACCCGGATGCTGCTGTGCGCGCCCGGTGCAGGCGGCCAGGCACATGGTCACGAGGGCCAACGCATGCACCAACGGGGTAGTTCCAATGGTTTTCATGGTCGACGGGTTTTTCAATTGGTTCCGTTGGAAGCAAGGAAGGCCGCCCGGTGTTGGCGGCCTTCCCTCACTTCAACCGGCCGCTTAGCGGATGCTGATGGTGCGCGTCTTGGGCTTGGCCTCCTCCGATTTCGGAATGGTCACCTGCAGCACACCGTTCACGTAGTCCGCCTTGATGCCATCGGCCTTCACGCTCTGGGGCATCACGAAGCTGCGCTCGAAGGCGCTGCGGCTGAATTCACGGCGGGTCCAGCGGTCGTCCTCCTTCTGCTGCTCCTCGGTCTGCTCACCGCGGATGGTAAGGGTATCGTCCACCATCTCCAGCTTCAGGTCCTTCTTGTCGAAGCCCGGGGCCTGCATCTCCAGCCGGAAGGCATCGTTGCTCTCCACGATGTTCACGCGCGGGCCGTGGTCCATAAGGCCATCGCTGCCGAAGAGGCGTGAAATGTTGGGGCCGAAGATCTCGCTGGCCAGGCGGTCCACCGGGGAAGCTGTGCTCACCGGTGCACTTTTATACTTCACAATTGCCATTTGGTGTTGGTTTTTACCCCGGCCACGTGGCCGGGGGCGCTAACTGGAGCACAAACCAGGTGCCGTTGCACGGATGCTGTCAACTTGTACCGGGGGTTGATCAAATTTTTATAATGGAGCGGGGGGTCCTGTCGATCTTTCGGGACCCGGGTGAAAAAGTGTCGGGCGATCCGCCCTGCTTTTCCGTTCTCCGTGCTGATCGGGGTACGCATGGCGGACAATCCCATCCAAGGCCCCGGGTATTGCCATTGCAGGTTCCTTAACACCGTCCCACCTCGTAGTACCACGGGAAGATGCTACCGGACCGGCCTTGAGCGGTTCAGAACGAGATATCCCACTGCAAGCGCACACGGCTCCCTTCGGCGCGCGCGAAGTCCTGCTGCTCGAAGGTGATCAGGCTGTATTCCACGGAGAGCTTGTTCTTATGCCCGGCCGCGAAGAACCAGTTCACCACTGCCGTATACTCATTCTGCAGATCGCCGGGCACGCTGCTATCCGGCTGATGGAACGCATAGCGGGCGGCCAGTTCCAAGGCTTTGGGGATGCCGGGGAAGGACCCATGCAGGAAATAGCCGGCCTGCACGTAGCTGCCCACGAGGTCCCGGGTGCCGTCGCCATGCCGATCGGCAATATGCTTCCAATGCGACTCGTGTTGCCAGCTGAAGCCCTTGTACTTGAAGGCTGTTTCCACCATGATCTGCTCCACGTCGTAGAGACTGGTATCCGTATCGGGGAATCCTTCCAAGGCACCGCCTCCGGCTTGCGAAAAGCGCGTGTATCGGCTGCGGTTGGTAGCGCCGGCCACGGCGAGTAACGCTGCGGGCTTCGGGGTGCGTTCCTGATCGCTGCCGTTCATCCTCACCACACGGCCCAAGGGGTTCCATTGCAAGCGCGCCACATACATCAGGCGCAGATCATCATTGTCCCGCGCGCCACGGCCTGTGCCAGTGAGGGCGCTCAGCCAGTAGTTCACGTTCGCCATACCGCTTCCGTCCAGGTGGCCGTACACTTCCACCCCTTGCTGGCGGTCCAGCGTGAAGGGCCGGTTGATCAATGAGCGGTCCACCATCTGCTGCTCCCCGCTCGAGATCACGCGCTCACGGTTGTAATCGGCCTTCCATTGGCCCACCTTCAAGGACAAGCCTTTGTAGCGCTCCACCATCACCCTGTAATCGAGCAGATTGCTTTGGCCCAACTCATACTCGAAGTAGTACTTGAGCCACGGCTCGTAGGCGTGCCCGCCGATCTTGAGCCGGGCGCGGTTCACCTTGAATGCCGTGGTCCCCTGGTCGCTCAGATCAGCATACGTCAGCGGGTCCTTGTCGAATGGCGTGGCGAACCGGAATTGCAGCCGCGCGGCCAATTGCAGTTCGTACTTCCCATCGGGCGTGGTGAAGACAAAGCCCTTGGAGCTATGGTTGATCGTGGACCGGTGCGGTAGGGTATCGGAAGGCACCAGGTCCTGGGCTGCACAGGGCATGGCGAAGAACAGTGCGACCGTAAGAAGGGAAAATTTCGACGAGGAAAACAAAGCAGGTCCGATCATACGGTGCATGTGGAAGTGCTTCCGGCGATCGACCTTGGTGGCGTGCGGATCATGAGGGTAGCGATCGCAAAGGTGCGCATCGAAGAATTTTGGGCAAGGTAATGCGAGGCTTCAAGTGCCGTATTAGCGGCCACTTGGGAATGGCCCGAGGCTTGGACGGCCAAATGCGGGATCGCATGGCCCCGGATACCCAAGCAGCGCCGATCCCGATGCAAGCGAAAAGGTGGATCGCCGCTAACTTTCCCACATGAAGCGCCTCCTGATCACCGCCCTCGCCCTATGCCCGTTCCTTGCCCAAGCACAGAACATCACCGGCTTTCTGGATTACATGGACCGGTTCTTCGTCTTTGATCGGGGCACCATCACGCAGTTGGAACCGCAGAAGCCGATCGCTTTCGCATCCGGTGGCGACTACCTGATCTACGCGGCAACCGGCGGTGATCTGAAGGTCTATCGCCATGGCCAGGTCCGCACCATCGACCAAGGCATCGCGACCACACCCACCATCACCGACCATTTCTTCGGCTACGTTTCGGCCGGGGCCCTGAAGATCTTTGATGGCGACTCGCTCCGCGTGCTGTGCCGCAACACCGGGGCCAGCATCGTGAAGGACAGCATCGCCGCTTTCTACGACGAGGTACAGCACACCCTGCAGATCTATTACGACGGTACCATCACACCCGGTGAGGATGCACTGATGGAGAACCCCGTGCAGAAATGGAGCGCGGGCGACAATACGCTCGCATGGATCAACAAGGCCACCTTGGAATTCAAGATCTTCCAGCATGGACAGCTCTATGTACCGGCAAGTTTGGTCAGCAACATGCGTTTTACTGCGGGCTTGGACATGGTGGCTTTCGAGGACCCTTCCGACCGCGGCTTGAAGGTCTTCGAGGACGGGAACGTGACGAACCTGGAACCGGTGATGCCCGACTCCATATTCATGGGTCGCGGCCTCTTCGCTTACATCGATCGCTCGGGCGCATTGAAGGTCTATCAGAACGGAAGCCTCCATACCGCGATGGATTTCACACCGACCGGATTCTTCGTGAAGGACAGCCTAGTGGTGATCAATGACAACGGCTATTGCAAGATCTTCCATGATGGCAGTACCGGATCGGTGCTGTCCTTCTGGCCCAACATCTGGGAGGCGAATTGGGGCAGCTTCGTCTATGTGGACAACGGCCTTACCGTGAACATCTGGCGCAACGGCATTATCTCCACCGTGATGCAGCGCCAGCCCGTGAAGCAATTCCGACTGGATCACGGCCTCCTCACCTTGGTGGGCACCAACAATCAGGTGAAGATCTGGTGGAACGGGAAGCTCTACGAGCATTGATGCCGGACCATATTGTTCGGTCCCGCGCTGCCAGGGGATAACGGTTCCCTGCCACGGTAATGATGTAGCCTGGCCTACACGCCGGAGCTGGGTTGGCGCGGCATGCTCATTGCCGCACCTACCTTTGCACACTTCACATATCCCCTCATTTCACCATGTATATCCTTCGCAGCCTTTTAGTTCTCCCTTTCGCCCTGGCTTTCACACTGGGTAGCACCGCACAGACCACACTTAAGGACGGTACCACGCTGGTGTGGGACAAGGAGATCACCGCGATCGACGATTCACTGCCGTACGAAAGCATGCACGCACCTGCCTACAAGGTGCCCGTGTATGAGGCCACGACCTCGCAGGTGAATAAGCTGTTGCCGACCCTGCTGCCCGGTGCTTCCTTCAAGAGGCAAGGTAGAATGATGAAGGCCACCGGAGTCACTTTCCCACCTGCTTCCAGCGCACCTGTGGACATACTCGCCAATGTGACCCGGAACAAGAAGCAGGGTAACAGCACCGTCTCCCTCGCCTTCCTCCATAGCGGTACCACCACCCCTGTGGAGAATCCAGCGCTGCAGTCTGCGGTGCGAGACATCGGCGTACGCCTGAACAAGGCAATCGTGCAGCAACAGGTGGACAAGTGGACCAAGGAGTTGGGCAAGGCCGATAGCAAGCACACGCGTGCGGCCAAGAGCCACGACAAGGCCCAGAAGAAATTGGCCAAAACGCGGAACCAGCTGGCGAAGAGCACACAGGAAAAGGTCGAGCTGCAGAACGAGCATGCGGTCCTGCAGAAGGAGGTCGACCTCTACAACCAGAAATGGAACATCAGCCATGACCCCAAGGACCTGAAGAGGGTCAACAAGGCACGGTCCAGGATCACCAAGAACGGAACGAAGCTATCCAAGGTGATCGCCAGGGAGGCCAAGGCGCAAAGAGAGCTCGACAAGAGCAGTTCCAACATTCCCGGAGTGCAGCAGGAGCAGGACGCGAAGGCGGCCGCCCATGTGGATATGCAGCGGACCGTGGATGCGCTGAAGCGGAAGCTGGAGAGTATCCGCTGACCGGCAGTTTCGTGGAAGGTTCTGGCAATTGGAACCGTTGTTCGGACGCATACCTGGCGTTCTTGGCCATCCGGCACACGCGGGATGCCCGCGCCCGGAGCATCATCATTTCCCGCTCCATCGTTCCTTTGCAGCCGCTCAGCGCAGATCGTCAGGCATTTTCTGATCATCTGATCGCTTGATCATCCGATCGACATGACCACCATCAAAGAAGCCCTCGACAACGAATCCCTCACCGGCAGCACCGTAACGGTGGCGGGTTGGGTGCGCACCTTTCGCAACGACCGCTTCATCGCGTTGAACGACGGCAGCACCATCCGCAACCTGCAGTGCGTGATCGATCAGGAGCAAGTGGATGCCGCCACGCGCGCGCGTTTCAACACCAGCGCATCCGTGCGCTGTACGGGTGAGCTGATCGCCTCACAAGGCAGCGGCCAGCGCGTGGAGATGAAGGTGACGGCCGTGGAAGTGCTGGGCGACAGTCCGGCGGACAAGTACCCTATCCAACCCAAGAAGCACAGCCTCGAATTCCTGCGTGAGCACGCCCACTTGCGCTTCCGCACCAACACCTACAGCGCGATCTTCCGCATCCGCCATCAGGTGAGCTTCGGTATCCATGAGTACTTCGACAGGCATGGCTACAACTACTTCCATGCGCCCATCATCACCGCCAGCGATGCGGAAGGGGCAGGGGAAATGTTCCGCGTGAGCACGCTCGATGCCAAGCAACCGCCGCTCAACGAAGCGGGTGATGTGGACTTCAACGAAGACTTCTTCGGCACCGAAAGCCACCTCACCGTAAGCGGTCAGCTGCAAGCTGAAACAGCCGCGCTGGCACTTGGTAAGGTCTACACCTTCGGCCCCACCTTCCGGGCGGAGAACAGCAACACCACGCGCCACCTCGCGGAGTTCTGGATGGTGGAGCCGGAGGCTGCCTTCATGGACCTCCACGGCGACATGGATCTCGCTGAAGGCCTGTGCAAGCACCTCATCGCCCGCGTGCTGAAGAACAGCATGGACGACCTGCAGTTCCTGGATGCGCGCGTGAAGGAAGAGGAAGCACAAAAACCACAAGCGCAACGCAGCGAGATGGGCCTGATCGAGCGCCTGCAATTCGTGCTGGAAAACCCCTTCGAGCGCATCACCTACGACGAAGCGATCACCATCCTGCTCCGCAGCAAGCCTTACCAGAAGAAGCAGTTCCAGTTCCCCGTGGAATGGGGCGTGGACCTGCAGAGCGAGCACGAGCGCTACCTCGTGGAAAAGCATTTCAAGAAGCCGGTGATCGTAACCGGCTATCCCGCGCAGATCAAGGCCTTCTACATGCGCACCAACGCGCCCGGCGATTTCGGCTACAGCGATAAAGGCAAGACCGTCGCTGCGATGGACGTGCTCTTCCCCGGCATCGGCGAGATCATCGGCGGCAGCCAGCGCGAGGAACGCTTGGATGTGCTGGAGGCACGCATGGATGAAATGGGTGTGCCCAAGGAAGAACTCTGGTGGTACCTGGACACGCGGAAGTTCGGCACCGTGCCGCACGCCGGCTTCGGCCTGGGGCTGGAACGCTTCGTGCTCTTCGTTACGGGCATGGGAAATATCCGGGATGTGATCCCCTTCCCACGGACACCGGGGAGTGCGGAGTTCTGAGCCGCTTACCGGCTCCGGCCCCTCCTTTCACAGTGAAGGAGAAACCCTTAGCGCCGTTCAAGGCCACGTGGCCCAAGGAATGCGCGAGAGGATCAGCAGCAGCCCGATGCCATAGAACCAGACGACGAGCTTGAACTTCTGCGCATCCACGGTGGCGCGTTTGGCCTTCGCGTATCCGATGGTGATCAAGATGATCGCCACGAGCATCATCAGCGGATGCTCCAGCGCGAAGAGTCGTGCAACCGGGTCCTTCATCGTTTCACCGGAGAGATTCCGCATGCCCATGGGTGAAATGAAGTAAATGACCAGCCCGAAGACGAACTGCAAGTGCGCGAAGATCAGTCCGAACAGGGCCAGCTTACGGCTGGTGGACGAGAAAGGGCGCTTACCGGTTAAGCCGAGCACGGCATGCACCACTGCCACCACAAGGGCCAGCAATACGAGGTAAGCGAAGTAGGAGTGGAGGTGTTGAAGGCCGGTGTACATAGTGCGTTGGGAATGCGCCGAAGATAGCTGCAAGGCCGGATCGCGACCATTGGCCCGACCGTTCCATGCTCCATCGTGACCTCAATTGCACTTCGCCGCGTGTTGCAGCACGTGACATGATCGTTTTCTGCGAGAAATGAGGTGTGCGGAGTTATGAACCGTTTTGGTCCACAGTCCTTCGCTGAACTAAACCAATTTCAACCCCTTGATAGGAATGAAGTGTTTCTTGTTCAGGGTGAGCAATGAACAACCATGCGCCATTGCCATGGCCGCTATCAATTGATCGGCGAAGTGGATCTCCGTTCCCTGCTTCAGTTGGTGGACAATATCCCTGAAATACCGTGAGACTTCCGTTGTAAGCGGTAGTACATGGAATTGGGCAAACAGCTCGTGACGTGTTGAAGCAAACTCCACTTTGTTCCGTGTTCCGGCAAGAACTTCGGCCACGATCGCATCGCACAGAACGAGGGTGCTTCCCGAACATCGTTCCAGGGCTGCAATGGCGCGCGGTTCCTTCCGGATCCTTCCAATGAGGATGTTCGTATCGATCAGGACCGTTTCCATGCGAGCTCACGAAGTTCCTCGGCAGTGACCGGATTGTCCTTCCAGATAGCTTCCAAACCGGCAAAGGGATCTTTCTCTTTTGCAACCTCGCGCTCGATCAACTCGACGACCAAAGCGGAGATACTCTTGTTCCTGCGTTTACTGAGCATGGCCGCTTTGCGCTTAAACTTGGGGGGGACGGACAATGTGAGCTTCTCTGTCATGGGATCACGTAATGAACCATAAAGTTACGTGACACATGCTAGTTCCACAACTTCGCATTCCCTATCAGCATCAATTCCTCTCCCTTTATGAAGAAGATCTACCACCTCTCCACCTGCACCACATGCCAGCGCATCCTCAAGGAAATTCCAAGGCTGGAGCGCTTCGTACTACAGGATATAAAAACGGAGCCGATCATTCCGAAGCAACTGGATGCCATGCGCGAGCTGGCCGGTAGCTACGAGGCGCTGTTCAGCCGGAGGGCATTGAAGTTCCGCGCCATGGGCCTGCATGAAAAGCAGCTCGCCGAAACGGACTACCGGAAGTTGATCCTACAGGAATACACCTTCTTGAAAAGACCCGTGATCGTGATCGATGGCCAGCAGTTCGTGGGCAATGCGAAGACGGTGGTGGCCGCAGCGGTGGCAGCCGCCGGTTGAACCGCTGCTTCGGAATGGGTATTGGCGTCAGGAAGGTCCGAGCGCATGAAACAACCCTTTTGAGGAGCACAAGCATGCCGGCCATGCTCCAGCTGTGATGGGTTCTGGCCAACGGTCAGAAGTGCATCGGAATAGTTTTTGAGGAATTGTTCCGGACCCAAAAGACCACAACCATGAATACACTACGATCATACGCGCTCGCCCTTTTGTGTGGCGGCATCGGCCTGATTCCCACGGAGACAAAAGCACAGGATCGCACCCCCTTGGCGGGGTGTGATTGCCCCACCGTTCGCTTGGATGATGCCTATTGTGCCTCCGCCTTCGTATTCGAAGGGGTACCGCTTTCCACGGACACGGTTTTCGCCGTGGACCCGACGAAGTATCCCGATAATACGATCGACCATGTAGCCGTGCTTTTCAAGGTGGACCGTACGCTGAAGGGCGTGGACGCTGAAAATGCCGTTGTCTCCACATCCTTCCTCAAGGATGATTGCGCGTTCCGGTTCATCCTGGGTCAACCGTACTTGGTGTTTGCCCACAAGGAGGGAGATCTCATGCTCACCGATCGATGCAAGCCCACACGCGCCATGGACACGGTGAGCCGCAGCTTTGCGGACAGCTTGGAGTTCGTGCGCTCGGGTCACCGATGGGTGGACAAGATGCCAGTAGATATGCCTTGCCAGTAAAAGGGCTTGGTAATTGAGCGATCATGGATCACCACAGGGTATTATTTATTCTCCCTTCTCACAGCACGATTCTCTTTCCTCGTCTCGGCATCCGTACGGAGCACGGTGCGCATACGTTCCTTGGCCTCGGGTAGCAGGTTTCGTACCAGGCCCTCACGCGTGGCATGCCATACATAGTTGAAGATGGAGCGCTCCGGGTCGCGACCGATCGAGTAATTGCGCTCCCGGTCGGCACTCATGCCGCCGCCATATTCCTGCAACAGCATGATGTCGATCGTGTTCCCCATCAAGCTGTGGCGTAGTTCGCGCGGTGTACCCGGCTCCACCTGCATCACGACGTCCTCGAAGTTCAACGCCATAGTGCCTTTGGCACGGCGCGCGTTCCCGTTCATATCCATCGCGAGATGCCGCAGTACACCCTGCTTCACTTCCATGCGCATCAACGGGCGCGTGGCTTGGTTCAACTCCACCAACGGCAGATCCGACAACCGTGCCACCAGTTTGAACCGCTCACTACCATCCAATGCCGCACTGTAGCGGCATTCCACCTGTGCGCTATCGAAGATCACGAACGTGATATTACCCGTGATGCTGTCGCTAGCCGCGATGGCCACCGCGTCGTTGGTGATGTTGTGGAAACGCGCGTTCAGGTGGTTGAACGGCACTTCGCCCCATCGCCCGGTGCTTGGGTCCCGCTCACGGTACAGTATGTTGGCGTTCACCAGCCGG
Organism: Flavobacteriales bacterium; assembly: GCA_019638085.1. GTDB lineage: Bacteria > Bacteroidota > Bacteroidia > Flavobacteriales_F > PHOS-HE28 > PHOS-HE28. Next base: position 45,513 of record JAHBUL010000007.1, on the reverse strand, counting down.
GCGGTGTCCACTTTGATGGAGAACGACATGTTAGCCAATGCGGCAGTCGGCAATTCCTTGAGGGTCCGCTCCGGTAGTGGAAGTGTCTTGTCCAGTTCCAGCCCCGCGCGCAGTCCAATGATATCGATGTTGTTCACGAACAGCGCCTCGTGCGCTATGGACCGGTCCATGTCCAGGCCGTTGAGCAGTATACTGTCCACGGAAAGGGTCAGCTCGCTTTTCCGAAGACGATCGGTGGCAGTACTATCCACTTTTTCCGGGATGATGCGAATATCCGTTAGCCTGCCGCTTCGGCGCACGCGTGATAGGGAGACCGCACCGATGTGCAGTCGGCTACCATCCGGTAGCAACGCACCGATGCTGTTCACGTTCAGCTCCGCTCCATCCATGGAAAGATGTACGCCGGCATTCCTTCCCCTGGCCGCGATGCGCACGGCGGAAGCAGCAATGTCCAGTCCTTTCACCTTCAGTTCAGGTAGCACTTTATTCAGGTCCTGCACGGCGGCGGAGCCGTGGTGGACCGTGAGCGTGTCCGCGACCAACACGGACAACAAGCCCTTGCCCTTGCGGCCCAACCGCTTGAACGGGTCGGCAAGATCCACACGTTTCGGCCCGGTGAAATAGTGGAACTCCGGTCCTTCCAACACGATTGCCTGCACAGGGATCTCCCCGCGGAGCAGCAGCCGCCAGAAGGAAAGGCCCCGCAGTTCCACCCGGACCACCTTCGCGGCGAAGAGATAGCGGAATGCACCGGTACGCAGGCTATCCAACAACTGAGGTTCGAAGTTCAGGTCCGTATCCGTTACGACCAAGCTGCCATTGCGAGCATCGGCCTTCAGACTACCCAAGTTGATGTGATAGCCCGGCACACTGGCCTTTTCGATAGCCGCATGAATACGGGCCTCTGCCTCCCGGTCCAGCCAAGCCTCGCCACCATGGGTCACCCACCAGAACAGGACACCACCCCCGGCAGCCAACAGAAGCACGAGGGCGCCGACACCGCCCAGAAGCAGGCGTAATGGGCGTGGTATGCGTGCAGGTGACATGGTAGGGGCAAAGTTCAGGGCTGCGGGCTTCGCACGAACGGTTTCTTGAAAGTGGACGATAGGACGTGTCCAGGAGCCACACCGGCATTCATCCTGCTCAATTACCACCCATCATATCTGAACTACTGCGCTGCGCACGGGCAATACATTTGCATCTCTAATCCAGCACATCTACAATGCCCGTCAGCGCTACCGGAACCGTCAGCAGCTTTTTGCTCATCGCCCTCGTCAGCCTCACGGCTTGCACATCTGAACCAAAAATGCCCGAAACAGCAACAGCCCTGAAGGTGGAAGCCTTTGATGTGGCCGGTATGGACACCACCGCGAAGCCCTGTGATGATTTCGATCGCTTCGCCAACGGCACTTGGAAGGACAATAACCCTGTGCCGGCCACGGAGTCGCGTTGGGGCGCATTCGGCATACTGGCCAAGGAGAACCTGGAGGTGAAAGTGAAGAGCATCATCGACACCCTGATGGCGAAGAAGGATGCACCCAAGGGATCGCCTGCCCAATTGGTAAGTGATTTCTATAGCTCTTACATGGACACTACCACCTTGGAGGAGCTCGGGGCTTCCCCCTTGCAGCCCTGGATGGACCGGATCGATGCACTCAAGGACCTGGAGGAACAAGCTGCCCTTACCGGCGAGTACGCCCGTATCGGAGCCTCATCCTTCATCGGTCTCCAAGCGGAAGCCGATATGCACAATAGCAAGATGAACATCCTCTATGCGGGCCAAGATGGCCTGAGCTTGGGTGAGCGCAGCTATTACGAGAAGACCGACAGTGCCATGGTGAACATCCGCAAGGCATTCGTGCAGCATGTGAACAAGATGTTCCAGCTTGCTGGCCTGCCGGAGACCGATGCAGGGCAGACCATCCTCGACTTCGAGACGGGCCTCGCCAAGCTCCAGCTCACCAATGTGGAGCGCCGCGACCCGAGCATCTACAAGAAGATCACATTCGCTGAATTCGCGAAGCTCGCACCGAAGTACGACCTCACGCTGATGGCAAAGTCGATGGGCGTAGTGACAGATACCTTGTTACTGGAGGACAAGAACTATGTGACCACTGCTTCCGCGTATATCGCTGGCACACCGCTATCCACCTTGAAAACGTGGATGAAATGGCAGTTCCTGGACACCTATGCCAACACGCTCAACAAGGCGCTCAATGAGGAAAGCTTCCGTTTCCATGGCACCGTGATGAGCGGAACCGAAGAACAAAAATCCCGGGAACTGCGCGCCTTGCGAGCGACGGACGGTTTGCTGGGTGAGCCGGTTGGTAAGCTTTACGCCGAGAAATACTTCCCCGCTTCTTCCCGGAAGAAGGTGGAGGACATGATCGAGAATGTGCGCGCCGTGTACAAGGAGCACATCAATGCACTCACGTGGATGAGTGAGGAGACCAAGAAGAAGGCACAGGAAAAGCTCGCCCTCTTCACCACCAAGATCGGCTACCCGGATACGTGGAAGGACTACAGCATGGTGGAGATCAAGCCGAACACCTTGATGCAGAACACCATGAACCTGATCGCGTGGCGCTCCAACGATAACCTCGTGCGCATCGGCAAGCCGGTGGACCCGAAGGAATGGGGCATGACGCCGCAGACCGTGAACGCCTACTACAATCCGAGTATGAACGAGGTGGTGTTCCCAGCCGGGATCCTGCAACCGCCGTTCTTCAATCCCGATGCGGATGATGCCATCAACTACGGCGGTATCATCGCTGTGATCGGCCATGAGCTCACGCACGGCTTCGATGATCAAGGCGCGAAATTCGATGGTCACGGCAATCTGGTGAACTGGTGGACAGACAGCGATAAGGCCAACTTCGACGCGCTCGCCCAGCGGATGATCACCTACTTCGATGGCATGGAGGTAATGCCCGGGCTCTACATCAAGGGTGCGCTTACCGTAGGTGAGAACATCGCCGACCTGGGCGGCCTCACGCTCAGCTATGCGGCTTTGCAGCGCTCGTTGGAAGGAAAGCCGGAACCGGCCCTGATCGACGGGTATACGTGGCAGCAGCGCTTCTTCCTGGGCTGGGCGCAAGTATGGCGCGACAACATCCGCCCGGAGGCCCTGCGCATGCGTGTGGAGCGCGACCCGCACAGCCCCGCGCATTTCCGCATCAATGCGGCACTTGGCCAGTTCAAGCCTTTCCAAGAAGCTTGGTGCCCCGATGGAACTGGCACGATGCTCGTTCCGGATTCGGCGCGTGTGGTGATCTGGTGATCTTCAGTTGTCAGTTGTCAGTTGTCGGTTGTCCGGCGTGCCGCCGACCGTTGCCGCGATCATGGATCGCGCTGCGATACCGGTTTACCGCTGGAGTTTCATGTCCGGTCCTGACAACCCCGCTCAAGTCCGGGGCAGGCGGACAACGGACAACCGACAACTATTCACGTCCGCAGACCGCACTGCACCGGCGAGCTACCGCGGGAATTTCAGGTTGCGTCCTGACAACTGACAACTGACAACTGACAACCGAGAACTAACCCAGACCTTTGCAACCCATGAAGGACATGCACCAACGCACGGAACTCTCCAGCCTCGGCGAGTTCGGCCTGATCGATCGGATCACCTCAGCTGTTGAACTCGTCAATCCCAGTTCGCTACAAGGCATCGGCGACGACGCTGCCGTGATCGATCCGCAGGGCTTGATGCAGGTGGTCACCACCGACATGCTGGTGGAAGGCGTCCACTTCGACCTGAGCTATGTGCCGTTGAAGCATCTGGGCTATAAATCGATGATCGTCAACTTCAGCGATGTATACGCCATGAACGCGGAGCCGAAACAGGTCACCGTGGCCATCGCCATCAGCAACCGCTTTTCGCTGGAAGCAGTGGACGAGCTGTACGCAGGGATGCTCGCAGCCTGCGGTGTGTACGGCGTGGACCTCGTTGGCGGCGACACGACTTCCTCCACCAGTGGACTGGTGATCTCCGTAACCGCGATCGGTGTGGCGCGAAAGGAGGACCTTGTATATCGCCACGGAGCGAAGGAGAACGACCTGTTGGTAGTGAGCGGCGACCTTGGAGGGGCCTACATGGGCCTGCAGGTATTGGAGCGCGAAAAGGCCGTCTTCAAGCAGGATCCCAACGTGCAGCCGGACCTCGCGGGTTTCGACTACATCCTGGAGCGGCAACTGAAGCCGGAAGCACGCAAGGACATCATCGCCATGTTCCAGGAGCTGAAGCTGAGGCCCACCGCGATGATCGACGTCAGCGATGGTCTGGCCAGCGAGGCGATGCACATCGCGCGTCGCTCCGAACTGGGCGTGAAGATCTACGACGAAAAGATCCCCATCGATCCCGTGACCTATCGCACTGCCCGGGATTTCAACCTGGACCCCACCACCTGTGCGCTCAATGGCGGCGAGGATTACGAACTGCTATTTACCATCGCCCAAAGCGATTTCGACAAGGTGAAGGGATCACCGCACTTCTCCGTGGTGGGCCATATGACGGACCAAGCGAGTGGCTACCAATTGGTGGACAAGCAAGGCGGGCAACACGAGCTGAAAGCGCAAGGCTGGGATGCGCTGCTGAAAAAATAGCGGAACTCGGTCGGGTTTGTTGGCCCGGAACCAGAAGTACCTCAAGTCTCAATTTCAGGGCAGGAATACCTGACCGCTGAACGGAGGCGTATCGGGGGTCTTGATCACAACGAAGCCGTGTTCCGTAGCTACATGGCAGCTGTTGCACGTGTTCGTAAGCAACATGTAGTTGGCCCTGAACATCGCCGTATCCTGCTTCTCGATGGCTGTCTCCACGCTGTCCAGTACAGGGTCCAACATTCCTAGCAATTCAGTTTCCTTGCGTTCCGGATGGAGTTGCTTGAGGTCGTCCAGGATCTCCTCGATCTCATGGATCTCGAAATCGGCCAGCGGCCAGTTCGCGTTCGTGCCAGCGAACCACAGTTTTTCATGATGCACATGCACGGAGGCCATGAACTCCCCGAATCCCGGTTTGTAACTGTCCGCCACCTGCTGCTGCAAGGTTTCGATTTTCTCGTTGAGCCCATCCACATCGGGAGCCGAGGCGCAGCTTGAGAACAGTCCAATAATGACAATGGCCATGAAGCTTTTGTATCGGTCTTCCATGCAGCCAAGTTACGGTCGGGTCGCCCGCAATTCGGAATGCATATAATTGTTGCTTTCCAGGTCCGTTAAGTCTTCCGCCCGACACATTCTACCTTTGCTCGTCTTCAAACTGCCCTATTGTGAGCCAGATCACCAGTCCCTACCCACTGCTCGAGCGGATCATCGTCCCTTCAGACCTGCGCGGGATCCCCGAGGCACAGCTCGATCAGGTGTGCCAGGAGCTGCGCGATTTCATCATCGATGTAGTAAGCGTAAAGGGCGGCCACTTTGGCGCTAGCCTGGGCGTTGTGGAGCTTACGGTGGCGTTACATTACGTCTTTGACACGCCTTATGACCAGCTGGTGTGGGACGTAGGACATCAGGCCTACGGGCATAAGATCCTTACCGGTCGCCGCGAGTATTTCCACACCAACAGGCTATACAAGGGACTTAGCGGTTTTCCCAAGCGCAGCGAAAGCGAGTATGACACCTTCGGCGTTGGCCACAGCAGCACCTCCATTGGTGGCGCGCTCGGCATGGCCGTGGCCAGTAAGCTGAAAGGGGAATTGGACCGCCACACCGTGGCCGTGATCGGTGATGGTGCCATGACCGCAGGGATGGCCTTTGAGGCGCTCAACCACGGCGGTACCGCCAACAGCGACCTCCTCGTGGTGCTGAACGACAATTGCATGAGCATCGACCCCAACGTGGGCGCGCTCAAGGAATACCTCACCGACATCGCCACGAGCAGGAGCTACAACAAGGTGAAGGATGAAGTTTGGAACCTGCTCGGCAAGATCAGCAAGTTCGGTCCGAATGCCCAAGCCGTGGCGCAGAAGGTGGAGAACGCCGTGAAAGCCGCGTTGCTCAAGCAAAGCAACCTCTTCGAAAGCCTCCAGTTCCGTTATTTCGGACCTGTGGACGGCCATGACGTGGAGCGCTTGGTGAAAGTGCTACGCGACCTGAAGGACATCCCCGGTCCGAAGATCCTGCACACCGTCACGGTAAAAGGCAAAGGCTACAAACCCGCTGAGGATGGCAGCCCCACCGTGTGGCACTCACCCGGCTTGTTCAATAAGGAAACCGGCGAGATCATTAAAGTGGTGCCCAAGAGCCCACAGCCGCCGAAATACCAGGACGTCTTCGGCCACACCATAGTGGAGCTGGCAGAAAAGAACCCGAAGATCGTGGGTGTTACCCCCGCCATGCCCAGCGGCTGCTCGCTCAACATTATGATGAAGGCCATGCCTGACCGTGCCTTCGACGTGGGCATCGCCGAGCAGCATGCGGTCACTTTCAGCGCCGGCATGGCCACGCAGGGGCTGATCCCGTTCTGCAACATCTACAGCTCGTTCATGCAGCGCGCCTATGATCAAGTAGTGCACGATGTGGCCCTACAGAACCTGCACGTGGTGCTCTGCCTCGATCGCGGGGGATTAGCGGGTGCCGATGGCCCCACGCACCACGGCGCCTTCGACATCGCCTATTTCCGCTGCATCCCGAACATGATCGTGAGCGCACCGATGAACGAAGAGGAACTGCGCAACCTGATGTACACCGCGCAGCTCCGCGACAACGGCCCGTTCAGCATCCGCTACCCACGGGGCGAAGGCGTGATGACGGAATGGAAAACGCCGTTCCGCGAGATCACCATCGGCACGGGCCGAAAAGTGCGCTCTGGCAACGACATCGCCGTGCTGTCTATCGGGCACATCGGCAACATCGCCGCCAAGGGCATCGATGCGCTTCAGACTGAAGGCTACAGCGTAGCGCACTACGATATGCGCTTCGCGAAGCCCATAGATGAAATGCTATTGCACGAGGTCTTCGGCAAGTTCAAGTACGTGATCACGATCGAGGACGGCAGCATCATGGGCGGCATGGGCAGCGCCGTACTGGAGTTCATGGCCGACCACGGCTATCAGGCCCAAGTAAAGCGCCTCGGCATCCCGGACCAGTTCATCGAGCACGGCACGCAGAAGGAACTTTACGCGGAATGCGGCTTTGATGATGTCGCACTGGTCGCTGCGGTGAAGGAGATGTTGCCATCGGTGAGCAAAGGGAATCAGGCGAGTGCGTGATTCTTTATTGAAAAAGCACCATGAGCCCGAAACAAACCAAGGAAGCGAATGAAGCTTTCATCAAGGGGGTGACGCGCGCCATGAAGCGTGCCGCCAAGGAAGCCCGTCGCATGGCCAAGATGCACGGCACCAAGGTGTGGGTGATGATCGATGGGAGGATCGTGGGGCTGAAGCCTTAACGGCCATAGAGGCGCTGCACCGCATACATCGCCGGTTTCCAATTGCCCTCGTAGTCGATCAGGCTCCAACTTGGTCCTGGCCAGCAATCGTTCAACTGCCAGAAGAGCGTGCCCATGCACCAGGGCCGCTTCGCCAAGTGCGCCTTGATCGCTTGCTCGTAGGCCAAGGATTGCACCGCTTGGCTTGCTGAGCAGAATTCCTCCAAGGTCTTCGGATGTTCGTCCAGCTCGTACTGGATGGCCTGCCAGATCGGCCCGTCCGTTTTGTAGCTGCGCTGGCGGTATTGCAGGGCCGGGCTGCCCAAGTAGAGCTGGTCCGCATCGATGTAGTCCGCCAACAATGCACTGTCCGGCCAGCTTTGGAAGCCGTATTCGCTCACGAAGCGGCCCACGTTGCCCGCGAACGAGGCGAAGTCGGCATCTCCGTGCCACACACCCCAATAATGCAGGTCGCCGCTATTCAGCTCCGCTGCATTACCCCAGTTGCTGAGCGGACTGGTCCACGTGTAGGCCACACCGGCATCGGCTGCAATGGCTCCGAACACATCCTTCCACAGCGTGCGATTGCTGTCGATCACGCGCGCGGAATCAGCGCCGTGCAGGTCATACTTCTTCTGCCAACCCCAATTGCCCCACGCGACATTCAGCTCGTTGTTGCCGCAGATCACCGCGACGCATGGGTGGGTGGAAATCCGTGCGACTTGCTCTTTTACTTCCTGCGTGATGTTGTCCAAGAAAGCACCTTCCGCAGGAACGAGGTTCGCGAACATCAGGTCCTGCCACACGAGGATGCCTGCAGTGTCACACGCATCGAAGAACGCATCGGGCGGGTACATGCCACCGGCCCACACGCGGATCATGTTCATGTGCGCACGTTGTGCATTGGCCACCAACGCCACCCAAGCGGAATCACCAGCGCGGGAAGGAAACATGTCCGGCGGCACGATGTTGCAGCCTTTCATGAAGGTGGGCACACCATTGATCACGAAGGTGAAGGAGCGGCCAATGCTGTCTTTCTCTTGGCGTAGTTCCACACTGCGGAAACCAATGCTACGTTGGATTTCGTCGAGCAACTTGCCTTTGGCGTTGCGCACTTCCACGCGGACGCTATGCAACACTTGCTTACCGGATCCTGCAGGCCACCACAGGCTCTTCTTGTCCACCGCAAAATGAAATGGAACGTCGACCGTGTCCGCAGAAGAGAGTTCAACATTTCGCTCACCGATCAGCCGGTCGTCCATGAAATACTGAACTGACGAACGGGCAACACCACGAACGCGGGCATGGATGGTCGCACGAATGCTATCGATATCAAACTGCTGATCCAGCTGAAAGGAAGTGATGCGCGCTCCGCTCCAACAGCGCAATTCCACCGGTTGCCAGATGCCTGAACTCACCAAGCGGGGCGCAAAATCCCACCCGAACTGGTACGCTGCTTTTCGGATGTACGGTCCTTCACCACCGGGGTCACTGTCGTGCGGCAGCTGCAGCCCGTACGTATCTCGCAACTTTGCTCCTTCCGCTACCGGGCTGCGGAAGATCACCTTCAACTCATTGGCTCCGCGCCGCAGCTTTTTCCTGATCGGCCATTCCCACGAGCAGAACATATTGTCTGCTTTGCCAAGCAGTTCATCGTTCAGGTTGACTTCCGCGAATGTGTCCAGCCCTTTGAAGACGAGGTCGACGTGTTCGTTCTGTAGCAATGCGCTGTCCGCGTTGATCGTACGGGTGTATTCCCAATCCTCGCTCTCGATCCACTGTACACTGTCCGCATTGAAGTTGACATACGGGTCCGGGATCAGGCTGTGTCGCAAGAGGTCCGTATGCACCACACCCGGCACTTCCGCGGAATGCCATTGCTCCATGCCTGCTTGGCGGAAGCTCCATCCGGCATTCAAGGGAATGCTCCGCTCTTGGGCCTGGGTCAGCATAGCTACAACCAGCATGCAATAGATCGACACGGCTACCCTTTTCCTGGAATGGAAAGGAACAGGCCGCTGCATGGAGAGGTATCTCATGGAATTTGCAGTAGGGCCGCAGGACCAGGAGCATGCTTACCTCACAACTCGGAGGTATGCTCAAGCTGATCGAAAGGTAGGTTTTGTCGGGATATGGTGGATATTGTGGAAAGGATGGCCTCCGACCATACCGTCAGAGCAAACGGAATATCCCTTTCTTTACACATGCCTCTGCGATTTGTTCTACTGTTTGTTTGCGTGGCGACCCATGCTCGAGGGCAGGCGCAAGAGCCGCTGGAAGAGGCACGGCGACTGGAGGTGCAGGGGGAAGAAGCCTATCTGATCAGCGATATTGATGTAGCAGGGCATCGCTGGAATGCGGCACTGGCGATCCGGCAAACAGCCTTCGGCGATAGTTCCGCGGAAGCCGCCGTAGGCTATGCCTATCAGGTCCGCTACCACAGCTTCATGGCGGGTGCGCAATTGGACCATGAGGCCATGGCTTGGCAGATCGCCCAGCGCGCGAAGCGACTATTGGTCCCTTCGCCACACGTAAGCAGGCAGGAGCGTATCATGGTTCTCCGCGAATTCAGCTATGCCTTCAAGATGTCGCCGCTTGCCGCTCAGCTTGAATACTTCGAACGGTCCAAGCAGGCACGCAGCTACTTTCAAGCGGCATTGCGAGAGGCGGAAAGAGCCAAGGACACGCTATGGATGGCACAAGTAGAGCACGACATCGGCAACACCTTCACTGATGATGCTTTGTTCTACAACTATACATGGCCGCTCCCGCAAATCAAGTCACGAGCAGATAGTGCTCTGTTCCACTATCATCGCTCGGCGATGCTCCACACCCGCAGTGGACTGGGTACGGTGGAAGCCCGGATGATGCATGATTATTGCGAAGGGCTGCTGTACACGGGCGCATACCGGGGCGATAGCGCTGAACAGGCTGTCGCCGCGATAGACCGTGCGCTGCGCTATATGCTTCAAGCGGCTGGCGGTGCTGCAGACGTTTCTCCGCTCGCCTATGAGCCGCGCATCGCGAATGAAGCGCAGATGGTGGAGATGCTCTACCAGCGCGCCCATGCACTGGCCTACCCCTATAAAGAGGAGAATGACACGGTGCGCCTCCGGCTGGCTTTACAAAGCTTGGAGGCCGCAGTGCCGTACTGGCACTCCATGCTGAAGAATTACCACAGCTGCGACTTCTACAAGGTGATCGGGAGCTACCATCATTTTCCATTCCGCTATGGTTCCTATCTCGCAGCCGCTTTATACCTCCAAACAGGAAGTCCCGCCCGACTGCAGCAGGCCCTGTACTGGAGCGACCTGAATCGCAGCGGCCTGGACCTGCGCCATCAGTTGGTCAGCGGCCAAGTCTTTGCGGATATGGATAGCGCATGGGCGGATCCCACTGCCATGAGCTTGCCCCCTGGTACCGTCTGCATCGCATACCACGTCGGCCCATACTCATTGGCCTTCATCATGGATGAGCAAGGGGTGCGGGTGGTGCGCTTGGAGGGCATGGCAACAATGGAAAACTCCCCCTCGGAAAGGGCCGATGACCTGCACGCGGCGATGCGGTCCGGCGATGTTGCGGCCTATAAGCGCATCTCCAATGAGTTGTACCGGGCACTCCTGGCCCCCGTGCTCAAGGACCGTTACAAGGAAGTGATCCTCGTGACAGCCCCTTCCATGGAACGCATTCCGTTCGAGGCACTGGTACGTGATACGGCCCAGGGGCAGAGTTGGGGAGACTTGGACTACGAACTGCGCCATACGCGCATCCGATACGCCAGGACCATCACAGAGGCACTACGGCCCGCAGGAACGTTGGACCTGTCTCAAGGACGTTGGACCATGGCCCGTCCATCAGGACGATCCGAGCTGCCTTTCGCACGTGCATTGGTTGAACGTATGGCGAAGGAACAGGGGCACAACGCTCCTGTGTTCGACCTCCAAGTCGACGAGCTAAGTAGCCTGATCGGGGAAGAAGGCCTGCTCCATATCGCCTCGCACGCCGAGGCTCCACATCGTCCGGATGAGGTGCCCTACATCGTCTTGAATGATGGCCCATTCACCCTGACCATGCTGGATAGCGTGCATTGTGCTGCGCCGCTGGTGGTATTGAGCACGTGCTCCAGTGGCGAGGGAAAGGAGGTCATCGGCGACGGCGGTTTGAGCTTGGGTCGTGCCTTCCTCCGCTCCGGGGCGCAGGCCGTGGTGCAAACACTCTGGCCTGTGGACGACCAAGGCACAAGCGAGATACTTGAAAGCATGTATGCTCGACTTGCAGAAGGAGCATTCGTATCAGCTGCCCTCCATGACGCCAAGCTCCAGTTCCTGAAGCAACATGCCGCAAGTCCCTTGGCAAACCCGCTCTACTGGAGCGGGATCGAGGTGATAGGTGCTGAGTTGCACACTGTCGATGATTCGCACCGTCGCTGGTGGGGCGCTGGGGCAGCAATGGCATTCTTGGCCATTGCAGTGATCTACAGGCGATCCAGAAGATCGCGCGCCCGCACTGCCAGTTGAGGGTCTCGGGACTGTGTCAGAGCATCGAGCAGGATGCGTGCTGCTGTAACATCACCTCTGTTCAGTGAGGCGATCGCCAGTTGGTAACCAGCCCGTTCAGCGAACACAGAGGACGCATCCACTTGGACGAGTTCTTTCACCGCAAGGGTGTGCAGGCCTTGCCGCATGGCCACCATGCCCGCGAAATAGGCGAGCGTATCATTGCCCGGACTCGTCGCACGGGCCTGCTCGATCAATTGTTCGGTGGTCGCCAGATCGCCCTGCTTGTAGGCGTTCATGATCTCGTCCATACGCGAATCCGCACCCATCAGCACGGGTAGCCCCCGTTCTTCCAAGGCGAATTCCGCAGCCAACCGCTGGGGCGTATCGCGCTGGGTCCACCACAGTCCAGCTCCGAGCACAAGCACCGCAGCTGCGGCCCAGCGCCACCAAGGGTTCCGAGAGCGCAGGAGAGCAGTTTTGGCGCGGGATGAAAGTTCCGCGTCCGCTTCACGTAATCGGCCCCTCAGATCCTCCTCGCCCATGGACTTCAAGCCCCTGATCACTTGGCGTGCGGCATCCACTTCCGCACGAAGCTCCGGATCGGACAGGTGCGCCTTCTCGAATCGCGCCAATTCCTGCGCGTCGAGCTCGCCCTCCACATAGCGAAGCGCGAGATCCGTTGGCCTGTCGTTCATATCCGTCATCACACCTTCAATAGTTTGGCCGGGCGTACCAAGGCGATGAGCCGCTGCAACGCAAAATGCTTTTTCTTTTTTGCCACATTGCGGTTCTTCAGACCCATGACTTCCGCCACGGCATCCATTTCACGGCCTTCCAAGTAATACAGTTCCAGCACGCGGCGGTCATCCGGCTTCAGTTCGGAAAGCCGCTGGCGCACCAGCTCTGCTGTGGCCTGCCGCTCCTGCTCATCCATATCCTTGGTAACCAGACATTCGTCCGGGATACCATGGAACGCCTCATCGATCTCCACCTGCCTGTTCACCACCCGCATGCGGGAAAGCAATTGGTTGCGGCCCACGGCGAAGAGATAGGTACGCAGGGAGCACTTCAAGTCGTCCAGCCCGCCCTCGCCCACCTTCCGGTGCAGTACGATCACCGCTTCCTGGAAAGCATCACGAGCCTCTTCCTCGCGTGCATCAAAATGCTTCACGGCCCAATTCACGAAGGCTGCGCGGTGCTCCACATAGAGCGCGCGGTACCAGGCGTGGTCGGCAGTTTGGGCAATGCGGAAACTAAAAACCATGGAGCAGATGGGCGGGTAAGATAGTGGAGTGATCGGTCCGGGAAAAAATATTTTGTTGTCCAGCGCCCCTTTTCGCCCAAAGCGATACAGCGGGAATGACCGAGACTGCCGAAGTCTGGAGCAACGGCGGGAAACCCATTGAGGCGTCCTGCTATAAAGGGAGCTCCAACATACTTGAATACCATGCCAACGGTAACCCAACAGCTACATCCGGTATAAAGCTTGAAGGTCCGGATAGGAATGAAAAGCTACAAGGTTGATTACCGTTTGGGCGGCGTGAAGCGCAGCCGTATCCTAAAGCTCAATAAGGGATTGCCGGAGGAGGCGAGCAATGAACTGCGGAAGCTGCTTGAGGTGCCCTCCGAGGTGGGCATCATCATCCTAGCCATTGAGCCAGGGAACGAAGCGGTATAACCTTGAAAAGTGTAGATCCTCCGGATCGATCATTGCATCCGAAGTCCGCGTTTGTACCCGTTCAGTTCAGACCGAAGGAGATCATGCCGCCTGCCGTCGCCCCGTTCGTTTGGGGGTACCTCCTTTGGGAGATTGCTGCAGACTCCACTTCTCTCGGACCAATTCAGCGAACTCCTTGCCTTCGGCTTTTGCACGTGCCCAAGTGACCAGGTCTACGTGGTCCATTACGGCACCTTCGCGGGGAGCTTTCACCGTGCTTTCGAGTTCAGCCAGCACCACGTTCCAAGGTTGATGTTTCTCCCTTGCCTTGATTGCCTTGGCCAAGGTCTCCGCGTGCTCAAGCAGTACTTGTTCCATTACATACGGCGCTCCATGTTGCTTCAGGGCGCGTTGGGTATTCCGCACCAAGTAGGACAAGAGATCAACCTTGCCGAGTTCCACCAAGCTCATCACGTTCAGTATGCGGCCCAAGGCATGCAGTTCCGTATGGGTTTCAATGCCCTTCTCATTCAATAGAAGGTTGCACCAACGCAGCGCCCGTTCGTATTCCTTGGCTCCAAGTGAAACGTATGCAGCCTGTAGAGCCAGTTCGGCGCGTCGCACGGTGCTTGTCCGGTCGTGATATCGCTCCAAGCCCTTCTCCAAGTTCGTAAGCTGTGCAATGGCCTTTTGGAATTCACCTTTGGCGGAGAACACCGAAAGCTCCAGACTGCTTCCCATTACGAAGAGCTTCATTTCCAGGTCGGCGGTAGGGGCTTTCTCCATGGTCAAGGGGATCTTGCGGAACTCCCAAAAACCATCCAGCGCCTGCTGGTGTTTGCCCAGCCGCATACGTACGTGGGCCAGATTGCCCATTACACCTAGCGCGAGGTCCGGCTCCTCCGCAAAGTGCTTTTGTTCCTTGCGAAGCACATTGGCACAGGCGATCAATTGCAGTTCGCATGTGGGCAGGTCATTCTGTGCGTAGGCCAAGGCACTGCGTATGTGGTGATGCAGGAAGCGTGCTCGGGCACTGCGCAGCACGCTGTCTTCCGCAAGCAAAGGTTCCTTCGCCAAGGCTTCCAGTTCAGCAAGCTCCTTGGGGCTTGGCGCCTGTCCGCTGCGATAGATCAATAGGAACGATGAGCTCTTGATCTGCCATAGACGTTCCACCTCTTGCCATTCCGCAGCCACGTCCGCTAGGGAACCTGCGCGCTCGATGAGATCCACGGAGGTGACCCCGGCGTAGTTGCCACGCTCCATGGTGCGTCGCTCCCACTCGGCCACCTGCAGGAGCACGGCTTGCTTGTCGTTTGCCCGGGCCAGCGATCGCGTCGCACGGAGCACCTTGGCGGCATCAGCATACAGTGCCCGCCTGTGCAGCAACTCCACATGGTGAAGCATGCGCCGGAGCTTGTCATCCATGGAGCTTTCCGCATGGAACGCATCCAAGCTGTTCAGCACTGTTTCGTAGAGTCTCCGTTTGGTGATGGAGAAGCGGCGCATGAAAGCTTCACCCGCAAATTGCTTCTGCAACGCTTTCAGGTCATAGGTCGGCATGGCCGCGATCGCGTCAAAGAGCGCTTGCTGGTTACTGTGTCCCGCTACCAGATGCCGCGAGGTATACAGCTTGAAGTAGCGTTTTTCCGTCCGCGACATGGAGCGGATCAACCGGTGAACATGGTCCTGAGCTGGTTTGGGCATGGCAACTGGCTTTTGATCGCTTCCGGTAAGCTATGCAACTCAACTCCGCCTCATATGTACTTAGCGGGGAACGGCGGCTCGAAAGGCAGCAGCGGTACCCGCAATGAAAAAGCCCGGGATCACCGGGCTTCAATTCGAAAGGAAAGCAGATCAGTTCCGAGGGCGGTTCGAGCGCTCGCTGTCGCCGAGGTCGTCACCATCATCCGAGATGGGGGCACTGCTATCCTGACCTCCGTTCCCGGTACCGAGCGTTGAGTTACCACTATTCGCGCCCGCCTTGGTCTGCATGGCGGGAATGGGGGCGTTCGGAGCCACCACCTCTTCCTTGGTGCAACCGGTGGAAATCAGCATCAACAGTGCAAAAAGCACCGCGCTGCCGATCATGGTTTTATTTCCGGGGGAGTTCATGGACAACAAATGTAAGTGATCGTTCGGCGGATTGCAAGTGCTTTTTCCAGTTTGGCCATTGGTGGATCAGGACAGTATAACGATCACTTGGGTACCAGTGTTGCCCAGTTCACCGTGGATCTGCTCCGGACCTTGGATGCGGATGTCGGCCAGGTCGAGCTTCCGCAGGATGTCCGCCCGGCCTTTGGTGATCTCGATGCCTCTTGAAATGTGGTCGCCAGCCTCCCCGTTCTTTCCGCCTACACTACTATCGATCCCGATCCCGTCATCGATAATGCGTACCCGAGTGCGACCCTCGGGAGTGCGATCAACGTTAATGTCCACCCGGCCCCCATGTTCCATCGGCAGAATGCCGTGCCAGATGCTGTTCTCCACATAGGGCTGCAGCATCATCGCCGGGATCTTTACCGCATGTGGATCTACATCGGGTGCCACGTTGATGGCATAGAGGAACTTGTCCTTGAAGCGCATATGCTCGAGCACGAGATAAAGTTCCAAGCGGGAAAGTTCCTCTGCCAAGCTGGTCGTGTCGCTCTGGCTGGCATCGAGGTTCTTGCGGATCAGCTTTGCGAAGCTGGTGAGGTACTTGTTGGCCGCTGCGCGGTCCTGTCGATTGATGCTGTATTGGATGCTATTGAGCGCGTTGAAGATGAAATGCCTGTTCATATTGGCGTTCAGGGCCTGTTGTTCCAACTGTAGCATGCGGGAGCGCAGGATGAGGTTGCGGGTCTTTTCCGATCGCTGGCGACGAACGCTACGGAAATGCAACGCTGCCCACAGGATACCGGCGAGGCAGAGTGCGCAGACCACGAAGAACCACCAACGCAGCCAGAAAGGAGGGGTGATCGTGAGTTCCACGCTCGCACTTGATCCCCAATGACCTTGGCGGTCGGAAGCACGGACCTCGAAGGTGTAGGCACCCTGCGGTAGGTTGGAGTAGCTGGCGAAACGAGCCTCGGTGGCGGGAAGCCATTCGTTGTCGAAACCGATCAGCCGGTATTGGAACCGAACGTGCTGGCCGTATGCCAAGGCAATGGCGGTGTACGTAAAGGTGAGGTGGTTCTTGCGATAGCCCACCTCCAATGGCGTGGTGGGTCCGGAGCCCATGCCGATGCTGTCCGAGCCTGAAATGGGTTCCAGGAAGCTCGTGATGCCAGTGATATGGGCGACCGGGGGAGAGGCCTTCGTACGCAATGTAGGTCGGCGGGGATCATGCATCACCAGTCCGGCATTGGTCCCGAAGAAGAGGCGCCCCTGCCTATCCTTGAAGCCCGAGTTGAGATTGCATTCCAGACCTCGGAGGCCATCCTCCTCGGTGATGTGCTCCTTGGCCGATGGGTCCACCAGAAGGCTATCCGGGTCGAATTGATAGAGTCCGTTGTTGGTGCCTGCCCAAAGCTTGTCCGCTCCATCGCGCAGCAATAGGCCCACGTAATTCGAACCGAAATCCATCCCGAGATCGATCTTCGTGAAGCGGCCTTGGTCCACACAGGTCAAGCCATTGGAGGTGCCCATCCAAAGCCGGTCCTTGGCATCGAACTGCAGGCAGAAAACGGTATTGTGGCTCAAGCCATCCAGCGTGGTGAAGCGGGTGACCTTGTCCCCTTGGATGCGCACCGCACCCATATCAGTCGCCAGCCAGATCACCCCGTTCCGATCGCCTTTGATGCTCCGCACCCCACGCAAGGAGACCCCTCCCATCGTGCCGAATTCCTCCACGGAACCGTCGGCATGCAGCATTGAGATGCCATCCCGAGTGCCGCACCAAAGCTCACCGGAGGGTGTGCGATAGAGGGAAAGCACCCGTTGGCCCGCCAAGGCATGACCACCGGAGGTAGGCACCACGAGCCCGTTCACGATATGGCAGAGCCCATCGCTGGTGCCGAACCACAACGAACTGTCCGCATCCGCCAGCCCACACCACACCGTGTTGTTGGGCAGGCCATCGAGGGTGGAGATCTGCGCCATGCCATCCATGCGGCACACGCCATTGCCGTAGGTGCCTAACCAGATATCGCCGGCCTTATCGCTCAGGGCGGTCATCACCAGATCGCTGCACAGGCCTTCGGTCACGGTATAGGTCACAAAGGATTCGCCGGCATAGCGCAGCACGCCTGCGCCATCCGTGCCGAACCAGAGCCCGCCGCCATCATCCTCGAAGAGGCACCACACGTTGTCGTTGGGCATTCCTTGGTGAACGGTATAGGCCCGTAGGCGTCCTTCATCCAGCAGGTCGATACCGAATTTCGTTCCCACCCAAACACGACCACGACGATCCACAAGCACAGCGCGCACATTGTTCTGCAACAGCCCGGTGGTCTCATCATGGATCCGGGGTTCCCCTCTCTTCGGAAGCTCGATTAATCCATCACCGAACGTGCCGATCCACAGGGTTCCATTCGCCCCAACGGCCAAGGAGCTGACGGAGGCCGGGAAGGAGAGGGGGACGTTGCTCCAAACGCCGTTTCCTCCTTGCAGCAATCCATTCCGTAGGCCCACCAACAGGCTGCCATCCGGCCGGGTCAGCAGTGTCCGGATGTTCTGGGCGGAATCCACAGGCCAGCCGTCGGGTATGCTCACCGCATTATCCTGCACTTGCAGTAACCCGGCACCGTCGGTGCCCACATATATCCGGCCATCCACCCCTTCCGCCAAGGCCAGCACGCGGATGTCAGCTGCTTCCACCGGCAAGGGGACCGTGTGCATCGTATGGCCATCGAAATGGACCAGGAAGGATCCACAACCCAACCAGACGGTACCATCGGAAGCCCCCAGAAGGGCATTCACCTGGGGGTCCGGAAGGCCATTGCGAAGCCCGAAATTGATGAAGTCCGATCCATCGAATCGGCTGGCGCCACCCAGCGTGCCAAACCAGAGATAGCCCGCTTTGTCCTGGGCCATGCAACGTACTTGACTTTGGGCAAGGCCGTTCCGCGGTGAAAACTGCGTGAAGCCGAACTGCTGCGCCTGGACGTGTACATGGGTGAACAGCAAAAGGGCGGCGGAGAGCAGGGCAGCCAAGCCCGGCAGCCGGATGAGGGGCCGATCGATGCTTCCCGCGTATTCCACTGTCAGAATGTGTTGATCATCGCCAGCAGCTCCGGCAGGCGACGGCGGCTCACGGGCACCAATGCACCGTTGTCCAGCACCGCCATATTGCCTTCGCTGCGGCTGAAGCTACGCAGATGCTCCAAATTGATGATGTAGGATTTGTGTACCCGGAAGAATTTCTTGGGATCCAGATTCACTTCGAATACGCGGATATGCTTGCTGCTAATGGTGCGTTTGCCATCGCGGACATGCACCACCGTGTAGCTATCACTGGCTTCCAAATAGAGGATGTCCTCATGCCGCAACAGCACCAGGCCATCGCGGCTGGGCACAGCCACGCGGGTGCTCAACGGCGACGCCGGATCGTTCATCAGGGCCTGTAATCCCTCACTGCGCCGTTTGGACTCCTCCGGGTCACCGATGGTATGTACCAGTTTGCCTACTGCACGGTCCAGCTCCTCCAGGTCGATCGGCTTCTCCAAATAATCCAACGCATTCTCCTTGAAGGCGCGAAGGGCGAACTCGTCGTATGCCGTGGTGAACACCACGGGAAGGTGTGGCTCAGGAAGGGAACGGAGCAGGGAAAAGCCATCCTCGCCGGGCATCTTGATGTCCAGGAACAAGGCTTGGGGGTTGTTCGATCCGATCAACTCCCGTGCCTCATCGGCCGAAGCGGCCATGCCCACTACTTCCACTTGGGGGCAGTGCTCCTCCAGCATCAGGCGAAGGTTATTGCGGGCGTCCGCCTCATCGTCCACTATCAGTGCGCGTATGGCCATGGCAATCGGGGTTAGGTCGGAAATTAGGGCAATGTAGGGGAGGACCGGGTGTCCAAAGGCACGAACGGTGGTTTCCATCCAACGGGCGGCGCGAATGCGGAAAGAGGTATTCGGAGGGAGGATATGGAAGGCATGTCCCGCTGGCGAGATGGAACGCGCCGTTGCTCGTTCAGCGCATACGACCGCTCCAGGCTTAGGATAATTTCGGTGAACACGAACACTGGATCACCATGGAAAACAGATACACCATCACCACGAACGGCGCCCCCTATTGGATCTTCAACGACCAAGGGAACTAGTCGGCAAGGGCGTGATCAGGGATCCATTTCAGTAGCGGGGGATCCCACATGGCGGAACTTTTGGGTGGCGCGTGGCGTACCAAGCGCAGTTGCCAAAGGCCAGCACCATGCAAAAGGGATCACCAATCACGGAATTCAAGGTCCGGATCGACAAGGTCGAGCAATTGTTGATGTTCGACTACGAACCGGGTACCGAGGACGCGTTGTTCGACCTCTGCACCAGTGATGGCCACATCCTGAAGACCGGTGAAGTAAAAGGCCCGGTAACACGGATCCGCATCACCGATGTGGAGGACAATGAACTCGTTTTGATGGTACTTGACGGGGATCGATCGGTGGTACATCCCATCCACCTTCGGAAAGCGATCTGATGCATAGCAGCACCGGTTCCACGCCCGTTTTCAGGGCCTACTCCCTTGTTTGTACTGCCCTGTCCATGCAGCCACTTCAGGGCATGGTCCACCGCTTGGTCACACATACCACGCATCCCTTGGAAAAGGAGGTGCGTTACGTGTTCCTTTCGGATCCCGCACCGAAAATTTCAGGAGAAAAGCGCTGAGGAAGATCTGGGCTTTCAATAGCTTCAGAGCTTCACCCGAACAGGTGCCCCAGCACCTCGTCCACACGACCCACCGGTACGATCTCGATCCCGCTGCTTTTGGGCAATCCCTTTGTTCCTTTCGGCACGAAGATCTTGGCGAAACCCAGTTTGGCAGCTTCCGAAATGCGCTGTTCCGTGCGGGTGACCGGCCGCACTTCGCCGGTAAGGCCCACCTCGCCTGCGAAGCAGCAATCCATGGGTACGGGGATGTCCGCATTGCTGCCCAGCACGGCACAGACCACAGCGAGGTCGATGGCGGGCTCCTCCACGCGGAAGCCGCCAGCAAGGTTGAGGAAAACGTCCTTCTGCCCTAGGCGGAACCCACACCGCTTCTCCAACACGGCCAGTAGCATGTTCATGCGGCGTAGGTCGAAGCCCGTTGCGCTGCGCTGAGGGGTGCCATAGACGGCGCTGCTCACCAATGCCTGCACTTCGATCAATAGCGGTCGCATGCCTTCCAGGGTGGCCGCCACACAGACGCCGCTGGGGCGTGGGCCTCGGTCCCCGAGGAGCACTTGGCTGGGGTCCTCCACGATAGCGAGGCCGCTGCCGCGCATTTCATAGATCCCCAGTTCGTTGGTGCTGCCGAAGCGGTTCTTCAAAGGGCGTAACAGGCGGTAGGCATGGTCGCGGTCACCTTCGAACTGCAGCACGCAGTCCACCATGTGCTCCAAAACCTTCGGTCCGGCGATGGCGCCGTCCTTGGTGATGTGGCCGATCAGCACCATGGGGATACCGGTGGCCTTGGCGTAACGCATCAGCTCGCTGGTGCATTCGCGCACTTGGCCCACGCTGCCGGGGCTCCCGTCCAGCACGGCCGTGTAGAGTGTTTGGACACTATCCACGATCACGAGTCCGGGCTGCAATTCCTCGATCTGGCGGAAAATGTTCTGCGTGTTGGTCTCGGTGAGGACAAAGCAGTTGGCGCCGGCGGTGGTTCCTAATTCTTCTTGGAGGCGCTCCGCACGCATTTTCACCTGTTGGGCGCTTTCCTCCCCACTGATGTACAGCGTGGACAGCTGCGGTGTGCGTAAGGCCGTCTGAAGCATCAGGGTGCTTTTCCCAATGCCGGGATCACCGCCGATGAGGATCAAGGAACCCGGCACTACACCGCCACCGAGCACACGGTCCAGCTCTCGATCCCCCATTGGAATCCGCGGTCCGCCCTCTGCACTGATCTCGGAGATGGCCACGGGGCGTTGGCCGCGGTTCCGGATGCTGGCCGGCGTGCCGCGTTTTTCCTCCACACGGTCCCGCACCTCTTCCACAAGGGTATTCCACTCCTTGCAGGTGCTGCACTGGCCCAGCCACTGAGCATGTGTAGCTCCGCAGTTCTTGCAGACGTATTGGGAGCGAAGCTTAGCCGCCATGGCGGATGCGATCCACTAATGAGGTTGTGGAAAGCCCTTCCACCAAAGGGAGGGAATGCACCTCGCCGCCGTATTTCTTCACGTATTCCCCGCCGACGATCTTGTCCACGGTCCAGTCGCCGCCTTTCACCAGTACATCGGGGTGGATGGCTTGGATCAGCTCCAAGGGTGTGTCCTGGTCGAAGATCACCACAGCGTCCACACAGCGCAGCGCAGTAAGCACCTGGGCGCGGTCATCCTGCCTGTTCAAGGGTCGATCCATGCCCTTGCCCAAGCGCTTCACACTGGCATCACTGTTCAGGCCGATCACCAGCCGGTGCCCATGTGCAGCTGCCTGCTCCAAGTAGGTGGCGTGTCCACGATGCAGGATGTCGAACACCCCGTTGGTAAAGACGATACGGTCGCTCTTCAGGCGCCACACGTGGGCCATGCGTTGCACGTTCACGAGGTCCATGATGCGGGAGTTGGTCTGGTCGGTCATGGGGTGGCGGGGCGTTTGAGGGCCAATAAAAGTAGGGACAGTCCGCCGAGCACGATCAGCATCAGCGTTTGTGCTACCCAGAGCAGCCAGCCCATGGCCAAGGCCTCCGGCCGGATATAGCCGCCGCCTTCCGGTGGCAACATGTAGATGCTGATGATGAGCGCCACGAATGCGGGATACACACCAATGCCTCCCTGCACCAGAACGATGCCGATGGCACCCGCAACAAAGCCGGCGAGAATGCCGGCCATGGGGACGTCCACAGTTTCGGGCAGGGCATGGAAACCGAGCTTGAACATGCCGAGATATGCTGCCCAGATCAACACCGTGTGCAGGATGAACCCAGCACGATCCTTGGTGCGGAACACCGAGCGCAGCCCTTGGCCGAAGCCACGGCCCAGTTCACGTAGCCGATAACGCAATGCCGGGCGGGTGATCAATAGGAAAACCGCAACAAGGACAAGTACGGCCACGGCGGTCGCGATCCATGGCCCCCATGCAATGCCATTCTCCGCAGCAGGACCTTGTGATTCCTGGAAGGTGGCGATCCGACTTTTGAACAGGTCCAGCTTTTCCAATTGAAGCAACACGGTAACACCGGCGATCCCCAATAGCATCAGCATGTCCACAGCCCGTTCGGCGAGGATGGTGCCGAAACCTTGCTCGAAAGGCACCTTCTCCGTGCGATAGAGGGATAGGGCTCGACTGGCCTCTCCGGCCCGTGGTAGGAAGAGATTCATGAAATAGCCCACCATTACCGCGTGGTAGCAATTCCAGAACCCGGGCCGATGGCCCAACGGCTCCAGAATGTAGCGCCAGCGCCAGGCACGGCTCACATGCGCAAGCCACCCCACCACGGTGGCCAGACCGAGCCAGCGCAGATCGGCCTGCCGGAATGCTGTGAACAGTTCCTCGCGCTGGTCGGAGTCCAGCGCGTCATAGAAATAGAACACCAACCAGATCCCGATGGCCAAGGGCACACCGATCTTCAGGAGGGTGAACAGCGTTCGCTTCACGGTCGCAATTTGTTGGTCCGCTCGTCCGGGAAGATCACTTTGGGGCTGAAGGTCTTCGCTTCTTCAAAGGACATGTGCGCATAGGCCACTATGATCACCACATCGCCTACCGAAGCGAGCAAGGCAGCTGGGCCGTTGAGGCATACGTGGCCGGAACCGCGTTCACCCAGGATCACATAGGTCACCAGCCGGTTCCCGTTGTTCACGTTCAATACGTGTACCTTCTCACCTTCCACCAGCCCTGCGGCATCTACCAGGTCCC
Source organism: Flavobacteriales bacterium (assembly GCA_019638085.1). Taxonomy (GTDB): domain Bacteria; phylum Bacteroidota; class Bacteroidia; order Flavobacteriales_F; family PHOS-HE28; genus PHOS-HE28. The sequence continues at coordinate 22,020 of JAHBUL010000007.1, read as the reverse complement.
GGTCCAAAGTGATGCTGCCCACGTAATCAACATTCGCTTCGGTGATGCTTATTCGGTGGATCTTGGCGCGAAGTACTTCAATGGTCATGTCTGAATAACCCTGACGTATGCTTGTCGGGGGCCGTAAAACTACCGGGTAATGGTGATGTTGTCTATCAAACGCACCGGACCCACCTGTGCAGCGATGAGCGCCACTGCCTCCTGTACCCCCTCCCAATTCTCCAGCGGCTGAAGTGTTCCGGGGTGAACGAGGGTCAGATAGTCCAATTCGACGGAAGGGGTTTCCGCCAGTAATTGTCTACCGGCCTCCAGTGCATCTTCCACCGAAAGGATAAAGCTGGAATCCTTGATGGCGTTAAGAGCACGATAAAGCACGGGTGCCAGTTGCCGTTCAGCAGTTGAGAGGCGCTGGTTCCTGGAACTCAGGGCCAACCCGTCCGGATCGCGCACGGTGGGATGGCCGACGATCTTCACGGGCCAACGGAGCTGGTTTGTCACATGGCGGATCACGGCCAGTTGCTGTCGGTCCTTCTCCCCGAAGAGCACCACATCAGGCCTTACGTAGTGGAAAAGCCGCTCCACCACGTTCACTACGCCTTGGAAATGCCCTGGTCTGGAGGCACCCTCCATCAGGCCATCCAAGCCGTTGAGGTCGTATTCCGAGGGCGTAAAGTTGCGGAACAGGGCCCCATTATCGGGCATCAAGAGCATCTGGGTACCCACTTCGCTCAGCATACGCCGGTCCTCTTCCGGGTGTCTGGGGTATTTGGCCAGGTCATCCTTGTTGTTGAACTGGAGCGGATTCACGAAGATGCTTACTGCCACTGCATCACCATGTGCATGGGCTGCACGGACCAAGGCCAAATGTCCTGCATGCAAGGCCCCCATTGTGGGAACGAAGGCAATGCGCCTGTTCTTTCGCCGTTGTTCGGCCGACCAGATCGCGGCGTGAAGGGGGTTCGTGGTAGGTTCCAAACCGGCTGGTGCAAGGGGGCCAAACTACGTAAAGCTTGAATACCGAGAAATTTGTCTATACTTTTGTGGCTTCCATCACTTTATTCCCCCAACCCATGAGCTTGAAGAACGCGAAGGTCCTCACCATATCCCAATACATCCATCCGTTTACCGATGGAGTAGGAATGGCGAAGGCCACTCGTCAATTGCCGCAGGGCATCTTGGAGAAAGGAAACGAGATCCGGGTTTTCATGCCGAAGTTCGGATCCATCAACGAACGTCGACACCAATTGCATGAGGTGATCCGCCTCAGCGGCATGAACCTGATCATCAACGATACGGACCATGCCCTGCTGATCAAGGTGGCCAGTGTGCCCAGTGCCCGCATGCAGGTCTACTTCATCGACAACGAGGAGTACTTCAAGCGGAAGCACACCGTGGAGGACGACGACGAGAATTTCTTCCCCGACAACGATGAGCGCGCGCTTTTCTTCTGCCGTGGTGTACTGGAGACCGTTCGCAAACTGGGCTGGAGCCCGGACATCATTCACTGTCACGGCTGGATGACCGCGTTCATTCCCCTGTACGTGCGTCACTTCTTCAATGACGATCCCCATTTCGAGGATGCCAAGATCATCTTCAGTGCATACGATCAAAAATCGGAGAACCTGGACAAGGAGTTGCCGAAAAAACTGGCCATGGAAGGTTTTGACAAGACCCTGCTGAAGGGCTTGGGCAAATCCACCACGGACGACCTGGTGAAGTTCGCCATGGGAATGAGCGATGCCGTGGTAAAAGGAAGTGCCAAGTTGGGCCGTTCCATGGAGACCACGATCAAGACGTTGGACAAACCCACGCTCGCCTACTTCAAGGATGCCGATGAGCGCTTGGATGCCCATCTGGAGTTCTATCAGAGTGTGATGGAGGAAGCGCTGGTCTGATACTTTGAGCAAGCCGATCCCTGTAATTCCGGCACGTTCCGCGATAGCGGCGGTGCTCGCATTGGGTATGGTCCTCACTTTCGGCTGTAAGAAGCCGGAGGACGATCTTGGCCTTTCCGTCTTGGACCCGGCGGATACATTGGGTACCATAGTGATCGATACTACGCACCTCATCGCATGGCCCAAGGAGGATGAGCCGGTGCGTACCAGCGTGCTCAGTACCACGCTTTTGGGCAGCTATGTGGATGATGTGTTCGGGCCAGTGATCGCCGGAACAGCGACACAGTTGAGGCTGAGCGTGAACAACATCGGACCGGCCGACCCCACGTTGGTCTGTGATTCGCTTGTGCTCTCCATGGCATACAGCATTGTGGCTCCCATCTATGGCGATCTTGATCCACAGGTGATCCAAGTGTTCCGGCTGACAGAGGACCTTTCGCTGGATTCCGTCTACAAAAGCGATCACCAACTGGGGACGGACGTCTTGGACCTTGTGCAGGGTTCACCACGTCAATTCACGCCTGCGCCCACGGAGGGCCCCGAAATAGGTGGAGAAACCTTGGTTCCTCAATTGCGGATACCCCTGGACCTGAGCTTGGGGCAGGAACTGCTGTCCCAATGGGGCCAGCCTACCATGGCGGACAACGCATCGTTCCTGGCGTACTTCAAGGGGTTGTACGTGGTACCGGGAAATACAGGGCAGGCTCCTCTGCAAGGTGGCGTTTGGCGTTTCAATCTCTTGAGCGGAGCCTCCAAAATGACCCTGTACTACCACGATGGCAATGGAGTGAATTCCACATTTGACTTTATCATCGGTAGTAGTAGCGCACGTTTATCCACAGGTGCATTCGATCATGCGGCAGCTACGGAGCCCGCTTTGCCACAGGCATTGACGGACACCACCTTTGGGCAGATCAACACCTTCGTACAAAGCCTGGGCGGGCTGCGCACGGAGATCCGGTTCCCGTACCTCGACCAGTATGCCCACAGTCCCCATCGCGCACTTGCAAAGGCCGAATTGATCGTTCCGATCGCCGGGGACTTCCATGACACGTATCTACCGCCCGATCAGCTTTTCGCATTCCGCAAGGCGGCGGATGGTTCGGACCTGCTGGTGCCGGACCAAGTTGCAGGCCAAGGGGTCGTCGGCGGTTTTTATGATCCGGAGAACGGTGAATACCGATTCAACTTGACACGATGGACCCAAGGCGTGATCAATGGCACTTATGCCAATACCGGCCTCTCCTTGGTACCCGGTAGCAACGGTGTAACCGTGAACCGTGCATCCCTTGCGGGGCCTTTCAACCCGGATCGCGCCATGAAGCTGGTGCTTACATTCACCACTTATTGAACATATCCCATGTGCGGCATTGTAGCTTACGTTGGCAAAAAGGAAGCCTACCCCATTTTGATCTCCGGCCTAAGGCGGCTGGAGTACCGGGGTTATGATAGCGCAGGTGTTGCGCTGGTCGGCCCGAACGCCTTGAATGTGCAGAAATGCAAAGGCCGGGTAAGTGATCTGGAAGCGCATGTGAATGATACCCCGATGCTGGGTTCCGTGGGCATCGGCCATACACGCTGGGCTACCCATGGCGAACCCAATGATGTGAACGCCCACCCGCACGTGTCCTCCAATGGCGAGCTGGCCTTGATCCATAATGGGATCATTGAGAACTACGCCCCCCTGAAGGAGGAGCTGATGAGCCGTGGGTATGAGTTCAGGAGCGATACCGATACGGAAGTGCTGGTACACTTGATCGACGATATCCAGCGGACGGAGGGTACGGACCTGGCTGAATCCGTGCGTTTGGCCTTGTCCAACGTGGTTGGCGCATACGCCATCGTTGTAGTGGACCAGAAATTTCCGGACATGCTGGTAGCAGCCCGGAAAAGCAGTCCCTTGGTGATCGGCATCGGAGAGGATGGTGACCATTTCCTGGCCAGCGATGCCAGCCCGATCGTGGAACATACACGTAACGTGGTATACATGGAGGATGGAGAGATCGCCATCCTCGACAAGGAGCATGGCCTCCGCGTGCGCAACATCAAGAACCAGGATAAGCGGCCTTTCATCCAAGCATTGGAGATCCAACTGGAGGCATTGGAAAAAGGCGGCTATGAGCACTTCATGCTCAAGGAGATCAACGAGCAACCGCGTAGCATCCGCGATTCGATGCGCGGTCGCTTGAACTTGGCGCAGAGCGACATCGTATTGGGCGGCATCAAGGACTATGAGCAGCGGATCGTGAATGCCAAGCGCATCCTCATTGTGGGTTGCGGCACCAGTTGGCACGCCGGCATGGTGGGCGAGTACCTCTTCGAGGAGTACGCCCGCATCCCGGTGGAGGTGGAATATGCCAGTGAGTTCCGGTACCGTAATCCGGTGATCTACGAGGATGACATTGTGATCGCGATCAGCCAGAGTGGCGAGACCGCGGATACGCTGGCGGCCATCGAACTGGCCAAAAGCAAAGGAGCCACCATCATCGGCATCTGCAACGTGGTGGGCAGCAGCATTGCCCGGATGACCCATGCGGGATCGTACACGCACGCCGGACCCGAGATCGGTGTGGCCAGCACCAAGGCATTCACGGCACAGGTCACCTTGCTGACGCTGATGGCCTTGATGATCGGTCGCCGGAAGGGGACCATCGACGGCGGAAAATTCCAGCAATTGCTGCTGGAACTCGACGCCATCCCTTCCAAAGTGGAGAAGGTGCTGAAGACAGAGGCCCAAGTGAAGTACATCGCGGAGATCTACAAGGATGCCCGCAATGCCCTCTATCTCGGTCGTGGCTATTCCTTCCCCGTGGCGTTGGAAGGTGCATTGAAGTTGAAGGAGATCAGCTACATCCATGCGGAGGGATACCCTGCTGCGGAGATGAAGCATGGTCCCATCGCATTGATCGATGAGGAAATGCCGGTGTTCGTGATCGCGACCCAAGGTGCGAGCTACGAGAAGGTCGTAAGCAACATCCAAGAGGTGAAGGCGCGTAAGGGAAAGGTGATCGCGATCGTTACCGAAGGTGATACCACGGTAAAGGAGATCGCGGACCATACGATCGAGATCCCGGCCTCACCGGATGCCTTTGTGCCGCTGTTGGCGGTGGTACCGCTGCAACTGCTCAGCTACCATGTGGCGGTGATGCGTGGTTGCAATGTGGACCAGCCCCGCAACTTGGCGAAGAGCGTTACGGTGGAGTAAGCGGATCGGACCGCTCGGTGGACCACATGAACACTTTGTTGTTGTTCATGTAGGGCTTCAGGTCCTTCGTGAAGATGATGTGGGCCAGGTCGATCAGGACGAGGACACCGAAGCCACCGAACGTGAGCCCGTATATGATGGGCACCTTAACATCGGTACCGAAATAGAGCCGATGTGCTGCGAACACTCCCAATGTGAGAGTAAGCGTGGCCGCCACCAACCGTTGGGGTTCGCGATGGTCTGAAAGCAGGGTAGTGGTGTCAACGGGAAGGAGTTCCAAGACGACCATGGAGCGATCTTGGAACGGACCGGCTGCTGAACTCGAACGTGGAGCAAGCCACATCAATACCGCACAAAAGAGGGGCAGTAGGGTGCGAGCGGGCATGGGTCAAAAGTAAGCGGGCGGCCACCGGAGATCGGTGCCGCCCGCTTGTTCTTCGGCCACGAGGGTCACTTGGCGTTCGCGTAGCGCTTGGCCACGGCATCCCAATTCACCACGTTCCACCATGCTTTCAGGTAGTCGGGGCGCCGGTTCTGATAGTGCAGGTAGTAGGCATGCTCCCAAACGTCAACGCCAAGGATCGGGGTACCACCGCAACCCGTATCGGGCATTAGGGGATTGTCCTGGTTAGGGGTTGAGCAGATCTCCACTTTGCCGCCCTTATGAACACATAGCCATGCCCATCCGCTGCCGAAACGGGTTGCAGCGGCATTGGCGAATTTTTCCTTGAAAGCATCGGATCCACCGAGATCGCGCTTGATGGCCTCGGCCAGCTCGCCTTGTGGTTCGCCACCTGCGTTCGCACCCATCACGGTCCAGAAGAGACTGTGGTTATAGTGGCCGCCACCGTTGTTGCGAACGGCTGCGTTCTTCATGTCCAGGTTCTTCAGGATCTCTTCGATCGACTTTCCCTCCAAAGGAGTACCCTCGATCGCCTTGTTGAGGTTGTTCACATATCCCTGATGGTGTTTACCATGGTGGATCTCCATCGTTCGAGCGTCGATATGAGGTTCCAAAGCGTTGAATGCGTAGGGTAGGGACGGGAGTTCGAATGCCATTTGTAGGGAATTTTTAAAGGTTTGACGATGAAGGGTGCAAGTTAGCCGATCGGCTTAACATTTTTTTCCGGGAAAGCCTGCCTCCACTTACATTTGCGCCCACTTTCACCAAACCAACAACAAGGATGATCAGGAAGTTCGCAATGCTTGCCACTACCGTAGCACTTTTCGTAGCCTGCGGGAGCAATGTGGAGGAGAATGCAGCAGACACCATGGATGCTGCCAATGACAATGCCACTGAATTGATGGACAAGGCCCAAGACGCTGCCGAGGAGGCCGCTGCCACGATCGACAGCACCACCAGCGCAGCCATGGACACTGTTAAGCAATCGATGGAGAATGCCACCGATGCTGCTCAAGATGCAGTGAACAAGGCCAACGAGGCAGCCGAGAAGGCCGTTAAGTAAGCATTGACCACAAGAAAGAACGAGGGGCCGAAAGGCCCCTTTTCTTTTGTGGTGATCAGCTCAAGGTGTTTGGTCGTGAAGAGCTTCCCGGGCCCGTTCGTAGATGCGGTCATCCTCCAACAGCACCCTGTAGTATCCGTTCTCACCCCAGATGTTGCGCGCAATGCCTGCCTTGAGCCGCAGTGCGATCACCGAAGAGGAGAGCTTCAAACCTTGGGGATCGTAGTCCACGCCGGCCGCCTTCGCCTCAGTGGCCAAGCCATTCAGTTGAGCAGGTGTGATCTCATATTCCGCATTGAACCGCTCTGGAGTTCCGTACTTCTTCAACTTCCCACGATGCCTGTCGGCCACATCGAACGCATACCGGTTCAAGGAACCCGAGAAGAACAACTCACTCAAGTAGGTTGAGCGGTCGGCGGTATCGGCAGGAACGAAAATATCGGGCATGATACCACCACCACCATATACCGTGCGGCCTTTTTTGGTCGTGTAGGCTTGTGAGGAATCCAGATGGATGCTGTCGACGTTCAGCAACTCCCCGTGGATGTAGCGTGCTTCCAGATCATCCTTGTAGTCCACGCCATTGCCATAAGGGCGCTGGATGCTTCTTCCGCTGGGCGTGTAGTAGCGTGCCGTGGTAAGGCGCACGGCGCTGTTATCCCGCAGGTTCACTTGCTCCTGTACCAGGCCTTTGCCGAAGGAGCGCCGACCCACGATCAGACCACGGTCATTATCCTGCACCGCACCGGACACGATCTCGCTCGCCGAGGCGGAACCTTCATCGATCAGCACGGCCAAAGGCATATCGATCAAGCTTCCCCCTCCATCAGCCTTATAGTCCTGTCGCGGGGATGCACGCCCTTCGGTGTACACGATCTCTGTTCCTTTTGGCAGAAGCTCCTCGCAGATCCCGATCGCGGCATTCAGGTAGCCACCGCCGTTACCACGCAGGTCCAGCACCAGGCGTTTCATGCCTTTGGCCTTCAGTTCGCCGGTTGCTTTCAGGAACTCCTCGTGGGTTGTGCGGGCGAACCGGGATAGCCGCAGGTATCCCGTGCTATCCTCATCCATCAAGGCGACGGCCACACTGTTGATGGGTATGGGTCCCCGCGTGATCGTCACATCAAAGGGCTTTCCTCCTCCGCGCACCACGCCCACGGTGACCTTGGTGTTGGCGGGACCGCGCAGGGCCTTCATCACCATGTCATTGGTAACCCCCACTCCGGCCAGCTTGGTGCTGTCCGCGCTTACCAGCCGGTCCCCCGCCCGGATGCCGAGCGCTTCGCTGGGCCCACCTTCGATGGTGGCCACCACAACGATGGTATCCCGTTGAATGCTGAACTCCACACCAATGCCCATGAAACTGCCTTCCAAGGGTTCCTCCGCTGCACGAAGATCCGCTGCGCTGATGTAGTAGCTGTGGGGGTCCAACTGCTGGAGCATGTTCTGCAGGACCTCATCCACCAATTTGCCTTCCTGCACCGTATCCACATACTGCCGATCGATCAATTCCAGCACTTGCTGGAGCTTGGCGGCAGGTGTGTTCCGGCGCAGTTCGAAGAACTGCATGGATCCCGTATCACTGACCCCCACGCGAGAACCGATGAAATACCCACCCGCCACGGCAATGCCGAGGAGCAGCGGAAGCAACACCGCCCAGGACCACGTCCTATTCCCTTGCCCGTTCACGTTGTCCGGAGCCATTTGATCAGTACCCCGCCTTTCTCCAGTAGGTCGAGGCCGGAAGTGTCCTTGTACGGATCGAGATAGACGAGCCGCTTGATGCCAGCCTGAAGGACGAGCTTACTACAGTCCTTGCAAGGGGAATGGGTGAGGTACAGGGTAGCGTCACGGGCGTTGTTGGTGCTTCGGGCCACTTTCATGATGGCGTTGGCCTCGGCATGAAGAACGTACCAATGCGTGGCACCTTGTGCGTCTTCACAATCGTTGGGGAAGCCGGTAGGGGTGCCGTTATAGCCGTCGCTGATGATCATGCCATCCTTCACCAGAAGCGCGCCCACTTGCTTTCTCGTGCAGTGGCTGAGCTTGGCCCACTCCAAGGCCATCTTCATATAGGCCCGATCGTAGCGCTCCTGCTTGGCGGGGTTGGCATAGGTCAAAGAGTCTTTTTGCATCGGGGAGGAGTGGGTCAAACTCCATGATCTGATCGCCCGATCATCTGATCATCCGATCCGAGAAGTACCCAGGGCGGGAATCGAACCCGCACGACTTTCATCACTGGTGTTTGAGACCAGCGCGTCTACCAATTCCGCCACCTGGGTAGGTGATTGAGGGCTGCGAAGGTAATTCGAGTCCGCGAATTGTAATCGGGAAAAAGCGCCAGCCCGGATCGGATGCTTGGCAACCATGCCACATGATGGTACATGAACCGACCAGGCAACGAACAAAGGAGTGCATTCACCCTCGTTGAATGCACTCCTTTTGCGACTTTTTCTGATGCTGCTACTCCTTCACAAACGACTGGCCATAGCTCTTCCCGCCGCTTTGCACCCTTGCCAAGTAGAGGCCCGAGCGCAGCTGTACAACATCGATGATCTGGTCATCGCTGCTCACTTCTTGTTTCAGCACCAGCGCACCTTGGCTGTCGAAGATGGAGATCGTGCTGCGTGTGGTGGATCTTGGCAGCACTATATGCAGCTGGTCGTTTGCCGGGTTGGGATACAGGCGCAGTCCAACGTCTTTGGTGACAGTGGATGTGATCCCGGTGGTAAAGCCAGCACAGGGTGATCCTTCACCTAATAAACCGACGATGGATTGCGCGAAAGCGCGGATGCTATCGGTGCGCTGTTGCAATGCGGCCACACTGGCTTCCGGTCCACCGCTGCCTGCCCGCGCATACACGTAAGCCACCACGATCACTTCCTCTTGCCCAGGCTCCAAGGTGAACGGACCCATCGAGGCCACACCGCGCCGGTCGCCGGGCTGGTTGCCTGCACTTGCCTCCGTCCAAGCGGGCATCACTTGGCCATTGGTACCCACGCCCAACGGATCGCTGTTGCCGGGGAACAGGGAGCGTGCGGGCACTGCCGAAGGATCCGTTGCATAGCCGGACCCTCCGTACGTCAAGGGGGTATTGTCCTTCCATTGCCCGGTCAAGTATTGATAGTACTCGACCGCCGTGTTCGGATCGGAGGTGGGGCCGGATGCATTGCTGAACCCCATGAACCGACCCAATCCGAACCGTTCATTGTCCACGATGCCGTCATTAAAGCCCGTGCCATTGTATCCGTCAGCGGTAAGGGTATCCGTGTTATCCTGCCCGTCCATATTCATTTTCGGACCTTGCAGGATCACATGGCCGAATGCGGGCGGTTGTGTTCCGTAGCCGAGGTGACCAAAGCAATCCTCATCATTGTTGTCGCCATTTAGCACCATGATCAAGTTCCGGCCAACATCGCATTGCAGGTAGTCATCATTCCCGCAACCCAGATCGAAATCGTTGAAGAGCCCGATGTAGGTGTTGTTCAGCTCAAGCGAGCCGCGATTGATGATGTTGTAGCGGATGAACAACGTCTGGTTCACCGCTTGATCAGCGCTGGAATATGCGAACGGCATCATGTGGATCTCCAACCCGATCGGCAGTCCACCACTTTCGGTGTGGGGAGCCAGGTTGTCATTGTAGATGGTATAGAGGGACCGGTCACCGAAAATGCACGGGGCATCCCCGTTTTCCGGATCATAAACTCCATTGTTATTGTAATCGAAGTAGGGCGCCAGATCGTGGGCTTGGCCCAAAGGGACATCCCCATTGGCGGGCCATAGGCTGAAGTTGGAAGGCACTGTATAGCCGGGGAAATCGACTTGCTCGTTGCAACCAGGATCGGCCAAGCAATCGAAGTAGGCCAATTGCCGCTCCACATCCAACCGATTCACCGAGCTCAACATATCATACTGCAATGACACGGCAGGAGTGATAGTGGCACCAGTGCCCAATGGTCCGGGGAAGAAGTCCCGACCTACCTGCTCGAAGCGTTCACCGGCGAAGTGCAACTGGTTGTCAGCATCCACACCTCCCACCCACATGCCAGCTGCAAACAGCGGGGAGGGGCCGGTATTTCCCGCGGTTCTGGGTACAAAGAAACCGGGGGCACCGCTCGCTGCGTTCATGCCGATCAATCCGTTCGAATGGAACCGAGCAGCCACATCATTCACGTCCAGAATACTGTAGGCAGAGGATAATTGCGCCATCAACGAAGTAGCGCTCAACAGCGCAACAGAAGAAAAGAGTGCGTAGATATGTCTCATCGGTGTGGGTTTTTAGATGAATGATCAACAAGGTATTAATTGAATAGGCCGAGAGGCCATCGGGTGCAGGATCGGTTATCCTTAAGGCTCGAGCGTGTGCACGAAGAACGAGCAACGGCAAAATGCTTCGCTGAATCCCATACCACGTTCAGGACAGGATATAAAGGATTTCCAAAATGCTCAGAGCATATAAAGCTCCACCTCCTCCTTCAGTCGGTTGAAATGCTAGTCTTGCGTGACCAGCGGGATGTTCAGGCTGATGGCGGTGGCTGCGATCAAGGCATCGGCGAGTTTCAACTTGTACTTGATCCGAAGATCAATGGCGATCATCTTCACCCGTTCGCTTGCGTCCATAATAATTGTTCCGCAACCACTGCCCGCTCTTTTGCCATATAGCCAGCCCAACTGAGCAATTCAATTTGCGTGACGAACGAGATATGGACCTTTTTGCCTTTCAGCAGTTCTCCCACACGTGGGTCACCACCCAATTGATGAATGAGTGCATTGGTGTCCGCCAGCAGGCGCTCAGCGGCCATCGCGCATGTGTTCCAAATACTCCTTCATGCGCTCCGCAAGACCAGGGATCGCACCGGTGTATTTATCCGCGTCATAGCCCTCGGAGCTCCGCTTGGTTACAGTCCGTTTGATCGTGGTATCAGCCTTCCGGTCGTTTCCGGCTGTACGCTTCGGCGCAGCCCGCCGCGCACGTGCTTTCACTGCTTCTGCAGCGCTACTTTTCTTTTTGGCCATGGTATGGCGAAGATCGGAAGGCGCGCCCTACAACTTCCGCAACAGCCCGCGCAGATCCACCTTCCCGCTCACGATGCTACCCAGCTCGCTGATCGCCACGCGCTCTTGCTGCATGGTGTCGCGGTCGCGGATGGTCACCTTGTCGTCGGTGAGGGAATCGTGGTCCACGGTGATGCAGTAGGGCGTACCGATGGCGTCCTGCCTGCGGTAGCGCTTGCCGATGCTGTCCTTGTCGTCGTACTGGCAATTGTGGTCCAGCTTCAAGGCGTCGGTGATGGTACGTGCTTTTTCAGGCAGGCCGTCCTTCTTCACCAAGGGTAGCACGGCCAACTTCACCGGGGCCAATGGCGCTGGTATGCGCAATACCACGCGCTCCTCGCCGCTCTCCAATTTCTCTTCATCGTAGGCAGCGCTCAGCACGGCGAGGAACAGGCGGTCCAGGCCGATGGATGTTTCCACCACGTAGGGGATGTAGCTCTCGTTGGTCTCGGTGTCGAAGTAGCGCAGTTTCTTGCCGCTGAACTCCTCGTGTTGCTTCAGGTCGAAATCGGTGCGGCTGTGGATGCCTTCGAGCTCCTTGAAGCCCATGGGGAACTTGAACTCGATGTCGCAGGCGGCATTGGCGTAGTGCGCCAGCTTGATGTGGTCGTGGAAGCGGTAGTTCTCTTCCGGCAGGCCCAGCGCCTTGTGCCATGCGATGCGCTTCGCCTTCCAGGTCTCGTACCATTCCATCTCGGTACCTGGCTTCACGAAGTACTGCAGCTCCATCTGCTCGAATTCCCGCATGCGGAACACGAACTGCCGCGCAACGATCTCGTTGCGGAACGCCTTGCCGGTCTGTGCGATGCCGAAGGGGATCTTCATCCTCGCGCTTTTCTGCACATTGAGATAGTTCACGAAAATGCCTTGGGCCGTTTCCGGCCGCAGGAAGATCGTGCTGCTTTCGCCGCTCACGCTGCCGAGCTCGGTGGCGAACATCAGGTTGAACTGGCGCACCTCGGTCCAGTTGGCGGTGCCGCTGATCGGGCATTTGATCTCCTCATCGATGATCAGCTGGCGCAAGGCCTCGAGATCGTTGGCATCCAGCGCGGCCTTCATTCGTTCTTCCACGGCATCAATGCGTTCCTGTGCCCGCTTCACGTTAGGGTTGGTGGCGCGGAACTGCACTTCGTCAAATCCTTCGGCGAAGCGTTTCTTTCCCTTCTCCACCTCCTTGGTGATCCGGTCCTCATACTTCCCGACATGCTCTTCCAGCAGCACGTCGGCGCGGTAGCGCTTCTTGCTGTCCTTGTTGTCGATCAAGGGATCGTTGAAGGCATCCACGTGGCCGCTGGCCTTCCACACGGTGGGGTGCATGAAGATGGCGGCATCCAAGCCCACGATGTTCTCGTTGAGCTTGGTCATGGCCTCCCACCAGTAGCGCCGGAGGTTGTTCTTCAGTTCCACACCATATGGGCCATAGTCGTAGGTGGCACTGAGGCCATCGTAGATCTCGCTGCTCTGGAACACGAATCCATATTCCTTGGCGTGGCCGATAAGGGTCTTCAGGCGGTCTTCTTGATTGCTCATGGTAGGTAAGCGTCTTACGTCTTGGAATGCTTTGACGTGGCGCGGCCGCAAAGATGGCAGCTTCGGGGAGATTAACGGTAACGAGTGGGTTAACGGCCAAGCATGCCTTCGGCAGCCAGGGGCGCTAAGAGCGCAAAGAAGAAAGCTGGACGGAGGTATCGCTTTGGGTAAACCGTAACGGGGCAACGGAATGCTTTTTACCGCCACGACGCAACGGTCCGATACAAATCGGACGCAATGGTTTCGCAACGTATAGCAACGCCATAGCTGGTTGTGTCGCGAAGGGCACGGATGTTTTCGCATTGCGGCAATAAGGCCCAGCACCCTTTACTATCTTTGCGAGACCATGAAACTGGAGACCTTCGAGGTTGACGTTACAAGCAAAGAGGCAAAGGCGCTCTTAAAGCAGCTTGAGGCCTTGGGCATCATTAGGGTTCGGCCCAAAAAAGCGCGCAGCCTTGCGGAGGTGATCAAGGACATCCAAACGCGGGCGGCGAAATTGACACCGATCACGGAAGAGGAGATCATGGCTGAAGTGAAGGCCGCACGCAAGCAACGCAGCCATGCCGCCTCGCGCAAGCCACAGGCTCGTCGTTGATACCAACGTGCTGATAAGCTCCTTGATCTCCGTGAATATGATGGAGGTGATGCGGCGCATTGTGGGTCGGCATGTTCTGATCTACTCCCCAGAACAGTTGACCGAATTCATGCAGGTGATCACACGACCAAAACTCAAGGGAAGGATCCTCGGTAAACACATGGAAGAACTGATCTCCAGCCTTGCCGTTAATGGTGAGGTAGTCACGGTGAGATCAGTGGTGGAACTTTGCAGAGACCCGGATGATGATCATTTTCTCGCCCTATGCAAAGACGGGAAGGCGGATTTTCTGATCACCGGAGATAAAGACCTGCTTGTTCTGAAGACCTTTATGAAGACACGCATTATCGACCCAGCGGAATTCTTACAATTACGTTGATGTTCAAGGCCGGATCAAAAAGCGCGCTTGACGAAGGCAAGGATCAACATGGTGTTTCCGACCGAGCATGCTCGCACTTCTCCGGCTCGATCCACTTTGATACCTTTGCATTATCATGGAAACCTTCGAGGTGGACGTAACAAGCAAGAAGGTCAAGGCACTGTTGGAGCAACTGCAGGACTTGGGCATCATCACCATCCGGGCTAAAAAGGTTCGAGGCCTGGCAGAGGTAATGGCGGATATCCGGGCCAAGGTGAAGGAGCCGCTTACACAGGACGAAGTGATGGCCGAGATCAAGGCGGCACGCAATTGATCGACTCCAATTTCCAAAATTACAGTTCCCCGAATTTCCGACCATTGCATTCCTTTGCCTTTCTCTGTGTCCTCTGTGTCTCCGTGGTGAATCCTCCCTACCCCAATGATCGAACACCGCGGCACTCTCCTCAGCGAAGAGCTCTTCGAGAAACGCTTTGTCTGCAACCTCGAGGCATGCAAAGGCGCCTGCTGTGAAGTGGGGGATAGCGGCGCCCCGCTGGAACCCGACGAGGCGAAATTGATCGCCAAGCACTATGAGGCCATCAAGCCGTACATGACCGAGCGTGGCATCCAATCGGTGAAGGACCAAGGCTACACCAGCGTGGTGGACATGGATGGCGAACTGGTGACCCCGATCGTGCAGGAGTACGCCGAGTGCGTGTATGCGAAGAAGGATGAAAAAGGCATCTGGAAGTGCGGCATCGAGCAGGCCTTCCACGATGGCAAGATCCCGTTCAACAAGCCCAAGAGCTGCCACCTGTATCCCATCCGCGTTACCAAGTTGAAGTACCACGAGGCGCTCAACTACCACCAGTGGGATATCTGCTCACCGGCGTGCGCGTTCGGTGCGAAGCTGGGCGTTCCGGTGTTCCGCTTTTTGAAGGAATCGCTGTCGCGTGTTTATGGCGCGGACTGGTATGAGGAGCTGGAGGTGATCTATGCTGAGTGGTTGAAGCGGGAGGGGGCATAGGATCGTATATTCGTAGGGCATTTACTGCGCCAAGGCAGCGCTTCGTCAACAAGCGGTGTCCTACGTTCACACCCAACCCGACCCGCATGAAAACCATCGGTTACCAATTGGCGCGAGCAGGTTTCTGCGCGCTGGCAGCACTTTGCTTCATTTCCCACTCCACCGCCCAACTTGTCTTTGTTCCCGATACCAGCCTTCGATCGGCTTTGAACGTTTGGGTGCCGGGCGCCGTGGATGCGAGCGGCTATTTGGACACCGGGAATCCTGCGGTATTAGCGCAGAACACCATGCAACTTGGGGTGAATTGGACACCGGCGGACCTCACGGGGATCGACGCGTTGGGCAACCTCACGTCGTTGAGCATCACTGGCCTTTGCTTCGACCTCATGTCAGGGGAATATGGGCCATGTGATAGTGACTCCATAAGTATTCCGAACTGGCCAGTAGGGTTGTCCTCGCTTCGCCTTTACAAAGGTACTTGGGGTATGTTTCCACCATTTCCTGTGGACTTGAGCAGTCTCTACTTGGACGTTAAGGGCCTGTCCGTGATCCCGCCGGTTCCGAACGGTGTTGTCGGCCTTACCGTGTTCGACCAACCAACACTAACGGCTTTGCCGGCCATCCCTTCAAGCGTAGAATATCTTTCCCTTACAAGCCGCGGAAATGCGTTCCCTACCCTTCCTGAAGGGATCACCTGGCTCTCTTTGAACGGCTACGGCACTGCGCTGGTGGCCTGCCCGCCATTACCTGATTCCATTGATTCATTGAGCCTCTACAATATCACCAACACCTCGATCCCGCAATGGCCAGCTTCCGCGCAAACGATCATCGTGGATCGAATGCCGAACTTGTCACAACTGGCCCCATGGCCATCCGGTTTGCAACACCTGCGCTTGAGCGGCTTGGAATCTCTTCCCAGCATTCTCCCTTTCCCGCCCAGTTTGGAGCAGCTGGAACTTTGGGGATTGCACATGCTGGATTCGCTACCCGCGTGGCCCAATGGGATCCAGAGCATTTTTGTAGCTGATCTGCCCGTGACCGTGCTGCCACCATTTCCTTCCAGTGTAGATAACTTGGACATCAGCTATTTGGGTCAATTGGCTTGCTTGCCCTTGTTGCCGGATGGGTTAACCGCATTGTACATCGATTCGGATGTAGGATTGCCGCTCACGCATACGCCGCTCACCTGCCTGCCCAACCATCCTCCAGCTCTGGTTCTTTACTGGGGTGATCTTTCGCCAACAACGTTCAACCCGGACATGCTTTGCACATCGCTAAACAGCACTTGTGATTTCCTGAACCCGGCGGCCACAGGAACCACCTACTGGGACCAGAACGCGAACGCTACGCGCGATGCCGGTGAGCCGGGCTATCCCTACGTCACACTTCACCAACAGCCCGGCAGTGCCATGCATGGAGTAGCGGGTGACGGTACCTATGCTTGGCCGATGCCCATTGGCGACTACACCCTTTCCGCAAGCGCGAACAATCCGTATGTGCAGAGTATCGCACCGGCGCAACATGCGCTTTCATTCACTGCCGCAGGGGAAGTATCCACTGGTAATGACTTTGGAGTGGTGCTGCAACCCAACGTGCAGGACCTGCGCATCGACCTCACGGGTCCATGGGGCCAGCCCGGTTTCGATTCGTACGGAACGATCACGTGCGAAAATGTTGGAACAATGGCTGTCGATGCCACGGTGACCTTCCAGTTGGACGCTGTTCAAAGCTGGGTGAGCGCAATGCCGGTTCCACTATCCGTTGTCGGGAACACGATCACTTGGGACCTGCCTGCGTTGCAAGTAGGGGAAGCAAGGCAGATCGATCTTGTCGCGCATACAGACTCCACTGTTGATCTGGGCACTCCACTTGTTCAAACCGCGGAAGTGGGTCCGGTGGCGAGCGATGCCACCCCTTCGGACAACATGAGCACCGTTAACACGGAGGTCTTCGGGAGCTTTGATCCGAACGACAAGCAGGTGCAGCCTGTCGCGCTGTCCTCAGCTGCCGTGGTGGCAGGTAACGATGAGCTCACCTACACGGTCCGCTTTCAGAACACAGGCACTTGGCCCGCCGTGAAAGCGATGGTTGTGGATACCCTTTCCCCGGACCTGCAATGGTCCACCTTCCGCAAGATCTCCAGCAGCCATGCGTGCTCATGGGAACTTAGTGATGCCGGTGTGCTCACTTTCCAGTTCGACCCGATCGATCTTCCGGACAGTACCAACAATGAAGCGCAGAGCCATGGCTTCGTGAAGTTCGCGATCAAGCCGGCCACGACCTTGCAGCTTGGCATGACCGTGGCCAACTCGGCGGACATCTACTTCGACTTCAACGTGCCGGTGCGCACGCCCGCCGCAGTGTTCACCGTGGATGACCAGGCTACCGTATCGGAAATTTTGCCTGCGATGATGCAGATCTATCCCAATCCGGTGCGGGATGTGCTGTGGGTGGAGTTGAATACCACTGCTCAAACCACCCTCCAGATCTTCGATGCCATGGGTCGAGAGCACAGCAGCAAGAACGTGTCTTTCGGAGGAGTGATCAACGTGGACGTGAACGGACTTGCACCCGGGCCATATTCCCTGCGTTGTACTTCCAAAGAAGGCATCGGGTCCGCGAAATTCATGAAGCGATAGGAAGGCCGGACCTGTAGTGCCCCACCGGTGCGATCGGTGCTTTATCCTTTCATCGACGGGGTGTTGCGGACTTCGCCCCTGCGCAAAGCCACGCCCCTCCGCGCATTTCCGGATCGTTGACGGATCGTGAAAAATTATGCTTGCAGGTATGGGAAATGGATCCCGCCCACGATCCATGCGCCCTTGCGGTCCGTGTTAAAAACTTCGGATAATCAAACCGGCCTTTCGCCGCATCGAGGGCCACCTTTGTCGAGCTGGGGATCCCGTTTTCCACGCGACGGAATTCCCCGGTGAAGACCACACTTCTTCAATATCCATAAGAACACAGCACAAAGCCATGGCGAATACCGATCCACAAATCTCAGCCGTTAATGCGGACACCAACACGGACCAACTGAGCATGGACCGGCAACTGAAAGCGGACAACGCCGAACATGAACCCTTGCTCATGGAGAACAAGGACCGCTTCGTGCTCTTTCCCATCCAGCACAACGACATCTGGCAGTTCTACAAAAAGCACGAGGCCAGCTTCTGGACCGCCGAGGAGATCGACATGAGCGCCGACCTCGTGGACTGGAGCGACAAGCTGAACGACGACGAGCGCTTCTTCATCAAGCATGTGCTCGCCTTCTTCGCCGCCAGCGACGGCATCGTGAACGAGAACCTCGCGGAGAATTTCCTGCACGAAGTGCAGTACACCGAAGCACGCTTTTTCTACGGCTTCCAGATCGCCATCGAGAACATCCACAGCGAGACCTACAGCCTGCTGATCGACACCTACATCAAGGACACCTTCGAGAAGGACAAGCTCTTCCGCGCCATCGACACCATGGACTGCGTGAAGAAGAAGGCCGACTGGGCCCTGAACTGGATCGACAAGGGCGGCTTCGCCGAGCGCCTGGTGGCCTTCGCCGCCGTGGAGGGCATCTTCTTCAGCGGCAGCTTCTGCAGCCTCTTCTGGCTCAAGAAGCGCGGCTTGATGCCCGGGCTCACCTTCAGCAACGAGCTGATCAGCCGCGACGAGGGCCTGCACTGCGACTTCGCCTGCCTGCTCTACACCAAGCACCTCAAGGGCCAGCTGAGCAAGAAGACCGTGGAGAAGATCATCACCGACGCGGTGGAGATCGAGAAGGAATTCGTGACCGATGCACTGCCGGTGAACCTCATCGGCATGAACGCCAAACTGATGCAGCAGTACATCGAGTTCGTGGCCGACCGCCTGCTGGTGGAGCTGGGCAACGAGAAAGTGTACAACGCCACCAACCCCTTCGACTTCATGGAGATGATCAGCCTGCAAGGGAAGACCAACTTCTTCGAGAAGCGCGTGGGTGAGTACCAGAAGGCCGGTGTGATGAACACCAACAAGGAGGGCAACAAATTTTCCTTGGACGCTGACTTCTGATCCCGCAGGTGCCGCTTCCGTTACGAGTTAGCGGGTTACGGGTTGCGGGTTGGCTTTTGGAGGCACGATCCCACATTGAACAGTTGAAGAACACAAGGCCACCCACTTCGGGCGCGCCAAAGAGATAGAGACCTTGGAACCGCGAGAACGAACCCGTAACACGCAACTCGTCAACTCGCAACGCATTCAGCATTTCAACTCATCAACCCTCCACTAAGCGGGAGCTCATTCGGGGGTAAAAACAACAAGAACAAGCATGTACGTAATAAAACGCGACGGACGCCGGGAGGCGGTGAAATTCGATAAGATAACCGCACGGGTGAAGAAGCTCTGCTACGGGCTGGACCCCATCGTGGACGCCACCCAGGTCACCTTGAAAGTGATCGATGGCATCTACGACGGCGTCACCACCACCATCCTGGACAACCTCACCGCCGAGGTCGCCGCCACCATGACGGTACGCCACCCGGACTACGCGCAGCTCGCAAGCCGCATCGCCGTGAGCAACCTCCACAAGAACACCAAGAAGTCCTTCAGCGAGACCATGAAGGACCTCTACGAATACATCGATCCGAAGACCGGGGAGCACGCACCGCTGCTTTCCGATGATGTACACGCCCTGATCCAGAAGAACGCCGAACTGCTCGACAGCGCCATCATCTACGACCGCGATTTCCGCTATGACTACTTCGGGTTCAAGACCTTGGAGCGCGGCTACCTGCTGCGCTTGGACGGCAAGGTGACCGAGCGCCCACAGCACATGCTGATGCGCGTGGCCGTGGGCATCCACAAGAACGACCTCGATGCCGCCATCGAGACCTACAACAGCCTCAGCGAAGGCTGGTACACGCACGCCACGCCCACGCTCTTCAACGCCGGCAGCCCCAAGCCGCAGATGAGCAGCTGCTTCCTGCTGCAACTGAAGGACGACAGCATCGGCGGCATCTACGACACGCTGAAGCAGTGCGCCCAGATCAGCCAGAGTGCCGGCGGCATCGGCCTCAGCATCCACAACCTGCGCGCGAAGGGCAGCTACATCAAGGGCACCAACGGCACCAGCAACGGCATCGTGCCCATGCTGCGCGTCTTCAACGACACCGCCCGCTACGTGGACCAAGGCGGCGGAAAGCGCAAGGGCAGTTTTGCCATCTACATCGAGCCGTGGCACGCGGACGTGGAGGATTTCCTCGAGCTGAAGAAGAACCACGGCAAGGAGGAAATGCGCGCCCGCGACCTCTTCTATGCCATGTGGATCCCGGACCTCTTCATGCAGCGCGTGGAGCAGAACGGCGATTGGACGCTGATGTGCCCCAACGAATGCCCCGGCCTCGGCGACAACTGGGGCGAGAAGTTCGAAGCGCTCTACGAAAAGTACGAGAGCGAAGGCAAGGGCCGCAAGACCATGAAGGCGCAGGACCTCTGGTTCAAGATCCTGGAAAGCCAGATCGAGACCGGCACGCCCTACATCCTCTTCAAGGACAGCGCCAACGGCAAGAGCAACCAGCAGAACCTCGGCACCATCAAGAGCAGCAACCTCTGCACGGAGATCATCGAGTACACCGCGCCGGACGAAGTGGCTGTGTGCAACCTCGGCTCCATCGCCCTGCCGAAGTTCGTGGAGAAGGGCAAGTTCAACCACGACAAGCTTTTTGAGATCACCGTGGAGCTGACGAAGAACCTCAACCGGGTGATCGACCAGAACTACTACCCCGTGCCCGAGGCGCGCCGCAGCAACATGCGCCACCGCCCCATCGGCATCGGCGTGCAGGGCCTTGCGGACGCCTTCATCCTCATGCGCTATCCCTTCGAAAGCGTGGAGGCCAAGGTGCTGAACCGCGAGATCTTCGAGACCATCTACTACGCCGCCCTCACCGCCAGCAAGGAGCTCGCGAAGCAGGAAGGCCACTACGAGACCTATCCCGGAAGCCCCGCCAGCAAAGGCATCCTGCAGTTCGACATGTGGAACGTGAAGCCCAGCGACCGTTGGGAATGGGACATCCTGCGCGACGAGATCAAGCAGCACGGCATCCGCAACAGCCTGCTGGTGGCGCCGATGCCCACGGCCAGCACCGCGCAGATCCTCGGCAACAACGAGTGCTTCGAGCCCTACACCAGCAACCTCTACACGCGGCGCGTGCTCAGCGGCGAGTTCATCGTGGTGAACAAGTACCTGCTGCGCGACCTGGTGAAGCTCGGCCTGTGGAGCGACGAGATGAAGAACAAGATCATCCAGGGCAACGGCAGCGTGCAGCACATCCCGGAGATCCCGCAGAACTTGAAGGAGCTGTACAAGACCGCCTGGGAGATCAGTCAGAAGACCATCATCGACATGAGCGCCGACCGCGGGGCCTACATCTGCCAAAGCCAGAGCCTCAACGTCTTCATGGAGAACGTGAACTTCGCCAAGCTCACCAGCATGCACTTCCATAGCTGGAAGAGCGGCCTGAAGACCGGCATGTACTACCTCCGTACCAAGGCCGCCGCCGATGCTATAAAGTTCACGTTGGACAAGACCAAGTTGGCTTTGCCTGCTGATGCTTCCGTACCGGTGAGCCAACTGGCTACCGTTACCGCCGCCGAAGCCGTTGCCGCCGCCCAGGGTGTTTCGGTTACCATGAACAGCCAGGCTGCTTCGGAAATTGCCTGCTCACTGGATGACCCGGAGGGGTGTGAGATGTGTGGGGGGTAGGAGACTTCATCTAGCACAAGGAACAGGTAAGTGAATCCTCGGTCGCGAGTATTGAAAACTGGAGCACTAAGATGACGAAAAATAGGGCAAAACAAGAGCAATATCGGTATGTTTTCTCACTACTAAATCGAGCACTGGAAACAGAGGAGGTGTCCT
>JAHBUL010000006.1 GCA_019638085.1 Flavobacteriales bacterium | reverse complement strand
TACAACCTGAGCAGTTCATCCATGGAAAAAGTGGGCAGTTGGGCAACAAGCATCAACACCTATACGGATGGTCAGGTTGAGCTTGTCTTCCCCCTACAGTTAGGCACGACGAACAACGATACGTGGGACAACACGAACTCCAGCTTTGGAGGCACCTACAACATCACTTGTATTGGCAGTGGAACCTTGAACCTTCCCATGGGCACCTTCAGCGATGCGTTGCTTGTCCGGGTGAATGTATTCGAGATCTTTACGGTCATGCAGTACCAATGGTACGATGCTACGAACGGTGCAGTGCTGCTGGCCTACGTTCCTGGCGATGGTCTTTTCGTGCCCGCAGGAGCTGCGTACATGGTGAATGTCGCCATCGGCATAGAGGAATTATCACAGCCGTTGGAGTTGCGCGTGCACGGTGTTGCGAATGACGAGCTGCTGGTATCGTATGCCTCCGCCGCTCCGATCGGGGTTTCCGTGCGGTCCTACACAGGTCAACTCGTGCGTTCCACTCAGTGGCCAGCATCACCTTCGCCAAGCACTCGCTCCTTGGGAACCGCTGATCTGGCCAGTGGCGTATACATCATACAGATCCACGGAAAGGACGGTAGCCAGCAGGTTCAGCGGTTCGTGAAGCCGTGAGTCCTGAGCCTTTAGTCCGGTTCAGCAAGTAGTTGAAAGATGAGATTGGAAGGCTGAAGGATGAGACACATGCAGCAGGGTTGCTTCTGCGGAAATGCCTTCCGATCACGAATCACCGATCTTCCCGGTGCTCTCCGCCTGCCCTGGGTGAAGTTGAAGGGTGCCTCTGTTTATCCTGAGCAAGGTCGAAGGGTAGTGAACACAAAGCCGATCATTCTTCAGGCCGGAACCAGCAGTTCCAATGCGTTGTGACTGTTGGTGCGGACCTCCTTGATCAGCGCCGGGTCTTCAGCAAGCTTTCGTCCAAATGAGGGGACCATGCGCCTTAGACCTGTTTGCCATTCGTCGGCACGGTCGGGGAAGCAACGTAGGGACAATTTCAACATGATGGATACCGCCGTACTGGCACCCGGTGAGGCGCCCAACAATGCGGCCAAGCTGCCATCAGCAGCAGAGACCAGCTCGGTGCCGAATTCCAGGATGCCGCCTTCCTTCGGATCTTTCTTGATCACTTGTACGCGTTGCCCCGCGATGGCCAGTTCCCAGTCCTTGAGTACTGCGGTGGGCATGAATTCCTTCAATTCCTCCAAACGCTCTTCAGGGGATAAGCGGACCTGTTCGATGAGGTATTTTGTGAGGTCCAGGTTCTTCCAGCCGGCCTCTACCATGGGGATCAGGTTGTCCCATTCCAACGAGGATGGAAGATCCAGCCAAGAGCCGTGCTTGAGGAATTTGGTGCTGAAACCCGCGAACGGGCCGAAGAGCAGCGCATGGTCGTCGCCGATGGTACGCCTGTCCAAGTGGGGGACGGACATGGGTGGACTACCGCTCTTGGCCTTGCCGTAGACCTTAGCGTTGTGCTGCTTGATGATGGCTGGGTTGAGGCAGCGCAGCCATTGCCCGCTCACGGGGAAGCCGCCGTAGCCCTCCGCTTCGGGGATGTTGCTCTTCTCCAACAAGGGAAGTGCCCCGCCACCTGCGCCGATAAAGACGAAATGCGCGTAGTATTCACTGTGTTCGCCACCCTTGAGGTGTTCTACACGCACACGCACACGCCAACGGCCATCATCCATGCGGTCGAGGTCGCGCACTTCGCGCCCCATGTGCAGCTCCGTGTCAGGCAGCGCATCAAGGTCCTTGAACAACATGCGTGTGAGTGCACCGAAGTTGACGTCCGTTCCAAGTAGGGAGCGGGTGGCTGCATACACTTCGGAGTCTTGGCGGTCCTTCATCAGCAAGGGCGCCCATTCGCCGATCTGCTGTCGGTCCGTAGTGAACTCCATACCGTGGAAGAGCGGGTGCGCATTCATCGCTGCGTGGCGTTTCCGCAGGAATTCCTGGTTCGCTTTGCCGACCACAAAGCTCATGTGCGGCAGGCTGTGGATGAACCGCGTTGGATCGATCCGCTTCTGCCGGGCCAGCCATGCCCAGAACTGTTTGCTCAGTTCGAACTCCTCGTCCACCTGCAACGCCTTCGAGATGTCGATGCTGCCATCATCCTTCTCTGGTGTGTAGTTCAATTCGCATAGCGCGGCATGTCCGGTGCCGGCGTTGTTCCACGCATCAGAGCTTTCACCCGCGACCTCATCCAAGCGCTCAATGATGTGGATCTTCAACTTCGGATCGAGTTCCTTGAGCATTACGCCGAGGGTGGCGCTCATTATTCCGCAACCGATCAAGACTGCGTCAGTTTGGATGGTGGAAGAGGACATCAATTGCTTTTCAAGTGAACAAGTAAGGGAGGGAAAGGATCGCGATCTGGTGTGGGTCGTGAGTCGTTAGTCCTGAGCCTTTAGCCCGGTTCAGCAAGTAGTTGATAGATGAGACTGGAAGGCTGACGGATGAAACGCATGCAACAGAGTTGCTTCTGCGGAAATGCCCTCCGATCACGAATCACCGATCTTCCCGGTGCTCTCCGCCTGCCCTGGGTGAAGTTGAAGGGTGCCTCTGTTTATCCTGAGCAGGGTCGAAGGTTGGTGAACACAAAGCCGATCAACCCACCCAAAGGATCGCGATCAACGACATCACGCTGATCAAGATCCACAAGATGATACCCAACACCATCGGCTTCACGCCTACGGCGCGCATGGTGGCCAAGGTGAGGCTGGCACCGATCAGGAAGAGGGTGAGGGTGAGGCCACGCTTGGCCGCCAGTGCAAGCCAGCCATAGGTCGCGGTGTATTGCGGAAAGTAGCTGCTGAAGACCATGGCGAGTATGAAGAGACCGATGAACCAAGGGATCTTCACTTTGCCGCCACTTTTCATCACCAAGGCCGTGCCCAGCGATAGGGGAATGATCCACAGTGCGCGCTGGAGCTTTACCGTGGTGGCTACCTGCAGGGCTTCGTTGCCATAGGCCGCCCCTGCGCCCACCACCGAGCTGGTGTCGTGTATGGCGATGGCGGCCCACATGCCGAACTGGTGCTGGCTCATTTCGAATAGATGGCCCAGCAAAGGGAATACGAGCAGCGCCACGGAGTTGAGGATGAAAACGGTGCCCAGCGCCACGGTCATCTGCTTGCGGTCCGCCTGCACGATCGGCGATACGGCGGCGATGGCACTGCCGCCGCAGATCGCGGTGCCGCTGGAAATGAGGAAAGCGGAAATGCCATCCACCTTCATGCGTTTGGCGAAGAACCAGCCAGCACCGAGGGTGATCACGATGGAGAACACAGTGAACACCAGGCCGTCCTTCCCGGCCGTGATGGCATGCTGCAAGTTCATGCCGAAGCCCAAGCCCACCACGGAGGCCTTCAGCAGCCAGCCGGTGGCCTTGTGGTTGAAGTTCGCGAACGGATCACCGATGGTGATCGACAACACCAAGCCAAGCAGCAGCGCCATGGGCGGGCTCATCGCCGGGCTGAGGCAGAGCAGCATCGCGATGATGAACACCGCCTTGCGCGCATGCGGCCCGACGTGCAGGGGCGGCCCTTTGTCCGTGGCAGGTGACGCTTCACCCAGGGTGTCTTGTTCGAGAGGGCTCATGCGTGTATGGAGAAGACGCAAAGTTCCGGCAACGCCGGGTTCAAGGGGCAGGCGTTAACGGAACATTAACGCGGAGGACAGATGGTTGTGTGCGCTTCGAAGTGTAGCCGAGCGATCACCGGCGCTTCTGCGGCCCGCGCCGCTCCGGTGGCAGCTTCTTCGCGAACCACAGCGTGTGCCGAGTTCCCTTGGTGCCCGTGGCGGGAACCTGCACTTCCTCCACTTTGAACCCGGCCATGCCGAGACGACTGGAGAATGGTTTGTCCGGATGGGTGCTCCACACCGCCAACACACCACCAGTACGCAAGCAGGCGTGGATCTCTCTTACGCCCATCTCGCTGTAGATCTTGCGGTTGTCGTCCTGAGTGAGACCCTCCGGCCCGTTATCTGTATCCAGCAGGATCGTATCGTAAGCTTCTTCACGCTCGCGGATAATGGCCCGCACATCGCCTTTGCGCACCAATGCACGCGGGTCCAGCATGGGGTTTCCCGCCTTTTCACCGAGCGGCCCCTTGTTCCATTCGATCACCTCCGGGACCAGTTCAGCCACTACAACTTGCGATTTGGGTCCGGTGTGTTTCAACGCTGCGCGAAGCGTGAAGCCCATGCCCAATCCGCCGACAAGCACGCGAGCCGTTAACGGGGAGGGCAGCCGCTTCAGCGCCATCTCCGCCAGTAGCTCCTCACTGCCATGCACCGCGCTGTTCATCAGGTCACCATCGATCCCCACCACCTCAATGGCGAAGTCATCGCCGCGCTTGTAGAAACGGAGTTCACCTCCGTTGTTGGGGATCGCTGCTGTGCCCAGCAGTTCATTGGTGCGCATCTTCATGGGTGCCAGATTTAATGATCCGCTGATGGAGTTGATCAGTGGATGGTTGCCGGATGAGCCTTTGGTGCTCCTTTGGTATGCCGCGTATTTACGCCCGGTCAGTTGCAAGGTACCTCCGGAACCGCATCCCCGTATTCGGCTTGGCTTTTGTCCTTGAACAGCCATACATCCTGGTCCTGCACCAGTTCGCCATTGCCTACGCGCAGGCCACCATCCGCCAACTTGAAGAGTACCTCCTGCTTCGCTGTTTCGCCTTCCGTACTGTACGTATAGAGCGCAGTGACAATCCCGTTCTCCAAAGTGCCGGTGAAGGTCCCCGTCATGGCATCCTTCTCCTCGGGAAGCCAGTTGTACACGCCGTTCACCAGTTCGCCCAGCACGTCCATTCGGATAACTATGGAGTCCACAGGACCAGGAACCAAACCGGTATCACTGATCTCGGGTGCCCCGTGGATCACCTGCAGATAACAGTGTGTTTCGTTCACCGGCTCCTCGGTCGTAACGGCATCACCGCCTCCGCCTTTTGCCTTCGGACCCTCTTGCCCACAGGCGATCAAGAGCAGGAGCAAGAGCAGGAGCAGGGAGGAATGCGGAGCAAACGTGCGGTTCATCGTCAGGAGGTGAATGCGGGTGCCACCACCAGGTCCTTGCTACCAGGCGTATACGTGTAGAAGCCTTCGCCGCTCTTTACACCGAGCTTCCCGGCGGTGACCATTTGTACGAGTAGCGGGCAAGGTGCATATTTCGGCTGACCGAAGCCGTCGTGAAGCACGCGCATGATCGCCAGGCAGGTGTCCAGCCCGATGAAATCAGCCAGTTGCAGGGGGCCCATGGGGTGCGCCATGCCGAGTTTCATCACTGTGTCGATCTCCGATACGCCGCCCACGCCTTGGAAGAGCGTTTCAATCGCCTCGTTGATCATCGGCATCAGGATGCGGTTGGCCACGAAACCCGCGTAGTCGCGGACTTCCACTGGCTCCTTGCCGATGGCGCGGCTCAGCTCCATTACGGTCTTTGTTACCGCATCGCTGGTGTTGTAGCCGCGGATCACCTCCACGAGCTTCATCACCGGCACGGGGTTCATGAAGTGCATGCCGATGACCTTCTCGGGTCGTCCCGTTACCGCTGCTATCTGGGTGATGCTGATACTGCTGGTGTTGGTGGCCAGAATGCAATTCTTTGGTGCATGCGCATCGATGTCCTTGAAGATCTTCAGCTTCAGGTCCACGTTCTCGGTGGCGGCCTCCACCGCGAGTTCGGCGTTCTTCACGCCCTCCGCAGTATTGGTGTTCGTTGAAATGCGTGCCAATGCGGCCTGCTTGTCAGCCTCGGTGAGCTTGCCTTTCTCCACCTGTCGGCCCATGTTCTTGTCGATGGTGGTCAGGGCATTGTCCAAGCTGGCCTGTGCGATGTCGATCAGCACCACATCATGGCCGCCTTGTGCGAATACGTGCGCGATACCGTTGCCCATTTGGCCTGCGCCGATGACGGAAATTTTCATGTCGCGAATGTAATGTCGACGGTAAATAGGGGCCGAAGCCCCTATTTACCGTCGCCTTTCAAAATGATG
Organism: Flavobacteriales bacterium; assembly: GCA_019638085.1. Lineage (GTDB taxonomy): Bacteria > Bacteroidota > Bacteroidia > Flavobacteriales_F > PHOS-HE28 > PHOS-HE28. The sequence continues at coordinate 210,562 of JAHBUL010000006.1, read as the reverse complement.
ATCACCGTGTAGGCCAAGATCTTCAGGTCCACCGCGAGGCTCATGTTCTCGATGTAGAGAATGTCGTACTTCAGGCGCCGCACCATTTGGTCCACGTTCTCGGCATAGCCGAACTTCACCTGTCCCCAGCTCGTGAGACCCGGCCGCACTTTGTGCAGGTGGCGGTAGTGTGGGGCCACCTTGGTGATCTCGTCAATGAAGTGCTGCCGTTCGGGTCGCGGTCCCACAAGGCTCATTTCCCCCTTGATCACATTCCAGAACTGTGGCAGCTCGTCCATGCGCGCCCGACGCAAGAACCGGCCGATCCCGGTGATGCGCGGGTCCGAGGTGCTGCTGAGCTGTGGCCCATGACGCTCGGCATCGGCCACCATGCTGCGGAATTTGATGATACGAAAAGGTTTGCCGGAGAGGCCGATCCGCTCTTGACGGAAAAAGACCGGCCCGGGTGATCCCACTTTGACCATCACGGCGATCACCAATAGCAGAGGAGAGAGGATGATCAGGGCCAGTATGCTGAAAGTGATGTCCATCAACCGTTTCAAGGCGAACTGCCAGGCCGGCATGATCTGGGGATTCACCTCGATCAAGGGTGCCCCGAAGATGCTGGTCATCTTCACGCTTCCGGCGAGGATGTCGTACATGTCCGGGATGATCTTGATCCGCACTGCCGTACCATCGAGTTCGTTCAGGATCTTGCTGATGTGCGCGTGCTCGCTGCTTTCCACCGCGATGATCGCTTCTTCCACACCGTATTGGGGGATCAGTGTGCGGAGTTCGTCCCAGCGACCCAAGCGGGGGAGCCCACTTTCCGTGAGGTGTTGGTCGCCTCCGTTCACGTTCACGAAGCCAACGAAGCGGTTGCCGGGCGATTTGTGCAGACCTTCGATCTCCTGGTGAATGGCAATGGCCCTTTCATTCCCGCCGATCAACAGGGTGTTGAAACCGATACGGCGATCATGCACGCGCCGCACGGTGCGGCTGGTGAGCAGGAAGCGGAAGAGAAAGAGCAGAATGAAATGCAGGCCGAACAGGACCCCGAAGCTTTGGTAGTAGTACGTGGGGGAAGCAATGGTATCGTCCAGCAATAGCGCGAAGAAGATGACGATGGAGCCGATGAGACTGATCATCAGCGTTTGGCCCAGTTCCTTGATCCGGAAGCGGCGGAAAATGTCCGAGTAGCCGCCGATCATCACGAACAGCAATACCCAGAAAATGGGCAGCACAACCAGCCCCAGCCAATATCGTTCGTCCAGTTCCACCGCTACGGGGTGATGGAATTTCAACGGCTCCAAATAGGCCTTGCGGTACAGGAAGAACAAGGTCCAAGCGATCACCGTGGCCACAAGGTCGGCTGCGACGTAAAGTGCCGTTTGCGACCGCTTGTCCATGGTCAGGGCCGCACCAGTTTGATATTGTCCACCTCCACCACGCCCGATGTGGCCCCGTTCTCCAGCTGGGCTTTGATATAGAATCGTTTGTCCAACGCGCCGCCCGCATTCCACGGTTCGCCCAGGTCCACATAGATCTTGTTCCACGGCATGCTCCCGTCCGCCTTCCGCGTGGGTACGGCATAGAGGTATGCCACCTCATACTGCACTCCCGACAAGGTGTAGCGTACGCCGATCAGTAATCGGGTATCACTTCGGTAGTCCACTTCCAAGAGGGCCACGTTCCCCGTGTTGGTGAAGGGGTCCCCACTGCTGACACCACGGTACATCGAATGCTCAGGGTCCAAGTTGATGCGACCGTTGCGTAGACCTTGGTCCACCAAAGTGCTATCCGAGTCCACGAGCACCATGCTGGCCGTGCAGTCCACGGTATCGAAGCGCAGACCCGTGTTGAAATCCGCCAGCCAGATGTTCAGGTTGTCGTAGTACCTGAACTGGGGCGCAAGGGTGAGCGTTTGTTCCGGCACCAAGTCCACTTGCTGCTGCCACGTCGCGTAGAAGGGATATTGGATACGGTCGTCCGTTATGCCGTTCTTCCGGACACCTGCGATCAATTTCACATTGGCATTACCGGATGCGATCAGGGGGATGCGTTTGCCCGGCTCCCATACCCCAGCAGGTTGGTCGTTCACGTACACCCACATGTCGGTGATCTTCGAGGAGATGCCTTGTCCGGCGGCATCCACAACGACGGGCGGCTCGATCAATACATACGCCGGTATTGCACCGTCCTTTTTGCAGGCAGTGATCAATACCATGAAAAGGCCCACGAGGAGTAAGGTTCGGGTCATAATGTTCCTGTGCGGGTAACGCATTCGGCCGGTGATCAGTATGGAAGTGCTTAGATGGTGCGGATCTCCATAGCGGCCAATACACGATGCGCGAGCTCTAAAGCCGCCAGGCCGTCCCGGGCCGGCACCTCCGGTTCGCGGTCACCCATGATCGCTTGCGCGAAGGAACGCAGTTCCTCACGGATCGCATTGTTGGCGGGTATTTCCGGCTTTTCGAACGAGATCTCCCGATGTCCTTTCCCCGGACCGAGGTCCAGGGTAACAGCGAAGGGATCAGGGGTTTCCACGGTACGCATCCGCATGATCTCGGTCTCCTTCTTCAGCATGTCCACGGAGATGTAGGCATCTTTCTGGAAGAAGCGGCTTTTCCTCATTTTCTTCAGGCTGATCCGGCTGGCGGTGAGGTTGGCGACACAGCCGTTGCTGAAGGCGATGCGTGCGTTGGCGATGTCTGGTGTATCGCTCACCACGGGCACCCCACTTGCGTGTACATCACTCACGGAGGCCTTCACCACATGCAGGATGATGTCAAGGTCGTGGATCATCAGGTCCAGCACCACGCTCACGTCGGTGCCGCGCGGATCAAAGGTGGAAAGGCGGTGGGTCTCGATGAACATCGGAGCGTTCAAGGCACCACTTGCGGCGAGGAATGCCGGATTGAAGCGCTCCACATGGCCCACTTGCACCTTGCGGCCCGTGGCTTGTGCACGGGCCACCAGTTGGCGCGCTTCCTCCAGGGTGTTGGCGATCGGCTTTTCAATGAACACGTGCTTACCGGCATCCAAGGCCTGCATGGCACATTCGTGGTGGGCCAGGGTAGGGGTCACTACATCGATCACGTCGCTGCCTGCGATCAACTCAGTAATGCTGTCCACGAGAGGTACGCCGAACTCGTTCTTCAGTTTTTCAGCTTTCTCCTGCCTGGGGTCGAACACCCCGATGATCTCGTATTCCGTCAGCTCCCGCAGTTGCTGCACATGGATCCGCCCCAGGTGGCCCGCGCCCAATACACCGATACGAAGTGGTCTTTCCATCAAGGCGGGCAAAAGTAGACCAAGCAGCGGAGGCGCGGAAATGATCGCCATACCCTTTCGCCCAACGGCGGCATCGCGTACTTTTAAGCCAGCTTTCGTGCTGTATTCCGAACGGACACAAGGTGCATGGCAAACAGATGAAATCAGCAATGCGCACCATGGTCCATCCCATCCGGCTTGCCGTATTGGCCACCATTTTGGGCTTCAATACGCTCGCCATGGCCCAGCCTGCCGATGGTCGGGAGCTGGGTTTTGCCGTCTCCACCGCGCAGGATGGAGACCTCGCTGCTGCGATCGGCCGGGCCCAAGCAGCCTGCATGTCCACCATTCACATTTCCATCGGCTGGAAGGAGTTGCACCCGGATACCGTCACTTGGAATGCGGACGTGCTGGAGAATCTGGACCTGATCAACCTCTATTTCGCGGCCTTGGGAGTAAAAGTGGAATTGCAGATCGGTCCAGTGAACACCGTTGTGGACCAACTACCCATCGAATTGGTAGGTCTACCTTACGATGACCCACGGGTGATACGTGATATGCAACGAACAGTGGACACGGTGTTCGCCCATCTGCCGGATGTGGAGCTTGCGGCGTTGAACATCAGCAATGAAAGCGATGCCTACTGGGGGACGGACCTGATCACATACACGCAGTTCGGGAACATGATGCAGACCATCGTTCCGTATGCCAAGGCACACTACCAGACCAGCCATGGGGATACGCTCAGTGTGGGCACCACCTTCACTTGGTTCGGCCTGACGGATCCGCAGACGGCATCCTTGTGCCAGATCGCCAATGCATACAGTGATCATATCTCCGTTACCTATTATCCGATCTTGAATGACTTCACCGTGAAGCCGCCATCGGCCGTTATCCAGGACCTGGCCCTGTTGGTGACCATGCAATCCGGCCCACAACCCCTCCGGCTTGCCGAGATCGGTTGCCCCAGCAGTACCACCTGTGTCAGTAGCGAAGCTATACAGGCCCAGTTCGTGGAAGCAGCCTTCACCGCATGGGACCAGCACATGGACCGGATCCCCTACATGGGCTGGTTCCTGCTTACGGATTGGGACAGTGCCACCGTGGATACGCTCGGTACCTATTACGGCATCAGCGACCCGGTCTTCCTCGAATACCTGCGGACCTTGGGCCTTCGCACCTGGCAGGACAGCGGCATGGACAAGCTCGCATACCCCACTTTACTTTGTGAACTGCAGGCCCGGAACTTCTGTGCCACCAATTGCGTGAATGCCGTAGCCGAAGAGGAGATGGAACAAATGCTCATCTTCCCGAACCCGGCATCGGGGAAGATCCGCATTTCTGGAGTAGCGATCAAGGACGGTGATCCGGTCCAGTTCATCTCCATGCAGGGCCGACGGGTTTCCATTCTTCCCTTTGCCGCGGAGATGGATGTGAGCATGTTTGCACCAGGTGCATATATGGTACGGATGGCCGACAGGCCTCCCATCCAATTGCTGATCGTCGGCTGGTGAGTGTGCGCGAAGGGTACGGGCGTTCCTGCTTTCGTTGGAATGACCGAGCGGGACGAGTACACGACCATCTCAACCGTTCCCCTTGGAGTAGCTTTGTCCGCGAACCATGCGACCTGATGATTTTCGCCACCAAGGCATGCGACGCAAGCTGGTGGAAGAGTTGAAACGAAAGGGCATCACCGATGCCCGCGTCCTGAACGCCATCGGCAAAGTGCCGCGCCATCAGTTCATCGACGATAGTGCCTTCGAGCGCTTCGCGTATGTGGACCAAGCCTTTCCCATCGGCTGTGAACAGACCATATCACAGCCCTATACAGTGGCTTTCCAAAGCGAGCTGTTGAATGTGAAGCCGGGAGAGAAGGTGTTGGAGATCGGCACAGGAAGTGGCTACCAGACGGCGATACTCTGTGAGCTCGGTGCCAAGGTGTATAGTATTGAAAGGCACCGGCCACTCTATTTGATCACCAAGAAGCGGCTTGCCGATATGCGCTACCGTGCGCATCTTGTACATGGGGACGGGTACAAAGGGCTGCCGGTACATGCTCCGTTCGATAAGGTCATTGTCACCTGCGGTGCTCCTGATGTGCCACAGGCCTTGATCGATCAATTGGTGGAGGGTGGTACGCTCGTCATTCCTGTGGGCGGGGATGGCAGGCAGTTCATGTATAGCCTATTGCGCACAGCTACGGATGTGGTGAAGACCGAACACGGAGCTTTCAGCTTTGTACCCATGGTGGAAAACAAAGTGCGGGGCTGAAACTTTGAGATTCCACGAACCGTACTACATTCGCACCCGAATTCGAAAAACGACCCGACCGGATTGACGACGAACGAAGACAAAAGATCGACTATCAACAAAAAATGGTTGATATCTCAGTCAGATGTTTATAAGTTTGCGCCCCCGGTCGGATAGATTTGACCGACCAAGCAGAACGAACACAAACCAAAGCACACGAAAAACCAAAACGTCATGAAGAAGACTGTACTGATCACCGCAGCGCTCTTCGCCGGGTCTGTTACTTTCGCTCAAACAGGCGAAATTACCAGCAACCGCGGCGAGAACTGGTTGTCACAAGACGGCGACTGGGGCCTCACGTTCAACGCGAACCCGCTGTTGAACTACGCTGGCAACCTCTTTAACGGCAACACCAGCAACGATATCGGTGGTGGCCTCACTTTCCTGAGCAATGACATGGTCATCCGCGGGAAGAAGCTGATCGATGCCAACACCGCATACCGCGGTCAGGTGCGCATCGGTTTTGGTAGCAACAAGGAGACGGTCTTGGTGGGAGATGTTACTTCCACTACCACCCCTCAAGCACAAGTTGATGACGTGAAAAAGGTCGGATACATGAACATCGACCTGGGCGCTGGTCTGGAGAAGCGCGTCGGTAGCACCCGCGTAGTGGGTGTATATGGTGCCATGTTCAATGTGGGCTTCGGCAGCGGAAAGACCACCTATGAGTACGGTAACAGCCTCTCCGCCACCAACACCGGACACACCAATACGTTCGGTCAAGGTGCAGGCGTAACCGAGATGAAGAACGGTGGTACCTTCCATATCGGCCTGAACGCTTTCGCCGGTATCGAGTGGTTCTGCGCTCCCAAGATCTCCCTCAGCGGTGAGTACACCTGGGGTCTCAATATGAGCAGCACCGGCCACACCTCCACCACTGTGGAGAGCTGGGATGCCGCTAACAACACAACGACTTCCACGTCAACCGACGGCGGTACCAAGCGGAACAACTTCAGCATCGACACCGGTGTGAGCGGTTCAGCCATGCTCGGTATCAACTTCTACTTCCAATAAGAGAATTTCTCGCTTTGGTCCTGAAAGCCCCCGGAAACGGGGGCTTTCTCGTTAATGCCCCAGCCGCGAAGCGATTGGGGCATTTGCATTTGGGTCTCCCGCCGCATCACGGGGACCATCATGCGCACCAAGGTCCCCACTTTGCGGAGGGAGACTTGAGAGTACCTTCGGTACAATGATTCCCGTCCTTTCCGCCGAAAAACTCCGACAGGCCGATGCGTACACCATCGCGCATGAACCCATTTTGTCCATCAATTTAATGGAGCGCGCTTCCGTGGCCTGTGCGAACAGGATCATGCACCTCCTGACATATGATGTACCTGTGACCGTCCTGGCGGGTATGGGCAACAATGGCGGGGATGGCTTGGCCATTGCACGCATCATCCACATGGGCGCGCAACCCGTACTTGTACTTGTTCCCAAGTACAAGGCCCAGGGCAGTCCGGACTTCGAGGTGAACCTGGAACGTGCCCGTCTAGCAGGCCTATCCGTGCAGGTATTGGAGGAAGGAGCTGAGTTACCGGAATTTCCAACTGGCACCGTGGTGATCGATGCCTTGTTCGGCACCGGGTTGCAACGGCCGATCACCGGCTGGCTGAAGAGCTGGATCGTGGCACTGAACGCCCGTCCCAACACCGTCTTCGCGATCGACATGCCTTCGGGTCTGTTCGCGGATGACAATGGTGGGAATGACCCGGATGCCATTATGCAAGCGGACCGCACCCTCACTTTGGAATTGCCCAAACTGTCCTTGCTGATGGCGGACAATGCCTGCTACGCGGGCGGATGGGAGGTGGTGCCGATCGGCCTGGATCGCAAATACATCGCCACTTTGGAGCCGGAAGCGATCATGTTGGAAGCGGCCGACATAGCGGCGTTGATGCCACCGCGCAAGCGGAATTCCCATAAGGGCGATCATGGGCATGCCTGGTTGCTGGCTGGTGGCAAAGGGAAGATGGGCGCGGCACTGATGGCCGCCAAGGCCTGCTTGAGGTCGGGCTGCGGTACGCTTACCCTGCATGTTCCCGCCGGGCAGGATGGCGTGGTATACAGTACCATTCCGGAAGCCATGGTATCCTGCGATGAAGGCGAAGATCTATCCACCCTCCCGAAGTTGGGCAAAGTGGCAGCCATTGGTGTAGGGCCAGGCATCGGTACGAGCGAGGATACCGCGCGTATGCTGAAGCTGCTGATCCAGGAGGCACCTGCACCGCTGGTGATCGATGCCGACGCCTTGAACATCCTTGGTGAGAACAAGACCTGGCTTGCATTCCTGCCAAAGGGGACGATCCTTACGCCGCATCCCAAGGAACTGGAGCGCTTGGTAGGAAAGGCCATGAACGACCATGAACGATTGAGGCAGGCCCAGGAGTTGGCGGGCCGCCATGGTATTGTGCTGGTGCTGAAGGGTGCCCATACCGCGATCTGTTCTCCGGACGGGAAGCTCTTTTTCAATTGCACGGGAAATCCCGGAATGGCCAAGGGCGGAAGCGGCGATGCGCTCACCGGCATTATCACGAGCCTCCGCGCACAAGGACTGGATCCACTTTCCGCGGCACTGCTGGGCGTGTATGCACATGGTCGAGCTGGTGATCTGGCCGCCGAACAGCTGAACATGGATGGCATGCTCCCCTCTGATCTTATTGAGCAGCTGCCGAAAGTGTGGAAGCAGTTGCGAGGGGTAGGTCGGTGATCGAGACTTTTGTTGAGGCGTTAACCTGATTCGTGTTTATCAACAACACGGGACGACGCTACCCACAACTTGCCAACGGGCAGAACGTTGTTAAAAAAGCTCCTCCACCGGTCCTTTGCCAACGCGAAGCACCTCCGGCTCCCTTCCGGTAAGGTCGATCACCGTGGAACCTTGCATACCGCCCAGCCCCCCGTCGATCACCAGTTCCACCTGCTTGCCGATACGCTCATTGATAAGTTCGGGCTCGGTGGTGTGCTCCAGCACTTCGTCGGCATCATGTACACTGGAGACGACCAAGGCGTGGCCCAGTGCCTCCACAATGGCCAATGGGATAGGATGGTCCGGCACGCGAATGCCTACGGTGCGTTTGTTGTTCTTGAATAGCCGTGGGATCTCGCTGCTTGCCGGCACGATGAAGGTGTATGGGCCGGGCAGGGCCTTTTTCATCATCCGAAAACCCGGTGTGTCTATCGCTCTGGCGTATTCGCTGAGCTGGCTCAAGTCCTTGCAGATCAGCGAAAGGTCCGTCTTGTGTGCCTTTGTTCCCTTCAATCTGGCGATGGCTTCCATGGCGCGCGGTTGGTGGGCGCTACAGGCAAAGGCATATACCGTATCGGTGGGGCAGACGATCACGGCCCCGGCGTTCAGCCTTGCGACCACATCGAGGATCTTCCGTGGTTCCGGATTCTTAGGATGGATCGCAAGCAACATGCTACTTCGCGGTCGCCTCTTGCTGGGCGGCTTTCTTATGATCGGCCAGGAACTTCTCCAGACCGATGGTGGTCAAGGGATGGTCGAACAGGGCGTTGATCGCGCTCAGGGGACAGGTAGCTACATCAGCGCCCACCTCGGCGCACTGCACAATGTGCATGGGATGGCGGATGCTCGCCGCAAGGATCTGCGTGTCGAAGCCATAGTTGTCATAGATCACACGGATCTGCTCGATCAGCTGCACGCCATCCGTGCTGATATCATCCAGGCGGCCGATGAAAGGCGAAACATAGGTGGCACCGGCCTTTGCGGCGAGCAATGCTTGGCCCGCACTGAACACCAGCGTGCAATTGGTCTTGATGCCCTTGTCCGAGAAATGCTTGATCGCCTTCACCCCGTTGCGGGTCATCGGCAGCTTGACGGTGATGTTGGGATGCAGGGCGGCGAGGTTATCACCTTCGCGCACCATGCCTTCATAGTCGGTGGAGATCACTTCAGCGCTTACATCGCCATCCACGATGTTGCAGATGTCCACATAGTGCTTCATCACCCGGTCCGTGCCGGAGATGCCTTCCTTGGCCATCAGCGATGGGTTGGTGGTGACTCCGTCGAGGATGCCAAGGTCCTGGGCCTCCTTGATCTGCTGGAGGCTTGCTGTATCAATGAAGAATTTCATGATGCAAAGGTAAGGAGTGCACAGTCTCTCGGTAGTACCGGAACTCCGTGTGAATAACTGGATCCAGATCCCTTGCAGCGATAGAGGTCGGCCGTGGTCGGGATTCAGTACTGGAAGCTGTATTTCTTCTTGCTACTTCACCCAGCGGAGTACACGAGGAGCCTGTTGGCCTGTTACGCGAATGGCATATATGCCTGTCGGAAGGCCCCGTAACGGAAGTTCCACGCGGTTGCTCGAAGCCGGTAGGGTTGCTGCATACACCTGCTTTCCTTGTAGATCGAACACGGCCAAACGGCTTTCATGCATCTCCGGACCCATGATCAGCACCGGACTGTCGGCCGGATTGCTTTCCAGACGAATGTTGGGAAGGAGCCACGCAGCGGATCCAACGGCAGTGGAAAGCTCCGCGATGTTCTGGGCATAGATGCCGTTCGGGGTGCGATCATCCTGCCAAACCACTACTGCCTGGCCGTCCCTAGTGCTGGTCAAGGCTCCATCGCCCTTATTGCTGTCCGCAGTGGAAATGACCCGTTGTGCCGGGACCCATGCAGGGCTTCCGGAAAGATCCACCCGCGTGGCCGCGAAATGTTCCTGCCCGAAACCGCCCGTTCTGTGGACGAGCACAGCACCATCCTCGGTGGCTGAGATGTCGACGGGGCTCGTGTAGTTCGCGCTTACAGGAATGATCGTGACGGCGGCATCGCCCAGCTGACGTACTCCCGCTGTATCCACACGTTGCACCGCTACGCCCGATTGCCCTTGTGCGCCATCCGTTACCTGCAATGGGATCATCAGCCCATCAGTATCATTGATCCACACCAAGCCCTTGCCAGCCGTGAATTTCTGTGTGATGCTGCTGTTGTCCAAGCGGGTGCCTTCGGTGGACCAGAGCGTGCCGTTTTCACGCAGGCGTTGCACGAACACGTCGGTGAAGGAGGGGTTGTCCGGATTGCTGGAGTTATAGGCCAAGTAGAGGCCGTCGTGGCCATCGCTGACCGGTTGCGGGAAATAGAAGAATGCGACCGGGGTGGAGGAGAGCTGCACGGCGCTGGGCCAAGCCGCTGTTCCACCAGCATCATATCGCTGCGCGTACATGGTGGATGGAGGAAGGCCGAACCCCCCATTGCTCACCTCATACTGTAGGATGAATCCGCCATCGGATGTGCCGACGGGTTTCGGTCGACTTACAGCGGTGCTTGCCGATATCGTGATCGGTACGATCAGCAACAGTGTGCCGTTCGGGTCGACCAGATGAGCGGCCACTTGCCCCGGTGAATCGTTCGTGTTCCACGCGATCACCGTGTTCCCGTTCTCCAGCGGAGCCAAGGATGGTGCTAGCCCGGTAGTACCCGGCGTGGGTAATTCCACACCGTCCGCACCCCATAGGAACTCTCCGTCAGGGGCGATCTTGTACGCAACGATATCCAAACTGCCAGTGCGTTCGTCCTGGAAGGCCACGATCGCATTCCCATCCCGGTCGCTCTGCAGGTCATAGCGGAAGATCGCGCTGTTCTGCGGATGCGCGCTTACGACCAATCCGGTATCCGGCCATAGGTTGTTGCCGCCCGCATCCACTCGTTGCATTCTTAGCTGATACATGCCGCTTACGTTCTCGAACCAGCAGGTATACGTGCTTCCGTTCGGACCGTCGGCAATCAGTTGCGATGTAGCCTCACCGGTGGTGAGGGTCCGTACCGGGGTGTTCATCGATACGTCCGTGGTCCACTGGCCCTGTGCGGTACTGGCAACCAACAGAAGGATCAGGATAGGGGTAATGTGTTTCATGGCGAATGGTTGTTGGATCGTGAAGTTATTATCCCTGAAAAGGGATGTGTATGCCAGATCAGCCTGCTTGCGCGCATTCCTATGCCCAACGCCAATCCCGGCCAGGGTTCTTGGGAATGAATGCATAGGAAATGTAGAACTGCGCTTATCAGGGTAGCGTGCTCACCGGTTCATGCACACCGAAGGCAGGCCTCTGAGGCTATGTGCTGATCTCACCGATACTCCTTCATCAGCAAGCGCTGGAAGAATCTCCCGGGCAGCATCTTCTTCAGCAGAACGGCAAGCCGTTGCATGCCATGCGCGGCGTAGTACACGGTCTTTGGTTTCGCCTTGCCCATGATGCGTTGCACCAGCAAGGCCACTTCGTCGGGATCGCGGCTGTAGTGCAGGTTACTGCCGAGCAGTTCCATGGCCCGCTCATAGCCCGCCTTGTACGGTTCACTGATCACTTCAGGGCGGATCCGGTTCGCACTGATGTTCGTTTTGTATTCACCCGGTTGCAGGCACACGGCTCGGATCCCAAAGGGTTCCACCTCCATGTTCAGGGTTTCGGTATAGCGTTCCAAGGCGGCCTTGCTGGCACTATAGAAACCCCGGTATGGCAGACCGAAATTGGCTGCAAGGCTAGTAATGTTGATGATGAGGCCACTGCCCAGGGCCCGCATGTGCGGCAAAGCAGCGCGGCACACGCGATGAGCACCCACCACGTTGGCATCGAAGATCGACAGGGCTTGCTCAGGTGAGAGGTCTTCCGTGGCCCCTTGGATGCCCAGGCCTGCATTGTTCACCACCACATCGATCCGTCCTACAGCAGCGATCACTTCGGCTACAGCGTGCTTTACTGAAGCACCATCCACCAGATCCATGGTGACGAGGCGATAGCTTTGGGGTTGGGAACCCACCTTGCGTGTGGTGCCGAACACGGTGTGGCCTTGTTCAGCCAAGCGAGTGCAGATGGCCTTGCCGATGCCGCTGGAGCCTCCGGTGACGAGTACGACCTTGGTGGTAGTGGACATCAATAGGGGCAAAAAAAGTGGGGCAAGCTCCTCATATCGCTCCGCTACGACCGCCTACCCTTGCTGCCTTCCGGCCCTGGGGGATTCAGCAGGAGCTGGACGTACAAGACTTGCCCCGCACAAAGGTAAGCACCTTACGTGATCAGAGCGAAACAAACCGAACTCCTTCCTCGAAATAGGACAAGACCTCACTACACACTACGATCGTCGACGTTGTTCCTACGGACTACGTGGCGGAATTATTAATTCGGATCACGCGTGCTCTTCGATGCGCCACTATGATAAGTGCCCCGAGCAAACATGCCGTTACCAAAGTGGCAGGTAGAGTACCCAAATTCAGACCTCCGGATGCCAACGGCTTGGTGAGCAGGTCGCCGAAGGTGGCACCGAAGGGCCGGGTGAAGATGAATGCGATCCAGAACAGCAGCACACCATCCAAGCGGGTATACCGGTGCAAGACCACCATTAGCGCAATGACCGAAGCGGTGATCAATGCGCCCTGTACGTAGCTGAAACCAAGGTCGTCGGAGAGCATGTCGCCGAAGGCGGTGCCAAGGCTGTTGGATGCCAGTATCGCCATCCAGTAGAAGAGTTCTTCGCGCCGTTTAGTGATCGGATACACGCGCAGGTTCCCGATCCGGAAGCGCCATAGCGCCAAGATGGAAAGGAGCACGGCCAACAACACCGCTGATCCCGCTATGTAGCCCATGCCCAAGCTGCGGTCCATGAAGTCGGAGATCTCCGTGCCCAGCGTAGTGGTGCCTACGATCACCAACCAGTATAAGGGGGCGAAGAATGATGAGCGCCACAATTGGATGCCGAGTACGAGCAGGAATGCCGCCAACGTGATCCCAATGCCGGTCGCATATCCCAAGCCCATGGTCATGGAGAGCTGGTCACCCAAGGTCTCGCCCAAAGTGGTGGCCAAGATCTTCATCAACCAAAAGAGCAGCGTGACCTGTGCGACCTTGTTCATCGAACTGTTACGGGCGCGTGTTCCTATCTCGCATCAGGCCGCATCCGGACGCGAAAAGTAGTATGGGATCCAGAACGTGGACGGCCTAAACCAATATGGGTGCCCGATCAACGTGTACTGCGAACGAAGCGACCCACATGGATCCAATCCGCATTTGCGATGCGCAAGGTCCATACGCCAGGTGGAAGCATACTGATGTCCAAGGTGAACTGGTCCACGGTGGAGGCGATGGGCGAAGCTTGCACGGTGCGGCCCGTGGCATCGATCAATTCCACTTGGGTGCCTTCCGTGGAGAAGAACGGAACGGTGATGTTGATCCGATCGCTGGCAGGATTAGGCCAAATGGTGAGGAAGTTTCCGAGGTCAGGGGTCGACACTCCGGTGGTGGTATTCTCATTGTCGAGATCATTCTTGCCCGTTGGTAGCACGGTAAGGTCCTCATTCGGGCATTCGTACACGTTCACTGTGACCGTAGCTGTGGAAACAGTGCCATCGGAGGTGACCACGGTGTAGGTATAAATACCTGCCGCATCACTGGAGGGGGTGAAGATGCCGTTGACATCGGGGTTGGCAGGTGTGGTCCATGTGCCGTCCGGACATGGATCGCCCCCGAGGTGGTCGATCAGTGGGAAGGCTGGATCGTTATAACAAACACTGACGATGCCATCGGTACCCGCGTCACATGGTGCCGGACATTCGAGCACGTTCACGATCAAGCTCGCCGTCTCCGAAACACACGGTGAAAGCCCAGCGACCGTGTAGGTATAGGTTCCGGCCATCATGGATCCCGGATCGAACACACCATTATTGATAGGACTCGGACCGGTCCATGTGCCCCCGGCATCCGGCTCGCCGTTCAGTTCCGGGAAAAGTAGAATGGGCGGGTCCGTGAGACAGACGTTGACGATCCCGTCGATTCCTGCATTCGGCGCTGAGTAGATCAGTACTGTGACGCTTGCAGTCGCATCGGGACATGGCCCGCTTCCGCTGACCGTGTAAGTGTAAGTTCCAGCCGTCATTGTGGCCGGGTCGAACTGCCCGTTGACGCCAGGCTCAGGTCCTGTCCAAACTCCGTCGAGATCCGGTGTTCCGTCCAAGGCATCGAGAAGGGAGACGGTTCCACCCGTGGAGCATAGGGAGAGAATAGCGGAAGAACCGGCGTTGGGGGCTGCCTCCACGTTCACGGTCACTGTGGCGGTCTGGTTTGCGCCGAACTGTTCGTAGACCGTGTAGAGGTATATCCCGGCAGGATCGAGGCCCGGAACGAAGATCCCGCTGAACGGGATCCCATTGGGTGCGGTCCAGGTACCATTCGGGCAGGGATCTCCACCGAGCAGCGTATACAATGGGAACGCCGCATTGCTGGAGCATACGCTGATCGTTGCGTCCGAACCGGCCGTGCAGGACGGGCACATGGTGACCGTAATTGTCGCGCCCAGAAAATCCAAGTTCGCACAGATGCTGCCGCCACCCTGGGTCAACATGGTGTTCAGGTCAAATGCAGTGGTAGTACCGAAGGTTATCATGGTGGTGTTCCATGTGGCCGGGTCATACACGAACGCATGGATGTGGTAGAGACCGGTATCGGTCACGGTAAAGACAGGTGTCGAATTCAGGTCCAAGAGCACAAGCTCAGCACCATGGGTGAGGAAATAACTCATCACGAAGCCGGGGGGCACCAGTGTGTCTCCATTGGAATAGGCACTGATCACTGTACTCCCTTCTGCCAAGCACGGAATTTCATTTTCCGCGCCCATGGAACCGGCGTCCGCCAAGCAGGATGGGGAGCAATCCACCACTTGGAAATCCGCACCCTCCAGGTCCAAACTGGCGCAAATGCCTCCGCCGCCTTGGAGCAGTAGCGCGTTCACATCCGAAAGGGTGGTCCCAGCAGTGATCATCGATGCCAGATCGAAGGTGGTCGGGTCATATACAAAGGGATGGACACCATAAAGGCCTACGCCATTCACGGTGAATTCAGGGCTATCGGCGTAAGCGAGGATCACAGGGATATCGCTTCCATCGGTGAGGAAATAGGTGAGGCTATATCCAGTGGGAACAGTGGCATTGCCATCGGGTGTGGCGTTGAGCGTAGCCATGCCCTTCATCAGACAGAGGTCCGGTTGGTCCGCGCTCACCACGCCGGCTTCCGCGAAGCACGTGGGGGTGCACTCACCGGTCTTCACGAATGCGCCATTCATATCGAGGCTGGCGCAAATGGAGCCGCCGCCCTGTAGCAAGAGGCCCTGCACATCATAGGCGCTGGTAACGCCGAATTGTACCATGCCGAGATCAAGGGTGCTAGGGTCGTAAACCAGGTTGTGGATCCGCCAAACATCAACGGTATTCACCGTGAACGTCGGGTTCGGGGATACTTGCTCGATGATCAGGCCGTTGGTGCGCGTGAGGACAAATAGCTGCTCGTATCCAGCCGGGACGGTGCTCGAACCGGACTCAATGGCCGTTAGCGTGGCCTCACCACCTGTCAAACAAATGGTGGTGGAATCCATCACCATGTTCGACGCAAATGCATCGCAGGGCGGCTTGCAGTCACCGGTCTTCACAAAAGCACCGTTCATATCGAGACTGGCGCAGATGGAGCCTCCACCCTGAAGCAACAGGTTTTGAATATCGGATGCGCTGGTAATACCGAATTGCACCATGCCGAGATCAAGCGTATTGGGATCGTAAACCAAATTGTGGATCCGCCACACGTCCACGGTGCTCACTGTGAATGTTGGGTTTGCGGAGATCTGCTCGATGATCCGCCCGTTGGTGCGGGTGAGGAGGTAGAGTTCCTGGAAGCCGACAGGTACGTTGCTGGTTCCTGAATGCAGGGCCGTTAGGGTGGCCTGCCCGTTCTTTAAGCAAATGGTGGTGCTGTCGATCATCATGCCTGAGGCGAATGCCAAGCAGGGCGTTTCACATTCCGCTGTCTTGATGTCCGCCCCATAGATGTCCAGACTGGCGCAGATATCACCGCCCCCTTGGATCAGCAGGGCTTCCACATCGTATGCACTGGTGCTCCCGAATTGTACTGTGGAAAGATCCAAGGTGTTCGGGTCGAAGACCAAGGCATGGAGGCGCCATGTATCCACCGTATTCACACTGAAATTCGGTGAAGGCCCCATTTGTTCAATGATGAGGCCATTGGTGCGGGTAAGGATATATGTGGTGGTGAAGCCTGCAGGTACTATGGCATTGTTGTCCGGGTATCCTGTCAACAATGCTTCGCCGTTATGCAGGCAGATGGGGCCCATGTCCGTGGTGATCTTCCCGGCGTAGGCATCGCATTGAACTTGGGCTTGTGCCTGTTCCGCAGAGAAGGCGAACAGAAGCACTGCTACCACGAATAATGATTTCCGGAATCGTGTAAAATGGGGTGTCATGTTGGGTGGGATAGGGAGTAAAGGGCTTGAATGTATGAACGCAACAAGCAGCTTCACGTACCTGTTCGACGAATGGCCGGAAATGATCTACCGGATGCGTTGGATCACGATCGTCTGCACTTGGTCACCCATGCGGAACTCGATCTTTTCGCCTGTCGCCTTACCTAAAAGTGCTTGAGCGATGGGGGCCGTGAAGGCGATCCGGCCCTCGGCAATTTTGGCTTCGTCCACACCCACCAATGTAAAGGTGCGCTTCGCGCCTTTTTGCGGTCCGGCAGTAATGTGGAAGGTGACCGTGGCTCCGAAGCGGACCTCGTCATCGGGCCGGTCCAACGGCTCCACCAATCGTGCACTGGCGATGCGTTCCTCCAGCAGCGCGATCCGCCCGTTGATCTCGGCCAGTTCCCGCCTGCGCTCAGGTCCTTCGGGACTGTCCACCGAGGCACGTGCATTCTCCAGTTCCGTGCGTTCTTCATGTAGCAGTTTCAGCCCACGCGGGGTCATCAGGTTATCCACTCCAGGCGGTATCGGCGCGCGCTGTGGAATGAATACAGGCTCCTCCTGATCATCCTCCCGTACGAATCCTCGGCTCATGCCGCAAGATAGCCGGGAGTGAGCACCCAAAAACAAAAGACCGCCCCAATACGGGACGGCCTTTGGAAAAGAAAGGATGCAATGATCAGTCCTTGATGAACTTCGAGGAGAGCGTGCCCGAAGGACCTTCCACTTTCAGCATGTACAGGCCGCTGGCGAGGTGGGACACGTCGATGGTGCTCTGCATCATGTAGTGCCGTGCCACTTCCTTGCCGGTGAGATCGGTAATGGTGACCAAGCTTCCCGCCAAATTCCCGCTGGTACGCACGTTAAGCGTTGTGCGCGCAGGGGAAGGGAACAGGCTGAGATCTGCAGCAGCCAGGCTGCTCACCGCCGTGGTCACATCCCCTTCAACCACTGTCAACGTGGCGTTGATCGACGGGTTGTCGATGGAGCTTACCTGACCGGAAGGCCAGCGCACTGTGACGTTTGAGATGCCTTCATCCGTACCGATGCCGAATGTTGCAGTGAGCGAGCTCATGTAGCGGAAACCATCACCGCTCACTACATCGCGGATCTGCGTGCCCATGGGGCTGGTGATCTCGATGCGGGCTCCGATGCCATTGACATTGCTCGCTGTTCCTACAGTGAGCACCTTGATCCAGTTGTTGTCGTTGCCCACGTTGAAGTAGACCGTGTTGCCGTTCTGCACGTCCACGAATCCATCATTGTTGAGGTCACCGGTAGGTCCGTTGTTGAACGGCACTTGGGTCATGGTGAAGGTCATGTCCCCATTGTTCATCATCAGGTAACCACCGCCGAGTACGTCCACATAACCATCATTATCAAAATCGCGGGCGATGAATTCGATGCTGGTGCCGTTATAGATATCAAAGCCTGATCCAACGGTCACATTGGTGAAGGTCGTACCGTCGTTGCGCATCAGTTTGTGCCCTCCGCCACTGAAGGAGCTGGCACCGATCATTACATCCATGTCGCCATCGTTATCAAAATCAGCCCATGCCGATGACCAGCTCTGCTGAAAGTCGGCCAGGTTCATTTGCTGGGCCACATTGGTGAACGTACCGTCGCCATTGTTACGCCACAGTTCATCGATGGCGGCAGGAGAAGTGGCACCGCGGCACTTGGCAATGAACATGTCCAGATCGCCATCGTTGTTGTAGTCGATCCAGATGGAGCCATAGTTGCCGCCATCCGGCTGATCGCCCAGGCCGCCTTGATTCCACGTGAAGGTGCCGTCGCCATTGTTGATGTAGTACACGTTGGGTGCCACGTCATGGCAGCTGAAGGCGTCCAGCAACCCATCATTGTTGATGTCCACCAGATTGGATCGTTGGCAGAAGATGTATTCGGGGTGTGAGAGTTCGGTATAACCGGAACCATCATCATTGGCGAGCATGAAGGTGAGCCCGCTACCGGCATATACCAGGTCATTGTAGCCATTGCCATCAAGGTCTCCGGCGCAGAGGCTCCATGACGGCGTGTAGTCCGCTTGGGTCGTGGTATGCACGGTATTCGTGAATCCACCTGTTGCGTTCTGGTAGTTGATATTGATCGTGGTGGCGTTCACCGACACAGCATCGTCCAAGCCATCACCGTTCATGTCCACAATGCAGTAGGCGCTGCCCGTGACCGGCACGAATTGAGGTATAAAGCCAAAAACCGGCGGCGCGGGTGTTGCCTTCATCACCTTGAAGGTGAATCCATTTGCGTTCCAGCGGTTGTCGAAGGCGATGATGTACGTTGTTCCGGCGATCACATTGAAGGTGGCACTGGAGAGGTAGTTCCCTCCGCCGATGTCATCACTTCCTGCATAACAGACAAGGTTGCCACAGCTACCGGTATAGATATGGATGCGGGTGTCGCCTCCGTTGTTCTGCGGCAGGTCCGTGGTAACAGTGATGGCCGTATCGATCGGGGAAGTATAGCTGTACCATTCACCCATAGTGGCCACGGTGCTGCCACCGGCGCAGACGGGACTAGGAGCTTCCGTGCCATCGATCTGTGATACGTAATACGAATTCAAGCCAACGGGTATGGCAGTTGCACAGGTGTTCTGTGCTTGGAGCTGCCAGGCGGCAAGACCGATCGTTAGCAGAAGTATAGTTCGTTTCATCGCAAGCAGGTTAGGTGGTGAAGTTAGTGTTATGGGCAGCTGGGTGGCATGGCGTTGATCCAATCGCCGATCAATTGCACGGCATCTTCATCGCGGACCGTACGGCCCAGTAAGGGCATCCGTTCAGCCTCGTCGTTGGAATGGATCCGATAGTACAGCATGGAGCGGGCGGCGTTACCGGCAAAAACAATGTACAATTGCGAGGGGTCGATGGGGTCCTCCGGGACTACGCACAGCCCCATGTTCACCGGATCCGTGGTCTCGGTCCAATCAAAGCGTAGGGGGCGGTAATCACAATGGGCACCGTCGGAATGGCAGTGTGCGCAGTTCATGTCCAGATAGGCACGGACGCGGCGGTCCATGGTCTCATCCGGATCGTCCCACTTGGCCACCGTTTCGATATTGGAAGGATAGCCACTTTCCAAGTAGCCCACGGAGGCCCACTTCTCCAGTTGGTTCATCGGGCCATCCGTGAAATCCAGCGTGGAGTTCAGGTTCTGCGGCTTCGGGCCGATGGGAATGGCCGTGTCGTAGTGCTTGTGGCAAGTGAAGCATTCCACCTCGGAAGGGATGCGGTATACCTCATCATGCAAGGTGCCGTTGTTATCGGCCCAAGTGAGCGCGACATTGGCACCGGTCATGTCCAGCACGGCCTCGGTCTGGTCTGCATTCCACATGTAGTCAGCGAAGATCCATGCTCCGTTCTTCTTGATCATCAGCCGGGTCTCCAAAAAGCGGCGGCTGTTACTGGGCTGCACATTGTCGTAGTAGAAATTCTTGATCAGCACTGCACCCTCGGGAAAATCCAGGACCTCTCCATCGGAGACGAAATTCGCCTTGCCACCGGACGGCATCCACACAAAGCGGTACTTGTGTGCATAATCGCTGAAGAGGGGCGTGATCGGCTCATAGGGCAGCACGCCTTGCACCGGCAGCATGTTCGCCATGGGACCTTGGAAGAAGTTGTAATGCGACAGCGTGGCATACGGCACGGAATCCAGGTCGAACACCACCGGGGAACTTGGGGCAGGTGTAGGCGTGGCAGGCGGTTCCGGCACCTCGGCATCCTTTCGGCAGGCCAAGAAGACGGCCATGGCCAAACCCAATAGGAGCAATACGGATCTCTTTCCGAACATGGTAGGCACAACAAGTATAAGCTTGCTCAAGCGGAAGGATGACGCTGCCGTGATCGCTTTCGTTGTCCGACGGATCAGGAGCGCGAAGGTTGAAAAGTGAAGAATGCGGAACGATGCTTCGACACCTGTCACAAGTCACCAACCACTTTTCACCATCGAGCGGTCACCGAACCGGCTCCGTCACTCTCCGCGAACTCACTCCCCATAAGCCCAGCATGGTCAACCCGGCCACCACCAACAGTACCTCGAAGCCCATTTTGTAACCGAAAAAGAGTTCTTGGGAATACATCCGGATGAAGTAGGTGACGATCGGTGCGGCGATGCAGATCCAAGGCACCCAACGTTCTTTTGGAGTGGCCTTGAAGAAGATGCCGAATGCGAAGAGGCCGAGCAGGGGTCCATAGGTGAAACCGGCGATGTCGAACAGGGTCTTGATCACCGTGGGGGTGGCCAGCCAGTGGAAATAAAGAATGAACAGCAGGAAAAGGCCGGCCATTCCCATATGCACTCGCTGGCGAACACGCTTTTGCTGGGCATCGTCCCATCCGCGGTCACGGATGCCGATAATGTCGATGCAGGTACTGGCGGTGAGCGCGGTAAGTGCACCATCAGCGCTGGGAAAGAGTGCGCTGATAAGACCGATGATGAACAGGAGACCCAACCAAGGTGGAAAGTGCTGCAAGGCGAGGGTGGGGAACACATCATCCGAATGGTCAGGTACGGCGATGCCTTGGCGATGGAGGTAGAGGTACAGCAACGAACCCAATAACAGGAAAAGCAGGTTGGCGCCAAGTAGGATCACACTGAATACGCGCATGTTCTTCTTGGACCCTTCCACGGTGGAAACGCTCAGGTTCTTCTGCATCATCTCCTGGTCCAGACCGGTCATTGCTATGGTGATGAAGATGCCCGCCAATACCTGCTTCAGGAAGAAGCTATCGCTTCGCCAGTCCAGATCAAGGACCTGCATGCTGCCGCTGGCTTTCAGCGCCGGTAGCCAATCCTCCATGCCCGGGCTACGGATGATGTAGACGATCGTTCCGATCAACGCACCGAGCATGAACAAGGTCTGCAAAGTATCCGTCCAAACGATGGTCTTCACCCCGCCTTTCAACGTGTACAGCACGATCAGCAGCATCACCAAAGCGGCCGTCACTTCAAAGGGAACACCCATGGCGTCGAGCACGAACAGCTGGATCACGTTGAGCACCACGAAGATCCGGATGGTGGCTCCAGCCAAGCGGCTGAGGATGAAGAAGGAGGCTCCGGTACGATAGCTGTGCAGCCCGAAGCGCTCCCGCAAATAGCCATAGATGCTGGTTAGCTGCAACCGGTAGTACAGTGGAAGCAGCACGCCCGCCACCACCCAATAGCCGATCGCGAAGCCGAAGACCAATTGGAAATAGGTCCATGCCTTGGCATCCACATACCCAGGAACACTAATGAAGGTGACCCCGCTGAGCGAGGTGCCGATCATGCCGAAGGCTACCACGTACCACAAACTCTTTCGGTCGCCGCTGTAGAACGAATGCTCGCCTGCTCCACGCGAGGTCCACCAAGCAATGATCAGAAGCACCAGGAAGTAGCCGAAGACGATGGCAAGCAGGAGGGTGGGGCTCATGGTACGCAAAAGAACAGCGCGCAGAAGGAGTTGTCATGTGACTTCACATTGAGTTGTTCAGCATGGGATGTGTGATGTGGTCCAAGGCGTGATAGGGGCCATGGCCGATCCGCCCGGCCATCATGGTGTGCATTCTAACTTCGCACTTCAAGAAATACGCGTATGCCCCAAGACCTGGAATTCGGTTTAGATACCTTCGGTGATGTCACCGTGGATGATTCCGGTAACCTGCTTCCGCAACACCAGGTCCTTCGGAATATCGTCACCGAGGCCGAACTTGCCGATCGACTTGGCATCGATTTCTTCGGCGTCGGCGAACATCATCGTGCTGATTTTGCGGTTTCCGCACCCGATGTTCTGTTGGCCGCCATTGCAGGGCGGACCGAGCATATCCGCTTGGGTTCCGCCGTTACCGTGCTCAGTTCGGATGACCCGGTGCGTGTGTTCCAGCGCTTCTCCACTTTGGATGCCATATCCAATGGACGCGCGGAAGTGATCATCGGGCGGGGGTCATTCACGGAATCCTTCCCGTTATTCGGCTTCAATCTGGACCAATACGAGCTGCTGTTCGAGGAACGCCTCAAACTGTTCACCGAACTGCTCAAGGAGAAACCGGTGACCTGGCAAGGTGCAACGCGTTCAGCGTTGAAGGATCAGCAGGTGTATCCACCCACGGCGATGGGTTCCCTACGAACATGGGTAGCCGTCGGGGGCACACCGGCCTCGGTCGTGCGAGCCGCAGACCATGGCTTGCCGCTCATGCTTGCCATCATTGGCGGTGATCCATTGAGCTTCCGACCCTTGGTGGAATTATACAAGAGGACGTTGGCGAAGCGTGAAATGAAGCCCCTTCCCATCGGTGTGCATTCGCCTGGCTATGTGGCCGATACGGACGATCAGGCCCGCGAGGAACTCTTCCCGCATTTTGCGGCCATGTATGCCAAGATCGGCCGGGAGCGCGGATGGCCGCCGCTGTCGCGGGCCAGCTTTGAGCAATTGGCGGCTCCATCGGGTGCCTTGTGCGCCGGTGCACCGGAGACCGTGGCACTCAAGATCGCCAACACCGTGAAAGCGCTCGGACTGTCACGGTTCGATATGAAGTACAGTGCTGGAACTTTGCCGCATGAGATGATGTTACGCAGCATTGAGCTGTACGCCACCAAAGTGGTGCCCATGGTGCGGGCAATGCTGAAGTGAACCGCCTTCCATTCTTGAACGGGTGGACCTGGTTGGAAGTCGGGTTGACCGCCATTGCCACAGTGATGTTGCATCACCGTGGTGCTTCATGGGAACGAACGGGATGAAACATGCACGTTCCTCCGGCGTGATCTATTCAACCAGCGTTCCAGACCTCGTATTGCGCTGCGCTCAATAACCCGTTTAGATTGCACGCCCATGTCTGCGGCAAAGGTTTATTTTCCTAATCTGGACGGCCTTCGCTTTCTCGCCGCAAGCTTGGTGGTCGTTCATCACACGGAGAACATCAAGGCCTTGTTGGACCTGCCGCACACGAGTAGTCTGGAGCAGTGGGACCAGATCGGCCATCTGGGAGTACTGTTGTTCTTCGCCATCAGTGGTTTCCTGATCACCTACCTCTTGTTGCAAGAGGAGGAGGCACATGGCCGGTTCAAGGTGCGCAATTTCCAAATGCGCCGCATCCTGCGAATCTGGCCTTTGTACTTCTTGATGGTCCTGCTCTCGCTGTTCGTGTTGCCATTGATACCGGTGCTACATCTGCCGAATACCGATGCTCGCGTGGTGATCACGGATTGGCCGCAAAAGCTCGGGTTGTTCATTCTGTTCATTCCTACTTGGGTCACGGCCATGGTGGGGCCCGTGCCGGATGCGATGCATCTATGGTCGATCGGAACCGAAGAGCATTTTTATTTGATCTGGCCGATTCTCCTTCGTCTGTTCAAGCGCTACAGGCTCGCGCTCATGATCGCCGTTTTCATTGGCTATGCAGCGGTGTATCGAAGCCTTGCCCCGGGTTCAGAAGGATCCGGGACAATGCAATGGTATTTGCTCAAGTATTGGGCGAACTTCAACATCGATTGTATGGCAGTGGGTGCGCTCATGGCTCTTTTGTTCTTCCGAGGTCATAAAGCGCTCAATGTGCTTGTGGACTTGCGCCTCTTCCTTGTAGTGCTCCTTATTGTCATCGTTACCATGGCCGTGGATCCCAAGGGTCTGGTGGGGTATCGTGCCTATTCGATCCTGTACGGGGTGCTTGTGCTCAACCTGGCCGTCAATCCGCGATTGTCGCAATTACTTGAGTATCCGTTGCTTCGTTATTTGGGTCGGATATCCTATGGGATCTACATCTACCACATCGCCGTTACCATGCTTGTCATGCATCTCTTCCTACGGTTGAACCTGCCTACCGATCTCCTTCCATATCCGTTCATTTTCCTGTTCACCATCATCGTGTCCTGGGCTTCCCATCGTTTTTTTGAGTCGCGTTTCCTGCGCTTGCGTGGTCGGTTCAGAGCGTAGCAGGAGCGTAAGGACAACCATAAGGGAGGAAGGCCCAACCCATTCTCGCCTCCTGTCCTGCAGTACGGCCTTCCGGAAAGATCGCGATGGAATAATTGAGGATTTGTCCTCTCCGCGCCTCTGAGTGCCATATGCATGCTCTTCCCAGCAGTCCATTCCAACCTCTTCCCGCCCCGCTTACCTTCGCCGCCATGGCCAACATGCCTTCCATTCCCAAGGGCACGCGCGATTTCTCCCCTGCGGAGATGCTGCGCCGCAAGTACATATTCCGCACCATTGAGGCGGTTTTTCAGAAGTACGGCTTCCTCCCGCTGGAAACCCCGGCGATGGAGAACCTCAGTACCCTCACCGGCAAGTATGGCGAGGAGGGTGATCGGCTGATCTTCAAGGTGCTTAACAGCGGGGATGCATGGAGGTCGGTATCTGGTGAGGTGAGGGAGATGCTGACGAAAGGAGAGGAGGTGCATCCGGGAAGATTGGCCGGTGAACTTTCCGAAAAGGCCTTGCGCTACGACCTTACCGTGCCCTTCGCGCGCTACGTGGTACAGCACCGCAACGAGATCACCTTCCCGTTCAAGCGTTACCAGATCCAGCCCGTGTGGCGCGCCGATCGGCCGCAGAAGGGTCGCTACCGCGAGTTCTACCAGTGCGATGCGGACGTGATCGGAAGCAAGAGCTTGTTGAACGAAGTGGAGTTGGTGGAATTGATCGGAGATGTGTTCGCCGCACTCGATCTGCAGGTGGTCATCAAAGTGAACGATCGCAAGGTGCTCAGTGGCATCGCGGAGATCAGCGGCCAGCCGGAAAGGGTGGTGGACATGGTGACCGCCATCGATAAGCTGGACAAGATCGGCCGGGAGAAGGTGGAGGAGGAGATGCGGACCAAGGGCATCACCGATGCTGCCATATCCGAGATCGCACCGCTCTTCGAGTTGGAAGGAACGTGGATGGAACAACGGCCGAAGCTGGAGCAATGGCTGGCTTCCTCAACCATCGCGCAGGAAGGCTTGAGGAACCTGTCCACCATTTTCAATGCGGTGGGAACGCGGAACGGTGCCACGTTGGAATTCGATCCCACACTTGCCCGCGGTCTTGACTATTACACCGGCGCGATCTTCGAGGTGAAGTCGCAGGAAGGCAACATGCCCGGAAGCATCTGCGGCGGCGGCCGCTACGACGACCTTACCGGCATCTTCGGCCTCAAGGACATGAGCGGCGTGGGCATCAGTTTCGGCGCGGACCGCATCTACGACGTGTTGCTGGAGACGAACAAATTCCCGGCGGAACTCGGTGGAAGCACGCGCGTGCTCTTCGCCAATTTCGGTGAGAAGGAAGCCATCCATTGCCTGAAGCTGTTACGAACGGTGCGCGAAGCGGGCATCGCAGCGGAACTCTATCCCGATCCGGTGAAGATGGCCAAGCAATTCAAGTATGCCGATGATAAAGGCATCTCGTTCGTGGCCATCATTGGTGAAAACGAGCTGAAGCAAGGCATCGTGACCGTGAAGGAGATGAAGAGCGGCGAGCAGAAGGCCGTGAAGGAGGAAGACTTGCTAAGTATAATCTCATAAGCACCTGGACCGTCGATCCATTGTATCGACAATACGATCCCAATGAAGCCCCATCAAATAGGTACCATCGGCCTCGAACTGGCCGAACTCGATCACATTCTTTCCTCCGGAGGTCCCATCGCGCTCAGCAAGGATGCCGTCGCTGCCGTGAAGCGCAGCCACAGCTACCTGCGGGATAGACTGAAGAAGAGCGACGCACCGATCTACGGTGTGAACACCGGCTTCGGTGCCTTGGCCGACACGAGCATTCCGAAGGACAAGCTCGCGCAACTGCAGAAGAACCTGGTGATGAGCCACGCATGCGGAACCGGTGAACCCGTTCCCGAGGAGATCGTTCGGACGATGCTGGTATTGAAGGTGCAGAACATGGCCTTCGGACATAGCGCAGTGGCGTTGGCGACGGTGCAACGGTATGTGGAGATGTTCAACGCGGACATGCTCCCAGTGGTCTACGAGCGTGGCTCACTCGGCGCTTCCGGAGACCTTGCGCCGCTCGCACATCTGGCGTTACCGCTGATCGGCTTAGGTGAAGTGATGCTGAAGGGCAAGCGCATGAAAACCGCCAAGGCGCTGAAGCAGCTCGGATGGGATCCCATCGAACTGGGACCCAAGGAAGGGTTGGCGCTGCTGAACGGCACGCAGTTCATGTGTGCATTCGCGGCGCTGCTCACGCTGAAAGCGAACCGGATCGCACACTTCGCGGATGTCATCGCTGCACTTTCACTTGACGCGTTCGATGGCCGCATCGAGCCGTTCCACGCTTCGGTCCATGCGGTGCGACCACATCCTGGGCAGGCCGTGGTGGCGGGCCATATGCGCGAGTTGCTCAAGGGGAGTGCGATCGCCAAGCGTGCGAAGAAGCATGTGCAGGATCCGTATTCCTTCCGTTGTATTCCGCAAGTGCATGGAGCCTCCCGTGATGCGATCGCATACGTGGAGCGCGTGGTGGAACGCGAGCTGGAATCCGTGACGGACAATCCCACGGTCTTCGACGATGAGGACCTGATC
Organism: Flavobacteriales bacterium; assembly: GCA_019638085.1. Classification (GTDB taxonomy): domain Bacteria; phylum Bacteroidota; class Bacteroidia; order Flavobacteriales_F; family PHOS-HE28; genus PHOS-HE28. Next base: position 183,237 of record JAHBUL010000006.1, on the reverse strand, counting down.
ATAAGCGCGGGTAATTTTCATGGACAACCGCTTGCTCTTGCATTGGACTTCCTGGCCATTGCACTCGCCGAGTTCGGCAGCATCAGCGAACGCCGCACATACAAACTGCTCAGCGGACAGCGCGGATTGCCAGCGTTCCTGGTCGCGCACCCCGGCCTCAACAGTGGCTTCATGATCCCGCAGTACGCATCGGCCTCCTTGGTCAGCGCCAACAAGCAACGCTGCATGCCCAACAGCGTGGACACCATCGACAGCAGTAACGGGCAAGAGGATCATGTAAGTATGGGCGCTGCTGCAGCCATTAAGACATGGCAGGTGGCGGAGGATGTGGAACGTATCCTCGCCATCGAGCTTTTAACCGCCGCACAGGCATTGGAGTTCCGCAGGCCATTGAAGTCTTCCAAGGCCATTGAAGCCATTCATGAGGGGTTGCGCAAGAAGGTGTCCTTCGTGGAAGAAGATGTGGTGATGCACGACTTGATGGAGGGCGCATTGTTGTTCATGCGCAACAGGAGTGAGATGCTCCTGCGGGCTTGATCGGTTCGTATTGTTGACCGATCTTTTCTGAAGCAGGTGGCCGAGCTGGTGCGCTATTCGTGAATGGCCCAGTGGACCGCCTCGTCATTTTGGAATGGATCCCGATCACCGGTTCGGATCGAATCCCGACCACTGGATGCCGGCCAACTCGGCCAGCTCCTTGTGCCAGCTGGAGATATCTTCCTTGTTGAACTGGTTGAGCTGGTCGTGTCCGCAGGCCCTGGCCATCACCTGCATCAGGTGTACGCTCACCTCGAAGAAGTTGAACAGGCGTGTGGCGCCCTGGGTCACGTTCAAGCGCTTGCGCAGCTCGGGATCTTGCGTGGTGATGCCTGTGGGGCAGCGGTTGGTATTGCAGATCCGGGCGGAGATGCACCCGATGGCCTGCATGGCCGAATTGGCCACCGCGATGCCGTCGGCGCCCAAGGCCATAGCCTTGACGAAATCCATGTGGGTGCGCAGGCCGCCGGTGATGATCAGGGTGATCTTGCCGCTCAGCCCTTGCTTGTCCAAGTGGTGGCGTGCCCGTGCCAAAGCCGGTATGGTGGGAACGGAGATGTGGTCGCGGAACATGGCGGGCGCATCCCCGGTGCCGCCGCCTCGCCCGTCCAGGATGATGTAGTCCGCACCTGCTTCAATGGCGAAGTCCATGTCCTTCTCGATGTGCTGCGCGCTCATTTTGAAGCCCACGGGGATCCCGCCGGTGATCGCTCGCACGTGGTCGGCCATCGTGGCGAAATCCTTCGGCGTGTGCAGGTCCTTGAAGGTGGGCGGTGAATCTGCGTTGGTGCCGGGCTTCAGCTTGCGGATCTCGGAGATGCGCCCCACGTTCTTCAAGCCCGGCAGATGCCCTCCGGTACCGGTCTTGGCGGATTGGCCGCATTTGAAGTGGAAGGCTTGGATCTTGGGCAACAGGTCGTCGCTGTATCCGAATTTGGCCGAAGCATATTCCAGCATATAGCGCTGGTTCGCTGCCTGCGATTCGGGCAACATGCCACCTTCTCCCGAAGCGATGGCCGTACCTGCCCGTTGAGCGCCCATGGCCAGGGCGAGCTTGGCCTCCTCCGAAAGTGAGCCAAAGCTCATATCACTCACGAACAGTGGGATGTCCAGTACCAACGGCTTCTTTGCCTGCGGCCCGATCACCAGACCGGTGCGCACGGGAACATCTTCCATCAGCGGCTGCTTCGCGATCTGGGCGGTCATGATCTGGATGTTATTCCAGTCGGGCAGGTCTTTGCGCGGTACGCCCATGGCCACCATCTCGCCGTATTCGCCCATACCCTTCAAACCCACCTTTGCCAGATGGTGGATGTAGGCCACTGTAGGCTCTTCCGGCGTGGGTACCGCCTCGGGCAAGTGCTCCGTGCGAGTGAACTTATCATCGTCCTTCTCGCTATCCGTTGCGGTTGCGGATCCCTTCTTCTTCTGATCAGCGGTGGCTTTCTTGTCCGCGTCCGACAAGTTCCGCGTGGCGTACTTGTACTCGTAGCTGTCCAAAGCGAATTCCTTGCCCACTTGCTCCACGGGCACCTGCGCATGATGACCGTCGCAATAGGGTGCGTCATGTGTTTGCTTGCAGCGACAAAGCCAGATCTCCCCCGTTTCCTTGGCCGTGAACTGCAGTGGCTCAAAGGGAGTGTGTTCACATGAATCGTCGCAGTAAGGTTGGCTGACTGATCGCCCGCATGTACACCACCGGTATTCCTTTCCCTTTTCCACATTCACCCCGATCGGGTTGTTCATCGCCACGATCGGTTTGGTATTCTGTCCTTGATCAGCCATGGGATATTGATCAGATTACGAATCGGTGTTACTTGGCATCCAAGGTAAGGGTCCCCATATAATTTCGTTCAAGTGTTGAATTAGGAACGACCTTGGCACTGGACAAGGAGAGGATCCAAAGAGACGCCGCCCGATCAACGGTGATGGATGATCTCATGTGCGGACGTTCTGCGCTTTAACAACCAACTTTGTCGGCATGACCCTTTACCTGCTCCCTGGCATTGGCTGCGATGCTCGCCTTTTCTCGCGCCTGGACCTTGCAGAGCTGGAAGTAGTGATGCTGGAGTGGCCATCTTTCCCCAAGGGCTGCACCTTGAAGGAACTCGCCGCCACCATGCGCTCCGGAGTGGATGTGACCAAGCCGCACATTTTGGCAGGAGTGAGCATGGGGGGTATGGTGGCGGAGGAATTAGCGCTACTAACGGCACCCGAAAAGGTCCTCCTGATCTCTTCATGGACCGGGCCGCAGGAGTGGCCATGGCATGTGCATGCGGCCAAACTGCTCCACCTGTATGGCTTGGTGGGATCGATCACCTTGCGTATCACTTGGCCCTTGAAGCGACTTCTCGGGCCCCGGCCCAAGGACATTGATCGATTGCTGTGGGACATGGCGGCGGAGCAAACCGCGGGGAAGATCCGCCGTGGCTTGAATGCTGTTCTTCGCTGGGAAGGCACGAAGTGGAAAGGACCCTTGGTCCGCATACATGGGGACAATGACCATGTGACACCCTTGCGGTTCCCGGTGGACCATGTGATACACGGAGGCGAACATATCATGGTGTTGACGCGCCCTCATGAGGTCTCCAGGGCAATTTGGGAATCCATTGAACAAAGCTCTCCGGCATGACACCTCTCGATGAGCTGCTTACGTTCAGTGTACTGATCAGCTTCGCAACGCTGGTCCTGATGGAGGTGGCACTGGGCATTGACAACGTGGTCTTTGTCAGTCTCATGCTGGGCCACATGCCGGAGAAGGATCGCGCAAGGGGACGCAGGCTGTGGATGGTCTTTGGCATCCTGGTCCGGAGCGGACTGCTTGTCGGCCTTATCGCACTGGTGAATAACGGGGAAGCCACGGTACTTGTATTATACGGACATGAGTTTTCGTTACGTCACCTCATCCTGGTACTGGCCGGGGCCTTCCTGCTGTACAAGGCCGTGAATGACATCCACCTCCGCATGGAGGGGGGGCGCAGGAAAGCTCCGGCCGGCGTGAAGGCCAAAGGTTTCGGTGCCTTGATGCTCCAAGTGGTGCTGTTGGATGCGGTGTTGTCCTTCGACAGTGTGCTCACCGCGATCGGACTCGGCGCGAACTTGGAAGTGATGATACTCGCGGTGGTCATCGCCATGATCGCGATGTTCTATTTCGCCAAAAGCATTAGTAATTTCATTGAAAGAAACCCCACGTTCAAGATCCTCGCCCTTTGTTTCCTAGGGGTAGTGGGCTTCATGCTATTCTTCGAAGGCCTCGAACCGCTTCACCACAGCGAAATTCCGAAGACCTACGCATACGTGGCCATGGCCTTCAGCTTCGGTGTGGAGCTGCTGATCATGAAGATGAGGAAGGATAAGGATACAGGGGCCGGAGGCTAAGAGGCTGTCTTATGTCCAATGTCTTATGCACGCTCGAAGCATAGGACATAAGACAGCAAGGAGAGGACATTCGCCTTTCACTCCGCTCCTCCGAACACGTACTGCACCATATTGGCACCCATCTGTGGCGCCTTGGTCCGTAGCTCTGGTGGGTCGTTATGCACCCCTATGTCTGCGCTCGCGTGTCGCGAGTGCAGACATAGGCATTGCAAGCATAAGACATAGGACAACCAGCATAGGACATTCCTCTCTCACTCCGCTCCTCCGAACACGTATTGTACCATATTGGCACCCATCTGTAGCGCCTTGGTCCGTAGCTCTGGTGGGTCGTTATGCACCTCCGGGTCTTCCCAGCCATCGCCCAGGTCGGTCTCGTAATCATAGAAACAGACCAGCCGCCCTTCCCAGATCAATCCGAAGCCTTGTGCAGGTAACCCGTCATGTTCGTGGATCTTCGGCAAACCACGCGGGAAATCATACTTCTGGTGATAGATCGGATGCGAAAAGGGTAGCTCCACAAGGTCCAGTTCAGGGAAAACGAGTTTCAATGCAGGCCGAAGGAATTTGTCCATGCCATAGTTGTCACTGACGTGCAGGAAGCCACCACCGATCAAGTAGTTGCGCAGGTTCTCCGCCTCTTGTGGATTGAAGGTGATGTTGCCATGACCGGTCACATCCAGCCAAGGGTAGGTGAAGATGTCCGGGCTGCCCACGTCCACGGTAGGCACCTCGGGATTGATGTTCATGCCCAGCTGTTCATTGCAGAACTTCACCAAGTTGGGTACGGCAGTGGGGTTGGCGTACCAGTCACCGCCACCGCTGTATTTCAGCACGGCCAACTGGTAGGTGCCTTGGGATGAAGCGGAGATGCCAAGGAGTATGGTGAGAGAAAGCAGAATGACGCGCATACGGCAAAGTTAGCTGGTGACCTTGATGGTCTCAGGGTCCGCTGCGGGGAGGCCTGATGGTGCTTAAAATTTGCGCTGCGCAAAATTCATCCACGTGCAAGCCGCTATGGCTGCGGTTTCCGTGCGCAATCGAGCCATGCCCATGCTCACCGCTTGAAAGCCATTCGCGATCATCCATTCCGCTTCCTCCGTTGTGAAGTCCCCTTCCGGGCCGATGAGCAGGAGCGCATCCTGCGTCGGATCATAGGCGGAAGTGAGATCAAGGTGTTCGCCTTCGCACCAGCCGAAGAATTTCTGAGGGATACCATCGGTGCCCAAGTCCTTCAGCTTGGTCAATTCATCCAGCTGAGGGAGCCATTTGCGCTGGCTTTGCTTCATCGCACCCACGAGCACTTTCTCCATTCGATCGTGGCGCAGTTTACTGCGTTCCGTGCGATGCGTAAGTACCGGGGCAATGCGGTCCACACCGATCTCCGTGGCCTTCTCCAAGAACCACTCGAAGCGGTCCATTTGCTTGGTGGGCGCCACAGCAAGGTGAATGCGCGCCGACCGTTCCACCGGGAAGGATTCCTTCCGCAGCACCCGCACCGTGCAATTCCGCTTGGATACAGTGACGATCTCCGCTTCTGCAAAATTCCCTTTCCCGTCCACTAAGCCGATTGAACTGCCCGCCTGTAAGCGAAGCACGTGCAGTGCGTGGTGCGCCTCTTCCTCCGGAAGTTCAATGAGGGTGGGGCCAAGATCAGGGCTGTGGAAGAGATGCATAACGATGCCGAGTGCAGTAGCGCTATTTCTTCACGAAGTCCAACTTCCCAAAATGGAAGTCCGGGCTGTGCAGGTCGATCTTGAATGCGGTGATCCGATGGTCCGCATCGAAGTTGAAGGTGATGTAGCCCGGCTCAAGAAAGGGATCCGCGTGGTTCCACTTCCAGGTATCGTAGTGCCAATGCTCCAACGTTCCCGTGAAGAGTTCCGGTGCGGGGAGGAGGGAGAGCGTGGCCACGCCGCCCTTCATGGTTATCGTCGCATCGCCGTAGATCTTATCCGAATAGGTCCCCTGCAATGAATCCAAGGCGACCGTAGGCTTGGTCTTCAACTTGCGCGCAGACACCCGCTCCGCCCGGCGTTCTGCTTCCTTCTCGTCCATCTGCTTGATCCGCGGGATCATGGTAGCTACGGGATCGGCCGTGCCATCGCCCAAGTAGAGATCCAGGATCTTGTTCGTGACCGCGAATACACTGTAGCTCTCGCCGTTGCCCAGGGCGATCACTGCCAGGTCCTTATCCGGAACTACCGCATGGTTCAGTACGAAGCCGGGCATCCCGCCGCTGTGGGTGATCACCTTTTCGCCGTTGTTGTATTCCACGAACCAGCCCATGGCCGCACCATCCCGGCGGCCACCCATGGCCAATTGCGTGGAGGTGATCGTATTGAACGTGCTTCGGCTGAGAAAGGGCTTATCGCCCACTTTGCCTTCATTGGCCCACATGGCATCCCACTTGGCCACGTCGGTCACGCAGCTATTGATACCGGTGGCGCCATCTGCACCTTGCAGTGCTTGGTAGGGCATGCTGCGCTGGGGAGCATGCGGGTCCTGGCCCTTGCGGACGTGGGGGAGGGCCACATCGGTGAAGCGGGACAGGTCGGAGGTCTCCACAGTGCTTCGGTCCATGTGCAGCGGCTTCAAGATCCGCTCGTTGATGAAGTCATCCCAGGTCTTCCCGCTTACCCGTTCGATCAATTGCGCAGCAGCGATATACATCAGGTTGCTGTAGCCGAACTTCTCGCGGAAGCTGTATTCGAATGGTTGTCCGGCATGTCGGGCAAGCATCTCAGGTTGCGAGTAATGGGTGCCGTACCATAGGAGATCGCCATCGAAAGTTGCCCAGCCGCTACGGTGGCAGAGCAGGTCCCGCACGGTCATGTTGGTGGTCACATACGGGTTCGTGGTGTTGAACTCCGGCATGTAGTTCCGCACGGGATCATCGAAAGCGAGTTTGCCCTCATCCACCAGCAGACCGATCGCACAGGCGGTGAAGGCCTTGCTCATGCTGGCGATGAAGAAGATCGAATTCGGCGTTACTGGATCACTCTTGGCGAGGTCGAGTTTGCCGTAACCCTTGCTCCAAACCAACTCACCATCCTTCACGATCCCCACGGCCAGACCGGGTTGGTCGAATTGCTTTACGGCATCCGCGATGTAGGCATCAAGTTGCGAAAGGTCCGGTTGTTCCTGGGCTGAAAGACCGCTTAGGAGTAGAAACGAGAGTAGCAGAAATGACTGGCGCATGGTACTGGTCGATCAGGATAGGGATGGCAAGATGCACGATCTTCCGTTATGGCTTCGGCTCATCCACCTTCAGGGCACCTTTCAAGGAGGTCGTGTCGCTTATGCCACCGAGCAATTCGATGTTCACTCCATCACTCAGGCCTGTCCTGACGTAGGTCTTGTCCCACGTTTCCTTGTTCTTCACCTCCACGAACGCACTATCACCTTTCGGGCTGAATGTGATCACGCTCTCCGGGATGGTGAGCACACTGTCCCTGCGATCCAGCACGATATCGGCGTTGGCGCTGTACCCGGCACGCAGGGTCTGACCTTCCTTCACCTTTACGGCCGCGCGGATCTCGAACTGGATGGCGCCGTTCACCTCCACGCCCTTCGGTGCGATGTATTCCAAGTTGGCATCCCAAGTGGTGCTGTCAATGGCGCCCACGGTGATCACCACAGGCATCTCGAGGCGGACCTTGCCCACTTCGCTTTCATCCACGTTGCCCTTGAAGATCAGATCATTCATGTCCGCCACGGTGGCTATGGTGGTGCCTTCGTTGAAGTTGTTCCGCTCGATCACGCTGGTGCCCACCTTCACGGGCACGTCCAGCACCATGCCGGTGATGGTGCTGCGTACAATGGTGTTGCTGGCGCTGCCACTGGTCTTGCTGATGCCGTCGCGCACCAGTTGCAGTGCATCCTGGGCAGCGCTTTGTTCCTGCTTGGCGTTGCGCAGCGCAATGTCATAGGTCTGCATTTCGCTGGCCGAGATCACCCCCTTATCCGCCAAGGGCTTGTTCCTGTCGAAGTTCATTTGCGCGTTGGTCACCGCGATGGCGGAACTGTTCACCCGGCTCTCCGCTTGGTTCAAGGAAAGCATGTCGGGCACGATCTGGATGGTGGCCAATTTGTCCCCTTCCTTCACTTTTTGTCCGGCTTCCACGAAGAGCTGCCGGATCACCCCGCTCACCACCGGTTTGATGTCGATCTCCTGCCGCGGCTCAATGGTGCCGTTCGCTACGGTCTTCTTCACGATCGTGCTCACTTTGGGCTTCACCACCTTGTATTCAGGCTCCTTGGTCACGCTCTTTTGGTAGAGGAACCAGAGCGTCCATATGAAGAGGAAACCGAGCAGGATCAGGATGATGTACTTGAGGGCTTTTTTCATGTTGAGGGTTTGCTTGGGCAGGGTATGGGCGAAAGGTCTTCCGCCCCTACTCCGCCCGGAGGGCGTCCACGGGTTTAATGCTTAATGCGCGTTTCGCAGGGATGTACCCGGCGATCAGCCCGCTGATGATAAGGATGACAAGAGCGGTGAGCGCAACGTTGAGATCCACTTCCGGGTTGGTGAAGAAGCCGGAGTCGATCTGGATGGAGTTGATGAGCTGGAGAACACCGATGCCTCCCACCAGGCCGAAGTAGCCTGCTACGAAGGTGAGTGTAAGCGCTTCGAGCATGATCTGTACCGTAATGTTCCCAGGTCTCGCACCGATGCTACGTCGGATGCCGATCTCCTTGGTGCGTTCCTTCACGATCACCAGCATGATGTTGCTGATGCCGATCACCCCGGCGATCAGCGTGAGCGTGCCCACGAACCAGCTCAACGCGGCGATGGCAATGAAGAGCATGTTCATCTTGTCATACATCTCCTGCATGTTGAAGCCACCGAATGCCAAGGGATCGTCCGGCGAGACCTTGTGGCGCTTGGCCATTTCCTTTTTCGCCCGCTCCTCGATGTCGGACACTTTCACGCCCGGCTTGGCGCTAATGCTGAACCAATGCACGATGTTCATGCTGTTGAACGCTTTCTGGAACGTGCTGAAGGGGATGTAGATGGTGCTGGCTTGCCCATCGTCGCGCATGGCCGATGCCTTCGGTACATGCAGGCCCACCACTTGGAAATAGACCCCTTGGATCCGGATGTACTTGCCCATGGGGTCTTCCATGCCGAACAGCGTCTTCACCACATCCGGCCCTAGCACGCACACCTTCCGCTCATCACTGATGTCCTTCTCGTTCAGGAACCGTCCTTCGGTGATGTTCGCGCTCTGGAAATGAAGGATCGAGGGCATATCGCCATTCACGCTGAAGCCGCCGTTCTTGTCCTTGTAGTTCACGTTGTTCGCCCCCCGATAGCCGCCGAGCTGCAACCGTGGAGCCACTTGGTCCACCCCCGGAATGGCCTTGATGGTCGCGATATCGCTGTTGTCGAAATTGAACCGGCGTCCGCGTTTGAAACCGGCGTAAGGAACGGATGTGCTCTGGGTCCACATGAAGAAACTGTTCGTGGCCCAGCCGCTGAATCCCCCCAACACACCGTTGCTCAGGCCCCTGCCCATGCCGAGCATGATCACCAGCATGAAGATGCCCCAGAACACACCGAACATGGTGAGCCCGCTCCGTAATTTATTGCGGGTGAGCGTGACCCAGATCTCGCTCCAGCGCTCACTATCGAACATGGGGGGCTGGTTTTACACCACGCAGGCACGGAGGCACGGGGAAGAGCGTGTTAGCACGGAACGATGTTGGGTACAGGGTATTGGGGACAGGGTACAAAGCCGCGAGGAACGACAAGTAGGCGGTACCCAATACCCGGTACCCGGTACCCGGTACCAAGTACCTTGCGTCTTTGCGGTTTCCCATTCTCATTCGTCCCGAAGTGCTTCAATGGGTCGTATGGCTGCTGCTCGCCGCGCGGGGATCAGTCCTGCCAATGCACCGGCCACTACCAAGACTGCCGTGGCCCAAAGAGCTACGCCAATATCGACCGTGGGATCCCGGAACATTTCGTTGCCGGGCACATTGGCTGAGATGAATTCCAGCAGGCCCACACCGCAGACCAGCCCGAAATAGCCCGCCACCGCGCTCACGAAGATCGCTTCCATGATCACTTGGCCCACCACGTCAGCGGGCTTGGCACCCAGTGCCTTGCGGATGCCGATCTCGCGGGTGCGTTCCTTCACCACGATCAGCATGATGTTGCTTACCCCCACGATGCCCGCAACAATGGTTCCGATGCCGATGATCCACAGGAAGGCATTGATCCCGCCGAAGATCTTCCCGAAAACCTCCGCATTCTCCACGTTGTTGTTCACGTATACCGCACGGTCATCCGTGGGATCGAAGCGGTGCCGGGAGGCCAGCACGGCCACTGCACGCTTCGCTGCCTGTTCTGCACCTTGTATCGATCCATCCAGGAAGCTGAAGGTGATCTTATCCACGCTCTGCTGCGCATTGAAAACCCGTTGCACTACGCTTAAGGGAATGAAGACCTGGCTGTTCTGGTTCATCCCGCGACCGCTGCTTTCAAAGCGATATACGCCCACCACTTGGAAGGGGATGTTGTTCACCTGCACCCACTGATCGATCGGGTCCTCGCCCTTGAACAAGGCATCCCGTGAATCCTCAGCCAGGACGATCACTTTACGCGTGTGGATCTGGTCCACTTCGTTGATGAACCGGCCTTGGAGGATCTGTTGGTCCTGCAGCTCGGTGAATTCCGGAGTTATACCGCTGATAGTGAAATTCCCGTAATTCTTGCCACGGCTCAGCTGGCTTGACCCGCGCCAAACACGCAGGTTGCCGGTAATGTGCTCAAGCCCAGGGATCGCGGTGCGCATCGCCTCCACATCGCGCGTATCCAGTTGGATCTCCCGGTCCACCGCAAGGCCCTGCCACGGTTTGGTGGTCTGGCCACCCCAGATGTCAATGGTGTTCTTCGCCGTGTTCCGGAAGTTGTACGAGAAACCGTTGCTCAATCCTTTCCCGGTCCCCAAGAGAATGATCAGCATGAAGATCCCCCAGAACACACTGAAGCCGGTGAGCACCGTCCGCAATTTGTTCTTGCTGATGGTGTCGAATATCTCCGCCCATTTCTCAGCGTCGAACATGTGCCGGCTCAATTATGGGTTGCCCATCGTGGCTTTCGATCTCGCCATCCTTCAAGCGGATGATGCGCTCGGTAAGTGCTGCGACATTGGGTTCATGGGTCACGATCACCAACGTCATCCCGAGTTCCTTGTTCACCTTCTTCAAGAGTTCCATCACCTCATCGCTGGTGGTGCTGTCCAAGGCCCCCGTGGGCTCGTCAGCCAGTATCACCTTGGGGTTGGCGATCAGTGCACGGGCGATGGCCACACGTTGTTTCTGCCCTCCGCTCAATTCATTCGGCATGTGGCGTGCCCAGTCCTTCAGGCCCACGCTGGCCAACATGTCCACGGCCAATTCATTCCGCTTCCGCGTGGAAACCCCTTGGTAGTATAGCGGCAGGGCCACGTTCTCCATGGCGTTCTTGAAGTTGATCAGATTGAAGCTCTGGAACACAAACCCCAAGTATTTGCTGCGCAGCTCCGCGGCCCGGGTCTCGGTGAGGTTCTTGATCGCCAGTCCGTCCAACAGATACTCTCCGCTATCCGCATTGTCCAGTATGCCGATGATGTTCAGCAGTGTGCTTTTCCCCGAACCTGAAGAGCCCATGATGCTCACCATCTCGCCCTTCCGGATGTGCAGGTCGATGCCTTTCAATACCTGCAGGACATTGCTGCCCATGTGGTAGGATTTGTGGATGTTCTTCAGTTGGATCATGCTCGGGTCGGGACAGGTACGAAAGTACCGGTGTCTTCACCATCGCGGCAAAGCTCTTACATGAACGGTTGGTCCTTCGTTCGAGCGGACATGTTGCTGGCACCGCCGGAACGGGAAATTGGATCTGGCACAAGGCTTGCCTATGCAGCGCGGATTACATTCGCAACTCCAAAAACCACTGACATGGAACGCCACTACGCCTTCATTTTCGCAGCTTTTGCCCTTGTTTCAGGCCTTCGTGCACAAACCAGCGACATTGTCGTCTTCTCCGATGAAGGGGACAAGTTCACCTTGGTGATCGATGGGGATGTGAAGAACGAAGTGCCCGCCTCCCGTGTGATCGCTAAGGGGATCAGGAATGAAACACCTCTGCTGATCGTTAATTTCGAGGATAAGCAGATCCCTACCTTGAAGCAGAACGGCTGGATGGAGCCGGGCCTGGAATACACCTTGCGCATTACCACCAATAAGAAGGGTGCAAAGGTGCTCCGCATGCAAGGCCAAGCGCCTTTGGGCACCGCCAGTGCCGAACCGGCCGCCAAGCCAACCCCAAGCCAGTTCACGGAGGATGCACCAGCACCTGCAAGCACGCAGGAAGTGATCGCCACGGACCATCCGACCACAAAGTCCACTACCACCATCACCACGACGGAGGGTGTGCCGGACGGGAATGTGAACATGAGCATTGGGGTGAACGGGGTGGGTCTCAATGTTGCCGTTACCGATGGCATGGGTGGTACTTCAACCACCACCACGACAACTACTACGACCACCTATAGTTCATCCACTACAACGGGTACTTCCACACAGGCACCGGCACCGGAAACCCCGGTAACCGTAAGTGGTTGTAGGCAAGCCATGTCCACAGCGGATTTCGACGATGCCAAGAAAAGCATCGATTCAAAGGGTTTTGATGATAGCAAGCTCACGCTGGCCAAGCAGATAGCGGGCAGCAATTGTTTGTCCACCTCCCAAGTAAAGAGCATCATGGAACTCTTCGGCTTCGAGGACAGTAAGCTGGATTTTGCCAAGTTCGCCTACGACCACGTGATGGACACGAACAACTATTACAAAGTGAATGACGCCTTCGGCTTCTCCAGTTCCATTGATGAACTGAACAGTTACATTCAAAGCCGTTGATCCTCCCCTGATCCCATCATCACCACCAAGATGAAAGCTTTCCACCTCGTCATCGGTCTGGTCCTTCTTCTGTTCACGGCAGCGTGCTCAGGCTCGAAGTCGTACTCGAAGAAGGCCGCCAAGCTGGATGGCAGCGGCATGTATGCGGAAGCTGCGGACATGTATTTGCAGAGCGCGGTGCGTAACGCGAAGAACATTGATGCGAAGATCGGCCTGAAGAAGACCGGCCAGATGGTGCTGAACGATAAGCTGAGCGCCTTCTTCAAGGCATTCAGCTTGGGGGACAACAAGGAAGCTGCGGTGAATGCCTACCTCGACGCCAAGTACTACCAGGAACGCGTACAACGCGTTGGGGTGAGCTTGGAGATCCCGGATAGCTATACGACGGATTTCGAACAGGTGAAGGGGGAGTATTTGGTGCAGTTGTACACCCAGGGCCATGAGCTCTTGGAGAAGAAGGACTATGCGGCAGCGGAGGCGGCGTTCGCCAAGATCGGTAAGCTGGAACCGGGGTACAAGGATGCCGGAAGCCTGCAGGACATCGCCTACTTGGAGCCGTTGTACCTTTCAGGTAAGGCAGCGCTGGCGGGCGGGCAATACCGTAAGGCCTATGCCGACCTCAACCGCGTGATGGAGCGCAGCGCTATCTACAAGGATGCTTCCGCACTCCGGCAGCAATGTGTGGATAAGGGCCGCTACGCCATCGCCGTGCTTCCTTTCAACGTAGCGGGCAACCAGATGCAGACGGCGCAGGCCGCCACGCTCCAAGCCTATGTTACCTCCGCACTTACAAACATCAACGATCCGTTCATCCACGTGGTGGACCGGGACAACATCCAGAAGATCCTCGATGAGCAACGCTTGGGAATGTCCGGCGTGGTGGATGAATCCACTGCGGTAAGTGCCGGTAAGCTGATGGGTGCGCAGGCCGTGGTCATGGGCACGGTGATCTCCTATCAGGAAGTGCCTGGAAGTCCCCGTAAAAGCACGAAGGAGGGCTACGAAAGTTATCAGGTGAAGGAACTCAATAGCGAAACGAACGAGTCGGTATACGTGACGCGCTACAAGCCCGTGAACTACACGGAATTCTACAAGGAGAACAAGGCGATGATCTCCTTCAGCTTCAAATTGGTCTCTTTGGAAACAGGGCAGGTCTTGCTGAGCAAAGTGGTGGAGCGCGAAGCTGATGACCATGCATGGTATGCCAGCTATTCCGGGAACGTGAAGGCGCTTTATCCCAAACAGAATGGTACGGTGGATACGCGCAGCAGTGCGCGCCGCGACCTGTCTTCGCTGCTCTCCGCACCAAGGGAAGTGAAAAGCACCACAGTACTCGCCAACGAACTGTTACGGAGCACTTCTGCGGCTGCGGCCGGTACCATCCAACAGGAACTCGCGAGCAAGCTGCCATGAATCTGAACGTGGGAGGGAAGGAAGAAAAGGTGGCGATGACCCGGCTTCGAGGCCGCGGTCGCGTCAGTTCCACCTTCTGGATCGCCTTTCTGGTCTTCTCTCTTTCCGCTTGCAAGGCGAAGCAAGCCGTAGCACCGGTGGTGAGCCCTGCAGTAAGCGAGGTCCAGCGACCCGCATGGCTGAATGCGAGGCCGGTGACCAGCATGGCATACATCGGCATCGGTGTAGCCTCCAAGGCACGGCCCGACTATCAGGAGGCTGCGAAGAAGAACGCGCTGAACGACCTGGCCAGTGAGATCAGCGTGACCGTGGAAGGCAACAGTCTGCTCTACACCTTGGACCGCAAGTACAAGTTCGATGAGGAATTCACCAGTACCATCAATACCAGCACCAAGGAGCGCCTCGAAGGCTATGAGCTGGTGGACAGTTTTGAGGATCGGGATCAGTACTGGATCTACTACCGGTTGGACAAGAGCGAGCACGCACGGATCAAAGCGGAGCGGAAGCAGAAGGCCATCGACCAGGCCACGGACCTGTATGGTCGCGCCAAGGCAGGCCTGAGCAAGGGTGACCTCCGGAGCGCATTCGACCTGGACCTGCGCGCATTGATCGCCATGAAGGAGTATTGGGGTGAGAATGATCAAGTGACCGTGGAAGGCCGCTCAGTGCCCTTGGCGAATGAACTCTTCAACGATCTGCAGCGTATGGCAAGCGGAGTGCGTTTGACCGTACTTCCGGAGCGTTGCGTGGTGGATTGGTCAAACCGGTTCAAACGGGAACTGCTGATCACTGCCGTCTATGGGGATAGAGCACAAGCATTGCCTCAATTGCCCATCATCATTGAATATCCGGGGCATGTGGGGAAGGTCACCGAGAGCCGGAACACCGATGCCGAAGGGCGGGCCCGCACCACCGTGCAGCGGCTTGACCTCACAGCCCCAGCACCTGCCGTGGTGGTGCGTTTGGATATGGATGCATTGGTGAGCAAGGACCTGGACCCGGCATTCACTGCACCACTTATCGGCAGCCTCACGGCCACGGAAGCACATGTGCCCATCGATCGCGTGATGCCCAAGGTCTTCTTCAAAGGAGCGGAAAGCAATCTGGGTCAACGCATGAACGATGCACCGCTATCCTTGGTGCTGAAGCAGGAGCTGACAGCCACCGGTTTCCGTGCAGTGGACCGGCCGACGGAAGCCGACTTGATCATCGAGATGAATGCAAGCACCCGGGAAATGGGGGAGAGCAACGGCTTTTTCACCGTGGCCTTGGACGAGGTGCTCAAGGTGACCGATCAGCGCAGCGGAGAGGTCGTGCACGAAAGCGGCAAGCAGGGTATCAAGGGGATCCAACTCGATTACCGGAAAGCCGGGATCGATGCCTACAAAAAGGCCGCGCAGGACCTTCGGAACGATCTTTTGCCCGCCATGATCAACACGCTACTTCAACAGTGACGCTACATTGCGCACTTTGGCACGCCATTGGAAGATACATAACCACAACCACCAAAAAAACGAAGACCATGAGAACCACTACATCCAAGATCGCATCGATCGCCTTCATGGGCTTGATGCTTGTTGGCGGGCTGAGCGCCTGCAAAGGCAAAAAGAAAGCAGCCGAGGCCGCTAAGCCACCCAGTGGCGAGACCGAAGTGAAGGTGCTCTGCTCGGGCCCCGAGTTCTTTACCGATGAGAAGAACTTCCGCGCCAACAACCTCGGCGAGAGCATGGACCAGGCCACAGCGAAGAAGAAGGCCCTCTCCAACGCGCGTGCTGACATGGCCAGTGCGATCAACACGCAGGTGAAGAGCGTGATCGACAACTACGTGAACAGCCGCGAGATGAACAACAAGGAGGAGATCGCCGAGCGCTTTGAAGGACTCACCCGCGAAGTGGTGGACCAGAAGCTCACCGGCACACGTACCATCTGCGAGAAGATGATGAAGGTGGACGGCACAGGAAATTACAAGTGCTACGTGGCCATCGAACTCAGTGCGCAGGACCTGCTCGCAGCCTACAACGAGCGCCTCAGCAAGGACGATAAGTTGAAGATCGACTACGACTACGAGAAGTTCAAGGAGACCTTCGACAAGGAGATGGAGAAGATGGGGAAGTGAGGAGAGGCATGAATTGAAGGAAGCCCCGCCGGTCCGACCGGCGGGGCTTCTTTTTTGGGTGATCCGTTCGGGCCTTCAAGTTCACTGCTTCAGCACCCGCATGGTGGAACTGCCCAGTTGGCTGGTGGCCACCAGTGCATAGGCACCCGGAGCCAAGGATGAAATATCCAGGATCAGTTTACCATCCGTGAACATAGGGCCATCGTGCAACACACGGGCTTGGCGGCCCGTGGCATCGTACAAGGCTACGCGCACGGGCTCATTGCGGAACCGCTCCAATGTTACCACGAGCACACCTTGCGTCGGGTTCGGGAACACTTCGGTGATCAACGGGCCATCCGGGTCGGCGACGGCCGTGCCCAGATCCAACACCTTGAAACGCCACCAGCCTTCCGGCGCGACCATGGGACGGACCTGCACTTTACCATTTTCAGCAACAGCACGGATGTAGTAGAATATGACGGATGAAGCGCTCTGCGCAGGGATCGCCGCCGTCCAGTCATTGTCGGCCCCGGCGATCATTGGCACGGCGATAAAGCCTTGTGCCGTATCCGTTGTCCAGTAAAGCTCCGCAGAAGCAATGCCACTGCGGTGGCGGATATACGCACTGACCGTATAGGGGGTCACCGTCTCGTAGGTGTCGCGCAGCTTTTTGTGGCGAATCAACAACGGGTCCTCCACCCCGATGGCCTTGGTGATGCAATGGATGGCTCCGCTCTGGGCGATGATGTTGGATCCTCCCTCATCGCAATCGATACCCACCACGCGGTAGCCCGGCAGGCTCTCGCGCAGGATCCGAAGGCCGGTGGTATCATACTCGGTGCGGTAGGTGGGCACCAGTACTGTTTTGTTGATGAATACATTGTTCGCATAGGTGCGATAGGAAGCGCTGGGTGCATAACCACCACTGGTGCTGGGCGGCATCGGGATACGCACCACGTCGTAGGGGTCACCGAACACATTGTCATAGCCATTCATGATCCCTTGGAGGTTCTGCTCCAGCTGAGGACCATCGCTCACGCCTTGCGGAAATTCACCTACCAACAGGGTCTCCTCATCCAGCAACTTCATGTGCATGTCAATGTGATGGATCGCATCGTAAGGAAGCGTATTCATTTTGATGTAGCGCCCCAGGTCGATCCCCATCCATTCGCTCATCAACGTGTCCACTTGGGCTGCGCTCTTCACGGTCTGGTTGAAGCCTCCTTGCGGGCCGTTCTCTTCCAATACCAAGTTGCTGCTGAAGGCAGTGCCGGCACCATCACACATGAAATTCCCACCCGTGTGTACAAGATCGTATGGCGCTTGGGTGGTGCCATAGATCGGGATGTTCTTCAGGCTAGCGATCGCATCCGGAAGTACATCGTCCAAAGGCCGGGGCCGATTGTAGATCCAGTCCAACAGAAGCAGGCTGTCCACTTCGTTGCGGTAGATCGTTTCCGCACCATAATCCCGCACCCAAATGCTGTTGAACCCGGCTTGGAGAAAAGTGATGTTGGAGAGGTCATCCAAGGGACCGCCAGCGCTTGAGTTATTCAATACCTGGCTGACCGCTGCAGGGTTGTCGCACACGATGATCACTTCGCACTCCTCCTTAGCGTAGCGCACGATCTGTTTCAGGATGGACGGGAAACCGGTCCATGTGATCACTAAACTTTGCACTTCCTCCCATTCGGCCATGGTGCGCACCGGGAATTCCGGAGGACCTTGAATACTGCGTTGGAGGGAAGCCCGACTGTCCCTGTATGCGGGGATAAGATGGAGTTCCTCGGGGGCAAGCTTGTGCGGAAGGCCTTGCTGTTGTGCATTGGCGACCAGGAAGGCACCTAAAGCAAGGGTTGCTAGAATGGTTCTCATGGGTGTAAGGAAGACCGGAAAGTTAGGGAGTCCTGGATCGACGAACCATGAAGTTGTATGATGTGGCACCTGAGCTGACCACCGCCTTTCAGGTGCGAAGGTCTGTGTTGCTGCACAAGGAAAGGTGTATGCCGAACATGGCGAGCTGGTCCGTTCGCATCACCCCTTTCCGCTCAACCAAGCGTAAAGTTCCACCACCTCACGGACATACCAGTACGTATCCTGTCCACGGCAATAGCCGGTCTTGGCACTGGGACTGGTGAAGTAACGCGGGCGGTTCAACAGCACGATCGCTCTTTCCACATTACCATCCCAGCGCTGCGGATCCATACCGAGCTCCAAGGCCAATCGTTGGGCATCCTTTACATGCCCCGGACCGGCATTGTATGCGGCCAATACGAACTTCAAGCGCTGTGCAGGTGCTGGAATTTCCTTGCGCCAGATGCGGTCCAACCGGTCCAAATACCGCGTGGCACCACTGATATGGGCGTTCACGCCACTCCCTGCTGCCACACCCATGAGCGCAGCGGTGTTGGGCATCATCTGCATCAAGCCTCCAGCACCGGCATAGGATAACGCGGCCGTATCGAAACGCGATTCCTTGAAGGCGACGGCAGCCAAGAGCTTCCAATCCCATGTAAGACTGTCCGCATGTGCTTGGAAGAGGCTATCAAATCGGGAGATGCTGTCGCTGCCGAATGCAAGGGTCCGGAAGGGTTGATGGCTTACACGCGTTTCGAGCCCATTGTCGTACGCAGCGATCAATGCTTGCCGCGCCTCGTATTCCCGGGATGAGGCCAGCCACGTATCCAGTGCATGCAGCAAGTGGTCGGAGTTCGTGCGCACGGCGAATACCAAGGGAATGGACAGGCCCTCCCGTGCCCCGAACTTCACCAACGGAAGCCGCTTGGCCTCCATGGAACCGCTGGCATCGGTCACCAATAATGCACCCACACGACCCAACGCGGCATCCGAAAGAAGGTCATCAGGTGTGCGTTCGGTTATTTTCACGAATCGGGTACTATCCGTACTCGCCAATGTATTTGAACTATCCAGGAAGGGTGACCATGTACTTACGGTAAGCGTATCGAGGTCCGGAGAACCGGATGTGCTGGTGCGCCCCTTTCGGGAACGTGCTTCCATTCGCGCCACTTTCCGATAGGAGCGGGTTACGTGCGTATAGGGAGCCGCCCATCCTTTCGGAGAAAGTTGTGCCGCGATCACATCGCCATGCCCGTTCTGCAGCATCACCAGCATGCTGTCCCTATCCTGCACCGGTATGGCCTTTATCGGCATCCGATGCCTGCGCGCGAAGCGCTCCAGCAGCTCCCATTCGAGGCCGGTCATGGCTCCGGGGCGTTCTTCCCAGGAAAGTGGGTCTGGGAGCACCAATACCCGCAAGGTGTCCCGCTTGATCTGGGCGAGATCGCGTACCACATGGGGGTGTGCCCTCGGGTCCTGCGGATCCCCTTGGTGCATGCCATCCCTCGGTGTCTCCGCCAAGGGAAGCACCAGCAGGGCAGCGAACAAGCCGATGCCTATGTATTCCGCGCTACGCATCGATTCGGGCCAAGTGGTTTTTCAGATCGGGCAGGAAGAGCAGGCACTCCTCGGCGAATTCAGCCTGATGCTCTTGCAGCACGTTCTCGGCACCGAGGAGCAATTCCCCGGCGGGAACGCGGGCGGCAAGCCCATTAAGTGCGCGGGCAATACCATCGATACGGGCATATGAGGTCAGCCAATCGTTGCGCACCATGTACGGCAACATATGCTGCGTGCGGGCGGGCATCAAGTGTGCGTGCGACTCCAGCAACGCGTACATACGTCGGGTGAAATCCGGAAGGGGCTCATCGCGGAGCTCTTCCCAGCGACTGGCGATGACGTGGTCATAGAAGAGGTCCAATGCAACCCCGGCATATTTTCCGCAATGCTCCCGCAGCCGCTCCCGACCCTTCATGGTCAGCGGGTGGTTGTCCGTGTAACTGTCGATCTGACGGTGCATGCGGATACCTTTTCGTAGCCCGGCGGACCAAGCTGAAAGATCGCGACCCTTCACGGCATCCGCCATGAAGTTGCCCACGATCACCATGGGGGCTTTACCCGATACGAGAAGATGACCCAGAAAGTTCATGCTACTTGTTGGGAAAGATATCCTTCCCGTTCCCAACGTGAACTCCCCTCCTCAAAGGCCGGGCCAGAGAGGCGTTCCAGCGGAGTTCCGAGTGCAATTCGCTGATCCCTGATCCGATGTGGACCCGCCAAGGACCAGAGCACAGCGATCAGCTGATCGGGAATTAGAGCGCATCTCAAAATAATCCTTCGGGCTGCGAATGTGTGGTTCCGTGCTCCGGACTGGTCCTACCGGACAACGCACGATCCGTCCGCTTATGTATCCAACCGCGTTGCATGCCTTGAAGCCGGTAAATTGGCACCCATGGCCTCCGGACGATCCACCATGTTGCTCTACTGGTCCACACAAGTACTGGCGTGGACGGGGTACATGCTCCTGCTCGGGCTGCCTGCTTGGCTGGATGGCCAATACACGGGCCGCTTCGCAGCGGTCACCTTCGCCATGGCGCTTATCGGGATCATCAGTAGCCATGCGCTGCGTTCTTCCTTCAAGGAATGGCGCTGGCTGGATATGCCGGTCGGCAAGTTGCTGGTGCGCATGGTATTGGGGGCGTTGCTCCTGGGTACCATGGCAGGCCTGCTACAAGCGGCCTTGCACGATGCGGTGTTCCGGGATGCGGAACCCTTGATAGCAGGGCCGGGAAGGCGCATCGTGGAGGTGCTCCTGAGCTGGGTGCTCCAGCTTTTCGTATGGTCCGTGGTCTATGTGGCCTATCACTACACCGTGCGCAGCCGAATGGAGGAGTTGAGGTCACTTCGGCTTGAGGCTGCCAATCGCGAAGGTCAACTGTCCAACCTGCGCAGCCAGCTCAACCCGCACTTCATGTTCAATGCGCTGAATAGCATCAGAGCGCTCATCGAGGAGGATCCCGAGCGTGCCAAACGCTCCATCACCTTGCTCAGTGCCATTTTGCGCAACGCGATGTCAACCGTGAAACGAAGGACGGTGCCGCTCGGCGAGGAGATCGATATGGTGCGTTCATACCTCTCCTTGGAATCCATGAGATATGAGGAGCGCTTGCGTGTGCACATCGATGTGGACCCTGTGCTGGAGCGGAGCCCCGTACCACCCATGATGCTGCAAACGCTGGTGGAGAATGCGGTAAGACACGGTATTGCGAGGCGGAAGGAAGGCGGGGAAGTTTCCATTACGGCCCGGCCGGAGCAGGAGGGCATGCTGATCAGCGTGCGGAATACAGGCCAATATGAGCGGAGCCGTTCCAAGGATGTGGGTATCGGACTGCGCAATACACAAAAACGGCTCAACCATATTTATGGAAGGAACGCATCACTCAGGATCTTCAACGACGGCGGGATGGTGGTGTGCGAGATCCATCTTCCGCTTTTTGTAGAGCCCTCTCCAACGGATCCATCCAAACGAACCATTGACCATGAAAGCATTGATCATTGATGATGAACGCCTGGCCCGGAACGAACTGGGCCGGTTGCTCCAACCCTTCGCCAATATTGAAGTGGTGGGCGAGGCCGCCAATGCCGATGAGGCGGAGAAACTGGTGGGCGAACTGAAGCCGGACCTGCTCTTTCTCGACATCAACATGCCCGGCAAGGATGGCTTCGAGCTGCTGGCCGCCTTGGAAGTGGTGCCGCACGTGATCTTCGTGACGGCCTACGACGAACATGCCGTGCAGGCTTTCGAAGTGAATGCCTTGGACTATCTGCTGAAGCCCATTGATCCCGAGCGGCTCGGGGCAGCGATCAGCAAGCTGGCCCAGTTGCCAAAGGAAAATGAGGCCGCACGCGAAAACCTCACTGCAGAGGATCGGATCTTCATCAAGGATGGAGAGAAATGCTGGTTCGTTACCCTGAAGGAGGTACGCCTGTTCGAGAGCGAAGGCAATTATGTGCGCGTGCGTTTCGGGGAGAACAAACCCTTGGTGCTGCGTTCGCTGAACAACCTGGAGAAGAAGCTGGACCCCCATGTATACTTCCGCGCAAACCGCAAGCAGATGATCAATCTCGCGTTCGTGGACAAGATCGAGCCGTGGTTCAGTGGGGGGCTCAATTGCACCCTCAGTACAGGGGAGGTGGTGGAGGTAAGCCGGCGCCAAGCCTTGCGATTCAAGGAACTCATGAGCCTCTGAACACCCGCGTTGCAGTGCGCGTGCCTCGGAAATGACCGCTGATCCCCCGGGGTTGAGCACCATCCGCAGTTGATGGAACTTCGACCTCCCTTCGGGGGGGATCGAGGTATTTGATACCTTGTTCACAAATCCCTCTCGCCATGAAAAGATCCTACACACTGCTTCTCCTGTTCTTTGCTGCATCCACCCTTTTCGCGGCCTCTGGTGGCCCCGATCAGTACGGCTATATCTGGAAGGACAGCAACGAGGCCGATGGCCCGGTCTATTCCTGGATCGACATTACCACCACTGGTACGGCCATCACGGACCTCGCGGACGACAACCTCCATGGTCCCATCATCATGTCCTCCAACATGCCTTACTACTGGTATGATGCAAAGAAGGTCTGGGTGGCCAGCAATGGCTATGTGGCCTTCAACGGGGGAAATATCGCGGCCAATTTCCCGGCTTTGCCAGCAGCAGGGGGGACGGACAATTACGTCGCGGTGCTCATGTCGGACCTTACATACACCGGCGCGGGGAATCCGGGCCAATGCTTCGTGCAGGACGAAGCAACGCAATTCATCGTATCCTGGATCAACGTTCCCTTCTGGAGCGTGAATGCACCCGGATATACAGGCAGCAATACGTTCCAATTGATATTGAACAAGGTGGACAGTACCATCACCATGCAATATCAGAGCACTTCCGGGGTCACTGGAAGCAATGGACCCATCATCGGCATTGAAAGCATCACGGGTAGCATTGGTCTGGCACGCTCACAAAGCTTGATGCCCACTGCAGGTTATGCCGTACGGTTCTACAACCCGGCAACGCCCTTGTTGCAGGTGAAGGATGCCTCCGTGGATTGGGTGGGTGAGCCCGGGACCGGTGGTGTTACCATGGCCGTGGGTGCCACCCTCCCGCTGGCCACGCGGATACAGAACACGGGAAATCAACCCTTGATACCTTTCACCCTGGTAAGCAAGGTGATCTCGGCATCCGGACAAACGATATTGACCGAAACGCTCACCGTGGACTCCCTTCAACCCAACGGCACCGTGGAACCCGTGCTAACACAGGCTTTTGTTCCTTCCGCAGCAGGTACCTACAAACACCAGATCACGCTTTCGGGGATCTCCGGTGAACTGGTGACCACCAACAACATCCTGGAGCGCGAGGTAGTGGTCTATTCGCCCACGGCGAACGTCAATTTGGTGAGCTGGGCAGGGCTGACGGACGATGGCCTGGGCTTGGCCTGGAACGGTGGTGACGGTGGCATCGGCGTATACATCATGCCCCCGTTCTATCCCTGCCAGATCACCGGTACCACGGTCCGTATTTCCAGCAATGCAGGAAGCGATTTCTGCATGAAGGTGTATGATGACGACGGAGTTGATGGCGCACCCGGTACACTCCTGGACAGCGTGATGGTGTCCGCCGCCAATGGGGGTGTGGGAGATCATGTTTATCCGTTGAACACCACCATCCAAGTGACCCAAGGGGGCTACTACGTGGTATGGTACATGGTGGGGCCGAACGTGAACATCGCCGTGGATAACGTGGGGCCTTTCTCGTTGCGCTGTTTTGAAGTGCTCGGCGGGGCGTGGTCCGAGTATCGCGACAGGGTCACATCCGATTTCCACCTGGGCCTCCAGATCCAACAGGCACCCTTCCTGGATGTGGGCGTGGCCGGACTTATCGGCATCAGTAATGGACAGACCATCACTGCCGCCACCACGGTACAGGCCTTGGTCCAGAACTATGGGAATACCCCCGCCAGTGGTTTTCCGGTGAACTACAGCTTCAATAACGGACCGGTGGTCACGCAGAATTACACCGGGAACAATATCGCTCCGGGGAACTCCGCGATCATGACCTTCACCCAACCTCTTCTGCCAACGGAGAGCGCCTTGGGCGATCTATGTGTGTGGACCTCTGCAAGCACCGATGTCCTTGGCCAGAACGACACGGCATGCGTGAGCGTTGATGTGCTGGCCGGCATCAAGGAGCTGGACCGGGTTGAATTGACGATGCTGCCCAATCCTGCTCGGGACCTCGTGGCGGTTGAGGGTATGCCCACAGGGCGATTGGCATTCCAAGTGCTGGATGTTCAAGGCCGGCAGGTACTGGCCGGTGAGCGGTCCTCGCAAGGTGATCGTTGGTCCCTTGACGTTCGGGGCTTGCGCGATGGAGCCTACGCATTGCGTTGTGTGATGGGTTCCGCGGTATTCCACGGGCGATTTGTTGTGCAGCATTGAGCGGCACGGAGTTTGAAGAATGGCGCGAAGGCTAACTTCGCGCCATTCCATTCCTGAACATGTCGAAAAGGTCCCTGTTGTTATTGCTCGTTTTTTGGAACATCCTGCTCACAGGCGCCATCATTTGGTCTCTTACCCGTGCGCGGGTCCCGGATCGGATACTGAAGGAAAAACTGACCGGCCTGCAGAACGATGTGGATACCGCTGCATCGCCGCTGCTCCAGGACAGCAGTGCCATGCCCGAGGCCCGTATCGCGTACTTCCTGATGGATTCCGTGCAGAACAACTTCGAACTGGTGAAGGAAAGTGCCGCTCGCGTACGCAGCGAAGGCCAGCGGATGGAAGGGAACCTGCAGCGCGAAATGCAGAAGGCCCAAGCGCGCTATCAGGAACTGATGAGCAAGGATCATACCTACAGCACGCAGTCCGAATTGAAGGCCGACCAAGCCGAGGTGGAGCGCTTGGGGGAAAAGATCCAGGAGATGCAGGCCAACTCACAGCAGCAATTGGATGAACTCCAGACCCGGATGCTCATCGACATTACCGGCCAGATCCAGCAATACTTGGAAGAATACAATAAGGTCGCCGGGTACGATTACATCTTCAGCATTCAGGATGCCGGACAGATCTGGGTGGGCAACAAGGGATTGGACATCACCCCCGCCGTGGTCTCCGGCCTGAATGCACAGCACCGGGCCCGGAAAGCGGAGAAAGCCAAATAGTACCACTACCGGTCCGGGCAAGGGCAGTGGTGGAAGCGCATCCATTCCTTCAAGGATGACAACCATGAAGACCTTCGCCTTCCTTATGCTGGCGATCCTCACCATTGAGGCGAACGCACAGCCGGGGACCACCCGGAACAAGGACCGCGTGGAGATCCTCAATGCGGACCGTTGGGAGTTCGATGAGAATTTGGTGAAGGGGGCTCAACGGTTGATCGGAAATGTGCGCTTCAGGCAGGAGGACGCGATCATGCAATGCGATAGCGCATACCTCTACGAGGATGAACGTGTGACCGCCTTCGGGAAGATCCGGCTAACACAGGGCGATACGCTGCTCATCACAGGCCATCGGTTGGATTATTCCGGTGCGGAAAGAACAGCGCGGATCACCGGGGATGTACACCTGAGTGATCCGGGGATGGAACTCACCACGGAATCCTTGCTCTACAATGTGCGGGCGCACAAGGCCGAATATGATCAGGGTGCGCGCATCGTTAGCAAACGCGACGATAATGTCCTGACCAGTGGCAAAGGGGCCTACTACGCCGATGGGCGCCTGTTCATCTTCAGCGACAGTGTGCGCCTCACCCATCCCGAACGCACCATCGAGGCGGATACCCTCCACTATTCCACCGCTACGGGGCTCGCGGAGTTCTTCGGCCCTACGCGCATTACCCAAGGGAATACACGCATGTACTGCGAGCGCGGCAGCTACAATACGCGCACCGGACAAGGGCGCTTCACCAAGGCCGCCCGCATTTTCAGCGAAGGACAGACCCTCACCGGGGACACCCTGCATTATGACCGCAATACCGGCCAAGGAATTGGATGGGGCCACGTGACCATCTCCGATACCGTGAACGATCTTTTGGTATATGGCCAGCTGGGCACACATAACCAGATGGAGGGACGGTCCATGGTAACAGGCCGTGCGGAAATGGTGCTGGTCATGGGCGCGGATTCACTTTTCCTCCATGCCGATACGCTGTTCGCGAGCCAGGATAGTTCAGGGCAGCGGCGTGTGGATGCACGCAGGAATGTCCGTTTCTTCAAAAGCGACCTGCAAGGGGTGTGCGATACCATGACCTATGTGGGCGCCGATAGCCTCATCACCTTACGCGGGCAGCCGTTCATCTGGAGCAAGGCGGACCAGATCAGCGGGGATACCGTGCGCATCAAGCTCCGCGAAGGGAAAGCTGAAACCTTGTTGGTGGAGGGCAACGCCTTCATGGTATCCCAAGTGGACAGCATCCACTTCGACCAAGTGACCGGCCTCACCATGACAGGGAAGTTCCGCGATGACCAGCTCACCCAGCTGATCGCCGAAGGCAACAGCCGGACGATCTATTTCGCAACGGAGGTCAAGGATTCCGTGAAGCAGGTCACCGGGGTGAACCGCGCAGATTGTAGCCGCATTACCGTAGGCTTGGATAGCGGCAAGGTGACCACCGTAAGCTTCATTACGCAACCGGCAGCCACACTTTACCCCTTGGAAAAGGCACCCATGGAGGAAATGCGCTTTGAAGGCTTTCGCTGGAATGCTGCAGCCAGGCCCGAGGACCGGGAGGATATTTTCCGGGAGACACCGGAGCTGAGGGATCTGAATAAAGCGACAGGCTCGAAATAGCGATTGGACCGCTTTCGATGTTTCCTGAATTGAACCCTATTTCATCCCGTTCTTCTCGGGAGGTCGCGACGAACGCTACGGAAGGAACGATAAGGCCGGCACAGCATACAGGCAGCTGCCTGTGAGCCAATTCCGAGCAGGTTGGCAACTACCCTTCAAAATACCGCACGAAATCCGGCAACGGCTTGCGGTAGCCTTTGGGCCATTCCCCCTTGGGGTAACCCAGGTAAAAGAGACCGAGGCAGTGACCCTCAGGGCCGAGTTCCACAAAATCACGCATGGCATCGCCGGTGAGCACGGCGCCGGTGCTCCAGAATGCGCCCAGTCCGTAGGCTGCGCAGGTGAGGTACATGTTCTGCACGGCACAGGCCACGGCATATTGTTCCTCGTGTAGCGGGATCTTTCCTTTGGGATCACGGGCCATACCGAGGGTGATCGCAACGCTGCTCTGCAACGGCCGCTGCACGTGGTTGTCGTATTTCCGTTGCATGAATTTTTCCGGCGGTGTAATGCGCATGTATTCCGAACCCATGAAGGCTGAAAGCCGTTCCCGCCCAGCACCGGTGAAAACGCTGAAGCGCCAAGGCTGTGTCATGCCGTGCGTGGGTGCCCAGATGGCATTGCCCAGCACTTGATTGATCACATCCCGCTGCACCTCCCGGTCGCTATAGTCCTTTGGCTGGATGGTCCGCCTGTCGCGGATGATCGCGGTGATCTCGCTCACACTGTGTCGCATACTGAATTTGGATTGTTCGCCGCAAAGGGACGAAGAAACGGCAGAGTAGTGGAGTAGGACTAATTCCAGCACCGAGGCAACAGAATCCATTTCCCGCATGTCGTAGGTTTGCACACAACTAAAACACAACAGATGGTCCTTGCTCGTTACACTGTTCTTGCCCTCGCCTTCCCACTTGCATGCGCCGCTGGCGCGCAATCCATCACCTTGGTCGATCCAGGGAACGTGCCTGTGCCCGGGAGTTCCTTCCTTGTGCATCGTGGAGCGTACGTGGCACCGCAGCCCGGTGGTGCGGGTCAGTTCTTCGATCTCAATGCGTTGACCAGTACATCTTCCACCACCTATAGCTGGCAGGATCCTGCCAGCTTGCCAAATGGCGGGCAATTTCCCGACGCGGAATTTGCGTTGACCAACGCGGGGCCGGATACCATCTTCTACAAGGCGACGGCCGCCGGCATTGAGCGCATCGGAGATACGCAGACCATCTCCGCGGTAGGGACCGATTACCCCTTCACCACGGTTTTTTCCAACAGCGTACTGGAGCTGGCACTGCCCCTCACCTACGGAGATCCATTCTGGACGGACCTTTTCGAGGGATCGTTCACTGTGGATGGGACCCCGGCCGTTCGCAATGGCAGTATCACCGGCTCTGCGGATGCATGGGGCTACATCGTGATGCCCGGAGGCCAGGATACGGTCCACGTACTGCGTGTGACCACGCGACTGACGGAGGCCATCCCGCTGACAATAAGTGGTTTTCCCATCGAAGTGAACCACATACATAACGTGAACGCCTATTATCCGGCCTGGGGCAAGTTCCCGGTAGTGCGCACGGTATCGGATTCATTGACCTCCCAGTTCCTGAACCAGGATTATTCATACACCGAATGGCTGGATGCCACTGCCTTAGGCGTTGCTGATGCCGAGATGGGGGCTGCAGCCCTGCAGGTATTCCCCAACCCGGCAAAGGAGCGGGCCACGGTGGTGTTTGCCAGCGCTTCCACGGGGAGCTTTGATGTACAGGTGATCGATGCACGCGGAGCTGTAGTGCAGCACGTGCAGACAACGGGCCGCAGGGTGGACCTGGAGGTTTCCAAGTGGGAGGCAGGTCTCTACCAAGTAGTGCTCACGCACGCGGATGGCCAACGGAGCGTGCGCCCACTTGTGGTGGCGCATTGAGCAACTTTCCTTCAATACCCAAGGTCGATCGGTCATGAAGCCTCTGCTGTTCCTTCTACCCGTAACGCTGTTCACCGCCACCGCCCTGATGGCCCAACCGGTGATGGACCAAGTGGATGCCCCGCAGGATGGGGACCAATTGTGGTACATGCCGGCCAGCCATGTGGCGATAACCACCACCGGAGAGGATGTGATCTGGGACCTTTCCTCACTTTCCACAGGCGAGGAACAGATGCTCAGCTTCCTCGACCCGGCCGTGACCGGACACGGTGCTGAATACCCCACATCCAACGTGGTGCTCACCGATGGAGCGGTGCAGATGTATCTGCGTACGGATGCCACTGGCATGTACACGGTAGGGCAGTACCAGGCGACCAGTGGTTTCCAATTGCGGATCCATTTCAGCGATGAGGAATTGGTATTGCCATACCCCTGCACCTACAACACCGCGTTCGCGGACACCTCCACCTACAGCTATCCCTTCCAAGGGGATACCGTGCATGGCGGTGGCTCCAAGGCCTACACGGTAACGGGTTTTGGTTCCTTGGTGCTGCCGTACGATACCATCCACAACGTGCTGATGCTCACGGGGACCAGTTCGGGCGTGGAAAGCGTTCCCGGAACGATCTACCATTCCGTTTCCGATATGGTCATTTTCTATCGCCCCGGCATTCCGTACTACGTGCTGTCAGCCAGTGAATTTTCCAGTTATGTGAACGGTGAGCTGCAGCAGACCGGGAGTTCCCTGTACTACCTCTCCCAGAGCACGTTCGCAGGATTACAGGAGCATGCCTCGGATGCCATCGGCGTGGAGGCTTGGCCAGTACCCGCTCGTGACCTGTTGAACGTGAGCTATGGCTTGGCGGGCGGGCACAAGGTGAGCATCGAATTGTACGATGCCAGCGGCAGGCAGGTGCGAGCACTGCAGGAGTTCACGGGAGGAAGCGGCATACAGCGCACCGTGCTGGATGTGCAAGGTCTCTCGTCCGGCATCTACCTGCTGCACATCACCGACGACCACGGCCAGCGCGGAACGCGCAGGGTGGTGATCGAGTGAGCATCGGCTCCGCACCAGCAGCGACCGGGCCGATCGGCGCTCGGCTACCTTTGTACCTGTGGCCTGCACCCGTTGCGCGGCCACGAGGGAATGCTTGGGATCCGCTTTGAAAAATACCTGCCGCCGAAGGACGATCGTACGCCCTTCGAGAAGCTGCTGCCGATCTTTCTGGAGATCCTTACCCACACCAGTGGCGATGTGGAGGAGGCCCTGGATTGGATGCTGGAGGTGGACAAGGAACACGGGCTCTTCACTGCGGAATACACTTTCGAGGATTTCAAGGAGGACCTCTTCAAGCAGGGTATCCTTGGCGTTCCCACGAAAGGGGAGGCGATGAGCCTGACCGGCAAGGCGGAACGGCTGATCCGCGAGCGGGCCTTGGAGCAGGTCTTCGGCAAGCTGAAGAAGAGCGACCGTGGCAGCCATGGCTTGCGGCGAAGTGGGCAGGGCGATGAGACCACCAGCGACCGGCGCTCCTTCCGCTTCGGCGATGGCATGGAGCAGGTGGCCATGAGCGACAGCATCCGCAATGCACAGCAGCGGGGCATCGACGAGCTGCACCTGACCGAGGACGACCTCGAAGTGGTGGAGACCGAGCACCAGAGCGCTTGCGCCACCGTGCTGATGATCGACATCAGCCACAGCATGATCCTCTATGGCGAGGACCGCATCACCCCAGCGAAGAAGGTGGCCATGGCCTTGGCGGAATTGATCGCACGACGCTATCCAAAGGACACGCTGGACATCGTGGTGTTCGGTAACGATGCTTGGCAAGTTAGCCTGAAGGACCTGCCCTACCTGCAAGTGGGGCCTTTCCACACCAACACCGTGGCCGGGCTGGAACTGGCGATGGACATCCTCCGCAGGCGCAAGCTGAAGAACCGCCGCATCGTGATGATCACCGACGGCAAGCCCAGCTGCATCAAGCGCGAAGGCGAGTACTACATGAACAGCTTCGGCCTGGATGACTACATCGTGGCCCGTACCCTCGATGCCGCCATGCGCGCACGCAAGGCCAAGATCCCCATTACCACCTTCATGATCGCGCAAGACCCCTACCTGCAGCGCTTCATCGAGCGGTTCACCGAAGTGAACCAAGGGCGCGCCTTCTATACCGGCCTACAGGGTTTGGCGGACATGGTGTTCCGCGATCATGCCAGCAACCGTAAAGCCTCTTGAATTCCAACCTCCATACCCCGCCGTTCGGGCGGGAGAGCTTCCGCCCCAACATGCCTAAAGAACCAAAGACCCTCGGTGAATTGAGAAAGAGCGGTTACACCTCCCGCTCCGTGAAAGAGGAATTGCGTGCCAACCTGATCGCACGCATCCGCAGCGGCAAACCGCTTTTCGAGGGTATCCATGGCTATGCCGATACGGTGATCCCGGCATTGGAGCGCGCCATACTGGCGGGCCACAGCATCAACCTGCTCGGCCTGCGTGGGCAGGCAAAAACGCGCATGGCCCGTTCCCTCGTCCAATTGCTGGACGAATGGCTGCCCGTGGTGGCCGGCAGTGAACTGAACGACGATCCCTTTGCTCCGGTATCGCGCTATGCGAAGGACCTGGTGGCCGCCAAGGGCGATGCCACACCCATTGCGTGGATGCACCGCGATGAACGCTACACCGAGAAATTGGCCACGCCCGACGTAACGGTGGCGGACCTTATCGGAGACAGCGACCCCATCAAGGCCGCCAACCTGAAGCTGGATTACAGCGACGAGCGCGTGATCCACTTCGGCCTCGTGCCACGCAGCAATCGCGGCATCTTCGTCATCAACGAGCTACCCGACCTGCAGCCCCGGATCCAAGTGGCGCTCTTCAATATCCTGCAAGAAGGCGATGTGCAGGTGCGCGGCTTCAAGATGCGCCTGCCGCTGGACATTCAGTTCGTCTTCACCGCCAACCCGGAGGACTACACCAATCGCGGTGCCATCATCACCCCGCTGAAGGACCGCATCCAGAGCCAGATCCTCACGCACTACCCCGACAGCATTGAACTCGGCATGAAGATCACCGCGCAGGAAGTACGCTCGTCGGATCAACAACGCGCCATGGTGGACGTGCCGGACCTGATGCGGGTGCTGGTGGAACGCATCGCCATGGAGGCCCGCGAGAGCGAGTTCGTGGACCGCAAGAGCGGAGTGAGTGCCCGCCTGGCCATCGGTGCCTTGGAGAGCGTGGTGAGCGCGGCCGAGCGCAGGGCCCTGTACAATGGCGAGAAGCAGACCATGGTGCGCATCAGTGATCTCTTCGCGGTGGTACCGGCCATTACCGGCAAGATCGAACTGGTCTATGAGGGGGAGCAGGAGGGGCCTGAAAAAGTGGCCCATCACCTTATCGGTCTGGCCTTGCGGAACACCTTCAAGAGCCTCTTTCCCGATCCATCCCCCAAGCGACGGGCCGGCACCAACGATCCCTATGCGGAGGTGGTCACTTGGTTCAATGAGAACGAGACCGATTTGCTGCTCGATGGAAGATCAACATCCTACACCGCAGCATTGAATACCGTGGACGGGCTGGACAAGCTCCTGCCCTTATACCCTGCACCCATTGCCAAGGAGGAACGCGCCATCTGGATGGAATTCATCCTGCACGGCTTGGCTGAGCATAGCCGCATCGGGCGCTCCAACTTCGCCACGGGGATCCGGTTCGGGGATGTGCTCAGCTCCATATTGTCCGATGATGTGGATGATGAGGACGAGGAGGGCGATGCCTTTGATCTTCCATAGCCAAGCAGCACCCTTGTTCCAACGCACATTGCGTTCCCGGGTACCGGGGCCTCCGGATGGGGCTCCCAAGCAGGAGGGGGCGCACCCCGATCTTAAGGTAACTCCCGCGAACACTGGGCTTTACGCTGCTTTTTTATTCGATCACCAAGCAAGTTACCTTCGCATCGCGATGACGCCCCCGGACATCCAACAGAACGTGCAGAACATCTTCAGCGAGTACCTTGAACAACAAGGCCACCGCAAGACCCCTGAACGCTTTGCCATCCTTAACGAGATCTACGCCCAGGACGGGCACTTCGACATCGAGCGGCTTTACGTATCGATGAAGCGGAAGAAGTACCGGGTGAGCCGCGCCACCTTGTACAACACCATGGACCTGCTGCTGGATTGCCGCCTGGTGCGCAAGCATCGCTTCGGCTCAAGCCAGGCCCAGTTCGAGCGGGCACATAGCTTCCGCCAGCACGACCATGTGATCTGCACCGGCTGCGACAAGGTGATGGAGTTCTGCGATCCGCGCATCCAGAACATCCGCACCACCATCGCCGAGGTGATGGGTTTTGAAGTAAGCCACCACGCATTGCATATTTACGGGCTCTGCCCAGACTGTATCAAAGAACGCAACAGCAAGAATGACCAGCACAGCAACGGATAAACCCGCATTCAGCCTACATGTAACCGAACAGGAAGGCGCGAAAGTGTTCCACCTCAAGGGCCGCTTGATGGACCAACAGCAGGCGGACCACTTGATGGAGGTGCTGGATACCAACCTGAAGGATAACGAAGGTGTCAACGTGATCCTGGACATGAGCGATCTGCTCTACATGAACAGCACGGGCCTGAACATCATGATCAGCGTGCTCACCCGCACGCGCAAGGCCGGGGGCGAAGTACTGCTCGCCAACATTTCCCATGGCGTCCGCCAGCTCTTCGTGGTCACCAAGCTGGACACCGTATTCCCCATTCTCGACTCCGTGGAGCTCGCCCTGGCGAAGCTGCGCGCTTGAACCATGGCAGCAAAAGTGGACGTTCTCCTCGGCGCTCAATGGGGCGACGAGGGCAAGGGCAAGGTAGTGGACGTGGTGGCGCCGGAGTATGCGGTGATCGCCCGTTTCCAAGGGGGGCCGAATGCGGGCCATACCCTCATCTTCGACGGAAAGAAGCACGTACTGCACACCATCCCCAGCGGGGTGTTCCGCAAGGGCGTATGGAATCTGGTAGGCAACGGCGTAGTGATCGATCCCGTGATCTTTCTCCGCGAGGTGAAAGCATTGGACGAAGCCGGCGTGGACGTGAGACCACGGCTGCTCATCAGTAGAAGGGCCCACTTGATCCTGCCCACACACCGGGCACTGGATGAAGCCAGTGAAACGGACAAGGGCAAAGAGAAGATCGGTAGCACGCTAAAGGGCATCGGGCCTACCTATATGGACAAGACCGGAAGGAACGGCTTGCGCATGGGGGATATCGAACGGCCCGATTTCATGGACCGGTACAAGGCGCTGGTCGCGAAGCACGAACGGCTGTTCTCCATCTACGATCACCAAGTGGAATGGCGCAGCAAGGAGGCCGAATGGCTGGAGGCCATAGAGGCACTGCGCCAGTTCACCCTGGTGGATAGTGAACACTGGCTGGACGAACAACTCCGTCAAGGAAATTCCGTGCTGGCCGAGGGCGCACAAGGCACCCTGTTGGACATCGACTTCGGAACCTACCCTTTCGTCACCTCCAGCAATACCATCAGTGCCGGGGCCTGCACGGGCCTGGGCATCGGACCCTCCCGCATCGGAAAGGTCATCGGCATCTTCAAGGCCTATTGCACCCGCGTAGGCAGTGGACCGTTCCCTACTGAATTGCACGATGCTGCGGGTGATGCCATCCGCGAGGCCGGTAAGGAATTCGGTAGCACCACCGGCAGGCCACGGCGCTGTGGCTGGTTGGACCTGCCTGCGCTGCGCTATGCCGTAATGATCAACGGGGTGACCGAACTGGCCATGATGAAGGCCGATGTGCTCAGCGGCATGGATACCATCCGTGTGTGTACCAGCTACCGCATCCAAGGCAAGGAGATCGATCAACTCCCATACCAGATCCCCGACGATCTGGAACCGGTCTACACGGATCTGCCCGGCTGGGGAGAACTGGACGCCAATAAGCCACTACCCGCAACAGCAGAGGCCTATATCGCCTATATCGAGCAGGCCACCGGCATACCCGTTCGCATTGTTTCCGTAGGACCGGATCGTTCCGCCACCATGATCCGCGACATGGCAGCGGTGTCCCGTTGAGCCTGTGGATGGGTGGACGACGATCGCGCCAGCAAGGGCCTCCGGAGACACCGCTGGAATTGCCGCCGAACGTAAGAGAGACACTGGGTGCCGAGAGTGATCAATTGCTTGCGGCCTTGGCATTGCCACCGCCGGTAAGCATCCGGCTGAACCCGCTGAAATTCGTTTCACTGCCCGGAGATAACGTGCCCTGGTGCGAACACGGCAGGTACCTGGAGAGCCGCCCGATCTTCACCCTCGATCCCTTGTTGCATGCCGGGGTCTACTACGTGCAAGAAGCCAGCAGCATGCTCTTGGAGCAAGCATTTCGCTCGTGTTCCGCACTGCCATCGGATGCCGTCGTGCTGGACCTATGTGCGGCACCGGGCGGAAAGTCCACTCATTTGGCAGCGCTTTTACCAAAGCACGCTCTGCTGATCTGCAATGAGCCGGTGCGTACGCGGCAACCCAGCCTTACCGAGAACCTCTGGAAGTGGGGGCGACCGAACGTGGTGATCACGGGTGCTGCCCCGGAGGCCTTCCAGCCCATGGGCACCTTCTGCGACCTGGTGCTCGTGGATGCGCCCTGCTCAGGCGAAGGCATGTTCCGCAAGGACCCCTATGCTCGTGCACAATGGGGACCCCACTTGGTGGAGACCTGCGCGACACGCCAACAAGGCATTCTGGACGCAGCATGGGAAGCGCTGCGGCCCGGTGGCTACCTGATCTATAGCACATGTACTTGGGAAGCATGCGAGAATGAGGAGCAAGTTGAAAGGATGTACCAGCGGGGAGCCGAAGGGGTGGAGATCCCGGTAGATCCAGCCTGGGGTGTGGAGGCAACGGGCAGGGGCCTGCGTTGCTACCCGCACCGGCTGCGGGGAGAAGGTTTTTTCATGGCCGTGATGCGCAAGCCGGTTTCCGCGCGGGAGATCGATCCACCGGCACTACGGATAAGTGGCACAGCCGGGGAGGATCTGCCATGGAGCTCGTGGGTGAAGGATCCAACGGACTTCTCTTCGCGGGAGGTGGAAGGCGTGCAGTACGCTGTGGATCTGCGGTGGTCCGGGTTGATAAGTGCTTTGGCCAACACGCTCCACGTATTGGCCCCGGGTATTCCCGTGGCGCAGCGTAAAGGGGAGGCTTGGATTCCGCACGCCGCGCTGGCGCTCAATGGCATGCTCGATCCACCGGCGTTCCCGGTAATTGATATGGACCGGACCGAGGTACTGCGGTATCTGCATGGCGAAGCGCTACCCGCACCGGATGCCAGCGGTATAGCCTTGGTGCGCTACCAAGGTCTGGGAATGGGTTGGGTGAACGGGGCCGGAAAACGGTGGAATAACAAATGGCCCGCACCATGGCGCATCCGCATGCGTTGAACTGGAGCGCGCCGCAGCCGCCGGGGCGATTACTTTGCATGTGATATGTCCCTGCTCGACCGCACCCTCGATCTCTTCGATCGCCATAAGTATGGCATCATCGGGACACTCATGCTCCATACACTGCTGCTGTTCTTTCTGAACATCAGCAATGTGCAGAACCATGTTGCGCAGGAAGGTCCCGAACCGATCCTGTTGACCTTTGAGAGCGAGGAGCCGGAACCAATGCCGG
Source organism: Flavobacteriales bacterium (assembly GCA_019638085.1). GTDB lineage: Bacteria > Bacteroidota > Bacteroidia > Flavobacteriales_F > PHOS-HE28 > PHOS-HE28. The sequence goes on along the minus strand of JAHBUL010000006.1, from coordinate 146,632 downwards.
AACAACAGCAATCCGATGAGGTTCCGTTGACACCCCAACAGGTGACCAACCTGGCCAGCAACGTCACTGCTGAAACGAGTCCCGAGCGCTCACTGTCGCGCTCGGCCCAGGAGCGCATGGCAAAGAATGTGGAGAAGGACCTCTTGGATATGGAAAAGGAGGAGTTCGATCGGCTGGCGGAAGAGCGAAGGGCGCAAGGCAAGGAGATCACGGTGCCCGAACTGGACCCCAGCAAATTCGATAAGAACCGCTACATGGATAAGACCCCGAAGCCGGTGAAGGTGGAGGGGCTCACCACCGTTTCCTATGATCTGGTGGGACGCAGCGATATAAGATTGGAAGTGCCGGCGTACTTGTGCAAGGGCAGTGGGAAGGTAGTGGTGCGTGTGGCGGTGGATCGCACGGGCAATGTCACCAAGGCTGAAGTGGATGCGGGCGTTAGTACCACCCAAACATGCATGGTGGAAAATGCCCTCTCCTCGGCAAGTAGTGCCCGCTTTTCCAGCTCCGCATCCGCGCCACAGCCACAGCGAGGAACCATTACCTACGTCTTTCTGGCCCAATAGGCCAGAATGGCTGAAAGCCTTGGCCAGAGCGGACAATTCGACATTCGACAAGCGCCGCTTCTCCACCTTCTGGCAGTTTTCGAGCATTGGCATCCTGTTCGCGCAGTGCGGTGTGATCACCTGAACGATCACCTAAAAAGGATTACAACATGAACTACTTGAGGACCCGTCCCTTCGTAGGGACCTATCAGCCCTTCAGCGGCATGCTGGAACATTTCCTGGGCAACATGGAACAGATACAGGGACGTGATGACATGCCGGGCAACCTTCCCCGTGTGAACATCACGGAGCAGAGCGAGGGCTACAAATTGGAACTTCAGGCCCCCGGCTATGCAAAGGAGGAGCTGAAATTGAACGTAAAGGAGGACGTGCTTACCATCAGCGCGGAGCAGGAGCAGCAGGACGAGCAGGAGAGCGAGCGCTTCACACGTCGCGAATTCGCCAAGCGCTCCTTCATCCGCAGCTTCCGCCTGCCGGACCTGGTGGATGCCGATGGCATCAAGGCGGAACACCTCAATGGTGTGCTCACGGTGAGCATCCCGAAGAAGGCTGAGGTGAAGCCGGCCGTTAAGGAGATCAGCATCGGCTGATCACGAAGAGACCGTCAAAGGATGGGTTCCCCGAGGCGGGAACCCATCCTGATGAAGCGCATGCCTTGGCATGCAACATCCCTTGCATTTACTCGTAATAGCATTACCATGGCCAAACCGTTGATCGAATACTATAAGGAGGTTTTGTCGAAGATCAGCTATGCGGATCAAGCTGTCTTTCGCAAGGAAATGCGCAAAGCCTTCCGTCGCTTGGTGCCCGAAGAGCGCGAAGACCTGAAACGGTGGTTCCGTTCTTCATGTGTGTGCAAGACGGATGTTGGAAGGAACGAGGAAGCTGCGAGCGCAACCGGTGCGCACCAGGGATCCTAGTTGAAGGTCTTGCTGTCCCAAGCGTCCTTGCTGAACTGCCCGAAGAAGGCGAACCAGCTGAAGGCAGTGGCAGCGCATAGGAACATCGTGGTGCAGAAGAAGGCACCGAAGCGATGGAGGCCCCACCAAGGTGCATCCGGGTCCGCCGATAACCAACCCGTTGGCACGAACGCGGAAAGGAGCGCCGAGAAGGCCAGTACGGTAATGACCAAGTGCAGCCAACTGCGCACCGGCCAACCCCATGCGGCGCGCCACGGATGCAGTTCCCGGCCCCACTGATGCACGAGGTAATGTTTGCCGTTCCCGACAGGTGCGAACAACAACGGGTCCGCATCACAATCACATAACTGGAAGCGCTTCGCAGGGGCCATGATCATAAAGCCACCGAGCGGGGCCTCGGCACGTGCTTCAAGCTGGCGGATAGCGTAGACCGCCTCCCGCGGAATCACACCCTTGAAACGACCTGCGGGAAGAAAACGAAGTCGGTAACGCACACAATTACTTCGGATGTCCTCCACATCGAACAGGCGTGAAGGATCCAGCCCGCGGATCCGGTTCTCGCGCGGCTTCAAACTGGAATGTATCGCCGCCCGCGCCAGGTCGTCCTTTTTCTCTTCCTTCTCCAGGATGGAATACACCTCCTGCATAATTCCGCCCTGCCCCCTCAAGAGGCTGGCTAGCTCATCTTCCTTGGTGTGCGACATGCTGATCGGGCTTTGGACTCACATGTTATTCCTCACTTTGCTCTCCGGTGCCCAGGCTTTCCAGTTCTGCTTCCGCTTCAGGAGCTTGGATCCAATTCTCACTGGCCGGTGGCGCTGCACATAGCTTGCATTTTGCGGTAATCGCCTCATCACCTTTTTCCACCACGGCATACCAGATGCTGTCAAAGGGCAAGGAGAACCGGATCAACTCATCCTCTTGTTGGCCTTTGTAGTAGGTATGGGTGCGGCCGCCCGCATAGTTCTTGAACTCTTTGGAGGTCATGAACTTCACCACGGTGGGTGCACTGGGTTCCACTTCGATCACTTCTCCTTTCTTCGCCGGGTATTTCCTGAACAGGAACTTCATGTGTGTGTGGTTGATAGGGCTAAGTTAATGGTGTACTCGGTCAGAGCTTCACGCTGAGCACCGGAAAGGTGGTGCGATTGACGATGTCCTCCGTTACGCTGCCGTTCACCACATGGAAAAACCCCTTACGGCCGTGCGTGGCCATGGCGATCATATCCGCATCGATCGCACGAGCGAAACCGAGGATGCCCTCCTCAACGCTCAGGTCGTTGTATATCGTGGTGCTGAACTTACGCAGCTCATGCCGTTGCAAGAAAGCATCGATCGCCTTGTAGCTGTCCGTGCTGCGTTGGAAACTTCCCGGGGTGTTCACCTTCAATAGATGCACCTTCGGATCGAACAATCTCACGATCGGCAAGAAGGAATCGAACTTCTCAATGTCCGTGGGGGTGAAATTGGAGGCATAGACCATGTCCTTCACATCAAAATCCTCCACATTATGCTTGATCACAAGCACCGGCATGGGTGCGATGCGAACCACCCGCTGCGTGTTTGAACCTACCATACCACCCAGGCCCCGGGCACCGTTGCTGCCCATTACCACCAGGTCCATGTTGCGCAATTGCTCATTCCGGAACATCTCGGTGATGCCGAACTGGCGCAGCATGAAACGCTTCATGGGGATGCCTTGCAGGAATGGCAACTCCGGTACTTGGTCCAAGCGGAGCTCGATCTCCTCACGCATGCGATGGTTGCTCGAGTGGAAATCCGTCATGTCCTCATAGACATGCACCAGATGAAGTGTTGCCTTGGTGAGGCGGGCCAGCTTGGCTGCTACCCGCAGTGCATCGGTGGCACAATCCGAAAAATCGTACGGGACGAGGATGTGTTTGATGGACATGGCTATTGGGTTTCTGCCGGGCATGAAGTTACTCGAACTAATGATCCGTTCAAATTCCGACCGTCGATTTTCCATCCCACATATACCGGACCCGTTCATTTATACCTTCACCGCCCACCATGGCATCTCTTCATCTGGCGAGTACGGAAAAGACACCGGAAGTCCTTTTCGATTCATTGAACGGCTCTTTCCAATTGAAGGGGTGCTCCATCCATGAGAACGCTGAGCGCTTTTTCAGACCACTGCTGTCAATGGTGGAGGGGTATATTGAGGATCCCGCGCCTGAGACCGTGGTGAAGCTCTCACTCACCTATTTCAACTCCAGTAGTTCCAAGTACATATTGGATCTGCTGAAGTTGCTGGACGAGATACACTTCTCCGGCAAAGGGAAAGTGCGGATGGAATGGCACTATGAACAGGAGGACCTCGACATGCAAGAGGCCGGCCAGGACTACAGGTCCCTGCTGGAAATGCCGGTGAAGCTGGTGTGCAACCCTACTCGCTGAAGCGCTGGTCCCACTGGAATTGGGAAATGGCGAGGCCTTCCTTGAAATAGAAGGTCTGCCCCCAGGCATGTACCACTTTGCGGTAGATCACCACCTTGCCATCATCTTCAACCGTGCGCTCGGTCACCACTGCGCCCGCCTCCACATATACACGCTCACCCAAGGGTACTGGGCTGACCCGGGGAGCAGGAGAGGTGTGGACGGGATCCTTGGTCACCACTGGAGTTGGTACGGGGCGGGTATCCTCAACCGGTTCGGGGTTGCTAATGGGTGCTGGGGTTGATGCAGGTGTTGGTAGAGGAGAAGGTGTAGCGACAGTTGCAGGTACAGGTGTGGGTGTAGCCACCGGTGCAGCTACAGCGGCCGCTGGCGGGTGGGCTTCCGGTGCCGGGGCCGAAGGTGGGCTCAGCTCCTGCACCTCGGTGGCATCCGGCTCGGGTACGGGGGAGGGGGCTTCGGCCGCTTTTTCGAGGTCGCGCTTCTTGATCAATACCTGTAGGTCTTGGATCTTCACCTTCGGATACACATTGTACGGGCGCATCACCCGGGCCTTTTTATAGATGGCCAATGCCTCTTCGTAGCGAGCGGCCTGGAAGGCTTGATCGGCCTCGCGCATCAAGGCTTGGTAACCACTATCCTCGGCGGCTTCCTTGGTCTCCTGGGCAGCTATCCTGGAACGTTCCTTCGGGGAGAGCTTGTCGAAGTCCTTGGTGAGTTCCCCGTTCTTGCCTTGGGCCGTTCCGTGCAAAGTCCATGTACTCAACATGAGCATGCACAGCAGGCGAACAAGAATTGCTGAACGGGTGTTCATCGGTGGATCGTACGGGACACAAAGATGCGGCATGTAGCGGCCGGTCGGTGTACGTTTTTCAGGTCCTAAGCGTTCCATCCGCAACAAACACGCACATTTGTAGGCCCGATCAGCAACGATCGGATCGGGATCAACCACAAGAAACAAACAGAATGAGAACACTCCTTACAACCTGCGCAGCCACATTGCTCCTCTTCAGTGCTTGCAAGAATGACCCCACCGAGAGCGAGCAGTACAAGCAATTGGAGCACGACAAGACCGTGGTGGCGGAACAGAGTACCTTGAAGGATTCCACCATCAACGAGATGTTCGGGGCTTTTAATCGCGTGAGCGAGAACCTCCGCTTGATCCGCGAAAAGCAAGGATTGCTGGACAAGGGAGGAAAAGGCGTGGAGGGCGGTGCCACTATGGAGCAAGGCATCGTGAATGACCTGCGCATGATCGATTCCTTGTTGAACGAGAACAAGAAGATCATTGCCCGCATGAAGAAGAGTTCTGCGGCCGATGACCATAAGTTGAGCGAGTTGACCAAGACGATCGCGGAGTTCGAGAAGTCCATGAAGGAAAAGGATGCGGAGATAGGGTCCATCAAGGAGCAACTCGCCAGCACCAATGCCTCCTTGGCCAGCATGATCCAGATGTACCAGGACAAGGAGCAGCAGGCCAACATGCAGTTGAATGAACTGCATACCGCCTATTACTGCGTGGGTAGCCAAAAGGAACTGCGCGATAACAACATCCTCACCAAGGAGGGCGGCGTCATTGGTATCGGCAGCGTGAACAAGCTGAACACGGCTGACCTGAACAAGGATTACTTCAAGGAGATCGACATCAGTAAGGTGACCGTGATCCCGGTGGATGCCAAGAAGGCGAAGGTGGTCACGGCGCACCCGGCCGGGAGCTATGAGCTAATGGGCAAGGATCGTGTGGATAACCTGACGATCAAGGATGCGGATGCGTTCTGGAGCCTCTCGAAGTACCTGGTGATCCAGGTGGAGTGATCATCGCTGACCGGAGCATACGTTCGGAGGCTGAATTCCGATCGCCCAGCAGAGGGATCGGAAGCAGCGATCGGTTATAAATGAAGGAAGGGCCGCAATTTGCGGCCCTTCCCAATTGGTCCGATCGACCTTATTACTGTACCGATTTCACAGCTGGCTGAGCTGTCTTCAAGCTCTCCTGCTTCATGGTTTGCTCTTTCTTGGCCTTCGCGTCCTTCTTACCTGCGCAACAGCCCTTGCCGTCCTTCTTGCCGCAGGCATCCAGCTTGCCGGAGCTTTGGAGCTCCGCCATCTGCTTTTGTTGCTTGGGGTCGAGGATCTCGTTTATCGATGCATAGGTCGCCTCGTCCTGCTTCTTGGCCTTCGCATCCATCATTTCGCAATGGCCACGCATGCCGATCAGGCTTTCTTCATTCTTCATCAACAAGTCGCTCACTTTGGCGGCTTGTTCATCATTCAAGGCAAGCTCCTTGGTCAGCATTTCGGCCTTGGCCTTCGCGACATCGGCGCAAGCCTGGGCGGTTTCCTTATCGGATTGGGCGCTCGCCAGTGAAGCGACACTGATCAAGAGTGCGGCAGCGAACAATTTGAACGTCCTCATGGGCATGTTTGGTTTTTGTGGTTACGAAGATAGAAGGTTCTTTGTGAACGGTAGCTGAGGCGATGGAAGTTGGTTTTGATCGGTCAGCTACCTGTTATACGGCTACAAGGCAAAGAAGGTGCCAAGAAAAAGAGAAGGAGGGAAAGCTATTTTCAACCTTCAGCTTGCATGTTTCATCCTAAAGGGCTGAAAGGCCAAGACTGATCCATCTCTCTACCCTGAGCAATGGCGAAGCGATACTCCGCAGAACGCACAGCGTTGGAGGAGTCCAAGGGTGCCTCTGCGGTGAGCAAAGTCTGAAGGGTGATGAATTCAGATCCAAGACTACCTATGTGCCGCTGTGGTGAATTCATACCCAGGACCCAAGACCCAGGACTCAGGACTGCCGACTCAGGACTCCCGACTCCAGGACTACGACTTCACCCCACGCACCATCCGCTCGATCGAATCCCACATTTCCGGCTCGATCATCTCCAGCATATTGAACTGGCCCGCGCCCTTCAACCATTCGCCGCCGTCGATGGTGACCACTTCACCGTTGATGTAACCGCTGTACGAGGAGATCAAGTAGGAGGCCAGGTCGGTGAGCTCGCGGTGTTCACCAACACGGCCCAAGGGTACACGCTTGGCCATGTCGAACTTCTCCACCAGTTCACCGGGTAGCAGGCGTTGCCATGCACCCTTGGTGGGGAAGGGGCCTGGAGCAATGGCGTTGGTGCGGATACCGTACTTGGCCCATTCCACCGCCAGTGATCGCGTGAGCGCCAACACCCCCGCCTTCGCACAAGCACTGGGCACCACGTAGCCACTGCCCGTCCACGCGTAGGTGGTGGTGATGTTGAGCACCTTCTTGTCCTTTTCGCCCTTGGCGATCCAATGCTTTCCGAAGGCAAGCGTGCAGTTCACGGTGCCCATCAGCACGATACCGATGATGGTCTCGAAGGCCTTCGTGCTCAGGCGCTCCGTGGGGCTGATGAAGTTGCCCGCGGCGTTGTTCACCAGACCGTCCACTTGGCCGAACGCCGCAATGACCTCTTCCAGCATACGGTCCACGTCCTGCCAGTTCCGCACATCGCAGGCCACGGGCAGCACCGTGCCGCCAGTGGCCTTCTCCATTTCCGCCGCAGTGGCCTTCAGTACATCGAGCTTCCGGCTGGTGATGCACACCTTGGCACCCAAGCGCAGGAATGCTTCGGCCATGCTTCGGCCCAGGCCGGTGCCTCCTCCGGTCACCACGATCACTTGCCCTTCCAAGGCGCCATCGTGGAGCATGCTTGCTTTTTTTTCCATGTTTCCCTTTTTCAACTTTCCTATTTCCTCTTTCAGCTTTCCTCTTTCCACATCACTCTGGCGCATTGCTCCGAGGCACGGGCTGGTCCGTCTTTCGGTCAATGGTTCCCTGCGAGGGCTGTACCGGAACTACCGGGGCATCCGGCGAACTTCCACAGGACGCGCCGATCCGGTCCTTCACCTCATCGCCGTACTGGGCGGTGAATCCTCTGTCCAGGGCTTGCCGCAACAGCATGCAGGCCTTGGCAGTGTCACCGGTCTCCAGTGCGATCACGCCCAGATTTCGATAGATGTACGGGTTGTGTACCTTCTTCCTCCTTGCTCGTTGGATGTCCTTGATGCCCCGGTCGGTCTCGCCGATCTTGTAGTAGCTCCATCCCCGGTTGTTGAAGGCGTAGCTGTAGTTCGGGTTCAGCTTGATGGCCCGGTCGTAATCAGCGATCGCTCCTTCATGGTCGCCGAGCCAGGCGTGCCCGTAGAAACCCCGGCTGTTGTAGTTCACCGGGTCCGAGGGTGCCAGCTCCACCGCTTTGTCCAGTTGCTTCCTTGCCATCGCGGAGTCGCCCATCATCGCCGCCAGCTCACCTTTCACACGGTGGAGCCGAGCGGAGGCGGGAGCAGTGGCATCCACCTCGGCCAGTGCCTTGTCGATCTCCCGCATCCCTTCGGGCAGGTTCCCCTGCATTTGCTCCACCAGGGCCAAGCGGTAACGGACCTCGGTGCCGGGTGCGCGTTCCAACACCATCCGAAGATGGATCGCGGCACTGTCCAAGCGGCCCAAGCCCTGCTCGGCCAAGGCCAGTTGGTAGAGTCCCGACACACTGTCGGGCAACAGGCGTATGGCCATGCGTGCATCGGCCTCGGCCTTGGCATGTTCGGCGATGCTGTTGTAGCCCTCGGCGCGTAAGGCATAAAACTCCGGATGGTCGCCCTTGCCCAGCATCCCCGAGGAGATCCGGATCGCCGGATAGGCCTTTCCCTTGGCCAGTTGGGCACGCACTTTCCGCTCTTGCCGCGTTTCGCCCTGGGCCAGCAGAAATATCGGCAGGACCGCTGCCATGATCAATACCACTGAACGCATGGGGCTAAGGTAGGGTGGAGGCAGGGTGCTTTTGTGCATGTGGATGAAGACGGGGTGTACCGCTACTGGCGAAGGGTTGGCACAAGGGCATCCTTGCGAAGCTGTTCATGACGATGATCATGGAATTTGGCGGATCGCAGCTTTTCCCCCGGCCAGGTCCACGGGGGTAGTGCAGCGGTGTTTCCGGACCTTTCCGAAGGCGCGACGCAAGTCATGGGTTCTCCAATTCTCTTCCTACCTTGTCACGTCCCCCAAAAGGGGTACCGTACAAGCATGTCCAAGAACATCACATCGCTCAGCGGTCCTGCATTCGGCAAGCCGACGCGACGAACCCCAATGCCACACTAGAGCATGTCAAGGAATATCTCTTCATTGAGCGGTAGGGATGGCAAGGAACTCGACGATTCGCTGTGGGAGCGCCTTCAGCAAGCCGCAAAAACCAACGTCGGTTCGCCCTCGACCGACGCGCTGACCACCGTTGCGGATGAATTTCTCGTGGGCGAGGCCGTCACCTACGGCACCAGTTCCTTCTACGATTTCCTGAAGCGTGGGAACAAGGGCGTAAAGGCATACGTGTGTAACGGCAGTACCTGTTTGGTGGCCGGCACGCAGGACAAGGTACACCAGGCGCTGAGCCAGCATTTCAAGGCCGAGGAGATCGGCCACATGTGCTGCCTCGGGCGTTGCCACGAGAACAGCGCATTCAACATCGGCGGCCTCAATTACAGTGGCGATGCGATCAATGAAATGGACGCGATCGTGAAAGGTGCGGCCGTAGCGTCGACCCACCGGGTCGATCTTGCGGGAGGAAAGCACCATGTCGGCACGTCGATGGAACAGCCCATCCTCACCGCCCCGATGCCTGCGCTGGGTGATTTCTACGGCCTGTGGGAACGCGTGCTGAAAGCCGATCCGAGCGACATCCTCAACGAGATCAAGATCGCCACGATCCGTGGTCGCGGTGGTGCCGGATTCCCGATGGGTTTCAAACTGCAGGCGTGCAGGGATGCGGTGGATGTGACCGGAAACGGCACGCCGCGGAAATACATCGTATGCAACGCCGACGAGGGCGATCCCGCTGCGTTCAGCGATCGCTACTTGTTGGAGCAACGGCCGCACCTGGTGTTGCTGGGCATGATGATCGCGGGCTACTGCGCAGGTGCCGATACCGGCGTGTTGTACATCCGAGCCGAGTACCCCGAAGCCGTCGCGATCGTGAAGCAGGCGGTGAAGGATATCGAGGCGAAGGGCTGGATCGGGAAGGACATCAAAGGCAGCGGGTTCAACTTCCGCTTCAAGGTGATCGTGGCCGCTGGCTCGTATGTCTGCGGTGAGGAGACCGCGTTGCTCAACAGCATCGAAGGCAAGCGCGGCGAGGTACGCACACGTCCGCCATACCCTGCGCAACAAGGGCTCTTCAACCGGCCCACCTTGGTGAACAACGTGGAGACGCTGGCCTGCGTTCCCTGGGTGATCGAAAACGGTGGCGCTGCTTTCGCGAAAATGGGTACCGAGAAGAGCAACGGCAGTAAGTTGGTGAGCTTGGACAGTGCCTTCAAGCGCCCCGGACTATACGAGGTGGAATGCGGCACGCCGCTGCGCAAGGTGATCGACGAGCTGGGCCAGGGCTTCAAGAAGAAGGTAAAAGCGCTCCACATCGGCGGACCGCTCGGCGGCATCGTGCCCATGAGCAAGATCGACAAGCTCAGCATCGACTTCGAGAGCTTCCAGCAGGAAGGTTTTCTCCTGGGACACGCCAGCGTGCTCAGCATTCCAGAGGACTTCCCGATGGTGGAATACCTTGAGCATCTCTTCCAGTTCACCGCCGTGGAAAGCTGCGGCAAGTGCTTCCCGTGCCGTATCGGAAGCAAGCGCGGCGAGGAGCTTTTGAACCGTGCCAGGAAGAACAATGACACCATCGATCGCGCCCTCTTCGACGACCTTTTGGAGACGTTGGAGATCGGTAGTCTCTGTGCCCTTGGTGGTGGTTTGCCGCTTGGCATCAAGAACGCCTTGCAGTATTTCGATGGGGAGTTGAAGGCTTATTTCAAGGCTTGATGTTGCCTATCAAACCACAGGTCCATCAATTAGCATTTGAACGATTGTAACCATTTTGGTTACGTTTGTCGTATCTTCGTATGCGGATCATCGCGAAAGGGACCATAGAACGTTACGGGCGCGAACATGCGGACGCGCTCGAACCATTACGATCTTGGTATTCCATTGCGAAGAATAGCCAATGGTCAACTCCCGAGGACATCAAACGACTTTTCGCCTCGGCATCATTCTTGGCCGGGAACCGGGTGGTGTTCAACATCAAGGGGAACAGCTACCGGTTGGTTGTAAAGGTGACGTACAAAAGACCTGCTATGAAACATGGGATCGTGTATATCATCCGGATCCTCACTCATGCAGCCTACAACAAAGTGGATGTAACAAAACTTCGCCATGAACATTAAGCCGATCAGAACCAAAAAGGAGCACAAGGCTGCGTTGGCCCGCGTCTATGAATTGATGGAGGCGGAACCTGCTGATGGCACGCCCGAACTCGACGAGCTCGAGTTGTTGGCCATGGTGGTGGAAGAGTATGAGGATGAGCATACACCCGTGTTACCACCGGCCCCCTTGGAGGCGATCAAATTCCGCGTTGAACAACTGGGCATGACCGATTCGGACCTCGACCGCATCTTGGGTTCGCGCCAACGCCGTAGCGAAGTATTCCGCGGGACGCGAAAACTCAGTCTGGGTATGATCCGCATGCTCCACAAGGAGTTGAACATTCCTGCCGAAACACTGATCAAGGAGTATACAGTGAATCCACGAAAACGAACTGTTCGGACAAGAGTACGCAGGTAGCCGCATACGGATCTTCATGGATCGATCTTATTGCCAAGAGCTTTGTCTTGTGACCGATCGAAACGAGTTCTTGGCTTTCGCACCGCTCTCCCTTCATCAATTCCATGGCTGATACCATACCCGAAAAAAAGAAAGCCTTGCGCCAGCAGATGATCGCCCTGCGCGATGCGATCGCTCCTGCCGAACACGCGGGAATGAGCGCTGCCATTCGCACTGAATTACTTCACCTGATCCGCGAACGCAAGGTGCGCGTGCTGCACTGCTTCCTGCCCATGGGTTCGGAAGTTGATCTGTACCCTTTGCTGGACGAACTGCTGGAGCAAGGTGTCGCCATTTATGCTCCGAAGTCCTTGAAGGGCCGCGTGCTGGAAAACTACCGCTACGTGGGTCAGCATCACTTGGTACCGGGTGTTTTCGGTACACGCCATCCAGCGGGCGACGAACCGTACACCGGCACCTTCGACATGATCCTTGTTCCGGGCCTTGCGTTCACCGCAAGCGGCGACCGTCTGGGCTACGGCGCCGGGTATTACGACACTTTTCTTCCCCAGCACCCGGAGGCATTCACGGTAGCGGTCTGTTTTCCTTTCCAAGTACACGCCCAACTGCCCGTGGAACCGCATGACCATCGCATGGCACAGGTGGTGAGCGGTGCAGCTGGGTAATGACCCACAACGCTGCACAGCGAGTCCCTCTTTCCCGTCATTCGCCTAATGTATCTTCGTACATCACGCCACTTGCCATGAATACGAACGTCGAAGCCAAGACCCCTACCCGTAATGCTCCAGCCAAACCCGCTGGTAACCGCACGGCAACGGATACGCAGGTCGCATACATCAACGGCAAGGCCACGCCGATCGTGGAAGGCGAGACCATCCTCGACCTGCTGCGCCGCAACATGGGTCCGGACCCCGTGCCCACGCTTTGCGATGCTCCCAATTTGGAGGCATTCGGCAGCTGCCGTGTGTGCAGTGTGGAAGTGGCGTTGAAGGAGGACGGACCGACGAAAGTGATGGCCAGTTGTCACACCCCCGTGGCGCAAGGCCAGTACATCATCACGCACAGCGAGCGCATGAAGCGCCTGCGCAAGAACATCGTGGAGCTGGTACTGACGAATTACCCGGTGGAGAAGCTGAAGACCGAGGACCACGGCGCAAACGAACTGTACAACGTGGTGCAGCAAACGGGCTTCGACATGGACAGCGTGCGCTACCCGAAAGGTGCGCTTCCCTTGGATGCGGCAGGACCTGACAAGGAGTTCGCGCTGGACACCACGCACCCCTACATGGTCAGCGATCTGGAAAGCTGCATCAACTGCTACCGCTGTGTGCGGGCCTGCGATGAAGTGCAGGGCGAGATGGTGCTTACCATGACCGGACGTGGCTTCGACAGTTGGATCTCCAAAGGCACCGGTGAAAGCTTCAACGACAGCGATTGCGTGAGCTGTGGCGCCTGTGCACAAGCCTGCCCCACCAGTGCGATCACCGATGTGTTCAGGAGCAAGGAGACCGTGGCCGACCGCATCGTGCGCACCGTGTGTACATATTGCGGCGTGGGTTGCAACCTCGATGTGCGCGTCAAGGACGAGAAGGTGGTGGCCATCCGCGCGCCCTACGATGCCGAAGCGAACCAAGGGCACACCTGCCTGAAAGGCCGTTACGCCTTCAGCTTCTACGACCACCCGGATCGCATTCGCACGCCGCTGATCAAGAAGGACGGTGCGTTCGTTGAAGCAACGTGGGACGAGGCTTACGACTTCATCGCGAACAAATTCGCGCAATTGAAAAAGGACTTCGGTCCCGATAGCATTGCGGGGATCAGCAGTGCGCGCTGCCCGAACGAGGAGAATTACCTGATGCAGAAGTTCATGCGGGCGGTGATCGGTACCAACAACATCGACTGTTGCGCACGCGTGTGCCACAGCCCCACCGCGCTGGGCATGCAGTACACCTACGGTACGGGCGCCGCCACTAACAGCATCGACGACATCAACGCCACCGATTGCATGATGGTGATCGGTGCCAACCCCACCGATGCACACCCCGTCACCGGTGCCAAGATCAAGCAGCAGGCCATGAAGGGCAAGACGCTGATCGTGATCGATCCACGCCGCATCCATTTGGCCAAGTACGCGCAACACTTCCTGCAGCTGAAGCCCGGCACCAACGTGGCACTGCTGAACATGATGATGCACTACATCATCAAGGAAGGGCTGGTGGACCAGAAGTTCATTGACAATCGCACCGAGGGTTACACCGAGTTCCGCGACCATTTGTTGGCGCTCGATATCGACCGGATGGAAGCCGTGACCGGCGTACCGCGCGAACAAGTGCGTGCCGCCGCGATCGCCTACGCGAAGAGCCCCGCCGCCATGAGCTTCCACGGCCTGGGCGTTACCGAGCATTCGCAGGGCACCTTCACCGTGATGCAGATCGCCGACCTCGCCATGATGACCGGCAACATCGGCAGGCGCGGTGTGGGCGTGAACCCGCTGCGCGGACAGAACAACGTGCAGGGTGCGGCCGACATGGGTGCGCAACCGCACCAGGGCGCGGGCTACCACGATGTGACCGCCCCGGAGATCAACAAGCTGTACGAGGAGCACTACGGCGTGCCCGTGCCGAGCCACATCGGATACAAGATCCCCGAGATGTTCGATGCCGCGATCGCCGGTAAGCTGAAAGCGCTGTGGCTGATCGGGGAGGACGTGGTGCAAACGGACCCCAACACCACCAAGGTGATGGAGGCCATGGATGCGCTGGAACTGCTCGTGGTGCAGGAGCTCTTCATGACCGAGACCGCTAGGCATGCCGATGTGATCCTGCCCGGGGCCAGCTTCTTGGAGAAGAGCGGCACCTTCACCAACGGCGAGCGCCGCGTGCAACGCGTGAACGCCACCGTGGCACCACTGGAAGGCACCAAGCCCGACGGCCAGATCATCGTGGACCTGATGAACCGCATGGGCTACAAGCAGCCCGACTACCACCCGAGCTGGGTGCTGGAGGAGATCAGCCGCATCATCCCCTTCTTCAAAGGCATCCGCTGGGAGAACCTCGGCGAGAACGGCAAGCAGTGGCCCGTGGCCGCCGATGGCACCGACACGCAGATCCTCCACGGCACCAGCTTCAAACGTGGACTGGGCAAGTTCTTCGCGCCGGACTGGATCGAAAGCAAGGAGGTCACCGAACACGGCACCCACTACCCCTACATCATCACCACCAACCGCGAGCTGGAACACTACAACAGCGGTACCATGACGCGCCGCACGCTGAACAGCGACATCCTCACCGAGGACGTGCTGATGATCCATCCGGATGATGCCGCCAAGGAGAACCTGAAGGACGGCGACATGGTCTGCGTGGAAAGCCCGCGCGGCAAAGTGGACATCAAGGCGCGCATCACCGACGAGGTGAAGCCCGGCATCCTCAGCAGCACCTTCCACTTCCCGGAGATCATGCTGAACCTGATCACCAGCAACATACACGACAGCGAGGCGATGTGCCCCGAGTACAAGGTGGTGAGCTGCAGGATCCGGAAAGCGAAGAAGGGGTATTTGAGGAAAGCTGGGGAGGTGGTGGAGAAAGTGTAACCTCAAATCGGGCAACCTCAATTTTGAAGTCGAAATGCCATTGATAGAATGCTTCGGATCACTCAGGCAACTGGTGGTTGCTTCTTCAGTACTTATAACATTACCCTCATCCGCTCAATCTCTGTTCAACAAGAGCTTTGCCTATGAAAGCGATATGGGAAATTTGGAACCAATCACTGGTCCGAGTGGATTCCTTATCTGCTCGACAGTTCGTTATGGTCTGGGATACATCGATGGCTTTCAATTCACGAGATTCGACTCCTTAGGCAATGCGATGCTCACGAGAGCCTTTTCGGCCGGCTCATTGGTGAATGTCATGCAATGGGGAGCTTTATCACGGACACGTTCGGACGGAACCTTTGCCTTTCTGTTCGGCAGCAATCCGTACAACGGAGGATATCGGCCTTCGATACGTGTTTTCAATACCACCTCGCTGGGGTCGATCAATTGGAACCGGCAGATCCAATATGCTAACCCCAGTTATGCATTCAGCTTTGCCGGAGCAATGGACCAAGCCTTTGAAGAAACTCCTGACGACGGTTATTTGATCACGGGGCTTAGAACGACAACGGCCGATTCCAGTGCACCCGTGATCATGAAATTGGATGGCCTCGGAAATGTTCTTTGGAGCAAGACCTATCATCTAGATCAAAGACATGCCTGGCATATCGCATCCTGCGTCGGTCTGAACGGCGAAACATTGCTGGGATTCCATGTCGACACCGCGTTGCTGGTCATCAGTGACAACTGTATTCTGACGAAGATCGACCCAGATGGTTCAACGCTTTGGTCGAAGCGGATCGATGGTTTCCAAGGGATGCTTACGGGTTGTGTGAAGGTGGACGGGCATTATGTTGTCAGTGCGATGGACACCTCCAGCATCTACATCCTTGAGATGGATACAGCCGGTATTCCATTGTGGAGCAAACGCTATACTATGTCGTTTCCATTGCCGACTTGGGGGGCGGGCATTGTCCCCACGCATGATCACGGTTTTGTACTAACAGCGCAGATGCCTGATAGTGGTGGCGGTTCAGACGTGTACTTCTTCAAAGTGGACTCCTTGGGCACCGCGCAATGGGAGCGCGCTTACGGTAATGAGAATTACGAGTGGCTCGTTGACCTTGTTGAGAACGAGGACAATACTTTCACGATGCTCACGGGCACCCAGCTTATCCAGAATTGGTCGGTGTACTATTATTTAAGCGGGTTGGACTCTACCGGGATCAATGATTGCATTATGCCTGCGAATGGTGTGTTGACCGCAACGACATTTCCCCTCTCATTGGTTGATGTGGTGCTCGATGAGTTCGCTCCCCCGATGATCTCCCAGTCGTTGTACCTGAACGACTCATTAGCTTATGGCCCGCAAATGGTGGACGCCTGTTTGTTCGAAGTTGGCGTCTCCGAACTTGGCTGGTCAGATGAACTCTTGATCTTTCCTAACCCGACAAGTAGTTTCACAACCGTACGATTTCCCGATCATTTCCTCGGAGCTAGCCTTATTGTCGTTGACCTGTTCGGAAAGCGGATCAAGAGCACCACGCTCTCAGCGACGGATATACGTGTTGACCTCAGCACACTATCAAGTGGTGTCTATCTGTACCGCGTAGTTACACGCAGCGGCAGGACAATCTGTGGGAAGTTGATCAAGGAGTGAAGCCCGGCATCCTCAACAGTACCTTCCACTTCCCGGAACTCATGCTGAACCTGATCACCAGCGACGTGCCAGTCTTTACGGAAGGCAGGCACGATGGCGAGGCCATCCCGCTGATGCGGGACAGGTGGTGCCCTCTCACAAAAGCCCCCTTGCTTCTCCGAAGCCGCATGGCCAATGTAGAGTTGGATCGGGTCGGCTAATGGTGTAACCTGAGTGCCGACATCGGCTACGACCTATTCCGTCTTCCCTATTCATCTGGGTAGTTTTCGCCTGTATCTTCGGAACTCCTTATACCCCCCCTTGCTCTATGCGCCTCTACATCTTATTTGCCACGCTCACAATTCCCGTCGTAGCGTTCGGACAGGTCGCGTTCGTATCGCCGAACAGTGCTGCCTACGACCCCATCTACGATCGATACTACGTTGCCGAAGCGGGATCGCCTTGGGGCATCCGAAATATTGTTGGTGGTAATTCAACTTCATGGGTGGGTACAGCTTTTCTTCCGCGCGACCTGTTGGTAAAGGGCGACAGTCTTTTTTGTGTACATGCGTCGGGGGGATTGATTGCTTGGCGCTTCCCTTCGACCGCCGCAAGCATCAATGTGAACGTGGGCTTCGGCCAAGATCTCTGGGGACTGACCACTAATGGACCGTGGCTTTACGCAACGGATCGCAACGACCAAAGCATCTGGAAGATCAATGCTATGAACGGCAGCAGCACTTTCCTGAGCCTTTCGCTCGGATGGGAACCGTGCGGTATTGTATATGATCCCGTGAACGATCGCCTTCTTGTTGGTGCATGGGGTACGAATGCCGGCATTCATGCTATTGACCTGAACACCGGGGAGGATACCCTGTTGTTACAGACGACCTACACGAACATCCACGGAATTACGATCGATTGCCTAGGCAGGATCCTTATCTCCACCTGGTTCCCCGATCAAGTGGTAGCCTATCCAGCGGACCTTACTGGACCAGGCACCGTTCTGTTTAGCGGGTTGGACAATCCGGGTTTCATCCACTTCGACAACTACCATGGCGAACTGATGATCCCTAACACGCAATCAGGTCTGCTTTCATTCGAGCCCATCAATTGTTCAACCGATATACCCTCCTACACCAGGCCGACCTTTGGGTTGGAACCCAACCCTGCCAGCGATCACATCCGCGTGCATTTGCCTGGAAAGGGAACGTTGTGCATCATGGATGGCAGTGGTCGTCGGATACTTGAGACCGTGGTATCAGACGCAGGAAGTGTGAATGTTTCGACACTCCCGGAGGGTCTATATTTCGTCAGGATCGGATCATGGTCAACACCCTTAGTGATATCAAGGAACCCATAATGCGCTATAGGGTGCAGAGGTTACGCTTCGCATAGCGGCCTTCATGCTTCCTCCCGTTATCTTCACACCTTATGCGTCTTCAATACCCCGCCAAGATCCTCGTTGCCTGGGGAGAGGCCATCAGTGGCAATACAGTGATCCGTGATTGGCTCACTAAGAACGGTTATCCCGAGCTCGGCATCTTCGTGTTCGCCCTGCACCTGAAGGCCGATGCCCGAAAGTGGCTCATGGAGAACCGCCAGGCCCACCTGATGGCGGTGATCCGCGGGATAGAGGGCGATGAAAAAGCGCTGGAATGGCTGGAGACACACGATATGCTAGTGCTGCGGAAGGTGGCCGAATGCGGCGGCGACGATGAAGCCTTCCAATGGCTGCTAAGCAAAGGGCACCGCGAACTGGCCATGCTAGGCCTGAAGATGTGGTCGGTGAAAATGCAGATCGAGGACGATCATAAGGATCCGCATAAGTATTCGAGGGAGTAGGTGCTGGGTGCTCTAGTTGTCCGTTGTCCGGCGTGCTATTATCCGATCCGTAGACGCATGTTCGTTACCACCCGTGCATCAAGATCCGCCAAGAGTTCCGGACCTGAAAGTTGCGGAAAAGGTTCAGGAAGTCCTGACAACGGACAAAAGACAACTGCATCAATGATCGATCCGCTCCACCCGCTTCACCTCCGGCAATTCGCGGAGCTTGTCCACCAGTGAGTGGAGGTGCTCGGCATCATGTACATAGGCCATCACCTTGCCTTCGAAGATGCCGTCCTTGCTCTCGAAGCTGATGCTGCGCATGTTCACGTTGTTCTCGTGGCTGATGATGTTGGTGATCCGGTTCACCAAGCCCACCGCATCGATACCGCTGAACTGGATGCCTGCGAGGAATTCCACGCTGTCCTTGCCTTTCCAACGGGCCTTCACGATCCGCATGGCGAAGTTGCTCATCAGCTGCACCGCATTGGGGCAGTTCACCCGGTGGATGCGGATGCCATCACCCGGCGTGATGAAGCCGAATACATCGTCGCCGGGTATCGGGTGGCAACAGGGCGATAGCTTGTATTCCATGCTCTGCAGCTCGTCCCCGATGGTGAGGGTACCACCTTGTGTACCGCGGATCTCCGCCACGATCTCCTCGAGCGGACGCTCATCCTTGGCACGTTCACCCTTGGGCAGGATCAGTCGGCCGTTCTTCACCTTAGGCGTGGGCATGGCGTCCAGGTCGTGGCGTTCCCGAGCGATCTTCCAGTATAGGTCCATGGGCGAAGAGGCCAGGAGATGATCCTCCAGAACGGCCACGTTCTCATCGTTCACCTTCGCACCCCAGGCGCGTAGTTTGCGTTGCACGGTCTCCTTGCCCACGATCGCCAGCTTGCGCTTCTGCTCACGCAGCGCCTGCTTGATCTTGTGTCGCGCACGTGCGGTCACCACGTAGTTCAACCACTCTTGCTGTGGTTGCTGCTTGCGGCTGGTGATCACTTCCACTTGGTCGCCGTTGCGCAGCACATGGCTCATGGGCACCAGCTTGTGGTTCACCTTGGCACCGATGCAGTGGCGCCCGATCTGGCTGTGGATGTCGAAGGCGAAATCCAAGGCCGTGGCACCCACTGGCAGGTTGCGCATTTCCCCTTTCGGGGTGAAGGCCATGATCACATCGTTGAACAGGTTCAGCTTGAAGTCGTTCACGAAATCGAGCGCATTGCTGCCGGGATCGGCGAGGATCTCGCGGATCTTGTTCAGCATGCCCTCCATGGCATGTACATGGTCCTCTTCCCCCTTATAGCGGTAGTGTGCGGCCAGGCCCATCTCGGCCACATGGTCCATGCGTCGGCTGCGGATCTGCACTTCCACCCATTTGCCACCGGGGCTCATCACCGTGGTGTGCAAGCTCTCATAGCCATTGGCCTTGGGCAGGCTGATCCAATCACGCAGCCTGTCCGGGCTGGGCTGGTAGAAATCGGTAACGATCGAATAGACCTTCCAGCAATCCGCCTTCTCCAATTCTGGCGTGCTCTCCACGATGATACGGATGGCGAAGAGGTCGTACACCTCGTCGAAAGTGACGTGCTTGGTCAGCATCTTCTGATAGATGCTGTAGATGCTCTTGGGCCTCCCCTTGATCTCGAAATCGAAGCCCTCCTTGGCCAATGCTTGGCGGATGGGGAGGATGAAGCGGCTGATGAAGCGGCGGCGCACGGATTCACCTTTCTTCAGGCGCTGCTCAATATCATGGTAGATCTCCGGTTCCTTGGAACGCAGGGAAAGATCTTCCAATTCACTCTTGATGTTGTATAGCCCTAAACGGTGCGCCAATGGCGCGTACAGGAAGAGCGTTTCGCTGGCGATCTTCAGTTGCTTCTCGCGCGCCATGCTCTCCAATGTGCGCATGTTGTGCAGGCGGTCGGCGAGCTTGATCAGGATCACGCGCACGTCCTGCGCCAGGGTGAGCAGCACCTTGCGGAAGTTCTCCGCCTGCATGCTGTCCGTTTGCCAGTTCACCCCGCTGATCTTGGTGAGCCCATCGATGATGGTGGCCACGGTATCCCCGAAGATGTCGCGCACATCCTCCAGGGTGAGGTCGGTGTCCTCAACGGTATCGTGCAGCAGTGCAGCCACCACGCTGGTGACGCCCAGTCCGATCTCCTCAGCGCAGATCCGCGCCACAGCAATGGGGTGGTAGATGTAGGGCTCACCGCTCTTCCGCCGCTGACCCTTGTGCGCTTCCAAGGCGATGTTGAAGGCCTTGCGGATCAGGCGCGTATTCTCCGTGGTACGCTCACCCCTTACGGAACGGAGCAGCCCGCGATAGCGTCGCAGGATCTGTTCCTTCTCCGCCTCCAGATCGATGGCGGGGGTGGTTTCAACGGTACTGGCCATGCCTCAAATTTACGAGACGTGAAGGATGTCCAATGCGGACTGTCTTATGTCCTGAGCAGGGTCCAGCGAGGTCCCGGCATACGACATCGGACAACCGGCATAAGACATAGGACATAAGACATAGGACATAAGACATAGGACATAAGACATAGGACATAAGACATAGGACATAAGACCCAGGACATAAGACATAGGACATAAGACAGTCAGCATGGCACATCATCAAACCCCTCCTTTACCGCGCAGGCAAGATCTCACCCCGTACTTCCCCGAAGCCGATGCGCAGGCCGTCGCGCTCGCAATGCCCGCGGATCACTACGGTGTCACCGTCCTCCAGGAATTTGCGTTCGCTGCCATCCTTCAGTGTGAGTGGTTTGGTACCGCGCCAGCTCAGCTCCAGTAAGCTGCCGAAGCTCTCCGGTGTGGGACCGCTGATGGTGCCGCTGGCCATTACATCGCCAGCCCGCACGTTGCAACCGTTCACCGTGTGGTGGGCCAATTGCTGGGCCATGCTCCAGTACAGATGCTTGAAGTTGGTGCGGCAGATCACGGTCTCCTCGGCATTGTTCGGGATCAAGGCTGCCTCCAGCGTGATGTCGAAGCTATGCTCACCGGAGTGGCGCAAGTAGGGCAGGGGCGTGGGATCCTGTGCGGGGCCTTTCGTGCGGAAGGGCTCCAAGGCATCCATCGTCACGATCCACGGGCTCATGCTGCTACCGAAGCTCTTCCCAAGGAAGGGACCCAATGGCACGTATTCCCAGGCCTGGATATCGCGTGCGCTCCAGTCGTTGAAGAGCACCATGCCGAAGATGAAGTCCTCCGCCTCGTCCACATCGATGCGCTCTCCCAAGGGCCGCCCTTCAAAAGTGATGAAGGCCGTTTCGAGTTCAATGTCCAATTGCTTGGAAGGGCCGAAGACCGGCGGCTCCTCGGGGTTGGGACGCATTTGGCCCATGGGACGCTGGATGGCTGTTCCGCTCACCACGATGGACGATGCGCGACCGTGGTAGCCCACGGGCAGGTGCAGCCAGTTCGGCATCAATGCGTTCTCCGCTCCGCGGAACATGGTGCCCACGTTGGTGGCATGCTCGCGGCTGCTGTAGAAGTCGGTGTAATCACCCACCTGTACCGGCAGGTGCATGCTCACTTGGTCTTTAGGCAGCACGACCTTCTCCACCAAGGTGGTCCGCTCCTGTAGAAAGCCGTTATCCGATCGGAACAGCTCCATGATCCGCTGCCGTAGCTGGCGGATGCCGGCCTTGCCATGCTTCATCAGCGGATTCAAAGTAGGCGCGCTGAACACGGCATTGTCAATGCCCAGATCATTCAGCAGGTCAGCGTCGGAAAGCGCCTCAAGGTCGATCACATGGTTGCCGATGCGGGTGCAGGGGCGAGGGTGGTGCCCTTCGGTGCTGCAGATGCCGAATGGAATGTTCTGGATAGGGAAGTCGCTGTTGGCAGGGACCTTCAACCAAGATCGCAAAGTGGAATTATTCGAGGAATTATTGGGGTCGGTCATGGCGCAAAGATCGCAATCGCGCGCCGGTTTCTCTCATACGGTGCGTTTAGGCACTCGGTGAATACGGTCCCTGAGGCACTCGAATGGCCGTATTCACAACCAACCAAACCCATTGTGGATGCACTTGAATGAAACCGGCCCTTCGAGGCCCTCAGGGACCGGTTTCTCTCTTACGGTGCGTTGCGGACACCGCAGTTACCTGATAGGCCACAATTACCTTCTCATGCGATCGGCTCAAGCTCCACGGCAGTTTCTCGTAGCTCGAGGTATACATCCCTGCGAACTGCTCCACACAGAAGAACGTAGCCGGTCCCGGCGCTCCACTCCAGCGGGCGATCGGTTCCACGGTCAGCCGTTCATCCACGAGCTGGGCATCGTAATCCTCCGGGATCACCAGGATATCACCCACCTGCACATGATCATTGGACTGACCCAAGGTGGGCATGCCCGCATCTTCCGCATACCACTGCCAACCCCAATGACCCAGGTTCCAAATGGTTCCTGCGGCCCTTGGCCTCAGCTCCTGGGCTATGCGCGGAGCTTCCTCCCTGTAGAAGCCCGCAAATTGCTTGTCAGATATGGTGAGCACAAGACCCAGCGCTCCGGTGCAGGCCACCGCCAAGGCCTTCTCGCGGATACGGGCTGCAGCCAAAGCGGGAGCGATCAGCAGCAATACGGGCGGGATCATCAGGAGCACATGGCGGGTGGCCATCGTGGGGGAGAACAGGCAGAGGAAAAGCGCAAGCCCCAGCGCCCAGAGCACCAATGCCCATGTACTAGCTGTAGGAAGCTTCAACGAGCCGGGCAGGTACCGGATGCAGAACGCCACCACCAGCACACCGTTCAGGGTGAAGAGGATCCGCAGCACTTGGTCGGAGGCCGGTTCCGAGATCAAGCCGAGGTAGGCAGCTGCCACGAACAACAGCGCCAGCACCAAAGCTCCCACCCATAGGGGGAAGAGCCAAGGGGCGCGGCGCGGCACCAATGCCCGCAGAAAGAGCGGTGTGAACGGACTTACCGCGCCCAGTGCGGTGAGCAGCGCCAAGGTGCGCACGAAGATCCCGCGCACGGAGGGGTCGCCGCCTTCGCGGTCCAGCATGTGGATGCTCCCGTATTCATGCAGGTTCCAGCCCGACCAGGCAGCGAGCAACGCAACAGGGATCAACGCCATCGGCAGCCAGCGCCACTCCCGCTTCAGTACCAGCACCAAGGGGAAGGCCAACAGCAGCGGTGCAGCGGTGTACTTGATGAACAGGGCACCGAACAGCACCAGCCCTGCCAAGGCATAGTGGGTACGGATGCGCATGGTGCCCGGCACGAGCAACAGGTTGAAGAAGAGTAATTGCATGGCCAATAGAGGCACGTCGGTCATCAGGCCCTGGTTCACCATAAAGGCCGGGCACAAGGCAAAGAGTGCGGTGAGCCACAGCGCCTGCTGCGGGGCATAGTGCCGCGCCAAACGATGGAAGCAAACCAGCGCCAGTAACGTGAACAGGGAGCGCAGCATATGCATCGGCAGTTCGGAATACCCGAAGAAGTGCCCGGTGAGCGCCACCAAATAGAAAAAGCCCGGTGGCTGGTTGAAGTGGTGCATCGGCTTCGGATCATAGCCCCAGTTCACATGGCCGGACATCGGCGTTGCCGGATGATGCTCGATCCACTGCGCCGCCTTCAGGTGGAAGGTATCGTCGATGTGGAATGCCTTGTTGAGGTCCAGCGCCGTGATCCCCGCCCACAGCAGTAAAATGATCAGCGTGGATCGGTGCACGGTGGATGGCATTTGGGGCAAGGTAGTATGCGATCGATCCTCGAGGCACTCGGTGAATAGGGTCCCTGAGGCACTCGAAGGGCCATATTCACAATCAACCAAACCCAGTATGCATGCACTTGAAAACAAACCGGCCCTTCGAGGGCCTCAGGGACCGGTTTGTCCACCCTTCACCGCCCGATCAACACCCCCACCACCACATTCTCCTGAACGAACCAGAAGTGCTGGCTGGCACGATCCTCCGCCTTCCCGGTAGTTAGTACGCTGGGCAATTCGATGTAACCCGCCCTCACGTTCGCCCGCACGAAAATGCGATCCATGAAGAGCCCGAACACACCTATTTGCGCGCCGGCCCCATAGCCTGCGAGATGGAATTTGTTGTTCAATCCTTCACCGAACAAGCGCACGTCCGTTCGTGGGATCACCGGCCCGGCGAATAATCCTTCGGTGAGGTACCAGGCCCGTTTGCCATCATGGCTCGCCCAAAGCAGACTGTAGTGGTCCACATCCAACGCCAGCAGGTTCAGTCCGTCGGTATGCTCATAGCTGAGCAGGTCCGGGGTAAGCTGTACAGTGCCCTCATCCGCCGTAGTGGCGTAGGCCGCGGACCTTTCCTTGCTGATGTAGCCGGTAAGCTGCACGCGTTGATCGGCCTGCATCACATACTTCATGTGGTCCAGGCCCAGGGAAAAGCTCCAGTGGTCGTTCAGGAACCAGCCTGCGCGGTAGTTGTACTGCGGGATCCAGATGTTCTTCGGCTTGAAATAATTACCCAAGGTGAAGGCTTCCGGCTTGTCCTTGGCCACCACGTTGTGCAGGATGAAATCGTAATCCGTACCGGTGAAGTGGATATCACTGGTGGTGAACTGGGCGCGGTTGTAGCCCCAGTAAACAAAAGCACGATGCTTCAAATGCGGTATCGATTGCGCGGAGGCGAATGTGGAAAAGAGGGCGAGTGCGAGGAGCATCAAGGTCCGCTTCAAGCCTACGCTAAAAGGCTTCGGCGTGCATGGCGCGAGACCTTGATGGAGCTGGTAACCAGCGTCTACCAGCCGTTTGAGCGACATCTGATCCGCTTATTAAAAGCTCACCACGCGAACAGCGGTTTCAACCGCATCATGCCGTTCACTTGGAATCGGATGCGGTCCAGCTGGGCCTTGTTGTCCTTTTCCTTGAAGGCGCTGTCCATCAGTTCTACGATCTGCACGCATTCGCTCTCGCGGAGCCCCCGCGTGGTAACCGCAGGGCTACCGATGCGGATACCGCTGGTAACAAAGGGGCTTTGTGTATCGAAAGGCACCATGTTCTTGTTCACCGTGATGTCCACCTCACCCAGGATGGCCTCGGCCTCTTTACCGGTGAGGTCCTTGCTGCGCATATCGATCAGCATGCAGTGGTTGTCCGTGCCGCCGCTCACCACTTCGTAGCCTTTGGCCATCAATGCCTTCGCCATGGCCGCTGCGTTCGCTATCACGCGCTCGCCATAGGTGACGAAGCTCGGGTCCAGGGCCTCGCCGAAGGCCACCGCCTTGGCGGCGATCACGTGCTCCAGCGGGCCGCCTTGCGTACCGGGGAACACCCCGCTGTCCAGCAACGAGCTCATCATCCTTGGAGCACCCTTCGGTGTCTTCAGGCCCCAAGGGTTCTCGAAATCCTTCCCCATCATGATCAATCCACCGCGAGGACCGCGCAGGGTCTTGTGCGTGGTGGTGGTAACGATGTGGCAATGGGGCAGGGGATCGTTGAGCAACTTGGCCGCGATCAGGCCGGCGGGGTGGGCCACATCGGCCAGCAGCACCGCGCCCACCTCATCGGCAATGGCGCGGAAGCGTGCATAATCCCAATCCCGGCTGTAGGCACTGGCACCGCAGATGATCATCTTCGGCTTTACCTCGCGGGCCTTCTCCGCTACCTTGTCCATGTCCACGCGGCCGGTCTCCTTTTCCACACCGTAGAAGGTGGCGTTGTACAGCTTGCCGCTGAAGTTCACGGGAGAGCCGTGGGTAAGGTGGCCGCCATGGCTGAGGTCGAAACCGAGGATGGTATCGCCTGCATTCAGGCAGGCCAGCATCACGGCGGCATTGGCCTGGGCACCGCTGTGCGGCTGCACGTTGGCCCACTCGGCACCGAAGAGCTTCTTCGCCCGGTCGATCGCCAGGTTCTCCGCCATGTCCACGAATTCGCAACCGCCATAGTAGCGCTTACCCGGCAGCCCTTCGGCATACTTGTTCGTCAGTACCGAGCCCATCGCCTCCAGCACCTGCGCGCTCACATAGTTCTCGCTGGCGATCATCTCCAGACCCTTGGTCTGTCGCCACCGCTCCTGTTCAATGATGTCGAAGATCGCGGCGTCGCGTGTAAGGGTGGATTCGATGGCTTGTGTTGGAAGCATGATGTGGATGTATGGCCGCAAAAGTAGCCCCGGGCAATGGCTTCGGTCCAATGTTGGCCAAGTGGCCCGCTGTATGGGGTGATGGTCGAGCCTGCGGCGCTCCTGCCTCGTTTCTGAGAACCACGGACCGATATGCATCGGAGGCACACGGATTCACACGGATAGGCGTGCGGCGTGTATCGATGACGTCAAGTCCTCTGATCGTCCGATTGTTTGATCCACCGGTCACCCGGTTGTCCATGCATGCGATCCGTTCAGGTTCGTCTGGCATAGATCACGCTCAGCACCGGAAGCAGCTTTTGCATCTGCCCGCCTAGCGTGCGGGAAAGGCCGCCGACCAGCCGCTTCTTCCACGAGAGCTTATTGCCATGACCCATGGGGATCGATGCTCCCATGTAGTCGAACGGGGGATAGTTGGCCATGTACTCCTGCATCGAGTCGAAAGCGTAGTACTTCGAAGCCAGCTTGAAGTGGGGAAGATGGCGACCGAGGAAGCTGACGGTGACGGGCCTGCTGATGCCGGACCAGGAGCACCTTACATGCTTGCCTTCGATCAAATACTTCTTTATTCCCATGGGCAACCAGTGGAAGAAGAGCTTCCCGGTATCGTGTCCATCCACGGGAAAGCTCCGGTTGGGAGCGTTGAAGTAGCAGAGCTTGGTGATGGAGCGATCCACACGCCGGAGGAATTCCAACTGGCATGTCTTTTTCGCGACGCTGTAGTTGCCTTCGTCCGAAAGGTGCTCGATGGTCTGATAGCAGATCAATACGTCGAACGTCCCTTCCAACTCCGTGGCCGAGCCGTTGATCACATCCACCTCCAGTTCCTTCCTGAATTCCCGGATGATCTGCTTTCCGAAGACGAGCCGCTCCTTGTCCATGTCGAACAGCGTGAGCTTCTTGTAGTCGAGCAGCGCCAAGGCCAGCGACATCTGGCCATCGCCGGATGCCAGGTCCAGTATGGAATCCCCCTGATCCATCCCCTTCTGCTCCATCGGCTGGATAACGGCCTTGGTGAAGTACAGCACCTTTTTGAAGTAGGTGAGGTAGCTCTTCTCATCTTTGAAGAGGTGCCCCAACTCGGAAAACGGCTTGATCGGAATACCGAAATAGGATAGGAACGTCCGTTCCACTATCTCCGTGTCCTTCAGCATGCGATGTGCAGGTGTTTGAGTTGGTCGATCTCGCAGAGGACTGAGTCGCCACCGCGCCATTGGATGTCGTCGATCGAGGCAAAGGTCGATCGACCTCCTCGATGGCAGCATGCGGCCAAATGTACACCCACGCTGTACTTCCCGGGTTTGCCGTGTCCCCATAGCGTCAAGTCCTCCGCTCAGCTGATTTTCTGATCGTTCGATCATCCTCCTTCGCTAATGCTTCGGCGGAGGACTCTGATCCCAGTTCTACCTTGCCCACCCGATGTCAACACCGAGCCATACCGCCGACCTCGCACGCCATTTCGGGGCTGTCTTCGTCATTAGCAGAACGGGCGACCATCCCCGCAAGCGCACCATGGAGAAGGGGCTTGGCGTATGTGGCATCGCATTCGAGTTCTTCGATGCCACCATGGGGAATGAGCTCAGTGCGGAGGAAATAGCGGCCGTGTACGATGAGCAAGCAGCGCTGCACCACAAGACCATCCCGCGCAAGCTGCATGTGTCCAACATTGGCTGTTGCCTCTCCCATCGGCGGCTCTATGCGGAGATCGAGCGCAGGGAGTTGCCCTCCGCGCTGATCTTGGAGGATGATGCCCATCCCCTGCCAGAACGGTTGAGCCATTTAAGCCAATGCATCAGCGAGCTTCCGGCGGATTGGGACCTGCTTTATCTGGGCATTCGCGGCCATCGGAGGGCACCGCTCTCCTTCCGGCTCAAGCTTCATTTCATGTTGCCCTTCGCCCGCCTGCTCCAGCCCCGTAAATACCGCCTCAGCCACGCCGAAAGCTCCCGGCTCTATCTCCGCCCATATTCCGAACGGCTGGACCGGGCCGGCTACCACCAAGGCACCCATGCCTACGCGGTCTCACGCAAAGGAGCCGCCATCCTGCACGCACAGTTCGCACGCATTTCCGCACCGGCCGATGCAAGCATCGGTACGCTCATCCTCGAGGGGAAGCTGAATGCATTCGCCGTGCGCGACAACATGTTCACCACCACGGGGGAGGACAGCCAGATCGATCACGAGCAAAAGGGAGGCGCACTGTCCTAAGCCCCAGGAACGCTACGGCTTGCGCAGGTAGCCCAACGATTCCAAGGTATCCACCAGTTCGGTCGTGAAGATCCGTGCTCCTGTAGCGTTCAGGTGGTTGTGGTCGAAGAACCAGTACCGGTCCTCGATGCCCGGGGTATCCGTGTAATCCAAGTAGGGGATGGACGTGCCGGTGAGGATGCTGTCCATATACTGGGCCAGTACTTCATGCGCTTCGCCCCGCATGTTGCTGCGCGCATAATGGCTGGTGATCACTAGGGGGATCCCCCGGTCGCGGCAGAGCTGGATACAAGCTTCGAGGAAGTGCCGTTGTCGCTCAAAAAGTTCCACAGGCTTCTTGGAAGGGGGGCCGGCCTCGGTCCCTACACTGTCTTTCTTAACGGCATAACCAAGACCTACATAATCGGAATTCGTGTAATCCGGTTCCGTGGGGCGGGAGATCATGCGCAGCGCCATCATGTTCAGCCCGCGCAGGTCACGTAAGGCCCATGCCATACCCCATGCGGCGCCATCACTGGTCACGTTCTGGGTAAGGTCCGCCGTGCTTTCCAGGCCGGTGTTCTGCAAGGAACCCTCGAACACATCGAAGATCAACAACCCACAATTCGTACTGTCCAAATAATGTTCGATCACGTAGTAGCTGTTCAAGGGTGTTTGCGCGCTGGAGCCGAGGTTGAACGCATGATGGCCATGTGCTGCAAAGACCGATGGGTCATAGCCGCGATACGCATGCGAGGAGCCGATGATGACAGCGTCCCAGCGCTTTGCTGGATCGAACTCGTGGAACCGCTGCCAGGAGTGCCCACCGGGTAAGTTGTAATAGTCGCCTGTACGGAAGATCAGGGGAGTACCCATTACAGGTACCTTGATCATGATGAACATGCTTGCCACGTAGATCAGTGCCACGGCGGCGCCGAACAGGAGGAGGCGTTTGATCAATCGGCCCATCAGAACTGGAAGTAGATAAAGCTGGTGGAACCAAAGTATCCGAACAGGAGGATCCCTGAGAAGAGCGCCGCGAAGAGCGCTACACCACGGATCCCTGTAGGAATGGGCCGCTCCTGCTTGATCCACGCATCATAGATCGGATCGATCAGGATGAACAACCCTACCAAGGCCAGCGTAGTATCCAGCATGCTGCGGGGTACGTCGTTGTACAGCCGCACCAGATCGCCGATGGCCAGGGGAGTATCGAAAAGCCGATGTACCAACATGCCCGCATCATGGATGCTGTTCGCACGGAAGAAGATCCATGCGAAGCTCACCAGTTGGATGGTGATGAAAACGTTCAAGGCACGCTTCAGCTTGGGGCGGCGTTCCAGACCGAGCAGGCCCGAGAAGCGGACCGTCAACGGGGCGAAGACGATGGCCAGGATCAAATAGGTGCCGTGGAGGCCGCCCCAGATCACATAGGTCCAATCGGCACCATGCCACAGGCCGCTCACCAGGAACACGATCATCAGGTTGTAGTACCAGCGCCACTTTACTACCCGATTGCCGCCCAAGGGGATGTAGAGGTAATCGCGGAACCAACTGCTGAGGCTGATGTGCCAGCGGCTCCAGAACTCGCTGATGTTGGCGCTGCGGTACGGCGTGCGGAAGTTCACCATCAGCTTGAAGCCCATTATGCGCGCTGCGCCCAGGGCAATGTCCGTATAGCCGCTGAAGTCACAGTAGATCTGAACGGCAAAGAGGTAGCTCGCCAGGGCGATGGAGAGCGCGCCGTATTGCGAGGGGTCGTTGTACACTTGATCCACCACCACGGCACAACGGTCGGCTATTACCACTTTCTTGAAAAAGCCCCAGAGCATCTGTTGTAGGCCGGCCACCACACGCTCCTGATCGAAGAAGGAGCGGATGCCCTTGCCCGGTTCGGTGGAATTGATCTGGTTCAGCAGGTTGCCCGGCCGCTCGATCGGCCCGGCCACGAGCTGCGGGTAGAACATCACATACAGTGCGAAAATGCCCAGGCGATGCTCCGCCTTTTGGTGCTTGCGGTATACCTCGATGGTATAGCTCAGGCTTTGGAAAATGTGGAAGGAGAGGCCGATCGGCAGGATGATCCCCAGGTCCGGCACCCCGTAGTTGAAGCCCAGACTCCGCACAAGTACAGCGATGCTCTCGTTCAGGAAATTGAAGTACTTGAAGAACGCCAGCACGCTCAGGTTGGCCACTATGCTCACCGTGAGCAGCAGCTTCCTCTTGCGCCCCTCATTGCGTTCGATCCAGATCCCCGCGATATAGTCCACTCCGATGGTGAAGGCGAGAATGAGGATGTACACCGGCACAAAGGCCATGTAGAACCAGCAGCTGGCACCCAAGAGCACCGCCCAGCGCCAACGGTGCGGCACCACGAAGTACAGCGTGGTGACCAACGGGAAGAAGATGCAGAGGAACTGGAAGGAGTTGAAGAGCATCGTCGATCCCTACTTCAGTAGTGCCTGGAGCATGCGGCCGTATACCTCGCGTGCATTGAACTGCGAGCCCCAGAAAGCGCGCACGCGTTCGCGGGCCTCAGGCGTGTACCAGGCGGAGTTCTTGAAGTTGTTCAGTATGGCCCCGAGCTTGTCCGCCGTAAGGGCATTGGGCAACAATACACCACTTTGGGCGGTGACCACCTCGCATACCCCGCCGGCATCCGCCGCCACCAACGGGATCCCGAAGCTGGCCGCTTCCTGCAGGGCCACGGGTGCGCCACCCTCGGTATAGCTGGCATGCACGAATACGTCCACCGGATTGGCCTTGTACCACGCGAGCACCTCCGCGTTCGGTCGGCTGCCCATCAGTTCCACGCGGATGTTGGGGGGGAGGGTCCTCACCACATCCTCCACACGGCTCCGTTCAGGACCCTCGCCAAAATGGGTCCAGCGCACCGGACCCTCCACCTGGCGCAGGGCCTCAGCGATCAGCGGCACCCGCTTCAGTTCCACGAAATTGGAGCAGGATACTACCCGCAGTTCGTCCGCGGGCGACCAAGGGCCAAGGCCGTTATCCGTGGTGGCCAAATACGAGATGCTGAATTTGTCCGCTGCTTCGCGAAAGCGCTCCTGCATGTGCTGGAGCCCGGCCTTGGCGATGGTGTACACATGCTCCACCTGTTCCACATGGAAGGTTTGGAAGCGTTGCCAACCATCCGGTGCGCGATGCGCGAACATGTCGAAACCCATCATGCGGCTCACGAAGCGTACCCGGCCATCGCGTAGTTTCCAAAGCCCCAGTACGGTGGCCCAATCGCTGGTCCAGTAGGAGTAGAGGCGCACGGTGTCCGGATCGTATTGTTTGGCCATGCGCTGGCGCAGCAGCCGTTCCCGCTCCAGTGCCTGCCTCAGCTGGCTCCGGAATTCGCCCTTGTGCTTTTTGAATATGGCCGGTGAAGGGGCACTGGCCTTGGCCTGGTTCCACAGCCGAAGTACCCGGGGCAGGTCCAAGAGCATCCGCCACAGCGCGATCGGGCGGTAGGCTTCCTCGTGGGTGAACAGGCGCTCCACCTCCACGCCGGCGGGTAAAGGCCGTACCTCACCAGTGCTCAACAACGGGAACAAGCGCACCCGCTTAAAACCCTGCGCAAGGATCGGCAGCTCATTCTCCAGAAAAGCCTCGCCGTGCCCGAAGGGGAAGCGCATGGTGAAGAGCCAGAGTTCCTGCTTACCCATTAAGGATGTTTGATCGGCATGATCATTGGCGGCCGAGGAGGGAGGAGGTCCGCACTTTCAAAAGGTATTGGGCCAGATCGCGAGGTAGACCTCCGCTCAGTTTAATGTACGCCCACAGCGCCTTCCGGTCCGCGGCCTCCACGGTAAAGAACAGGCGGCGCCAGAATACCGCTTTCATCTTCCGGAATGCTTCCGC
This sequence comes from Flavobacteriales bacterium, assembly GCA_019638085.1. Taxonomy (GTDB): domain Bacteria; phylum Bacteroidota; class Bacteroidia; order Flavobacteriales_F; family PHOS-HE28; genus PHOS-HE28. The sequence goes on along the minus strand of JAHBUL010000006.1, from coordinate 113,894 downwards.
TGAACTGCGACCCAGTGTCATGTTGACCCGCTCCAAGGTCTCCAGCCAGGCGTGAACGGCACGCACCTGCTCCGGTGTTTTCGCTTGGATCGTACCGATGGTGGTAAGGTGCGCCTCCACTTGTTCCGGTGAACCTTCAAGTCCCAAACGTTGCAGGCCCAAGTGGATCACTTTCCTGCGTGCTTCCATGGAACGGCTCAAGGCGCTGATGTTCTGTTCCCCGCGCCGATAGTCCAGAATGATGTCCGGGATGTTGCCGAACCGTGAAACCTTGGCCACGTCGAGCATGAACAGCCAATCGGCGGAAACCCGTGGCCAAGCACTCCTGAACCCCACATCATGCTCCAACAGCATCGATCGGCGGATGATCGACGCGCAATCCGGGACCGGGTTCCTGAACAGGGCCTGGGCTTGGCAGGCATCATTGTCCAGTGGGGAACTCCATACGTCTTCACTATCCCCGAACAATTGCAAAGCACCACCGCTCATGCCGATCTCCGGATGAGCATCCATGAAAGCCACTTGTTTGGCGAACCGGTCCGGGCGGCTCCGGTCGTCGGCGTCGCAGCGGATGATGTACTCGCCCCGGCTCTGCTCGAAGGCGGTCTGTGTGGCGCCGGGATGGCCCAGGTTCTCCGGCAATGCAATGATCCGGAGCCGGGGGTCCCGGATGCTACGGAGTACTTGAAGGCTCTCATCCGTGCTCTTGTCGTCCACCGCAACGATCTCGTAATCGCCGAGGCTTTGGGCGAAGATGCTCTCAAGGACCTCATTCAAAAAGGGGGCCTTGTTGTACACGGTTAACGCTACGCTCACCTTCATCCTGGGTCGTTGTGCTGTCAAACTATCGAGGGGTTCTTGCGTGCAGCCCCTTTTGTGGTCCGGGACCGCCGGAGGCGGTTGAACAAATAATAGAGCTTGCCGGTGTCGAAGCCCTTCGAAAGTCGCAGGTGTTCCCATCCTGCCTTGAGGTTCCGGTCCGCCAGGAAATAGAAGGACCTGGACCAGAGCATGTCCAGTTCTTTTTCGAATGCCTCCACCGGAAAGCGCAGCGTTTTGCGATTATCCGCCTTCAGCCTTCCGAGCCAGGCATCCAACGCCTTCACCCGTGCTGCCGTGGGGGCTACCGTATGCAAATTCTTGAGCATCAAGTGGAGGTCCGCTTCCTCCTGGCCGGCCGGGATCTCCAACAGACGGAACGTCTCCAACACCAGCAAGCGGCGATCGCTCACCCGGTCGCGGCCATGGTCCATGTTCTGCGCACCTACGCGATATAGCGTGAGTGGTTCCTGGAGGCTGGCATACTTCCCATAAAGTCCGAGCTTCACCAGGAACAGATGGTCCATGCCCGGTATGAGCCAATCGGGGTCGCAACGCACCTGATGGGCTTGCACCACGGAGCGCCGGATCATACAGGAAGGATAGCTTAAGGTAAGCCCCAACAGCATCTGGCTGCGGATCTCCGCGTCCGTGGCCGGTTTCTCGATCACGGTGTTCATATCACCGAACGCCTTCAACCAAGTTCCTGATACGCATACTTCCGGATGTGCATCCATAAAGGCCACCTGCTTGGCCAAGCGCTCCGGCATCATCAGGTCGTCCGCATCCAACACCGCTACATATTCGCCGCGGGCGGCATCGTAGCCCCGGTTCGCTGCGGAAGCACGTCCCGTGTTCACCGTGCTTTCCAGGATCCGGATGCGTGGATCGCCGATCGCCTTCACCGTCTCCAGGCCACCATCGCTGCTCGCATCGTCCACCACCAAAAGTTCGAAATCCGTGAAGGTGTTAGCAAGCACACTGCGTACTGCTTCCTCCACATAGGCCCCCTTGTTGTACAAGGTGGTCAATACGGTCACTTTCACGGGAGCGGCAGGCATGGCCGCGAAAATAGGCCACCTCATGTACAGGACATCGAATTGACCGGCTTTTGCCGGGGCGGCGCTACTTGGCTTCGTTGCGACGGCCGTTGCGGTAAGGGGCTAGGCGCACTTTCAGCAGGTACAGCAGGCGATCCGGGGAAAGTCCACCATTCAAGCGGATGTACGTCCAGAGGGTTTTCCGGTCTGCCTGATCCAAAAAGTAGAAGAGCCGCTTCCAGATCCGTTCGGTCTCTTGGCGGAAGATGGGATCGGGGCTCCGGCCCATCGATCGGTTCAGTTGTTCCAGGCGCTGCAGCCAAGCGAACACCGCCCGGACCAAGGCCGGGGTTTTGTCCGGCAGGTACATCGAGCAGGCCAGATGATGCCTTACTTGCTCCTCGGTGCCTTCCAGCCCAAGCGCTTGCAGCCCCATGCGGGTGGCTTCCCTGCGGCCCTCCATCCCTTGGGAGCGGGCGCTGATGTTCTGCGGGCCACGCCGGTAGGAGAGGAGCACTTCATCGAGGTTCCCGAATCGGGTGACCGCCGCCAGGTCGAGCATCAGTAGCCAATCGGCCCCCACCCGCGGCCAATGCGGTTTGAAGCCCAGTTGATGGGTCTCCAGCACCGAGCGGCGGATGATCGAGGCGCCATCCGCCACGGGCGGGCTGAAGAACAGCCGCGCTTGGCAGGTTGCATTATCCGAGGGATACCGCCACACATCAGAACGTGTACCGAACAGTTGCAGTCCGCTGCCACTGATCCCTACTTCCGGATGGGCATCCATGTACGCCACCTGCTTGGCGAAGCGCTCGGGGTGGCACAGGTCGTCCGCATCGGAACGGATGATGTACTCGCCCGTACCCTGCTCAATGGCCACTTGGGTAGCGCCCGGATGGCCCAAGTTGCGGTCCAAGGCCACCACCTTCAGGCGGGGATCATCGATGCCACGTAGGATCGCCAGGCTCTCGTCCGTGCTCTTGTCATCCACCGCGATGATCTCGAAATCACGGAAGGTCTGCGCCAAGATGCTGTCCAATGCCTCCTTCAAGTAGGGAGCCTTGTTGAAAACGGGGAGGGCCACGCTCACTTTCATCGGGGATCGCTTCCAAGTGGGGTGGCTGCTGGGGAGGAACGCACAACGCTCCGGAACAAGCAGTAGAGTTTTGCCAGCTTTCCATCAGGCATCAAGCCGAGGTGGGACCGACCGGCCCCCAGACCTCGCACCCGGGCAGGGGTGGGGGCGGTGGTGTGCAGGTATGCCAGCAATGTTAGCGCAGCGGGGGACATGGCTGCCAATGTAGCGGCCCGTAGGGATACGACATCAGCGAACCGAAGCTTCATGTTTGCGAAGCATGGCGGTCATGGGCGGAAGGAGTTATAGCGCTGCCGGGATCGTTAGCCATGGCCGGTACCTTTGCACACCGGGATCCAGACCTGAGAAAATGCCCAAGGACCACAGATACACGCGAACTGCACGGACGCAGGTAACCCGACCGGCGACTGGGGACCACCAACAGACGATCCTGTTCGATGGTGTGTGCAACCTGTGCAACGGTTTCGTGCAATTCGTCATTAAACACGACCGGGCCGATCGCTTCCGGTTCGGCGCGTTGCAATCCGATGCCGCGAAGCAGTTATTGGGCGGAAGGGAACTGGACCCTGCAGACCTGTCCACCGTGCTATACCTGAAGGGGGATCGGCTTTTGGTACGCTCATCCGCAGCCCTGCATATTTTCAAGGACCTCGGTGGTGCGTGGGCCTTGGCATTCGTGTTCATGTTAGTACCACGGTTCCTGCGGGACATGGTGTATAACTGGGTGGCAAGGAACCGCTACCGTTGGTTCGGGCAACGGGAGAGCTGCATGCTACCCACACCGGAGCTGCGTGCGAAGTTCCTCGATGGGCTGGAGGTATCGCCCACAAGCGCTGTGAGTGCGGTTCGGGTTTAAGCGCTTCTTTATCACGGATTGCCGGTAGGTACATTCCCTTTTGTGTGCCCAGGAATGCGGATATCTTGCGCACCTTCCTCTTGTAGCATGTCCTTAAAGATATCCGTCGTTACTCCCGTTTACAATGCCGCCCGCTTCCTGGAGGCTGCGGTGGCTTCCGCCCTGCAGTTTGAAGAGGTAGCGGAAGTGCTGCTGGTGGAGGATGGCGGCCCGGACAACAGTTTGCAGATCTGTGAGGCCTTGGCCGCGAAAGAGCCACGGGTGCAGCTCTTCCGCCACCCGGGCGGAGCCAATAAGGGTGCTGGGGCATCCCGGAACCTCGGGATCGCCAAGGCCAGCCAGGAGTATATCGCCTTTCTGGATGCCGATGATCGCTACCTGCCCAACCGCTTCCGGGAAGAGCACCGGATCTTTGCAGAACATCCTGACGCCGACGGTGTGTACGGCGCGATCGATGTGCATTTCCATGATGAAGAGGGGCGGCTGAAATTTGAGAACAGGCGCTTGCGGGAATTGACAACCATGGATCGCGCATTACCGCCCGAAGAATTATTCCACGGGCTGAGCGGGGTATTGGGAGCGCTAGGGCATATTCATCTGGATGCATTCACCGTAAAACGGGAGAGCCTGCTCAGCTCAGGCCAATGGTTCAATGAAAACCTCCGGTTGAACCAGGATACCGACTTTCTGATCCGGCTGGCCTTCTATTTGCGCCTCTATCCCGGTAGCATCGCGGAACCCGTGGCGCAGAGGGGGGTACATGCCGAGAACCGGATCACCACAACCCAAGTGGTGGATGAGCATACAATACGCTTGTTCGCCAGCCTCCGCTCATGGGCGGCACGGGTGCCAGTGGACCGCGTCGCTCGATTGCGCTTCGAGGAAAAGTGGCTCACGGCCCGGGCCACTTGTGCCGTGGACCTGCGCGAGAAGCTCGCGGTGCTGGGCAGGTTGGCTGTACAACCCAAATTATGGCCACGCCATGAATTGCGCATGGGCGCTCTCGACCTGGTGGCCAAACGCGAGACCTGGCTGGGGGACAAGCTGAACAAGCTCGGCTGGAAGATCTTCGGTCAACGAAAGGATTGAACGGCTACCAGCAAAAGCAGGCAGGCGGTTCCGTATGGGCCGTTACTCTGGTTTTTGGATACGGTCCTCAAGCCGCCTTGCACATGGCCACATCGCTCAGCATCCCTTGGCCAGCGGTACCAACAGCCCTCACGCGGAAGTAATAGGGTCTATCGGTCTCCAGGCCGGTAACGGTGTAGTAGTTCCTGCCCGTCCACGTTAGTGGTTTCCAATCCTCCGGAACCTTCGTATCACCGGCGTTGATCTCCAGTTCATAATAGAGCTTTCCCCTTTTTCCTTTCCAGTTCAGTCTCACTTCACCTGGCAGCTTTCCGCGTTTGGCCTGCACGTTCTGGGGGCCTTCCAAAATTCCAACTGGCAGGGGTGTCTTGTGCAGATCGAAGCCGGCGCGCAAGATCTTTTCACCATCCGCCTGGCAATTGGCGTTTACGTAGCCTGCGAGGTTGCGGATCAGGTTCTTTACTTCCCATACCCGGGCGTCACGTATCAGCCTATCGCGTTTCCCACCGTTCTCGCGCATGGTGAAATTGGCCAGCTCCAAGGCATCGCAGGCCGCAGCCAGTGTGGCAAGAAAGTCCGGTGGCAAGGGAACGTCCGGATTGCCATGGCAGCTCTCCACATGGAGCCGACCCTTTTCTACTAGGTCCGTTGGTGTGATGCCGCTCAGGCCCATTTTGGCCTTGTCCTTCCTTTTCATGATCAGTCAAGTTTTATGTACCGGTTCGTTCCGGAACATGCCCTTATTCGTATTTCCTTGGAAAAGGTGACAGTGGGTGCCAGATCGAGCCCTTTTCACCTGGATCCAGCGTTCTTTCAATTGAGCGCAAACCCGGTTCAGTTGAGTTTGTGCCGCGCTGGGTTGAATTCAAGCCTGACTCGACTGAGTGGGCTCCACACTCGCTTGAGTTCAGTCCGTGCTCGTTTGAGTTGGCTCAGCGCTCAATAGAGTTCAGCCTGTACTCAGTTGAGTTGGCTCCTCGCTCGCTTGAGTTCAGACTATACTCGTTTGGGTCGGCTTCGCGCTTGTTTGAGTTCAGCCCGTACTCATTTGAGATGGCTCCGCGCTCGCTTGAGTTCAGCCCGTACTCATTTGAGTTGGCTCCGCACTCGCTTGAGTTCGGCCCGTACTCATTTGAGTTGGCTCCGCACTCGCTTGAGTTCAGTCCGTACTCAATTGAGTTGGCTCCGCACTCGCTTGAGTTCAGTCCGTACTCAATTGAGTTGGCTCCGCACTCGCTTGAGTTCAGTCCGTACTCATTTGAGTTGGCTCCGCGCTCGCTTGAGTTCAGTCCGTACTCAATTTAGTTGGCTCCGCACTCGCTTGAGTTCAGTCCGCACTCATTTGAGCTGGCTCCGCGCTCCCTTGAACTGAACACGTCCTCGTTTGAGTACGCACGGCTCTCAGTTGAGTTCAATTGGCGTGCAAGGGTATTCGGGTCGGGTCTATGCCCTCCGATGCTGTTGGACCACTTGACCCAGCACGAGCTGTAACGCAGCCACTTGATCTTCCACGCGAAGGTGATCCTCAACATAAGCGCGCCCGGCCGCACCCATCCGGCCAGCTCCTTCCGCATCATTCAATACGGCGAGCATGTTCACGGCCATGCTCGCAATGTCGAATTCGTCACAGAGCAGGCCGTTCTCCCTATGTGTAACTACATCAGCAATACCGGCATGCCGTGTGGCGATAATCGGCAGGCCGGAGGCCATCGCTTCCAGCACGGCTACTGGTGTGCCTTCCATGTCATTCCCAATGGTGGTGACGCTGTGCTGCACATAGGCTCGCGCGGACCGCATGGCTGAGGCAACTTCCTCCGGGGGCAAAACACCTGGAAGTTCCACCACCTTTTCCATCCCCAATGCACTACTCACCTGGAGCACGCTTTCCCACAGCTCACCGGTTCCGACCATCGTCAGTCTTGCCTCGGGATATTGGAGCCACGCGCGATGGAAAGCCAACAGAGTGAGCATTGGGGCCTTCTTATCGGTGAAGCGCCCCACGAAGATCAATCGCGGTGGGTTGGAGGCTGGCATACCCTGTGCAAATTTGATGACATCGATACCGGAGCAGATGTAATGCACCCGATCCACTGGTGCGCCTAAGGCGTGCAATTGGCGCTCCATTACACGGCTGACAACGATGAAGGCCGAACCGTAGGCCAATAACTCGTCGTAGTTTTTGTACCTCCTTAAGGTTTTGGACCGGTGGGCATCATTCCCGTGGAAATGCACCACCAAGGGAAGACCGGTCGCCTTTACGGAACCCAGGATCTCCGAACCCGTAGGCCCATATTCCGCGAACACCACCTGGGCCTTGCTCTTTTTCAGGAGCGTACTGATCCGGTCTCGCAGCATGGCGGTATCACCCATGCCCCGGACCCACCGCCCGTACCGATTGCGGAAGCGGTCATCCCAAGTGTTCTCCAGTATCGGGCGACCTGCGCCTGTTCGGCTCGGCAAAAAGCCATCGGTAAGTACGAGTACAACATGCTTTAAACCTTTCAATTGGGCGGTGACGAACGTTTCGCTCCATTGGCTCGTGCTCGGCGTGGCGAATGCAATGCGCGGTTCGGACATGCAACAAGATTAAGCCACCGCTCACAAACGCCTTGTTCCGGTATTGCCTGAAGGTAGGGGACTTGCTGTAGCGCCTGCCGTGCCGGTAAGCACTTCCCTCAGCCGAGCCATGGTAAAGAACGGCTTCGTGAGGAACCAGCCGGGAACGGCGCGGATCATTGCCCATACATGTTTCGCCCGGAGGGACGGACTATTCTGCTGCAGAATGTGCCACCAATGGTGCAGGAAGAGTAGCTGACAACGATCGGAATACCGGGAGCTATAGTGCCGATCGATATGGAGCCAGAGGATGATCCGCCTCCGGTGATAGAGCGAGCCTCGATGTTCCTCCGATGCGGTCACGCTGGCATCGTGCTTCCGATACACACCCATCACCTGCGGCATGCAGAAAAGCTCCCCCGAACCCGCCACTAAGCTGTACATGGTGATGTCCGCGCTGATCATCCGGCCCAACCAATGCGGAAGCACGGGCAGGGCGCTGCACCGGTACATGAAGCCGCTGGGATGGCAGATGGAACGCACCGTGAGCGTATCCTCCACGGTGAAATGTTGCTTATCCCCATGGTCTCCATATACCAAGCCCTTTTCGCCGGTATGTTCATCGATGCTCTGCACCCAGTGGAAACAACCCGCATGATCGGGATGCGCATCCAAATGGTCCGCTTGCTGCTGGAGCTTGACAGGATCCGTCCAATAGTCGTCTCCATCGCATCGCGTGATGTATTCACCCGTTGCAGCATGTAGCAGGGCGAGCAGATTGTCCCGCCCCGGAGGATGCGCCGGGTTCCGGTCGCTTTGCTCACGGAGGAACAGCTTCACCTTTTCCGGATGGTCCCGGGCGTAACGCATGCAGAGCTCGCGGGTGCCGTCCGTGCTGCCATCATCGCCCACAAGGACCTCTATTGGGAATGTCGTCCGCTGCATCAGGATGCCATCCAAGCACTGCGCGATGTAGTGCACCTGCTGGTAGGCGATCACTACAATGCTGACCTTGGGGCGCTGCGTTCGGTGTTCCAATACAAGGCTTAATTAGATGAAATTGAATGTCTCGGGCTCAAGTGTATGAAAATAGCAGCTGCTCAAGAGCAATTGCCCATGAACGCGGATAGTAAGAGGTCGATCATCCATATCGCCCTTTCTTTGCGGCCCTCATGGTACTCGGTTCCGGCTTCCTGGCACGTGCGTTCGATCTTTTCAAGGATGATGACAGCGTGCTTGTCTTCGCTTCGGGCGTGTCAAACTCAACCACCGCAACGGAAGTTGATCATACCCGAGAGCGCGATCTGCTGATGGCACAAAGGGACCATCGCGCCAGACTGGTCTACTTCAGCACCTGCAGCCTTTTTGATCCGGCCCTCAAGGATTCCGGATACGTCCGGCACAAGCTGCGGATGGAGGAGTTGATCAAGACCCGGTTCCAGAACCATACTATACTTCGGTTGCCGAACGTGGTGGGGCACAGCAGCAACCCGTACACATTGTGCAATCATATACGCGACCGCATACTTTCCGGTGAGGCGATCACGGTGCAGACCAAGGCCTGTCGATATTTCATGGATGTGGATACGGTCAGCGCGGTCTGCACACCAATAATAGCTGATGAGTTCTTTCGTGGAAAGACACTGAACGTCTGTTTTGACCAGCCTGTCCCTATTCCCGAACTGGTACAGGTCATGGAGCGTCTTCTGGATAAAAGGGCCATAACGCGCAACGTGGATGCCGGTTCCTGCTATGAAGTGGATAACCTTGAATTCAAACAGTATTGGCTCGCACACCAGAGCACCCCATGGCCTGATGCCGATGAGTGGATCAACATACTGACCAGGTATTATTCCGGAATACGCAGGGCCTGATGGTCAAAGGGATGCTACTCCTGATCTAATTGATGGAGGTTGAATCCTGAAGAGCGCAGTGCCTCGCTCATAAGGGATCATGCCAGCTCGGGATCTTTCTGCCCAGCCGGTCTTCGAGGGCTTCGATCAGTGGTGCACAATATTGGCTCAGCTTACGGATAACCTCGGCATCGTTCTTCCCATGTTCCTCCACTTCGCTCATGTTCAGCGGTGCATTAAGCTCAGCAGGCATGAACGCTCGTTCAACTCCGATCCAGGCATAGAGCTCCTGCAAGAGTGCCGGTTCCTGCATGAGCTCCTCCAGCACCACCACCTGAAGGTCGTCCCCGAATGCATCCATCCAGGGCTCCAGATGGGAGAGGTAGTCGCTGCGCTCCAAATAAGTGAACGGGTTCACCGATATATCCTGCGTGAACGGCGGTGCCGGTAGCTCATCGAGGAATACTTCCCGCAGGGTCCGCGGCTCCAGGCCGTGTTCAGCCGTAAAGTGATAGTTGGAGATGGCCCGGATCACCGGATGCCTGAGGGTGGCGATCGCCTTTGCTTTTGGAAAGAAGGATAGGATCCTAGCGGCCGCTTGCGGAGTTTCAATATAGCTGGCACTTTTTTCACCCAACACCATCCCGGCCCGTGCAGTGGAAAAGTACTGCTGAAGGTAGCGTTCGCGAGCATCCTCACCCACGGGTTCCTTCATAAAGAACTTGGGTTCCGGTCTCACCGGCCGTGCCATATGAATGTCCGGGTGCGAATCAAGCATGTGGTGCAGCCATGTGCTACCGCTGCGCTGCGCACCGATGATGCAAACAAAGCGGGTATCCGGTATGGCGTGATCAAGCATCGTCTTCCATGATTTCCAAGTGGTGTCCAAGCGCCGCATCCAAGCGGGCCATTTCAGGGGTAAAGTAGCGGTAGAGTTCGCTGGCCAAGCCCGGGTCCAGCGGCTCGGAATAAGGGCGCTTGTTGGAGCGGATGGCGAAGAGCGGATGGTCCGCTGCCACCGCCTTCAAGCCAAGCAGATCGGTCAACTCGTTCACCAAGGAGGCGGGGTCCCGCTTCAGTTGCAGGTAGGAGCGGACCAGCAGCTTTTCCGCTGGGAGGTGTTGCTTGAAATCCGCGATCTGGTCGGCGTATTGACCCCGCAGCAGGTATTTATGCCTATGGTCCGTGGTGCGGCCGACCAGTTCGTCCTCCACGGCCTGGGCAAAGCTGCGGTGTTCCGGCAAGCCCATGGGGTGCGGCTTGCGGACAAGATCACGGCACATGTTCCACGCGGAGTAGGCTCGCTGTACCGGATCACGGAGGATGGCCAAGCAGCACGCCTCAGGCAGGTCGCGGGCAATACGCGGAGCGGTGATCCCGGAAAAGAACAAATAGGCCGGGGTCGCCTCCAAGGTGATGCAAGCGCGCGAGCGGATCGGCTGCACCGGGAAGTGCGAGAGGTAATGCTTCATGCCTTTGGCATATTCCTCTTCCCGGTAAAAGTGGTGGAGCTCTTTCCGGACCGGGGGGAGCACTTCCGGATGGGCCGCCAGCATGTTAAAGAGGGCAGAGGTACCTGCTTTTTGGGCCCCGATGATGATAAGAGCAGGCCGCATGCGCGGTCGCACTTGCCGGGATAGCACACTTAGGCGACGGTACAAGCTCATCAGCGCTACGGTTCCAAGCGTTTTACCACCGGCGTTCGGGCGCTGTGCCAGGCACTTCCCAAGGTGCTGCGGACCTTTTGCACCATGCTGTACCAGGCCATCCGGTACCGGTCCATCGGTCCCAAGGCCCACCAGCCCCGGTTGCTGTAACCCAGTTCATTCAAAAGGTCGCCTGCCATCCGTTCCATGGTCCAGCGTTCCACCAAGCTCAGTCGGGTCCTCCAGATGGCACCCGGGCTTTCCCGCAGTTCGTTCAGGGTGGTATCCCCGCCGCTTACCTGGTTTTTACTGATGTGGTGTGCATCCACGATCTGTGCGATCGCGGCATCCTCCACGGGCAGGTCAGCGAACGCGAAAAGCTGCCGGAGCTGGACCTCAGGCTGCTCCATCAGGTCCTCGTATCGAACCTCCATATACCGCAAAGGCCCCAGCTCCTTACCGTACGTGCGTGCTGCGCGCAGGTGGCGCGCCCAATCACGCGTGGCACCCTTGATCTCGTCAGCGCCGAAGCCGAGCCGACGCGCAGCGCTCATCATGCTCACGGCCACTTCCCGGCCATCCCGGATGATGTGGATCACCTTGCAGTGAGGGATCAGGCGGGTGATCGTGGGGATGTGAAAAGCATAGCCCGGATGCTTGTCCAGTATATGGCTGGACTTCACTTGACCTTGGAATGCCCTGGCGTAGCCAAGCTCGGCGAGTTGCCTCGATCCGGCAAGGAATTCCTCTTCGCTGTACAGCAGGGGAAGCCCATGTTTCGATCGACCCTCACCCAGCAAGCGCTTTTCACGCTGGAAACGGACCTCCCAATCACCCAAGTACTTAAGCAGGGATAGTTCCACCTCCAAGGCAGCCACATCAGGGTGCTCTGCCAGCAAGCGATGTAGCCAGGTGGTGCCGCTCCGGGGAGCGCCGACTATGAATAGGAATTGGTTCTGCAATAGCGCCATGGCCACTTGGGCGATCTATCCCCATTCCTCTGCGCGATCCGCAGTAAGTTCCGGGTGCCGCGAATGTCGGGCTTATTCGTCCAAGAACACTTGCCTAGTGCAGTGCAATTGGGTTCGATCCATGCCTGCTGGGGGATTTAGACCTATAGAAAGGTCTCCCCCGGCTGCTTGCTGCGCTCCCTGTCCCTGATCAGCTGGGGTGCCACCGCGTCGTGCAGCTCCTTCCATTCGGCCATCGCTATTCGGGCCTCTGTGCGCTGAAGGGAGAACACGAACTTCCGCACCTTTCGCTTGAACGCAGCAAGTTCACCCGTTAAGCTGCGGTCCATGTTCGGGTCAGCGAACGCTATTTTCAGTTGCCGGGCCCGCAACAATACCGGATCATCGAAATAGGGATTGGCCTGCCGCTCACTTCTGTCGTGGTGCATCCATGCACTGGGTACAATACCGGTCCGTAGCCCGTGGTATTGGAGCCGGTGGATGTAGTTGCTATCCTCACCGTAGTGGAAGAAGTTAGGGTTGAAGCCACCCACCGTCCGTAGGCATTTCCGGGTGATCAACCAACCTGCGGCATTCACGAAGCTAACCGGGTAGGGATCGGGCCGGACCTTGCCCAGCACCAGATCGGAGTAAAGGTCGGGGCACTTGAATGGCACGATGTACTCCGCGAATCGCTCGTCCAACCGATCACCTGCTCCATTGAGGTGCATCGGGCTCAATATGCCGAATTGCGGATGCTGCTCCGACATGTGTATGAGACGTTCCAAGCTGCCCGGCGTAAGCCAAGCATCCTGGTTCAGCAGCAGTACATATGGCGCATCCGAGTGCAGCGCCTTGCGCAGGCCGATGTTGTTGGCTTGGCCAAAGCCCAGGTTCTCCTCCGCCTGGATCAATTCCACTTCCGGAAAGGCAGTCCTGATCCGGTCCTGGGTGCCATCGGTTGATCCATTGTCAACCACCACAATATCCACGGCACCGATGCTCTCCAACACGCTGGCCAAGCAACGTTCGATCCAGAGCATGCCATTATAGGTAACGATCACAGCCAGCGGACGAGGATCAACGTGTTTGCTCATGGCTTCGGCCTGTGCGCCACCTTGCTTTGCGTGGGAAGTATCCGTTCCTTGATGCGCTCCACTAACAGATTCATCAATTCGCGGCCCGTTTGTGTTCGCGGATTCCGTTCCCGCTCCAGCATGCTTACATAGGCCCTGCGCAATTCCCGCAAATGCCGGAATTCAGGCTTGTTGAAAATATACTCCACGATCACCTCTCGGTGTTTGATCGTATTGGAGAGCATGGAACCCTCACGTACGCGGTAGTCGAAAAGGACCTCATCCGTATAATGGAAGTCGGCGTGTGAAATCAAACTGCGTAGCCAGAACTCCCAGTCCTCATATCCCATCACCGGCATTTGTTCGTCGTAGCCGCCTACACGTTCCCAGAGACCTTTCCGGAAACCTGCACAGGCATCAATGCGGTTCCGTTCGAGCATCGCTGAAAGGTCTGCGGGTCCCATACGGAAACGACCCTCGCGTTCGCCAAAGTACTGCGCATCTCCGAAAACAATGTCAACTTCCGGACGCGCGGCCAGCACCGAAACCACTTGACTGATCATGGCAGGACGCAAGCGGTTATCCGCATCCAGTGGTATGATATACTTTCCTTGTGCTGCCTTGATCCCGTTGTTTCGTGCGGCGGCAAGCCCCATGTTCCGTTGCCGGAGCAAAGTGAACCGTTGGGGATCCATACTATCGAGTATCTGGATCGTGGCGGGGTCCGTGGAGCCATCGTCCACCACGATCACTTCAACAGGTACATGGACGTCCAGCCCAATGCTGCCCAACGCTTCATGCAGGTATGCACCGAGATTGAAGCAGGTTATGATCACAGAGACGTGGGGTTGCATGCGATGAGAGATGATTCCAAGGACAACCTGTTCGGAATCTGTGTTTTGATCCTAATAGTGGAGTGCTGCTCTCTGGCGAGGATATACAAGAAACTCCATGGTGTACTTGTTTAAAAGCCATTGGGCCCAAGGGGAATTACTCGAATAGTGGGATGCATTCTGATCCACCAGCAAAGTTGCTTTATTGTTATACATGACGTATGCCGAGGCAAAGATCGGGCTTATTTCACCAGCTGGACCAATGCTCTTGATCAGTGAACTGATCCATCAGGGTTTTTTCATCCATCAGTTTCGGAAAGGGGGCCTGTAGACCGGTGTGATCACCCTTCAGGTGCAAGTAGGTGAGGTGTAGTAGAGGCTGTGGATCAGTACTTGCGATGCTTACGTTCCGACCCTCATCCGCAACGCTTACGTTTGTCCTTCCTTGAAAGCGTGACGCCCAGATCATGCGAGAATTGAACAGATCACATGCGTACAGAAGAATGAATACGCCGATTTTCATTCATGGTATACTGAAGAGGTCGGGTACCAACCTGCTAAATGGGATGATCTTGCTCGATCCCAATTGTAAACAGCCAACAAGCAGTGTGAGGGAGAATTGGTTCCTTCCGAATAGCGCACCCGTTTTTGATTACGCTGATCGGCTATTCAAGACCTGGTCAAGTCCAATATGGGGAGGTGAGCCATTCTCTAGATCGAACTTTTACGAAAGCATTGGGAATGGCTTGATCGAGTATTTGAAGCACCCGTCGCTGCATGATGGTGCTGTTCGACTTGTCACTAAAACACCAAGCGTTACGAACTTGAACAGGGCAGACATCCTCTTTCCGAATGTTAAGCATGTGATCATGGTTCGGGATCCCATGGACATAGCAGCTTCGGCATATAACTCCTGGAAAATCCCTGTAGAGCAAACATTGCGGGAATGGTACGCAGCTTGCATAGAGATCGATCGGTTCTGCCGACAAACCAGGACGGACTATATCTTATTACGATACGAGGACTTGTTGAACGAGCCTTTGATCGTGTTCCAGGATGTGATCGATCGCCTCGGCTTGGAAATGCCGGATGATGTATGGGATAGGATCAGGGATATGCCGCTCTATGGTTCGAGTGATGACGGTGCCAACTGGACGGTCACTCCAAAGTCTGATGTATTTCGTTCCACCAATAAGTGGAAACAGCTTCCTGCCGATCAGTTGAAGCAGGCCGCAGCAAGTTATGATGGACGCTTTGCTACCTATTTCGGTTACTCGGAAGAACCTGGTGGTCTGATGGGCGCCCTTCCAGCAACGCAGGAGCGAAAGCTAATGGGCACCTCCTTACCAGCAATTGACAACACAGGGAAGGACACAACGAGACGCAAAGACCTGAAACAAGGGGTAAGGCTGATAAAGAGGGCCATCCTGGGATGACAGAGGCCAAGGGATGCCTACACAAGCATTTTATGAGCGACCAAGCTGTTGTTGACCGGCGGATGCACTTGGCCATTCCAAAAGAACGGTTCATGTTTTCCCGACAGTGCAAGCAGTCACACTACATGAAGTTCATTAAGCGTTGTACTCTATGGAGCATCGCCCGAAACGGATGAAGTAGGCGTGGGAATGTTGATTGTTTCGCCTTTTGCAATGTACGAAGCTCGATGAACTCAGGCAATTGCTCCAGTTCCTTTATAAAAGCCTTTTCTATCAGGTCATTGAAACGGAATGCGGTATGGGCATTGAAGAGCTCGAGCATGTACGTATGGCCTCGAATTCGATAGTATCCTGTATGACCACTGGAAACACTGGCATTGTGTTGACGCCATACCGACATCACGTCGTCCAAAAAAATGAACTTGCCCTCCAAGGAAAGGAGAAGCAGCAGCGGAATATCACCGCTCATCGTATACTGGAACCATGCGGGGAGTTCAAAACCGGGGAGCCTTCTGTACAGTAAGCTCGATGTGTGTGTGTAGTACCGGCCAATAAGATCTTCCGTAGTGAACTCTGATTTTTCCACCTTATTCGGTAATAGGTAATCAGCTGCTCCGGCTTTCCGACGCTTCACCAGTACGCGGTGGAAACAGAGCACCGCATCGGCATTGGCCTCCAAGCAATCCACCTGCTTCTGCAATTTCAGTGGATCGGTCCAATAGTCATCGCCCTCGCAGAAGGCGATATACCGGCCTTTGGCCTGATCTAGCAAGAACAGCATGTTGGCGCGCCCCGTGGGCCGACCCATGATATACATCACGTCCTTTCGGCTGCGCAAAAAGAGCCGGATCCGGTCAGGATGTGCCGCCGCTAAGCGTTGGCAGATCTCGCGGGTACCATCCGTGCTTTCATCCTCACCGAGGAGCACCTCAATTCGGAAGTTGGTTTCCTGCATCAGGATACCTTCGATGCAACGCTCGATGTAATCGGCGTGTTGATAAGTGACAACCACGACACTCACGACGAGCTGGGACGATTGAACTTGATCTGGCATTTTAATCCGCGAATGTCGAACCAATTACTCCATCTCGGTCAACACCTTTGTACTGTTAACGATCTGGGGAAGAATCTACTGATCCTTTGAAGGCGACGGCTGCAAGTTGAACCATTGCGCCGAGACATGCCAACCATGGCCAATGGATTGCCCAAATACCAAACCACTGTTCTATCTGGCAATGCATTTGGGTTTGGATGGGCAAGTTGATCTATACACGAAGAACGTCTAAACTATGCGAAGCTCGCAATTGGCTGCAATCATGGCCATATTTGCGGGCTGAATGAATACACACTCGCCGAATACGGGCCAAGGCAAAAAGGCCATGTACGCGGATAAGCGGCTGGGCATCATGCAGCCCTATTTCTTCCCTTACCTCGGCTATTTCGGACTGATCGCGAACACGGATCGTTGGATCGTCTTCGACCCGGTCCAGTACATCCGAAAAGGATGGGTGAACCGCAACCGGGTCCTGAAGCAAGGCGGCGGACTGAAGTATGTGGCCGTGACCATGGCCCCTCATTCCAGGGAAACGCTGATCAAGGATATGCAAGTGGCGCCCGATGTGGACCACTTTGAGCAGTTGCTCCGGCAGTTGGACCATTACAAGAACAAGCGTGCCCCCCACTATGCCGAAGTTGTGGAGCTGCTGGCCACTTGCTTTGAACCCCGGCCCACTGCGCTGGTGCCTTTCCTTACCCGCTCCTTGGACCTGACCTGCGCCTACCTCGGCATCCCGTTCCGGGCCGAGATCTATTCCGCTATGGAGCTGGATCACGCAGCTGCTACACATCCTGGTGAATGGGCGCTCCATATCAGCCAAGCACTGGAAGTACGGACGTACATCAACCCACCGGGCGGAAAGGAGATATTCGACCCCTTACAGTTCGAGGCAGCAGGCATTGAGCTGCTCTACCACCATCAGGAATTGCCAAGCTACCCGCAACATACAGGCAGCTTCGAGCCAGGGCTTTCGATCATCGACGTCATGATGTTCAATGAGCCTGCGGCCATCCGAGAGATGCTGAGCCAACATACTTTGACCAAGGCATGATCCCATACGATACGATCAGCACGGTACTTGATTCCTTCCTTCGGTTCTATAGACATGTAACCCAGGCCGCCATTGATTCAGTAATTCAGTCCTCCTCATATGGACTTGGCGGCGTATTGGGCTACTTAATACTACCACCCGTGATAGTCGATCACTGCGGTTGGGATTGTACGTAGAAAGTCTTCACCCTAGCTCGTAACTAGATCAAACTTCATACAGGAACCTTTGCAATTCCGTGCCATCTAATTCATCGCGGATAGCATCCACGATAGGCGCGGGCAAGGAACCTTTCCATTGGTCATCGACCTGTTTCACACGGAAAACTGCATAGGCATCTGTTGTCATGTCCTTCGATCGGCTTTCCGCAATGAAATCCCCCGTCTGCTCCTCGAAGGGTATACCGCAGAATGCGAAGTAGGAACGAAGTTCGGCACCCGTATCTCGCAGCAGTTCATGGTACTCGATGATGCAACAGCGCTCAGGAAAGCGTTCGGCCATTGCGAGAGCCATGTGAGCGAACTCCTTCCACTTATCGAAACCGTACCATTCCTCGGGCCTATTCTGGTTCTTTTTTTGCGCGCCTCGCCACTCCTCCATCAGATCCATGTTCTCTGGATCGAATTCTTTCGGTGCCTTCTCCCATGAGGCTATCACGCTCATCGGGTTCCGAACTATCAGGAAGACGAATAGCTCAGGGTCTGTTTCTAGAAGATGAGGGATCAAGTGATGATACCTCGCCTCCTTGTAGCAAATGGCTTCCATCTGTTGCTTATCGAAAACAGGGATCGCCTTGCTCTGCTTCTGTGGCGTCTGATTGATGAACTCGTCCGAACTCGCCGCGATATCCTCAAAGAAGCGCTCTATGTCCTGCTTGCTGGAGCTCAGATCAAGACGGCCTTTGAATGCGTACGAGAACAAAGGCTGCGTGACGTAACGCAGCGTGGGGCAAGAATCGAATAAAGCACCGACCCAGGTCGTGCCAGAACGTGGAACCCCGTGAATTGCGATCCGCTTCATGAATTCAACTTTGTGATCAGTACATCGAAGCGGATATCCGAATTGATATGGTGGGCTGGCTGATCCAACACTTCGACGCGGACTTGAGGTAGGTGATCCGCCAGACCTTGGAAGAACTCCCTTCGGAACCAATGGCCGATCTTCGGGGTGTCAGACTTCAACCGCGTAAAATAGTCCTTACGAAACTCTGGCTTGTTGATGTAATCCCACTTCACTGCCTCGTCAGGCACATCACCTACGAAGAGACGTCCGCCCTGTTTCAACCATGGAATGGAACGCTCGATGAGCAGGAGCGCATCACGTTCAGAGAAATGCTGAATAGAGAAGTAGACCAGAATGACATCAAGATCCCTCCGAGGACATTCGTATTCCAATGCGTCCGCTAAGTAGGCGGTGACCACATCTCCGAAATTCCGTTCCAACTCACTGATCAGTGGAGCTGAAAAGTCCACCCCAATTGCCTCCGAACAGAGTTTGGCTACCGGCCCGAGCAACATTCCATTACCACAGCACAGTTCCAACACCACGCTATCCGAGTTGATGTTACACGTCTGGACGATATCATCGACGGTCCTGCTCCACACATGGGGCAATATGCTTTCTCCCCCTTTCGTTCGACCCACGTTCAACTGAGCATCCGGTGTGGCATGGTGCGCCGGGTCATTGTACCTCTCCTTCCAGCTGCTCATAATCCAATTGGATCTGTTCCTTGTTCTTTGATGTACATCGTATCCTCCTCTTTTCGTCGTGCATAGAGGCCTCTAAGAGATGCCCTATTTCTGTGCTGTAAAGGCAATAATGCCCTCCAAGACACCATCTGACACACGCTTCAATTCCAAGCTATCCATCCCATGATAGAGCGGAAGGCATAGCATCCGGTCGGCAAGGTTCTCGGCAATCGGGCAAGACACCTGTGTCTTAAGATAGGGCAAGGTATTCAGCGCTGGGTAGAAGTAGCGGCGTGCATGAACACCCTTTTGCACAAGTACCTGTTGTACATGTTCTCGCTGTTCAGCATCCCTTAGAATGATCGGATAGTAGGCCGCATTATATCCCACTTCCGGCACCCGTGGTCTCTCGATATGATCTGCCAAAGCCTCCCCGTAGCTCTGCATGCATCGGTGTCGATCCGCGACTATCTCGCTTACATAGGGTAACACCGCCATGCCCATGGCCGCGTGCATTTCGCTCATCTTGGCATTCATGCCCAAGGAGAAATGGTCATCACCGATATGTCCAAAACTGCGCAACAACCGAAGCTCTCGATCGTGCCCCTCATCGTGCAGTACCACAGCACCACCCTCAACCGTATGGAAGAGCTTGGTGGCATGGAAGCTTAGCGTGCTGGCATCGCCCCAGGCCAGGATACTCTTGCCCTTGTATGTCACATCGAAAGCATGGGCCGCATCGTAGATCACCTTCAGGCCGTGCTTCTTGGCAATGGCGCCGATGGCTTCCACATCGCAGGGAATGCCATAGACGTGTGTGGCCAGTATGGCCGTGGTATCCGGCGTAATGGCGGCCTCGATCAGGTTGGCATCGATGCAGCAGGTCTTGGGGTCGATGTCCACGAAGACCGGCTCGCAACCTTCCCAGAGGATGGCGCTGGTGGTGGCCACATAGGAGAAGGGCGTGGTGATCACCTTGCCCGTAATGCCAAGTGCCCGGATGGCGAGTTGCAAGGCCAAGGTGCCGTTGGCCATCAGGCGAAGATGGGGCACATCGAAGCGCTGGCGCAGGGTTTCTTCCAACTCACGGTGGATGGGGCCGTTGTTGGTGAGCACATGGCTGGAATAGGCTTTATCCAGCCAATGCAGGTATTCCTCGCGCGGAGGCAGGAAGGTACGGGTAACGTGGATAGGGGAAAGCATTCCAGGAATGTTGGTTGCAGTGGCCACTTCGGGGCTGGGCGATCCCGGCTGCTGTTCTACCATATCTTTTTTCATCGGTGATCTACGCGGCTCTTCCTTTTGGTATGCGATCATGCTGCTCCACTCCTCTCATAGATGCGCTCTGATATCTTTTATAGGTTGAGCCCCAAGCTTGCAAGGTAATTGATGGCCCGAACATCCTGGCGCTATCCGGCCATTTAATCTGCAAGAAGGTCAGCGGATCTCCCAGGGTAATTTCAGCCGGAACATGCCTCGGCGCCTACCATGCCAAGTTCCCGTTCGCGGCGGCTCCACCACGCTGAAGGAAACGACATTTTCCACCTTGAAGCTCATTCGACCATTATGGGCCATGCCGATACTGAGGCTGAGATCCCCCGCATTGAACAGATGCGATGGAAAGTGACAGACCGCCACATGGGAACCCGGTTTCAGTTTATCAACACCAGGCACGGCCTCTCGAATATTGGTGGTGAAGATCACCATGTTGTCACTATTGCTGACTTGGATCACCACGTACACGGGTTCATCCACATATTTCTCGAAGGAAATCTCCACATCGATCACATCTTCCCACAAGAAGAGTTCCCCACCGGATGCGGGCGCAACCCGCACTTGCCTTAGTCTACCGACCTCGGTACCTGGTGCATCCTGGTCGTTCCATATCTTTTCCGTCGTACTGCTGGAATAGCTCCCGAGATATGCGGCCACCACCTCCTCTGTGGGGCCCTGCATGCGCACGCGGCCATGCTCCATCCAGATCACGCGTTGGCAGAGCGAACGCATGGCGGTCATGTTGTGGCTGACGAAGAGCACCGTGCGACCGGACTTGGCGCTGTCCTTCATCTTGCCCATGCTCTTGCGCTGGAAATCGGCATCGCCCACGGAGAGCACCTCGTCCACAATAAGGATCTCGGGCTCCAGGTGCGCGGCCACCGCAAAGCCGAGGCGCACGCGCATGCCGCTGCTGTAGCGCTTAACAGGGGTATCAATATGGTGCGTGATGCCGCTGAAGGCGATGATCTCGTCGATCTTGGCATTCACCTCGGCCTTGCGCATGCCGAGGATGGCGCCGTTGAGGTAGATGTTCTCGCGGCCGGTCAGTTCCTGGTGAAAGCCGGTACCCACCTCCAGCAGGCTGGAGACCTTGCCCCGCATGCGGATGGTGCCCTCGGTGGGGAGCGTGATGCGGCTGAGCAGCTTGAGCAGGGTGCTTTTCCCGGCCCCATTATGGCCTATAATGCCCACCACTTCGCCTCGGCGCACCTCAAAGGAAACATCGCGGAGTGCCCAGAAGTCCTCACCAATGCGCTGCGGGTCCACCTCGGCCCCTACAGGGATGGTGGGATCGGGCCGGCCCAGCAATTTGGCGGTCCAGGCTTTCACATCATCGGTGAGCTGCTGGCGGTTGGTGGTGCCCAGGCGGTAGCGCTTGCCCAAGCCCTGCACTTGCACCATCAGGGGTTGTTCGTCTGCGCTCATGGATTCAACTTACTGGTGGGGAAGGTAGAAGAGGTGGATCGTGAATGGAACGCAGATGACAAGGATCGAGCTGATGGGCGCAGGTTTTCAACTTTCCAGACGATGAGGATGGAACGCAGATGACACAGATCGCGCTGATGGACGCAGATTTTCAACTTTCCACTTTCTTGTTTCAGCTTTCCTGTTTCTTTTTTCCGTATCAAACCACATCCGCATACGAACGTTGGGCACGCTGGAAGAGGGCCAGACCGGTGATGAGTGCAACAGCAGCGAAAGCGAAGGAATACCAGAGGGTGGACCAATCCATGGGCGTATTGAGCAGGGCACCGCGAAAGCCTTCGATGATGGGTGTCATGGGATTGACCTCCAGCACGGAGCGCACCGGACTATCCACATCCACCCTGGACAACGGGAAGATCACCGGACTCATGTACATGAGCAATTGCACGGCAAAGCCGATGAGGAAGCCGAGGTCCTTATACCGGGTGGTCATGGCCGCCACGATCAGTCCCACGCCCAAGGCGAGCATCATCTCCAGGAGCAACAAGAGGGGCAGCATCAGCAGGGCCGCTCCGGGTGCCCACGCATAGCTGCCGGAAAGCAGGTACACCAAGGCGAAGACGAAGAAGAGGGTAAGCTGCACCAGGAAGGTGAAGCTGGTGGAGAACATGGATGACAAGGGCGGGATCAGGCGCGGGAAGTAGACCTTGGTCATCAGGTTGGCGTTGGCGGCCAAGGTGGCGGAGGTCTTGTTGATCACGCCGGCGAAGAAGGACCAGGGCACGATGGCGGACATGTAGAAGAGCAGCGCGGGAATGCCCGGCAAGGACATGCGGGCCATCATGCCGAAGATCACCGCGAACATGATGGAAGTGATCAGGGGCTGCACCAGCACCCAGATGGGTCCGAGGATGGTCTGCTTGTAGATGGCGGTGAGGTCACGTACCACCAATTCGCGCAACAGGTCGCGGTAACGCCAGATCTCTCCCAGGTTGAGCTTCCACCACGGGGAAGAGGGTGCGATCACCACATCCCAGTGCTGCTCGTCCAAGAATTGCTTCTTCTCCGGTACTGTGACTTGCTGTATCACGGCCTATGTATTCTGGTTGTTGCCATTCTTGGACCTGCCGTCCTTTCCCTTCTTATCCTTACTATCCTTCGTGCGCCTGCCGCCATATCCATATCCGTAGCCCCCGTATCCATAGGCATAGCGGTAGCCGTAGCCGTAGTTGGTGTTGTAGTAATATTTGCTCTTCTTCATCCGCACCCCGTTGAGGATAAAGCCGAAATTCTTCACCGGGTTGGCCGCATGGATCTCCAGCGCATTGCGGAGGTGGTCCTTGTTGGCAAAGCGGGTATTGATCACAAAGAGGGTGGCGTCCACATGGCGCATCATCAGCAGGGCATCCGTGATCAGGCCCACCGGCGGGGTATCGATCATCACATAATCGTAGTGTTCGCGGCCATAGTTGAAGAGTTCGGGCAGCATCTTGCTCAGCACCAGCTCCGAGGCATTGGGGGGCGTGGCCCCGGCCAGGAGCACATCGAAATTCTCGATCTGCGTATGCATGATGCATTCCTCGATGCTGGCCTTGCCCACCAGGATGGTACTGATCCCGATATTATTGGTCAGGCCGAGGCCTGTACCCACTTTCGGTTTGTGCAGGTCCAGTTCCAGCAGCAGCACCTTCTTGCCTGCCTTGGCCAGGATGGCGCTGAGGTTCACCGAACAGAAGGTCTTGCCTTCGTTGGGCCGATAGCTGGTCACCATCACGGCGCGGCCGGTATCGGTGGCGGGCAGGTATTCCAGGTTGGTCCGTATGGTGCGGAAGCTCTCGGTGATGGCGGCCTTGGGGTCGCTGTCCACCACCACGTAGTTGTCCTCGGCCTTGTCGCTCAGGATCACCTCCCCAAAGACGGGAATGCTGGTGGCGCTGCGGAGCTGGTCGGCATTGTCCACCCGGTCATAGAAGAGCACACGGATAAAGACCAGCAGCAGGGAGATCAGACCGCCGCCCACCAGGAAGGTGTACAGGATCTTCACCTTGTTGGGCCGCACCACGCCCATGGAGCGCGCCGCCTCGATCACCTTGGTCTGGGGGATGATGCCCGCCCGGGCGATCACCGTGCTGGCCCGTTTCTCCAAAAGGAACTCATAGAGCTTCTCGTTCACCTTCACCTTCCGCTGGAAATTCTCCACATCCCGCTGGTTCTGTGGAACCGCACGGATCAGGTCGGTGTATTCAGCAGCTTGCTTGTCCAGGTCCTTGATCTTTTGCGTGATGGCCTCCCGCGTATTCTTTAGGTAGATCAACAGATTGGCCCGGGTGAGCTGGATGGTCTTTTTGGCCTCCAATACGGTGGGGTTGTCCGGCTCCACGGTATACATGTAGCGGTTGATGTCCATTTGCATGGAGTAGAGCTGTCCCAAGGTCCGCTTCAGGAAATCATCATCCTCGAGGATGTAAAAGGAGGGGGGCAAGAGCTCTGCATCCCCGATGTTCAGCACGTAATCCTTGAGGGCATCCACGCTCTCGATCATCAACTCCAACTTCCGTTTTTCCGCATCGAGGTTCACCAGCTGGTTGAAGTATTGGGAATTCTCCTTGTTCAGGTCCAGGATGTCCTTGCTGCGCAAAAAGGCCTGCAGGTCGTCCTCATATTCATTCAGGATCCCGGACACCTCTTCCAGTTGCTTGTCGATATAGATCAAGGTATTTTCGTTGATGTCGAAATCGCCTTGCAAGGTGTATTTGATGTACTCGTTGCTGAGGGTGTCCAAGAACATCTTGGCCCGCGCTGCGATCTCATCCTCCACGGTGACCTGGAGAATGGTGGTGTAGTCCAGGTTCACCACGTCGAGCGTCTTCGCGTATTTGGAGACCTGGCGTCCGCGGGAATGGCGCACGAAGCGGTAATCACTGGTCGTGTATTTACTGATGGTGGAGGGCTTCAGGTCCACGTTCGGCGTTACGCGCAAGGTGAAATCCTCATCCGCGATATCGGTGTTGAAGAGGAATTTCTTGGTGACCACCCCTTGGCCGCCATCGTAGCTGATGGTGAACTGTTTGGAGTCCACGATGTGCAGGTCGAAAGGCCGTTCGTACAGCTTGTTGTTCAGCAACTGGATCTGCACGGTGAAGGGCAGGTTGGCGTAGATCTGGGTGGTCTTGAAGCGACCGATGATGAAGTAGGAGACCTCGAAATCGAGCTTCTCCAGTGTCCGGTCCACCAGGTCATAACTGGTGAGCACCCGCTTCTGGTTCACGATGTCCCCATAGGCATTGATATAGCCGATGTTCTTGTATACCTGGCTCTGGTAATCATAGGAAGTCTTGTCCTTCAGCAGGATCTGCGTGCTGGCGCCGTATACGTCCGGTATCTTGTAGGAGTACAGGTAGGAGAGCACGGCGGAGAGCACCAATGCGATCACCACGAAATACCAGTTCTTCGAGACGATGCGGATCAGGTTCCGCAGGTCGTTCACCTCGATGATGCCCCCTTTGGGACCTGGCGCTGCTGGCATGATGGTTCACTGGTGCCGCGTAGCACCGGCAGGGTATGCCGGTTCGCGGTTTTTTGCAAGGGCGGCAAATATAGCCATGGAAGGCGGTGGGGAAGAGTATTGGGTCTTGGGTCGTGAGTCTTGAGTCTTGGGTCGCGTGTCCCCGGATCTGGCGCGTGAGTTAGGCCGACTGATGCCTCCGGCGATCAGCCGTCTTCCCGTGCCGGGCGTGAAATTGCGGGAACAATGGAGAAAAAGCGCGCTGCAACGTGGCATTCCGGCTTTACTTCGTAACCTTGATACAGCCATACCAACACCGATCAACAGCCTATGAAAGACCCATATACTTTGATAAGCCGGATCGTTTACCTTTGGCCTCACTTTTTGCCCTTCGATCGATCGCTATCCATGAAGATCACGCCACGTTTACTGCTTCTTTCCGCTTTGTTGGTGGTGCCTGCATTGGGTGCTTTAATGGCCCAGCCGGGCACAGGAGGGCCTCCCTGCTGGCCGCCCCCCTGCATCCCGATCGATGGTGGCCTATCCCTGCTGATCGGCGCTGGCGCCTTGTTGGGCGGAAAGAAGGCCTTGGACGCACGTAAAGCACGCAAGTCCGCCATCTGATGTCATTCGGCGTGCCGTCACGGATGACGGCCCGTGACCCGCTTCTTCGCTTCCTGTTTCTGGCTGCCTCGCTCTACGCAGCGTGGTACCTGCTCTATTCCTTTGTGCTGCACCCCTCGGGCTGGTTGGACCATGCCGTGATCAACTCCTTGATCATCTGGTCGGGGGCCATACTTAAGTTGCTCGGCTACGACCTGATCCCCGAACCAATGAACGCGGACAACATCCGCACCATCGGCATAGAGGGGGGGCACCTGCTCTGGATCGGCGACCCCTGCAACGGAGTGGGCCTCTTCGCGGTCTTCCTCATTTTCCTGATCGCCTACGGTGGCCCGTGGAAGCACAAGCTCTGGTTCGGTGCATTGGGCCTCCTTACCATCCACTTGGTGAATGCCTTGCGCGTGGCCGCCCTCTGCATTGTGGTGAGCATCAACTACGAATGGCTCAACTTCAACCATGACTATACCTTCTATGTGATCGTATATGGTTGGGTGTTCCTGCTCTGGTACATTTGGGTGAAGCGTTTCGCTTCGCGAACGAACGCCGCCCCATGAGTTCACGTGGTATCCGTTGGGACCGCCGCATTGAGGTGGCCCTTGTTCTGGTGGTGGGTATCGCCTTCGGGGCCTGGCGCGAATTCACCTTCATCAATATCAACTACCAGCTGGACCATGTGGCCCGCCACACGCCCTTTTCCTACGCTCACTCCATGGTGCAGGCATGGACCAGCGGTATGGACCTCCAAGCCCTGCTCGTGGTGAAGTGGACGCTGGCCCTGCTCTCGATAGCACTTATGGCCGGGCTAACCATCGTGTTGGCACGGATCCTCTTCGGCACCTGGAAGCAGGCCGTACCGATCCTGCTGGGCTTTGCGGCCTTTGCGGTACTCTCCCTGCTGATGCACGTTCTGGCCCGCTGGGCCGCGCCCTTCGAGCTGGTCTCGGTGCGGGTATCGCACATGTTGCAGTATCCGGTGCCACTGGTCTTTGTGCTGATCGCCGCTACGTTCCCGAGGACGGATAAGGGATCAGATGATCAGAGTCCTCCGCCGCAGCTTTAGCGAAGGAGGAAGATCGGACGATCAGCCAATTGAATGCCGAAGAGGCGATGGCTCAGTCAGTTGGCGCTTGCATTGTGCTCGGCTCACTGGCGCTCGGGTTTTTCGCGAGCCTGCGTGCCAGAGGCCTGCGCCGGACGCCCCATCCGCCAGACCCTGAGGTCATGGAAGGACGGCGGATCCCTGAACTGGAAGAGCGACTGCCCAAGTTCTCGAAGTGGCAGACCGAGGCGGTTCCGAGGTAGCTGGAGCGACACCACAAGCGTTGGCGCTTCCCACATCCTATGTCCGGTCGGAACGATGGGTTCTACATTCGCGCCACGCTGCGTGGCAGCAAAGCGAGCAGGATGAAGAAGTTGATGGTAGTGGTGGGCACACGCCCTAATTTCATTAAGGTGACCCGCTTCAAGGCGGTGGCCGCCGACCGCGGTATGCATGTGGACCTGGTGCATACCGGCCAGCACTATGATGAGCAGATGAGCACGGTGTTCTTCGATCAGTTCGGCCTGGTGCCGGACCGCTTTCTGAACACCCCACAGGCCAGCCCCGCCGCCCAGATGGGCCACATCATGATCGCCTTGGAGGCCACGGCCAAGGAGTTCGCGCCGGAGCTGATGATCGTGCCCGGGGATGTGAACAGCACCTTGGCCGGGGCCTTGGTGGCCAACAAGATGGGCATACCGCTCGGGCATCTGGAGAGCGGCCTGCGCAGCGGCGATATGGGCATGCCGGAGGAGATCAATCGCATTTTGACCGACCGGATCACGGACCACTTTTTCGTCACCGAGCAAAGCGGCCTGGACCACCTGAAGGCCGAAGGCCGGGCCGCCGAGGACATCCATTTCGTGGGCAACACCATGATCGATACGCTTGTGGCCTACGATGCCCAAGTGCAGGCCGCAACGGTGTTGGAGGACCTTGGCCTGAAGCCCGGAAGCCATGTGCTGATGACGATCCACCGTCCGGCCACGGTGGATTCCCCGGAGGAACTGGCCAAGCTGGTGGAGCTGATCGCCTTTGTGGCACAGGACCGCAAGGTGGTGTTTCCGGTACACCCCCGCACCACCGCCAAACTGGAGGCCACCGGCCTGATGGGGCGCCTGAAGGCCTTGGGCAATGTGCTGTTGACAGGGCCGATGGACTACTTCAATTTCCAGAAGCTGATCGCCACCTGCGCCTTCGTGATCACCGACAGCGGCGGCATCCAGGAGGAGACCACCTACCGCCGCGTACCCTGCCTCACCCTACGGCCGAACACGGAACGGCCCATCACCATCACCCATGGCTCCAACCGCCTGATCACCTTCGACCTGCCGCTGCTGCAAGCGGCCATCGCGGACATCACGGAAGGGCGCGCGAAGCGGGGGGAGGTACCGCCGCTTTGGGACGGCCAAGCCACCGAACGTGTATTCGACGTGATCGCCAAACTGTGATCCTCTACCTCAACCATATCGACCAACGGATGCACGCGCTCGGCTCGGTGCCTGAGGCCCTCGAAGGCCCGAGCCGAGCGAGTGCCCGCGTTGGGGAGATCCGCGGACACAAAAGCGATGCATCCAAAATTCCCTTGGACGAAAGTGATCCTCTACCTCACCTATAACGACCAGCCCTCGGGCGTTTACTGGAGCCAGGTGACCGATGTGGTGGCGCACCTGAACACCTTGGGCGGTCCACAGGTGCGGCTGGTAGCGCTGGTAAGTGCGCGCGATTATTTCGGCATCCGCCGGAAGATCCGCGCTCACAGCCCGTATGCCTGGGTGCTGCCCATGGTGCCGCAGATGAAGCGCTGGCGCAGCAATGCGATCCTGGTGAAGGCCGTCTGCCGCTTGCTGAGGCCGAGCGGTATGATCGCACGCGGTGCCTTGGCCGCTTGGATGGCGTTGCGGGCCCGGGACAAGGGGTTGCTGAAGAAGGTCTGCTTTGATGCGCGCGGTGCCTATGCGGCCGAGTGGGAGGAATATCGCATCATCGACGATGACGCATTGATCGCCCAGTTCCGCGAGGTGGAGCAGGAAGTGCTGGACCGGAGCGACCTGCGCATTGCGGTGAGCAACGCGCTGGTGGAGCATTGGCGGGAACGGTACAGCTATGCGCAACAAGAGCATGTGGTGATCCCTTGCACCTTGGGCCGTGCCCATTATTGGGAGCCTTCAGCGGTGGAAGCAAGGCGGGAAGCATTGGGCTTCGTTCCCAAAGATGTGGTGTTGGTGTACTCCGGCTCCACGGCGGGCTGGCAATCCTTTGCACTGCTGGAGGGGCTGCTGCGCCCGGTGCTGGAGGCACAGCCTCGCACGAAGGTGCTCTTCCTCTGCCCGCCGGACCCCGCCATCGATAAACTGGCAAAGGACCATCTCGGCCGCGTGCTTACCACTTGGGTGCCGCCCGCCGAGGTGCCCGCCGTGCTACAGGCCTGCGATGTGGCGTTGTTGGTGCGCGAGGATACGATCACCAACCGGGTGGCCTCACCCACCAAGTTCGCCGAATACCTCGCTTGCGGCCTGCCGGTGATCATCAGCGAAAGCATCGGTGATTTCTCCGCTGTGGTACGGATGGAGGGCATAGGGAGCGTGCATGCGGAGGGTGTACCTCTGCCAGTTCTGGAACGGCCGACTACAGGAGAGCGCGATCACTGTCGTGCGTACGCGTTGACGCACTTCACCAAAGAAGTGTACGATCCGGATTACCGGAAGGTGCTGGAGAGGATGTCCTGAATAGGTATTTTCTATATTGAGCCCATGGAAGCGATCGCGCATACCCCACTTGTACATCCCTTGTCAGATGCAGAAAGGCAGCAATTTGATGGGTCGGGTTATTTGCTCTTGCCCGGCACGGTCGATCCCTCCACGATCAAGTTGATGCGATCCACGCTGGAGAAGCTACTCGCACCTTTTGCCAAGGATGGGGAAGACTTTTTCCAGACCTGCATCCGGCTGAACGCGGAGGTAAGTCCAGCACTCTACCAGGTCTATCAGGTGAGCCACCAAACAGAGGCCATGGGCGCTATGCGCAGGGCTTGTCTGTCGCAGGTCCACCGCTATCTGGGCAAGCATGAAGGGGTGCTGATCGATGTGGACTCCCACATCATTTTCGGCATGCCTAACTCCACCCGCCTCACTTGGGGGTGGCATCAGGAAAGCACCTACGATGTATTCGACGGAAAGGGATTCAATTTCTGCGTCCCGATCTTCGAGCCGGCCAGCGTGCATAACGGAACCATGAGCTTCCTGAAGGGAACGCATCGCTTCGGGAAACTTCCCTTCGACAAACACAAGGAGCACGAGAATGGCGCTACCACACTGGTGCCGAAGGACATTGGACGGCTGCAGGCCGAACATGAGGAGGTCTTCTTCGAGGCTGCGCCGGGAGATGCGGTCATGTTCGATAGGAACCTGATCCACCGTTCCAACCTGAACCGTTCTGAAAGACCGCGGATCACCGCAGTGATCCGGTTCATGGAGATCCAAGAGCTACCCGCTTCCTTCGATAAGCCCTATTGACGTAGGCGCCTTATGCGCTGTCAGCGAGCTTCGTCCGTATTCATCAGGTGCGGTGCTCGCGTGGCGCCTGCCGAGAGGACCGCGGCCGGTGTCCTCCCAAACCAGATCAGCCCGTTCCATAGGCACCACATCTCGAATCGGGCCGGAGGCCCTAAACAGGAACACACTCGGACCTTCGACCCTTTGATTACCTCAGGATCCAAGGCCTCAGGCACTGAGCCGAGCTATGCCTCCGATATGTATCGGAGCGTGTGGAAACCGAGCATCCAACTCTTTGCTTAATGACATTGGGCTTGACCCGACAGTTGTGCTACTTGGACCAACTCACACAAGCACCTCCTTGATCAAGCGGTCGGTAATGTTGGAGAGAAGGAATGCGCTGTGATCCGCTGTCCTGTCCAACTCGATCTTCCGCTCCCCGCTGATGATGCGCGGTAACTCGGCGGCGAGTTCCTCCACGCGGAGGGAATCGCCCAATTTTCGATCCGTGATGGTGCGGCTGATCAGACCCGGCTCGCCGATGTGCAATACGGGTACCCTCAGGTAAAAGATCTCATTGAACTTGGTGCCAAGCACATCCTTGTTCCGGCTGGGAATGAAGGTGAGCACCAGGTCCGAATGGACCACGCGCTTGAAGATCTCCTTCGGTGGTACGGGCGCATGAAAGTGGATACGATCCTGCATGTTCCGAGCTTTCACTTGTTGCTCATATGCTGCTGTGCCGTGGCCGGTCACATACAGGTCCAATCGGCTGGCGTTGTACGCATCCGGCTTCTGGCGCCGCAAGGCGTCGAACGCATCGAGCAGCGCAGTGAAATAGTTTTCAGCCTCTCCAGCACCGTACAGACTGCCGGCGTAGATCATCCGGAACACACCATTCTTTTTAGGTGCGATATCAAGGACAAAGTCTTCCGGATCGATGGCGTGCGGCAGGGTCATATAGCGTTCGGTTGCACCACCGTACGTTTTGCGGAGGTGCTCCACCACGGTGGCATGCGGGGAAATGAGCCTATCGCTGCTTTCGGCCACCAAGGCTTCCATTTTCTTTTCGTGTGCCAAGCGCTGGGGTTTCATGGACCCCAGTCCGTAGTCGCTCCCCCAGGTCCATACATCCCGGAAGTCGGCCACCAGGTTGATCTGTGGGAATGGCTTCTTGAGTTCGCTGGCAAAGGCCATCAAGCTGAACGGTGCGCCCGTAACGATCACATTGCGGATGCCGTGCTTGCGGATCAACTGGCTGCTTGTACTTAACAAGGAACGCCGTGACAAGGAAGCAGCATCGTAAATGTTCCCGGGTACAAGCAGCGGAAGTAGCTTGGTCCAGACCCGGTACATCACCTTGTCCTTGAAGGAGGTGAGCGGTCGCTTGGTCAATACGGCCGGATATCGCTGTGGCAGGGGATGGTGATGGATATTCGGATGCTGCACGTCCGAGGTCCAAAGCGAAGTGCGCTCCGACGGTACCCCTTCATTGCGGATCACATGCACGGGATAGCCCCGCGATGCGATTTCCTTTGCGAATTTGGCCCAGCGCCTGCCGCCGATGCCACGTACCGGTGGGAAGCCGTGGCAGATGATCAAGATCGGCTCATTGAGCGCCATGGCATGAGGTGAAGCCGGTTTTAGTTCAAACGAGCACATCGCGGACCAGGCGGTCGGTGATGTGCGCCAACAGATGATGACTGTGGTCCACGCGTTGATCAACTTCGAGTTGGCGCTCACCCACGATGATCCGTGGTAATTCCGCCTCCAGTTCCTCAACCCGCAGACTGGCCCCCAACTTGCCTTCCACGATGGTCCGGCTCACCAGACCGGGTTCCCCTATATGGAGCACCGGTCGGCGCAGGTAGAAGATCTCATTGAGCTTGGTGACCATGATGTCCTTCTTATCACTTGATATGAAGGCCAGAACGAGGTCAGCGCCCGCGATCTGTTCCAGGATCGCTTTGGGAGGAGCCGGAGGATGAAAATGGATGACCTCCTGAAGCCCGTGGTCCTGCACCGCTTGCTCGTACTCCGTTGTGCCATGTCCAGTAATGTACAGGTCCAATCGGCAGTTTCGGAAGTTCTCCGGATGTTCCCGTTCCAATCGTTGGAACGCTTTCAACAGCTCGGTGAAGTACAGGTCCGTCTCGGTCCGGTCGTAAAGGCTGCCTGCATAGATGATCCGGAAGATCCCGTCCGATGTTCGTTGCTGGGGGAGCTCCGTTTCATCGGGGTCGATCACGTGCGGTATCACCGCGTACCGTCCGGGTTCGCCTTGGTGTGCTTCCCGCAGGTGTTCCACTACGGAAGCGCTCGGTGCGATCAGCTTGTCGTAGACCTTGGCCACCAAGGCCTCATTTCGGCGTTCATGTTCCAATCGCTCCTTGGAGATGGCCTGAAAACCATAACTATTCCCCCATGTCCAAGGGTCGCGGATATCGGCCACGAGATGGATGTGAGGGAAGCGGGACTTGAGTTCGGTGGCATGGACCAGCAAGCTGAACGGTGCTCCCGTAACGATCACGTTGCGGATCTCTTTTTCGGTGATCAGCTGCTCGGCCTTGCTCAGGAGTTGCTGCTTCCAAAAGATAGCATGGTCGTAATAGTTGCCGCGGGTGGCCAGAGGAAGCACCCGGAGCCAAAAGTGGTACATCAGTTTGTCCCAAAACGTGCTGAGCTGGCCTTTGATCAATACGGTTGGATAGCGCTGCGGCAGCGGATGCGCGATGATGCCCGGGGTTTCGGCATCCTTGGCCCAGAGCGAGTCCATGCGACCGGGGCGACCTTCGTTCCTGATGACATGCACCGGATGTCCGCGCCGCGCCAGTTCCTTGGCGAACTTCACCCAACGGCGCCCCCCGATCCCCGTATTGGGTGGGAAGGAATGGCAGATGATCAGCAAGGACTCTCCGGGGCGCATGCCGGGCGAAGATAGATGCGGTCCCTGCCGGGATGGTGAACCGCGCATTGGTTAGCTTGCCAGCCGAATGCGGGCATGAACAAACAGGTGATCATTACAGGGGGCGCGGGCTTCATCGGGAGCCATTTGGTGGATAAACTGCTTGCACAAGGTGGATGGCAGGTCACGGTCATCGACAACTACGATCATAACTACCCGCGCTCAGCCAAGGATGCGAACATCGCCGGCCCGTTGGCGGACCGGAACTACACCTTTATCGAGGGGGATATCCTCGATGATGCCGTACTGGAGAAGGCCTTCGCCGGTAAGGAAGGCCGGGAAACAACGGTGGTACACCTGGCAGCGAAGGTGGGCGTAAGGCCCAGTATCGCACAACCCTTGGCGTATCACCGGGTGAATGTCACCGGCACGCTGAAGGTGCTGGAAGCAGCGCGTGCGGCCAAGGTGCGGCATCTGGTGCTGGCCAGCAGCAGCAGTGTATACGGCGTGAACCCGAACGTGCCTTGGGAGGAGGGCGATGTGGACCTGCGCCCGATAAGTCCCTATGCCGTGAGCAAGCTTGCTGCGGAACAGTTCGCTCGCACCTACGCCCGGCTACATGGACTGAACACGACCGTGCTCCGCTTCTTTACCGTGTATGGTCCCCGCCAACGCCCGGACCTGGCGATCCATTCCTTTTTCAGCAAGATCATCGGCGGGAGTCCGATAAAGCAGTTCGGTGATGGCAATACCGGACGCGACTATACCTATGTGGATGATATCGTGGACGGCATTTCCGCAGCCCTTCACCGCTCGCTGCAAGCAAAGGACGGTGAAGGTGCGTTCGATATTTTCAACCTCGGCAATTCAAAGGTGGTGCAACTACGCGATCTGATCGCGGCCATCGAAAAGGAGACAGGAAGGAAGGCGATCATTGAACAACTCGATGAACAGCCGGGAGATGTGCCGCGCACCTGTGCCAATGTATCAAGGTCAAAGCAGGACTTAGGCTATGAGCCCTCGGTGGACATCGAAACCGGGCTGCGTCGCTTCCATGAGTGGTACATGTCCCTTTCCGTCCCTCAACAATGAACTGATTCGGCTATCCTTGTAGCATCAAACGCCGTCCCGCGACGCGGTGTTCATGCCATGCGAACCATAGGGATCAGCCATAAGACCCGTTACTGGCAGCATTACTGCTTCAGTAACCCCCCAGCAGGCCACCGGTATGTCCGCATGGTGGACATTCCGTGGCACATGGCGCGCATACGTACCGAATTCCTCGCGAACACCAAGTTCTTCCTGCCGTTCCGCAAGGCGGATATCTATCATACCTATAACAGCGTAGTGGCCAATGCCCGGCCCTGGGTGATCGAGGTGGAGAGCTACCTCCCCCGGTTCGAGGGCATGCGCACGGACCATCCGGCCTACAAATGGGCGCTTCGTAAGCTGGCCTCCGATCATTGCAAGGCGTTGATCTTCACCAGCCAGAACACCATGCAGATGAACCGCCTGAAGCTGGCCGAGGCCGGGGTGGATGAACGGAAAATGCATGTGGTGTACCGCGCCGTGGAGAAGTTCACTCCTGGGGAGCGGGCGGATGGCCGCTTCAGGATACTCTTCGCCGGCAACGGATTTTACCGCAAAGGAGGGATCGAGTTGTTGAAGGCGTTCAAGTTGCTGGACCGGACAGAGGTTGAGTTGGAGATCATCAGCAGCTTGGCCGTGGATTGGGGGATCACTGCTACCCGGGAGGAGATCGAATGGACCGAGCGAACGATCGCCGCTGATCCACGCATCACCATCCACCGTCAGTTACGGCATGATCAGGTGGTCGAACACATGCGGCATGCCGATGTGTTCGTAGCCACCACTTTTGCCGACCCCTTCAACAACACCGTGCTGGAGGCCATGGGAGCCGGCCTTCCCATCATCTCTTCCGATGCGGGTGCCTTGCCGGAACTGGTGCAGCATGGGGTGAATGGATGGATACTCCCCGTATTGGAAAGGAAGAGCGAGGAGATCGCCGAAGAGATCGCTATACGGCTCCGCCAGTTGATGGATGACAAGGCGTTGCGCCTCCGAATGGGAGCAGCGAGCTCACCAGTGATCGATGCCCATTTCAATTTGAACGTCCGGAATGCAGCACTTGGCCGGATCTATGACGAGGCCCTGGGCGAACAAACAGAAAGGAAAGTCAACGTGGACTTGCCCAAAGCATGAGGTCCGGTGCCCACCATCTGTTCACATGAAGGTATTGCTGGTCACCGATGGGATCTTCCCTTACGTTATGGGGGGCATGCAGAAGCACTCCTACTACTTGGGGAAGTATTTGGCTAAGGCAGGTATCCAGGTCCACTTGGTGCATTGCGCCCCGGGGAACCCCTCTGCAAATGAATTCGAGCTTCCGGAATTCGCCAGTTTTGATCAGAATCACATTTCATTCAGTAGGGTGCCGGAGCCGGAACGTGGTTCCCTTCCCGGGCACTACTTGCGGGAGAGCCGACGCTATGCGGAGGACGTGTACGCTAGGATGAAGGGCCGTTTAGGCGAGTTCGACCTGATCTACTGCCAAGGCTTCACAGGATTGGGGTTCATTCAAGGGAGGAAGCGGGGTGAGGTGAAGATCCCGGTGGTCTCCAATCTCCATGGCTACGAGATGTACCAGCGGATGCCTTCGCTGAAGGCCCGGCTGGGTCGTGCTCCATTGCGCAGCATGGCCCGGGAAGTGTCCTTGGGTTCCGATGCGGTCTTTTCCTTCGGTGGACAGATCACCGGTATCCTGAAGCGGATCGGCGTAGCACCCGAGCGGATCCTGGAATGCCCCATCGGGATCGAGGAACGCTGGATCGATGGTGTGGTCCCAACGGTATCCGGCGGTGTACGCAGCTTTGTTTTCGTGGGCCGGAATGAACGGCGCAAGGGGATCAAGGAACTCCGCATTGCACTGAAGGAGTTGCATGCGGATGGCAAGGATGGGTTCCTGTTCCGGATGGTGGGACCCATTCCCAAGGAGGAGCAACTAAAGGCAGGTAATATCACTTACCACGGTTCCTTGACGGAGGAAGAGCATGTTCGAAACGTGATGCGCGCGGCTGATGTGCTCGTATGCCCCAGTTATGCGGAAGGTATGCCCACGGTGATCATGGAGGCCATGGCTTCGGGCCTTGCCATTCTGGCAACGGACGTGGGAGCGGTGGCCCGACAAGTGGATGCTGGGAATGGCTGGTTGTTGCCGGCTCCACGACCGGAGCTGGTGAAGGCTGCCATGGAGGAAGCGATCCGCATGCCCGCGGAGCAGTTGCTGCAGCTGAAAGAGCGTTCCTTGGCAAAGGCCCGGGAGCGTTTTACGTGGGAACGGGTGATCACTTGTAAGGTGAATGCGTTGGAAGATGCCATCCGGAACTTCGTACCCTGAACCGGTGTAACCCATGGCCCCTGTTCCTTGCAAGCCATCGACGGCTGAAGTCTACATGGTTAAGCGGTTACTTTTACGCCTTTCGCCGACACGGCCGGCTCCCTGATGATCAAGTTCATTCGAGCGCATACCTCACTTTGGGGCCTTATCGCCATTTGGATATTGGTCGCGGCAAAGGCTCCCATCCTGTTGTATGCGGTACTCCCGATAAGCGTATTCCTGATGCGTCGCAGTGGCATGTGGCAGGAAATGCTCTTCGGTTTCCTGCTGTGCGCGGTGCTGTCCGATATGGACCCGGACATTCATCAAATGGCGGTGATGAAGACCGCCAAGTACACCTATATCGTCTCGCTCACCTTGATCGTTCTCATGGATCAGGTGCGCATGCGGCCCATGGCACGGATCTTCGGGATCTTCCTGCCGTTCTTCGTTTACGCATTCTTGCCGGTGATCGCTTCGCCGGTACCGGTGGTCGCCATTCAAAAAACGATCTCCTATGCCAGCGTATTCCTGGTGATCCCGAACCTCGTCCTGTTCAATTACAGGCGGTCCGGCTGGCCGTTCCTCAGGAACATGGTGTGGTTCCTGGTGCTGATCCTGGTGGCACAGCAGGCCATGCCCTACTTGGGACCTGAATGGTGGTATACCATCGACGGTCGGTTCCGTGGGTTCTTCGGTAACCCGAATGGCATGGCCCTGTATTGTTTCCTCGTGTTCCTGCTTTTCTCAGTGGTGAACTATCTACGCCCCCAGCTCTTCTCACGGATGGCCAAGCTCTTCATCTATGGGGTGCTGATCTATTACCTGATCACCTGTGGTGCCCGCACCGCCTTGATGTCCACCTTGATGTTCGTGCTCTTTATTCAATTTTTCCGCATCTCCACCTTCTTGGGGATCATCTCTTTTGTGGCGTTCATCGGTATCGGGGAATTGCTTGCCAGCAACCTGCCGGCGATCATCACAGCATTGGGCCTGGAGGAATATCTACGGGTGGATACCATCGCTGACGGTTCGGGACGATACATAGCATGGCAGTTTGCCTGGCAGACCATCAATGACCAAGGATTCTTTCTGTTCGGTGGAGGATTCGAGAATGAGGCCATGGTATTCCTCAAGGCATACAGGATGCTTTCTGCATTGGGACACCAAGGTGGCGTTCATAACACCTATTTGGCGTTCTGGCTGAATACAGGGATCGTGGGTCTGTTGCTGTACTTCCGGAGCTTCGCCCTTATTTTCATCAAGGCGGGTAAGAACACACCCATCTCATTCGCCATCATGTTCGCGGTCTTGTTCTCCATCCTCTATGAAAGCTGGTTGGCTGGTTCGCTCAGCCCCTACACAACCTTGTTCCTCGTGATATTGGCCATTGTCGCCGAGGATGAGATCATGGGTTCCGTCGATAGGGAGGAGGAAGAAGCTGAACTGCTCGTGGAAGAGCCCGTGCCGATCCATGAACCCTTGATCCTCCCTGCGCGCTAACCATTAGTTTCACCGACTTGATCATTACACATGACACGTATCCTTATAACCGGCGGTGCCGGTTTCATACCCAGCGCACTGGCCATCCGCCTTTCCCAAGAACCAGGCACGGAAGTGATCGCGGTGGACAACCTCGCTACCGGCGATCTGAACAAACTCGAACTGGAGAAGCATCCGCGGATCCATTTCATCAAGTGTGACGTCAATCGCTTTGAGGACATCAGCAGCGTGTTCTATGCCTACCGGCCGGATTTCGTGTTCCACTACGCGGCCGTGGTGGGGGTGAAGCGCACCACGGACCACCCGGTGAGCGTATTGCATGACATTGACGGCATCCGTAACGTGCTGGACCTGTGCAAGAACACCGGCGTAAAGCGGGTCTTCTTCAGCAGCAGCAGCGAGGTGTACGGCGAGCCGGTGGAATTCCCGCAGAACGAACACACCACTCCGCTGAACAGCAAGCTGCCCTACGCCATTGTGAAGAACATCGGGGAGGCCTTCCTACGCAGCTACCACAAGGAATACGGCCTGGACTACACGGTCTTCCGCTTCTTCAACACCTATGGCCCCAAGCAGAGCAAGGATTTCGTGGTGAGCAAATTCATCCGCGCCGCCTTGAAGGGGGAGGACATCACCATTTACGGGGACGGCCTGCAAACGCGGACCTTCTGCTTCATTGACGACAACATCGCAGCCACCACGGCGACCTACCTGAAGCAGGAAGTGATCAATGATGTGGCCAACATCGGCAATGACAAGGAGACCACCATCCTGGAGCTGGCCAACCTGGTGGTAGAACTCACCGGCAGTTCCTCGAAGATCATCCACCTACCACCACTGGCGGAAGGGGACATGACCCGGCGCATGCCGGACATCCAGCGGATGCGTTCACTCCTGGGCCGGGACCTCCTTCCCTTGCGCAGCGGGCTGGAGCGGGTGCTCGCAGACACCTCGTTCATTCTGGGCTGATCCAAGTAGATGTGTGGCATCGCAGGTATCGCAACACCCGACCTGAAGGGCGCTGGACCCGAGGGGAGCGAAGCGATCACAAGGCGGATGACAGCAGCATTGGCCCATCGCGGACCGGATGCCGAGGGGATCTGGCCTGGAAGCCAAGTGGTACTGGGCCATCGGCGGCTCAGCATCATCGATCCCGAACCAGCGAGCAACCAGCCGTTCAGAAGTGCTGATGGGCGCTATGTGCTGGTCTACAACGGGGCGGTGTACAATTTCCGCGAGTTGCGCGAAAGCTTGGCCCATTACCCGTTCCGGACAAAGGGGGATACGGAAGTGCTTCTGGCGGCCTGGATGGAATGGGGCGAGGCCTGTCTGGACCGGCTGGAAGGCATGTTCGCCTTTGCCGTATGGGATGTGAAGGAGGAAACATTGGTGATCGCGCGCGATCGCTTCGGGATAAAGCCGGTGTACTATCATGCCGATGGTGGTCGCCTGTTGTTCGCCAGTGAGCTGCGCTCCATTTTGGCCTCGGGCATAGTGCCCCGGAAGCTGGATGAGGCGGCCTTGTGCGACCATCTGCGCCATGGCTCGGTGCATGCTCCGGCCACCATCGTGAAGGATGTGCGGATGTTGCTTCCCGGCCATGTGTTGCGTTGGTCTTCCGAAGGAATGTCCATTCATCGCTGGTGGAACGTGGCGGCCAGCGCGGATCCAGCTGCCGGGTCCATGGACCTGAAGGAGATCCATGGAGCAGTGCGAGATCGATTCCTTCGGGCGGTGGAGAAACGCATGGTGGCGGATGTGCCGTTCGGTGCCTTCCTCAGCGGCGGAATTGATAGTAGCGCAGTGGTTGGGGCAATGGCCCAGGCCACACGAGGACGGGTACACACCTTTACCATCACCTTTGATGAAGCAGAGTTCAGTGAGGCCCGGTTCGCGCAGCTGATCGCGAAGAAGTTCGGAACGAAGCATAATGAGATCCGGCTTCGGCCGGAGGATATGCTGCGGATGTTGCCTGAGGCGTTGGCGGATATGGACCACCCCAGTGCGGATGGCCCGAACACATGGGTGGTGAGCAAGATGACCAACGAGGCCGGCATTACCATGGCGTTGAGCGGCTTGGGCGGCGATGAGGTCTTTGCCGGCTATGAAGTGTTCAAGCGCTCGGTGGCCTTGTTGCGCAAACGCGGCATCACCGCTGTTCCCCGGCCGTTGCGGATGCTGATCGGCATGGCCGTGAAGAGCAGGAAGGAAGGAGCTGCAGGATGGAAAGCGGCCGAATTGCTGAAGTTGCGCGACTGGAAAGTGGCGGATACCTATCCGCTGGCGCGCTTGGCCTTCAGCAATGCTGAACTACGCAAGAAGTTGTTGGCCGTGCACCTGCATCCTGATGCCGTGGCAGGGGATGTCCGCCAGTGGCTGGAGAGCAGCGAGGGGGCGCGGCTTGAGCCTTTGAGCCAAGTGAGCGTGGCCGAACTGGTGACCTATTTGCCCGATGTGCTGTTGCGCGATACCGACCAGATGGCGATGGCACACGCGCTGGAGGTGCGTTCCCCCTTCTTGGATCACGACCTCACCGGCTTTGTGCTCGGCGTGCCCGATGCCGTGAAGTTCCCACACACACCGAAGAAGCTGCTCACCGATGCCTTGGGTGATCTGTTGCCGCGCGAAGTGACGCACCGCCCCAAGATGGGCTTCACCTTGCCGTGGGCCCATTGGATGCGCGACCAGCTTAGCTCGTTCTGCGCGGTCCGCATGGAAGCTTTGGCCCGACGGCCCCAGTTCAATTCCCAAGGTGTGAACAGCCTGTGGGAGCGCTTCCTGAAAGGGGACCCGGCGGTGACCTGGAGCCGCGTCTGGATGCTGGTGGTGCTGGAGGAATGGATGCAGACCAACGGGATCGAGTAGGGAGGCAGCTCCCATTAACACGCACAAAAAAGGGGCCGAAGCCCCTTTTTTTCAATGTGATCCGCGTACGCTTAGAACTTCGCACGGCTCTTGCGCCCGATCCGCTTCTTGCCACGCATCCAGTTGTACCGCTGGCGGTAGAAGTTGGACTGCCCCCGCAGCACGTAGCTGTACGTGAGGGTCATGGTAATGTAGCTGTCGTTGTGCGTGGGGTCGCCACGCTTCAGGCCCTTGGTGTACTGGATGGGGTCAGGGATGGGGCCATCGCCATCATCCACGAAGGTGGACTGGCTTGCCAGTTGGGCTGAGAGTCCGTTCGGACCACCAGGCAACGATTCGGGATCCGCATACACGGTACTTGCATCATCCAAATAGTCGCTGAAAGTGGTGCGCCAGCCGAAGTCATACCCGATGCGGTGGCGACGCTTGAAGGTGAAGTGGAAGCCCATACCTGCCGGGATGGCAAAGCCCAAGCTGGAGTAATTCTCCATTTCCGTGGTGAGGTCCCGCAGTTTATAGAACTCACCCGTATGGTTGATCTGGCCTTTGGGATTGCTGAGATAGACGGCTGCACCCACATAGGCGAACAGGCGGAAATCCGTACGGTACCGGCCACGGCCACCCAGGTCGTTGTCCTGGAAAATGGTGAATTCGGGACGGGCGTAGAGTTCGAACATATCGTTGCGGAAGCTGAGGTTCCGGCCTACGCGCTCGGGGTTGGTGCTCAAATAGTCGCCGCCTTGGATCCGATAGAACATGACGCCGGCGTTCACGGAGAAGCTGCGATTGAGCTTACGGCGGGCAAAGGCTCCGATGGCCCAGCGCGTCTGGTCCAGTTTCATGTCCCAGATGAAATCACGACGGGTCTTTTCCTTGCCTCCGAATTCACCCAGATAGTTCGCTCCGCCCAAATGGCCACCGATATCCCAGTCATATTGGGCCCTCGTTTCGCCCACCAAAATGGTAGTCATTAGCACTACCAGTGCTACGTGTATACTATATGCCTTCATGCGATGGGTTCTCCGATTGACTGGCAAACTTAACGAAAACAAGCCTCGTTCTACGTAAAAGTGCAGATAGAGGATATCAACGATCCCTTTCTGCACCACTGGGCTACCTTCGCGGCGCTTTCAAACCTTGAATCCCGCGCTCCTTGTCCAACCGTGTCACATCCCTTTTCGGCGTCCGCTTTCCCTTGATACAAGCGGGCATGATCTGGAATTCCGGCTGGCGACTGGCCGCAGCGGTGAGCAACGCCGGCGGCTTGGGCATCATCGGCTCGGGCTCCATGTATCCTCCGGTGCTACGCGAGCATGTTCGTAAGTGCAAGGAAGCAACCTCGCTTCCATTCGCGGTGAACATCCCCATGCTGTACCCTGCGGTGGAGGAGCACATCGCCACGGTGATCGAGGAAAAAGTGCCGATCGTATTCACCAGTGCGGGCAATCCGTCCACTTGGACCAGTAAACTGAAGGACGCCGGGATCACCGTGGTACACGTTACCGCGAGCGTGAAGTTTGCCCGCAAGGCCGAGGATGCGGGAGTGGATGCGGTGGTGGCCGAAGGATTTGAGGCCGGTGGCCACAACGGTCGTGAGGAGACCACCACGCTGGTGCTGGTACCCATGGTCTGCGATGCAGTGAAGGTACCGGTGATCGCAGCGGGAGGAATTGCCGATGGACGGGCCATGTTGGCGGCCATGGCATTGGGGGCGGATGCCGTGCAGATGGGAAGCCGCTTCGTGTGCTCCG
This sequence comes from Flavobacteriales bacterium, assembly GCA_019638085.1. GTDB lineage: Bacteria > Bacteroidota > Bacteroidia > Flavobacteriales_F > PHOS-HE28 > PHOS-HE28. The sequence goes on along the minus strand of JAHBUL010000006.1, from coordinate 71,065 downwards.
AGGAGAGCAGCGGACATCCTGATTTCAAGCAACACGTGATCAATAGCAAGGAAGGGGATACCATCCTGACCCTGAAGGAGCTGGCACCTGTGCGCTTGATGCGGAACAAGTTCTTCGAGGAGGTGCAGCAAGCCTATGCCCAATGCGCCGGCCCGGAGGAATTGAAGCAAGTGCTCGGCAGGGCACGGGCCAAGCGGGGCATGTTCGAAGGTGACCTGGAGCAGGGTGAACTGGAGATCGGACAGGTGGGTGCTGCCTTGAAGGAGGTGCTGCCAGCGGCTGATATTGTGGAGAAAGTGATGAAGGAGTTCGAGGAGGCCCGGTTGAAGATGGCATCCTTGAAGATCGCGTGACGAGCGGCATGTTGAAGCTGAGCATGAACCGAACAGGAGGGTTTTACGTCTCTATACCGATACGGATCGGGATGGAACTGCGTTGGTGGAATGTGCGCGTACTGGGATCGATCCTGCTTCTGCTTTGTCCGGTGCTGTTGCGGGCAACCGTACTGGACCCGCCCTCGTTGCGCTGTGTCTCGGTGGGAGCCGGTGGTGCTGCGGTGCTCACTTGGGTGATCCCGCCAGACCCCACAGGGGAATTCCAACAGTACGACGTGTACCATGCCACTTCACCGGCAGGACCGTTCAACTTGCTCGGACCCGTAGCCATCTATGCCCAGAATACCTATACCCATGTGGGGGCCGGTGCCAATGCTGCCCCGCAGTACTATTACCTCACCACCGTATCCTCTTCCGCCCCGCCGAACACTTCCGTTACCAGCGACACGATCGCTTCCATTCATGTACAGATCTCCCAAAGCGTGCCTTTGGGAAGTTCCGTGGTGGATTGGAACCTGCCACATACACCTCCTTTGGGAAGCTCCGGGCCGAACACCTGGATCGATATGGAATACCCGCTCGGAACCTGGTCACTTACCGATAGCGTGGCGGTGAACCTCCGGCACTGGTCGCGCGTGGTTTCCATCTGCGAGGATTCGTTGAACTTCCGGGTGCGTATTCCCGATGCCAGTGGTTGTGTGTCCAGCAGCAACGCAGCTGGGGCCATGTTCCAGGACATCACGCCGCCCACCACGCCCACGATCGTGGATGTAACGGTGGATACCGCCAGCAATCAGACCGTGATACACTGGGATCCGAGCCCCCAAGGGGATACCGATGGCTACATCATCGTGCTGGCTACACCGGGGGGGAACGTGATCCTTGATACCTTGTACGGACAGTTCAATACCACGTATACATGGCCCTTCAGCGATGCGGGCATAGGCTCGGAATCCTACACCATTGCTGCCATCGATACCTGCTGGAAGGGAACCCCCCCCAGCCCGAACACCAGTGCTGCCTCCACTCCGCACAGCACAGTTTTCCTTACCACCCGCTACGATCGCTGCGCCGGGACCATCCTGGTGGAGCGTACTGATTATGCGGGCTGGCCGGTGGACCACTATGAGCTATACCTGCAGTTGGACAACACCGGCCCGCTGAACTACGTGACCACATTGACCCCTACGGCGTTCCAATACCTACAGATGGATGTGTTGGCTGGCCATTCGTATTGCTACGTGGTGAAGGCGATCGGTGCGGAGCCCGGGCAGGTCTCCCTCTCCAACAAGGCCTGCCGAACCACGGCCTACCCACCGGTGCCGCAGTGGAATTACATCCGCACGGCCACGGTATTGGGAAGCGATCAAGTGCAGGTGGTGGATAGTGTGGACATGAATGCCTTTACCAAACGATTGGTCCTGGAGCGCACCTTCAATGGCCTGCCATGGGAGCAGATCGCCAGTATTCCCGGAGGTGTTGGGCCGGTGGTCACCTTCACGGACGAGGACGTGATCACCGCGGAGCGCAGCTATACCTATCGGGTGCTGGTGGAGGATAGTTGCGGCAATACCGTGGTCACGAGCAATAAGGGTACATCCATCCTGTTGAACGTCACTCCTGAATTGGACGGTTTCAACCGGCTCCGCTGGAGCGGCTATGTGCAATGGGCCGGCACAGTGGCTGAGTATGCGGTGTACCGCAGTGTGGCCGATGGCCCTTTCGACCTCATTGGAAGCACCACCACGGGTGTCTGGAGCTTTGATGATAACGTGCAGGACCTGGCGGATACACCGGGGAAGTTCTGCTATTACGTGGAGGCCCATGAAGCCGGGAATTCCTCCGGCATCAACGCATTGTCCACAAGCAATATCGCTTGTGCCGTGCAGCAGGAAGAGGTGTGGATCCCCAACGCCTTTATCGAAGGAGGCTACAACAATACGTTCTATCCGGTGTTGTCCTATGCCGATGTGGACCGTTATGAATTCAGCATCTTCAACCGGTGGGGCCAACAGATCTGGAGCACCACCGACCGCTACGAAGCGTGGGACGGACAGGTGGATGGCCAGTTCGTTCCGCAAGGGGTCTATGCTTACTACTGCTCGTTCCTGAACGGGGCCGGGAAGACCGTGGAGCGTAGGGGGACGGTGACGTTCATTGCCGGCCGTTGAACCGGAGGCTTGAAGAAGGACGGTTGCTCGGGATCCGGGCGGAACACGGTTGCAAGGCCACGCAAATGTCCGCGGTGACATCGAAAAGGGCGCATCGTGAACAACTTGATGCATGCGCGAAGTGCCGATCCCGGGGGAAGTGTACTTTTGTGCATGGAACGATCCACCACTATCATCGCCCCCGAACACGGCGATCGCCCAGCCACAGCGGCTTCTCCACTTGCCGACCGTTTTGCGGCACAAGGACTTACCTACGATGACGTCCTGTTGGTACCTGCGTATTCCGAGGTACTTCCACGCTCCGTGGATATCCGGACACGCTTCAGCAGGAACATCACGCTGAACCTGCCCATCGTTTCCGCAGCGATGGACACGGTGACCGGTTCGGACCTCGCCATTGCCATCGCACAGCAAGGAGGTATCGGCGTAGTACACAAGAACCAATCGATCGCCGAGCAAGCGAATGAAGTAAGAAGGGTGAAACGCAGCGAAAGCGGCATGATCACCGATCCGGTGAAATTGATGGAAGGGGCCACAGTGGGTGATGCGCTCCGCCTGATGGCCGAGAACAAGATCGGTGGCATTCCCGTGGTGGATAAGGCCGATATGCTGGTCGGTATCGTCACCAACCGCGATCTGCGTTTTGAGAAGAAGGTGGACAAGCCCGTGGCCGAGGTAATGACCAAGGAGAATGTGATCACGGCACGGCCGGATGTGACCATGGCCAAGGCCGCGGACATCCTGCAGGAGTTCAAGATCGAGAAACTGCCGGTGACCGATGAGCAGGGCAAGCTGGTGGGCTTGATCACCTACAAGGACATCATCAAACTGAAACAGCGGCCCAACGCCTGCAAGGACCATCTGGGACGCTTGCGCGTGGCTGCGGCCATCGGTGTCACCGGCGATAGCATCGAGCGGGCCACGGCCTTGGTGGATGCCGGTGTGGATGCCTTGGTGATCGATACCGCACATGGGCACCATATAGGTGTGCAGGAGATGTTGAGGACCGTCCGGAAGGCCTTCCCGAAAGTGGACCTTGTGGTGGGCAACGTGGCCACCGGTGCTGCAGCCAAGGCCTTGGTGGAGGCCGGTGCCGATGCCGTGAAGGTCGGTATCGGCCCGGGCAGCATCTGCACCACGCGGGTGATAGCCGGTGTTGGCGTGCCCCAGCTTACCGCCGTACATGATTGTGCAGTTGCCATCAAGGGAAGCGGCGTGCCGGTGATCGCCGACGGAGGCGTGCGGTACACAGGCGATATGGTGAAGGCCCTCGCGGCCGGTGCCGATACCGTGATGATCGGTTCACTCTTCGCCGGTGTGGAGGAAAGCCCCGGTGAAACAGTGATCTATGAAGGACGCCGTTTCAAGACCTACCGCGGTATGGGCAGCTTGGAGGCCATGCAACGCGGCAGTAAGGACCGCTACTTCCAGGACATGGAAGAGGACATCAAGAAGCTGGTGCCTGAGGGGATCAGCGGACGCGTTCCGTTCAAGGGGCCATTGCACGAAGTGGTCCATCAATTGGAAGGCGGCTTGCGGGCCGGTATGGGCTATTGCGGTGCAGCGGATATCGCGGCTTTGCAACAGGCCACGTTCATGCGGATCACACCTGCGGGCATGCGCGAGAGCCATCCGCATGATGTCTTCATCACCCGCGAAGCACCGAACTACAGTATAGGTTGAGGCTTTTGCCGAACGTACTTCTTCTTGTTCGCATCGATCCCGATAGCGAACAGGGCGATGTCGTACTTCACCGGATCCACCGGGTCGAACGCACGTAGGGCCTCGGTGAGTTCCACCACGCTCCGCCAATCATCTTGCTTGCGCTGAAGCAGTCCCAGCTCGCGTGCCACACGGCCCGTGTGTACATCCAGGGGTACGTGGAGGGCTGAGGCGGGTATCCGCTCCCAGAGGCCCAGGTCCACGCCCCGATCGCTGGGGCGCACCATCCACCGCAGGAACATGTTGATGCGTTTGGCATTGCTGCCTCGCGAAGGATCGGCCACATGCTTCCGCGTCCGGGATTCGTGCTCCGGCTCGAAGAAGCGCTCGCGAAAAGTGGAGATCATTTCCGCCATGGGCGGAAGGGGAGTGTTGACCTCCTCCGGCAGAAAGGCCGCTTCCAAGCCACCGTAGGTGTTGTGGATGTGCCGAAGCCCCCGCACAAAATGCCGGAGGTCCTTGCTGTTGAACGTGCGGTGAACGAAGCCGTCGAGTCGATCCAATTCGATCGATGAAGCACCCATCACGAAGTCGAAGGGTGCCTCATCCATCAGTTGTGTCAACTTCCAGGCATTGCGGATGATGGTGCGGCGCTGGCCCCAAGCGATGGTGGCAGTGATGAAGCCGATGGTCTCCGCATCCGCACGCGCAGCGAACGAGCGCGGCACTTGGATGGGATCATCTGCTATGAAGGCCGGAGTGGAATACCGATCAAAGGCTTCATCCAAAAGCTCATGCAGGTCGGATGACGAAATACGCGAGTGATCGCGTTGCAGGCTTCCTGCAGTTCGGATGCTCCCGGCTTTCTTCACCAAGTGCTATTGGTCTTCACTGGTGTGCGCTGCACGGGTGGCGGCGAGGGCCGTGGGCTGGTGCCGGTGGTGCCCATGCTCCGGGTGGGGCCAGGGGATACGCTCGGGGAGGTCTTTCCCGGACTGGTGTTGTGCGGCCGTGGCTGGGGGGGCGGATTCGTATGGGGCTGCTTGATCGGCGGGTGCTCTTTCACCGCATCGCCGGGATCAGCAGGAGGTGGAGGATTATCCGGGAAGACCGTTTTCACCGGAGGGCGATAACCGATGTCACCATGCCCCCCACCTCCGGTAGGGGGTACCGTGCCCCCACCTCCGCGCGTGGGCGGTGCGTCGTCTGAAGCTGTTCCATCCGTGTAGGTAGGGGTAACTTCGATCCAGACCGCGCGGGCCTTATCCGTGGAGTCGTTGGGGACCAGACCGTACGGGCCGTCATCCAATCGTCCCACTGCTTGGCAATCCACCGCTACTCGTGTTTTTTGAAGACCGATCATGCTGCAACCGGTAGCGATCTGCCCTTCGGCATCCATCACGGTGATACATCCCTTGATGGTGTTGTTTTCATTGTGGATCACCCGGTAGGGTGCTACCCCGCCTACAACATGCCAAGAGATGCCTCCTTGGGACCGAACTTCGGTACGGAAGACCGTGGCCTCTTCACCAGCACCTTGGTTGTTGTTGCACACATAGTCAACGACCACCCTGTCCGTGCTGTGTACCACCACCAGCATTTTGGCTGGACCTGATGCGAAAGCAAATGCGGGGAGAGCGACCAGAAATAAAGGGAGGATCACGTTTCGCATGGTGGGGAGGTTTTGTTCGTATAAAGTTATAGCATTATTACCGCGATTTCCTATTCCGCGTGCTTTCCCTTTATTCATCGGGGTTTCCTGCATTCAACATACAAGAGACCCGGGGCTGCCTACTAATCCTGTCGCTGCCAATTCCTTTCGATCACCTCCAAAAGTTCCTCGTGGATGGCGCTGTTGCTGGCCACGATCTCCTCATCGAATACCGGGTCCTTGCTGGGATGGAAGCCACTGACCTTGCCGCCCGCCTCACGCACAAGTATCACACCGGCAGCGACGTCCCAGCTGTTCAGGCCATATTCATAGAACGCCTCGAAACGTCCGCAGGCCACATAGGCGAGGTCGGCGGCGGCACTGCCCAAGCGCCTGATGCCGCGTGTGCGGTGCATCAGTTCGCGCAGCAGGTCCATGTATTCGCTCTCGAAGCCGAAGTCATCATAGGGGAAGCCTGTGGCCAGTAGGCTGTCCTGTAACTGATTCCGAGTGGATACGGCTATCGGTGTGCCGTTCATCGTGGCGCCGCCGCCACGCCAGGCCGAGAAGCATTCATCGCGATTCACTTCCAGAACCACGCCCAACTGGATCTCGCCATCCTTGATCAGCGCTACGCTGGTGCAATAGCAGGGCACGCCGTGAATGAAGTTGGTGGTTCCATCCAAGGGGTCGATCACCCAGTTGAGGCCTTCCACCTGCTCGCCGGTGCCTTCCTCAGCGATGAAGCCGGCCTCGGGCACGATCATTCTCAGGCCGTCCACAAAGCGCTGCTCCGCCACCTTGTCCACATAGCTCACCAAGTTGTTCAGGCTCTTGCTCTCCACGCTCGCGTCGGTGAACCGGTGGCTCTCCTCGCGTATGAAGGCCGCTATCTCCTTACTCAGTAGCGTGACCTGTTCCGTCAGTTGTTTCAATTCCATCGTTGTTGCGTTTGCGCAGCCACAAAATACTTCCAACACCCAATAACACGAGCAGCAGGCTGATCACTTCCGCTTGGGTCCATGTACCAATGAACAGTTCGTTCACGCGGATCTTCTCGATCAGGAAGCGCTCCACACCGTTCATGATCAAGTAAACAGCGAAGAGCATTCCGGGGATCATCAACCGCTTTCGCAGCCACCACAGCATACCGAAGAGGGTGAAGCACATGATCACCTCATACAACGGCGTTGGGAAAACACCCGGCACCAGATGGGTGCAATAGCCCTCGAAGCAGGTACCATCCGTAATGGGCACGCCACTGTATCCGCCCCGATGCGGCCCAAGTACTGAGTTCACGTTGTTCGGATAGTCGTAGCTCCAGAGCCACTGCGGGATCCAACCGGGCTTGGCGGCTGTATTGGCAATGCCCCAGTCGCCATCACCGGAAACATGGCAACCCAAACGGCCGATGCCATAGGCCAGCATCAGTCCAGGTGCCGCAGCATCCATTGAAGGCAGCACCGCCATGCCATGCTTCTTGAAGTAGCGAACCACCATGATGCCGGCCACTATAAGTCCTCCGTACATGGTGAGGCCCGATACCAGGTCCTGCACGTTGCCGGTGGAGATCAGATCGATGAAGTCCCGGGGAGTTTCCAACCAATGGAAGAGCTTGGCTCCGATGAATCCCCAGAGGGCAGCAGTAAGCGTGATGTTGCCCCCGTGTTGCGCCGGATGGATCATCACGGTCTTTTCCTTGGGTTCTTTCAAACGTTGCTTCTGCTTTTCACGCCAAAGCAGCCACACGAAAAAGGCCGCCGCGACAAGGCCCCCAATGAAGCTGCCCGTACCGCTGAGCAGGAATCCCGGCGGATTCACCGTTACCTCGTCCATGTGCAGCAATACGTAAAGCCCTTTCCACCCCACGATGAAGCCCACCAGCCCCTGCATGATGAGCTCGCCCGTTTTGGCACCTGCGCCCACCATCACCTTCTGGTAGCTGGGCTTGATCAAGCCCAAGCCTTCCTTTCGCTTGAGCTCCCACACCAAGGTGAGATAGGCGCCGATGAAGGCGAGGGCCACGAAGAAGCCGAAACTGTTGAGGAATTTCAGCACAGGCCAGTCCAGACCGGTCAAGTCGTAGAGGGCGTGATAGAGGGTGGGGTACATGGTGGTCGATCAGAAGATCAGACGATTGGATGATCAGAAAATTGCTTCACCGCGATGGATGCCGTGCGTTGCGCAGCTGGTGTGTTCCGGGCGGGAGTGTGCCTATTGGTGGCCATTGCGTGTTCTGCTTAGGCCAAGCTTCTGATATGCCGTGGTAAAGCGGTGGCGAAGATACCGGCCCGCTGGAAACGGATCCGGGAACCTTCGATCAGTTTTGCAGAATGGACGAAGGCTTGCCCACTGTGCATCATGCAGCACATCCAGCAAAAAGGGAAGGGCCCCCACTGTGAGAGCCCTTCGGTATGCTTAGCGTTTCTCCGGTCAGTACTTCATGAACCGACTACGGGCTTGGATGGTGCCTTGCGCATCGCTGATCAAGAGGCTGTAACTGCCGGCAGCGAACCCGGCCACGTTCAGCTTGCTCGTCACATCCCTCTCCATGACCAAATGTCCTACGGCATCATACACTTTTACATGCACCGGCTTGCTATCCGGTGTGGTGATGAAGAGCTCGGTGCTGGCGGGATTGGGGAATACCGAAACCTCCATGAGGTTCCCCACTTCCGCGATGCCCACTATCTCTTCGCACACGCAGTCGGCGTTCCACATACCATCCAGGCCGTTGCTTGTTGTGCATGGCGTGCCCGGCAAGGCGGATCCCCCAGCCACCCCCATGCAATCCTCGGGCCCGGTGCCGATGATCATCACCAAGTAATCCTCGGTCTCGGAGTTCGCCGTATTAATTATGCAAGGGTCCAAGGACATACCTGCTTGCATGTGGGTGTATTGGACCCGCAGCCGATGCACTCCCGGCGCATTGGCCACTTGGAAGGAGGGGAAGCTCACCGTGCTGTTTGCTTGGATCGTGTTTCCAATGGATGACACCTTTTCCGATGCCTCGAACAGGCCATTGTCGTTGAGGTCGATCCAAATGGCTGCACCATGACTGCCACTACCGGCCCCACTTGTCAAGGCGGCCCCGTACGAGAAGCCGGCTGTCAATTGGGCTGGTGCCACGATCCCCGTATAGTCCATGTAACCGTTGGTGCCTACAGATGGGCCGGACGTGTTGTTCAGATAGCCAAGGGTGAAGTTCCGGATCTCATGCTCGTTGTTCGCTGCACCGGTAGGGGTGCAATAGCATTCGTTGGGAGGATTAAGCCCCACCTGTAGTGGTGTACTGGCTGCCGTGCCGCCTCCAGCGCAGCTTACTTGGCAACGGTACCAAGTGACCTCCATTTGCATCGCGGTATACGTGAAGCCGGTGCTGCTGCCCGTTGCGGTGACCCAAGTGGTTCCATCCGTGGAAGTTTCCCACTGGTAGCTGATCCCGTTCTCTTGTATGACATTCTCGATGCTCAGGGTGAAATCCGTACCGAGGCAAGCGTTTTCCGGACCTGTGGTTGCTCCCGGATCGGGTGTACCCGTACACGGGGTTGCCGCTGATATCAGTTCGATATGCAGGGTGTAGTTCGTGCTTTGGGGAGCCGCCCATGTGGAGATGACGAAATAGTAGGTGGTGCCACCAAGCACCGGAAGATCGTTGATGGCGCGCGTTGCGCCGGAGATGGAAGTGTGATATCCCACCGTGCTGGCGAAGGGACAGCCGGTGAAGGCCCATAGACCGATCCAGTCATCATCGTTGGTGGTGGTGATGGTGATCACTTGATCGCCTGATGGGGTGTAGGCGTACACCACGTCGTCACCGCTCAGGTAATAGTTGCTTCCTGTGCCGGTAGTAACGGCGTCTGTTGCCAATGGAGGTACGTCGCCTAGTTCGTAGTCATCACCATAGGTTGAGGTGTTCCCTGCATCATCATAGGGCAACGTTGTGATCACGATGGGTGTGCCACAAACGTTCCCTGTCTGAGCGTGGATCTTGAATGCTCCCATGAGGATCAAGAGGATCGTGAAGGACCACAGTTGCCAGTAGGAACGGGAGACGGGATGGGTTGCGAGTACTTGTATGGCCATGGACAGCGAGTTTGAAGTGAGTCGGGTGATCGGTTTCACTGCTCTAAAACCTAGACGAAGAAAATCAATATTTTCCACTTCACCACCCTTCACCAGGTGGTTCATCTCGTTCATGGCCCGTTAAGGGCTATACGCCGACAGCGCTGGTGATGGATCCTCGCATAAGTCCCTCGCCGTTCAACGCATCCATATGCACGGAGCTCACACCATTGACCAGCTGTGGGTCGAAGGGGAGTGCAACCCGAACATAATTATCAGTGAAGCCGAGAATTTCCCCTCTTTCCTGATCGTGGCCGGTTTCACCATGCTCGAACAATACGGGCCGGGTGGTGCCGATGTGCTTCTCGTAGAAAGCGCGTTGCAGTTTGGTGCTGAGGATGCGGAGTTGCTTGGTGCGCTCGCGACGGACCTCCATCGGAATGGCATCCTCCATGCGCACCGCGGTGGTATTGGCTCGCTCGCTGTAGGTGAAGACGTGCAGATAGTCCACCGGGATGGAGCGGATGAAGGCGTGCGTCTTTTGGAATTCCTCATCCGTTTCGCCGGGTGTGCCGGTGATCACGTCCACGCCGATGCAAGCGTCCGGCATGCGTTGCTTGATGCGATGCACACGCTCTGCATATAGTGCCGTGTCGTAGCGGCGGCGCATGCGTTGCAGGATCACGTCGCTACCACTTTGTAGCGGGATATGGAAGTGGGGGACGAAGCGTTGGCTCGTGGCCACAAGATCAATGACTCCATCGTGGCAGAGATTCGGCTCGATGCTGCTGATCCGGAAGCGCTCGATGCCTTCCACCCGGTCCAGTGCCTCGATCAACTGGAGAAAATCTTCGCCGTGCTGGCGACCGAAATCACCCGTGTTCACCCCGGTGAGCACGATCTCCTTCACGCCACTGGCAGCTACGGCCCGCGCTTGCTCAACGGTTTCGGCAATGGTGGCGCTGCGGCTTCTTCCACGGGCCAAGGGGATGGTGCAGAAGGAGCAGAAGTAGTCGCAGCCATCCTGTACTTTCAGAAAGGTGCGCGTGCGATCGTTCGCGTTGTAGGAAGGGATGAATCGCTTGACCTCCTTGATCGGGCCGGCGATCACCACGCCATCACCTCCTGCATGTTCGGCCAAGCGCTCAATGTGCTCAGCCAAGTTGAATTTCTCGTTGGCCCCCAATACCAGGTCCACGCCGGGAATGGTGACGATCTCATCCGGCTTCAACTGCGCATAGCATCCCACCACGGCGATGAACGCATCCGGGTTGATCCCCCGGAAGCGGCGCACATGGCGGCGGCATTCCTTGTCCGCGTTCTCCGTTACACTGCAGGTGTTCAGCACGAATACATCGGGACGTTCCTCTACACGGACCCGCGCGTAACCCGCCTCTTCCAACGAACGCGCGAGCGTGCTGGTCTCGGCGAAGTTGAGCTTGCAGCCCAAGGTGTGGAACGCGGCGGTGCGTGAACTGGATCCCATCGATATATGCTCTTGACCGTAGGGCGGTCAAGCGGCCGCAAAGCTACTTCTTGTAGGGTGAGGCGCTGTGACACCGAGGCCTGGAAGCGGGAAGGTGCTGCCGACGACCATCGGCGGCCTTGACCCCATGAACTGCGTAGCCCTGCCGATTCCTATTGTTCGACCATTGAGAAAAAATGCTCCCCAGCCTCCTTCCCGGCAACCCTACGAATGATTCCTCGTCTATGGGTTCCGAACCCACGTTACCATGCCACAGTCCCAAGTAGCCGAACGTAGCCAAGTGATCTTTGTTGGAGGCCTGATCAGTGCAGTACTTGCTGTAGTACTCCTGATGTTGGCGTATGTGCCCATGTAGTATCAGGGCATAGGTGCGCGGGCTTTATCTTTCGGCCGTGCGCAATTTCCCCCTCACTCTTTTTCTGCTCCCCTTATTCGGGTGGGCGCAAGCACCATCCAAGGCGCTGCTATGGAAGGTGGACGGCCAAGGATTGAGCCATTCCAGCTATGTGGTGGGTACGGTCCACAGCCGGGATGCCCGCGCTTTCGGACAAGTGCCGCAACTGTTGGAGATCATTGGCGAGCTGGATGGCATAGCCGGTGAACTTGATCTCACAAGTAGCACTGCAGGTTCGATGGACCTGGCGATGGCCATGATGATGCCTCCCGGAACGGAACTGGCCGATCTCTATTCCAAACGCAAGCTCAAGCGGGTGCAGGATGCCGTTTCGGAACATCTGGGGGCCATGGCCATGATGGCCGGGCAGATCAAGCCTTTCTTCCTGATGAGCCTTTTAAGCGAAAGTGCCATGCGGGCCGATAGCGCCATGGTGCTCGATCAGTATTTACAAGTGAAGGCCCAGGAAATGGGGAAGGAGGTGGTCGGTGTTGAGACGATGGAGGAGCAGTTGGCCGCCGTGAATGACCTGCCATTACAGGAGCAGGCCGATATGCTTTACCAATTGGTCCAGAACGACCTGTACGCAGCCGATATGGACCGCATGATGGAGGCCTATGCCGCGCAGGACCTGGACCGCCTCACGAAGATCGTCTCCTTGGGAGGGCTTTCCGATGTTGTAAGTACACGCCTGCTGACAGACCGCAACAAAGTGATGGCCGAACGAACTGACAGCCTGATGCAGGAGGGGCGAACCTTCCTTTTTGCGTTGGGTGCCGGCCATTTGCCCGGTACCGATGGTGTGCTGGCGCGCCTGCGCCGGATGGGTTATTCGGTGGAACCTGTGGTTGACGGTGTTGCGAACCCGGCACAAGGGAAGTCGGCAAGACCCTGAGGGCTACCTCGGCTCAAGGGTCCACCAAGCCCATGGAACAAATGATGGCGCGGTGATCGCTCAACTCGTCCGGCAAGGTCCGAAAGCCCCATGAGCGCAATTGTGGCCCTCGGAGGATATGATCGATCCGGAAGCTGGGCACATCGCCGATATAGGTGTGGCCAACGCCGGTGCCGCTTTCAACAAAGGCATCGGTGAGCCCGGACCGCTTCAGCTCGTGGTAGCTGTAGCTCATCGGTGTGTCATTCATATCGCCGCAGTATACCACCGGCCAAGGGCTCCCTGCCATGTGCGCCGCGATCTTCCGGACTTCGCCCGAACGGCGGATGAAGGCATCCTTAATACGGCCCATGATCCGAGTACCTGCCGTGGCAAGGGAGTCACTACCACTGCGCAGCTCGAAGTGCCGGATGAACTCGTAGTCCTGGTCCCCGAAGCGCAGACTGGCCAAATGGGCGGTATACACCCGGATGGTATCGGCCTGCACCACTATGTCCGCCCATAGGCAGAGGTTGTTCAGCTCATCGGGAAATTGAATGGTGCCTTGATCGATGATGGGCCACGTACTGAAGATGGCAATGCCCATGTACTGATCGCCGCGAGTGCGCACGGTATAGGCATCCGCACAGTGGGTGTAGCGATAGCTGGTGAGCAGGGAGTCCTTTACCATCAAGGGGTTTCCGGGACCAACGTTGAGGAATTCCTGCATGCAGAGGATGTCCGGATCCTCCACCCGGATCAGCTCCATCATCTCATCGCGCGTCTGCTGGTTATGCGTCCAGTTGTACAGGTCGAAGAGACGCACGTTCCAGCTCATCAGGGTGAAGGGTGTCCGCACATGCGCCGGGGCCTTCGTGGATCCGAACAACTGCACGTAATCGCCGAGATAGCTCCAACCCACGAGGATGACGATGAGCGAGGGCCAGACCCGTTTGCGGCGGAACAGCAACCACCAGCCGATACAGAGGAGATTGGCAAGAAGCAGGTAGGGATAGGCGATGCCAAAGAACGCCAACGGCCAAAAGCTTGCCGGATCAATGCGGGCACTGAGGTAGGAGAGGAGAAGCCCTATTACCGCCAGACCATTGGCCCACCAGATCGGCCGGTGCCAGCGTGATACCCGTTTGCGTTCACTTGTATTGAAGGGCTCAGTGCTCATTCCCGCTGCTGAAGAGGAAATCGCGCTCCGCCTTGCTCAAGCTATCGTATCCCGACCGGGAGATCTTGTCCAGGATGGCATCAATACGCTCCTGCTTTTGCTTTTTGGCGAGGTTGTATTCGGCATCCGTCATTTTTGCAGCGGTACGTCCCGGGCGCTTTTCCACCCGCATGCGCGAACCCTTTTTCCGGATGAAGAACTTCCGGATGCGTTCCAACCAGTCCACGAATGCGCCGGACCAGTCGGTTCCGCTATTGAGTTGGCGCGCTGCCAGAAAGCCATAGAGGGCCCCGCCCAAGTGCGCGAGATGTCCGCCGGTATTCCCGCCCTCACGGATAGCGATCAGGTCCAGCACCAGCACCGCGAGACCGAGGTATTTTAACCGTACCGGTCCCAATAGGAACATGTTCACCTGCATGTCCGGCCGGTAGCTTGCAACGCCAATGAACACGCTCATCACTGCGGCGGAGGCGCCAAGGATAGGACCGTTGCTGGCCAACGCCAAGTGGTTCGGCATGAACGACCCCAATGCATAGAAAGCGAAGCCGCATAACCCACCGATCAGATAGTTGCCCAGCATGCGCTTATCCCCTAGCACACTTTGAAAGATCTGCCCGCTGAACCAGAACATCACCATGTTCCAGAACAAATGCATGGGTGCTTGGTGGGTGAACATGTACGTGATCGGGGACCAGGGTTTGCGCAAGAGCTTCGCCGGGTCGTTGGTGCCCATCAATTGATCGAGCACGTAATAGCTGAGGCCCCTGGCGCCGAAGAGCCAGCCGACCAGTTCCACCGCCCAAATGCCGAGGAATACACCGATGTTGATGATCAGCAGCCGCTTCAGCATCCCACCGGTGTGCCACTGTTGCTTGATATCGTCAGTGATGGACATGGATAGAGGGATCCTTAATTATTGGGGCGCAGAGGCGCGGAGGAGTGGAAGGCAGGAAGTGGGTTTGTCGCTGTTGAGTGGTACCGAGTACAGGGTATCGGGTACCGCGACCGTCGCTTGGTTGACAACCCCGCACGATATGTATCGGGCCAAGTCCGGGGCAGGCTGACAACTGACAACAAGGATTTCTCTGCACCACTGCGCATCCACGACTAAACTCATAGCAATCCTTTCTTTCGCCAATAACGGATGAGGAAGAAGCCGAAGATCAAGCCGCCCAAATGCGCGTAGTGCGCTACGTTGTCGCCAGCCTGTTGCCGCACACCGGAGAAGAGTTCCCAGAGGCCATAAAGCGCGACGAAATATTTGGCCTTGATGGGGATGGGCAGAAAGAGCAGCATCAATTCCACGTTGGGGAAGAGCATGCCGAAGGCGATCAGGATCCCGAAGATGGCACCGCTTGCTCCCACCATCACGCCAGCGTAGTCCCAGAACATCGCATTCACGGCATTCCTACTTCCGGGGTGCTGTTCCACGATGCCATGCAACACGGCATTCGCTTCATCCACGGAGATGTGGCTGGCTTCCACCATGCGCTTCACTTCCGCTGTGCTCACTCCATACTCCTCCAGATCCGCCACGGTGGTTTGGGTCTCGGCATAGCTCACGCTCATCTGGAGCGCAGCAGCGCCCAGTCCGCAGAGCAGGTAGTAGTTCAAGAAGCGTTTGGCCCCCATCACCCGCTCTATGGGGCCACCGAAGATGAAAAGGGCGAACATGTTGGAGGCGATGTGCCAGTACCATCCTTGCCCGCTATTCGGCCCGGCATGCATGAACATGTGCGTAACGACCTGCCATGGCTTGAAGTCGGGTGAGCCGATCGCATGCAGGCCCAGCCAGTTGTCCAGAACGCTCCGGCCCAGCTGATCGGTTCCCATGGCGATCTTCAACAAGAGCATGAGCCCGTTGATGATCAAGAGGTTCTTTACCACCACGGGAAGACGGGAGGAGGAGGAGTCGGAAAACATGTTCATCAGCGTTCGAAGCGTTCATCGAGCTCCTTCAGCCCGTAAGTGATCAATATGGGTTTTCCGCCAGGGGTGAAGTAGGGCATCTCGCAGGCGAACAAGCGGTCGATCAGGTCGTGCATTTCCACGGTCCCCAAGTGCTTTATAGGTTGGTTCATCGCGCTGCGGGCCATACCCCGTGCCAAGGTAGCATGGCGATCGGCCTTCAAGGACCCGCGCTCGTTATGTACTTGTTCCAGGAGTTGCTCCAGCAGGTCCGCCGGGTCCTCTGCACCGCTTTCCGCAGGCATGCCGTTCACCGCCACGCTGCGACCGCTCAATGGTTCCACCAGAAAGCCCAAGGCATGGAGTTCAGGAAGTATTGCCAGCAGCAACGCATGATCCGGAGCAGTCAATTCCATCGTTACCGGAAAGAGCTGGGCTTGGCTGGTGCCACCGCCTTTCTCCAAGCTGCGCATGGCGCGCTCATACATGATGCGTTCCACGGCACGCTGCTGGTCCACTACCACAAAACCGCTCTTGAGCTGTGCCAGGATGTAGCGGCCCAGTAGCTGGAATACGGGTCGATGGTTGCTCGATCCGTGCAGGATCGGTCGCTCAGCATGATCCGCTTGCAGCCACTCCTTGTCGGGTGAATGGCCGGGGAGTTGCTCATCGTGTTGCACCACCCGTTCACTTCCCAGATCGAACAGCTGCTGCCAGCCCGCGCTGGAAGGGCGTTCCGGAAGCTGATGCGGGTTCCAGCGACCGGATCCGATGGGTGGTTCCCCTTGCACGGTACCGCTGCTGATGCTCCCTTGAAGAAGCGCCGGCTCGGGCTCAAAGTCGATGCTCGGTGTGATGTTGTGCCGCCCTAGTGCACGGCGCGCCGCAGCATGTACGATGGCATATACGGCGCGATCGTCGCGGAATTTGATCTCCGTCTTGGTCGGATGGATGTTGATGTCGATCCAGCTGGGGTCCAGTTCCAGGAACAGGAACCACCCGGGATAGTTGTCCCGTGCGACCAGCTCATCATAAGCACGTCGTACCGCATGTTCCAAGTAAGGGCTGCGAATGAAGCGGCGGTTGACGAAGAAGTACTGCTCCCCCCGGCTGCGTTTGGCGAACTCCGGCTTGGTGATGAAGCCTTCCACCTTCAGGAATTCCGTTGCCTCTTCCACCGGCACCAAGCGTTCGTCATACTTGCGGCCGAAGACGTGGACCACCCGTTGGCGCTCGTTGCCGGGTTCCAAGTGGAAGAGTTCCTGTTCGTTGTGCAGCAAGCGAAAGCGAATGCCGGGATGGGCCAACGCCACGCGCTGGAACTCCTCGATCACATGCTTCATTTCCACGGGATCGCTCTTGAGGAATTGGCGACGTGCCGGTACATTGAAAAAAAGGCTGCGCACATGGATCGATGTGCCCACGGGGCAAGCCACCGCTTCCTGCGCCTGCACCCGGCTGCCTTCGATCAGTATCCGTGTGCCCAGTTCGTCGGCTTCCTGCCGGGTCTTCAGCTCCACTTGCGCAATGGCGGCGATACTGGCCAGGGCCTCGCCCCGGAAGCCTTTGGTGCGGATGGTCTGCAACTCATCCGCTTGGCGGATCTTGCTGGTGGCATGGCGCTCGAAGCTGGTGCGGGCATCGGTGGGGCTCATGCCCTGTCCATCGTCCGTCACCTGTATCAACGTGCGCCCGGCATCCTTCACCACCACCGTGATCTGCTGCGCCCCGGCATCCACACTGTTCTCCAGCAGTTCCTTCACCACACTGGCGGGGCGTTGCACCACCTCGCCCGCTGCGATCTGGTTGGCCACATGGTCGGGAAGTAGTCGAATGATATCGCTCATGCCAAGGCCCGCATGTCTTCAGGCATGCGCAGCGCGTCCGCAAAGATGCGGGTCATGCAGGAAACACCCCCGCAACTTCGTCCCCGGATCCGTTATTCCTTCACAAAGCGCGCGTGCCGGATCTGGGCGCCATCGCTCAGTACCAGCACATAACCGCCAGAGGCTAAACCAGATGCATCCACGCGAAGGGCACCGCTCATGGCCACGCGTCCGTTCGAGATCATGCGCCCTTGGCCGTCCAAGATCCTCCATTCGGAGCCACCAACAACGGCGGACAGGTTGATCGCTTCACGGCAGGGACTCGGCCATACTTGCAAGGTGTTCTCCACCAGCTCATTCACCCCTACATTGGTCTGGATGAAGAAGAGGGTATTGTCCCCATCAGCGATCATGATCGGATAAAGGGGTGCCGTGTTCCAAAGCAACACATCGCCCTCGGTATTCTCCACTTTTGCCACATTCGTGAATGTGCCCAGAGGAGTGATCGCTGTACCATAGCCCGAATACGTCCAGGTCATGGTGCTTCCGCCATTGGTGTTAACGTAGGTATCGCTGTAGCTCTCGCCCAAAGCCAAGGGGAACTTCATCACCTGCGAGGGATCGCTGTAGTCCAAGGTGGAAATGGGCACATTACGCGCCAAAAGGTCAATGCCCGACGAGGTAATGTTCAAATAGGTGTAACCGGTACTAAGACCGGTCACGGTCTGTGACCATACCCAGTTGGCGGCTGGATAAGTGGATGCATAAGGTGTTCCCACCGCCGTGGTGAAGGCCTGTGTGCCGATGTTCTGCAAGGTGATGCTGCCCAGGTCCCAGCTCTGGTTAGCACCGTTGCTGAGGGTTGGAAGTGTGCTCGGGGACGTGAGGAGGTGCATATCCGTCTCCACCCCGAACGGGTCCAGGTCGCTGAACTGGATGGTGTGTTGGGCGGAGAGGGTGAGTATCAGCAAGCCAGCTACGGGAGTCAGTGTCGTTCTCATGAAGGGAGAGTTATGAATGGAGAAGGGATGTGTCCTGTTTTGAGGACCTCTTGCAAAGAAACCTGTTTTCAATGGAGCACCACGTTGTGGAAGAAAAAATTGCAATGGGCCATTTTTACCCCAAATGATCATTCAGTACTGATCATGACTAGGCCGGGATCGGACTTATATTCGCGTGCTCAAAACCGCACCCATGAAGCATCTCTTCTTCCTTCTGCTTACGCCGATCGCGCTTGGCGCATATGCCCAAGTGCCAGCCACCGAGGTTATTTCCGGTGGGTACATCAGCTACGGCGACCCTATTACACCGGACGGTGCCATCACCATGGCGGAGTTCGAAAAGGAAATGGCCGCATCGGATTCCGTGGTGGCCAAGGTGACCACCGAGATCATTGAGAGCTGCGGTAAGAAAGGGTGCTGGATGCAGGTGAAGATGGCCGATGGCTCCCCGATGATGGTGCGCTTCCGTGACTATGGCTTCTTTGTTCCCAAGACAGGGCTGGAGGGCAAGCAGGTAGTGATGCAAGGGTGGGCCAAGAAGGATGTGACCGATGTGAACATGCTGCGCCACTATGCAGAGGATGCCGGCAAGAGCAAGGAAGAGATCGAGGCGATCACCGAGCCGGAGACCAGCTGGAAGTTCGAGGCGGACGGCGTGCTCGTGAAGGAGTGATGACGGCTGCACAAGGCCCCGTGGCGATCGCTGTCCACGGTGGCGCTGGAACATTGGATCCTTCGGCCTTAACACCGGAGAAGGAGGCCGCTTATCGCAGTGTGCTCTCCACAGCGGTGCGACGCGGCCATGCCGTGCTCGCCGCCGGAGGCAGTGCCATCGATGCCGTGGAAACTGCCGTACGCGTGCTTGAGGACACGCCGCTCTTCAATGCAGGCCGGGGTTCGGTCTTCACTGCGGAAGGGACCCATGAGATGGACGCAGCGATCATGCAGGGCAACGATCTACGCGCAGGGGCCGTGGCCAGCGTGCAGAACGTGAAGAACCCGGTTGGGCTCGCTCGCCTGGTGATGGAGAAGACCGACCACGTGATCCTGAGCGGGTGGGGAGCGTTCGAATTCGCACACCAGCAGAAAGTTGCGTTGGAGGATGACGAGTACTTCTTCGACCAGCTACGCCACGACCAATGGCAAGAGGTGCGCGGAAGCACGGAAGTCCGTCTGGACCACAGTACAGGTGAAAAGAAGTTCGGGACGGTGGGTGCCGTAGCGCTGGATGCACACGGCCACCTCGCGGCTGCCACCAGCACCGGCGGCATGACGAACAAGCGCTTCCAACGCATCGGTGATAGTCCGGTGATCGGTGCCGGTACCTACGCGAATGATGCTACCTGCGCCATCAGTTGTACCGGAAACGGCGAAGCATTCCTGAGAGCGGTCGCCGCGCACGATGTGCATGCGCTGATGCTCTACAAAGGGCTTTCACTGGAAGAAGCCGTGCATATCGTGGTCCACGAAAAGCTGCCACCGCTGGATGGCGAAGGCGGATTGATCGCCGTGGACAAAAATGGGCGGATCGTGCTGGACTTCAATTGCATCGGGATGTATCGGGCGCGCATTGACGCGGAAGGGGAGTGGGTTGGGATCTTTCGGTGATACTCAATTGATCAGCTGATCGAATCGGCGTTCATCCATCGCATTTGCCGTTCACCACGAGCACTTCGGCCGTTTCCCGTCATACATGCATCTTTGCATTCCCTTGGGCTTCCCGGGGGCAAACCGACAAACACCATTTGAATGAATCGTAATCTTCTCATCGTACTCGGCGTTGTCGCCGTCATCGTCTTGTGGGCCATCAGCTTCCAGCGCGGCATGGTAGGTATGGACGAAGGCGTGGCAGCCCAATGGAGCAACGTGGAGAACGCCTATCAGCTCCGTGCGGATAAGACCAAGAACATCGTGGAGATCATCAAGGGTTCGGCGGATTTTGAGCAAACCACCCTCACGGATGTGGTCAATGCACGCGCCAAGGCCACCAGCATCCAGTTGAACGCGAACGAACTCACACCCGAGAACATGGCGCAGTTCGAGGCCGCACAGCAGCAGCTTACCGGGGCGCTCAGTCGTTTGATGGTGACCGTTGAACGCTATCCCGACCTGAAGACCACCTCAGCCTTCCGTGATTTCCAAGCGCAATACGAGGGCATGGAGAACCGGATCGGCGTGGAGCGCCGCAAGTTCAATGACCTGGCGAGGGCGTACAATGCGAAGATCAAACAGATCCCCAACAGCATGCTGGCAGGCTTCTTCGGCTTTACCGAGAAGGCCTATTTCAAGGCACAGGAGGGTACCGAGAACGCACCTGATATCGATTTCGGCAAGTGAAGCAACGGATCGCCATTGAAGAGTGGCTTACGCGGGAGGAACTTGATCGCGTCCGGGAGGCCGTGCACACGGCCGAGAAGCGCACAAGTGGAGAGATCCGTGTTCACCTTGATGTGGCCATCATGGAGGAAGTGCTGGACCATGCAGCATACGTTTTCAAGGACCTGGGCATGGCCAAGACCGAGGCCCGCAACGGCGTGCTGATCTATGTGAGCGTGCCTGCCCGGAAAGTGGCCGTGATCGGTGACGTGGCCATACATAACAAGCTGGGTGATGCATACTGGCATGATGTGCTGGAAGTGATACTTGGCCATTTCCGGCAAGATCACTTCTGTGAGGGCCTTTGCGCCGGGGTGGAACTCTTGGGCGAAAAGCTCCGCGAGCATTTCCCCTACCAGCGTGGCGATGTGAACGAACTGAAGGACGACGTGAGCTTCGGGAAATGAGGACACTACGGAACTTGCTCCTGTTGGGCGCCATCACCTGCTCAGCGCATGCCTTTGCTGTGGACCTGGATCCGTGTTTCCCTCCGAAGCCCTCGAACGAGGACCATTTGGTCTTCCAGTACACCAAGTTCCTCACTCCCCAGGAGGAAGAGTTCCTGAATAATAAGTTGGTCCACTTCGCCCAGCAGACCAGTAACCGCATCGCGGTAGTGGCTGTGGATACGCTGTGCGGCTATCCCGCTTCGGATTTCGCCTTCCAACTGGGGGAGGCATGGGGTTTAGGGAAGAAGGGCGTGGACAATGGAGTGCTCATTCTCGTTAAACCCAATGGGCCGGCGGGTGATCGCCATGTGTTCATCGCGGTGGGCTATGGATTGGAAGGGGCCATCCCCGACCTGATCGCCAAGCGGATCGTGGACGAGGAGATCCTGCCTCGCTTCCGGCTTGGAGAGTATTACGCTGGCATGGATAAGGCCACGGATGTGTTGATGGGCATGGCCAAGGGCGAGATCGATGCGAAGAGCTATGGCAAGGATCCCGTGCCTTGGGCACCTATTCTGTTGATCCTGGCCTTCTTCGCTATCATCTTCTTCTCCATGATCCGTCGCACAAGGAAGTATGCCCGTGTGAACAACATGGATTTCTGGGCGGCATGGGCGCTGATGAACGCCGCCAGTTCCTCCCATAGCGGAAGTTGGGGTGGCTTCTCCCGCGGTGGTGGCGGTGGTTTTGGCGGGGGCGGCGGCGGTGGTTTCGGCGGCTTTGGCGGCGGAAGCTTCGGTGGCGGTGGGGCCGGTGGATCCTGGTAGAGCATGGCCGGTTATAACAAATGGATCTTCGGAAGTTTGGGTTTCGCTCTTACGGGTACTCCCATCGGTGCAGTGGTCGGCTTTGCACTGGGTGCGATCATGGACAATGCCCAAGGGGTCGTGGTGGCCAAGCCGGGTCGCGCTCGGCGCAGCGCTCCATATCAGTCCTCGGCAACATCCAGTGATCTGGCGCTGAGCTTGGTGGTGTTGACAGCCGCAGTGATGAAGGCCGACGGCAAGGCCACCCACGGGGAACTCGGCCATGTGCGCCGGTTCTTTGTACAACAGTTCGGCCCGCAGCACAGTGCGGAATTGCTGCGTCTTCTTCGCGATGTGCTGAAGCGCGATATCCCCCTGCGGGATGTGTGCGCCCAGATCCGTGGGCACCTTTCACATCCGGAGCGATTGCAGGTAATGCACTACCTGATCGGCCTGGCCCATTCCGACGGCCGCATCCAGCTAGCAGAGCATCGTATGCTGGAACGTATTGCTGCCGATATGGGCATCAGTCAGAAGGACCTCGCATCCTTGGATGCCATGTTCCGGGGACCTTCCGCGGCCAGCGCATTTACCATTCTCGAAGTGGATCCCAAGGCCAGCGACGAGGAAGTGAAGAAGGCCTACCGGAGAGCCGCCATGAAGCACCACCCCGACCGTGTGGCACACTTGGGGGAGGAATTCCAAAAAGCCGCTTCGGAGAAGTTCAAGAACGTGCAGGACGCATGGGATCGCGTATCGAAGGAGCGCGGGATAAAGTGAGCCGGTACGCACGAACCGCAGCGTAGAGGTCATCCATCTGCGGAGAACCCGGACGGTTGGAGAACTTATCGTTTCGGCCTGCCTACGCGCTTCAAGGGCAATTCACGTGAGGCTTGGATCACCAAAGGGACCTGTTCCACTACCGATACGTTCGGGTCCAGTCCCATCGCTTCGCGATCACTTTGGGCCAGTCGTTTCAGGGTGAAGTAGACATCCAGGATCAGGTCATCGCGCAAGCTGAATTCGTTCTCCACGGAGAGCACGCGCTCCGTGATCACATAGAGTATGTCCGTATGGAAATCACCTTTCTTAATGCTCTCATACTTGCTCCGGAAGTTCAGCTCATGATCCGCATCGAGCTCTTCCAGCACCCGTCGGAACAGCAGGTTCACGCGGGGCTGTACACGGAAGCCCAGATCGAAGTCCACACGGATCACCTTGTCATCGATCAGCTCGGTCACCCGGTATTCCATGGTGTACGGCTCATCGGTGTAGTTCACGTGGACAAACCAGTAGATCTCCGCTCGCTTCACCTTGCGCGCCAGAATGCTGTTGATGATCTGCCGCTCCACTTGGGTGGGATTGTCGGCCTTGGTGAGGTAGACCAAGTGCGTGGCATACTTCGGGATATCCCGGTCATTGCTCAGGTCGCGTAAGGACCGCGCGTATTCCATCAACGGAACGAACTCGATGAAGCGGTTGATGATCTTCCGCGCCCGATACCAGGTGAACATCACGCCCAGCACCAGTATCACCGCGACCACCAGTAAAGGACGGTGCAGGATCTTCACTGCGTTGGCCACGAAATTGGCCAGCTCCAACGTGAAGAAGATCCCGATCACCAATAAGACCAACGCCATATGCCAACGCCGCACGAAGCGGAGATAGCCGAACAGGAGCACGGTGGTCATCAACATGGCCACCACGATGAAGAAGCCGTAGGCCGCCTCCATGTTGCCACTGCTGCGGAAGTAGAACATCACACCCACACAGCCGGCCCACAGTAGCCAGTTCACGCTGGGGATGTAGATCTGGCCACGCACCACCGTGGGGAATTTTACCCGCACCCGAGGCCAGAAGTTGAGCGTAATGGCTTCGTTGATCAAGGTGAAGGAGCCGCTGATCACCGCTTGGCAGGCCACGATGGCGGCCAAGGTGGCAATGCCGATCCCGGTGAGCAGGAACCACTCGGGCATCACTTCATAGAACGGATTCCGCTCCCCCAGCAACGTGCCTTGGTGCTCCAGCAACCAGGCCCCTTGGCCCATGTAATTGCATACCAATGCCGTCTTCACGAAGATCCAGGTGATGCGAATGTTCTTACGGCCGCAATGGCCCATGTCATTGTACAGTCCCTCGGCTCCGGTGGTACAGAGGAAAACCGCGCCCAGCAACCAGAAGCCTCCCGGATACTTGGTCAATAGGTCCGCTGCGTACATGGGGTTAACGCTGGCCAGCACGCGCGGTGTGTTCAGGATCTGCGTAAGGCCCAGCACCAAGAGCATGCTGAACCAGATGAGCATGATGGGGCCGAAGGCGAAGCCCACCACTTTGGTGCCGAACCGTTGGAAGAAGAAGAGCAGACTGATGATGATCACCACCACCAGCACCGTGGTGATATTTCCCGGTGCAATGATCCCCGCAAAGGCATCCACACCTCCTAGACCCTCAATGGCGGCGGATACCGAGATGGGTGGCGTGAGGATACCATCCGCCAGTAGGGTGGCCGCACCGATGATCGCCGGCAACCATACCCATTTGCCATAGCGACGTACCAGTGTATACAGGGAGAAAACCCCGCCTTCACCGCGGTTGTCCGCTTGCAGGGTGACAAGGATGTACTTGAAGGTGGTCTGGAGGGTGAGTGTCCAGATAATGCAGCTCAATGCACCCAGCACCAGTCGCTCAGAGATCGGTTCGGTCTCGCCCACCACTGCCTTGAACACGTAGAGCGGCGAAGTGCCGATGTCCCCGAAGATGATCCCTAAGGTGACCAGCATACCCGCCCAAGTGAGGGGATGGGTGTTCGATTTCTGCATGAGCGCTGCGGCGGGCAATGGCCCTACCTTCAAAAAGGGGGGCGAATGTAGTGGGTCGCTTCGCGGAATGTAAAACGCAGAATCAAAAATGTAGAATTAAGAATGAGCCCGTCACATATATATGTAGACCGATCGGGGATCTAGTCGGTGGGCTTCCCACACACAATCTCCCGGACCTCACACTTGAAAAGTGCTCTGTGGAATAAGAAAATGTAGAGTTGGAATAGGGTGACTCGTGAGGGGCCGTCACGACTATACGATCACTTTCACGTGCCAAAGTGCGTGCGTGGCTTCTCATGAAGGCGCGCAGGCGACCAAAAGCATACAAGCTGCCGTAGGGAGTAGGGCTGAACTTCAAGATCAGCGTAGATCATAACGATCCGCGTGATCTGCGTTCCATCTTCCCGTCACCGCATATCGTTCACCTCCACGCCGGGGTATTTGCTCTTGTCGAAGCTGAACAGTGCATCCACCATCTCCGCGTTGGGTTTGAAGTTCTTCAAGGTATAGGTCACCTCGTTACCATCCTTGTACTTCATCACCACCTTGCGGGGCTCCATCTTGTTCTTGTCCACTGTGAGGATCACCGTGTGGTATGGCTTTTTGGCAGGATCCAACGGGAAAAGCTTGATCGTTTCCACGGCTACACCGTCCTCGGTTCCGGTCCCAACATATTGGCTTTTGAAGCCTTTTTCATATACGTTGAAGAGGTTGGCCGGGTCCAAGGTCTCATCCATCTCCTTGGGGTCGCTCATGCTCACTTCGTTGGTCTTCTTGCTGTATGTCCACAGCACAGTGCCGTCGTTGATCACGATATTATCCAGCAACGTAAGGCGGAACTTCCGGTCCTTTACCTTGATGTTGCCTTCCTGCTTGAGGTCCAGCTTGCTGGAGGTGTTCACCAAGCGGCTGGTGAAGTCGGCATCGAAGCTCTTGTAGCTCTTGTTCTTGGCGATCAGCGCGTCCACAATGGCTTTGCTCTTAGGGTCGTCCTGGCCGAAGGAGTGCAATACCAACAAGAGCGAGGCGAAGAGGAGGAAGAACTTTTTCATGGGTTGGCTTGGATGGATGGCGGTGTGAATTTAGGTCGGGGCGGGTCAGGCAAGCGGCGTGCCAAGTTGGCGAAAGGGTGTATATACGGACGCGGACGTTCTTCTCAGTTCAAGGTTCCATTCTGCGTTCATGGTCCATGGGTTTCAACATGGTGCCGGTGCAGCTCGGTGCACCGCAATGGCAAACCCAGATCTCTTTCAAACGAGCTGTGTACGGGATGTCGAAGCTGATCCCGTAGTCATAGTTCAGTTCCTCTCCCATCTTGATATCACGCAAGGTGAGAATGAACACTTGGTCCTGGCTGCGGTCATGCTCGTCCTCGTAAAGGACCGGGATACAGTTGGGTTCACAGCTATGGTTGATCCACTTGGCGGCATTGCCGCCTTGATTTGCATCGATGATCCAATCATCATTGAGCGTGAAGAGGAAAGTGTGACCCTTATATACCTCATCGTACAGCTCATCTGCTTTTGCAACGGTGATCAGTTTACCGGTGTATTCGATCACTTCCGTGCCCATTGGTATGTCCTTCGCAGCGAACACGCCATGCCCATGGATGGAGGATCGGCGAACACGAATAAGCGAGGACATATCCTATTGCTTTTTCTTTCCCTTTTTTCGTTTGAGCATCGTGCCGGTACAGTTCGGTGCCCCGCAACGACAGGCCCAAAGTTCGAGTTCCTCCTTGGTGAAGGGTTCCTCAATGCTGATATCGTAGTCGTATGTGAGTTCTTCGCCAGCAGCGATGTCGCGTAGGGCTTCGATCACCACTTTCTCTTTACGCGGATCTCCGCTATCGTGCTCGATCACAAAAGCCTTGCAGTTGGGGGCACAACTATGGTTCAGCCATCGGGCCACGTTGCCGCCGATGTTGGCATCGATCACATACTCCTCATTCAGGAGAAAGAGGAAGGTGTGCCCGTTGTCCTTACCGCCATATTCTTCGTCCACATCCTGGTGTGTGCGCAGCTTTCCCTTGTATTCCACCACGTCTTCGCCCGCTTTGATGGGGGCGGTGGCGAACACGCCTTTGCCGTGTATCTTGGAATTGCGCTGAGCGATCTTGCTGGACATGGGCTGCGAAAAGAGGCGCGAATCTACTACTGCACCGTATCCATGTCGTTGATCGGCATCAGTTCGTTCCTACATACGCGATGCCACCACGGCGAACACCATGGGCAACTTTCCTTCCATGCCGGAGATCCGGAACATGCCGTCCGGACCCTTCACGGTCCTTTCAAAGCAATCGTGCGGAGAGCCGTCCAATTCCTCAAAGCGATCGATCCGAAGTCCGGCTTCCAGCAGTGCGGTCATCGTTTCCGCCAAGGAATGGTTCCAGCCATGCGACTTCAAGTTGATCACTGCGTTCGCGTCTGCATAAGTGTTCTGCTCCGTTTCCTCGATCAGTTCCCGGTTAAAATACGAGTATGCGATCTCCGTGAATGCATTGTTGAACATCCACACGGCGGGATGGAATTCCACCAGTACCAAGCGGCCGCCCGGCTTGAGGTAGCGTGCGATGTTGCGCGCCCAACTGTTCAACTCCGGCAACCATCCCAGCACGCCGTAACTGGTGAACACGATGTCGAACTTCCCTTCCAATTCCGGCTGAAGGTCGAGCACGTTCGCTTCAATGAATTCCGCTGACAACCCGGCGCGTGTGGCGAGTTTTCGCGCTTCGCCGATCGCCACATCGGAAAGGTCAAGACCTGTCGCCTCAGCGCCCGTGCGAGCCAACGAAAGCGTGTCCAGACCGAAGTGGCATTGCAAGTGCAATACTTTCTTTCCGGCCATGTCGCCCAGCAGCTCAAGCTCTTTCGCGCTCAAGGAATTCCTTCCACCAAGGAAGGCTTCCACATCGTAGAACTTCGACCCGACATGATGGGTGGTCCGGGCATTCCAAAGCGCGCGGTTCAGGGCAAAGGACTCAGCATGATCTTCCATTCATGCAAAGGTGAAGATGATCAGCTGATGTTGGTTCCCGCGAACTCCACGGTCGCCGACTGCAGTGGCTTCTATCTTATTACCTTCAAGGATCGAATATTCTCTGTGTCCTCCGCCTGCCCAGAGCAATGGCGAAGCGATACTCCGCGGAACGCACAGCGTTCGAGGAGTCGAAGGGTGCCTCTGTGGAGCAAACCACATGATCAGAAATACAACGAGCACACCACGATCGCAGTGAGCACGCAAACCAGGTCCACCAGCAGCATGATGCCCAAGGTGTAGCGCGTGTCCTTCACGTTCACTGCACCGAAGTATAGCGCGATCACATAGAAGGTGGTCTCGGCAGCACCTTGCAGAATGCTGGAAAGTTGGCCGGTGAGGCTGTCCGCGCCGTAGGTCTTCATGGCATCCAGCATGAAGCCGCGCGCACCGCCCGCACTGAAGGGCCGCATGATCGCCACGGGAATGGCATCGATGATCTCGCGGTCCACTTTGAAGAAGGCGAGTGCCGTGGACATCCCATCCATCACTATGGTCATCAGGCCGCTGTTGCGGAAGATGCTCAGCGCGCACAGCATGGCGATCATGTACGGCAGCACGCGCAAGCCGGTGGTCCAGCCATCCTTGCTCCCGTGGATGAACGAGTCGAACATGTTGGTGCCCTTCTCCTTGAAGTAACGCTCATGCAGGAACGCATAACCAACGATCAAGAGGATGATGCCGAGCAACATGCCGTTGCCGAGGTTGTCCGTGAAGTGGAATTTCGCCGCGCCAGCAAGCCCGCTGATATAGACCATCAGGCCACCGATGGTGACGCTGACACCGACCACGAACAGCATGACCGGCAGATTGAACAGGTTGATGCGCTGGCGGATGCTCACGAAGAGCAGAGCGGCCAACGTGCCAACGAAGCTGGTGACGATCATCGGGATCATGATGTCGGCAGGATTCGCCGCGCCCATGGCGGCGCGATAGCCGATGATGGAAGTGGGCAGTAACGTAAGGCCCGCCGCATGCAGACAGAGGAACATGATCTGGCTGTTGGTGGCCTTGTCCGGTGTAGGATTGTTCTCCTGCATGCTCTCCATGGCCTTCAGGCCGAAGGGTGTGGCAGCATTGTCCAGACCGAGGAAGTTGGCAGCGAAATTCAAGGTCATGTATCCGTATGCCGGATGGTCCTTCGGAAGGTCCGGGAAGATCTTTCCGAAGATGGGGGAGAGGAAGCGGGCCAGCTTTTCCATGGCACGTGAATCCACCAGCAGGTTCATCAGTCCGCAGAAGAAGGTGAGGTAGCCGATCAACGGAAGCCACAGGTCCATTACCGTGTTCTTGCAGGTCTCGAACAGGCCATCGGCCGCTTGTGTGCCATGGCTGTAGCGCACCATGCCACCCTTGCCCATGGTGATCAATGTGTCACCACGCATCACGCCTTCATCGCCTGCGGCGCGCAAGTCCAGCAGCAGTGCCGTGCCGGTCAACTCGACACTATCCTTTTCGGCCACCATCAACGGGTCGCCTTGGTTCCCGTTCACCAGCGTGCCCAAACTGTGCTGCCTGCCGGTGGCCAGCATCACCAGCGCGTAGCCGATGCTAAGGATGAGGATGAAGGTCCAGAACCGACTTAGGGCCATGCGCGAGGATTGCCCTGCAAAGAAGCGGAACTACAAGCCCGGTGCGGAACCCAAGGGCCACCAGACGTGAACAACCCGATGTGTACGAATGCCGGAACGCCCGTGGTCCTTTTCGTCCACGGGCGCTCCGATCAATGCGCAACCAACGTCCCAGCAGGGTCACGCCAACATGCGCCTCCGGCACCAAGCGGACCCTGCGATGTTCGCTACTTCATCGGCAACTTCAACGCCTTGGCAACACCCTTCCCATAAGCCGGGTCCACTTTGGTGCAATTGGCAATGTGGCGCATCTTCACCATACGCGGTGCATCGCCCATGGCGCGCGCCGTATTGTCGAACAGCACCTGCTTTTGCGCAGGCTTCATCAGGTTGAACAGCGCACGTGGTTGCGAGAAGTAGTCCGTGTCCACCTTATGGTCCCAGTGGTCGGCGGCTCCTTCCAAGGCCAATGGCGGCTCAGCGAAGTCCGGTTGATCCTGCCATTCACCATAACTATTGGGTTCATAGTGCAAGGTGCTACCGTGGTTGCCATCCACGCGCATGCTGCCATCGCGGTGGAAACTGTGTACGGGGCACTTGGGTGCGTTCACCGGGATCTGCTGGTGGTTGATCCCCAAACGATACCGCTGAGCATCACCGTAGGAGAAGAGCCGCCCTTGCAGCATCTTGTCCGGTGAGAAGCCGATGCCGGGCACCACATGCGCCGGATTGAACGCCGCTTGTTCCACTTCCGCGAAGTAGTTCTCCGGATTGCGGTTCAGCTCCCATACGCCCACCTCGATCAACGGATAGTCGCCGTGGGGCCACACCTTGGAAAGGTCGAAGGGATTGTACGGCACTTTGGCCGCGTCCTTCTCGGGCATCACCTGCACGCATAATTTCCACTTCGGGTATTTCTTGTTCTCGATGGCCTCGTAAAGGTCGCGCTGCGCGCTCTCCCGGTCCTTTCCGACAAGGGCTGCAGCTTGTGCGTCGGTGAGGTTCTTGATGCCCTGCTGGCACACGTGGTGGAACTTCACCCAGAAGCGCTCATTCTTGGCATTGATGAAGCTGAAGGTGTGCGAGCCGAAACCGTGCATGTGGCGATAGCCGTCGGGAAGGCCGCGATCGCTCATCAGAATGGTCACTTGGTGGATCGCCTCGGGCAGGTTGGTCCAAAAATCCCAGTTGTTGCCGGCGCTGCGCATATTGGTGCGTGGGTCACGCTTCACGGCGTGGTTGAGGTCAGGGAACTTCAGCGGGTCGCGCATGAAGAACACCGGCGTGTTGTTGCCCACCAGGTCCCAATTACCTTCCTCGGTATAGAATTTCACGGCAAAGCCACGGATGTCCCGCTCGGCATCGGCAGCACCACGCTCTCCGGCCACGGTGGAAAAGCGCGCAAAGATCTCCGTCTTCTTCCCCACCTTGGAGAACAGCTTCGCCCGGGTGTACTTCGTGATGTCCTTGGTGACGGTGAAGGTGCCATACGCTCCGGAACCTTTGGCATGCATGCGTCGCTCGGGGATCACCTCGCGATCGAAGTGAGCGAGCTTCTCCAGGAACCAAACGTCCTGCAACAACTGTGGCCCACGTGGCCCGGCGGTCATCACGTTCTGGTTGTCCACCACCGGACAGCCCGAAATGGACGTCAGCTTTTGCTTGTCTTGCTTGTCCTTTTTTTTCGTCTTTCCCTTTTTGTCCTTCATCAGTGTTGCAGTTTGGGTGGGTGTAAAGATGGATCGTATCGCAGTACGGCCCTATCCGGATCGTTCCACAAAGTAACCACGTTCCATTGTCTTCGGGCTGCCAAACTTCAATTCGTGATCGGGACTTTCCGTATCCTGTATCCCGGGTAGTGAAGAGTGTCCTGGAAGTAAGCCGAACAATGGCCCGCCCAGAACGTTGTCCCAAAAGGCCGGTCAGATCAGGCCTGAACGCAACAGCGAGCTATCTTCGAAGCATCAATCATCCCGCCTATGAACAAACCACTTCTCCTCCTCCTTGCCGCATCGCTCACGCTCGGCTCCTGTGTCTCCAAAAAGAAGTACACGGCTATCCAACTCTCCAATGCAACGTTGAACAGTAAGCTGGATGAATGCAACCGGGCACGGACCGATGCAGAGAACAGGCTGACCAACCTGCAGATCAGTAATGACCATCTCAAGGATCAGGTGACCGAGATGAGCCTTACCAATCAGGCGCTGCTGAACAATGTGGGCAACATGGCCACCCTCAGTGCCAAGGAGGCCTCCAACTTGGAGAAGTCCCTCGAAAGTATCAAGGAGAAGGACCTACAGATCCGCTCCATGCAAGAAGCGCTGACCAAGAAGGATTCGATCACGCTGGCGTTGGTTGTCAGCCTTAAGAGTTCGCTCGGGAACCTCAACGACACCGATGTGGTGGTGAACGTGGAAAAGAGCGTGGTCTTCATTTCACTGAGTGACAAGATGCTCTTCCCCAGCGGCAGCACCACCATCGGTCCACGTGCCAAAGAGGTGCTCGGCAAGGTGGCCACCGTGGTGAACGACAAGCCGCAAATGGACATCCTCGTGGAAGGACACACGGACAATGTGCCCATCAGCAAGGACTGCATCAAGGACAACTGGGACCTCAGCGTGCTACGTGCCACGGCCATTACCCGCGTGCTCACCAAGGATCTAGGTGTAGCTCCAAGCCGCATTACTGCCGGTGGTCGTGGGGAGTATATGCCTTTGGTGGCGAATGACACGCCCGAACACCGCTCTGCGAACCGGCGCACCCGCATTGTGATCCTTCCAAAGATCGACCAGTTCTACGATATGATCGAGGACGGACTGAAGAAGGCCACCGGTGAAGAAGGTGGGGAGTAATCCTTCCCAACGCTCTTTGGCAAGGTCCCTCATCGAGGGACCTTGCTGTTTATCGGTAGTGCGGACCTGGGCACTATGTTCGTACCAGCATGGATCCCGACGGTATTCCACATCAAGAGGAAGACTACCTCTACACCGCCCCTTCCAGCTTGCCGGATGCGGGGCTCGGGCTCTTCACCGCCATTCCACTGTACAAGGACGAAGTGATCGCCATCTTCTACGGGGAACGTCTTTCCGCAAGGGAAGCCAGCGACCGTGCCGCCCAATGGCTGGACCGCTATTTCATGGAACTACCGGACGGCACCACCTTGGATGCCATGGGTACGGAGGGCTTCGCCAAGTTCGCGAACGATGCGCAGGGCAGCGCGACAACGGTGC
Organism: Flavobacteriales bacterium; assembly: GCA_019638085.1. Classification (GTDB taxonomy): domain Bacteria; phylum Bacteroidota; class Bacteroidia; order Flavobacteriales_F; family PHOS-HE28; genus PHOS-HE28. The sequence goes on along the minus strand of JAHBUL010000006.1, from coordinate 38,285 downwards.
TACGGAACAACGCAAAGATCGCACTTGATGACAAGGGGCAGGTTTGCATTCGGGCCATGCGACGCATCCGGGTGGGAGAGGAAGTGCTATGTGGTTATGGCAAGCGGTATTGGAAAAGACATGGGGTGCAAGACATCGAAGCAGAGTAACGGATGAAACATTTATCCATCGTCCTTATCATCGTGTGTGCCGCATGTAACAACGCGCCGGATCCATCACTTCTTGATCAACCTAAGGCCGGGGCAGGAGCCGGAACACCTTCCAAGATCGAAGGACTCGATGTGCTTTCGTTTTCCATCCATACGCCCACGGACACCATCGATTACATCAAGGTCGGTACGGATACCACCGCCGCCAAGCCAACCATACTTTTCCTGCAAGGATCATTACCCGCACCCTTGATCTTCGATATGGGCACCTTCAAGCAGGTGAACTTGCCGTTTGATGCTTCGCTGTTGATTAAGCAATACAACGTGGTAGAAATTTCAATGCCCAAAACCCCGCTCAGTGCAGGCCTGGACCATCTGGACGCCGACTTCAACTATGTGCCTGACACGGCGAAGCCCAACATATTCAGCCCGACATATTTACAAGCCAATTACCTGGACAACTACGTGGCACGTGCTGATCGTGTGATCGCTGACCTCATGGAAAGATCATGGGTGAAGAAGGATAGCCTGATCCTGATCGGCCATTCCCAAGGAGCTAAGGTTGCAGCGGTGGTGGCTGCGGAGAACAAGCATATAGCTTCCGTTGCATTGCTCGGCTTCAATGCCTTCGGCCGGTACGATGAACTGGTCCGGCGCGAACGGAACAAGCTCAGGTCCGAGCGGCTTACCAGCGCGGAATATCAAGCCCGGTTGGATTCGTTGTACCGACGTTGGAAGGCCATCCACGCATCGCCCAACGATGCCGCATCAGGGCATCTCGCATGGACGACTTTCTCCATCGATTACGTCCCGTACTTGCTCCGGATCGATGTTCCGATCTTCATCGGCTACGGCACGGAAGACCCCATCGCCGAGAATTGCGATCTGCTGCCGCTCGCCTTCATCAGCCACGGGAAGTCGAACTACACACTAAAACCGTACGTGGGCCTGGACCACAACTTCTTCGAATTGCGGAACGGCATACCGGACCACAAGAACGGAGCGCATTGGGCGCGGGTGATCGGGGATGTTTTGCAATGGAGCCATATAGGCAAAAGCTCCCAGTGAAGTTCAAATTGGGTAACACGTTCCTACTCCGTCGTAGCACCCGGATTATGCAGTAGAACTTCGTAAAGAGGGTTGAAATCGCAATGGTAGCAAGGGTTTTGGAGAGAAGGCGTAGCGGAAGCTACGGTGCCGCTCCGATACCTATCGGAGCAAAATCCAGCGTAGCGCTTGCTACCGCCGCCATTTCAGGCCGTAGCAGATTTTCTGGGTGTTTCACCAGGGTCACGCCAAGAATGACCTCCGGTACCTAGCGGACCCTGCGGTCGTGTTCCATCAGGGTCACGTCAAGGATGACCTCCGGTACATAGCGGACCCTGCGGTCGTGTTCCAGCAGGGTCACGCCAAGAATTATCTCCGGTACCTAGCGGACCCTGCGGTCGTGTTCCATCAGGGTCACGCCAAGGATGACCTCCGGTACCTAGCGGACCCTGCGTTGGGTGTTCCAGCAGGGTCACGCCAAGGATGACCTCCGGTACCTAGCGGACCCTGCGTTGGGTGTTCCAGCAGGGTCACGCCAAGGATGACCTCCGGTACCTAGCGGATCCTGCGGCTTTATCTTACACCCCAATGACCACCCGTACCAACCAGCCAATCCACGGAGGAGTGTTCTTCTGCACCTTCACCTGCTTCCAGTGGTTGCCCATGATCGAACGTGTTGCCATGTACCCTTGGGTCTACGACTGGTTCAAGCGCTTGCACAATGAAGGTGAACGCATGGTCGGTTATGTGATCATGCCGAACCATTTGCATTTCCTGATCCGCATGAATGAAGGCCGTTCCATCAACAAGTTGCTCGCCGAAGGAAAACGCTTCATGGCATACGAGATCCGGAAACGATTGAATGATGGCGGTCATCAAGACCTGCTCGAAGTTATGAGAGCAGGTGTGCGCAACGGCGATGCAAAGCATGGGCAACGATATCGGGTGTTTGAAACATCATCTGATATCAAGGAGTGTTGGAGCGAGAAGTTTCTACTTCAGAAACTCGACTACATCCACCATAACCCTGTACGTGGCAAATGGTCACTTGCAGAAGACCCAGCAAAGTATCCGCATTCAAGCGCTGGTTTTTACATGGTCGGATCGGAACCGGTCGTGCCGTTATTGCATCTCGGTGAATTGTTGTGAGCGCACGAAAGGAGCACAGTCCCAGCGCAGGGTCCCGAGGCGGTGACCCTGCGGGGACTTTGGGGTCACGCCCACATGTACCTCCGGCAATTAGCGGACCCTGCGATGGGGCACCATCACTATGTTCGTACCAGCATGGATCCCGACGGTATTCCACATCAAGAGGAAGACTACCTCTACACCGCCCCTTCCAGCTTGCCGGATGCAGGGCTCGGGCTCTTCACCGCCATTCCACTCTACAAGGACGAAGTGATCGCCATCTTCCACGGGGAACGTCTTTCCGCAAGGGAAGCCAGTGACCGTGCCGCCCAAGGGCTGGACCGCTATTTCATGGAATTGCTGGATGGCACCACCTTGGATGCCATGGGTACGGAAGGCTTCGCCAAGTTCGCGAATGATGCGCAAGGGAGCGCGACAACAGTGCTACGGAACAACGCAAAGATCGCACTTGATGACAAGGGGCAGGTTTGCATTCGGGCCATGCGACGCATCCGGGTGGGAGAGGAAGTGTTGTGCGGATATGGGAAACGCTATTGGAAAAGACATGGGAAATAGCCCCACTTTGACTGGCCTGACCTTGGCGTACACTAAAAGGTGAAAAACAGCGCCTATTGAGGAGCTTGTGACGGGAAGGGAGGTCCATTTGCGCGGCGGTTCTCCAAGTCTCTTATGTACGCCCTCGCGTGGCTTCTTCGGATGAAGCCAGCAATTATCCATGGTAGGACACTAACGACCGTGAAAATGAAACCGTAAGTGAAGATGACGATGAAGAATACGATTACCATCGCCATACCCTCCAGGCCTGTCAGCATGAAATCAAACGGGACTCCCGCCGTATTCCCGCTTTGGTTTGCCAACGAGTCCGGACCGAATGGTTCATGCACGTGCCAATCCGTGAAAAGCATTGTCCAGGTCAAGATCAAGCTCGCTACCAACAGTATCGCATGTAAGGTGCCCATTCGTGAAAACACCTCACCCGCGTGGGAGGTCATATTCGCCTTGCCTGTTCTGAGCAGGGTATCATAGCGCCACAATCCCCAGCCTATGGACGGTAGGAAAAGCAACCACAGAGCTACTGAGGTCCGCCTGTCATTCGGTACTACTGTCGTTAGGTATGCGATCAACAGCAGGAGGCCGGAGGCCAGGTAAATGGCTATATGCCACAATACAAATTCATTCGCCGGCTCAACCATGGCAGAGTTGGATTGATCCTCCGAACGTACTTCTTGACGTACGGGGACGTGGTGATCCATCTGGATCACGTACGGTATCCCAAGGCAAGGTAACGCCAACAAGTCTCTTGCACCTATTGACATTGATGGTGGACGGGCTGTGGAATGCCATCATAATTAGCGCTGACTCCGTGACGATCTGTTATCATATACAGTGACCACTTCTATTTCTTTGCTGCTCACTTTGTATACCACCGAAATATTCGGATGGATCACAGCGCGACGGCATCCCGAATAGAGATCAGAGGCTTGATAACCATTTGGGAACTGCTTGACCAGAATTTAAAATTCATGAAGCAGGTCCAAGAATGCCTCCACCTCATGTTCACTCCATAACTGCCGGATATATTCCTTGGTAGTATCGACCTGATCCTTGGCCTCTGCTGACCAAAACACCATCCGATCAACGGCCATGTGCTGCCCAAAAATCCTTGCTACTGAACTTGCGGCCTTGCCGAAGATCCTCTAGGCCACGCTCAACTGATTGTCGTTCCCCGATGGATACCTCCTTGGCCCAATCGCTTTGTTGAGTAGCCTTCTTGATGCCGAGCAATGAACCCAACAACCCGGGATCTTCCAATTGGTTGATCCACTCGATCAGTTCGTTCCGGGTTGCTTGGGTGTTCATGGCGCGGATGTGTTGAGCGAAGATACGCTAAACGGATAAGGAGGTTCATTGCAGTTCATGGCTGCGCAAGTTCAAGCCAACATACGCCTCTGGTATGTAGAAGACACTGCGAAGGAACGATAGGGAACCCCTCAATACCCAGCCGAACCAGAACCTGACGTCGTTCCCGCAGGGTGTAGCATCTCATCCAGCGCCGCCTCGGTAGGCACCAGCACCTTCCGTGCCTTGGAGCCTTCAAAGCCGCCCAGGATCCCCGCTGCCTCCAACTGGTCCACGATGCGGCCGGCCCGGTTGTAGCCCAGCTTCAGCTTGCGCTGGATCAGGCTGGTGCTGCCTTGTTGCGTTTGCACCACTACGCGGGCGGCATCCTCGAACATGCTGTCGCGCTCGCCATCGTCAACACCACCGCTTTCGCCTTCCTCGGTGGGGACTTCCGGCAAGATCAAGGCATCGGGATAGCCGCGCTGGTTTCCGATGAAGGCGGTGATGGCCTCCACTTCCGGGGTATCCACGAAGGCGCACTGGATGCGGATCAGGTCGTTGCCAGTGCTGAGGAGCATGTCGCCGCGACCGATCAGCTGATCCGCTCCGCCGCTGTCCAGGATGGTGCGGCTGTCGATCTTGCTGGTGACGCGGAAAGCGATGCGGGCCGGGAAGTTGGCCTTGATGGTGCCGGTGATGATGTTCACGCTGGGGCGCTGCGTGGCGATGATCAAGTGGATGCCGATGGCACGGGCCAGCTGTGCCAAACGGGCGATCGGCGTTTCGACTTCGCGACCGGCCGTCATGATCAGGTCCGCGAACTCGTCCACCACCAGCACGATGTAGGGGAGGAAGCGGTGGCCGTTCTCCGGGTTCAGGCGACGGCTGATGAATTTGGCGTTGTACTCCTTGATGTTGCGCACTTCCGCATCCTTGAGCAGCTCGTAGCGCTCATCCATTTCGATGCAAAGGCTGTTCAGCGTGGCCACCACCTTTTTGGTATCGGTGATGATCGCTTCTCCCTCGCCCGGCAGTTTGGCAAGGAAGTGTCGCTCGATCTTGTTGAAGAGGGTGAGTTCCACCTTCTTCGGATCCACCAGCACGAACTTGATCTGGCTCGGGTGTTTCTTGTAGAGCAAGCTTACTAGGATCGCATTCAAGCCCACGGATTTTCCTTGACCGGTGGCGCCCGCCATCAGCAGGTGCGGCATCTTGGCGAGGTCCGTTACGAAGGTCTCGTTGCTGATGGTCTTGCCCAGCACGATGGGCAGGTCGTACTTGCTGTTCTGGAATTTCTCGCTGGCCACCACGGCGCGCATGCTCACGATCTGTGGATTGCTGTTGGGCACTTCGATACCGATGGTGCCTTTGCCGGGGATCGGCGCGATGATGCGGATACCCAAGGCGGCCAAGCTCAGGGCGATGTCGTCCTCCAGGTTCTTGATCTTGCTGATGCGCACCCCGGCCTGCGGCACGATCTCGTACAACGTGACCGTAGGCCCGATCGTGGCCTTGATCTTCTCGATCCCGATGTTGTAGTTGTTCAGCGTGGTGACGATCTTGTTCTTGTTCTCCTCCAGCTCCTCCTTCGTCACGGTAAGCTCGCCGCTGCTATGCTCGGCCAAGAGGTCGAGGGTAGGGGGGATGTAGCTGCTGAGGTCCAGCGTGGGGTCGTATTCACCGAATTCCTTCAGCTTGGTCTCGATCTCCGCCTCGCTCAATGCTTCTTCCTGTATCGCAGCCTCCACACTGAAGCCGTCCACCTCTTCAGTGATGTTGCTCAAGTCGCTCACTTGGGGCTTCGGGGCCAACTCCAGTTCCTCATCCTGGGCAACGACCTCCAACGGTTGTTCTTCTTCTGCTTCCTCCTCCTCAGCCACCGGCTCTTCCTCTTGGAGCACATCCTCCCATGGGGCCTCTTCCTCTTCCGTTCCCCCCACGGTCTTCAGGCGGTTTACACGCTCGGACGGAGTTTCATCCTGATCGGCTGTTTCCTCTTCTTCCTCCGCACGCGGCTTGCGCTCGAACAAGGCCGTGACCCAGGAGAAGGAAGGATTGAAGGTGTATGTAACAAAGGCTATTGCGGCGAAGAAGATGGCTGCACCCGCCCCGAACCGCCCTAGCCAAGCGGTAAGGTGGTTGTTGATGGCATAACCAATGCCACCACCCATGATCTGCCACCCGCCTTGCGAAAAGATGAAACCCAGTAGGGTGGGTAACCAGAAAAGTCCCATCACGCTCCAGCGCATGGTCTTGCCCACAGGCAACAGCCACGTGCGTAACGTGATCCGCACACCGGCCAAAAAGGCCCATAGCACGAAGATGAACGCCGCCACACCGAACCAGATGAAAATGAAGCGGTGACTGAGAAGTGCCCCGATCTTGCCCAGCCAGTTCTCGACGCGCACGTCCGGTTGGAAGATCTCCCCCCAGGTGCGGCTCATCAGGTCCTGGTCCATCCGCCACGTGAAAAGGTAGCTGGTGAAGGCCACCAGCATGTAGAAGGAAGCCAAGATCAGGAACAGCCCTGAGACCTTGTGTACGCGCTCATCCCGCAGGAATGCACCCACACGCGCAAAGCGCCCTTCCCCGGAGGAGGACGTCGTTCGCTTTGCCTTCTTGGAGGCAGGGCGTTTCACCGGCTGGTCCTCGTCGGCAGGCTGCTCGCGCAACTTGTTCTTTCGTTCTTTGGCCAAAGGCAGGAGGAATAGGTTCCCGAAGGGAAGTTCGAGCTACGGTATGCACCTACGGACGTCATGCGCCCGCAGGACACGCGCAGCGAAGGACAAAACTATCGGTGCCACAGGGTGGAACGCCCTTCAGGCGTCACCTATTATCAACAACCTGATGTGGCAGGATCCACCTAGCGCGCAGCAAGCAATGCCGATGGCGGAGGCACAAGGCGTGCTGTTCCGGTTGGAGCGGGGGTCAATTGCTGAACGTGCCCAGCACCTCGTCCAGTTGCTGGTAGAGTACCTCGGGGCTAACCTTCTGGTAGTCAGTGCGTGTCGCGAACTTCACTTGGTCAACGGGACCGAGCTTCACGGACCGGGCCTCGAAGCGCATCCGGATATTGTGATGCACCAGTTCGTACCGCATCATTACACCGGGAATGTCGTTGAACGGGCCATACCAATTGGGGCTTTCCATCGGGATGGCCTCCGTATACCAAACTTCCGCTTCCGGCATATCCAGTCCTTCATAGATCAGGTAGGCCTGCTTACAGGGCAGTCCGGCGATGGTATCCCTGGCCAATGTTTGGATCACGGCGATAGTGGGCGGGGTCTTGTTGAGGTGGATCATATCACGCCTACGCAATTCGGCCACAAGGCTCTTGCCCATGATGCTCATGTGATAGTCCACCACCTGGCCGGGCGTGTTCACCACCATGCTCGTTTTGAAAACACCCATCCCTGCGCTCAGGTCCAAGGATTGATGGTCCCGGTTGAAGCTCAGGAAGGATTTTTCGGGAAGCATGTCCGCCATCAAGCCATTCGGATCCATCTCCGGGAATGACATGGTGTACTCGATCACGCCCTCCGATCCACTGTTCTTGAGCAGGCCATGGTTGCAACCACTGCTCGATAGGAGCAGGCCGAAAGCAATGGCGAGGGTGGTAATGGTGGTATTTGTCCGCATGTTGGGATCTCGGCGGCGTGGTACGAACGCCGATCCTGATTCGTTGCATTCCAGCTTTACGCTACCGGGTGAAACTGCGGGTGATCCGACTGCGGTTACCGCGTTCATCCGTTACTTCAAGCTCGAATTCATGGGAGCCTGCCTTATCACTGTATTTGTCGAATGTGTGCTCCAGTGAGTGCGTCTTCGGCTCGTATTCCATCAGGATCCACTGGCCGTCGATCTTGGCGATCCATTGGTCGAAGCCCGAAAGGTTGTCCTGGACACGGACCTTGAAGGTTTTCTTTCCTTTCATATCCGCATGGAGACCTATCGGGCTCAGCGTGGGCGGCACTGTGTCGATCATTACGGTGAACTGGCCCAGCGTCTTCACGCTTGCCGTGACCTTTCCATCCGCAAAGCTGCCCCCTTCGGCCACAGGGCGGCCCCCTACCCAGCGAACGATCATGAGCTTGGAGGCATGCGCTGTGGGATAGTCGCCTGTCACATCGATGGAGAGCTCGCCGGCAAGTTGAAGTGGCGTCAAAGGGTCCCCGATGCCGAAGAGCGGGGCAAAGGCGCGGGCGGGGGTGGCGGATACGGTTGTGCGCAGATAGGTGTCGTCATATAAAGCATTGGGGGGCAAGGTGAAACGAATTCCCGGCTCTACGATCGCATTCGATCGGTCGTAAGCGTAAAGCTGACCTTGCTCTCGGGACTCGGGCCACTTGGAAGATTCTTCAGCAGTGGCACCATGGAGCACGAATGTGAGCGTTGAGCGGTTGCCCGAAGCATCCGTGGCGATCACCTGCACGGCATGGTCCTTCCCCGGCTCCACGGTGATGCGGCCGGGAGCAGGCTCGCCGCCATAAAGGTCCAGGCGGTTGTTCGGGAGCTTATAGCAGCGGTTGTAGTGCATGTTCTTGTCCTTGAACAAGCCGTAGTCCATATAGGCGTTTGCATAACGCTGCGTTCCGAAGTCCACCTCGTCCAGGTTGATGTCACACACCGTTCTGCCGTCCACACTCACGCTGAGCGACCGAATGCCGCAGGTGTTGTTGCTGTTGCTGTACCGGTCTATCGCGTTCACGGACAGGCCTACCGTTCCCCATGCGGCCGCATTGGTCCCCGCCTTCAACATGTAGGTTGAATCGTTCAATTCGGATACCACAAAGCCCACGGCCCCAGCAGGATATGGACTAACGCGGGAGGTGCTATCGAGCGGGTGGAGCCGTATGCCGGTGATCGTGGGTGGCACACGGTCAAGCGTCTTCACACCATATACTTCCGGGTCCAGCGCATGCTGATCCGCTGTTCGGCGCACCTCATAGTGCAGGTGCGGCGCAGTGGAGCCTCCCGTATTTCCGCTGAATGCGATCACTTCACCTTGCGTTACCGGCAATTCCCCCTTCCGGAAATACTTGTCGATGCTGAAGCTGCGGCCCGCATACTGGAGGTCCAGCAAGGTGGTGGCCAAGGTGCCGTTCAGGCGGTCCAAATGACCATATACCGTGGTGTATCCTGAAGGATGATCGATGTAGACCGCTTTACCATATCCCCACGGACTGATCTTGATCCGGCTCACCCAGCCATCCCCTGCCGATCTAACGGGTTGGCCGATCCGTCCATTTGTTTTCAGGTCCAAGCCCGAGTGGAAATGGTTGGTGCGCAGCTCCATGAAGTTGCCCGCAACCTCCACGGGCAGGTCCATGGGATGCACTAGGCCATGATCGGGGAGCTGTCCAAATGAAATCAACGAAGCACACATAAATGCGCTGGTTGTTAATGCTTTGAATGCTATCACTTCTATTTATGCTTATGGTTCGGTATCAGCGTGCGGACCTCGGCCCCGGCACGGGTTTCCTCTTGGATGGGTGCAAGCTACCGGAGCAAAATGGCTGGTGGGCTAAGGAACGGTACGGGTGATGAACAACGGGACGTGCAAACAAACGGCGTGCTGCAAGTGAATACCCAACTATATTTGGCCTCGGACCATAACGGTCTTTTGTCCAGCGAATGGAAGGATTGCTTGAGCGGATAGGCGCGGCGCGCGCCCGGGTGCAACAATTGCACGCGGAAGGGGTGCGTGCGGCGGCGGCATTGGAGGCCTTGGAGGCCAAGTCCCGTGAGGGAAGCCGTGAGAATGACGTGCTCAGGGCCCGGATCAAGGAGCTGGAACAGGAGAACGAGGTTCTTCGGAACGCAAAAGCTGCCGTTGTGGAGCCCGAGCGTGAAGGAACGAAGGAGAAGATCGACGAATTGGTGAATGAAATTGACCGATGCTTGGCACTGCTGAACCCGTAGACATCATCGGAGCGGACACCATGGAAGAAAGATCAATACGGATAGAACTCGCCGGACGGGCATACCCCCTCACCATTCACCCGAATGAGGAGGAGAACATCCGTACGGCTGCCCAAGAGGTGAATGATAGCATCAACCGCTTGAAGGCGAGCTACCCGCTTACCGACAAGCAGGACCTGTTGGCCATGGCCGCACTGGAAGTAACCACCCGTGCGCTCAACATGGCCAAACCCAAGGCATCCTCCATGGATAAGGAGGTGCTCGACGAACTGGAACGATTGCTGAACGAACTCGACGGCTGATCCCCCCTTCGCTCCCCGGAGCACCCATGGTCCACTGAACCAACTAAAAAGATCAGTGGAAAATGGAAATCGACATTGTTGCCATAGTGATCGGCGTCCTCGTGGGCGTCGCCACCGGAGGTACCATCGTGTACTTGCTGCTCAACAGTTTGATGAAGAAGCGGAGCACGGGCATCCTACGCAAGGCCGAGGCCGAAGGGGAGGCGATCAAAAAGGAAAAGATCCTACAGGCCAAGGAAAAGTTCCTCCAGATGAAGGAGGAGCATGAGCGTGAAGCGCGTGAAAGGGATAAACGGCTTCAACAAGGACATGAAAAACATAAGCAGCGCGAACAGCAATTGAGCCGACAGCAACAGGAGCTATCCCAAAAGGAAAAATCACTCAATTCTGAAAAGCAAGACCTTGATCAGCGCATGCAAGGTCTGGAAGTTCGCCGCCAAGAAGTGGAGAAGGCACATGAGAAGCAGGTGGCGCAGCTTGAGCGCATCAGCGGCCTCAATGCCGAGGACGCCAAGAAACAACTGATGGACTCCCTGCGCGATGAGGCACGCACCGGGGCCATGGCCTTGGTGAAGGATGTGGTGGAGGAGGCCAAGCTTACCGCCAATAAGGAAGCCAAGCGGATCGTCATCCAGACCATCCAGCGCGTGGCCACGGAGCACGCCGTGGAAAACGCCGTGAGCACCTTCCATATCGAGAATGACGAGTTCAAGGGCCGTATCATCGGTCGTGAAGGGCGGAACATCCGGGCTCTCGAAGAGGCCACCGGTGTGGAGATCGTGGTGGACGACACACCCGGTGCCATCATTCTCAGTTGCTTCGATCCGGTGCGTCGCGAAATGGCACGCCTTGCGTTGCACCAGCTTGTGAAGGATGGCCGAATACACCCGGGCCGGATCGAGGAGATCGTGGCCAAGACCAAAAAGCATCTCGAAGAAGAGATACTGGAGATCGGTAAGCGCACCTGCATTGATCTGGGCATTCATGGACTGCATACCGAGCTGATGCGCATGGTGGGCCGTATGCGCTACCGTAGCAGCTATGGGCAGAACCTGCTGCAGCATAGCCGCGAAACCGCCAACCTCTGCGCCACCATGGCCGCCGAATTGGGCCTCAACGTGAAGGCCGCAAAACGGGCCGGTTTGCTGCACGATATCGGCAAGGTGCCCGAGGATGAGCCCGAATTGCCACACGCTTTGCTCGGCATGAAGTTGGCCGAGAAGTATGGGGAAAAGCCGGATGTGTGCAACGCCATCGGTGCCCACCACGACGAGATCGAGATGACCAGCCTGCTTTCACCCATCGTACAGGCCTGTGACGCCATCAGCGGTGCGCGTCCCGGCGCACGTCGCGAGGCTGTGGAACAGTATATCAAGCGGTTGAAGGACCTCGAAAGCATCGCCATGAGCTACAACGGGGTCTCAAAGGCCTATGCGATCCAAGCCGGACGTGAACTGCGGGTGATGGTGGAAAGCGATCACGTTAGCGACAGTGAGGCGGACAGCATCAGTATGAGCATCGCCGACCGTATCCAGACTGAGATGACCTATCCCGGACAGGTGAAGATCGTGGTGATCCGTGAAAAGCGCTCCATGGCCGTGGCCAAGTGACCAAGTGAGGGTATGCCCGGCGATCAGCGGTCCCCCATCCTCGTCACTGGAGGAGCAGGCTTTATCGGCTCGCACGTTTGCGACGGCCTGCTCGCCGCAGGCCATTCCGTACGCTGCTTGGACAACTTGGCTACGGGTAAGCTGCGGAACATCGAGCATCTCCAAGGTGTGGAGGGCTTCAGCTTCATACAAGGGGATATCTGCAACCTCCAGCAGCTTACTGCGGCCATGGACGGTGTGGGTGCGGTGGTACACTTGGCGGCATTGGGCAGTGTGCCCCGTTCCATCGCCTTCCCTTTGGAAAGTGAGGCTGCCAACCTAGGTGGCTTTCTCAATCTGCTGGAAGCCGCACGGAAGCTGGGGCTGAAGCGGATCGTGTATGCCAGCAGCAGCAGCGTGTACGGAGATAGCCCGCTCTTGCCCAAAAAGGAAGGTCGCGAGGGAAATGCACTTTCACCCTACGCGGTCACTAAAGCGATGAATGAGGCCTATGCGAAGCTCTATGGGCGCTTGTTCGGCCTGGAGGCCATCGGACTGCGCTTCTTCAACATCTTCGGTGAACGCCAGGATCCCGAAGGGGCGTACGCTGCGGCCATTCCCAAGTTCATTCGGGCCTTGCTTAAGCATGAGCCACCCGTGGTGAATGGCGACGGCTTGCAGACCCGTGATTTCACCTATGTGGGTAATGCCGTGCAAGCCGTGCAGCGAGCACTGGAAGCACCTTCTGACCGGGCAGGTGAAGTATTCAACATCGCCTATGGCGATAGCTGCAACCTGTTGGAACTGCTAGGCAAGCTGCAAGAACGGCTCGCTCGCATCGATCCAGCGATCAGCAAGGTGGGCGTGAAGCATGCCCCGCCGCGTCCGGGGGACGTACGGGCCTCCCATGCCGATATCTCCAAGGCCAATGAACAACTGGGATATGCCCCGCGTTCCAGTGTGAACGAGGGATTGGACCGCGCCGTACCGTGGTATGCCGAGCATTGGCGATGAAAGCAAGCAGCAAGATGGAGAAGAAGACATTGGTAATGGGTGCCAGCACCAAGGAGGAGCGATACTCCAACATGGCGATCCGCAGCTTGAGGAAGCATGGACAACCCGTGGTGGCAGTGGGATTGCGTGAAGCCCAAGTGGGCGATGTCGCCATTGTGAAAACCATTCCGGAAGGAGCGGTGGATACAGTGACGATGTACCTCAATGCGCACAACCAAGCCCTGTGGGAAGAGCAATTGCTGGCGCTGAAACCGAAGCGCATCATCTTCAACCCCGGTGCCGAGAACAGCGCGTTCGCCAAGCGCGCGGAGGCTGCGGGCATCGAGACCATCGAGGCTTGCACGCTGGTGATGTTGAACACCGGACAGTTCTAATTCCGCCGGGCTGCTGACACTCGCGACACGCGAGCGTCAGTCAGCGCTCGCGTGTCGCGGGTGCTGTTCTTTTCTACAATTCGCGTGCTAGCGCTCGCGTGTCGCGAGTGCTGTTCTTTCTACAATTCCCCCAAGATCACCGCACAAGCTTCCCGCACTAACTCCTCCGTAATACACAAGGGAGGTGCGATCCGGAAGGCCGTAGGGCAACTCAGGAACCAAAAGCCCAGCACACCTCGCTCCAGACAACCCATCACCACGCGCTGCACTTTTTCGGCATCGCCCAGGTCCACAGCGAGCATCAGGCCGGCGCCGCGTACCTCTTGAATGGAGGGGTGAACCAGCAATTCCTTGAAGAGGGCACCCATGCGGTCGGCGTTGACGGCCAGGTGTTCTTCCTCCAACACTTCGAGTGCCGCCAAGCCCGCCACACACGGGATCGGATGACCACCGAACGTGGTGATGTGCCCCAGAACCGGATCGTGCGTGAACAGGTGCATGCGCTCCTTCGAGCTGACGAAGGCCCCCATCGGCATTCCCCCGCCCAAGGCTTTACCCAACACCAGAATATCGGGTACCACACCGGAATGCTCGTACGCGAAGCGTGTTCCCGTACGACCGAAACCGGTCTGCACTTCATCGAAGATCAGCATCGCGCCCGTCTCATCACAGCGTTTCCGTAGTGCAAGTATCCAGCTCCGGTCCGGCATCCGCACGCCAGCATCGCCTTGGATCGGTTCAATGATCACAGCCGCTGTTCCCTCAGTGATCAACGCAAGATCCCCCTCTTCGTTGAAGCGCATGAAGTGAATGCCCGGCAACAAAGGCCGATTGCGGTACTTCTTCTCTTCGTTCCCAGTGATGCTCAGTGAACCATGCGTGCTGCCATGATAGCTCTTGTGGCAGGCCACCAAACCCGTGCGACCGGTGATCCGCTTGGCGAGTTTCAACGCGGCCTCGTTCGCCTCCGTGCCGCTGTTCACGAAGTAGACGCTGTCCAAGCCGGCCGGTAATAGGCTCGTGAGCCTTTCCGCAAAACGCACTTGCGGCTCTTGGATGAACTCGCCGTACGGGATCACGTGCAGGTACTTGTCCACTTGCTCCTTGATCGCCGCGACCACCTTCGGATGCCGGTGGCCCACATTGTTCACCGCCAGGCCGGCAACGAGGTCCAAGTAGCGCTTGCCATCGCGGGTTTGCAAATGACATCCTTCCGCGCCAACGATGTCCAGTGCAATGGGGAAGGGGCTGGTTTGGGCCAGATGAGCCAAAAAGGAAGCACGGAGGTCGGGCATGCCGCAAAGATCGGTGCAACCGCTGATCTGGCTTTAACCGCCGATGCCACTTATGATGCTGATGGCCGCAATGCAGGGTCGTGGTCCAACTCGCCATCGCAGCCCTATAGGCCTCAGGTGCCATCGTCGAAGTGCTTTGGACTCCTTCACCATGGCTGCGGTGGTGGCAAGTAATGGAGGTCCGGGCGATCCCATTCGCTCGAATGCCGTGGCCATCTCGCAAGAAGGCATTTGCGCCAACGGCGGTTTTTCCTTCAGATCAGCACGTTCAGCGGTTCCTCCCCTGCGCGCGGATCCGTTTCAGCAGCTCCCGGTTGAAATCCCGTTCAGCGCCTTCAAGCTGCAAGGTCTTCACCGCACCGATGCTTTTCTTGAATTCCTCGGTATAGCGCGTTCGCAGCTCGAGTTCCTTGAACTTGGCCGCCAAGCGCTGGTTCAGGGCTTTTTCGGCCTCGGCCTCGGAAAGGTCGGTCTTCTCCAATGCACGGTTTCCATACCGCCCACCACGCATTTCCTTGCGAAGGGCCTGTTTTTCAACTTCGTATCGGTCATAGATGGGCCAAAAGAGGCGTGCCTGCTCCGTGGTAAGATTCAGCCGCTGGGTGATGAAGGCGCTTTTCTGGGCCTTGATCTGCTCCAAGCGGTCTGCCGCGATGGCCGGGTACTCGGCATCATCGTCCTGTGCGTGCAGGGTAGTGAAGGCCAAGGAGGCGAAAAGCAGCAGGAGCAGCGGATGGATCAAATGGGCTTTCATGGGATGATGATAAGTTCGGTGAGGTCGATGTTCTCCAAGTCCACGTAGGCCAATGCTTCATCGGGGGAAAGTTGCATGGTGACAGTGCCGAGATCAGGCCATTCAGCGGTCGGAACATCCGCTATCAGTTCCGGAGTATCGAAGTCCGTGGAGGCCATGTAAAGAGCGGCCGCCTCAGGTGAAATGGTGATTGAGGCAACGGGTTTCCTGTTCGGCAAGGTATCGCCCGTGAAGGTGTGGATGCCGAACACGAGCAATGCAAGCACAGGTAATGCGAAAGCCGCCCGCTTCAACCAGATGCCGATCGGAGCGCGTTGCGGTGTGCCCACCCGGGCCTGCACCTCGTGCGGGAAGCGCTCGAAGAAGCCTTCTTCCACGGCAAAGGGATCCTGCTTTGGTATCCTGAAGAGCATCGGCGCGTCCTTCCGCAGCTCGTTCTCCTCGTTATGGTCCTTCATGGTCATCGGTTGCTTTGACGTTCTTGCTGCGGTTTGGTTTGATCAGCACGGGAAAGGCCCTGGGTCAACTCCGCCTCGATCTTCTTCACTGCAATATGATAACTGGATTTCAATGCACCCACACTGGTGCCGGTCACGCGGCTCATCTCCTCGTATTTCAGCTCATCGAAGTATTTCATGGTGAAGACCGCGCGCTGTTTGGGTGGAAGGGTCATCACGGCACGCTGCAACTTCCGTTGGATCTCGTCCCCTGTGAAATGTTCGCCTGATCCCATGCTGGAAGTGAGGCGATCGGTCACCTTCGCATCGCTGGTGAAAAGCCCGCGCCGCATGCGCTTGAGGTGGCTGATGCTCTCATTATGTGCAATGCGGTACAGCCAACTGAAGAGCTGCGCATCCTCGCGGAACTTCTCCAGGCCGGTCCAAGCCTTCAGGAAGACGTTCTGTAACACATCCTTCGTCTCATCCGGGTCCGTCACCATGCGGCGGACAAAGCCGTAGAGCCGTTGCTGGTGCTTGCGTACGAGCAAGTTGAACCCGTAGTGCCGACTTTCCTCCTCGCGGAAGAGGGCGATCAACTCCTCGTCGGTGGGTTCACTCATTGTGGGTGCGTTAAGCGTCCCAACGCAGGTCCGATACATATCGGACCCCGAGGCGGTGCCCCTGCCGGGACTTTCCGCGCATACGTCCAAGCAGGGTCACGCCCTGCATGATCTCCGAAGGTCAGCGGTCCCTGCGCTTCAGCACCTGCTTCACGGCCGCTTCCACGTCCGGTGTGTCCAGGCCATACTTGGCGAGCAGCTGTTCCGGTGTTCCGCTTTCGCCGAAACTGTCGTTCACGGCCACGTATTCCATGGGCGTAGGCAACTCGCGGGCGAGCAATTGCGCGATGCTGTCGCCCAAGCCCCCGTTCCGTTGGTGTTCCTCGCAGGTCACTACGCATCCGGTCTTTCGTACGGAAGTTAGGACGGCCTTTTCATCCAATGGTTTGATCGTGTGGATGTTGATCACCTCCGCGCTGATCCCTTGCTTCTGCAGTTCCTCCATGGCCTGCAGTGCTTTCCACACCAAGTGCCCACAGGCGAAAATGCTCACGTCCGTGCCTTCGCTCAGCAGCTGTGCCTTGCCGATCTCGAACGGCATGTCCGGTGCGATGAAGACAGGCCACTTCGGGCGACCGAAGCGCAGGTATACCGGGCCTTCGTGGTCGGCGATGGCGATGGTGGCCTGCTTGGTCTGGTTGTGGTCGCAGGGCACGATCACTGTCATGCCCGGCAGCATCTTCATCAGTCCGATATCCTCCAGGATCTGGTGCGTGGCACCGTCCTCCCCCAGGGTGAGGCCCGCGTGGCTCGCGCAGATCTTCACGTTCTTGCCCGAGTAGGCGATGCTTTGGCGGATCTGGTCGTACACCCTTCCCGTGCTGAAGTTCGCGAAGGTGCCCGTGTAGGGGATCTTCCCGCCGATGGTCAATCCGGCGGCCATCCCCATCATGTTGGCTTCGGCCACGCCCACTTGGAAAAAGCGGTCGGGGAAGGCCTTGGCGAAATCGCCCATTTTCAGCGAGCCTGTGAGGTCCGCACATAGGGCCACCACGCGGTCGTCCGTTTTTCCGATCTCCAACAGCCCTTCGCCGAAGCCGCTGCGGGTGTCCTTCTTGTCAAGTACTGGGTAGGTGGTCATGGTGCTGGTGATTGGGTGCTGGTGATTGGTGATTCGACATTCTCCGACTCAGGACTCAAGACTCAGGACTCCCGACCCAAGACTGACCGAATTCCTCTGTGCTCTCTGTGTCTCTGTGGTGAATACTCTTGCCTCAAAGTTCGATATTGATCGCTCTTCCGCTCGCAACGGTCACATCCTTCACGATCGAGAAAGCGGTTTCCTTAGCGCCACCGGGGCGATAGATCACGCGGTAGTCGCCGGGAAGGAGCTTGAATTGGTTGCGGGCAAGTCGCCGATCCAGGTCCACTACCCACACCAGTTCGTTGCCGATCTCCTGGAAGATGGCTCCGGGGCCGGGCACTTTGGCGATCACGTTCAGCACGCCGCTTTTCGGGATGCTCACTGGAGTGGTTGCCCCTTGCCGGATCACCACGTTCGGGATGGAGAGGCGGGGGAGGGTGAGCACCTCCAGATCGTACGTGCCGGTCCGGTAAAGCTGTGAGGTGTTCATCGGTTGGGCGTTCAGCGTGGCGGCTTCCCCCTGCTTACGGATGATGCAGGGCACCGGGATCTCCGCAGTAACGGCCCCTGCGATCTTCAGCTCCAAGGTGCCTTGCCCGGCCACCAAGGCCACTACGTTATGCCGTCCGGCCTCTATCACCACGTTCTCCTTCACGCTTGGTGGCACCGTGTGGGCCACGATGCGATAGGTGAAGACCGGGTCGATGCTCAGGGTGTCGGGCACGCCGCGCATGTTCATGGTATGCACAAAGTCGTAACGGTCCTCGCCCGTGCGCTGGTCGTAGAAGCTCACCGGGACATCGGTCTCCGTGGGCTGGCTATCATCGGTGAGCAAGAGCAATTGGGTGGTGGTGCTGCGCAATGCTTGTTCGATCACCACGCGGAGCACCCGGTCGAAGGTCTCAGGTGTGCCGGCATCATAGTAGTTGCCCACGCACTTCAGGCTGAACTTGTTGGCCTCGTCAATGCCGATGCCGATCACAAAGGGCTTCAGGATGATGCCTTTGGCTTGGAGTGCACGGCTTACCGCGCAGGGGTCCTCGTCGCATGCTTCGATCCCGTCGGTGATCAGGATGATGACGTTGCGCGACTTGTTGTCCGGGAAATCGCCCGCTGCTTTTTCAAGTGAACGGGCGATCGGCGTGGTACCCAAGCACTGCACGGAGTTCATCTTGTCGCGGATGGCCTGGGCATTGTTCGGGCCGAACGGCACCTCCAGCTTGGTGTCGTCGCAGTCCTGCTTGCCCGGCTCAATGCGCGTCTGGTGGCCGTATACCCGCAGCGCCAGCTCCACGTTCTCCAGGTGCTCCAAGGGAATGAGCGATTCCAGCAGCACCCTGCGGGCCGCGTTGATCCGCGGCTCATTGCCCCAGAAGGCGTTCATGCTGTTGCTCGCATCCATCACAAAGAGGATGCGGGTGTGCTCCTGCGGTGGCGTTGTGGTGCTTTGGGCGTGGGCTACTGGTGCGGTCAGGACGGCCAGGATTGCCAAGAATGTAAAATGTAGCCCCGATATGCATCGGGGGTAAAATGTAGAATGTCGAATGGCGCTTCGCCAGTTCGGTGCTTTCCCGCTCCAGTATGCGCGGACGATCCAGTCGCGGCAACGCCTGACAACTGAAAACTGACAACTGACAACCGCCATTTCAACCCTCATAACCCAAGAACAACGCAAAAGCGTGCCGAATTCATCTAAAGCAGCCACAGCGAACCGGTCAATAATCCCCGAGGGTCTCAGGTAACTGCTTCAGCGCATCGGCCAGTTGCGCGTCGTTCGGCGCGATGCCGTGCCATTCGTGTGTACCCATCATGAAATCCACGCCATGGCCCATTTCGGTGCGCATCAGGATCATCACGGGTTTGCCTTTGCCGGTGCGGCTGATAGCCTCCTTGAAACCGGCCAGTACTGCGGCCATGTCATTGCCTTCCATCTCCAGCACGTCCCAACCGAAGGCCTTCCACTTGGCGTTGAGGTCGCCCAAGGGCATCACATCATCCACATCCCCGTCGATCTGGCGACCGTTCCAGTCCACCGTGGCGATCAGGTTGTCCACCTTCTTGCCGGGGCCTGCGAGCGCGGCCTCCCAGATCTGTCCTTCCTGCAATTCGCCATCGCCGTGCAGCGTGTAGACGAGTGAGGGATCGCCATTGAGCTTCTTCGCCAAAGCCGCGCCGATGCCCACACTGAGCCCCTGGCCCAAGGAACCGCTGGCCATGCGCACGCCGGGCAGACCTTCGTGCGTGGTGGGATGCCCTTGCAGGCGCGAATCGATCTTGCGGAAGGTCTTCAGTTCCTCCAAGGGGAAGTAGCCGCTGCGGGCCAGCACGCTATAGAACACGGGGCTGATGTGGCCATTGCTGAGGAAGAAAAGGTCCTCGCCGATGCCATCCATGGTGAAGTTTTCCGGGTCGTGGCGCATCACATGGAAGTAGAGCGCGACCAAAAAGTCCGTGCAACCCAAGGAGCCGCCGGGGTGGCCGCTCTGGCAGCCATGCACCATGCGCACAATGTCGCGGCGCACTTGGCTGGCGGCCTTCTCGAGTTCATCAATGGATGCGGTGGACACTTTAGCAGGGGCGGATTCCGTCATTTCACAAGCTCTTGGGGTTCGTGCGCGAAGGTACCCAAGGGCTTTCGGGCCTTAGGTGCGCGTGGATAACTTTTGAGAAGTGAGCCGTACAGTGGGAACTGTGCCTGCTTCAGCCCGGCGATACGGCCCCTAGGCCAAGCCTGCAGTTCAGTCCAACTCCCGATCGATGATCGGCAGCAGGACCTCCCTCCATTTGGCATACCCCGCCCCGGTGAGGTGAATGCCATCCAAGGAGTACGCATCAAGTAGAACGCCGTCCGGAGCAAGTACGCTATTGAGGTCCACGAACTCGACCTCCAAGTCCACGCACATGGCCTGTATCAGCGTGTTGGTGTGCTTCACCGAACGATTGAAACGCTTGAGATCCGGGTATGGGGAAGTGACGTACAGAATGGAGGAGATGATCGGTTTGATGCCATGCTCGCGCAGTTCATTGACCGCTTGTGCAAGGTTCGCGGCAATGGTTTCGGCGGGGATCCCTGCATGGAGGTCATTCACGCCACCCATGATGAAACAGAGGTCAGGTTCCACGTTGTACGTGTACGCCATGCGGGCCAGGAAGCCTGCGGTGATGTCGTTGTCGATCCCTCGATTGATCACATCATCCCGGCCCAGTAGTTCATTCCAATCCACACCTCCCGTTATGGAATTCCCCAGCATCACGATCCGGCCCTTTTGCTGGTAGCGTTGGTAAAGATCCATCTGCACCTTGTAGTTCCTGTTCTTCAAGTAGAGCGGCTCGTTGCTTTTGAAGGAGGCATACTTGTCCTGAAGCCGTTCAGGATACTTTTCCTTTACGGCCATGGCGATCAAGGCGATCACCAGGATGATGTTGAGGATGATGAGTACGCGTTTTGTCATGGGCGTGCGGTCAACCTGAATACCGTGGATCACCGGATGCCGACAAGATCGCTATCTCTTCGGGAACGAGCACTCCGGATCCCCGAACATTCTCCTTGCACATGTCCTGGTTCTGCAGGCGCGCTCCAGGCACGCGCTCGGGTATTTCCCGAGTGCGTTCTGCTTAGGGCCTCCGGCCCGCCTCAAGTATATGATCAATCCGGTTCGAGGACGGGCCGGAGGCCCTAGGATCCGATCACTCGGCAAAAAGCCGAGCGATAGCGCGTGTTGGGTGCACGCGAGCCTGTGCGGGAGTAAAGGCTTGAAAAATTGAATCGGCATCTATTGCTTCGTGAAATTCACCTTTCACGCCGTTAGCCCGCTTAACATGATCAACGGATGCCCGTAAGCTCCTATCCCTTCCGGAACAAGCTCTCCGGATCCTCGAAAGCCTTGAACTCTATGGCGTGGCCATCCGGGTCCTCGATGAAAAAGCTGCGCTGCTCGCCCACTTCGCCCTTCATCACCACTTGGGGTTCGATGAAGAAGCGCACGCCGAGCTTCTTGCACTTGTCGCGCATCTTCCGCCAGTCGGCGAGTTCCAGCACGATGCCCCAGTGGTCGCTGGGGATGTGGCTTTGTGGGTTGTAGGCCACGGCGGTCTTGGTGACCAAGGGCACTTGCTGGATGGTGAGCTGGTGCCCGAAGAAGTCGTAATCAACCCAAGTGTCGGAACTGCGGCCTTCGGTGCAGCCGAGCAGTCCGCCGTAGAAGGCCTTCATGCGCTTGAGGTCCGTGGTGGCAAAGGCGAGGTGGAAGCGACCGTTGAGCATGTGTCGAAGGTTTTCTGGTGGATAGAACGCGGATAACGCGGAACTTTATGATTTGCGCTGAGCCGGAGATCTAACAGTGGTCTCAATCCTCGTCGTCGTCCTCGTCGTCTGCAGGTGGGGCGTCCTTCTCCACTTCGTCCTCTTCTTCCTCGTCGGCACCTTCGATGTCGTCCGAGCCTTCAATGTCCTCCCTCTCGGTGTCATCGTCATCGTCGTTGTCCTGTTCCAGGAACTCGTCCATCGCCTCGCGGCTTTCGGTGTTCACTTTGATCAGGTACATCACCTCTGCAGTGCGCAGCTCGATGACGCGGAGGTTCTCTCCCTTGGGGGTGCTCACGGTGCGGATGTGGCTGCTCTCGATCCCGTCCGGGTACTGTTCCTGCAGCTTGTCGCGCAGTTCGTCCGTGAGGGTGTCGAATGATCGTATGCGGCGTTCCATGTTGGCTACTGATTACATGTCAAGAATGTACGCGAAGATGAGCGGCGCCACAATAGTAGCATCACTTTCGATGACGAACTTCGGGGTGTCCACGTCAAGTTTTCCCCATGTGATCTTTTCATTGGGCACCGCGCCGCTGTAGCTGCCGTAGCTGGTGGTGCTGTCGCTGATCTGGCAGAAGTAGCTCCAGAAGGGCGTTTTGCGCTGCAGGTCCTGCTCCAGCATGGGCACTACGCAGATGGGGAAGTCACCGGCGATGCCACCGCCGATCTGGAAGAAGCCGATGCCTTCGGTGCCTGCATTCTCCGTGTACCAATCGGCGAGGAAGATCATGTACTCGATGCCGCTCTTCATGATGCGCGGCTCGCAATCGCCCATGATGCAGTGTGCAGCGAAGATGTTGCCCATGGTACTGTCCTCCCAGCCCGGACATACGATCGGCAGGTTGCGCTCCGCAGCGGCCACCATCCAGCTGTCCTTCGGATCGATCTGGTAGTATTCCTTCAGTACGCCTGAGTTGATCATTTCGTAGAAGAGCTCGTGCGGGAAGCGGCGCTTGCCGTTGTCCTGTCCGTCCTTCCACAGTTTCACGGCCTGTTCCTCCAAGCGGCGGAAGGCTTCTTCCTCCGGGATGCAGGTGTCGGTTACGCGGTTCATGCCGCGGTCGGCCAAGGCCCGCTCGTCCTCGGGTCCCAGGTCGCGGTAGTGCGGCACGCGCTCGTAGTGGTCGTGTGCTACGAGGTTCATCACGTCCTCTTCCAGGTTGGCACCGGTGCAGCTGATGATGTCCACCTTTCCTTGGCGGATCATTTCGGCCAGGCTCTTGCCCAGTTCGGCCGTGCTCATGGCACCGGCCAAGGATACCAGCATCTTCTTGCCGCTGGCCTTATGGACCTTGTAGGCTTTGGCAGCATCCACCAAGGCGGCTGCGTTGAAGTGTAAATAGTGCTTCTCAATGAAGGACGAGATCGGACGGGTGTTGCTCATAATGTCTGCCTTTCGGCTTGTCTTGTTTTGTTCGGGGCGGAAAGGTAATGAGAGGTGCGTGTTAAGTCGTGAGTCGTGAGTCTGGTAGTTCACCACAGAGACACAGAGGACACGGAGGTATGCTATTGCTTCCAATCTTGGATGTTGCTCAAACAGGCAGGGATTCCCTTCGCTTCGCTCAGGAAGAGAGCACAGACGTCTTTAGGTCATGAGTCTGGTAGTTCACCACAGAGGCACAGAGGACACGGAGGTATGCTATTGCTTCCATTCTTGCATGTTGCTCAAACAGGGAGGGATTCCCTTCGCTTTGCTCAGGAAGAGAGCACAGACGTCTTAGGTCGGGAGTTTGGAGTCATGAGTCTGGTAGTTCACCACAGAGGCACAGAGGACACGGAGGTATGCTATTGCTTCCAATCTTGGATGTTGCTCAAACAGCCAGGGATTCCCTTCGCTTTGCTCAGGAAGAGAGCACAGACGTCTTAGGTCGGGAGTCACGGATAAGCGATCAGCAATTGGAATTCCTCCGCGTCTTTGCGCTTCTGCCTGAGACCCCATGCGGCTCCTAACCGCCTTTCTTGTACCATTGTTCACGCATGAACTGGTTACTGGTTTTAGAAGTGGTGTACATCCTAGCGATCTGCGCGATCGCCTTGCGCATCATCTACGATACGCAGAGCACGTCGAAGACGCTGGCCTACCTGCTGTTGGTGGTCTTTCTGCCGTTGGCGGGTGCCATCATCTACTTTTCGGTGGGCATCAATTATCGCAATAACAAGATCTACAGCCGCAAGCTGAAGGTGAACACCAAGCAGCTGGAGGATGTGGAGGAGCTGCTCAATACGCGAGCACGGGCGAACATGGAGTTGCTGCAGCCCGAGGTGGTGCGGCCCTTGGCCACGCTGTTGCTGAACGATAGCTCCAGTCCGTTCACCTTGGGGAATACGGTGAAGCTCTTGGTGAACGGGGAGGAAAAGTTCCCCGAACTGTTCGCCATGCTTGATGCGGCCGAGCAGCATATCCATCTGGAGTATTACATCGTGGAGCCGGGAGCGATCACCGATCGCATGAAGGAGATCCTGTTGCGCAAGGCCAGCGAGGGCGTGCAGGTCCGCTTTATCTACGACGACTTCGGGAGCCGCTCCATCCGAGGAAGATGGGTGAAGGAACTGGTCGCGGGAGGGGTGGAGGCCTATCCGTTCTCGCCCGTGCGCCTGCTCTTGATCGCCAACCGATTGAACTACCGGAACCACCATAAGTTGGTGGTGGTGGATGGAAAGAGCGCCCTGATCGGTGGCATCAACCTGAGCGATCGGTACAGCAACGCGAACCCTGCGAAAGGACAGGTCTATTGGCGCGATACACACCTGCGGGTGGATGGGGAAGGGGTCCATCATCTTCAACATGCCTTTCTCTGCAACTGGAATTTCAGTGCCAAGCAACAGCTGCAGATGGACCGCTTCTTCTTCCCGGACCTGCAGGGCGGCACGGGGGATACCGGCGTGCAGATGGCGATCAGCGGCCCCGATTCCCCCACGGAAACGATCATGCTCTCCTTGATGAAGGCGATCCATCTGGCGAAAGAGCGGATCCTGATCACCACACCCTATTTCATTCCCGGGGATCCCATCCTGGATGCACTGCGTGTGGCTGCTCTCAGCGGTGTGCACGTGCAGTTGCTGGTGCCGGGCAACGGAGATTCCTGGCTGGTGAACCATGCCGCCCGTTCCTTCTATGGGGAACTGTTGGAAGCGGGTGCCGAGATCTTCCTGTACCGCAAGGGTTTCATGCATGCCAAGACCATGGTGGTGGACCGGAGCATCAGCGTGATCGGCACCGCGAACATGGACCAACGCAGTTTCCATCTCAACTTTGAGATGAACGCCATGGTCTACGGCAGCCCGATGGCCGATGAGCTCGCTGCGGTATTTGCGAACGACCTGCTGCACGCCGAGCGGATCGACCCGGAGCGGTGGCGCTCCCGCCCCGACCATAAGATCCTGCCCGAGCGCGTGGCGCGGCTGCTGTCACCGTTGATGTAGGCTGCTCGTGCGCAGCGTCACTAAAGCAGCGCAACCAGTTCCCCCTCGATCTCCGCCAGGAATTCCGGGGAGACGCAGTGCAGATCCAGCACATGCACCTTGATCGGTAGGCCGCTCTTGCCGAAGGCCTCGTTCAAGGCGGCCATTTCCCTTACGTCAAGCTCCTTCGCAGCTTTCACGGCCAGGTCCAGATCACTATGGCGCTTGGCATTTCCGCGCACCCGCGTGCCGTAGGCCCACACCTGCGCTTGAGGTACCTGCGCTCGTAGAATGGAAAGCACCACGTCCAAGTATTCCGGCTTCAGGTCGAGCATGGAAGCTGTTGAGTAGTTCGAATGGTTTGTGAGCGTGACCCGAACGCAGGGTCCGCTGTTCGTCGGAGATCTTTGTTTGCGAGACCCTGCGGAAGAACCAATGTAGTGCAGCTCTTGTGGTCCGCGCCTGACAACTGACAACGAACCACTGACAACTGCCCGATCACTTCACAGGCTCTTCCTTCCTGGCATACCCCAGCAGCCCCAGCATTTGATCCGAGCTCTGCATCTCGCTGAAGACCCGGTCCGTCAACGTGCCGTCCGGTAGCCGATCGATGAGGACGTACTTGGGCTTGGGGATCAGGCAGTGCTGGATGCCACCATAGCCGCCGAGCGTGTCCTGGTAAGCCCCGGTGTTGAAGAAGCCGAGGTACTGCGGTCGGTCCTCGCGGTAGCGCGGCATGTAGATGGCGTTCACGTGTTGCTCACTGTTGTAGTAGTCGTCGCTGTCGCAGGTCATGCCGCCCAGGAAGACGCGCTCGTACTCATCCTGCCAATTGTTGATCGGTAGCATGAGGAAGCGGCGGTTGATGGCCCAGGAATCGGGCAGTGTGGTCATGAAGCTGCCGTCGATCATGTTCCAGCGCTCCTTCTCGTTCTGCTTCTTCTGGTTGAGGATGCTGAAGAAGGTGGCCCCGCTATCGCCCACGGTATAGCTCCCGAATTCGCTGTAGAGGTTCGGTTCCGGCACGCCGTTCTCGTCGCAGATGTCCTTGATGCGGCCTACGATCTCGCCGATCATGTAGTCCACATCGAAGTGCCGGTTGAGGCTGCTATCGATGGGCAGGCCGCCGCCGATGTCGAGCGTGTCCAAGGAGGGGCAGAGCTTCTTCAGGTCGCAGTACACGTTCACGCACTTGGTGAGCTCGTTCCAGTAATAGGCGCTGTCGCTGATGCCGGTGTTGATGAAGAAGTGCATGAGCTTCAGCTTGAACTTGCGCTGCTTGCTCAGGTTGCGCATGTAGAACGGGATGATGTCCTTGTAGCCCACGCCCAGGCGGCTGGTGTAGAATTCGAACTTCGGCGCTTCCTCCGCCGCGATGCGGATGCCGATATCGCAGGGGCCGGTGATGGCCTCGTCCAAGGCCCACAGCTCGCTCATGTTGTCGATGATGGGGATCACGTTCACCCCGCTGTTGGCCAGATTCCCGATGTTCCGGATGTACCGCTCATCCTTGTAGCCATTGCACAGGATGGTGGCGGTGCGCGGCATTTCGCCGGAGGCCATCAACCGCTCCACGATGTTGATGTCATACGCACTGCTGGTCTCCAAGCTTACGCCTTTCTTCAGCACCTCGGACATCACGAAGCTGAACTGGTTGCTCTTGGTGCAATAGAAGTACTCGTAGGTGCCGTTGTAATCGTGTTCCTTGAAGGCCTTGGCGAAGTATTCCCGCGCCTGGTCGATCTTCTCGCCGATCTTCGGGAGGTACATGATCCGCAAGGGCGTTCCGTGCTTCTTGATGATGTCCATCAAAGGCAGGTCGTTCCACGTCAACAGGTCATTATCGAAGTTGAATTCGCGCTGTGGAAAGTCGAAGGTCTGCTCGATCAGGTCGATGTAACGGGTCTTCATGGCACGGCGCAAAGTGGTTCGGGGTGAAGCGCGCCGCGGAGTGCGTGGACCGCGACGAACGCTGTGAATGCTACGGGAACAGTGATGATCGGCTCCACCTCGGGCCCGGTTGCAGCACGATATGCGCGGGAAGGACCGGGGAGGATGGAGAGCTGCATCAACGGAATGGGGACAAGGCTCCCAAAGGGACCATGGCCTTGGCGCAAATGGCCCGACCGCCCAACGGGGAGAGGCTTCGAACGAAGGTACAGGCTGCGTGGATCATGGCCATGGGAGGTGCAAAGTAAAAGCCCAAACCGCCATGGAATGAAATAGGGGAGTGATTAATGGGAAATGGCCGATGGACGTGAAGTGGAGTCATGAGTCGTGAGTCCTGAGTCTTGAGTCTTGAGTCAATCAAAAAGCTGAAGCTTGAATGCTGAAAGATGGAACGCTGCAACGGAGTTCACCGCTTCACCCTTGCGTGCTGATCCGCGGAGATCCTAATGATCCGCGGAGATCCTAATGATCCGCGGAGATCCTAATGATCAGCGTTATCAGCGTTCCCTCCAACGGTCAAAGCCAGCCCTTGCGCCGGAACAACCACAACATCACCAGCGAGATCAGAAGCATGATGCCCATCACCGCGTAGTAGCCGTAGCGCCAATGCAGCTCGGGCATGTGGTCGAAGTTCATGCCGTACACACCCACGATGAAGGTGAGCGGGATGAAGATGGTGCTGATCACCGTGAGCAGTTTCATCACCTGCCCCATCCGCATGTTCAGCCCCGCGTGGTAAGCGTTCTCCAAGTTGGTCAGCTGGTCGCGGAACATGGCGATGCTCTCCGAGATGTATACCGTGTGGTCCTGAAGGTCGTTGATGTAGCGCCGTGTGCTCTTGTCGATCAGCCTGCTGGGGATGATGTTCATGCGGCCTGCCAATTCCCGCGTGGGCGTCACTTGGCGGCTGATGCCTACCAGCTGTCGGCGCAGGGCCTGTATGTCCAGCAAGTCCTTATCCCGTGGCCTGAACACCACACGCTCCTCCATGGTCTCTATCCGCTTGCCCAGGTCCTCCACGATGATGAAGTAATTGTCCACGATCACGTCCAGCAGGGAATAGAGGAGGAAGTCGGCCCCTTTTTTCCGCAGCCGGCCCATGTTCTTCCGCAGGCGCTCCCGCACGGGTTCCATCACATCGCCGGGTTCGCTCTGAAAGCTGATCACCAGCCCTTGGCCCAGCACGAAGCTGACCTGTTCGCTCCAAACGTCCTCGCTTTCGGGATCCATGGTGAGCATCTTCACCACCACGAAGAGCTTTTCCTGGAACTCGTCGATCTTCGGCCGGTGGTCCGTGTTCAGCACGTCCTCCAGCAGCAGTTGGTGCAGCTCGAAGCGCTCGCCGATGGCGGTGATGGCCTTCAGGTCGGCAAGGCCGGCCACATCGATCCAGGTGACGCTCTTGCCGGGGTCGCCCACATCGATCTTGTCCGCAGCAACGGCGCAACGCTCGGAGAAGTTCGTGGCATCATACACCATCACTTGGATAGTGGTGGCCACCTCCGGATCCTCGCTTACGGGGACCAATGACCCGGGCGGGAGGCCGGCCTTCTCACTGCGCAGCTTTGCCATCGGCAGGCGGGATCGGGCGTGTGTGGTCCGCTTGCACCGCGCGGCGGATCGGCAAGGAGAAGGGGATGTGGTTCTCCAGGAAGGTCTCCAGCACCGCTTGGTTCAGGTCGTAGTGCATTCGCCGGGCGGTCACCGGGTCCTTGGCCCATACGTACATCCGCAAGGTGATCGCGCCTTCATGGATCTTCACCACCCGCACGGTGATCGACTCGTTCGGGTTCTCCATGTTGGTCACGTCCGGGCCTTGGATGCGGTCCGGATGCAACAGGGCCTGGTGCTGCATCACGGCCATGGCCATGTTCACATCGGCGTGCAGCGCCAGCTCGAACTCGATGAATTCGCACGTTCGTTCATCGCGGATGCTGCTGTTGACGATCCGGTCCTCGCTGAGGATGGAGTTGGGGATCATCAGCCGCCGGTGCTCGAAGGTGAGGATGGTGGTGTGCCGCAGGTTGATGTCCTCCACCGTGCCGAACACCCCGATCTCACCCGCTTGGATCATATCGCCCACACGGAAGGGCTTGAAGGCCACGATGAAGACCCCGCTGATGATGTCGCTCAGCGCCTTCTGCGCCGCAAAGCCGATCACCACCGCCAAAATACCCGCACCGGCAAAGAGCGTGAGGGCCAGCGAGCGGAGCGAGGGGATCACGTAAATGATGGCGATCAGCGCCAGGATCACCATCATGGTGCGCACGCCGTTCCGGAAGAAGCGGTAGCTCGTGCGTTGCTCCGGGCCTTGCGTAGGTGATCGCTTGTAGGCCCGCCGCAGGGCGAAGTAGACCAAGCGCTCCACGAACCAGGCCGCGAAGAGAATGGCCACCACCTTCAACAGTACCAACAGGTCCATGCCAAGGGCCTGCAGCACTTCCACGATCTTGCGGGTCTCTGCCTCCATAGTGTCTTTGTGAACGCGAACTTACAGGTGTAAAGGAGTTGCAATTCCACCTCGTCCGAAAGCGATGAACAACGCGCCGTGTACGGCCGAGGGCGCAGCAAACGGACGAAAGGGTCCGAGGCTTTCCCCAACGCGCTCACCTTGCGCCTTCAGGCGTCCGCCAAGGAGGTGCGCAATTGCACGCCACCGGCCACGTCATTGGGCTCCTTGCCATGGCGGAACACGCGCATGCCTTGGCCTTCCACCGTCAGGTGATCGCCCTTTACATGGAGCAGGCTCCCTTCGCGCAGCCCCGCCACCACGGCACGCGGGTTCAAGGCCAGGTACTCCCCGATGCGCTGGTCGCGGCTTTCGCCACCGTGCCCGGCGATGGTGGCCTCGATGTAGTGCGGATTGATCTGGAAAGGCACCAGCCCGAGCCCCCGCATGGTGGGCACCTCGGTGATGGGCATGTCGTTGGTGGTCATGATGGTGGGGCAGGCCACATTGCTGCCCGCGCTCCAGCCCACATAGGGCAGGCCGCCCATCACCCGCACGCGGATGGCGCGCACCAGTTCCGTGCTGTACAGGGTGCGCAGGAGCTGGAAGGAATTGCCGCCGCCCACCGCTACGGCATCCGCGGTCTTCAAGGCCTTCACCTTGTCCTTCTCCTCGTGCAGGCTGAAGAGCTCGTGGCCCAAGGCCGCGAAGGCATCCTGCGTTTTCTTGGTGTAATCATCCAGGCTCATGGTCACCGCCGCAAAGGGCACGAAGGCGATGCGCTTGCCCGCACCCAGGAATTGCCGAAGGTGCTCCTCGGGCCAGCCCAAGTAGGCTTCGCCCGGCATGGTGGAGTTGGAGAGAAGGAGTAGCTGCATGCGTTGGGGTTGTGGGGCCAAGGTAATTAGCGCCGCCACACAGTGGTCGCTCCGGCGCGGTGAAGGGCCCCGTGGAAGCAGGTGATGTACCCATGCCACGAAAGAGGCAGGTACCGGAAGGGCAAGTTGGTCCCCACAAAATTTCAACCGCTGTGCAACCCGCTCCCCCCGGGATACAGTCTTATGCAAAACACGATCGCGATGCGCAACTGGTACACGTTCCTGGTATGTTTTCTTTCCATGACCCTTGTGAACGCTCAAGAGGTGCAATGGCTCGCGGCGAGCCCCATCGGCTTCGACATCAACCCGGATATTCCGCAGCATGCGATCGCCTCCTCGGATGCCGGGCACGTGTATGTGGCACGCTCCACCACGCTCACCTATCTTTACGGTGATGTGTACGGGGCCGCAGTGGTGGAGCAACGCGATGCGCTGGGCGAGGTGAACTGGAGCTTCACCTTGGGCGACACCTTACTGCTGCAACACATGGCTGCTGGCGGCAACGGCAGGGTGATCCTCGGCGGGCGCTTTTTCCGCAAGCTGCACCTCAACGGAGGGGCCGAGCTTCCGGTGCTGAACGGCAACGAGTTCCCCGAGACCTTCCTGATCGCACTGGACAGCGACGGCAACCTGCTTTGGCAGCGGAACATCACCCCCAACGATCCCCAAGGCACGAATGTGGCGGCCATCACCTTCGACCATCAGGGCCGCGCATGGTATGCCACCTGCGACTTCTTCCGCGCGGACATCATGCGGCTGGACGAGCAGGGGAACGATGTGGAAACCCGGCCGATGGAAAATGCAAAGACCATCGGGGCCATCAGCTTCGACCCGTGGGGCGGCCTGTATGTGAGCGGTGCTGCCAGCAACCCGGGTCTCTCGGTGAACGGCACGCTCTATCCCCTTGCGCCATCGTATAATTTCTTCGTCACCCGCATGGATGCGAGCGGTGCTGCGCAGTGGCTGCAGAGCGCGGAGGACGTCACCTTCCAACGCTCGGTGGTGATGGCGGACGCATACGGCCACGCCTACCTGGCCGGCACCCCGTTCGACAGCATCACCTTCGGCGGCATCCACTTCCACGGGCCGGAGTGGAACAGCACCTTCTTTCTCGCCCGGTTGGACAGTACCGGTGCATTCCAATGGGGTTTCCAGCCCCCGATGGGCGCACCGTTCAGCGGGCAATTCGACCTGGCGCGGACGGCTTCCCTTGGTGTGAACGCGGCCGGTGACGCAGTGCTGCTGGGTGTTGCGAACGGCCTTGTGGAATGGGGCAACGATGTGGTCACGAATGCCGGCGGCCTCACGGACCGCGCGGTAACGCTGTTGAGCCTGGACAGCACCGGAACGCCCCAATGGCAACTGAACGGCGGAAGCGCGGACCATGATGTGCCGCAAGGACTTGCCGTACTGCCCGGGGGTACGTGCCACATCGCCGTGCAGGTGCGGGACACCTTCCTGCTGGGACCCTTCGCGGTGGAAACATCGGCCCCCACGCTGGTGGTGGCGCGGATAGACCCCGCCATCGGCACGGGCATCGCGGAGCCGAAGCCGGATGCCGAACAGCTCACCGCCTTCCCATCCCCGTTCAGCACAACCTTCTCCCTTGCCGCTGCGGACCTTGCCGGACCGGTGCAGGTAGTGGTGCGCGATGCCAGCGGCAGGGTCGCCCTCACCAGCAGCAGCAGGGTGGGCTTGGGCAGCTCGCTGGCCCCGGGCGTCTATCTGGTGGAACTGCTCCAAGGCACGCGGCGCTGGCATGCCCGCGTGGTGAAGCAGTAGTGCCGCTCGTGCTCGATGCTACTTGACCAGGACAAGGCCACCCGGCCCTTCCTGTATCGGCCTACTCATTCGATCATCAATGGCCGCGCCATGCGCCCTGTGATGGTGTTGATGGCCATGGTATACCTGCCTGCAGCCACTCCGGTCACATCCATGATCAGGTCACCGGAGTTCGTTCCTGCCACAGGGATGTTCAACGGCCTCCCGGTGATATCAACAAGTTGGATGCTCAGGACCTGAACGGACGAGTGGATGCGCACATGGTCCAACGCCGGGTTCGGAAATACCGTGAGGGCCACTGCATGGGAGAACTCCGCGTTGCCGGTGGTAAGCACACTCACCTGGGCCATTGCGGTGTCGGTGCAAATGCCGCTCGTTGTTGTAAGGATCACATCGTAAGTGCCGGATGCTCCATACATATGGATCGGGTCCTGATCCGTACTCGTTACACCGTCCCCGAACGCCCAAGTTGAAGTTTCGGCATTGCCGGAAGCGTTCACGAAGGTCACTTCGGGGCCGTTCGCGGACCAACTGAAGGCCGCTTGGGGCAGAATGGGGTCCTGCTCCACGACGCGGGTGACGTAATAGCGCCAGCCGTAACCGGGGATGTCGGTCGGAGTGCAATTCACATTGAAGAACATGCCGTACCCACCTAGGTAATAAGCCCCATCAGGGCTTTGGCCAAGGCTGAAGCCAAATGCGGACATCGGATTGATGTTGGCGTGTATCGGTTGATATAACATCGTCATGTTCCCTGCCGGGTCCAATTTCATCAGTACATAAAGCTGCGCGGATGTTGGGACGGTCATTCCATTCACCAGGCCACCGCCCACCGTGGTGGCCGTTGCCACCGTATTCCCGTCCGCGTCGATGATCACATCCCAAAAAGTGGATGTCAGGACCTTTGTATAGGAGGGAATGGCGTAGTTCTCGTCGCCGTTGGGGGAGTAGGCCAGTAGGAAGCCGATCCGGTTCTGGTACGTTGGGATCTCGGGAAAGCTGGTTCCGGCGAAGGTGAATGCAGTATCACTGGCCGTTGCGACGAACACACGGCCGTCATCCGTTACCGCGATGCCATTGGGCCGTTCGGCCAAGGTGGTCATGGCGCCGAAACTGCGCACCCAAAGTAGGTTTCCATTGAGGTCGAGCAGGATCACGAACACTTCGTTCTGGTCCGTGGGGTCATTGGGGACGGGAGTTCCTTGGATCTCCATGCTATCCAAGTTCAATTCAGAACCCGCTATGGCGATGTACCCCGCCGGATCGATAGCGATAACGGAGTGAAGCATCTGCAGGGTACCAAGTGTCAGGGAGGAGAGCAGTTGCAGATCGCTGTTCCATTTCTGAAGCACCGTTCCTGCAGACCCGGTGCCAAGTGCATGGATCTCGTTGCCTACGGCGGTGATCATATACCCGATCGCCCCCACATGGGCCCGGTCCACGTCACCCGTGGGTGAAACGCGGATCATCAAACCCCGCGCATACTGATCGGATGGCACGGTCAACAAGGTGTCATCGGCCATCACCGTGGTGTTGAAGCCACTTACGGAAAATCGCAGGTAGATGCGATCTGCGGCATCAATGGTGAGCGAACCGATCCAGACATCATTGACCGCTGCGATGTGTTTGGACCAGGCCACGGTACCGGTAGCGGTCACCTTGATCAGGAGGATATCATCCGAACCCATGCTGCCGTACGTGACCCCTGCCACCGTAATTGTACTGGAGAATTCCACCGCCATGATGGCCGCGCCCTGACCATCCACTTCCGTGAACGTAGGTAGGTTGGAGCCGTGGGTGGAGGTGTAGTAGACCCAGTCCGTGCTTTGTGCATGCAGCGTTGCGAGCGATAGTATGCAGAGGAGTACTGCGAGGGTCCGGTTTTGCAACATGTGGTGGGTTTATGCCTACAGAGACGCTCCGGTGTCCTAAAGGATGCCTGATGCGTGTGCCAAGCGGTCACATCCGGGCATCCGGCTCAGCTGTGCGGTTGAGGCAAATAATGCATCGCCAATGCCCGGAAGGTAGCGACCTGCTCCACCACCCACACCTCATCGTGTCCGGCTTCCTTCGCCATGATGCGTGCCACCGCTTCCGCTGCGGCCATGGCGGCCCGCGCATCGCGGAAGAGGAGCCGCACCCGGCGCGCCAGCACATCCTCCACGGTCACGGCCATCTCATGGCGTACCGCATGCACCACCTCCGCGCCCGTGAACGGATGGTCGGGGTGGATGCGTGCGCTGGTGGCCGGGTCGGCGAGTTGGATGGCGCGGATCACGGCGGCCTCCGTGCCATACAAGGCGAGGGGTTCCTGCTCCGAAGTGGTGGTTGCGGCGGTATCCCCATGGATCGGCAGGTCCAGCGTGCGGCAGGGGACATGCGGCAACTGGCCTTGGCCTCGCACGTGATCCACCACGTCTTCCGCCATTTGGCGGTAGGTGGTCCATTTGCCGCCGATGATGGAGATCAGCCCCGAGGCGGAGGTCAACACCTTATGGCCTCTGGAGACCTCCTTTGTGTTCCGTTCCGGATGGTCCGGTGCAGCGAGCGGGCGCAGGCCGGCGAACATGCTGAGCACGTCGGCGCGTGTGGGCTGCTCGGCGAGGTAGCGCCCGGCATTGCTGAGCACCAGGTCGATCTCCGCCTCCAAGGGTCGCGGCTCCAAGTGGGCCTCCTTCACGGCGGTATCCGTGGTGCCGAGCAGCACGCGTTGCTGCCACGGGATGGCGAAGAGCACGCGCCCATCGGTGGTGTGCGGGATCAGCAGCGCGTCATCACCGGCAAGGAAGGAGCGGTCCACCACCAGGTGGATGCCTTGGCTGGGCACCACGTGGCCTTGGGTATCGGGGCCGTCCAGGGCGAAGATGGAATTGGTGAACACGCCGGTGGCGTTCACCACGGTCCTTCCCTTCACCTCATGCACGGCCCCGGAGAGTTTGTCGCGGACCTGCACGCCGGTGAGCTTCCCCGCGCCATCCTTGCACAAGGCGAGCACCGGTGCATGGTTGATCACGCATGCGCCATGGTCCACCGCCGTGCGGGCCAGATCGATGGCGAAGCGGGCATCATCGAACCCCGCATCGTGGTAGCGCACGCCGCCGCGCAGGCCTTGCTGGCGGATGTTCGGCCATGCGCGGAGGACCTCTTTCCGGCCCAACCACTGCGTTCCACCCAAGCTCAGCGCGCCTGCCATCAGGTCGTAGACCCCCAGCCCGATGCGGTAGAAGGCGGGTTCCCACCAGCGGTAACAGGGGATGATGAAGCCTAGGTCATGCACCAGATGCCGTGCATTACGCGCCATGTGGCCACGTTCGCGCAACGCTTCGCGCACCAAGCGGACCCGCCCTTGCGCCAAATAGCGCACCCCACCGTGTACCAGCTTGGTGCTGCGGCTGGAGGTGCCCTTCGCGAAGTCGTTCGCCTCGAAGAGCACGGTACTGTACCCGCGCGACGCCGCATCCACGGCGATGCCCAAGCCACTGGCCCCGCCGCCGATCACCACCACGTCCCAGATCGTGTCCGGTCGGTCGATCCGCTCCAGTGCGGCATTTCGGTCCATGGGAAGGGGGGCGGCGAGGATGGGAGTGAAGCTTCAATGCAGGTGCTGTACTTCACCGGACGGAACTGCGAATGCTTGCGCAGGAGTATGTCCCGGGGGGCGATCGCAATTGCAAGTATACCTTTAAAGCGCCTGAGCGGAACACCATGAATACACCATCCCGAGCGCCCAACGGACCCGGTCCCCGAGCCGGTGGAACGGAGATCACCCGCTTCGAGCTGGAGCGCATTTTCGCCGGAAAGGAAGACCGCCTGGCCACGCTGCTGGCCTACTTGGGCTGCCCCTGCGATGCCCCGGGCAGGCACATTGTGCGGTACAAGGTGTACGTGAATGAATTGTACGACCTGATCCTGCGTGGTGCCTGCAGCGCCTGTGGCGCCCCTGCCGCCCGCTATCTGGAGACCGGTGACGACCGGGGGATGAAGCAGCGGGTCCGGAAAGCGCTGCGGGCGCGTGGCAAGGACGTGGGCTAGTTGCAATATGTGACCCGGCCACCCCGTGATCTGTGGCAATTATCGGCAAGGTCACCTGCGGAGATCAGGGCTATCGGGTCTTCGAGCCACGCCTAGCGGCGCGGTCGGTCCAAAGAGGGGAACCACGCTCCGATACATATGGGAGCCACACGGATAGACACGGATGAGGGCGGTATTTATCCGTGTGGGCCCGATACGTATCGGGCCGTGTCCATCCGTGGTCCGATACCTATCGGACCAAAAGATCAAGGTTCGCTCGCTCGCAGGGCGTTCAAGCGCTGCTGAATGAGGCCTATGTGACCTTGTATCCCGCGCCCAACGGGCGCATAAGACCCGATAGCCCTGCTGCGGAGATGAAGTGCGACGGAGTTTTCGCTACTTTTCGTTGATGAAGCACAACGCGCTCCCACTGCTCCTCCTCGCTATCATGGGCCTGTGCCATGTGAGCGCCCATGCCCAAGAACCCGTGGCCTACGACAGCACCTTGGCCGCCAAGGTGGGTGCCGATGAGCACGGCATGCGCATGTACACCTTGGTCCTACTAACGCCCGGCCCACGCACGGACATCCCCACGGCGGAGCGCGACAGCCTGTTCCGCGGGCACATGGCCAACATCGTGCGCATGGCGGAGGCCGGGCAACTGGTGCTGGCTGGCCCCTTCGAGAAAAATCCCAGCTACAGGGGTCTCTATGTGTTCACCACGCCCACCATCGCCGCCACGCGTCCGCTGCTGGATAGCGACCCGGCCATCGCCGGTGGCGCGTTGGCCTTCGAACTGTACGAATGGTACGGCTCCGCAGCGTTGATGGAACTGCCTGACTTGCACAAGCGCATCCAGCAGAAAGGGTTCTGAGAGTTGTGCTGATCCGGGGAGCGAGGGGGGGTGAAGGAAGGGAGCTCTAGGCCATCATGAGGGACCCGCGATCCCGTGGCACGCTCTACTGCGCAAGTCATTTCGAGCGGGCCGCACCCGCCAGAACGCACGTCATCGCGAGGCAGCCCGCAACCCGAAGGGGGGCGGGCAGCCGAAACGATCTCAGGAGCGTTTGCACGGACTGGTTGTGCACCACCACGAATGATGTGTGGTGCATGCGCTTGGCTGATCCGTGCGGTACGCCTGAGATCGCTTCGGTATCCGGTATGCGCTACCGCGCACCCCGAACACCTGTGCCTCCGGCAGGTAAACTCACAATGACGTGTATGGAATGCCCGCCGCAGCATGCCACCAACGCAAAAGCCCCCGGTTTCCCGGGGGCCAGTGCGTTGAAGAAGGATGTATGTAGTGTGCGGCATACCGCTTACGCGGCCTTCGCTGTCACTATCTCGCTCATCGGACCTTCCCCCACTACCCCGAGGGCGGACACTTTGAACGAGTACATCTTGTCCGTTACCAGACCGGAAACCGTCAGCTTGGCCTTGGTGGACGTGCCAGCCAAGGACCACTTGCCGTCCATCGTGGGGTCGCCGTCACAGATGTACGTATTGTACAACCGTCCGCCGCGCACGCCTTTCCACCGCAGGGCGATCTGCCCTTTGATGGTGCCGAGCGCACCCTCCACTTTGGTCGGAGCTTCCAGTTTATCGATCGGATCCGGGGTCTTGCTCAGCTCGAAGCCGCTGCTCACCGCCATGTCCACGTCGCTGCCGGCCACGCTGTTCACATAGCGGGCAAGCTGGACGAGCATGTTGGAGAGCTTCTTGGCAGCTACGTTCTTGCTGGCGATCGCTGCGTGTGCACCACTTGTGGCGTCCGCGATAGCGGCCACCAGGGCGGTACGAGCGGCGGTCACATCGGCAAGGGCGGGCGAGGGAGTGGCGAAATTCACGTTACCGGTCATTCGCTCTTCCACGTGTATGCTCTTACCGATCAGCTGGGAGGGTGTAAACCTCTTAAGTCCTGCTTTG
>JAHBUL010000005.1 GCA_019638085.1 Flavobacteriales bacterium | reverse complement strand
GAGTACCGTTCTCGTGACAGAACTTCAGAGGTTTTGATTTTTGTCCTATGTCCTATGTCCTATGCACCGCTGGTCGAAGCATAGGACATGAGACATTGGACATTGGACATATGACGACATAGGACAGCCCCGCATTCTCGCCCCACG
This sequence comes from Flavobacteriales bacterium, assembly GCA_019638085.1. Classification (GTDB taxonomy): domain Bacteria; phylum Bacteroidota; class Bacteroidia; order Flavobacteriales_F; family PHOS-HE28; genus PHOS-HE28. The sequence goes on along the minus strand of JAHBUL010000005.1, from coordinate 223,693 downwards.
GAAGCAACAGTTCAGCCAAGAGCACCAGGCGACGAGGCCATCATTTTTCTGATAGCCTGATCACTCAAGAACCCGGCATGAACATCGGTGCACCCGGGCCGATGGGCAACTCAATCCAAACCCAGATGATCAAGAGCACACTCCAGCCGATCAGGAACACAACGGAGTAGGGGAGCATCGTGCTGATCACCGTGCCGATCCCCGCCTTCTTGTCATACCGTGCGATGAAGGCCACGATCAAAGCGAAGTAGCTCATCATCGGGCTGATGATGTTGGTGACGCTATCGCCGACGCGGTACGCCATCTGTGTGAACTCCGGTGTGTAGCCGAGCAGCATGAACATGGGGATGAAGACCGGCCCCATGATCGCCCACTTCGCTGAGGCGCTGCCCATCACCATGTTGATCATCGCGCTGACGATCACGAAACTCAACATCAAGGCGATCGGGCCGAGGTCCGCGGCCTTCAGCACATCGGCACCTTTGATGGCGAGGATCAGGCCGAGGTTGGTCCAGTTGAAATAGGCAACGAACTGTGCGGCGAAGAACACGAGCACGATGTAGCTGCCGAGCGTCTCCATGCTCTTCGCCATGCCGTCCATCACGTCGCTGTCGCTCTTGAAGGTCTTTGCACCCACACCGTAGGCGATACCTGCGATCGCGGCGCTGATGAAGATCATCGCCACGATACCGCTCATGAACGGGGAATGCAGGATCTCGTGTGTCTCCGGGTCGCGCAGGAATCCTTCGGCGGGTAGCAGTCCGGCGAGGATCACAGCGGTGAAGATCAGTACCGCCACCAAAGCCCATTTCATGCCGCGTTTCTCAGCAGCTGTCGCATTGCGGAGCTCTTCGGGTTTCTCATCGCCGTTGTATTCACCCAACCGTGGTATCACGATCCGTTCCGTGACCCAGGTGCCCAACCCGGCGATCAGGAAGGTGCTCACGAACATGAAGTAGTAATTGCAGGCGGGATTCACCAAGTAGGTGGGATCGATGATGCGTGCTGCTTCCTGGCTCAGTCCGGCAAGCAACGGGTCGATCGTGCCGAGCAGCAGGTTCGCACTGTATCCGCCGCTGACACCGGCGAAGGCTGCTGCAAGACCGGCCAGCGGATGGCGCCCGGCCGCAAGGAAGATCACTGCCGCCAAGGGCACGAGCAGCACATAGCCGACCTCGCTGGCGGTATTGCTCAACACACCGGCGAAAACGACCACGAAGGTGAGCAGCTTCTTCGGCGAGGCCATCACCAGCGCGCGCATCACGGCACCGATCAAACCGCTGCCTTCGGCGATCCCGATACCGAGCATGGCCACGAGCACGGTACCCAAGGGAGCGAATGCCGTGAAGTTCACCACCATTTTGGTGAGGATCATGTGCAGGCCTTCCACCGAGAGCAGGTTGAAGGGCGTGATCGTCTCACCCGTGCCGGGGTGCAAGGCGGAGATACCGGTCAGGCTGAAGAGGCCGCTGAGCAACACCACCAAGAAGGCGAGCAGGGCAAAGAGGGTCGCAGGGTGCGGTAGGGCGTTCCCGGCTCGTTCAATAATGGAGAGAAAGCGGTCCACCCCGCTGCGTTTGGTCGTTTCGGCCATGTTCCCGGTTGCGGTGAGCCGCCAAAGAAAGGGCTTTCATTTTTGGCCGCCCAGCGACACCACGATCTGAGATAAAGCCGAACGCCCAAATGCCCGTTACCGAACTCGCTCTCCTACTCCTTGATCACCTTCCGGTGTGATAAGCGTCCGTCACCATCGACGAAGCGGAGCGGATAGATCCCCGCAGGCAACCCGCTTGCATCCAGCTCCAGCATGGTGCCACGGAACGGAGCGCTAAGCAACTCGCGGCCGGTCATGTCCAACAAGCTTATCGTGGATCCCTGTTGGGGATAGGTTGCCTGAACGGTGAATCGATCGCGGAATGGTACGGGAAAAGCGCTCCAGTTGTCCGTATCAAGAACCCCTGCTTCCGTTACCCCCAATGTCAGTTCGCAAGGCGATGAGGAGGGCGGGTAGCGGATCTCATCATCGCTGTAACAAGCGAGCGTGCAAGTGCATTCAATGATCATGGTCGGCGGGAACGGAAAGAAATATCCTCCGACGTAGCCTATCCGTTCGACAAGAAGCAACTCCCCCATCGGATCCGGTTGCCCCTCATTAACCCCTTGAACTGTCAATGTGCAGAGCACCGATCCATCCAGTTCCATCGTGCCGGTATCCGTCACCAGCAGATAAGTATCAGAGGTCCCGTACTCCTGTTCCCAGCCTGGGGTCCACTTGTCCCCTGGCACTGCACCGAACCAGTGGAGCGTATCCCATTCTTGGCTCATCGGCAACCAGTAATACACGATGTCCGGTTCCGTACGCGTCACCACGTCCGGTCCGTGGGAGATGATCAATGTGTCGATACCCCAGATCACGGTCATCACGCCGGTCCGTGCGATGTGTTCGCTGACAAACCCATCCAACACAGTGTCACCCACATAATTGAAGCCCTCGAAACTTACTCCCAACATGGGGTCGCTGGTGTTGTAGATCCAGGTAGCACCCGGCGGGCACCAGCTTTGGGCGTGTGTGTTCTGGGGAAGAAGGAAAAATCCCGCAGCTACGAGGGTGAAGAAGTGCTTCATCATTTTGAGATCGGGGTTCAATGGCGGCGGGATGTTCTACTTAGACACTTGAAGCCTGCAAAACGCTGCACGCACAAGATATCCTGAAAAGATCGGTATCTGCGCACCGGGATGTTGAACCCACTGCCCGCGCCCGCTCCTACCTTCGCACCATCAACCGCGACCTCACATACGCCGCCATCGACATCGGTTCCAACGCGGTGCGCTTGCTTATCGGCGATGTGGTGGAACGCGATGATCACCCGGTGATCAAGAAGACCTCCTTGGTGCGCGTACCGATCCGCTTGGGTGCGGATGTGTTCGACAGCGGCCTCATCAGCGCGGCCAAGCGCGATCAGCTGATCAAAGCATTAAAGGCCTTCCGGCTCCTTACCGAGGTGTACGGCGCACATTACCTGCGCTGTTGCGCTACCAGTGCCATGCGAGAGGCTTCCAACGGCCAGGAGGTGTTGGCCCGCGTGGAGATGGAGAGCGGCGTCCACATCGAGATGATCGATGGGCGCATGGAGGCCGACCTGATCATGAGCACCTTCTGGACGCAGGACCTGCTGAAGGACCGGAGCTATCTCTACATCGACGTGGGCGGCGGAAGTACCGAACTCACCTGGATCGAGAACGGAAAACGAAAGCACTCTTCCTCGTTCAAGATCGGCACCGTGCGCTTGCTTCAGCACAAAGTGGATGAAAGCGAATGGACTGCCACGACCGATTTTCTTTCGGAGATCCGTGCCAATGGGGCCAAGCTCACGGGCATTGGTACCGGTGGTAACATCAACCGCATCTTCAAGGAGAACCGGAATGGTTACGGCGAACCGCTGTCGCGTGCCGATATCCGCAAGCAGCGGGACCGCATCGCCGCGTACAGCTTCGAGGATCGCGTAAAGCAGCTCCGCCTACGTTCGGACCGCGCAGACGTGATCATCCCTGCGGCGGACATTTTCCTGCACGTGATGGAGGAAGCCGGGATCGAGGAGGTCTTTGTCCCCAAGGTGGGTTTGGCGGATGGCATCGTGTACGATCTGTACACCAAGCAATACGGAAAGGCGAAGTACGCCGCACAGTCAGCGTGAATTGAAGATCCTGAGATGATCGGTGGTCGGTGATATGTGACTGGATGGTTTTCCGGAGGTGCCGATCGTGCCTGATCGCCGTTCACCAACCACTATTTGTGTCCTCAGGGTCTCCTCCGTATGGCGGGAGGCTGCTGTGGGAACACAAAAGACGAAGCCCCGACCAAGGCCGGGGCTTCGCAATGTTCAAAACGTTGGTGGGCCTTAGGCCTTGCGCACGTCGATCGCGCTGAGGCCCTTGGGGGTCTCTTCCACTTCGTAGGTGACGGCATCACCTTCCCAGAGGGATTCGCTGGTGCCTGTCTTATGGACGAATACGTCCTTTCCGCCTTCGTCCGGAGTAATGAAACCGAATCCTTTCTCCGTGTTGAAGAACTTTACTTTACCACTTGCCATTGTACTCTACTGTGTTTGTTTTTAACGGCGCAAAGGTAGCGCGGTATGTGCCAGCGTCCGACGATCACGCGATAATAAAGATAGCGGAGCCTCTTCATGGGGAAATAGCCCTAGCGCCGAATGCGTGTTTCAGCCCTGCAATACGATTTTCTGTCCGGATCGAGTTCTATGAATGTACCGGGGCTTTCCCAGCCAGTTCAACGCATGGCTCGGAAAGACCGGACCCATAACCCTCAAAACCACCTGAAATGGACCGCACTATCGCATTCTCGCTATTCCTGCTCGGTTCCTCACCCGTTGTGGCCATTGTTACTCATGAAGAAGTGCTCGTACACTTCGAAAAGGACAAGGCAGCCCTGAACGAACAGGCCACTGCCCTACTGGATGCCTTTCTGGCGTCGATCACATTGCAAGGCGATCACCACTTCACCATCGAGGGTCATACGGACAGCGATGGCAATCACGTTTACAACGACACCCTGGCGGCAGCGCGCGCCAAGGTGGTGCGCGATTATCTGCTAGGGCACGGCGTGGACCCTTCCGTGGTGAAGCTTGGCTATCGCGGTGAGCGGACACCGGTGGCAAGCAATGCGAACGAGGTTGGCATGTCGCTGAACAGGCGGGTGCGCATCACCTTCACACGGAACGTGTTCGCTGATGTGGATGGGCTGCGGCAGGCACTGCGCGAGGGAAGCGTGCAGCATTTCCAAGTGGATCCCCGAAGGGACACGATACTGAAAGGAAGGGCTGGATCCACCGTGGCATTCGCTGCTTCAGGCTTCGTGGACGCAAAGGGAAATAGGGTTTCCAGCCCGGTGACCGTGGAGCTTACGGAAGCGTTGGGTGCGCTGGAAATGGTGGCATTCGGCCTGAGTACGCGCAGCGATGACCGGCTTTTGGAGACCGATGGCATGGTGCAGGTGCTGGCCTCCGATCCCTCTGGGAATGAGCTACGGCTGCGGGCGGATGCACCGATGACCGTGACCATGCCAGCCCCAGTTATCAAGCCTCGCATGCAGTTGTTCCTCAGTACTACCGGCACCAATTGGGCCGTGGCGACATCCGCCTCGGACAGTATATCGCGGATCGGTTGGAATGATACCCCACCCAGGCCGCCGGTGATCCCATTCAAACTGCCCACTTACAAGGAAGACCAGCACGGAAAGCCCCTGCGGCCAGTGCTGCCCGTGATGCCCCGCGTGCCGACGATGTCCAAGGAAAGAAGCTATGTGCGTAAGGATCCGTGGTGGGGCTTTATGCGGCCACGCGTGATGCAAGCCCGTACGCAGAAGGCATTTGCGCATGCGGAGAGGAGAAAAGCCTCCAGTCATAAGCGCTATCAGGCCCGCTTGGAGCGCTACTACCGGGAAAATGCGGAATACCCTGCTGCCGCCCAACGATATACGATCCGCAAGGCACGTTGGGATGAACGCAAAGTGCTTGAGAAGGAACAATGGTACGCTGAGGTATACCAACCCGCTTTGCGCCAGTACGATGCCATTGCCGGACCGCTTCGCACGCAATACCAAGCAGAGCTGGCCGCCTGGAAGCGGGAACGCAACATCCGGTTGGAGCGCTACGCACAATGGGCGGACAGCACCCGATCAACCACGGTGAACGGACTGGCCAACTATGTATTCACCACCACGCATCTTGGCTGGATCAATTGCGATCGGTTCTACTCCACGCCACCGGACCGCTTGCAAAAAGTGGCCGCTCAAGTGGATCAAGCGAACAAGGCCCAGGTCTATCTGGTATTCACCGGGATGCGGATGCTCCTCAACATGGTACGGAACGAGGCGGGTGACCATGTATCGCCACTTGTTCCCGTGGATGAACCGGCGGTGGTATTCGCCTTCACAGTGATCGATGGTCAGACACAGCTATGCGTGCGACCTGTGAAGCGCAATGAAAAACCCGTGCTCGAATTCACGCCCAGTACCGTGGCAGAAGTTGGGAAAAGGCTCGCGGAACTGGCAGGCACATGAGATAAGTGCAGCAGAAGCCACTACTCAAGGCTCCTCCTTCTTCAACCACGCTTGCACCATGCGCAATTGGCCGTAGCTGTACGTCTCGCCAAAATGCGCCCGGGCATCATTGGTCGCCTTGTCCTTGTTCTCGCGCATCCAGTTCGCGATGCTATCCCGTACGGTGTGAGCCATCACGTCAGCGATCTCCACTTCACCTTCACCGATCCCGCGCGCTACATGGCCTTCGATGGTGCCCAAGGACAACTGTCGCTCCGCCGCGACAGTCGCAAGGTCCTTGCCTTCCTGCAATAAAGCATAGGTCTTCCGGTAGGTCTCCCCCTTCACTGCTTTGCCTTTGCGCTCGCGTTTCTTCTTGGCAACAAACACGCCGTCCTCCGATCGACTTGCTCGTTTCCTACCGGTCTTGGTGCTGGTCTTCGGCTTGTTCTCCTCGGCCCATTGCGCGATCTCCGCGATCATGGCCGTACGCTGCTCACTCAGGGTCTTCTCCAGCTCCGTCATCGGCTTGATGTCCTCACCCTTGAGGATGCAGGCGGTGAGTTGCTCCGCCTTGGCGATCATTCCGAGCTTCTTCATCAACATGCCATCAAGCTCGCGCAGGTCCGATGCGTATTCCTTGGTGCGGCTCAGTTGCTCCACCTGGGCGAGGTGCTGCAGCAGATCCTTCATGGCATCGCGGAGCATGGTGCCGTAGTATGCACTTCCCTTCGCGATGCGCTCCAGGAGCGTGGTGTGTTCGTCCGCTTGCAAGAGGCGCAGCAACTGATGCTGGAAGGTTAGCGTGTTGGCCGCCTCCTTCTCCAGTTTATCGGCGAAGCGGCTCAAGGCGGTCTTCATGCTCTCGTCCTCGAATTCGTTCACCTCGGCATGGTCCTTCCGCGTAATACCCACCTTCTTCATGATATCGCCCAGGTCGAACGTGCTGGACAGAACGGCTTGCAAGTAGTGCCGCTGCTGGTCCTTCAGTTGCTCGGGAAGCGGTTGCTGGGTGTATTGCCGCTCACTGAAGGCGATCACGTCCTTGTCCGTGCTCACCACCGATGGATCGATGCGGGTGCGCAAGGTGAGGCCGCCCAAGGTGCGCAATCGAGAGAGCGCGACATAGACCTGCCCCGGCGCGAAGGCGCTGCCCACATCGATGATGGCCTTGTCGAAGGTGAGGCCCTGGCTTTTGTGTACGGTGATCGCCCAAGCGAGCTTCACCGGATATTGTTCATAGGTGCCTAGCACCTCTTCCTGCTGCTCCTTCGTCGCGGCGTTCACCGTGTAGCGCTTGTTCTCCCATGTCTCCTTCTTCAAGGTATAGGGCAAGCCATCATCGATCATCTCCACGGAGATCTTCTCCCCCTCGATAGCGGTCACCTTCGCCAGCTTGCCATTGAAGTAGGCTTTCTCCGGATCGTTGCGGATGAACATGATCTGCGCGCCCGTCTTCAGCTCCAGGTCCTCCAGCACGGGGATCATGCTCTTGGGGAAATCCCCTTCCACCTTGGCAAGGAAGCGATGGGACCGGCCCGTGAGCTTGTCCAGCGCGCGCTGGTTGATCTCGTCCGCACTGCGGTTGTGGGTGGTGAGCGTGATCACACCCTCGGATTCACTGGGTGGAATGATCGCGCGGTAATGGGTGTTCAGTGTCGCCACGTCCTGTGCGGTCACCGTGTTGTTGCGCAGGTTGTTGAGGATGGCGATGAAGTCACCGTCCTGCTGGCGGAAGATCTTGTCCAGTTCGATGTGCGCGTAGCCCGCCTCCTTGAGCGCCCTGGCCTCGAAGAAGTGGGCGCTGTCGTACCATTTCCGCAGCACGCGCCATTCATCCTCTTTCACTACGGGCGGTAATTGGAAGAGATCGCCGATCATCAACAGCTGCACCCCCCCGAAGGAACGATCATGCACACCGCGCACGCTGCGCATGCGGTGATCGATGGCGTCCAGCAGGTCCGCCCGCAGCATGCTCACCTCGTCTATGATCAGCAGATCGATGCCCCGCAACACATTGCGCCGTATGGCATTCAGCGGATGCCGACGATTGAGCGTATCGCGATCGTGGAAGGCCCCGTAGGGTGGAATGTCCGCCGGCAGCTGCCGTTCGGGAATGAAGGAGCCGAAGGGAAGGAGGAACTGGGAGTGAATAGTAACACCCTTCGCGTTGAGCGCCGCGATGCCCGTGGGTGCCAGGATCACGAAGCGCTTGTGCGTGCTTCGCGCAAGTTGGTGCAGGAAGGTGGTCTTGCCGGTACCCGCCTTGCCGGTAAGGAAGACGTGCCGAGCGGTGCTGTTGACAAAGCGCGCGGCGAGCGTGGCCATCTCGGTGGTCTCTAGGGCAGTGTCACTGAGCATGGCGCCCAAGTTCGCGTTTGTTCGAGGAACTACCGGAGTTGTGGTGGTGTTGGCTTCTGATTCACTTAACATGGTTTAAAGGTGAACGGAACGGCTCCGGGGCTTGACGACTTCATCGTCACCGGCACAAGTGCAATGTAATGCTGCCGAGTGAAGATCCATCCTTTTGCATGCGCGGACCGAGGAGATGATGAAGCGCAGCTATGGGCTTTCCCTAGCGCTTCGATCTGGCGGTGTATCTTTCCGCAAGTGTTGCCCGCGCCATACCACCATGGAGAACATTCGGATCATTGTTGTGGATAACCAGGAGCTGGTAGCCGTGGGGATCGCAGCGCGTTTGGCCAATACGCCGCAGATCCACGTGGTAGGTCATGCCAAGTCGGGGAAGGCATTATTGGATGGGCTTCGCTCCACCCAGCCGGATCTGGTGATCATTGATGTTTCGCTACATGAAATGGACGGCATCGATACCACCCGTCAGCTTCGCAGACTCTCTCCCGGACTGAAGGTTTTGGCTCATTCGGCACTGAGCCAGATCGAATATGTGAACAGTATGCTCATAGAAGGGGCCTGCGGTTATGTGGTCAAGGAGGGCCCAAGGGAGGAATTGGCCGAGGCGATCCGCACGGTAATGGCCGGCGGCACCTACATCAGTCCTGCTGCCCGGGATAGTATCGCCAAAGGATATCGGTACACGGAAAAACGTGTGGATGGGGATTACATCGGGCTTACCGCACGCGAGCGGGAAGTGATCCGCCTGATCGCACTGGAACGCACCAACAGCGAGATCTCCGCAGCGCTCCGCATCAGCGAGGATACGGTGAAGACACACCGCAAGAACCTGATGAGCAAGTTGAACGTGCGTGGTGTGGCCGGGCTGGTGAAGTACGCCGTGGACCGCTGCTGGGTCTAGTGAAAATCCACATTAGTGGGTATTGTGGAGCGCTTTCAAGCGTCGGAAATTTGTATCCGACGACGAAGTTCAGCATCCAATCCCGGAAAAATGAAAACGCTAGCCCTCCTCCGCCACGGTATCCCTTTCTGCGCACTCTTCGCCATGGGCACCCTCTTCCCCCTGAACAGCCTAGCCCAAGGTAACTCCGAGCGCGTGACCATCCGAGGCCAGGTATTGGTAGACGACGCCATGGGCAACAGCAACTTGGAAGTGGTTGAAGTAGACAACCTTGTTTGCGTGCCGCTGTCGATGCACCCCAATGGACGGTTTGAACTGGTCCTCACGGCAGGCAACAAAGCTTACCTCCGCTTTGAGAAGGAAGGCTACCTCACCAAGGAGATCCTGGTGGACACACACAATGCGAACATTACCCGGGAAGCGGTGAAGAAGAACAAAATGCTCCGCTTCGCCGTGCAGATGACAAGGGAGCTGCCCGACAAACGGTTGCAGTATGCGGAACCCGTAGGCATAATCAGCTTCCTGAAAGGGAGTGGTTTGATGAAGGTGCAGTATAATCACCGTCTGGTACGGATGAACAATGGTGATATCGTGGCCATTGAACCCTCCAGCCGCTAAGTCCTTCCGGTGTTGGGATATGGGCCATAGGGTCGTCAACCCCTTGCTGCTGACTATGCCGTATCTTCGGTTCCATGGATTGGACCCAGCTTACCACCCTTGCACAACTTGATGAGGTCGATGCAGCATCGCAGCAAAAGCCGGTGCTCATCTTCAAGCACAGTACACGTTGCAATATCAGCGCCACGGCATTAGGTCGTTTAGAGCGCTCATGGACACCTGCGGATAATGCCGCTCATGCGGTATACCACCTCGACCTCTTGGCCCACCGTGATATCTCTGATGCCATAGCTACACGCTATAACGTTGAGCACGAGTCACCGCAGATCTTGGTGATCCGGAATGGAGAATGTGTCCACATGACCACGCATCTCGGCATCACCTATGCAGATTCCGTCGCTGCGCTCACTGCGTAAGCGGAGTGGTGGATAGCAGAAATTACCAGAGGCCTCGGATTTCCCCACTGGCCTTGGCTTCGCCATTGTGTGCCCTTTGTTCGGGCAGTCTCCCGGCGCTCGGTCGGCCCATGGGTTACCGGTACAGGCGAGCGTCGGACGCCGATAGAGCCTCGCGCTTATGGGCGAGCGTTGGGATGAAAAAGCCGGGTACATGCATCCAACTTACCGGAAAACCTTGCCGTGAGTCCTTCCTGGAAATCGTCCTCAGGAACCGATATTGTACCGGAGGCTTCAGCGTTCACGGATTCCAGTACCGGACTCAACGGCATAAAAAAGCCCCCGCCAATACGGCGAGGGCTTTCGTTTTAGAATTTGCTTCGGCTTAGAGGCCGAGGTTGTCCTTGTAGTTGCGGAACTCCAGATCCGTCATGGCCTTTTCCTTCAGGCTGGGATCCTTCTGCACGGCCGCAGCCAGGTTGCTGCGAACTCCTTCGCCGTTGTTCGTACGGGCAGCGATGATGGCCGCGAGATAGTGTCCCTTGGCGCTGTCCTTATCGGGGCTGGCGGCCAAGATGGTCCCGGCTCCTGCTGCATCACCACCGAGCATCTTTGCCAGAGCGGCATTAAAGGTGTTCTGCCCGGCCATCTTACTGTTGGCAGCGGCGTAATCACCATTTTGGATATCGATGATGCCTTGGTTGTACTTCACGTCCGGACCTGCGGCAGCGGCTTTTGCGAACAGTTCAGCGGCCTTCTTACGGTCGCCTTCCTGGTGAGCGATCACACCGAGGTTGTTCGTGCTCACGGGATTGTCCACGATGCCGTTGGCCTTCTGGAATTGAGCCTTGGCCTCAGCGGTCTTGCCTTGCTGGAAGAGCACATAGCCCACGTTGTTTGCCGTGCGGTAATCCTGTGGATACATGCGCTCAGCCTCCTTGTAGATACGCAGTTGCTCGTTCAGATCATTGGTGAGGGTTGCTGCCTTCAGGATCTCCTCGATCTTCAGTGTATCCGGGTTGGTCTTGCTAAGGGCCGTGAGTTCCTCATCGCTGTATCCGTTGACCTCATAGTTCAACCTGATCTCCGAACGACGAAGCTTCGGAAGGATGTCTACTGCGATCTCCTTATAAGTGGCCGCCATGTTCTTGATCTCCGCTTCACGCTTGGTTACATCCGGATACATTTCCAAAACACGCAACACAAGGTCCTTATCGGAAAAAGTGCTGGATTGAATAGCCGTCTTGAAGCCGTCCCAGTCCTCACCACGTGGGTTAAGTGTGTAGAATCCATCAGCCTTGGCTGCATCGATCTTGTTCGCCCGTAGCACTCCTTCGATCCAACGCTTTCCGGTGGCCGCACGCTTCTCGGCGAGGTTCTCGTTCATGTGTACCTCACCTTCAGGAGAGGCATAGGCGTCGATGGTGACACCCTTCCATGTGATCCGCGCATTCGACTTGTTGTTCTTCACGAAGGCGGTAACATCCTTGATGTCCTGATCCTGTAATTCAGAGGAGCGAACAACCTCTGATGCGACCAGATAGTGGATGGTGGCATCGGCGCTGTGGGTGGTGGTACGCTCGAACTTGTCGGCACCGATGATCACGCGATCATCGCTCATCACCAAATATGGGGTAGTGATCACACCATCGGCGAGCTTTACAGCGGTGAAGGCCTTCTCCTTATTACCCTGCTTACCAAGGATATTGAGCATCAATTGGCTCTCCTCCATTGCGGGCGTATAGGCCACCTTGTCGCTATAGCTGAAGGCCTTTCCCGTCTCATAAGGTACCACGGTATAGTTCCCCGCTGCCTTTTCACCTTGGAAACCGGCCATCTTCAAGGGAGTCTCTCCAGAGGTATAGGTGATCGTGGGTGTGAGTTCCACTTGGGCCTTTTTGTAGAAATATTTCCCCGGAAAGTTCCCATTGATGTTCACATGGACCGTGTCACCCTTTACGATCAAGGGGTCGGGATCCACCGTGTGCGTGATGGTTGAGGCATACTTGTCCATTTTACCGAGACCGCCGCAACCGGCGACCACCAAGGCTGTCGCGGCCAACACGGCCATGCCTGTAAGGTGATTTTGTTCCATGTGTTGATCAGTTTTATTTTATCCGGATCTGCGCAAACTTAACCACCATCCGTGCCAAAATATAGGGGGCTTGCACTTACAGTTGTACACAATTGTAAGTGGGTTGCTCTTGGAACCAGGGCCGTTTGCTTGAGCAAGCCCTGTTCCGCAGTACACTTTCAAAGCTGAACCACATAGTGGCCCGGCCCCCGCACCTCGGTGATGTGCTCCAAAAACCGGGCATATGCCTGTTGGTCCTTCAGTAGGTCATTTCCATTGAGGTCCACAATGAGCACCCTCCCGCCTTCAAGCTTACGGAGGTGATCCAAATACCGCTCTTGGAGCTGTTCCAGATATTCCGAGCTGATCTGCTGCTCGTACGATCTTCCCCGGGTGCGGATCCGCTCTCGGACGGCACTCATGGGCAAGTGTAGATAGACAAGCAGTTCCGGTCTGGGAAGTCCACTGTACATGATCGCATACAGGTCCCGGAAGAGGGCATGCTCATCCGGCGGTAATGTGGCCCCGGCAAAAACGAGCGATTTCCCGATGGAGTAGTCCGCAACGGTAATCGGATTGAACAGGCTGCGCTCCCCGACCCGCTTGAGCTGGTGGTAGCGCTGGGCCAGAAAAGAGAGCTCCAGCGTGAAGGCATGACGGGCCGGATCCTGATAGAATTGAGGGAGAAAAGGATTCTCCTCGAACTCCTCGAGAACAATGGCCGCGTCCCATTCCGCAGCGAGGCGCTTGGTCAACGTGGTCTTGCCTGCACCGATCAGGCCTTCCACGGCAATGTATCCGTAGGGAGGCTTCATGGTTCGTGCAGGGTTTGGTCGAGCAGGTCGATCACCATGTGCTTCAGCACCGGGTGTACCAGGTCCGGTATGATATCCGCAGCAGGTGCCAAGGCAAAGGTCCGTTCATGAACACGGGGGTGCGGCACCGATAAGCCAGGTTGTTCGATCACTTGCTCCCCGATGAAGAGAATGTCCAGGTCGATCGTGCGGGAGGAATATCCATCGCTCGAGGTACGCTCCCTTCCCAATTCCATTTCGATCTCCAGTAATTTTTCCATCACCCTAGCGGGTGCCAGATCCGATTCAAGCAATATGGCACGATTGAGGAAGAGCCGATCGTCCTGGAAGCCCCATGGTTCGGTCCAGTGGTCCCTGCTGGAAGCGAGGATGCGACCAATACGATCCTCAATGAGCGTTGTGGCACGCGCGAAAGTGGCGTGGGGCTCGCCCCGGTTCGCACCCAGCAACAATGTGATCTCGGCCATGCGCCAAAGTAAAGCGAAGTGGATCAGGCCAATGAAAGACAAAGCTGGATATCAAGAAGACCGCCCTGCCAACTGACCGATAACCCCATTGTGCAGGCTTCAGCTTTCCGGTTTCAAGTTTCAGCTTTCCGGTTTCAACTTGCTGAACCCTCAAACCCCTTCCCCCGCCTGCAGCTTTTCGGTCCGATCAGCCAGTTGAAGCGCATCGATGATGTCATCCAAGTCGCCATCCATCACATCCGTGAGGTTGTGGACCGTAAGCTCAATACGATGGTCGGTAATGCGACTTTGCGGGTAGTTGTACGTTCGGATCTTCGCGCTTCGGTCGCCACTTGCCACTTGGCTGCGCCGATGCGCCGTTACCGCAGCCTCCTCGGAGCGGACCTTTTCATCGTAAAGCTTATTGCGAAGCATCTGCATGGCCTTTATGCGGTTGCCAAGCTGTGATCTGTCGGTCTGGCACATCACTACGATCCCTGTGGGAATGTGTGTAAGGCGCACTTTGGTCTCCACTTTGTTCACGTTCTGTCCACCAGCCCCGCCACTGCGGGCAGTTTCCATCTTCACGTCGCTCTCCTTCAGTTCCACATCGAACTCCTCAGCCTGAGGAAGCACGATGACGGTAGCGGCACTTGTATGGATGCGTCCACTGGCCTCCGTACGTGGCACCCGCTGCACACGGTGTACCCCAGCTTCGAATTTCAGCACGCCATACACCCCATTTCCTGAGATGTTCAGCACCACCTCCTTCACGCCACCAGCACTGTTCTCGCTGATGTCCACCACTTCAACCTTCCAGCCTTTGCGCTCGCAGAAGCGTGTATACATCCGGTACAGGTCACCGGCAAAAATGCCAGCCTCGTCACCACCTGTACCGGCACGAATCTCCATGGTGCAGTCGCGCTCGTCGTTCGGATCCTTTGGGACCAACATCAAGCGGACCTCCTCCTCCATGCGCTCGATGGTTTCGGAGAGTTCGTTCTTCTCCGATCGCGCCATCTCCAGCATTTCCGGGTCGCGCTCGGTCCGGAGCATCTCCTCAGCACCCCTCAGGTCCTCCACAGCACGTCGGAATCGTTCATAAGCCTCATCCACCGGAGCAAGATCGCGGTATTCGCGATTGAGTTCCACAAAGCGCTTGCGATCGGCGATGATGTCCGGATCGGCCAATTGCTTACCCACCTCCTCGCGTCGGTCGTGTATGGCGGAAAGTTTACTGAGGAGGTCGCTCATGGGGTGAAATGATCAGCAGCCGGTGTGCCAAGCCGTCCAAGCCGCGCTTGTAAAGTTCTGAATACCGATTCAAGCGGAATACGTGAAGCTACCGTGAGGCCCTGTAATAACCACCTCCCGACCCGTTCCGGCCTCCACCTTTCCGATCACGTGGGCTTCGATACCGAATGATGCTGAAATGCTGATGATCTCCGCTGCGCATGCTTCGGGTACATAGAACTCCAGCCTGTGCCCCATGTTGAAGACTTGGTACATTTCCCTCCAAGGAGTGCCACTCATGTGTTGGATAGCGGTGAACAGCGGTGGCACGCTCAACAAGTTGTCCTTGATGACCCGCAGGTCCTTGATGAAGTGAAGCACCTTGGTCTGTGCGCCACCGCTGCAATGGATCATACCATGCACTTCCTTGCCCATGTTCGCCAGGACTTGCCGCACCACGGGCGCATAGGTACGAGTAGGGGACAGCACTGCCCGGCCATGATCCAAGGGGGTTCCCTCCAAGGGGTCGGTCAGCTTGGCCTGTCCACTGTACACAAGGTCCAAAGGCGTGGCCGGGTCGAATGTTTCCGGATAGATGGTGGCCAACTCCTTGGTGAAGATGTCGTGCCGGGCGCTGGTAAGGCCGTTGCTCCCCATGCCCGAGTTGTATTCATCCTCGTAACTGGCCTGCCCATAGCTGGCGAGGCCCACGATCACATCGCCGGGAGCAATGTTGGCATTGTCCACTACTTTATCACGCCGCATGCGGCAGGTCACGGTACTATCCACGATCACGGTGCGCACCAGATCACCCACATCAGCGGTTTCCCCTCCGGTGCTATGGATCCCGATACCAAGGTCCCGCATGTTCTGTAGGAATTCCTCCGTGCCTTGGATGATGGCGCTGATCACTTCTCCCGGGATCAAACGCTTATTCCTTCCGATCGTGCTACTGAGCAGGATGTTGTCGGTGGCGCCCACACAGAGCAGGTCGTCCAGGTTCATCACAATGGCATCCTGAGCGATGCCACGCCAGACGCTCAGGTCACCGGTCTCCTTCCAGTAGGCATATGCCAGCGCGCTCTTGGTACCGGCACCATCCGCATGCATTACGATGCAATGTTCAGAACTCCCCACCAGCAGATCGGGTACGATCTTGCAAAAAGCTTGTGGATACAATCCCTTGTCCACCTTGGAGATGGCCTTATGCACGTCCTCCTTCCCGCTGCTTACACCGCGTTGTTCGTACCGGGAGGTCTTCTCTTCCATTTGTGGAATGTAAAAAGGCATCCCGATACGGGATGCCTTTTTACTGGTTCATTCAGGCTAATTGGATTCCGGTGTGCCTGCCCCACTGGCCTTGGGCACGTAGTCGAAACTCTTTACAGTGAATTCCACACGACGGTTCTTCTGGTGTGCAGCCTCCTTCTCCTCGTTGGTGGCCATTTTGGCGATCTCCGCATCGCTGATCCGCAAGCGGCTCTCGCCGTACCCTTTAGCCACCATCCGCGCTGGATCGATGCCCCTGCTGATCAGGTAGTTCACGCAACTTTGTGCCCGGTTCTGGGAGAGGGTCATGTTGCTCTTGTCGCTTCCGCGGCTATCGGTATGGGCCGCCAGTTCGATCACGATCGTGGGGTTCTCCACCAAGGTCTGGTAGAGCACCTGCAGTGAGTCCTTTCCTTCGGGTCGCAATGCTGCGCTCCCTAGGTCAAAGAGCACCTCCGGTAGTGCGATCGCTTGGTCCGGACGCACAGGCTGGAGCAGGTACTCCTTCACGAAGGTGGTGCTCTCGGCAAGACCCACCGTGGTGATCTGGTCATTTACCACGAGATACTGGTCCTTACTGGCCCTGATGGTATAGCTGGTGTTCTCCTTGATGTAACGGCCCTTGCCGTCCTCTTCGAAGCTGAACCCACCGTTGGCATCGGCCAAGGTGCTGAAGTTGGATCCATCAGTGCCCACCACCTCAACCTTCGCGTCGGGCAGTGGTTCTCCGGTCATTTTATCCTTCACCACACCTTGCAACGCGAAGACCATATCGGGCACATAGAAACGCCAGATGTCATCTTCCCCCTTACCGCCCGGGCGATTACTGGTGAAGAAGCCGCGATCTTCATCGCCATCGAACACAATACTGAAATCGTCACCGGCGCTGTTGATCGGGGATTTCATGTTCTCCACATGGCCCCACGTGTTCTCGCCGGTCTTCTCCGCACGGAAGATGTCCATTCCGCCCATACCGGATATACCATTGCTGGAGAAGTAAAGATTGCCGTTGTTCCGCAGGAAAGGGAACATCTCGTTCTTCGGCGTGTTGATCTCCTTTCCGAGGTTGCTCACGGGACCAATGGGCATTCCGTTATCATCCAAGCTTACTTTCCAAAGGTCCTTGCCACCTTGGCCACCCTTCATGTTGCTGCTGAAAACAAGCAACTTGTCATCCGATGAAAGCGTGGGATGGCCAATGGTGACCATGTTGGTGTCGTCCTTGTCCTGCTGTGGTCTCAAGGGCAACATCACCGGTTCGCTGTAGTTGATGCCCACTGTCTTGGACATCCATATATCACATCCGAAGGCTTTCTTCTTCTCGTGTGGGCAGCGGGTGAAATACATGATGTTCCGCTTTGAATTGAAGATAGCGCTGCCTTCATGTGCGGGCGTGTTGATCACCGGCGGCAGGCGGACGGGCTCGCTCCACTTGCCGAGCTTGTCCCTGCTACTGGAATACAGGTCGGTAAAGCTTTCACCCACGATGCCATCGGTCTCGGTTCCGGTGGATGCGGGTCTGCTGCTCGCGAAGACCACATCGCTGTTGCGCTTATCGGAATAGGTTGCACTGAAGTCATACTGTGGGCTGTTGAGAAGCACCTCGGGGTCCACCTTGTATCGGGTGGGATCCTCGATCCAAGCCTGTGCTTGCTGGCAGGAGGCGAGGCTGGCATCGGCGCGCATGTCGCCGGGGTTCTTCTCCTTGTATTTGTTGTAGGCGGCGATGGCTTCGGCATACTTGCCTTGCTCCTTCAATGCTTCGCCGATATAGTAATAGGTGATCGGATCCGGATACTGCGCCTTGTTGGCCTTCTCGTACCATACCTCGGCGTTCTCGGCATCGCCCAATGCCCGATATGCTTCGGCCACCTTATAGATAAGGACGGCCTTCTCGCTGGCCTTCTTCTCCGTGGTGTAGGCCTTCTTGTATAGCTCGATGGCATTGTAGAAGAAGCCTTTGTTGAAGGCCTCATCGGCCTCCTGCGCCTGCTTCCCCTGTGCCATCGCTGCGGAGGCGCAGATCAATAAGAATGTGAAGCAGGTTAGGAACTTCTTCATGCTCATCATTGGTTCGGTGTGATAACCCTTTACAGAATGTGGGGCCGGGCGAAAATAAGCAAAGTCCCCAATGGTTCACCTAATGATCCGATTTTTAGATTCCCGCCATGGGGTGCCGGTGGGCACGGAGAACCACTTTCATGGCCATGCTGGTGGTCCGCACCGGTCAACGGGTGAAGAGCAGTTCCCTCATTTTGGGCAAGGGCCACAGCTCATCATCCACCAATAGCTCCAGCTTATTACTATGGTAGCGGATCCGGTCCAGGAAGGGCTTCACCGTATCGCAATACGCGATGGCCTTTTCACGCTCATCGGTAAGTACGTTTGCCGCCTTACGCGCGTTGGTCATGGCCACGCTCAAGCTGCGTAACTGCTCCATGTGAGTACTGATCTTGCGGACCAGCTCCAGCTGGGTCCGGGAGGCCTTCTCCCCTTCTTCCTCACCGAGCACATCCAACAGCCCTCGCACATTCTGGAGCAACCTGTTCTGGTAATGCACCGCCGCCGGTAGCACGTGGTTGGTGGCCATATCAGCGCAAACGCGTGATTCGATCTGGATCTTCAATGTATAGCTGTGCAGCTCGATCTCATGGCGGGCATTCAACTCCCGCTCGGTGAGCACACCCAGATCATGGAACAGCTTCTTGGTACCCTTCCCGCCCCACGCGTCCAAGGCACGTGGTGTATCCACCAGGTTCAGGAGGCCGCGCTTTTCGGCCTCGGCCTTCCACTCCTCCCCATAGCCATTGCCCTCGAAGCGGATGTCCTTGCTGCGCACGATCAGGTCACGTATGGTACGCAGTATGGCTTCGTCCTTCTTCACCCCCTTGGCGATCAGCGCATCCACATCCACCTTGAAGGCCTTGAGCTGTGCAGCCACAATGGTGTTGAGCACGGTCATGGATGCTGCGCAATTCGCACTGGAACCCACAGCTCGGAACTCGAACTTGTTGCCCGTGAAAGCAATGGGTGAAGTGCGGTTGCGATCCGTATTGTCCAAGAGCACCTGTGGGATCCGCCCGATGTCAAGCTTCAATTCGGTCTTGCTGGAAGGGCTCATGCTGGTCTTGATGCTCTTCTCCAGATCGTTCAGCAGGTCGGTGAGGTATTTGCCGATGAATACGCTGATGATCGCTGGCGGTGCCTCATTGGCGCCGAGCCGGTGATCGTTGTTGGCCGAGGCGATGCTGGCACGCAGCACATCGGCATGGGCATGGACGGCCGCGATGGTGCTGACGAAGAACGCGAGGAACTGGATATTCTCCCGCGGGGTCTTGGCAGGCCGCAACAAGTTCACCCCCGTGTCGGTGGCCAGGCTCCAATTATTGTGTTTACCACTGCCATTGACGCCTGCGTATGGCTTTTCGTGAAAGAGCACCCGCATGTCATGCTGGCGGGCGGTCTTCTCCATCACATCCATCAGCAACATGTTGTGGTCCACCGCGAGGTTCATTTCCTCAAACACCGGAGCACATTCGAACTGATTCGGAGCCACCTCGTTATGCCGGGTCTTCACAGGTATGCCCAATTTGAGGGCCTCCGTTTCAAAATCGCGCATAAAGGCCTGACTGCGCTCGGGGATGCTTCCGAAATAATGATCCTCCAACTGTTGGCCGCGTGCCGGTCCGTGGCCGAACAGTGCCCGCCCAGCCATCATGATGTCCGGCCGTGCGTAGTAAAATGATTCGTCGATAAGGAAATACTCCTGCTCCCAGCCCAAGGTGGCGATCACCTTGGCCACGTTCTTATCGAAATAGCGGCAGACCGCGGTGGCAGCTTCGTCCAATGCCCTTATCGAGCGCAACAACGGGGTCTTGAAATCCAAGGCTTCACCAGTATAGCTTACGAAGATGGTGGGAATACAGAGGGTGCGATGGATGAGGAACGCTGGGCTTCCCGGATCCCACGCCGTGTAGCCGCGGGCCTCGAAGGTGTTACGGATGCCGCCACTAGGGAAGCTGCTCGCATCCGGTTCCTGCTGTACGAGCATGCCGCCGTCGAAACGTTCGATGCTACGGCCATCACCCAGTGGTTCGAAGAATGCGTCATGCTTTTCAGCACTGGAGCCATTCAGGGGCTGGAACCAGTGGGTATAATGTGTGGCGCCTTTGCTGGCAGCCCATTCCTTCATGCCACTGGCCACTTGATCGGCCAGCCGGCGATCGATGCGTTCGCCGCGGTCGATCGCAGAGCGCACAGCCCGGTACGCATCCTCAGTAAGGAACATGCGCATTGCTCCTTCATTGAAAACGTTGATGCCGAAGTAATCGCTGATGCGATTGCTGGGCGGTTCCACATGTTTGGGTTGTCGGCCAAGGACATCGGAGAGCGCCTTCGAGCGAAAAGTAGGGGTGTTCATGAAAAATGGAGGATTTCGGTGGCGAAAGTATATTCCTGAGGGGGTACTTCGTCGAAATTCCATCCATATTTTACGAACAGGGTATGAAAAATGGGGACTACCCTTCATATTTATCGAACCGCAGGAATATTCCAAGGGGAAATTCCGGACCTGTCTGCGCAAGTCTGGAAGAATCTTACCGAACCATGTGATGTATTGTTCGGACCTAAAGTCCGTCAAACCCTTCGGCGATCACCGTCGGAGACCTTGCTTGCCACACCACTGCGGGCCGCTGTTCGTACTTACGTCTACTGCCTTCCTTCCTTGCCCGGATCCTCTTCCGGCGTGCGAACGGGGCGGGACGTAGTAGCGCTGGATGCCGGCCCAGGTGGCTCTGAGGAAGTCGCTGCTTCGGTCTGTTGTACCGGCTTCTGTGGCGCGGCATGTTCAGGAGGCTCAATGCGGAATGCTCGTTTCTGTTCCTCAAATCCCTTCTTCACATCACTCGCCCCTTTTTCGATCTCCCGTTGCACTTCGGCACTGGCGTCGCGGAACTGGCGCAGGGCACGGCCCATGGTCCGTGCCACTTCCGGCACACCTTTGCTGCCGAAGAAGAGGAGCACAAATAGCAGCACCACGAGAAGTTCGCCGCCACTGACATCCAAAAGGAGAAATACGCTCATCAAGGGGGTAAAAGTAGGAAGCCTCACCGAGGGCGAGGCTTCACATACGTGATCCGGTATCTGTTTTCTTACTTCTTGGTCTTCACGGGGACCTGGTCCTTATGCATATCCACTACCAACGCGGATGCGATGAAGATGGAGGAGTATGTACCCACGCCAATTCCGATCAGCATGGCGAAGACGAAACCCTTGATGGAATCCGCACCAAAGAGGAAGATGATGAGCAGCACGATCACTACGGTCAAGGAAGTATTGATGGTGCGGCCCAAGGTGGAGTTGATCGCCTTATTGAAGATCTGTGCCCACGGGTCCCGCCTGTGGTCCTGCAGATACTCCCGTATACGGTCATACACCACCACTGTATCGTTGATGGAGAAACCGATCACTGTAAGGATGGCCGCGATGAACTGCTCATCGATCTCCATGCTGAACGGCATGATGGAATAAAAGAGCGAGTATACCCCCATTACGATCAAGGCATCGTGCATCAAGGAGAGCACGGCCCCCAGACCGAATTGCCAGTTCCGGAAGCGCAAAAAGATGTACAGGAAGATGAAGACCAGAGATATGCCGACAGCCCAAATGGAGTGGTTGCGGATATCATCACTGATGGTGGGGTCCACCTTTCGTGATTCCAACGGCGGAGTGCCTCCCAGATGGGCCAGCGCTTCAGTGAGCTTCCCCTCCACGACCTGGTCGGTGCCTATCGCGGCATTCCCGATCATGTAGTTGGTCGTGATCTTCAGCTGGTCACTTCCTCCGTACGTCTTCACATTCACCGAGCTACGCACGTTATCGTCGGTCTGGAATGCATTCTCCAAGGCGGAACGGACCTCTTCCACATCCACGGGTTTATCGAACTTGACCACATACTGCCTTCCTCCGGAGAAATCCACGCCGTAGTTGAAGCCACGGGTGAACATGGAAACCAGCCCAATGGCAATGAGGATGCCGGAGATGGCATAGAATATCCCCCGACGCTTCATGAAATCCACCGTGGTATGGGCGAAGATGTCCTTGTTCCAGTTGTGCCAGAAGCTGAGTGTCTTTCCCTTCTCCAACCGACGGTCAATGATCAGACGGCTGATGAAGATGGCGGTAAAGAGCGATGTGAGGATACCAATGGCCAAGGTGGTGGCGAAACCTTTCACCGGCCCGCTACCGAAGAAAAGCAGGATCATGGCCGTGGCGAACGTTGTGATGTTCGAGTCAAGAATTGCGGAAAGCGCATGCTTGTAACCTAGATCCACGGCGGTTTTCACCGCTTTCCCGTTTCGTAATTCCTCGCGGATGCGTTCATTGATCAGCACGTTGGCATCCACGGCCATACCCACCGTAAGGATAATACCTGCAATGCCCGGCAGTGTGAGCGAGGCCTGGATGGAAGCCAAGGTGCCGAGGAGGATGAAGATGTTGGCCAGCAAGGCCACGTTGGCCACCCAACCGGATCCATTGTAGTAGAGCACCATGAAGGCCATCACCATGATGATGGACAGCAGGAACGACCACATGCCGCGGCTGATGTTCTCTGCCCCGAGGGAAGGACCTACAACGGTTTCGTCGATGATACGGGCGGGAGCAGGCAAGGCACCTGCCTTCAGTACGTTGGCCAAGTCGGTCGCATCCTCGAGTTGTTTGTTGCGATCATCGGCACCACCCATGGTGATGCTGCTTCTGCCGCCGGGGATCTCGCCCATGACGTTCGGCGCAGAGACCACGTAGCCGTCCAGCACAATGGCGATCTGCTTACCCACGTTCTCACCGGTCATCAGCTTCCACTTCTGCGCGCCTTCTGCGTTCATCTGCATGCTCACTTCGGCATCGCCCTTCATATCGAAGTCTTGTCGGGCATCGGTGATGTAGCTTCCATCCAGCTTCGGTTTTCCGCCCCGCGGCCCGCGCAGTGCATGTAAGGCGAGGAAGTCGCGCTCACGTCCATCCGCTGTTCCCATGCGCACCGGCTTGGCACTCCATGCCAACTTCAGCACTTGACTGGGGTCGGGGCTCTTGGGTGGTGCCATGCGGAGCAGCTTGTTCACGATCGCCGTATCCGAAACGGCCGCGTAGCCTACCACATCCCCGCGCACCACTTGGTTGTTCATGATGTTCAACTGGAGGCGTCCTTGGTTCAGCAAGGGGCTCTTGGCCAAGCTCTCCGCATCGGTGAGCTCGCTATCCCCGCCCAGGGTATCGGCCACCAGTGCGTCGGCCAGGCTATCCTCGCTGAGGACGTCCGTACTATCGGTCTTGACCGTGGCGGAGGTATCGGCTGCCAAGGCGGCACTCTCGGCCTTCTTGATGCTGTCCTGTCGCGCAATGTCAGGATGCAGCATGGCGCTCAACCGATCATTGGCCTCGGAGAGCTTCATGTACACATCGTTGTTGTCGAAGGTCTCCCAGAACTCGAGGTTGGCAGTGCTCTGGAGCACGTTCCGTACGCGGTCCTTGTCCTTCACCCCGGGCAGCTCGATCTGGATGCGGCCGGAAAGGCTTTGCTTCTGGATGCTGGGTTGTGCCACGCCGAACTTGTCAATACGTGTACGGAGGATCTTCTCAGTGTTGTTCAGCGCGATCTGGGCCTGATCCCTCAAGGAGGAGATCACTTGATCGTTGGTGCTCTCCCGTGGGAACATCGTCGCATTATCCTGTGAGCTGAAGATGGCGGCCAAACTTCCATTGGGTGCCACCTTCTTGAATTCCTCATCGAAGAGCGTGATGAAATCCTTTGTGCTGGAAGTGAGTTGTGCACGCGCTCCTTCCCAAGCAGCACGGAAGGCAGGGTCTTCGCTGTTCCCGCTGAGGTTATCCACCAGATCGGGAATATCCACTTCCAAGGTAACGGCCATACCCCCCTTGAGGTCCAGACCCAAGTTGATCTCCTTCTCCTTGCACTCCTTGTAGGTATAGCCCAGGATGGGGTATACCACTTCATCGTCGTGCTCGCGTATGTAACGGTTCTCGTGAGCGAGCCGAACGGAGTCGAAATCCATTGCCGCGTTGCCCGGAACAGCGAGCACCGAATCGGCATACTCGGTGGCCACTTTGGTCGCCTTACGTTCAAACTTGGTGGTGAAGATGGAGAACGACAATTGCCAGAGGCAAGCGAGCGTCAACAGGATGGTGAACACCCAGAGCGCACCTTTATTCTGCATGGGGAAAACTGATTTGTTTTTTCAGATACCGCTGACCGACCAAGGAAAGGTCCGTTCAACGGGGCGGCAAATATAGAAGGATAGGCACGCGACACGACCGCAGATACAATGTTGATCGCAAATCAGGAAAAAAACGCTTCCGTAGAGACCGAAGGACAGTAGCGGTATCTTCGCAGGACCGCAGTCCTTCAGCAACCTTCACATTCCCCACAATTCGTGACCATCCGCCTGCTCCCCCTCCTTTTTGTGATCGGTGCTCCTGTCCTGTCGGTCGCTCAGGACAGCCTCACATTTAATCCCCACATCCCGGTGCAAAAAACTGGGATACCTCTCTCCATGCCGTGGGCCGGTGGGCTCAATGCCCCGCAATTCTCGGCCATCGACCTTGACCAGGACGGGCTGATGGACCTGTTCGTGTTCGATCGCACGGGTGATAAGCCGATCTTCCTGTTGAACACCGGCACCGCCGATCAACCGTTGTACACGCCCACTCGGGAGTTCGACGATGTATTTCCTTTCCCGTTGTTGCATGGGTGGGCATTGCTGCGCGATTACAATTGCGATGGCCAGGCCGACATATTCGCGTACACCAGTGGGGCCTTCGCCGTCTATCGTAACACCAGTGACGCCTCGGGCCTGTCATTCACCTTGGTGGATGATCAGGTAGGAAGCAACTATGTGCCCACCAACAGCCCCAACCTGTACATCACCGATGTGGATCTTCCGGGTATTGCGGACATCGATGGTGATGGTGATCTGGACGTGCTCACCTTCAGCATCTGGGGCAACTTCTTGGAGTACCACAAGAACCTCAGCATGGAATTGTATGGCACATGCGACAGCTTGGTGTATGAGGTGCGTAGCCGATGCTGGGGGGAATTCCAAGAGTCGGTGGAAGGGAGCGCCCTCGCCTTGAACGCCCCCTGTCTCGATAACGTGCCCAATCCAGAATTCACGCTTGATGGTGATGGCAGCATACGGCCGATCGAATCCGACCGAGCGCATTCCGGCAGCACGATCCTGCCCTTGGACCTGGACGGGGACGGGGACATGGACCTGATCCTGGGCGACCTGCTCTTTCCGCACATCACGGCATTGATCAACGGTGGCACGGTAGGCCATGCACTGATGATCTCGAAGGACAGCCTTTTCCCCAGCTACGACCAGTCAGTCAATATGGAGCAATTCCTGGCCAACTTCCATATCGATATCGATGGAGATGGCTTGCGGGATCTAGTGGTGGCCCCCAACTCGGCCTCCGCAGCGGAGAATGCCCAAGGCACATGGTTTTACAAGAACATCGGCACGGATGCTGCACCCCTATTCCAGTTCCAGCGGGATGACCTGTTCCAAGGGGACATGCTGGATTTCGGTGAAGGCACACGTCCTGTTCTCTTCGACCATAATGGCGATGGACTGATGGACATTGTGGTGGCCAACGAGGGTTATTTCCAGCCCGGTGCCAGCTACTTGGGCCGATTGGCGTTGCTGGAGAACATTGGAATAGCAACGGCACCCGCATTCAACTTGGTAACAACCGACTATGGACAACTGGCCGGGCTTGGCTTTGGCCCCGGCATACATCCCGCATTTGGAGATGTGAATGGCGATGGTCGACCGGACATGATACTCGGTGACCTGTCCGGCAACCTGCACCAGTTCCTCAATATTTCCACAGGACCGGTAGCCCAGTTCCAGCTCGCCCAAGCGCTGATCACCAACGATGCCGGTGCTGTGATCGATGTGGGTGCCAACGCCGCTCCACAGCTTTTCGACCTCGATGGTGACGGACTCCTGGACCTGATCATTGGGGAGCGTAACGGCAATTTGAACCACTATCGCAATGTGGGAACGCTACAAACGCCTGCATGGCATCTGGAAAGCGAAAACCTAGGGGGTGTACGCGTGAACGAATACTGGAGCACCACGGGTTATAGCGTGCCCTTCCTTTATCAGGATAGTGAAGACGAGACCGTGTTGTATTCCGGAAGCGAAGTGGGGGGTATACACCGCTACGATGACATTACAGGCAACGAATCGGGCAACTGGAACCTGACGGACAGTATTTGGAAAGGACTTCACGAGGGCATCCGGACAGCGATCGTTCTGTACGATTTCACGGGAGACGGCGATCTTGATGCCATTCTGGGTAATTACCGCGGTGGCCTCAGCTTTTGGTCCAGCGGTCCCGGCCCCACATCGATCCGTGAAAGCACGACCTTGATCCCGTTCACCCTAGCACCGAATCCGGCCCAAGGTCATGTGGATATCCGCTGGCATGCGCCGCTTGTGAGTTCGTTCCAAGTGGACCTCTTGGATGGGTTGGGCCGGACCGTGCGCTCACTCATCATGGACCGTTCCATGGTGCGAATGGAACTGGATGGGCTTTCATCCGGTCTATATACGGTGCGGCTGAAGGCCCCCAATGCCATTTGGACCCGGCGCTTGGCAGTGGTACAGCGCTGATCAATAAAAGGAGGGAAAGCAAAAGGGGCGCTCGATGGCGCCCCTTCCTTGGATAGGATCGTTCAGGAAATGATCAGGCCGGCACGTTCATGCGGTCCAGCACGCCCATCACCTCCTTCACCGCTTTGGCGCTTTGGTGCGTGTGCTCCATTTCCTCCTTGTTCAACTTCAATTCGATGATGCGTTCGATCCCATTGCGCCCAAGGACCACAGGGACCCCTAGGTACACATCCTTCAGGCCATATTCCCCTTGTAGCCATGCGCATACAGGGAACACGCGCTTCTGGTCGCGCACAATGGCCTCCACCATTTGAGCTGCGGCCGTTCCAGGAGCATACCACGCTGAAGTGCCGAGCAGGTTCACGATCTCACCACCTCCTTTCTTGGTGCGCTCCACGATCGCATCGAGCTTGTCCTTGTCGATAAGCTCCGTAACAGGAATGCCTCCCACCGTAGTATAGCGGGGCAGTGGTACCATGGTATCCCCATGTCCACCCATCAATACGGCTTGGATATCCTTGGGACTTACACCGAGTTCGGAAGCGAGGAATGCACGGTAGCGGGCCGTATCGAGTATACCGGCCATACCGAATACCCTTTGCGCCGGGAACTTGCTATTGAGAAAAGCGCAATAGGTCATCACGTCGAGCGGGTTGCTCACTACGATGATCACCGCGTTGGGTGAGTGCTGCACCACATTCTCGGTCACGCTCTTCACGATCCCTGCATTGGTTGCGATCAGATCATCACGGCTCATGCCCGGCTTACGTGGGAGTCCGCTGGTGATCACCACCACATCGCTGTTGGCGGTCTTCGCGTAGTCATTGGTGCTGCCCACCGGGCGCGTATCAAAAAGACTGATCGGTGCGGTCTGCCAGATATCGAGGGCCTTCCCTTCGGCAAACCCTTCCTTGATGTCGAGCAGGACCACTTCGGTCCCAAGTTCTCTGCGGGCACAAACATCGGCGCACGTGGCTCCTACGTTCCCCGCCCCTACTACTGTGATCTTCATGGGTACTTTGCTGCTTATGTGAAATTTCGGTCGGCCATTCGGCCACGGGACAAAATTAGGGGACCTGCCGGAACAGCCGTCAAAGATCCCGAACAACCTTTCCAGCCCTGCTGTACGTCATATGAATGCAAGTCACGAATTCCACTGTTTGACCAGCGATTCAAGCCCGATCCCCTATCTTGACCACCGGAAAATGAGCTCGCGTGACATTGAACTGGCAACCATGGACGTAAACGTGCGTCTTGACCCTGCATGGAAGAGCATGGACCCGGTCGAACCAGTGTACGACGGCATCATCGATGGGTGCCTAGCTGGCGAACGCCGAAGCCAGCAACAGGTCTACGAACTCTTCTATGGGAAAATGATGTCCGTATGCTTACGCTACACCAAGAATCACGACCAAGCCAAGGACATCCTGCAGGACGGCTTCATCAAGGTGTTCCGCAGTCTGGAGAACTTCAACAGGGAAGGCAGTTTCGAGGGCTGGGTGCGGCGGATCATGGTGAATACGGCGATCGACCACTTCCGGCGGGCACGACACTCCTACTTGCTTTTGGGGGAGGATCGCAGCATGGAGGATTTCGAGGATCTTGCCGAGAGCGAGGAGCCGGAGGAGGATGCTTCCATGGACCTGAAGCCTGCGGATGTGATCAATGCCATGCAGAAATTAACACCGGCCTATCGTACGGTTTTCAACCTTTATGTGTTTGAGGAAATGACCCACAAGGAAATCGCGGATACATTGGGCATTAACATTGGCACCTCAAAGAGTAATTTGGCCAAAGCAAAGAACAACCTGAAGCACTTGCTGAAAAAGGAGCACAAACTTCCTTGAGAGAATGGCTGGAAGCAAGAATAATTTGGACGCCTTTGAGCAGCGCTTGAAAGATAGCCTCGAGCACTACGAGGTACCTTACAATTCAGCAGATTGGACCCAAATGGAACGCGCACTCACCAGCGGAGTGCGTGGATGGGGTCGTGGGCGAGCATTGGTCGTGGGACTGCTCGTAGCAAGCGGTTTACTGATCGGCGGCACGGCCTACTTCCTAGGTCGCGATACCGGCAGCCAACTCACCGAAGTTGTGCCTTCGAACACCGCGCCCATCACCGTTCACGACCAAGCCCAGGAGGCCAAGCTCCCAGCTCCGGCACCCATGGATGGTGCAGATCATTCAAATATCCCGAGCGGGAAAGAGATACCTGCAACAGGAATGACAAATGGGACTGGATCCGCGGAACCGGCATCCCGCCACCAACAATACCCGGAGGCCAGCCATTCCATCGCCTCCGCCTCCTCACGCTCATCCACCCTTGATACCGGAGCGGAGATCCCTGCCAACTCCCCGAAGCCGCCAGCACCCAAAAGCGCAGGCACCATCTTCCGCGCCAGCGTCAAGGAGGCCTGCCCGGGCAGCACTGTCGACTTCACTGTGGAACACATGCCTGAGGATGGTATTTACCTCTGGAATTTCGGGGATGGGAGCTTCAGTAACAAGCCCAATCCGCAGCATATCTTCTCCAAGCCAGGCAGCTACCAGGTCATGCTCTCTATGTCGTCCGTGGGTGTGGGTACGATCCATAACAAGCCGAGCAGCGATATGATCGTGATCCATGATGCACCCATGGCTGCCTTTAACATCATGAAGCAGGAGTATGCCGGACAAGTTCCCAGCGTCCATTTCGAAAGTCGCGCCCAAGGTGCGGATAGCTATCACTGGGATTTCGGGGACGGTAGCGTAAGCACCCTTCCTCACCCCGACCACGTGTATAAGCAAAAGGGTGTATACCAAGTGGTCCAGACGGTTACCAATACGACCGGTTGCGTGGATCGCAAAGTGAAGGAATTACGCATCGACCGGGACTTCGATATGGCCGCACCGAAGAGCTTTTCACCCAACAGTGATGGCAAGGACGATAATTTCATGCCGCAGACCCTGCTCGACATGAAGGCAAAATTCCAGCTGGCCATTTACGACCCCTCCGGAACCTTGGTCTACAGTACGAGTGATGCCACCCGCCCATGGTGTGGCAAGGTGAAGAACCAAGGACCGGTCTGTTCTCCAGGGGAATACGTATGGGTGGTGGATGTGGAAGCCGCCAATCGTGCCACGGAGACCTTTACCGGTACGGTGAAACTGGAGTATTGATCGTTAATCCGATCGAATGAGCGTCGCTTCCGGTGCATAGCTGGATTATCTGGCGATCCATGGTTCCTTATTTCCGGCCCTTTATGGAACCGCTCGTGGAGTATGCCATTTTCTGATGCGGTTTAGGGTAGCCGGAGCCTTCCGTGTCCAGTGAACAACACTTCCACTACCAACTTGGGCTTTCGCCGAAGCACGTACTATTCAACACGTGTGCGTTGAATAATTTTTCGGGGTTTCGTCGCCTGAAACCGCTCATTCGTCCATTGAAAACTGTTTCGATGTTTTCCGTGTGAATTAGCAGCCTACTTTACCTCCCATTGGTCCGGAATGCTCCGCATGGATCCATCAATGGTCAGGTTCATCGTTCAACAATTACCATCTCTCTGCCAGCGATCCGCATTGCGGTGTCTTCGGCTACTGCTGTTGGTGTTTGTTGTGCCCATGGGGGCATACGGCCAAGCCTATACCATCTCCAATGGCATGATCAATACGTGCGTTGGCGCCTTCTTGGACAGTGGCGGGGAAGGTGCTTCGGGATATGGTAACAATGAGAACTTCACCTCTACCCTTTGCCCCGACTCACCGGGCGGTGCGATCTCGCTGAGCTTTATCACCTTCAACCTGAGCACGGCCGGTGTAGCTCCAGTGGATGTGCTGACCATCCATGATGGCAATAGCACGTCAGCCCCTGTGCTGGGGACCTGGACCGGTACCACTCTTCAGGGTCAAGTGGTGTCGGCCAGTGCCGGTAATACCACTGGTTGCCTCACTGTGGTGTTCCGCTCCAACAGTTCGGGGACCGGCGTGTTCGCGGCCACGATCAGCTGCTACCAACCCTGCGATCGGCCCATTGCGGTGGCCACAAATGGTTCCACATCGGAATTGAAGATCTGTCCGGGTGAGTCGGTCACATTCAACAGCAGTGCCTCCACGGCAGCCGCCGGATTCAGCATTGCCAGCCGCCGTTGGGATTTTGGTGATGGTACGGTACTGAACAACGCACCCGCCTCCGTGAACCACACCTATGCACAACCCGGAGGCTATACCGCACAGCTATTTTTGGAAGACGATAATGGCTGCGCCAGCACCAACCGCGTTGATCTGGTGACGCTTGTGGGCACAACTCCGAATTTCAACGGCACGGAGAGCGTGACCGGTTGTTCAGGAGAAACCCTTTGTTTGGATGGTGTAGTGAACGCGACCACATGGAATGACCTGCCCGGAACCGACTTGGGCGCTGGGGTATTCCTTCCTGATAATGTGGGTTCCTGTTTCAGCAGCACCCTCGATTTTTCTCAGTTCGCCCCTGGACAGACCCTCACTTCTGTGAACCAGCTGCTGGGAATCTGCGTGAGCATGGAACACTCCTTCATGGGGGATATCATCATCAGCATTATCAGTCCCACCGGCCAAACAGTGGTGTTGCACCAACAAGGCGGTGGTGGCACCTTCTTGGGTGTACCGATCGACAATGACGCCACACCCAATGCACAAGGGACCTGTTGGAATTATTGCTGGAGCCCTACCGCCACCAATGGCACCTGGGAGGACAATGCGGGAGGCACTTTGACCAGTGGCACATACGAAAGTCTGAACCCGCTGTCCGGCTTGTTGGGTTCTCAATTGAACGGCACATGGACCTTCCAAGTGTGCGACATGTGGGCTTCAGACAACGGTTTTATCTGTGATTGGGGATTGGATTTCGATCCTTCCCTTTATCCGGACCTACTGGAATTCACCCCGGTCTATGGCGCCGGCTGCGATAGTTCCTCTTGGTCCGGTTCTGATATTGTAACAACCTCGAGTGATTGCGATCAGATCTGCGTTTCAGGCCTTGCAGTGGGTGACCATCCATTTGTGTACACCGTGATCGACGACTTCGGCTGCACCTATGATACCACGGTAATGGTGACCATTGTGCCGGATCTGGACCTGGATGCTGGTGCGGATATTTCCACGTGTGGCACACCGGTGCAACTGAATGCCACGATCAGCAGTGGTGGCCTTGCCACCGATTGCGATTACACGCTATGGTTGTATGATAGCTATGGTGACGGCTGGACCGGCCAATCCTATGTGACCATTAGCGTGGATGGTGTAAGCACCAGCTGGACCTTGCTAGGCGGAAGCGCCGGCAGTACCCCGATCACGGTTTCGGCAGGTTCCATCATTGTATTGGAATATCAAGGCATTGGGTTATTCGCATTCGAACAATCCTTCGCCTTGGTGAGCAGTGCTGGAGTAACCGTGTACACGGCTTCCAACCCTTCAAACGGGATCGTCTGGACCGGCACCGCTATTTGTCCGAATGGTGGCCTGATATATAGCTGGAGCCCAGCGGCGGGACTTTCCAATGCTTCCATTGCCGATCCCGTGGCCACGGTATCCACCACTACGGAGTACTGTGTCACTGTCTATCAGCAAGGACATCCCGATTGCCCAGTAACTGATTGTGTGACGATCACGGTGGACGACCCCGTTGATGCCGGAACTGACGGAGCGATCACCCTTTGCTCCACTGCCTCCACGTTCAGCTTGTTCAGTGAGCTCGGTGGAACCCCGGTTTCCGGGGGAACATGGACGGATCCCGGGGCAGCATCCCACGGCGACACCTTCACGCCAGGCACCGATCCCAGCGGGATCTACACGTACACGGTCAGTGGTACCGGGGCCTGTGGGAATTCAACGTCCACCTCCACCGTCACCGTTACGATCAACACGCCGCCAAACGCAGGGACCGATGGAAGCATCGCGCTCTGTAGCTCCGATGCTGCTGTGGATCTATTCGATCAGCTTGGCGGAACACCCGATGCAGGTGGAACTTGGAGCGGCCCAAGCGCGGTGACCGGAGGCATGATCGATCCCGCGACGATGAGCGCGGGAGCGTACATCTACACCGTGACCGGGACGGCACCGTGCCCTGTTGAGACCGCGACGGTGAACGTCACCATCAACACGCCGCCCGATCCCGGAACCGATGGTGCGATCACCCTTTGTAGTTCCGATGCGGTTGCGGACCTCTTTGCAGCATTGGGCGGTACGCCGGATGCCGGTGGAACCTGGACCGGGCCCAGCGCGGTGACCGGAGGCATGATCGACCCAGCGACCATGAGCGCCGGGGCGTACATCTACACTGTTGTCGGTAACGCGCCTTGCGCGGATGCCACCTCCACCGTCACCGTTACGATCAACACGCCGCCAAACGCAGGGACCGATGGAAGCATCGCGCTCTGTAGCTCCGATGCTGCTGTGGATCTATTCGATCAGCTCGGCGGAACACCCGATGCAAGCGGAACTTGGAGCGGCCCAAGCGCGGTGACCGGAGGCATGATCGATCCCGCGACGATGAGCGCGGGAGCCTTCATCTACACCGTGACCGGTGCGGCACCGTGCCCTGTGGAGACCGCGACGGTGAACGTCACCATCAACACGCCGCCCGATCCCGGAAACGATGGTGCGATCACCCTTTGTAGTTCCGATGCGGTTGCGGACCTCTTTGCAGCATTGGGCGGTACGCCGGATGTCGGTGGAACCTGGACCGGGCCCAGCGCGGTGACCGGAGGCATGATCGACCCAGCGACCATGAGCGCCGGTGCGTACATCTACTCTGTTGTCGGTAACGCACCTTGCGCGGATGCCAGTGCCACCGTCACCGTTACGATCAACACGCCGCCAAACGCAGGGACCGATGGAAGTATCGCGCTCTGTAGCTCCGATGCTGCTGTGGATCTATTCGATCAACTTGGCGGAGCACCGGATGCGGGCGGAACGTGGAGCGGCCCAAGTGCGGTGACCGGAGGCATGATCGATCCCGCGACGATGAGCGCGGGAGCGTACATCTACACCGTGACCGGGACGGCACCATGTCCTGTGGAGACCGCGACGGTGAACGTCACCATCAATGCGCAACCGAACGCCGGGACGGATGGATCGATCGCGTTGTGCATTTCAAGTCCGGCGATCGCCTTGTTCCCGGAACTGAACGGCTCGCCTGATGCGGGAGGAACATGGAGCGGCCCGAGCCCCGTTGTCGCTGGCCAGTTCGATCCCGCAACCATGGCGATCGGCGACTACACCTACACGGTGACCGGAACCGCCCCTTGCCCGTCCTCCAGTGCCGTGGTGACCGTGAACGTGGTTACAAATCCGGACCCGGGAACACCCACCACCTCGACCCGTTGTGCTTCCGATGCCAGCTTCGATCTCTTCGACGAGCTGGGTGGGACACCGGATCCAGGTGGGTCCTGGACCGGACCCAGTGCCGTGTTCGGTGGACAGTTCGACCCCGCAACCATGCTTGCCGGTGTCTACACATATACTATCGCTGTTCCACCGCCTTGTTCAAGTGTGAGTTCAACGGTCACCATCAACTTGGTGCAGCCTGCGGACGCTGGGGATAGTTCGGCGCTCACGCTCTGCATCAGTAGCCCCGCAACCGATCTCTTCGCCGTCCTGGGAGGAAGTCCTGATGTAGGTGGAACATGGAGCGGACAAAGCGCGATCACCGGAGGTTCCTTCAACCCGGCAACGATGAACGCCGGTGACTACACCTACACCGTTACCGGAATTTCGCCGTGTCCGGCGGATCAAGCGACAGTGTCCGTTTCCGTAGTGGCCACGCCCGATGCAGGAACTCCGGGAAGCATCACCCTCTGTAGCTCGGATGCTGTGATAGATCTCTTTGCACAGCTTGGCGGAACGCCGGATGCCGGTGGCGCATGGAGCGGGCCCAGTGCTGTGACCGGAGGACAGTTCGACCCCGCGACCATGAGCGCGGGCGTGTACACCTACACCATCACTGTACCCCCGCCGTGTATGAACGTATCCAGCACAGTCACTGTGGCCGTGCAGGCCCCGCCTAACGCCGGTACCTATGGTTCGCTCACGCTCTGCATCAGCAGTCCGGCGACCGATCTCTTCGCAGTGTTGGGAGGAAGTCCCGATGCCAGTGGAACATGGAGCGGACCTAGTGCGATCAGCGGTGGCTCCTTCGACCCGGCAACGATGAACGCCGGTGACTATACGTACACGGTGGCCGGTACTTCACCATGCCCAGCTGATGTGGCTGTCGTGAGCGTAAGTGTAGTGACGGAACCGAACCCGGGTGAAGATGACATCTTGAATCTTTGTGCATCAGGAAATTCCGTGGAACTCTTCCCCGTGCTGGGCGGAGCAGATCCCGGTGGTAGCTGGACCGGACCCTCGAACGGATCGTTCAACGGGACCTTCATACCCGGCACATCACCCGCAGGTAACTACACGTACACCATCGCAGGGATCGCACCTTGTCCCTCGGTATCGGCAGTGATCACCGTGAACGTGGTCACGGATGCGAACGCTGGCGGTGACGGTTCCATCGCCCTCTGTTCTTCCGCGGATGCGACGGTCTTGTTCACGCTCCTGCAGGACAGCCCGGACACGGGCGGTGATTGGTTGGCACCGGACGGCACCACCTTCAGTGGCACGTTCGATGCTTTGGCAAACGCCCCGGGGCCGTATACCTACGTGATCAACGTGCCCTTCCCTTGCGTGAACGACACGGCGCAAATCCTGGTTGATGTGACGCCTGCGGTCAACGCCGGCACGGACAGCAGCATCACGCTTTGCTCGAGCAATGCAGCGATAAGTTTGATCGAACAGTTAGGCGGCTCCCCGGATGAAGGCGGTACATGGACCGGTCCGGGAGGCCCCAGTAGCTCCGCGTTCTATCCGGCATCGGACGCTGCGGGAACGTACACCTACACCGTGAGCGGAACGCCCCCTTGTCCGAATGCCATCGCCCACGTCTCGATCACATTGAACCAACTACCGGATGCCGGAACGGACGGGACGATCAGCGTTTGTCCGGAAGCGGAGCCCGTGGACCTTTTCGCATCACTCGGTGGATCGCCGGACCCAGGTGGAACGTGGACCGCACCAAGCGGTGTGGCGCATGGCAACCAGTTCGACCCGGCCACTGATCCGCAAGGCGCATACACGTACACCGTTCTCGGCACAGCCCCCTGCCCTAACGACAATTCCACCTCCACGGTGAATATCTTCCTGGTCCCCGCACCGGATGCCGGCAATGATGCGGTGAGCTGCAACTTGGGCGACATTCTAAATGCCACAGGCACATGGAGTAGTGGGCATTGGACCTCACCTGCCGGAACAACAGTCGATGAACCCGACTCGGCTTTCACCACAGTATCCGCGAACTTCGGAGGGGCGTACTCTTTCATCTGGAGCACGGTAAGTGCGGAAGGTTGCGCCAATTCGGACACGGTCCGGATCACCTTCACGGACGAGATCGTGCCCACCGTGGAAACCACGGAAACCTTGTGCCATGGATCCTGTGATGGCACCGCGACCGCCACTGCCGCTGGCGGGAATGTGATCGGCAGCGGATATCAATACCAGTGGTCGGCCGGACCTGGAGGGGGCACGCCTTGGAACATCGGTTTCTGCGCGGGCAGTTATATCATGACCGCATTGGACACCAATGGCTGCTCGGGATCCATCCCTTTCACCATCACAGAACCCGTGCCGCTCGCGATCGACCTGATCACTTCCACGGATGCCTTGTGCCCCGGTAGCTGCGACGGCACCATACTGGTCACTGATCCGGAAGGAACCGATTTCAGCATTGACAATGGAACCACGTTCCAGAATGCCGATCTGTTCACCGGCATCTGCCCGGGAGCCTACACGGTGACCATGCTCAATGCGAATGGTTGTAGCGCCACCGGCACGGCCATCGTCGGCAGCCCGGAACCTGTAAGAGCCGGATTCTCCGTGCATCCGGACAGCCTGTTCATCAATGACCCGACGGCGGCATTCAACAATACATCCAGCGCGAACGCCACCCAATTTCTCTGGGACTTCGGGGACGGCACTACCAGTACCGAGATCAACCCTGCCCACACATTCCCGATGGGTTCCGCGGAGGTATATGAGATATGCCTCACGGCGATGACCGACAACGGATGCCCGGACATCTACTGTGTACCACTGCCGGTGCTGGAGCTTCCCGGGATCTTTGTACCCAATGCATTCACCCCCGATGGTGATGGCCGGAACGATGTATTCCAAGTGCAGGGTTCGGGCCTTTCCTCGAACGGTTTCCATCTGATGATCTTCAATCGCTGGGGCGAAAAGATCTTCGATACCACTGACCCCGGCGACAGCTGGGACGGCAACCACAACGGCACTGCCGTAAAGAACGATGTGTACATCTGGACAGTGATCGCCTATTCGCGTTACAGCATCGAACCTTACGAATTGAAAGGGCATGTAACGGTGGTGCGATAGGTGGCCAAGTACAACCGGCTATCCGGATGCTCTTCATTTGCTTGCATCGACTTCCCCTGAACTCCCTGCACGTACGCAGTAACTTGCGGGTTCAATACACGACCTGATCCACCGATGACCGAGTTCATATTGAACGACCGCACGATCCGCAGCAACGCCGAACCCGGCACCACGTTGTTGGACGTGATCCGATACCACGAACATTTACCCGGCACCAAGATCGGCTGTCGCGAAGGCGATTGCGGAGCTTGCACCGTGCTTGTCGGCGAGCTGAAGAACGACCGCATGGACTACCGCTCCATGACCTCGTGCCTGTTGGCCTTGGCAAACATCCATGGAAAGCACATCGTAACAGTTGAGGGTCTCACCGATCCCTTGGAACATGGCGCTGGCGTAGAGGATCTCAGCATGGTGCAACAAGCCCTGGTGAACCAAGGCGCCACGCAATGCGGCATCTGTACGCCGGGCTTCGTGGTGTCGTTGAGCGCTTGTTGCCTTTCGCGGGAAGATGTTACAACCGAGCTTGCCGTGCGCTCCATCGACGGGAACATCTGCCGGTGTACGGGCTACAAAAGCATCGAGCGCGCTGCTGCCGATGTTGCGCGGGGACTCGCAAAAAAAGATCTGAAAGATCCTGTGGCGTGGAGCGTGAAGAACGGCTTTGTGCCGGAGTACTTCTCGGATATTGAAGAACGGATACGGAGCATCCAGCCCCTGGGTGCGGTAGTCGCCAGCGGGGCGATGCATGCATCGCCCATGCCGCCGTTGGCCGGCGGCACCGACCTCTACGTGCAGAAACACGACACCATGCACCAAGCACCGATCCGCACGGTGTTCAACGACGAAAGCTTGAAGGGTATCCGCATCGAGGGTGATGAATGCACCATCGGTGGGGCCACCGTTGCGAACGACCTGCTGGTATCAAAGGAATTGCATTCGCATTTCCCGAACCTGGAAAAGCACCTGCTGCTCGTGAGCTCCACGCCGATCCGCAACATGGGCACGCTGGCCGGCAACTTCGTGAACGCCTCCCCCATCGGCGACCTCACAGCGTTCTTCATCGCGCTGGACAGTACGATCACGCTGCGTGCATCATCCGGCGAAGAGCGCCAGATGAAGTTGAAGGACCTCTACAAAGGCTACAAGGATCTCGATAGATCGCCGGAGGAGATACTCACCAAAGTGCGCTTCAAACTACCGACGAAGAACACGCGCTTCAACTTCGAGAAAGTGAGCAAGCGCACCTATCTGGACATCGCCAGCGTGAACACTGCGATCCGTTTGGAGATGTCCCGCAATTCTGCGGGAGGCAGCACCATTCGCGAAGCGTTCATAAGCGCTGGT
Source organism: Flavobacteriales bacterium (assembly GCA_019638085.1). Lineage (GTDB taxonomy): Bacteria > Bacteroidota > Bacteroidia > Flavobacteriales_F > PHOS-HE28 > PHOS-HE28. Next base: position 185,018 of record JAHBUL010000005.1, on the reverse strand, counting down.
GGCGTGGCGCCCGTGCCGAAGTTCCTCGCGAACACCGCGGTCTTCCTCGTGGGAAAAGAAGCCACACCGGAAACCGTACGGAACGCCGTGGCCGTGATGAACGACGAGATCGCGCCGATCAGCGATGCGCGCGGCTCGGCAGATTATAAGCGCTTGCTGCTGCGGCAACTGCTCTTCGCCCATTTCATGGAGCTGTTCCCGGAGCGTTTCAAATTGAAGGAACTGGTATGAAAGCGAGCAACAGAAAAGGTACGTCCAGCGCGATCCCCAACATGGAGTCCGCACCGGTGAAACCCAGTGCCGATGGCAGTTCCACGGCCGGCATGAAGAACGTGGACAGCGCGTTCCACGTCACCGGGCGATCGATCTATTTGGATGATATTGCCGTGGAACAAGGCACGCTGTACGCGCTTCCGTATGATGCGCCCTCGGCCCACGCGCACGTCAAAAAGCTCGATATTTCAAAGGCGTCGGCAGTTCCAGGCGTGGTGCGGATCCTCACGTACAAGGACATTCCCGGCGAGAACCAGATCGGCAGTGTCATTGCGGATGAACCGCTCTTGGTGGAGAACGAGATCCACTTCTTGGGCATGCCGATGGCGTTGATCGTCGCGACCTCGGAGGATGTGGCACGTCAGGCACGGAAGCTCATCAGCGTGGAGTTGGAAGAGCTTCCCGTGATCACCGATCCCCGCGAAGCACGCGAGAAAGGCGAACTCATCATCCCGCCGCGCCGCTTCCGAATGGGCGACACCAGCAAGGCTTGGGATGCATGTGCACACGTCTTCGAAGGTCGCGCCGACACCAACGGGCAGGAACATCTTTACATCGAAACACAGGGCGCGTATGCCCGCCTCACCGAGCACGGCAGCCTTCGCGTAAGCAGCAGCACGCAAGGACCCAATGCTGTGCAAATTGCAGTGGCGCGCGTGCTGGGCATTCCGATGCACAAGGTGGAAGTGGACGTCACGCGCTTGGGCGGCGGCTTTGGCGGAAAGGAGGACCAGGCTTCCGCATGGGCGGCCTTGGTGGGCTTGGCCGCGTTCGTGTTGAAGAGGCCCGTGAAATTCAGCATGCATCGCATGGACGACATGCGCATGACCGGCAAGCGGCATCCGTACAGCAGCGACTTCAAGATCGGTTTCGACAAGGACCTGAAGATCGTGGCCTACGAAGCCACTTTCCACCAGAACGCCGGCGCCTCCGCGGACCTCTCCCCCGCAGTGATGGAGCGCACGCTCTTCCACGCCACCAATAGCTACTTCATCCCGAACGTGGACGTGACGGCCTATTGCTGCCGCACGCACCTCCCGCCCAACACGGCCTTCCGCGGTTTCGGCGGGCCACAGGGCATGTTCGTGATCGAGGCCGCCATCGCGAAAGCCGCGCAGGAACTCGGCGTGAGCGCACGGGAGATCCAAAAGCGCAACCTGCTGAAGGAAGGAAGCGAGTTCCCCTACGGCCAGATCGCCGACCGCGTGCTGGCGGATGAAACCTGGGAGCTGGCCGACAAGACCTTCGACTTCGATAAGCAGCAGGCGGAGATCGATGCGTTCAACGCAAAGAGCACGACGCACAAAAAAGGCATGGCGATCATGCCGATCATCTTCGGGATCTCCTTCACCAACACGCCGATGAACAATGCGCGCGCCTTGGTGCATGTGTACCAGGACGGCAGCGTGGGCGTGAGCACCGGCGGCGTGGAAATGGGCCAAGGCCTCAACACCAAAATGGTGCAGGTGGCCGCGGCCACGTTCGGGATCGGCGTGGAGCGCATCAAGATCGAAAGCACCAACACCACGCGCGTGGCGAACACCAGCCCCAGCGCGGCCAGCGCAACGGCCGACCTCAACGGCAAGGCACTGGAGATCGCCTGCAACGCCATTTTGGAGCGCATCAAGGAGAAAGCTTCGCGCATGCTGAAGTGCTCACCGGAAGCGATCACCATCGAGAATGAAGCTGTGCTGAATAACGGCCAAGCCACCGAATTGGACTGGGACAAGCTGGTCTTCGCCTGCCGCTGGGACCGCGTGAACCTGAGCGAGAGCGGTCACTACGCCACGCCGGAGATCCACTTCGACAAGGCGAAAGAGAAGGGTCATCCGTTCTCGTACCACGTGTATGGCACAGCGGCCGTGATGGTCACGGTGGACTGCATCCGTGGCACCTACGTGGTGGACGCGGTGAAGCTCGTCCACGACTTCGGCAAGCGCATCAACGACGCGGTGGACATCGGCCAGATCGAAGGTGGCGTGGTGCAGGGCCTGGGCTGGATGACGATGGAGGAGATCGTCTATAACGACAAGGGCCGCTTGCTGAGCAACGCGCTGAGCACCTATAAGATCCCGGACATCCACAGTGTTCCCAAAGAGCTCCGCATAGAGTCTTTACCGACCGACGGCCACCCGATGGCGATCCGTCGCGGCAAGGCCACGGGCGAACCACCGTTGATGTACGGCATCGGGGTGTACTTCGCGATCGAGAACGCGGTGCTGGCGTTCAACCCGAAGTACGTGCCGAAGTATGATGCGCCGTTCACACCGGAGAAGGTGTTGATGGGGTTGTACGGGGAATAGAACGCTGATAACGCAGATCGAGCGGATCGACGCAGATAAAGGCCGTCAAACGAAACTCAGATCCGCGCTGATCATAACCATCCCCGTCGTCAGCGTTCCATCCTATCTTTGAAGAACCATGTCGTTCACGAACAAACCATCAGTATCGCTCACCTTGGACCAGGTATTGGAGATCGTTGACCAACTCTCCACCGCTGACAAACTGAAGGTGGCCCAGCGCATGCAGGAGAAAGAGCGCAACGAAGCGATCGACGACTTGGTCACGATCTTCAGCAAGGTGAAGTTGAGTGCAAAAGCGGTTTCCGCGATCGTGGAGGAAGAACGAACCCAGGTCCATGCCCGCCAGAAAGCGCACGCGGGTCGTCGTTGACGTGAATGTGCTCGTGAGTGAGCTCATCAGCGCGGATACGGGTTTTGTGCGCGGCCTCTTCAACAAGCAGAAATTCACGGTACTTGTATCGAATACCCTGCTGGATGAATTCCAACACGTGACAGCCCGGCTGCGGATGCGGAAGTATTTCACCAAAGAAGAAGCTGCTCGTGCGCAACGACGGTTGATCGGGCTTTCCGAGCATGTTGATGCAGACCCTCCGTTTCCTCCGATATGCCGGGATTCAAAGGATGACTACTTGCTAGCGCTTGCAAAAACCGGCAAGGCGGACATTCTGATCACTGGGGACATGGACCTACTGATCTTGAAGAAGCACGGCAAGGCCGCGATCATCAAACCCTTGGCTTTCCGTAAAGAATACCTGAATAAGTGATGATTGCGTGCACATTCTTGAATTCCAGCTGTAGGCTGACGCGACGTTCCCACCGGAGAAGGTGTTGATGGGGTTGTACGGGGAGGTTGGTTCGCTGTGTTTTTGTAGGCCGGCTTTGAGTAGGCAAGCGCACAAGTGCAAAGACGCACGGACGCCCTGCGGACACCGCGTACCACGCTGCTGGCGCAGCCACTCAGCGGGGTTGCGTTCGATGTAGTCCGATATGCGGTGGTGCTGCGCGGGATGCCTGATGATGACCTCGTAGTAGCCTCGGTGCCAGCGACTGGAGCCCGGGGTACCATCTGCGATGTTGGCCAGGCGGGTTACTGCGCTCTTGTAGGAGGAGACTACGGCACCAACTGAGCCGGGGACGCGACCTGTGGGCATCAGTCGGCCATCCAGATGCGTGCCGTAGCGGCGCTCCTCATCAGGATCCGGAGGTGGAGGTGGCGATGCGATGATGATGATGCCGTGCAGATGATCCGGCATGATCTGGAACGTGTCGATCTCCAAATGCGGGAAGTGTGCTGGTATTTCATCCCAGCAACGCTGTGCGATCATGCCTATGTCTGTCAGCGAGACGTACGCTTCGCCCTGAGGACCTGCGGAGATGCTGCACAGCCTGTGTGCTCTCGCTGATGTGTAAGTATCGTGATAAAGTAGGCCCCTACTCGCGTGTAGTCGTACCCGCGGAGGCGGATGGATCGTCGGTGGCCGTAGGATGAGGACATGTGTGCTCTACGTCGGGTAAGGACGATGCATGCATCGACCTTACCGTCCCCTCCGCCCCTCCAAGATCTTCAAGAAAGACCGCGTCCGGATCTCAGCCAACGACAGCCCCGTGGCCAGCGCCTCCTGCTCGCTGATGGCGCCGCAGTTGAGGCCGCCCAAGAAATAGTTGAGCAGGCCCTGGCCGGTCGCGGCATCGTCGAAGACATCGCTGGTGAGCGTGGCGCGGGCGGCGCGTTCCACGAAGGCCTTGAGGCGCGCGGCGGCATCGTCGTAGCTCTCCAGGAAGAAGCTGTAGACGGCGGCGTAGCGCATGGGGAATTGTGCGGGGTTGAGGTCCCAGCCTTGGTAGAGGCCTTTCCAGAGCGAGTGGCGCGTGTGGTCGTACGCCTTCTTCCAGTTGCGGTGGACCACGGCCTTGTTTTCAGCACGTTGCTTTGGTGTAAGCTTTTTGCCGCGATGTGGGCCGATGGGCATCACGTTGGTGGCGCCATCGCTGAGCCAGATGCCGGTAGCGCCGAGCGCGACCTTCATCATCATGTGCGCGAAATCGCAGACGGCGTGGCCCATGTCCTGGTACTTCGCGGTGATGTTGTTGGCGGCCGTGTAGTCGTATGTGCCGAAGGCCGTGGCGATCATGCGGCCCTTGCTGGCGAGCACGTATTTGCGCAGCGGATTGGTGCCGTCGGCGGCGATCACGGACTGCGTGGTCTCCACCATCATCTCCATTTTCAGCGCGCCCTTGGGGATCTTGGTGCTGGCCTCGATCGCTTCGAAAAGCTGCACCAGCGCGGTGACCTGCTCCGGGATGGAAACCTTGGGCAGCATCACCACGAAATTGTCGGGCAGCTTGCCATTGGTCTTGCTGGCGAGCGTGGTGAGGAAGATGTCCAGCGTGCGCGCGCCGCGTTCCTTCAGGTCCTCGGTGAAGGGCTTGATGCGGATGCCGATGAAGGGCGGCAGCGACTTCGCCTTCATGCCCTTTGCCACTTCCAGCGCGGCCTTTTCGGCGGTGGCATCCTCCTCCTCCCAGCTGCGGTTCCCGAAACCATCCTCGAAATCGATGCGGAAATCCTCCAGCGCTTCGGTGCGCAGCTTGTGGATCACCTTGTTGTAGGTGGCATAGGCCAACCAACCCGTTTCGTCCTTGCGCTTGGCGGGTGAGAGCTTGTCGAAACGCTTCACCAGCTTGGCGATGTCGGCTGCTTTCTTGGGCAGCTTTTCAAAACCGGGCAGCTCCAGCGCACGCGCGAACTCGGTGAAATCGGCGGCGTTCTCCGTCAACGTTTTCAGCGCGGCGTTGGCCATCTTCTGCGCGGTCTCCGCAGTGAAGAGGTCGGCGCCGCCATACACGGTATGCACGGGCTGGCGGTCGGGCCGGTCGCCGGGATAGATCGCCTGGAACGCCTTGTTGGCCTTGCCGAGGGTGGCGAGGATGCGGGACCTGTCCTTGGCCTTGATGCTGGTGTTCATACGCTGGAAAATGGAATAGGGCGTGAAGATCGGAGTTAGCGGTTGAAATTAGCATTAACCGTACGCTGCTTGACGAGTTTGCCGTTAGCCCTAGGCCATTCGCCCGCAGTGGTCTTCATGGGAGAACGGAATTTGACCTTTGGCTGATCACATGACTGCTTGAACCCGGATCCATTACCTTTGAACTATACAACACCAACCATGTCATTCGACACCACAGCAAAAGTCAGCCTGACGATAGATCAGTTACTTGATCTTGTCGATCAGCTCTCGGTGGACGACTGCCGCAAGCTGGCGGCCAAGTTGGAACGATGAGGCGTGGCTGTCAGGCTCGGTGCTGTCTTGGAAAAGTTGAAAGGAGCGAAGATCGACGAGCGCACCATCCGCACCACTACCGAAAAGGTACGTGCCAAGATCCATGGCGAAACGCAAGCCGGTCCGGGTCGTCGTTGACACCAACGTTTTCATCAGCTTCCTCATCGGAAAGCGATTGCGTGCGCTGTTCGATGTCATTGTTCAGGGCAACGTTCAATTGGTTGTTTCTCAACAGTTGATCCAGGAACTCGAAATGACGGCAATGGACCCGAAATTCCGCAAGTAGTTCACGTCCGCAGTGCTGAGCGAGTTGCTCTTCGTGATCGAGGCATCCGCCTTGGCCGTTGAAATACAACCTCCATGTCCCGCTATATGTCGGGACCCGAAGAACGACTTCTTGCTCGCACTTTGCAAGAAAGGAAAAGTAGATTTCCTCGTAACCGGAGATAAAGACTTGTTGGTCATGCTAAAACAAGGTCCGACCGAAGTGATCACTCCAAGGGAATTCAGTGAACGCTTGAAATAGTACGCAGCCTCAACTCCCCCGATAGGTCAAATAGTCCCACGGACTCAAATAAAGCGGCACATGGTAGTGTCCATCGTCCACTAAATTGCTAATCGCCCTATGACGCATTCGCCGTCAAAGTAAGTACAAGCTCATGCCCAAGGAAAACACCAAGGACGAAGGTGGCATCGCCATCTTTCAGCGCAAGGAAGTGCGCTGCAAACCAAACTCAACGACACCGGCTTATTTCACAGCGAACCCATCGTATGCTCTTGTCTTACTAACTTAGCACTGCAATGGAACAGATCGTCCTTCAACTCAAGAACTCGCGGAAGCGCCGCCTGCTCATGGACCTGCTGGCCGAGTTGGACTTCGTTAAAGTGACCAGCGTGATCCGTGACGGACGAAAAGTGGCCTTCGCCAACGAACTGGTTGAAGCGCTGCTGGAGGCCAAGGCCGACGAGCGCGGCGAGAAGAAGCTACAAGGTGCTCGCGACTTTCTGAAGCATGGCTGAGGTCGTCGTTACGGCCTTCTTCAAACGCCGCTACAAGCAATTGGCTAAACGGCATCGCTCGTTAGAGGAAGATGTACTGGACCTCATCACATCTTTGGAAGAACAACCCAACCAAGGCACGCCATTAGGGAAGGACTGTTACAAGATCCGGCTGGCCATCCGTTCAAAAGCCGGTGGCAAGTCAGGTGGTTCACGTGTGATCACCTACGTGCGGTAGGTCAAGAGCAAGGTCTACCTACTCACCATCTACGACAAGTCCGATCAAGGAAGTTTGACCCAGAAGGAACTACTGGATCTCCTCAACGGTTTCACTCATTAAATCTAAAGAATCTCCTGTCACCCCTGCGTTTGAACCCAAGGGTGGGTGCAAATTGCCACCCCCCATTTTTCAAGCGCAAAGGGAGTGTACAAATTGTACCCCTCCTTTTGCCTTTTCAACTCCCCCGATAGGTCGAATACCCCCACGGGCTCAATAGCAGAGGCACGTGGTAGTGCCCATCAGCGGCCAATTCAAACACCACCTCGATGTAGGGGTAGAAGCTCTTGGTCCTGTGCTCGCTGAAGTAGGCGGAGACATCGAAGCGGATGCGATAAATGCCTTCGGCGAGCTTGGTGTCCTTGGGAAGAAGATCCGGTACGCGACCATCTGCATTGGTGCTGCCCATGGCGATATCCTCCCATTCATGCGCAGCCGTGGAGCGTTGCAGGGTGATCCGGATGCCACGAGCAGGCTTGCCGCGGGCGGTGTCGAGGATGTGGGTGGAGATGGTGGACATCAGCTCAGTATTTTAACCGCAACGACGCGGCGACGCAACGAATGCGCAACGTTCTTGGGACTTCTCACTTGTTGAATTCAACCAATTTATTTGCTACCCGTTGGATACCATCCTTCAGCAGAGCGGTGTGGAAGTTGAGAAGTAAACCCAACCTGCAATCCGTCAACTTCAGGTAGGTCAGCATCTGTGCCATATGCACAGGGTGAAGTCCGTCGACTGCCTTCACCTCCACGATGAGTTTCCGGTCTATCCAAATATCCAGCCTGTACCCAACATCCAGTCGCACATTGCGATAAACCAATGGCAGAGGCACCTGCTGCTCAACCGTGAAGCCCATATCGATCAACTCATGCGCTAAACAGGCTTCATAGGCACTCTCCAGTAACCCTGGTCCGAACCAGCGATGCACACGGAATGCCGCCTCGACAACACCCTCGGCGATTTCATTTTCATGCATTCCGTGGCGTTCCCGTTGCGTCGTAGCGTCGTTGCGGTCCATTGCATTTCACGCCAGCAACTTCTTCAACCGCAGCTTCGTGATCTTGTTCTGCTCTCCTGCCGCGATGTGGATCTCATCCTTCGGGTCGTTCTTCATGCGGGCTTCCAGTAGTGCGAGCATTTCGGCAGCGCTCTTTCCCGTGGCGTTCACAATGAAGATGTAACCGTACTTCTCCTCGTAGGCGGCATTGCCCTGGGCGAGCTTTTCGATCACGGCACGGTCGGCACTTTCCATGCCCTTTTGCTCACCGACCGCCCAGGTCTTTGTGTTTGCGTACTTCTTCGAGAGGCTCTCAATATCCCCGATCCTCGGGTGGTGGCTGAAGGCCTCCTCGTAGTCGTCCACGTCGCATTCCTCCCAGATGGTATCGCTGGTCTCCAGCACTTCGCCGAGGCTATCGAAAGGTCGGGAATACACCATGCGCTCCACCCATTCGGCGCTGCCACAGCATTGCTCGAAAGCCGTGGTGGCATCGGCTTCGGAGAGACGGTTCAGTTGGTCGATGTTCATCGGAAAAAAGCTAACCGCAACGACGCGGCGACGCAACGAATGCGCAACGTAAGAGGAAATACTACCGCAACAACGCAACCGCGCCGCGAATGTCCAATGTCTGAAAGGTTCGATCGGAACGTCGAAGTTCCAATTCCAAAATACTGATGATCGTGCTCCCCACGCATTCGAATTCTGTGATGTTCCTGTTGCGTCGCTAACATAGTGATCATAAACGCTTGTATCTCGTGGCGTTCCCGTTGTGTCGTAGCGTCGTTGCGGTTCAATCCATGATGGTCCCCCACAGCCGGATCCTGCTCACACCACCGTCGGGAAAGATATTCAAACGTACGTGCGACACGGGTTCCTTGCAAACCAGCTCCTTTTCGTACTGATGCTCATGGTGGGCCTGCAGCTTGGTGCGCTCGATCAGGGTGCTCCACTTGGCATTGGCTAGTCCCGCAGCTTCAGCTTGCGGGTCGACCCGGTTGGTCGACGCTGCAGTAGTTTTGATGGAACAACCTTCCAGGGTGAAACTGTCCGGGTAGTTGCCCTTGAAGTGGGCAGTGTCGATCAGTGCTTTCTTCAGGATGCCCTTGTGCGCGAGGCGTACGATCACCCAATCGCAGTTGTTGGGCGTTCGGTTGCGCTTGGTCTCCCAGCCATCGCCCATATTCACGCCACGGCCGGGCATCAGCAGGTTGTTCATGTGGCTGAAGAACATGTCGTTGCACTGGACGGCGAGGGCGCCGTTCTGGGCGGATGCGAGGTCCACCAGCTCATCCGGCTTCACCGTTTTCCAATCCCGTTGTACTTCGCCGTAGACTCGGAGCCTTGCTACTCCTCCGTCGGGATGGATGTGGAGCCTAACATGGGTTGCGAGTTGACGGGTTGCGGGTTGCGGGTTGGCATCCACAAAATGCTGACTGCCCGGCTTCAGCATGGTCTTGCCAAGCACCTCGACCCATGAGGCATTCTCCCAATCGCCATCAGGTGCGTAGCACGCTTCGATGGTGCAGTACTCCGGTTGGTTGCCCAGGAAGTGCGAGGTGTCCACATCGAATCCCTTGATGATGCCGGCCGCGCCGAGCTGGATGACGGCGATGTCGTGCCCCTCGGTGCGCTTGCGGCGGCTTTCCCAGCCGTCCATCCACTTGCCGCGCTCGGTGAATTTTTCCGGGATGAAGATGGCCTTCTCCGGTTTGATCAGGTTCTCCTTCTCGGCGAAGAAATCATCGGTACACCACAGCACCTTGGCTCCGAAGCGCTCGGCTGCGAGGTTGATGAGGTGGGTGAAGGCGGGGGCTTGTTGGTCTGTATCAATCATACTTCTTAGTTTTTAACTCGTCACCAAAGTCGCCTTTTCCAATCTGCTCTTGAAACTGCTGATCATCCATTGGGCCGAGTATAGAATCTCCGTTACAACACTTCAATCTTTCGCCCTTAGCTAAGATAAGATAGTGCTTGTCACTTCTCGTAGTTACCATGATCACCTTGTCATTCCATTGCACCTCGGCTACATTCGAGATTACTGGATCACCATCGCATCCAAGCTTGCACATCAGCGCATGTCTTCCTTCAACTATGATGGGGTCGTCGTAGATCCAGTAGTTTTCGGTCAGCTTGTCATCGCTGGAGCAGCCTATCGCGAAGACAACAAGCAAAGTCAGCAACATTGATCTCTGCCCAATCATACGTTCATCCGATTGTCAGTGCTGACTGCATATTCCCCTCCTTCTCTGCGAAGAAATCATCGGTACACCACAGCACCTTGGCCCCGAAGCGCTCAGCAGCGAGGTTGATAAGGTGGGTGAAGGCGGGGGCTGTGGACTGCAGCTCTTTCATCGTTCCAAAATGTTCTCAAGGTCGCGTATCTCTCCGTCGGATCTCAAGATTCGGCCAATCTCCTTCATCACACTCTCAACGTCCAGTTCCGGTTTGGCACCACCAAACACTAAGGATAGTCGGCGCAAAAGCCGCACTTCTTCTGAACATCTAATGATCCATTTGGCTCCGTGTTCATTCTCATTATTCGTTTCATAGTCGTACACACCGACTAGAAAACGGGAACCAGCTCGCTCGACCATCAGAGCCCAACCCCAATCTTCTTCAAATACCCTGGCATCCCATCCCTTGAGCTCGTCGCTAAGCCAAAGTGCGAGGTCCTTCCCATTGAAGCCAATATCCGGCTCTATGGAAGTGTCGAATCGTTTCGTTCTAAAGGAGACCGTCATGCTCTCAATGTTCTTGCCTCAGGACGGGCAAAAGCTCCTGATCGAAAGGCATTGCAACCAAGCAGCATCGATTGGTCAACCACTCCATACAACGTCCTTCCCACATACGGCGTGATCTTATGCTGGTGCTGCACATCCTCCTTCTTCACCACAATACTCGCCTCCGGATCCCAAACCACAAGGTCGGCATCGCAGCCGGGAGCAATACGGCCCTTCTGCTTCAGTCCTAGGAAATCCGCCGGGTGTTCGCACAGTAGCCGCGCAACATCTTCCAAGGAAAAGCCGCGCTCTTTCGCCCCCGTCCAGAAAGCAGGCAGCACGAACTGCAAGCCCGCGATGCCGCCCCAGGCCTTCATGAAATTGCCGGATGCCTGCTCCTTCATCTCCGGCGGTGCGGGGCTGTGGTCAGAAGCCACGAAGTCCAGCGTGCCGTCCTTCAGCGCTTCCCAGAGCAGCTCGTTGTTGGCGCGTTCGCGGATCGGTGGTGCGCACTTGTATTCCGTGGCGCCGTCAGGGATTTCTTCCGCGGAGAAGACGAGGTAGTGCGGACAGGTCTCGGCGGTGATGCGTAGTCCGCGCTTTTTGGCACCGCGGATCAACGGCAATGCTTCCGCAGCGGATACATGTACGATGTGGACGTGGACATCGAACTCCTCGCTTAGGCGGATCATGAGGGTGATGGCGTCAGTTTCCCATTTTGGTGGGCGGGACGCCAAGTAGTGCTGGTAGGAGTTGTCAGTTGATAGTTGTCGGTTGTCGGGCTGCCGACCGCCCGCCCTGACAACTGACAACGGAGAACTGACAACTGGGCTCTCGAGCTCGCAATGCACAAGCAAGGTCGCATCATGCTTCTTCAGGATCGGCAACGCCTTTCGCAGATCCGCCTCGGTGACGTTCGGGAACTCGTCGATGCCGGAGTGCGTGAGGAAGGCCTTGATGCCGAAGACGCCCGCGTTGAGCAGTTCGTCGAGGTCGTCGATGTTGCCGGGGATCACACCGCCGTAGAAGCCGCAGTTGACGTGCAGTTTTCCTCCCGATGAATTTCGGGAGGCGGCTTCCAACTTCAGCTTCAGCGCAGCGGCCGTGGTCGTGACGGGGCTGGCGTTGAGCGGCATCTCGATCATGGTGGTGATGCCTCCGGCGGCAGCGGCTTTCGTGGCGGTCTCGAAGCCTTCCCACTCCGTGCGCCCCGGCTCGTTGATGTGGACGTGCGCGTCGATCACACCGGGCATGATCAGGTTGTTGCCGACACTTTCGAAGGGGATGTTTTCCTGTTCTACACGACCGGGCAGGACTTCCTTGATCTTGCCATCGGCCAGGATCAGCGTGGCTTCGATGATACCGGTTGGTGTCACTACCCGGGTGCTATGTAACGCTGTTTTGCTCATCTGTCGTTGGACGATGCATGCATCGTCCCTACTCCGTCTTCGCTCCTTGTAGGATCCATCGCTTCAACACCGTCCGTTCTTCATCCGTCATGCCGGTCTTATTGCCTTGGGGCATGGTGTGGGTGCGCACGGCGCGTTCCATGATCTTCGGGGCCATGGCCTTGATCTCCTGCGGGGTATCGAACTTCACACCGTTGGGCGCCACGTGGTTCACTTCATCCGTGGGGTTGGCGCTGTGGCATTGCACGCAGCGGCGTTGGATGATGGCGTTGGCATCGCTGAAACTGGCCGGGATGGCGACATCCACGGTGTCTTCCATGGCGGGTGAGATCGCGGCGCTTAGCACTACCAGCGCGCTGATGCTCGCCACCAGCACCCAGGTGCGCTTCACACCACGGTCCAGCAGGTTCCAGTAGTGCTTGATGCCCATGCTGGCCACGGTGATCACCATCAGGATCAGCCAGTTGCCGCTGTGGCCGAAGGTGCTCGGGAAATGGTTGCTGAGCATTAGGAAGACCACTGGCAGGGTGATGTAGTTGTTGTGCAAGCTGCGCTGTCCGGCCTTTTTGCCGAGAGATGCGTCCAGCGGTTGGCCTGTTTTCGCGGCGCGCACCAAGGCTTTTTGGCTGGGGATGATGGTGAAGAAAACGTTGCCCACCATGATCGTTCCGAGCAATGCGCCCACATGGATGTAGGCCGCGCGCCCGCTGAGCAGATGCGTGAGCACGTAGGTGAGCACGCCCAGCACAAGTATGCCAACCAGCGCGAAGAGGTCCTGCCGCAACACGAGCTTGGACTTGCTCATCATGTCGTAGATCAGCCAGCCGAGCAGCATGGATCCGATGCCTATGCCGATCGCTACCCCCGGCGTGAGGGCAGCCACGGAAGGGTCGATCATGAAGGCTTTCGCGTCGGAATAGTACACGATGAAGAGCAATGAGAAGCCGCTAAGCCACGTGAAGTAGGCCTCGTACTTGAACCAGTGCAGGTGCTTGGGGATCACCTTCGGCGCCACACTGTACTTCTCCACGTAATAAAAACCGCCGCCGTGGATGGCCCAGAGGTTGCCGGCGAGCTCATCGCGCAGGCCCTCGGTGCGGTTCAGGTTGTTCTCCAGGAAGATGAAGTAGAAGGAAGCGCCGATCCACATGATGCCGGCGATGACGTGGATCCAGCGCACGGAGAGGTTGAGCCACTGCATCACGTAGCCTTGCATCTCACTGCCCGCCACTGCGACATATACCGCATAGCCGAAGAACAACAACAAGCCGAAGAACTTCGCAGCCTGTCGGGAAGCGATCTCGGTGGAACGAGCCTGCTCCAGATCGAAGCGAGTGCCTGCGGAAATACCGGGATCAGTGAGTTGGTCCGTGATGTCCTTCACCATGCGGCCGAACCAGATGAATAGCAGGAACAACAGGAGGACGATGGCCGCGACGATCAGCACATACGGATCCGCCGCCAGTTTTTCCATGTAGGTCGGCACATGAACAACGGCTCCCACAGGAGCCGCAGCGGTAGCGGTCGCCACCGTATCCACCACTGTGCTGTCCGCCATCATGTCCTGCGAAAAAGCAGGGACAGTGCCGAGCAGCGCAGCGAACATCAGGAAGTATTTCAGCAAGTGGGTCACAGTTGGCGAAGTTGGTACATTCCAGCACTTTTCAGCACACCACGGGAACACTGTACTTTGAACGCCCTATCGTGAACAAGGAACTTGAACTTTGGCAGCATGCGCTGGCGGCCCTCGAAGGCGGGGAGCGTTGCATGCTGTTGGTGGTGGTGGAAAGCATCGGCAGCAGCCCCGGTCGTGCAGGCTTCAAAGCGCTGGTGACCTCCGGTGGTGAGTTGTACGGCTCCATTGGCGGGGGGAGCATGGAGCATAAGCTGGTAGAGCTCGCCAGAGCTCGGTTGGCCCCCGCAGGGTCCTCTTCGAGTGACCCTGCCGGGACATCTTCGATGCTCAAACGCCAGATCCACCGTGCCGAAGAACCCACCGACCGTTCCGGCATGATCTGCTCCGGCGAACAGACCGTGGCGTTCTTCCCGCTGGGAAAAAGCCAAGAGAAGCTTGTTCAAGAGATCACGGACAGCTTGCAAAAGAACCGAAGCATCGGACTCGTGCTCAGTCACAAAGGCATCGGCACCGGCGATCTTCCACAAGCAAGCGACGAAAAGGTCCTGCACAGGCAAGGCCCGGAACATTGGCAGTACCGCGAGCGGCTCGGGAGCATGCCGCGCATCATCATCCTCGGTGCGGGCCACGTGGGCTTGGCCTTGAGCCGCACCATGGACCAGCTCGGCTTCCACGTCCACCTGATGGACGATCGCGCAGACCTGAACACCATGGCCGCGAACCAATGGGCGCATGCCCGCAGCGTGGTGGACTACGCCAACATCGGCAATGTGATCGCCGATGATCCCGAGTTATACATCGTCCTGGTCTCCTTCGGCTACCGCACGGATGACATCCTTGTGCGGCAATTGGTGCGGAAGCGCTTCAAATACCTCGGCATGATGGGCAGCGTGGAGAAGATCAGGAAGCTCTTGGCGGATATGCGGAAGGATGGATTCACCGAGGAAGAAATTGCGCGGATCCGCACTCCGATCGGGCTGCCGATAAACAGCAAGACCCCGGAGGAGATCGCGGTGAGCATTGCAGCGGAGGTTATTTCGGTGAAGAACAGTTGATCGTTGTTCGTTGTCAATTGTTAGGCTGGGCGCGTGTTTCCGCACGTTGTGGCCAGTACTGAAGTTCCGGATGCATCAACGTGGAGGCGGGCCGGGAGGCCCGGAGTAGAACGCACTCGGCAAAAAGCCGAGCGCGTGCGCATGTAGCGCATCCGCTGGCCAAAAGCGCCCCTGACAACTGACAGCTGACAACTGACAACTAAACCCAACATGCAAAAAGCCCCGGGATCTCCCGAGGCTTTCGCATAGGACATAAGACAGTCCCGCATAAGACAATGTTCACACGTCCAACTTGGCGTATACCGCGTTCTTCTCGATGAATTCGCGGCGCGGAGGTACTTCATCGCCCATCAGCATGCTGAAAATGCGGTCGGCCTCTCCGCCGTTCTCGATCGTTACTTGGCGCAAGGTGCGTGTTTCGGGGTTCATGGTGGTCTCCCAGAGCTGCTCGGCGTTCATTTCACCGAGACCCTTGTAGCGTTGCACGTGAACGCTGGCATCCTTGCTGGCACCCCTCATGCGCTCGATGACGCGGTCGCGCTCCTCGTCGGTCCAGCAGTACACATGCTCCTTGCCCTTCTTCACGGCGTACAGCGGCGGTGTGGCGATGTAGACGTAGCCGTTCTCGATCAGCTCCTTCATGTAGCGGTAGTAGAAGGTGAGGATGAGCGTTTGGATGTGGCTTCCGTCCACGTCGGCGTCGCACATGATGATCACCTTGTGGTAGCGGAGCTTGTCCATGTTCAGCGCCTTGCTGTCCTCTTCGGTGCCGATGTGGACGCCCAGCGCGGTATAGATGTTCCGGATCTCTTCGTTCTCGTAGATCTTGTGCACCATGGCCTTCTCCACGTTGAGGATCTTTCCCCGCAATGGCAGGATGGCCTGGAACTCGCGGTTACGCCCTTGCTTGGCCGTACCACCGGCTGAATCGCCCTCGACCAGGAAGATCTCACTCAAGGCAGGGTCCTTGCTCTGGCAGTCGGCGAGCTTGCCGGGGAGGCCCATGCCGCTCATCGCGCCTTTGCGCTGCACCATCTCGCGCGCCTTGCGGGCGGCGTGGCGCGCGGTTGCGGCCAGGATCACCTTGTCCACGATCTGCTTGGCATCCCTCGGGTGTTCCTCCAAGTAGTTCTCGAGCATTTCGCTCACCGCATTGTCCACGGCACCTACCACCTCGCTGTTGCCGAGCTTGGTCTTGGTCTGGCCCTCGAACTGCGGTTCTTGGACCTTTACACTGATCACGCAGGTGAGGCCCTCACGGAAGTCGTCACCAGCGATCTCGAACTTCAGGTTCTTGGTGGCACCGCTGTTCTCCGCATACTTCTTCAAGGTACGGGTAAGGCCACGGCGGAAGCCCGCGAGGTGTGTACCGCCCTCGTGGGTGTTGATGTTGTTGACGTAGGAATGGAGATTCTCCGTGTAGGAATCGTTGTAGACCATGGCGATCTCGACGGGGATGTTCTGCTTCTCCCCTTCCATATAGATCACCGATTCGATCAACGGCGAGCGGGTACCATCGAGATACCTCACGAATTCCACCAAACCCTCTTCACTATGGAAGGTGTCGTTATGGAAACTTCCGTCCTCGTTGGTGTTGCGCTCATCGGTGAGGGTAAGCGTGATGCCCTTGTTGAGGAATGAAAGTTCACGCAGACGGGAGGCCAACGTATCGTAGTTGAACTCCGATACTTGGAAGATCGTCGGATCGGGATGGAAGGTGACGAAGGTGCCACGGTCGGTGGCCACGCCATCCTGCTTCACCGGATAGAGCGGTTTGCCTTGGCTGTATTCCTGTACCCACTTCTTCCCTTGGCGATGAACCTCCACCTTCATGTGGTCGCTGAGCGCGTTCACGCAGCTCACCCCCACACCGTGCAGACCGCCTGACACTTTATAGGAGCCCTTGTCGAACTTCCCTCCGGCGTGGAGTACGGTCATCACCACTTCGAGGGCGCTACGGCCCTCCTTGGCCATGATCTCCACCGGGATCCCCCGGCCATTGTCCCTAACCCGGATGCTATTATCAGGAAGGATGGTCACCTCGATGGTATCGCAATGCCCGGCAAGCGCCTCATCGATGGAGTTGTCCACTACCTCATACACCAAGTGGTGTAAGCCCTTTACGCCGATGTCACCGATGTACATCGCGGGGCGCTTCCGCACCGCTTCGAGGCCCTCAAGCACCTGTATGCTCTCGGCTCCGTACCCGGCGGCCTCTTTCTTCTTCTCGTCGCTCATTGCAGCTGTCTCTACCATTTTCTCCATAGGATGTGCCATCCGTTTTCAGAAGGCACGCGAAGATACCACATTTGAGGGTCCAAAACACATGGAAACACCAATGTGGACGCGGGAACTGGCGATTTTTACCAACAGATCCGGGCGGCTTGTTGAAAACCCACCCGGACCATGATCGAACGCCGCTCCGCACATAGCATCTAACTCGTTAGGAGAGAATGGATTACCTCCCCAAAAGACACAAACGGGCATAGAGCACGAAGACCACCGGGTAATGCCCGTACGTGGTATGACGCACCGGTCCGACTGTCGCCCCACCTCAGTGGATCAGTCCAAGAGTTGCCTTTGGCGCCGAACGATCACCCCGGTGCGGTCCAAGGCGGTGATCAGGTAAGCTCCTTTGGCCAGGCCCGTCAGGTCCAGTTCACGGGTGAACGGCAGGTCCAGACACAGCCGTCCGGTGGCATCCGCAACATGTACACGCTGCGCCCCGCTCACCTCCCGAAGCTGTACGCGGCCCGTCGCCGGGTTGGGGTAGGCGAATGGTTGCACGTCCCGATCATGCTCCTCGACAGCTGTAAGGAGCGTGTTCCTGACCCTGAGAACATTATTCCGAGAAGCGCCTTCATAATACGTCATTGCTCCGAACAGCAGCAGGTCACCATCGTCCTGAGGCACCAGGCCATAAGCCGTGGAGTTCGCACCTTCCCCCGGATCGAAGTCCGTATCCACGGAGCCATCGGGGGCCAAGCGCACGATGCGCCTTCGCGGGATCCCGTCGAATTCGCTGAAGCTGCCCACCGCCACGAAGCGTTGGTCCGAAAGCTGGACCACCTGATAGACGTCATCATTGCCACCTGTTCCCACGGCAAAAGAGGGGTCCAGGGCGCCATTGGGCAATAGGCGTGCGATACCTCCGCAGGGAACCCCGTCATATTCGGTGAAAAAGCCCGCGATCAAGTAACCGCCATCGGCTAATTGGATGATGGAGAACACACGCTCATTTGCGCCAGCGGTGTTCCCGAACCCTGTATCCACCGAACCGTCCGCGTTCAAGCGCACGACCTTGCCCCTTGGATAGCCATTGAAAGCGGACAGGTATCCACCCACCATCACCTTACCATCGTCCTGCGCTACAACGACCTCGATGGTATTGTCGGCCCCCGTTCCGGCCTGGAATGTCGGGTCCACGGAACCATCACTGTTCAAGCGGACGATCCTGGGAGCCGGTACCCCGTCGAAGTAGGTGAACAAACCGCCGGCGATAACCTTTCCGTCCGGCTGCAAGGCCAACCCGAATATGCTATAGGAACTGCCGGAAACGCCACTGCCGGGGTCGAAGCTTGGGTCCAAGGCACCATCCGCCATGATCCGGGCGATCCTTGCACGCGGGACTCCGTCATACTCCGAAAAGCCCCCTGCCACCAGTATGCGGCCATCCGGCTGCAACACCATTGAACGAAGCGGTGCGTCCGGCCCTCCACCGGGATCGAAGGTCGGGTCCAACGAACCGTCCGGCAGCACCCGTGCAATGTTCGGCGTGGGTGTGCCGTCATATTCCGTTATGGCGCCACCTATCACGAACCGCCCCTCGGCATCGCGCACGGCTGCTTGGATAAAGCCTGTCGCGGGGCCCGGGTCGGTGGTAAAGGAGGGATCCAAGGCCCCGTTATTCGTGAGGCGTGCGATATGGTTCCTCGGCGTCCCATCGAAATTCAAGAAGCGCCCACCGATCAGAATGCGGTCCTCACCATCCTGCGTGAGCGCCCAAACCACGTCATCAGGGCCGGAGCCTCCTAGGAAGCTGCTGTCCAAGGAGCCGTCCACATTCAAGCGCACCAACCCGCCGCAAGGCTGGTTGTTCCATTCATCAAAATCACCGATCACGAAGATCTTTCCATCGGGGGCCACTGCCACTGCCTTTACGGTATTGTTGGGCCCCACCCCCGGATCGAACGATGGATCCAATGTACCATCAGGAAACAAGCGGGCCAAATTGCTGCGTGGCACACCACCGTATGCGTCGAACGCACCACCTAGAAGTATCCTCCCATCGGCTTGTTCGGCCAAACATCGCCCTCCGGTACCGTTCGGGGACATGGCCTGAGGTGTGAAGGATACATCATAGGACCCGTCCATGTTGAGCCTTGCCACGCCCGTGACAGGATGGCCTGCATATTCAGTGGAGTATCCAGTAACCAAAAGCTTGTCATCGGCAAGAAGAATGGGGTCATAGACATAGCTATTGAAACCGGTACCTGTCGAATAGCTCGGATCAACTGAACCATCCGTGTTCAAGCGCGCCACATCCGGACTTTCAGTACCGTTCACGGAAAGGAAATCGCCCGTGATGATGATCTTTCCATCCGTCTGTTGGTACACACTATTGACCCGGTCATCCGGCCCTGAACCGGTATCGAACGTAGGATCAACGGAACCGTCGCTGTTCAACCGTTCGATCCGATCGGGAGGCTCGTTGTTGTAGCTATTGAACTGACCGGCTATCAAGATCTTCCCATCGGCTTGCAGCGAAATTTGGTTTATGAAATCAGCCAGGTCCGCTTCCCAGGTAAAGCTCGGGTCCAATGACCCGTCCACGTTCAATCGGACCAAATTATTCTTGCCCGTCCGGTCATATTTCACAAAGGTCCCGGCGACCATGAGCTTACCGTCAGGCAGTACGGCGATCGCGTTGATCCCGCCGGATATTCCGAATTCCTGGCAGCCCGTTCCCGGGTCGAACGTGGGGTCCAGTGAGCCATCTTGTGCGGAGGTCCACAATGGGGCCGTCAGCGAGCATAGCAGGGCAGCTGCGAACAGGAAGGGGGCGCGGATGCGCGATCGGGGGGAAGCTTGAATGGGCATGATGCAAATCAAGTCTTCCACACGCGATCGCTCAATCCCCTTTTTGGGGGATGGGCCATTGCTGCTATAGCGATCGTCAGAACGCGAACGTAGCGCCACCCAGCACCAAGGTCCGTTGCGTGGGGTAGTTGTACCAGCGCTCGTATTTGCTGGCGCTCAGGTTGCTGAAGTCCAGGAAGACGCTGAGGCGCTTCGTATAGCGGTACTCCAGCCCCAGGTAGAAGTCCACATAGCCGCTTGCGTCCGTTGCCGTGGGTGCGGGCGAAAGGTCGTTCCAGCCTGCCGGTACCGTCTCCGCCATCTCTCGCCTGCCCACGAACTGGGCCTCCACCTTCAGCATCAGCTTGTCCTGAAAATCATAAACAGCGCCGAGTTCGATGGTATAGGTGGGCAGGTTCCACGCTTCCGCCTGCTCCTTCACGTCGTAGCTGAAGAGGTGCAGGCCGCCGTACACGTTGATGTGCTCATCGTGGCTGTACCGCAGCTCACCGCTGATGTCCACCTGATCCACGCGATCATACACCGGCATGAACTGATCCCCGTAGCGCACGCCTTTGTAATCATTCTCCACGCCCAAGTACAGGGGCTTGTCCTTCATCCTGCTCTTGCTGATACGCACATCGAAGCCCACATCGCGGCTGAGGCTGCCGCGGAGGCCGCCGTACACATCGTACATCAGGCTTGAATTCTGGAGCAGGGGCGCACCTTGCAGGAACGGATTCTCCCGTGTGAGGCTGCGCAGGCTGTTGCGCTCCCGCTTACCATCCACCCCAACGTAGGGCACCAGGATGTCATCAAAGAGGCGGTACTGGGCGAAGGCCTGCGGATAGAAATGGAAGGTGGTCTTGCCCATGGCATCCACGTAGATCCCGGCACCCACCCGCACCAAGTACTTATCGTTGGTGGTGCTGACGAAGGGGGAGATCCCCACCAGTGTTCCGCTTTGGCGCAGGTCGGGCATACTGTCGCGTTCGCCGCGATAGGCGTTGTTGTCGATCAGTATTTCGCCGCCGTAGGTCTCGGCTCCCTGCTCCATGGAGAAGCGGCCGTCCAATTTCACGTTGAGTTCCCGGCTCTTGGTCAGGTTGGTGTAGTTGTGTACTTCCAGCCCCACATCATGGGCCAGCTTGGTGCTGTCCTTGTACAGGCTCTTCACGCGCATGGCGAAGCCGATGTCGTTGTACACCTGCTTCGTTACATCATCGGGCGGTGTGGGTGACTGGATATGCAGGTTTTCCAAGCTGTCCGTGCTGTTGTAGCCATAGTAGCTCACCCGCCTGCGGTCATAGATCAAGCGCCCTTCCAGGGCATGGTGGCGCAGGTAAGCATTGTAGTACCCGTCAATGTTGTTGAAACTGTAGTCACTCGGCCCACGATCGCCGACGCCTCCATTGCTGCTCATATGCTTGTAGTGCAGCCCGTATCCGTTCTTCTTGGAGCGCGTCTGGTCGTAGTAGATCTCCGCCAAGGGCGTGGTGTACAGGCCGAAGCCCGCCTTTACGAAGCCCTTGTAGAGCTTTTCCTGTGCCAACTGGATGTTCAACCGCGCGGCTTCGATGCTGTCCACGTGGGCCGGTACTTCACCCTTCACCGTGAGCATGTCGTAGGTGATGTTCTTCTCCGGCAGGATGGTGTCATAAGCCTGTGGCCGGAGGTCGATCTTATGGACGTCCGCCAAGGTGGGATTGTAGATCCCGTTGAAGTAATACTCCTCGCCGGTCTGGGCCTGGAGCAGAACGGCTGCGAACATGGCGAAGGCCATCACGCCGCTTCGGAGGAAGGTGTGCATGGTCGTCGTTCTCATTGGTTGCCGGGCATGGGAATGGTGTTCTCATCATCCGGGGCGGTCCCGGTCCCCGTCGGCTCTGCGGCCTCGGTGATATTGGCCAATCGTCGTGCGGCTTGTTCAACAAGGTCCGGTTCGGCACAATGATCGACCACGCTTTGCAGGGTGGCCCTGGCCTGGAACAGGTCGTCCAGCCCCACATAGATATCCCCGAGCAGGATGAACGCCTTGGCTTTCCAGTGGTCGTAGCTGGGGAACTTCTTTACCAGGCTGAACACTTCCTTCTCCGCGTCCTTGTACCGCTTTTGGAGGTAGCGCACATAGGCCATCTGGTAGGCGGCCTCTGCACCGAAAGCATTGTTGGAGGCAGCGGCGATGCCCTTGAAGCGGGTGTAGGCGGCATCCAGGTCATTGTCGTTGATCGCGCCCAAGCCCACGGCCAGTCCGGCTTCCGCCTTCAGGTCCGCATTGGAGTCCTCGTTGGCGATCACCTTCTTCGCGGCTTCAGCAGCTTCGGCCGTACGTTGCAGCTCGGTGAGGCAGCGCATCCGGCCCACTTCGCCTGCCAGCACGTTCACGGGGAGCGCTGCGGTCTGCGCCAATTGGGTGAAGTAGTCCAGCGCGGCGGCCCAGCGCTCGTCCTGGAAGAGGATCTGGCTCGCGGCGGCCAAGGAGGGTTCCAGGAATTGCCCTTCGCCTGCGGCGATCACTTTCTCAAAGCCGGGCAAGGACTCCGCCTGCTTCTTGGAGCGATAGAGGCAATCCGCAGCATAGAACTCCGCGTTCACGGCGTAAGCGCCTCGGGGATACTTGGAGAGGTAATCCCGGAACGCACCCACGGCCTGATCGCACTTCTCGGCGAAATAGAGCTGTTCGGCACTGCGGAAGTATTTCTCATCCAGGTCCAGTGAGGCGGCATCCACGAAGGAGAGCGACTTCACGTAGTCCTCGTATGCGGCCACGTTCCCTTGCTGCGAATAGATGCTTTCGATCCCGGCCAAGGCATCGCGCGATCCGTCCATCGTAGGGTATTTCGCCACCACGGCCTTGAAGCCATCCAGCGCCTTGGTCGTGCGCCCTTGCCGCTTGTCGATGAGGGCGCTCTGCAACATGCTTTGGCGCACGTGCGGTGAGTTGGGATGCTGCGTCACCACCTGCTGGTAGAACTCCAGTGCCTCAGGGTCCTTCTCCAAACCGAGGTAGGTTTCCCCCAGCTGGAACTTGGCATCGGCGGCGTACTGGCTGTTGGGCTTGTCGCGCAGCAATTGCTTCAGCGTGGCGATCTTCTGGTCGTACTTCTTCTCCAGCCCTTGGCACACGCCTTTCTGGTACTGGGCATAGTCGCGGGCGGTCGCCCCGTTGTTGATCGCCTTGTCGTACCACGTGATCGCGGTGGCGTTGTCCTTGGTCACATAGTAGCAATCGCCCGTGCGGATCATGGCATCGTTGCGTTGGGCCTTGGGCAGGTCGGTATTGTCGATGGCGCGGCGGAAGGCGATGGCGGCCTCACCGTACTGCTTCTTCTTGAAGAAGGCGTAGCCCATGCTGTAGCCCGCTTGCTCGAAGAGCGCCGTGGCATACGCGCCGCCGGTGTTGCGCACATCATCGTACTTCGCCAAGGCCCCATCATAATCGCCCATGGCATAGCCGGACTCCCCGGCCCAGTAATGCGCCTGCACGGTCACCTTGGGATCCACGGGATAGGTGAGCGCCTTGTTGAAGAAGCTGCGCGCATCGGAGAATTTGCGGCCTTCGTAGAGCTCCACGCCCCGGTCGAAGGCCAGCTTCTGGTAGGCTTCCTTCAGCCGCAGGTCCTTGTTCTTGATCGCATCCAATGCCCCGAGAGCGGCCTCGTAGTTCCTGGTCTTCAGGTACACGTCCAGCAGGAACTCCTGCGCCTCATCGTGCCGGATCGAGCCCGGATACTTGGCCATGTAATCGCGCAAGGCGATGATGGCCTCATTGTACGGGTCGAAGGAAAGCTCGTAGGCCAGCTTGGCATAGTTGAACAGGGCATCCTCGGTCACCTTGGGGTCGTTGCCCAGGTCATAGGCCTTCTTGAATGCGTTGCGTGCGTAGTTCTTCTGGTCCAGCTTCAGGTAGCAGTCGGCCATGTGGTAGGCGGAAAGCTGGGCGAGGCTGTCGGCGTTGTTGTTGATCACCTGCGTGAACTGCGTGATCGCTTTCTGGTACTGCTCGTTCTTGTAGAAGGTGTAGCCCGCGATGTAGCGGTCGCCGCGCTCCACCCCGGTGCGCTGCAGGCTTTTCTCGATGTACGGCAGGGCCTCCTTGTATTGACCCGTGCGGTAGTAGGCCTCCCCCGCCAACCTGTTGATGTCCCCGGTGCGCTTCGCTCCTTCCGGATCGGCGAGCAAGGGCTGCGCGTATTCCAACAGCGCCTCATAATGCCCTTGCAGGAATTTGATCTGGGCGATGTAGTAAGGCACTACCCGTCCGAAGTTGGGATCTTCCTTCAGCTTATCGAAATCCTCCAGCGCTGCGGCATAGTTGCGCTTGGTGTAGTTGATGTGCGCGGTGTAGTAGGTGGCGGGCGCGGAGTAGATGCCTGTACCGGACTTCACCTTGGCAAATTCCACTTGGGCCTTGTCCATTTGGCCATCCATGAAGAGGGCGTATCCTTTCTTGAAGATGAACTCCGTACGCTCATTCTCGCCAAGTGCCGTTTCGTCAACCTTACCAGCCCACGCCAATGCATCCTGCCAGCGCCTTCCATTGAAGTAGTGGCGGAACAGCTCCACTTGGATAGCACCCACGTGGAAATTCTCCGGATGGGCGTTGATGAACGCCAAGAGGCGATTGGCGGCATCGCCATGGAAAAGGCGGACGGAACTGAGCGCGCCCCAGAACTCGGCCTCGATCCGCAGGTCGGCCTGTGGGTCGCGGGTCTGCTCCGCGATGCGGTCGAACTCGTACAGGGCCGCGCCGTACTTGGCCTTATCGAAGAGCTCCATGGCATTGGCCAAGGGTGCCCCGGGCTGCTCGTAGTGTGCAGGGCGTTGGGCCACGGCCACCAGGCCGAAAGCCACTAACGCCAGCGGCAGCACCATGCGCAGCAGGTGGGGACGAGGAAAGGTCTTCATCATCGGTGCAAAGGTCCGGGGGTTGGGCATACGGACCGGTGCGTTGAGGTGGAATTATCCACGCTGGCGTGTTCACCTTCACCGGTGCGTTGTTGATGCATCGAACAGGGTAACGTGGGAATGCGGCCCGGAATTTTCTTCCTTTGGGCCAACCTTCCACAACAGCCCGATCCTGCCGGGACAGAACCACAGCCCATGGAGCACGTTTCCCCGATCATCGAATTGCATGACGCGCGCATCTTCCAGCGCGAGAACCTGGTGTTGAACCATGTGGACCTGACGGTACATGCCGGCGAGTTCATCTACTTGGTGGGCCGCACCGGCAGTGGCAAAAGCAGCTTGATGCGGACCCTTTACGGCGACCTGCCCTTCCAAGAGGGGGAAGGTCATGTAGCCGGCTTCGACCTGCGGAAGCTGAAGCGGAAGCAAGTGCCCTACCTGCGCCGGAAGATCGGCATCGTCTTCCAGGACTTCCAATTGCTCGGCGACCGAACGGTGAACGAGAACCTCACCTTCGTGATGCGCAGCACCGGCTGGAAGGACAAAAAGGCCATGGACGGCAAGGTGCAGGAAGTGCTGGAGAAAGTGGGCCTTGGCAACAAGGGGTACAAGATGCCGCACGAGCTCAGCGGCGGCGAGCAACAGCGCGTCAGCATTGCCCGTGCCTTGGTGAACGACCCCGATCTGGTGCTGGCCGACGAGCCCACCGGCAACCTGGACCCCGACACCACGGCGGAGATCGTGGAGCTGCTCTACACCATCAGCCATGGTGGCCGCTGCGTGATCATGGCCACGCACGACTACACCCACATGGAGAAGGTGAACGCACGGGTGGTGCGTTGCGAAGAGGGGAGGTTGCTGGAGGTGAGCGCTGCGCCAGCGGTGTAGGTCGATCAGAAGATCAGAAAATCAGATGATCGCTGGTGTCCGGGATAATTTGACGACGCTGGCGTTCGTGCCCCCGGCTCGGGGGCCGGGGTGACAAAGAGGGATCCGAACAGATCGCTCCAGAAAAGCTGTCATGCCGAGCTTGACCCGGCATCCCACTCGAACGCGATCTTGTGTATTCAAAAAAGCAAGGTCCCATTTCGTTGAACTTCAATTTCTACAGTGTTGACGGCATGATCCGGCAGCACCTTGGTCTTTCCCCGGACAACAGTGATCAGATGATCAGATGATGGAATGCCTTTCGCCGACGGGAGTTCGCATTGGCCTTTGACATCTCAGGTAGCGGTCGGCTTGAGCAAGGTAGCCGCGTAGTCTGCAAGTCCGGCCTGACAACTGACAGCTGACAACTGACAACCAGACCAAGCCTCAGGCCAGTAACTCAACGATCGCCTGCGCGTTCCTTTTGTTGCAGAAGCGTTGCTCCAGCACGCGCACGCGATTTTCCAACGAAGCCCCATCAGCGGTTTGGGCCATACAGGCCTGGATGCTGAGGCGCATGGTCCCGGGATCATCGTGTACCCTGCACAGCTCTTCCAGCCCGGTGTCCTGCACCATGGGCGTATTGCACACCACGTGGCGTCCGATGAAAAGGCAGAGCAGCAGTTTGAGCTTGATCCCGGTGGCTTGGAAGGTCGGGAGCACGTTCACCTGGGCGGCCCGTACCAGCGCGGTGATCTCGTCCGTGGGGATGTTCTGGCGCAGCTTCACATTGTTGGCCCGTCCCACGGCAGCGCGTAGTTCGGGGCTGGCACCGCGCCCGGCGATCACCAGCGGGATGGGAAGCCCGCGGAACACTTCATTCACCAGATAAAGTGCGGCCTTGTCGTTCTCCGGAACGCTCAACGCTCCGTGGTACAAGCAGAAATCACCCAGACCGGCCGGTACGTCGACCTTGGCGCTGGGGTGGAATGCAGGGATATGTTGCACATTCCTGAAATGGCTCGCAAAGTGGCGCTCGTCGTTCGGTGAGATGGCCAGGATCACATCGGCCTCGCTCAGCACCGTTTCGAACTTCCGGAGTTTCCGCGCTTCTTGGACGAAGTAGGTCCGCTTGAAGGTGCCGCGCTCCGCCAAGGCAAGCGCCGCGTAGTAATCGTGCTCCACGTTGTGTGTGCGCACCATGCGCTTGCGGCCATGGAGCCGTGGATCACCGAGGTGATAGCAGGAATGCAACCCCTCGAACAGGATCGGGTGCTCGTCCTTGCAGAGGTTATCCATCAACTGCTCACTGCGCCGGCTGAGCACCACATACGGCAGGCTGTTGAGCAATTGGTGCTTGCCCGTATCGCGCTTGTAGTAGTGGACACTTTCGCAGAGCTCGGCCAGCTGCGGCGCATGGCTACGGCCGTATTCAAAACAGTGCAGGTGGATGCGGACGCCTTCCGCTGCCAAGGCCTTCACCTTGTAGTACACATCGATCACCCCGCCGTAGTCCGCCGGCCACGGGACATCAAAACTGACGATATGCAGATGGGTTTCAGCCAAGGCCCTCCAGTATGGATCGAAGCTTCGCGGCTTCAGCGCCACCGTCCAGCTTTCGGGCCGCGAATGTAGCGTTCTCGCGCAAGGCGCGGAAGCGGTCCTGATCCATGATGAGTTCCTGCACGGCCCGGGCGATCGTTCCCGGCTCGGCACGGGCCAGCACCACCCCGCAATCGAACTCGCGCACAATGCCCGCCACCTCGGGCAGGTCCGTGGCCAGCACCGGAATACCGGCGTGCAGGTAATCGAAGAGCTTGTTGGGCAGGCTGAAGCGGTAGTTGAGATTGGTGTCCTTGTCCAAGGTCAGGCCCAGATCGGCGTTGCGCGTGTAGGCCATCATGCGCTCGTAGGGCATCTTCCCCAGTAGTCGGACACGGTCCTGCAGGTCGTGTTGGTGTACCAGCTTCTCCAGTACCGGCCAGGCGTCTCCTCCGCCGATGATCAGCAGCAAACATTCCGGCAGCTCGCGCATAGCCAGCACCGCTTCCTCCGCACCGCGCTGCACGTTGATCCCCGCCCCTTGCATCACGAGGATGCGCTTCCCAAGCGGAAGGCCGAGCGCTTCGCGGGAAAGCAACGGTCCGAGGTCGCGTGCCGGAGGAATGTTGCGCACCACATGAACGCTGTTGCCATAGCGCTCGGCATAGGCCGCTGCGATGCTCGCGTTCACGGTGATCACGGTAGGCAGCTTGGGGAAGATCCTGCGCTCGATCGCCAGCCAAACGGCCCGCACCTTGGGTCGGTCCACCAGTTCCGGTACCTCCGTATAGAACTCGTGCGTGTCGTACACCAGCTTCTTTCCCCGGATCCGCGCCGCGAGGTGGTTCGGCAGCAGGGTGTCCAGGTCGTTACTGAAGTAGAGCGTGGCCCGGCTGAAGAGGAGCAGGAAGAACAGGCGCAAGTTGTACTCCGCATAGAACAGTGGCCCCTTGTTGAAGAGCAACCGCATGCGCTTGGTGCGATAGGGCCGGTCCAGCGGCAGGCTTCCGGGGAGCTTCCGGCCCACCAATAGCACCTCGTACTCCAGGTCCGTCAGCACATCGCAGGTGCGCCGCACGCGGTTGTCCGTGGCCAGATCATTGGTCACGCTGACAATGGCGCGTTGAAAGGGTGGCGGCATGCGGCCAAAGTAAACGCGCAGCTTCCGGTAAACTTGTACCCGACCGGTCCTTGCCCGAAGGAACTTCTCATCCCGCTATCTTTGAAGCGCAATGTCCAGCACCACAATAACATCCCAGTCATCGAAGCCATGGAAGCTGACTGTTCCACAAAAGGATCATTTCAGTGGCGATGAAGTGATCGATGCCTATTTCAAAGGCATGGAAGTTGGCAAGGCCGACGGACTCCGGGCCGGCGGTGAGGCCACGCGTCAACTCCTGCTTGAAGCGCTTACCAAGAATATGGGCAAGGCCGCCAAGGACACTCACAAAGTGTTGCAGGCCTTCAAGACCCAACGGCTTCCGGCGGAAGGTGCATTGCTGCGGATCGATTCCTGGCATCAGTTCAGTGTGTTGGTCATTACCTCGGAGGACGCATTCAGCAGTAAAAAACTCTTGAAGGTCTATGACGCAGTGAATGCCTTGGAAGCCTCTGAACAGACCGATCAATATTGTATCCGGTTTTCATTTGTGGCAGGCGGGGAGGACCTGGATCCGAAAGCGATCGCTGCGGACGGTTATGTCCTTAAGCTCAAGCCCGCAGCAAAGTGAAAGGGCACGCTGCTCACAACGAGGCCGCGTGCGACCTACTGCACAAGTCCGCTGATTTTCCCGACTGGGTTGTAACCACTGCATTCTATGCCTCGATGCATGGTATCTATGAGCGGCTATTCCCCTTGAAGACTGGAGGAACGACCTACGCCAGTTTTGACACCTATTTCGGACAGCGGTTTTCACGTGGGCCAAGCCGAGGAAGATACACCAAGCATGAGGCCACCGTTGACCTTGTCCGTCAACATCTCCCACATGTTGCGTCCCATTACCGCCTGTTGAAGGACTCCTGTTTCAATGCACGATACCGCAACTACAAGGTGAAGCCACAAGATGCTGCGATCGCGCGACAGCAATTGCAGCAGATCAAATCCGGCCTTGCCAAGAAAGTCAAGTAAGCAAGGATCATGAGGTTTTGTACTCCGCGATACCAACAAACTCTTCGCATAAGAAAAGGCATACGGCTACCATTACATTCCGAGGTGTGAATCCCATGGACATTCAACGCGACGCGGACCTTCAACCCTTCAACACCTTCCACGTCGCTGCCCGCGCAGCGCGGCTGGCGCGTTTCCGTTCTGCGGACGAACTGCGTGCCTTGCTACAAGCCCCGGAACTGAAGCGGTTGCCGCACATGGTCTTCGGCGGGGGAAGCAACATCCTGCTCACCCGCGATTGGCCCGGGGTGATCTTGCTGAACGAGATCACCGGGATGGAGGTGGTGGAGGAAACCGACGAGCACGTGGTCGTGCGTTCCGGCGCCGGAGAGCTATGGCATCAATTCGTGACGTACTGCGTGGGCCAAGGCTGGGGCGGTATCGAGAACCTTTCACTGATCCCCGGCAAGGTGGGGGCAGCGCCCATGCAGAACATCGGAGCGTACGGCGTGGAGATCAAGGATGCCTTCGACCACTTGGAGGCGCTGCGGCTTAGCGATGGCGCGGTCGTGCGGTTCAGCGCGGCGGAATGCCGGTTCGGATACCGGGAAAGTTTCTTCAAGCGCGAAGGCAAGGGGCAGTACATCATCCTGAATGTGGCCTTCAAACTGGCCAAGCACCCGCAGGTACACACGCACTATGGCAGCATCAAGCACGAGCTGGAGAAGCGCGGGATCACGCAACCTTCCATCCAGGATGTGAGCGATGCGGTGATCAGCATCCGGCGCAGCAAACTTCCGGATCCCCTGGCCTTGGGCAATGCGGGCAGCTTCTTCAAGAACCCCGTGGTAAGTGCGGAATTGGCGGATCGCATCAAGGCTGAATACCCGGACATGGTCTCCTTCCCCGCAGGCGATGGGCAGGTGAAGCTGGCAGCGGGTTGGCTGATCGAAAAGGCGGGCTGGAAGGGCTTTCGGGAGGCGAACCTCGGTGTTCACAAGGACCAAGCGCTGGTGCTGGTGAACTACGGCGGCTCCACCGGCAAAGCGATCTACGACCTATCGACCCGCGTGCTGGAAAGCGTGAAGGAGAAGTTCGGCGTGGAACTGGAGCGGGAGGTGAATATCGTTTAAAGTGTTGACCGCAGGCATCGTTTGGGGTTAACCGCCAAGACGCTAAGAGCGCTAAGAAATGCGGGCAGCAGCGTGGAAGCATCGTTCTTGTTCAACCGCCAAGGCGCTAAGAGCGCTAAGGAATTCGTCCAGACTCGTGACCACTCTTGGCGCCCTCTGCGTCTTGGCGGTAAATCACCCTTGGTGCTCTTTGCGCCTTGGAGGTAAAAACCAACCCCGGCGGTTCTTTACTTCCTTCGCACCTTCAATCCACCACCATGTTGCGTCGCGCACTGCTATTGATCACCATCCTCGGGACTACCCTGCTTTCGGCCCAGGAGAAAGGCTTCACGCTATCGGATGCCATCCTGAAGGCGAGGAACTACTACCCCGAGCGCCTCACCGGCTTGCAATGGATACCCAACACGAGCAGCTGGTCCTATGTGCAGGATGATGTACTGATGCGCGGCCAGGTGGGCAAGAGCGCGGACCGTGTGATCGCCACCGTGGCCGACCTGAACAAGGGGCTCCAACCGGCGGACAGTCTTACACGCATTCCATCGGTGGAATGGACCGATGCGCAGACCTTCCTCTTCTCCGTTGGAACACAGACCTACGCCTATAATGTGGCCAAGAAGACGTCCGGCCTGCGGATCACCTCAGCGAAGGATGCGGAGAACGAGGACCATGATGAGGCCTACGGCAAGATCGCCTTCACCCGCGACGGCAACCTCTTCATAACCGGCCTGGGCGACAGCATTACGCAGGTGACCTTCGACGGTGCGGATGGGATCGTGAATGGCGAGGCCGTCCACCGGCAGGAATACGGCATCACAAAAGGCACGTTCTGGAGCCCGGATGGCAGCATGCTCGCCTTCTACCGGATGGACGAGACCATGGTGACACCTTACTACGTGGAGGACATCACCACCACGCCGAGCACCTTTAAGAAGTTCCGCTATCCGATGGCCGGCCAGACCAGCCACCACGTGACCCTCGGCGTGTACGACACCCGCAGCGGCAAGACCGTCTTCATCGATCCCGAAGGTCCGGCGGACCACTACCTCACCAACATCAGCTGGGACCCGGACAACCAGCACATACACATCATCCTGCTGAACCGTGCCACGGACCACTTCAAGGTGATGCGTTACGATGCAATTACCGGTGAGGCTGAACGCATGCTCTTCGAGGAACGGAACGAAAAGTGGTTGGAGCCCGAGCATCCGTTCACCTTCCTGAAGAAAAGCCCCAGCCGCTACATCCACTGGAGCCAACGCGATGGCTGGTGGCACCTGTACCTCTACGATGTAGGCCAAGGCATGGTACGCCAACTGACCAAGGGCAATTGGGTGGTGAAGGACATCCTCGGATTCGACAAGCGGGAGCAGAACGTGTTCGTTTCAGGCACGGACATGATCGACGAGAAGGATCCCAAAGGTGCCATGGACACGCACTTGTACCGCGTGGAGCTGGCGACCGGCCGAACGGTGAAGCTGACCGCACAGCCCGGCACGCACCGGGGCCAACTGAGCACCGACGGGGACTACCTGATCGACCAGTGGAGCAGCCTCACGGTACCGGGGCGCACGGAAGTGCTGGATGCTTCCATCGGAAAAGTGGTGAAGCTGCTGAAGGACAGCGATGACCCCATGATGAAGATGAAGATGAAGAAAGGGACCATCGAGTTCGTGCAAGTTCGCGGTGAACAAGGTGCAGTGCTGAACGGTCGCCTGATCAAGCCGAGCAATTTCCAGAGCCGCCAGCAGTATCCGGTGATCGTGTACACGTATAACGGTCCGCATGTGCAATTGGTGACCAACAGCTACCTCGGCGGCGCACAGCTCTGGATGCTGGAGGCGGCGGAGCGCGGATATCTCGTTTTCACGCTGGATGGCCATGGCAGCGGCAATCGCGGTCAGGCGTTCGAGCAGGTCATTTACAGGCAGCTCGGCATCACGGAAGTGAAGGACCAGTTGCACGGCGCGGACTACCTCAAGAGCCTGCCCTACGTGGACGGCTCCCGCATGGCGGTACATGGCTGGAGCTTCGGCGGACACATGACCGTGGCCCTGATGCTCCGCGCACCGGACGTGTTCCAAGTGGGCGTGGCCGGTGGTGCCGTACAGGACTGGCGGCTCTACGAGGTGATGTACACCGAACGCTACATGGACACTCCCGAGGAGAATCCACAGGGCTATGCCGAAACAGCGCTACCCGATAGCGCCGCGAACCTGAAAGGCGACCTCTTGCTGATCCACGACAACATGGATGAGACGGTGGTTCCGCAGCATGCCCTTCGCTTCCTGAAGAGCTGTGTGGACAAAGGCATCCACCCGGATTTCTTCTATTACCCCGGCCATGCCCACAACGTGCGCGGCAGGGATCGGGTGCACCTGTACACGGAGGTGCTGGATTATATTGATGAGAAGTTGGGGGTGAAAGAGCACTGAGTTTCAGTTGTCCGCCCTCAGTTGTCAGTTGTCAGTTGTTCGTTGTCAGTTGTCAGGACCGACGCTGGGTTTCTCTCTCTTGGCCCATACGGCTTTGCCCGCCCGCGCTTGGCTCCGCTGAGCGAGTCGAAGGGTAGCCCGGGCGTGCGCGGTTTGCGCTTTTAGCGCAACGAGGACTTATGGCAGCCGCAGGAAGCGCTTTGACATGATCGTGCTGCCAGCGTGAAAACTCGCGACATAAGCGCCAGGCGATAACTCGCTCACATCCACCTGCATTGTTCCATCAGGACTTCCCACGGGCCACGCTTGCCCAACGTTCCGGCCCGTTGCATCCGTGATCACGAAGCTGGATCGCACCGCAGGATCCGCGTTGAACCGTACATGCAATCGATCCTGTACCGGATTCGGGTAGATCTCGAAAACCGGTATCGAAGCGGAAGCCGATGGCACGGCCGTTCCCATGGTCGGTATGGCCAATGCGGCCGTGGTGCCGATGGTCAATTTGGATAAGTCGTGCCAGTAGGCCAGATCCATGAACTCCATGCGGTCGTTGGGCGTGTGGTAGTATGGGTTGGGATCGTTATCGAAATCCTCGATCACCAGGATCGCACCATAGCCTTGGTTCCAGAAGGAGGCGTGGTCGCTGTACGTGGCCCCGGGGTTGTTGATGAGGATCGGCAGGTCCAGTCCATAGGTGGTGTTCACCATCAGCGCGGAATCCTTGATGGCGACACTGTTGCCAACGGGGCGCGTGTGGATGCGCATCAAGCCGTCGCCATCGCCGTCATAGCCGATGGCGTCCATCTGCAACACGGCCACGATCTCCGCGTCATTGCCGAACGCAGCACTGGCGTAGTATGCACTGCCTACAAGCCCCTGCTCCTCCTCGTCCCACAGCGCGAAGACCACCGTGTTCTCAAAGTCGTGGTCCGCCATCGTGCGGGCCGCTTCCATCACGGCGCATACGCCGCTGCCG
Source organism: Flavobacteriales bacterium (assembly GCA_019638085.1). GTDB lineage: Bacteria > Bacteroidota > Bacteroidia > Flavobacteriales_F > PHOS-HE28 > PHOS-HE28. Next base: position 151,020 of record JAHBUL010000005.1, on the reverse strand, counting down.
TCGTCATCCGCCCCGGGGCCTGTGAGCCCGGTAGGCATGCTGTCGTAGTGTGCGCAGATGATCACCTTCCGTTCGGGATGGACCATGCCCGGCTTCTCCACCAGGACGTTCTCGCCTCTTGTTCCGAAGGCCTGTACCGAAGGTGTGTATCCCATCCGTGTGAACTCCTGCTGCATCCACTGCGCCGCCAGCGCATTGCCGGGCTGGAACTTGTGGCGTGAAACGATCACCTGGTTCCCCATCCCCACGTTCACCGGGACCTGCCCGCTAAGCCGATCCAGCCGCCACGCCAGTGAATCGATGTTCACTGCATCGATGATCTGTTGGATGGCGGGGAGCTGTGCTTGAAGGGCCGCAGGGGATACTAGACCGAACACTGCGAGGGCGAAAAGGGGGATCTTCATTCCGCCAAATTTACCGAGTCTGAGTTCAGGATCAGTGTGATCGAATTTGAGCTTGGAATTGGGGAAAAGCGGTTATGGCAGGAAGGTGCGTTTGAGACGAGCTGATGCGTCCAACTCGGTATTTGAGGATATGAAACGCGGTGGGGGAATTCACCAATTATGGATTTGTTAAAACGACAGTTGCATGGCCATGCAAACGTCAGGGAATTCCCGCTACTACTGGGAATTTAACCGAACAACTTTGGCTCACCGAACTAAAGCTGGCTGTTTTCGCCCGTTTCAGGAGAAAAAGCGATTTCCTATAACCCTCAAAGTCAACGGCTTACAGAATATGTTAAAATAACAGTTGCATGGCCATACAAACGTCCGGAAGTGCCCACTATCACTGGGTTTTCATCATGCAAACACGGTTTCCCACAGAGGAGAATGGCCAGGGCAGGTTCACAGTTGCATGGCCATGCAAACGTCCGCAAATGCCTGCCGTTATTGGGTATGTCACCAAAGAACAAGGGCACTCCCAGCGAAAGGGGGGCCTTTTCCCCCGTTTCAGGAGAAAAGACGATTTCATACAATTCTCAATGTCAACGACTTACGGGAAATGTTAAAATGACGTTTGCATGGCCATGCAAACGTCGGGAAACGCGCTACTGTGAAGGTATCCCCCATCCACCCACCCACCACCGACAACCAACCCCACCTTTGCAACATGCACGGCCCCACCCTCATCATCCGCAACATGGTATGCGACCGCTGCAAAGCGGCGGTCCGCGGCATACTGGAAGATGCCGAGTTACCCATTCGCCGCCTCGACCTCGGCGAAGTGGAATTGACCCGCTCGCCCACCACCAGCGAGCTTTCCGAAGTCGGCGAAATCCTGCGTGCCCAAGGCTTTGAGCTGGTGCAGGGCCAGGAGGCCGCCACCATTGCACGCATCAAAGCGGCCATCGTGCAGCTGGTCCACCATGATGGCGAAAAGGACTCCAAGGTGAAGTTGAGCGAACACCTCAGCAATGCCTTGCACAAGGACTACTCCGGTCTTTCGGCGCTCTTCAGCGAAGTGGAAGGCATCACCATTGAACACTACTTCCTGCTGCAACGCATCGAACGGGTAAAGGAATTGGTGCGTTACGGCGAACTCACCATCAGCGAGATCGCCTTCCATACCGGCTTCAGCAGTGCGGCGCACCTTTCCGGGCAGTTCAAGAAGCTCACCGGCATGTCGCCCACGGCCTTCCGCAAGCTGGGCCACACCCCGCGCATCGCGTTGGACCAAGTGGGGCTGAAGAAGGGGTAGATACAGGGTTATCGGGTCCTATGCCCCCGTTGGGCGCTGCATCCTATCGGAGCAGGATCGCGTAGCTCCCTTCTCTTTTGTACCATGGATAACCACGGATGGACACGGACCCTGCTTCACGACGACGCGTGACCCTGATATTTATCCGTGTTGATCCGTGTGCCCCCGATACATATCGGAGCGTGGTTCCTCTTCTTCAGTCCACCCGCGTCTCCCTTCGAACAAGCGCTGGGCAGGCAAGGCGCAGTCGAAAGACCCGATCCTCCTGGTGGTGGATATAAGTGTTATCGCGAATGATGTAATGGAATACGCCTTGAGAATGGCGTGCTTTGTAACTGTATTCCAAAATTCTATCCAAGGCCATGAAAAAGGAAGATACCTCAGGTGCGCATAGTGGCGGTGACTGTTGCGGTAGCGGAAAGGAGCCCGTGCTGCCGGCCATGCCCCGTATTGGCAAGCACAGGATGATCGATCCCGTCTGCGGTATGAACGTGGACCGATACGTATCGGACCCCGCCACCGCCAAGCATTCCACCGAACACGCGGGCCATACTTATTACTTCTGCTCCGCTGGTTGCAAAACGAAGTTCAACGCCGACCCCGAGCATTACCTCGCAGGTGCCTCTGCCTCAGCAACGACCAAAGAGAAAGACCCTGTCTGCGGCATGGACGTTGATCCGGCCACCGCCAAGCATTCCAGCGAACACGTCGGCCACACCTATTACTTCTGCTGCGCGGGTTGCAAGACCAAGTTCGAGGCCGACCCCGAGCATTACCTCGCGGGCGCCTCTGCCTCTGCAGCAACCAAGGTGAAGGATCCCGTCTGCGGCATGGACGTGGTCCGATACGTATCGGACCCGGAAACGGCGGAGCATTCCGCAACCCATAAAGGACAGCCCTACTACTTCTGTTCCGAAGGCTGCAAGACCCGGTTCGAGGCCGACCCGGAGCGCTATCTCGACCCGGCAAAGGCCGCGGCAGCGGCTGCCGCTGTCAGCAAGGACGCCATCTATACCTGCCCCATGCACCCGGAGATCCGGCAGGTGGGCCCGGGCAGCTGCCCCATCTGCGGCATGGGCCTGGAGCCGGAAGTGTACAGCGCCGACACCGGTCCCAACGAGGAGCTGATCGACATGACGCGGCGCTTCTGGATCGGCGTGGCACTCTCCATCCCGGTGTTCGTGCTGGAAATGGGATCGCACATTTTCCCGGCGTTGCACAACATCGTATCGCCACAGCTCTCCGCGTGGATCCAGTTCATCCTCGCCACGCCCGTGGTGCTCTGGGCAGGTTGGCCGTTGCTCCACCGTGGCGCTGCATCCGTGCGGACAGGCCACCTGAACATGTTCACACTGATCGCCATGGGCGTAGGCGTGGCGTGGCTCTACAGCGTGGTCGCGCTCTTCGCCCCGGGCCTCTTCCCGGAGGCGTTCCATGTCGCGCCGGGCGTGGTGGGCGTCTACTTTGAAGCGGCCGCCGTGATCACCGTGCTGGTGTTGCTGGGCCAAGTGCTGGAGCTGCGCGCACGCGAAAGCACGGCCGGTGCCATCAAGGCCTTGCTGGACCTCGCCCCCACCACCGCCATGCGCATCAATGCGGATGGTACGGATGAGGAAGTGGGCCTGGACAGCATCGCGGTGGGCGATCGCCTGCGGGTGCGGCCCGGTGAAAAAGTGCCGGTGGACGGCGAAGTGCTGGAAGGACGTTCCTCTATCGACGAGAGCATGATCACCGGCGAATCCATGCCGGTGACCCGCACCGTGGGCGATGCCGTGATCGGTGGCACCATGAACAGCTCCGGTGCCTTGGTGGTGAAGGCCGGAAAAGTGGGCGCCGATACGGTGCTCTCGCGCATCGTGCAGCTGGTGGCCTCCGCCCAGCGTTCCCGCGCACCCATCCAGCGCATGGCGGATAAGGTTTCCGGCTGGTTCGTGCCGATCGTGATCGGTGTGGCCGTCCTCACCTTCATCATCTGGATGTTCGTAGGCCCGGATCCGCGCTTCACCTACGCGCTGGTGGCGGCGGTGTCCGTGCTCATCATCGCCTGCCCGTGCGCATTGGGCCTGGCCACACCCATGAGCATCATGGTGGGCGTGGGCAAAGGTGCGCAAATGGGCGTGTTGATCCGCGATGCGGAAGCACTGGAACGCATGGAGAAGGTGGATACGCTAGTGGTGGACAAGACCGGCACGCTCACCGAAGGCAAGCCGAGCGTCACGCATATTTTCCCTGAAGAAGGCTTTACGGAAGAGGAAGTGCTGCGCTTCTCTGCGGCCGTGGAGCGGCTATCCGAGCATCCGTATGCCAAGGCCATCGTCAGCGCGGCGCGCTCCAAGGGACTGCAGGTCCCGGAGGTCACGGGTTTCGATTCGCCCACGGGCAAGGGCGTGATGGGCACGGTGGAAGGCAAGCGCGTGCTCCTCGGCAGCGCGGATTTCCTGAAGGAACACGCCATCGATACGGAGCGGCTTGCCGAACTGGCAGCGGTCCGCAGGCGTGAAGGCGCCACGGTGATCTTCGTCGGCATCGATGCCAAGGTCGCAGGCATGCTATCCATCGCCGATGCGATCAAACCCACCACCGCCAAAGCGTTGGACGGCCTGCGGAAGCAAGGGCTGCACATCGTGATGCTCACCGGCGATGCGCAAGCTACCGCCGAGGCCGTGGCCCACAGCCTCGGCATCAGCGAGGTGGAAGCCGGTGTGCTACCCGAGCGGAAGAGCGCCGTGGTACAACGTCTCCAGCAGGAAGGCCGCATCGTGGCCATGGCCGGCGACGGCGTGAACGACGCACCCGCACTGGCCGCCGCCGACGTGGGCATCGCCATGGGCCACGGCACCGATGTGGCCATGGAAAGTGCGGGCATCACCCTGGTGAAGGGCGACCTCATCGGCATCCTGCGGGCCCGCCGCCTCTCCCAGGCCACCATGCGCAACATCAAGCAGAACCTCTTCTTCGCCTTCGCCTACAACGCCTTGGGCATCCCCATCGCCGCTGGCCTGCTGTACCCGGTGTTCGGCTGGCTGCTCTCGCCTATCATCGCCGCAGCGGCCATGAGCTTCAGTAGTGTGAGTGTAATTGCGAATAGCCTGAGGTTGCGCGGGAAGAAGTTTGATTGAACGGGGTTCTTCGCCGTGAAGATGGGCCGCCGCTGCGTGGAGTCCCTGCGCAGCCTCGTATGCAAGCGCATCGGCTGCAAGCGCCAGACGGAAATGATCCATTTCGTACGCAAGCACCGCGAGGCGCTGGAGCATTGGGGAAGGGGGCGGTAGGGCGGCCCCAGCTTGTGGCTATAGGCTTGAAGCGTTCGACTCAGGCGGTTTCAGGCTGTTTGATCGTTCTGGCCTCTTGGCTCTTCATCCCGGCGACCGGGTGTTTCCCGAGTGCCCGCTATTCCATCCGCCTCCGGCGGCCTCTGGCACATAGGCTCGGGTGGCGTTCGGCTCAGGCGGTTTCAGGCCTTTGGGGTTGTTCAGGCCTCTTGACTCTTCAGCGTATTCAGGCTTTGGGCACGGTGGTGGCGGAATACGCACGAGCGAGGACGCTCGCGCGAGTTTTGGGGCGCGGCCCACGAGGTGGTTGTACTTGAGTTCCACCCCTTACGTTTGCTAAAGGATGGCTTGCACCAAGAGAATGAAGAATGCGGCTTGGACGTTCATTGTTCTCGGGGCCATTGCTACCTCTCCAGCCAGCGCTCAAACTGTTGTGCACCTCTACAATGCCAGCCTTATCGATACCTCCTTGAACATCGTGTATAGAGGTGTTGGGAACACCATCGTTGTGAGCCCATGGCAAGCGGATGATCATCCTCAGCTGACCCATACGGCTGAAGGAACGCTTCATGCGGAGGAAGATACTCCCGGGCAGTTCCGGTATATGCCAAGGGCCAATGGAACGGACACGTTCCGCTTGTTACGACAGGGGCGCATTGTCGCGGAACGCATCTTCGTTGGCAAGGAACTCGGCTGGCCTCAAATTCGGTTCGGCAACCTGAACGGCACGATTGCTACCGTTGAGGAACTACTGGCTGACCCGCAGCTGCACGCGACCATTCCGGACTGCGAATGGATCGGGCGGGAAGCAAGGGTCATTGGCTATGTGCTGGAGCTTCAAGTATACGGGCACGTACGGATCGAAATGCTGGAGGCCAAGGCGGACAAGGACGTCCGCATGAAGATCGAAAGCGTGGATGCCGATATATTCAACATCTCCCTGAGCTATGCGGTCGATTCCGTGGCTGAGGAAAACCTCTTCACCGGGGAGATCACCATGAAGCACGAACGGTCTTGGGACGAGTATATCTACGGGGGAAGTCTTCCACTCCCGTACCAACAACTCATCGCGGAGTTGGAGAGCGGTGAACGCTTGATGTTCAGTTCGGTCAAAGTCATTCAGACCGGAGGTTGCCCCATCCGCTTATCCGACTATTCCATTACGGTCCGATAGGCTCAGGCAGTCGTAGGCCCAAGCGGCTTCAGGCCTTTTGGTTTCTTCAGGCCACTTTGCTCGTCGGCGCATTCAGGCTTTTGGCTCGGTGGCCATCGGCAACATCGCATCTCGACTACTCCAAGCACCAGACCTCCGGGAACGGATCCGGTCGCACGAAGGGATCCGTAGCATTCGCTGCGCCGATGCGCGCCAAAAAGAAGATGAAACACAGCGCCACCATGGACCGCCAGTCCTTCTTCGGTACTTGATCGCCGCTGAGGATGAACATGCAGGGTGCTTAGGTGTGATCGCTGAAGGCTTAAGTGATCTGATGCAATGTAGCCTTAGGTCACTTTCGTCTGAGAGGGATCACGCGTTCAACCGATAACATCTGCCCTACTCCTCATGCGCGATGGGCAGCTCCGGCACCAGGTCCCAAACCATGCTTCCTACGTGGTAGTGGAACCATGAATTGAAGGTCTTCCAGTCGCGTATCGTCGGCCATGTGTCCGGATCAGTGCAAACCCCGTGGAGTTCCATCTCGAAAATGAAGGGGGCGTAAGGCTTTACCACGTCGGCCAAGTCTTCCACGGCGAAATCATCGGAAATGGCATAGGCCGTTGCTTCCTGCTGGTCAGGTGTCATGGGCGCGCTATCGGGAAAGACCATGTTGGCCCAATCATAATACGGCTGCTTCGGCACGATGCTGATGAAGGCCCGGTTGAGGGTGGTGATCTCCTTTTCCATGAGGTTCAAGCGAAGTGCGATCGGCGCAGCAAAAGGGTACTGCCCCGGTGATCGACGATCATAGTAGCGGTGATGGTTTCCATGGCTGTTCAATTTGTCCACCCCTCCGCCAGCACCTCCGCCTGCTTGATCACCAAGGCCACGGCATCGTCCTGTCCGTCGGGGGGGTATTTGTATTTTTTCAGTAGGCGTTTGATCATCAGGCGCATCGCGGCGCGGACGCTTTCGCGGTGCTGCCAGTCCACGGTGGTGCTGGCGCGCATCTTTTCGGTGAGTTCCGTGGCGAGCTTCTTCAAGGTGTAGTCGCCCATGGCGAGCAGCACTTCCGGCTTGGCAGCTAGTGCGTCGTAGAAGGCGATCTCGTCGTTGTTCAGGCCGAGCTCGGCGTGGCGGTCGAGGTCCGAGGCGAACTCTTTGGCCATCGCGATCATCTCCTCGATCACTTGTGCCGTCTCGATGGCGCGGTTATGGTATTTGCGCAGGCTCTCCAGCAGGCGGTCCGTGAACTTCCGCTCCTGCACGAGGTTGGTGCGGGTGTGCGCCTTGATCTCGTCGCGCAGCAGGCGGGCCAGCAGTTCCACGGCGAAGTTCCGGGATGGCAGGTGGCGGATCTCTTCCAAAAAAGCATCGCTCAGCAGGCCGATGTTCGGTTTGTCCAGACCGGCCAATGCGAACACGTCGGTGACGCCCTCGGCAACCACCGCATTGTCCAGTATGTGCTTCAGCAGGCTGTTCTTCTGGTCCACGGCGAGGCGTGTGCTCACCAGGGTGTGCTTCACGATCACCGCCTTCAACGCGTTGAAGAAGGCGATCTCCTTGTGCAGCGGCTCCACCTCGTCCAGGTTGTTGCAGAAGGAATAGGCGACGTTCACGGCGGCCATCCCGTCGAGGAATTTCTTTTTGCGGTCCACATCGGCCACGAGGTGGTTCACGGCGGGAACCAGCAACGGCAGCGGCTTGGTCTTGTATGCGCTGTAGTCGAAGCCCCGGAAGAGGTCGCGCACCACGCCGAGCTTTCCCAACAGTGCCTTGTACGCTTCCTCCACCCGTTCGGCGGGGTCGCCCTTGCCCTTGGCGTCCGTGTAGTCCTTGATGGCCTTCTTGAGTTCACCGGCGATGCCGATGTAGTCCACCACGAGGCCGCCGGGCTTGTCCTTGAATACGCGGTTCACGCGGGCGATGGCCTGCATCAGGTTGCTGTCGTGCATCGGTTTGTCCACGTACATGGTGTGGCAGCTGGGCGCGTCGAAGCCGGTGAGCCACATGTCGCGGACGATCACCAGCTTCAGCGGATCATCCGCTTTCTTGAAGCGCTGCTCCAGCCGCTTGCGTTGCTGCTTGGTGTAGAGGTGCGGTTGCAACGCGGTATCATCCATGGCGTTGCCGCTCATGATCACGCGCAACGCGCCATCTTCCGCCGTGTAGCCGTTGTGTTCCACCGTGCCCGCCCATTCCGGCCGCAAGGCGATCAGCTCGTTGAAGAGGTCCACGCAGATGGCGCGGCTCATGCAGACGATCATCGCCTTGCCGTCCAGCGTTGCGGTGCGCGTCTCGAAGTGCTTCACCAGGTCGGCCGCCACTTCCTTCAGGCGGGGCTTGGAGCCGACGAGCTTCGCCAACTCGGCCCACTTGCTCTTGGTGCGTTCGCGCAGCACCACGCTTTCCTCGTCCTCCACCACGTCCTCCACTTCGGCGTTGAGCCGTTCGATGGCCGCTTGGTTCACGTCCAGTTTGGCGAGGCGGCTTTCGTACAGGATGGGCACCGTGGCGTGGTCGTTCACCGCGTCCTGGATGTCGTAGATGCTCACGTAGTCGCCGAAGACCTTGCGCGTGTCCTTGTCCTTTCCGCTGATGGGCGTGCCGGTGAAGCCGATGAAGCTGGCGTTGGGCAGCGCGTCGCGCATGTACTTGCTGAAGCCGAAGACGTACTCGCCAGTCTCGGTGTTCAGGCGGCCCTTGCTGCCGTACTGGCTGCGGTGCGCCTCGTCGCTGATCACCACCACGTTGGTGCGGTCGCACAGCATGGGGTGTTCCTTCTCGCCGGGCTTCAGGCCGAACTTCTGCACGGTGGTGAAGATGATGCCGCCGCTTTGCCGCTCGGCCAGCATCGCGCGCAGTTCATCGCGGCTGTCCGCCTGCACCGGTGTTTGCTTCAGCAGGTCCTTGGCGTGGCTGAACTGCTGGAAGAGCTGGCCGTCCAGGTCGTTCCGGTCGGTGACCACCACCAGCGTGGGATTGTGCATTTCCCGTTGCTGCAACAGCTTGCCGGCGTAGCACGCCATGCTGATGCTCTTGCCGCTGCCCTGTGTGTGCCAGAACACCCCGGCCTTGCGGCTGCCGGGTTCCACGCGCTTGCCCCACGTGGCGCGCGGCTCGCTCACCATGTTGGCCGCGCCCGTGTCCGCGCTGGCGATCACCGTGGCGCGCACGGCCTCGCGCACACCGTGGAACTGGTGGTAGCCCGCTATCTTCTTGATCAAGCGGTCGCCGTCGTTCTCGAAGAGGATGAAGAAGCGCAGATAGTCCAGCAGCAGCTCGCGGTCGAAGAAGCCGCGCACCACCGTCTCCAGGTCGAATTCGAAGGGCGGGTTGTCGTCCTCGTGCTTCACGGCGCGCCAAGGCAGGAACCATTCCGGTGTACCCGTGAGCGAACCCACGCGACTGTTGAAGCCGTCGCTCACCACCAGCGCAGCGTTGTACACGAACAGCGGCTCCACCTGTTCCTTGTACGTCTGCAGCTGGGTGTAGGCGTCCCAGATCTCCGCGTTCTCATCGGCTGGGTTCTTCAGTTCGATCACACCCAGCGGCAGGCCGTTCACAAAGAGGATCAGGTCCGGGCGGCGTGGGTGTTTCGTGCCCGCAATGGTGAACTGGTTCACCACGAGGTAATCGTTGTTCTCCACCCGCTCGAAGTCGATCAGGCGCACATGATCGCGCTTGCGCTGTGTTGTACCGGTCGACCCATGGGTCGACGATACAAATTCCACCGGCACGCCATCGATCAGGTGCCGCTGGAACTGCTGATTGTTGCGCACCAGCGTGGTATGCACGGGCGTGGTGGCGATGTGCGCCGCATCCGCCAAGGCGGCTTGCGGCAGTTGCGGATTGATGCGCTTCAGCGCGGCCAACAGCCGCTCCTTCAGGACCACATCGTTATAGCTCGCCCGCTCCGGAGCCGGGCCATCGGGGGCGATGTCCGGGCCATGCGCATAGCTCCAGCCCGTGTCCTGGAACCACGTGATGGCGAGTTGCTCGAGCTGGTCTTCAGTGATCAAATCAGAAATGAGGGATTATCCCAAGAATTGATTACGGCAAACTGCAAGATGTCAAAAGCCCCGGAAAACCACCGTTCAGCCAATTACCTTGAAGTCGGATGGTTTGTTCAGCTGCCAAACCTTTCCCCGTTTCTTCAGATCGCCACTTAGTTCTACTTGACGCTCGGCCTTATGTGCAACTATCGCTTGCAGATAATCCTCACCGTCGAGGTTAACTTCGATGGTGGCGCTCTTGTCCTCAACGGTCCCGATTATTTTGATCTTACCGTATCTCTTCGGTTTTTCAGAATCCAGCATTCTTACAGCACCACGGACGGAGACATCCTCTAGTGTATCCGACTTGCTCCTTACGCTGTTTGCCAGTTTGGTCAGCCATGAACCGGCATCACTTGAGAATTGATGCATGTTCTTCACACCCTTGGGCGGTTCGATCACCCGGGACCAAGTAGTGGAGAGTTCGATACCCGTCCCGCCTCCGTATATATTGAGGGCATTGACAGCCTCACACAGATTCACGCTCACGCCTCGTTGAACCAACTCCTCAACATCCTGCTTTCGGCCCTTTGCCATGGATGCTATGCCTTCATTCGCCAAAGCAAGCGCCTCATTCAAGATGCTCACCGTGCGACGGCCAAAAGGAACAGGTTCGTCACCTTCAATATCGAGGTCCAGTGAAGCCTGTGGAGATGTGGGTAGATCATCGAGGACCGGTGAGTATACTGTGATCACATAACTGCCGCGCTGGGTTTGGCCAAGCCGCGCACCACGGACATAATCCATGGCTTGCTGGAATTTGCGCTTCGTGTAAATGGGTTTGGGACTGACGGCAGAACATGCCGCCGCCAAAAAGAGATTGCGCACTTCGCGGAACGCATTCGTTCCATCCTCCATAGGCAGCGTTCCATTGTACCGGGAATCAATGCCGATACGTGTGCGTATGATGTCCATGCTCGGCAATGAAAGATCTTCCACGATCTGGTCCAAGGGCCGCTCTTCCTCGGCATGGAGTGTCTGAAGCAGTTCGAGCACCCTGCGATCCAAGTCGCGCAATACGGTCGACATGGGAACCTGCACTTCGAACTCGTCACCGTTTGTATGCTTGGTGAGCACGGCATAGCGCTCTGGCACCTCATCCTGAAGGATCCAGTTCCGATCACGCAGGTAGGCCAGCGTGTCCAGCGGCTTGTATGTCCGCAGGAATGGTGCCAGTTCGAGTTCGTAAATCATGGCCATTGTTTCTTGGCGATCTTGCCCATGAGCGAAGTTATCACCGCCGAGGTCAATCGCTGCGAACGGGGTATTAAAATCGTCGGATCGGTCTTGATGTTCAGGTCCGGTTGCCCCGCAAGGCTATGCCACCAAGCGTGCCGATAGAGACAGTAGCGCTTCTCGTTATCCACAGTGATCCAGTCGTTAATATCATCCGGAACCAGCATTACGACAAGGATCGAAGGGGTACCCCGGGTCATGTCGCGCAAGTCGTCGTAGTTCTTGCGCTTCAATTGGATCTTCAGGCCACCTGCTTCTAGAACGTCTTGTCCCGTGCATTTCATCTGCACGTCCAGCTTCGGCGAACGGATGGTGTCCTTGCCGCCGGTCTGCCCGATGGTGAAGTCGATACTGTCGTCATCCACGTCCCAAGAAGCCGACTTGTAGCCGCATTGGGCCAGCATGGCCTTGACCACGGCAACACTGAAAAGCTCTTTCTGTTTATTCAAGTCCATTGCGAAGGAAAACTCAGATAGAAGACAAGCAATGTACGGTTACACCTCTTCATTATCGGGATCTTGGTGATGGCGTGTTGTTCTTGCTGGTCTTCGGCGATCACTTCAAAGACCCATACCCCCGCCGAATGATATCCGCCATCAGCTTCCGCCGCTCATTCAGGAAGGCATCGTAGGGCATGTTCTCCCAACCAAGGGGCAGTGCGTGCAGTTCGTGCATCGCTTTCCATGTCGCGTCGTCAAAGCGCTTGCGCACCTCCGGGACGTAGATAGCGGGTGCCTCATCGCTGATGTCGATGTTCTCCGGCCATTCCAAGAGGGCGTAGTTCGCCATCTGGTTCACTTGCTTCCTGTCGTCCACGCCCATGCGCTCCAAGTACTTGCGGGGGAAAAGGTGGTGCCGCTCCAAGGCTTTCTTCTTGCTCTTGATGGACGGGTCTATCAGGTCGCTCACATGCTTGTGCGAGAAGAGCACCGGGGCGTTCAAGCGGTTCTGCGCGGCCACGAAGGCGAAGAGTTCGGGATTGCGTGCCGATGAACTGTCCAGGTTGGCAGGCAGCGTGGTGGTCCAAAAATCGTTGGTCAGCTCATTGGTCATCAGCTCGTCCAGCAAGCGCCGAAAGTCGGCGGCGTTCTTCACTTCCTTCAGCCGGTTCAGGTCGCCGTCCATGATGGTCTCCGGTGAACTGGTGTAGCGCCCGGTTAAGCTGCTGAAGAAGAACCAGCGCCCGATGAGCTTCTGCAGGTCACGCTCCGGGACGGCGAAGCGGATGCGGCCGAGCAGGTAGAACGCATAGGCATAGAGCAAGGCGTTCTGCGAACTCACCATGGACCCGCTGCGGTAGCCGGCGCCCACCAAGGCGCTCATGAACTGGTGCCAGTTGGTGAGGTCCAGCACATGGGCTTGGGCCTCGTCAAGTATGGTGAACTGTGCCGCGCGACGTTCCGGGTCGAAGGTGTCCGTATCCATGTCCTTGCCGCGCAAGACCTGGTACACGCTTTTCAAACGGCCCCGGTTGAAGCCGAGGGCCACGGATACGCGCAACAATTGGTCCGGGTCCGGGCGTATGTGATGGTTGAAGGGAGAAGGACCATCCCCTTCCGCAGGTGGTATCCGTGCCGCCCGGCAGAAGCGTTCCAAGGCATGGCGACCCTCATCCCAGAAGACGGAAAGCAGGGTGAGGATGAAATCCGCTTGGTTCAGCTTCACCCCTTCGCTGTTGATGCGCACGAAGATGTCGGCCACCTGCTCCTCGTTCACGTTGGGCGCGATCTCCAGCGCGGTGAACGGGTATTTCTGCACATCGAACAAGCGGTCCAGGTTGTGGCTGATCTGCTCTTCCTCCTCCTCGCTCATCGGCGTTTTGGCGCTGAGGGTCTCAATGAAGTCGTTCACCAGCTTGCGGCTGCTCTTGCCGCTGGTCCAGAGGTCGCTGATGCTGCTCACCCATTCGGGATCATTCCGGGTGGCGGCGTCCGTCACTTCGAATTTGCCGTCGCGGGGGCGGAAGCTGATCTCGATACGGCGCTCCTTGAAATCCTCGTCCAACACCTTAATGCCGCGGAATACGGCATACAGGGAAGTGAGCCGTTGCTGGCCGTCCACGATCAAGCGGGCCGGTGCGCTGCGCTGCTTGCCGGAAACACCGATGTTCTTGGCCCCCTGCGCGTTGCCGTTCTCCCAGAAGAGGAAGTAGCCCACCGGGAAGCCCTTGTACATGCTGTCGAAGAGGTCGCGCACCTTGGCATTGCTCCACACAAAGGGGCGCTGGATATCCGGCAGGCCGATATCGCCGATGTCGATGTAGTTGAGCAACGAAGCGAGGTCGTAATCAACGGCTTTGAAGCAGGTCTTGAGGTCGCTCATGGAATGTCGACATGCATTTGAATGTCGTGGGTTAGTCGTGGTCGGACCTAATATCCAATGCTTCCTCAATCCAGTCGGCTAGATTGCTCTCAATCGAACTATAGGTATTGCGGCTTCCGCCCCAGAACCAAGCAGGGTCATATGCCTTGACAACCTCTGCGAGATTAAGACCATCGACCGTCACCCTTTCAAACGGGTTGGCACCCTTCTCCGATTGCTCGCCATATCGGTCCTTGAGTTGGTGAACATGGATGCCCAATACACCCATGCCTTGCTCCCAACTCTCCCTTATCTCATACCGGATCCACTTACGCGAAGCCGTCTTTTCCCCTATGAGGACTACCGTGCATGACTTGCCATGGAGCTGCTCTTCAATCCAACGCTCAATTGCACGATCACCACCGCGTTTCACCGCCTCCCACTCATTTCCGGTCGCCGGCCGGTTGCCCTTTACGATGCCCATATTGCGCACCTGTGAAGCGCGCCAATTGTCGAGTTCATAGTGGAAACTGTAGAAGATCCGACGGGGCATGATGGTGTTAGTACTTGTTGCGAACTTTGATCGCGGCTTCGATCCAGGATTCGAGATTGTCCGCAATATGATTGCGGTAGTCCTTGCTCTCCCAATTGTATCCCGTTGGGTTGTGAACCGGAACAACAGACTCCAGCGATACACCATCGATGGTGATCCCTGAGAACGGGTTGCTTCCTTTGCTGGAAGTGTTGCCATTGCTATCGGTGATGTTGTGTACATGAATACCGAGTACACCCATCCCTTTCTTCCAGCTCTCGTTGATCTCATACGTGATCCACTTCCTACCGGCTGTGTTCGCTCCAATGAGAACGATCGTGCAGGATCGCCCATAGAGTTGATTGGCTATCCAACGCTCGATCTTGGCGTTGTCACCTTTGATCGTTTCCCAATCGTTGTCTGATGCGGGCTTGTTATCCTCAAGGGCACCGATGTTCCGGATCTTCGAAACCCGCCAGCTATCGGGTATGTAATGAAAGCTGTAAAAGGTCTTGCGTGGCATGTTGGTAGTGTTTTTTAGAGTCGTACTGTAGTTGCGCACATGTTCCGTGCCTCAACGAGGGTTCCATTCAGGCGAATGAGATTGAGCGAGCGGTAGATCCCTTGGAAGTCAAGGTGGTTGTAAAGCCTTAGGTACTCGGCTCCATGGGTTGTATCCCCATCGCGAGTAGGTATCACAAGAATGTCGTTCAAGTCCTTTACGCCATCTGCGTAGCCTATCTCCCAAGGACACCATCTGCTATTTCCGGCATTCGCAGTGGCCAAGTACAAGAACCAATCAAGCTTCTCAATCTTGTTCTGTATGCGCTCAGCCGTAACCCTATCCGGGGTAGATGGCATTTCAGGGTCTTCCCAATCGATGTACAGCCGGAATCCTTTGTCAGCCAGAAAAGCCTGAAGGCGCTTTGCAAGGTCGCGGTCCTTGTGGCTATGACATAGAAAGCCAGTTTGTTCACCTCTTCGTTTGGCCTCAAGTAGTACTGTGGCACTGGGCTTTTCAGTAGCTCGATAGGCCAGAATGTCCTCTCGTGTGATGGGCATGTATCAGTTCTTTTGAAGTTCCTTGACCAGTCTGGTGATCGTTGGGATGAAGTCAGTCAGATTCTTCGGCGCCTTCCCTAAAGCCATATAGTCCTTCTTGAAGGAAGCGGACATGCCTTTGAAGTAAGTAGCCCAGTCCCCTGTGACCTTCTTCCAGAGCTGTTCCGCCATGTATCCAGTTGCACCAACTACGATGGGCTTGCCGCCGTTAGCAATACAGAAATCGAACTCCTTCTCCAGGCCATCGGATAGCTCGGTCTTTCCGACGACTTGCTTGTTGCCGAAGACAAACAGACCAATACCGGCATAGGCGAGCATCGATTCTCGATACGAGTGCCACAGTTTCTTCAAGTCTTGCCCTTTAGTTGCCACTTGGGGAAAGGGACGCATGACCAAGTCCTCGTCGGAGATCGTCTTGCCCTGTTCATCCAGGTGCTTCAAGGTGCCATTGATCACGGCGCTGCCGATGCCAACACCGAATCCTGTGATGATGCGGTTCTTATTCGCGGCCAGGGAATAACTGAGGTCATGGGCGAAATCCAAGGCGTGCTGTGCGGTCCACTTGCCATACTCGTGCGCTGCTCCCGAGATGAAGATGGAGTTGCGCTTGTACTTCGTCGCAAGCTCTTCAAGCAGGTCAGTTATTTCCTTGTACTCATCAACGAGAACGGTTTGAACACCGAATCGGGCCAAGTCCTTGATGAAGTACTGTTGTCGTAGCTGGTAGTATTCGCTTTCCTTCTTCGTTCCATAGTCCTTCTTCCCCACGCGCTTCATGATGCAGTAGTGGGGCCTGGGGCTGCCATTATGATTGGCGCGCACTCTGCTCAGTATGTAGTCGATGTTCGGGTCGGTGAAGCTGAACCCTAGGAATAGGAACGTCCGTTCGATGAAGTCGCCGCCGAGCGCGCGGACGAAGCTGTCCATAGTGCGGGGGTAGCGCTCGTAATCATCCTTGCTAATGATGGCATCTTCAGCATGGTCCACATCGCCGTGCATCTTATACACGGTAACATCCCGATCTGGTCGAGTGACCCTAAGTTGCTTCTCAGTGTATTTGACATCGGGCACCTTCTTGGCGTTCTGAAGGGCCGTTTCGATCAGCTTGTCGTAGTTCGTGGTCCAATAGACTTGGACAGGCAACTGGGCGAGGATCTCATGATTCCGCTGTGGCTTCTTCACCTGCATGAACTCATCCACTATACGCTTAGTCAATCCGCCTTTATTGCCACCGGCCTTGTTGACGCTGTACTGCGCAACTGAAACTAGGTCGTACTCCTTTTCAGGGTCCAACTTCAGGTCGACTACAACCTCGCGCAGGAGCCCCTTCCAGTCCAAGTAACCAGCGGGTATCGACATGCCCGCGCCGATGAAGACACCTGCGTTCTTGTTGTGAAGTTCCTTGAGGTACTCTCTCAAGAATGTCTTGGCATCAATATCCTCACTGAGCATCTTTTTCATTGCATCTGATGTTGTTTCACCCTCACCTCCCCCTGCATCAGCTTCGGCAGCAGCGTATCCTGAAGCGCGGTGTAGGCGAACGCGGTTCGGCGATTGGCGATCATTGAGCTACTTGATGTCAGGTTTACCTGCATCCTTGAGCTTGCTATTGAGCGCATCCCGCTTCTTCTTTACCAGCGCAGGACGCACGAACTGAAAGTCGAAGATCATCTCAAGCACATCGAGATTCCATTCGGCCTCATCAGGTTCGACGGGGACAACCTCTCCCGAGCTTGTGCTTTTGATCGGGTGGGCGGCGAAATTGCCGATGGCCCGGATGGAATCGATGCTTTCAAGGATGTCGCTCGGAAAGAGATTCTTGTCGATGACTTCCTGTATCTCAGCGTTCAGGTCACGCTTCTTGATGTGAAGGTGATCGTGGATGATGTTCTGAAGACAACGCCTGCTCAAGGCCGCACTTGCCTTAGGGCTGTCGGCGAAGACCAAGCAAGCCTCATTATAATCCTCAGCAAGACTTGGAGGTACATCAATTGGACATGGCGGACGGGTGGTGCTTTTTGGTAGAAACATTCGACTTGCATGAACCCTTTTAAAAGCTTGTGACCTGCCCGGCACAGGACCCGGGACCATAGTATATTCCTCCAAGATCAAAATGCATCGCTTACAGCTTGGACAAGTTCTGCTGATGACATCATAGTGCCAATCCTTGTCTTGTCCGATATATGTGGGATGCGGCTGGTCGTGAAACTCAACTGTACAATGCGGACATTTCATGATTTGGTGCTTTCGTCAGTGTTGGGCAGCGATACTCGTTGGTTTTTCCTTCACCCTCACCTCCCCCCGCATCAGCTTTGGCAGCAGCGTATCCCGCAGCGCGGCGAGGGTGCGCGATTCGCGTTCGTTGGCCACGAGTCGCTCGTACATCGGGCGCACGAGAGTGTCGTAGGCTTTCATCCGTTCTGGTGGAGGCACCCTGAGAGTAATCGGGCGGAAGTTGGCCTTGCTGATCTCTTGGAAAGTCGATCCGTTCGCGCGGTTCTTGATCTCGTCCATGGATTGTCTGATCCACTGCCACAAGAACAAGTTGGATACGCCCGGCTTGGCCTTCAGCGCAATGAACCCTTGGTTCACGGCTGTTGCCACTTCAGCGATTGCGATGTAACCGATCGGTGCCCGCGAAGACAGGAGCACAGTTCCAATTGGCAGCAGACCGGAGCCTACTTCCGCCAAGCCAGCGTCAGAAAGGTGTCGCTCCGTATCTAACAGAACCGGAACTGTGAGTGATGATAAATCCTTGGGTGTTGCCCAGCAATGGATACCATCTGTCCAGTATGATTCTTTCTTGGTGCTCGGCGTGCTGCCCCCGACGATATCTGCAAGCTCCCCGATCGTCTTCCTCTTCCACTCCTCCTTCGCCCCATCCACGAACCACTCCTTGAACACCGCCTGCGCCATGGCCTCCAGCGTGGCGTTCATCCGGCGGTTCAGCTCGATTTTGTCGTCCAGTGCGCCGAGTATTTTGGCGATGCTGTGTTGTTCGCTTATCGGAGGAAGCACTATCCACATCTTCTTCAGATGTGATGGCCCATAGTTCAATTGAGCGCTTCCAACTGCAATTGACTCAATCTGCCGTTGGAATAATGTCGAGGACAGAAAATAGCGCAGAAATCGGCGGTCTAGTTCGTCGATTTCCGGGCGCATGCGAATCACACTTGTGTTAAGCATGCAGGGCAAATCGTCCACATACACTTCTGCTACGCGTCCAATAGTCCCTGAACTGGATACAACATAATCGCCCGCATCTAAAAGGAAGTGGGAATACTTCTGATTCACTTCTTCGACGTCGAGGCAAGACATCGCTTCTCGATCAAGTCGCCCATTGACAAGGCATCTAATATTCACGAAGGGTATTCCTTCGTTCCGATACTGCCAATTTCGAAGTCCAGGTCCTTCTTGAAAAAACACTGCGTGGGAAAATGGCACACCACGCCAATCCTCGGGCAAACCCTCGAACAACTCCGGGAACAAAGGCGACTTATCCGCCATAGCCGAGGTTTTTCAAACTAGAAGCTAGCAGAACATCGAGCTTACTTGCTTTGGCTTGATGCGTGCCTAGCTCTTCCACAAGCCGCTGCATTTTCGAATCGAACGTTTCTCCATCATCCTCGATAGCCTCCGCACCCACGTACCGCCCCGGCGTGAGCACATGGTCGTGCTTGGCGATCTGTTCCAAGGTGGCACTGAAACAGAAGCCCGGTTGGTCCATGTAGTCCTCGGCTTCGCTCGGACTGACATGGCCCTGCCAACTGTGGAAGGCCCTGGTGATCTTCTCGATGTCCGCTTCCGTGAAGTCGCGCAACACGCGATCCTTCATGTAGCCGAGGTTGCGGGCGTCGATAAAAAGGACTTCGCCCTTGCGTTCGCGGTATGCACCGTTGGCGCGTTTGTTCTTCGTCAGGAACCAAATGCAGGCAGGGATCTGGGTGTTAGTGAAGAGCTGCCCCGGCAGGGCCACCATGCACTCCACCAGGTCGGCCTCCAGCAGGGCCTTGCGGATGTCGCCCTCGCCGCCGCTGTTGCTGCTCATGCTGCCGTTGCTGAGCAGCAGCGCCATGCTGCCGGTGGGCGCGAGGTGGTGGAGCATATGCTGCACCCAAGCGAAGTTGGCGTTGCCCTGTGGTGGCGTGCCGTACTGCCAGCGCGGGTCGCCCTCCAGCTTCGCATCCCACCACTCCTTGATGTTGAAGGGCGGATTGGCCATCACGAAATCCGCGCGCAGGGCGGGGTGCTGGTCGTTGGTGAAGCTGTTGGCTGGCTCCTTGCCGAAGTTGAAGTCGATGCCGCGGATGGCCATGTTCATGGCCGCGAGCCGCCAGGTGGTGGGGTTGCTCTCCTGCCCGTACACGCTGATGTCGCCCAACTTGCCGCCGAAGGCCTCGATGAATTCCTCGCTTTGCACGAAGAAGCCGCCGCTGCCCATGGCGGGGTCGTAGATGCGGCCCTTGTAAGGCTGCAGCATGCGCACGATGAGGCTCACGATGCTCTTGGGCGTGTAGTACTGCCCGCCCTTCTTGCCCTCGGCCAGCGCGAATTGCCCGAGGAAGTACTCGTACACATGGCCGAGGATGTCCTTGGCGTGCAAGCTGCCGTGGTTGAAGGGGATGGTGGCGATGAGGTCGATGAGGGAGCTGAGGTTGCTCTGCTCGATCTGCAGCTGGGTGTAGGTCTTGTTGAGGACGTTCTTCAGCTTGGGGTTCTCCTTCTCCACGGCATCGAGGGCATCGTCGATGAATTTGCCCAATGATGTCAATGTATACGTCGACCCATGGGTCGACGGTACATTGATCTTCGTGCCGGAGGGCAGCTTGGCGCTGTCCTGCAAGGTCTTCCAGCGCGCGATGGCCGGCACCCAGAAGACGTTCTTGGCGGTATAGTAGTCGCGCTCTTCGAGCTCGGCGCGGATGGCTTCTTCGTACGGTCCGGCGGACGATCCCCCGCCGCTACCGTACTCCTTCGGATCCAAATACAATTCGCTAGTTGGGTTGCGCAGCTCCCGCTCTATTTCCTGCTGGCGCATCTCGAAGCTGTCGCTCACATACTTCAAGAAGATGAGGCCGAGCACGGCGTGCTTGTACACGGCGGCATCGAGGCTGGAGCGCAGGCGGTCGGCGGCGGTCCAGAGCTTTTTGTCGAGTTCGTTGAGGAAGGCTTGTTCGTCCTGGGCGGAGGTTGGTTCTTGGCCTTTGGCTTTTGGCTCAGTGGTATTGGCCTTTGGCTTCTTGGCTTTCGGCTCAGTGGTGGATTTCATTTTCTGCTCATCACTTGCCAAGCGGATGCTTCCACCTCTTCCTCGGCCAGTGGCTATCACGCCCTTGGCCAGTAAGGCGGCTTTCAGGCTTTCGTAGACGGCTTCGTCAAGGCCGAGAAGCTCGCGGGCCTTTCCGTTGCCGAGGCTTTGGTGTTCATTCAGTAAGCCGATCAAGTCGGCTTCGGTGGATTCGCTCATTGTTGGGTTCGAAAGGAATGCTGGTGGGCAATCAGCAGGCAAAGTAGGGAATGGGTTGATAGGATGGTTCAGTTGTCCGTTGTCAGGCTTGGCTGCGATGGCTCCGCCTTGCCCAAGGCCGATGAGCCAGCTGGCCTGAATGCGCCAGAAGGCTGAACGGACCAAGAGACTGTCATGCCGCGTTCATCAGAGTCCTTCATGGACTTAGCCGAAGGCCAAGGAACAGGATGCCTGAATGCGCCAAAAGCCGGAACAGCCAAAAGGCCTTTTCGATCATCGGAGATCCAGCTTCGGGCCGCAAGCTGTTAGCCTCAAGCTCGACTTTCCGCTGCACAGCCCTCCTTCCCTGCTCATCATTGCGCTGACTTGATTGATGGATGACGCTTTGTGCTGGTCCGTGCCAGCCCGGCTGACCCCGATATGCATCGGGGCGCTTCGGGTCCAGTCGGCGCTACCGCACCGGGCCGCTCACCTGCAGCTATCATCCCTGGACACATCCTCCAAGGCCCGCTTGCCGGAACTGCCCGCCAGTTCCTGCAAGGTGACCTTGCTGACGATGCCTTCGCGCTGCAATACGTTGATGTAATACTCCCTGCCGGCCTCGATCTGCATGACCAAGGGTTCCTTGTTCGCCTTCTCGGTCTTGCCATCGAAGCGCACATTGAAGCTGTGCTCACCCGCCGGTACCTGGTGTACGGAGTACTTCTTGTTGTTCAGCACGCAAATGCGTTGGCCGTCCATGAAGATGCTGTAACCGTCCAGCGCTCCTGAAAAACCCGTCCTCCGGATGAGGTATACGGTGCCTTGTTCCTGACCACCGCCTTGTGCATGCGCCTGCTGTGGCATGGCTGCGAACAGGAGTAGGATGCCCACGAGCAGTGCCCGGGCCGGTTTCCGAATTGCATGGTTCATGGGGCTTGGTGTTTTGGGGGTGGATACACGAAGTAAATGTATTTCTTGGTCGCTGGCGCTTTACGCTTCGCGCCTGCCTCCGCGCTGCACGGCACCCCATTCGTGCTCGTTATTGCGAGGCCTTGGTTGATGGACGGTGCCTCGTGCTGGTCCGTGCCAACCCGGCTGACCCCGATTTGCATCGAGGCGCTTCGGGGCCAGCCGGCGCTACCGCTCCGGGCCGCCCCTCGCGAGGACGTGCGTTGTACGGTGCGTTGCACAGCCCTCCTTCCCTGCTCATCATTGCGAGAGCATTGGAACGCACGGCAGGGTGCTGACCTGTACAGGCTGAAAGCCGAAGCCGCCGAGAGGCTTGAATTGCAGCTTCAAGCCTACGGCCTTTAGCCTCCGGTCGCCTCAAAACGCAACCTTTCCCCGCCCCCACTTCGTATACTACCTTATATATGGCCGCTTTGGCCAGGGACCGAAGGCCTCGCCCGCTAATTGAGTTAGCCTGCTGGAGTGCCACAACCAAGATCGTCCTTTCCCAAAACGTTGTACTGGCGCGTCCGCCAGCGCTTGCTTTATGCCGCTGACCTCTGGGTGCGTGGTGCGCGGCGCGTGTTGTAGGTGACCCGGGAGGAGGTCCTTGCTTCGCTGGCTATCGGTAGTGCGGAGCTGACTATGCATGATCAGGAGCTGGCTACGCATGATCAGGAGCTGACTACGCATGATCAGGAGCTGACTACGCATGATCAGGAGCTGACTACGCATGATCAGGTGCTGGCTACGCATGATCAGGAGCTGGCTACACATGATCAGGAGCTGACTACGCATGATCAGGAGCTGGCTACGCATGATCAGGAGCTGACTATGCATGATCAGGAGCTGACTACGCATGATCAGGAGCTGACTACGCATGATCAGGAGCTGACTACGCATGATCAGGTGCTGACTATGCATGATCAGGAGCTGGCTACGCATGATCAGGAGCTGACTACGCATGATCAGGAGCTGACTACGCATGATCAGGTGCTGACTACGCATGATCAGGAGCTGGCTACACATGATCAGGTGCTGACTACGCATGATCAGGAGCTGACTACGCATGATCAGGAGCTGACTACGCATGATCAGGTGCTGACTACGCATGATCAGGTGCTGACTACGCATGATCAGGTGCTCACTACGCATGATCAGGAGCTGACTACGCATGATCAGGTGCTGACTACGCATGATCAGGAGCTCACGCTGGATAGTCAAGTGCTGGCTCTCCACGGTTGAGCTGCTGGCACCTGCCCAGGTGAGCATGCCCCAGCATATCATGTGTAGGGATCCCGGAACGATGCACATCAAAAGCAAAACGATGCACATCAAAAGCAAAATGATGCGCATCAAAAGCAAAACGATGTGCATCAAAAGCAAAACGATGCGCATCAAAAGCAAAATGATGCGCATCAAAAGCAAAATGATGTGCATCAAAAGCAAAACGATGCGCATCAAAGCAAAATGATGCGCATCAAAAGCAAAACGATGCACATCAAAAGCAAAACGATGCGCATCACGTTTGACAGATCGACACCTTTTCTGCCGGAACTGCACAAATGCGGCCTCCGAGAGCGGTACAAAGGCCGAAATTGTTAGTAAGGATCGGGGTCCGGATCGTTCCGGCCCTCGCTGGGCAAGGGATGTAGACTGTTCCGGGTTATCCACATCAAATAGGGCTGAAACCCTGCAAAGCGGCCCCGAACCACAACGCGCGAGGAGGGCACCGGAAAATGGCGCCTACCGTGGCCTCCGTATCCCTGGTCGGTGCGCACCGGCCGCCTGTGCCTACCACGGTGCGGGTCAACTTCCACCGCATAGTCATGGAAAACACCCGGCTACGTACGAGCTTTGGCGCAGCTTTCCCCACCACCATGGAACTCACGCAGATCACGCACGAGGATGACCTGAACATACTCGGCGAATCCATACCCATGGGCGCAAGCCGCCGCTTGGACCTCGGCATCGCCCGGCTCTTCACCCATTCACCGGTGGAGGTGCCCATCATCATTGAGCGCTCCACGGTGCCGGGCCCCACGGTGTTGATCACGGCCGGGATCCATGGCGACGAGGTGAACGGCGTGGAAGTGGTGCGCCAGGTGATCTCGCACGGCATTAACAAACCCGCCAAGGGCACGGTGATCTGCATCCCCGTGGTGAACGTGTTCGGCTTTATCAGCAAGTCGCGCTTCTTTCCGGATGGCCGCGACCTCAATCGCGTGTTCCCCGGCACCAAGAAGGGTTCCTTGGCCAGCCGCGTGGCGCACCGCTTCACCACGGAGGTGCTGCCCTTGGCGGACCTCTGCCTGGATTTCCACACCGGCGGTGCGGACCGCTACAATGCGGCGCAGGTGCGCATTGCGCCGGATGATGCGGCGGTGAAAGCACTGGCGGATGTCTTCCATGCGCCCTTTACGCTGGTCAGCCCCTACATCGCCCGTTCCTACCGGGAAACCTGTGGAAAGCTGGGCATTCCGCTGCTGCTGAACGAGAGCGGGATGAGCATGCACCTGGACAAGGAGATGGCCCGGCGCGCGGTGGACGGTGTGATCCGCCTGCTGAACCACCTCGGCATGCTCGCCCCGGGTATCCGCGTACCCGTGCCGCGCCACACCAACGTGCTGATCGACCACCACAAATGGGTGCGTGCGGACCGCTCCGGCTTCCTGCACGTGAAGGTGGAGATGCACCAGTACGTGGCGGTGGGCGATGTGCTTTGCACCATTTCCGATCCGTACGGCTCCAAGAGTGAACCCATGATGGCCCAGCATGCGGGCTACGTGATCAACATCAGCCGGGCACCCATGGTGTACCAAGGCGATGCCATCTTCAATTTGGCCGTCCAAGCTCCGCCCGGAAATTGATCGGGAATTGTTGATGAAGATCAGCTCCCGATCGCTCATTCATCGTAAAATTGCGATTGATAGGAACAATGGAACTCACGAAGACCAGAACATTCACGCAGCGCGACCTGCGAACGGCGCGCTATGCCAAGGCCTTGGCCCACCCGGCACGCGTGGCCATACTGCGGCTGCTCGCCCAGCGGGACAGCTGTGTATGCGGGGACCTGGTGGATGAGCTGCCCTTGGCACAAAGCACGGTAAGCCAACATTTGAAGGAGCTGAAGGAAGCCGGGCTGATCCAAGGCACCATCGCCGGCACCAACGTTTGCTATTGCATCGATCCCAAGGAGTGGGCGATGGCGCAGCGCACGCTCGTGGAGCTGATGGCCTCCTTCCGGAAAGCCGATGCGGCCTGCTGTGCCCCTATCACTGGAACCGAAACGGACAACTAATCTGAACACCATGAAAACCGCGGAAGAACTGAAGGATAACGTACGGAAGACCTACGCCGCAGTGGCCAAGCAGACCAAGGAGACCAACGCCTCCTCCTGTTGCGGTGCCGGTGAATGCAGCACCGAGGTGTACAACATCATGAGCGACGATTACGAAGGACTGAAGGGGTACGCAGCGGATGCGGACCTCGGCCTGGGCTGTGGGCTGCCCACGGAAACCGCAGGCATCAAGCCGGGCGATACCGTGCTGGACCTCGGCAGCGGCGCGGGTAACGATGCCTTCGTGGCCAGAGCGGAGACCGGCCCCGACGGCCGCGTGATCGGCGTGGACTTTACCCCGGAGATGATCGCCAAGGCGAAGGAGAACGCCACCAAGCTCGGCTATGCCAATGTGGAATTCCGCCATGGTGACATCGAGGACCTTCCGCTTTCAAGCAACATGGTGGATGTGGTGGTGAGCAACTGCGTGCTGAACCTGGTGCCCGATAAGCGGAAGGCCTTCGCGGAGATGAACCGCGTGCTTCGCGTGGGTGGCCACTTCAGCGTTTCGGACATCGTGTTGACGCGTGAACTGCCCGACGAGCTGCGCCATGCCGCGGAGCTGTACGCGGGTTGCGTTACGGGTGCATCGCAGGAAGCCGACTACCTCGGCATGATCACCGATGCCGGCTTCACCGACGTGAATGTGCTGAAGCGCAAGCCCATCACCATCCCGGGCGATATCCTCGCCCGCTATCTGTCGCCTGCGGAGGTGGAACGCGTGAAGGCTGAAGGGTTGGGCATTGAGAGCATCACCGTCCGAGGCGAAAAAACCTCACAAGGCGCGTGCTGTGGACCGGGCAGCTCGTGCTGCTAGACATACCGCAGCGCCCTAAACGAATTCAGCAAAAAGGCGGCATCCCTTGTGGGTATGCCGCCTTTTCTGGTCTTGGTTGCCGGTATGTCCTCAGATCACCGTGCGATACGGTGTTCTAAAAACTCACCACCCGCTCCACGAAGCTGCGCTCCGCCGTGCGGATCACTACGATGTAGGTGCCTTTGCCCGGTAGGCGTGTTGCCCATCGCACATTGCCATCGGACTTTCGCTGGGCTACCCTGCGACCGCCTGCATCATACACGTCGATGCTGGTAATACGTCCGTCGATGCCGGTGATGTTCAGCATGCCATCGCGTGTGGGGTTGGGGAACACATGTACACCGAGTTCGCGCAGGTGATCGATCCCCACCGTCATGTCCGTCTGTGTTGCGGACTTCACCAGTACGGGGGTATTGTCCGCAGCTTGGAACATGCCTTTGAACAGGTCGATCTCCGGGCTGGAGTAGCCGAACATATCCTGCATGTAGCGTGGTGGAGCGGACTGGTACCAGACCTTCGCCGTGATGTTGATCAAGCCCACATGGCCGCCCATGGGGACGTGGTAATGGATCACATCGGTACCGCTTCCTTCCACCCCGTCCTCATGGTTGAAGTCGGGATCGGTGGCTGCATTGCCCACGATCATGGTGGTATCGTAGGTGATGTGGTTCACACTGAAACCGGCGGGGGCCAGTCGGTTGTCCTTCAAGGGTTCCTTCGCCCGCTGCAGCACCGTGGTAAGGTCCCCGTTCACATCGCCCATCACCATCTCATAGATCTGCACTTGATCGGCGGAGCGGATGGTGTTGTAATGCGGCTCCCAAAGGGGATCATGCCCGACGATATCATGATCCGATGAAGGTGCCCCGTTGTTATAGAGGGTATCGCCATCAGCGTCCGTGACGAACAACTGGACCCATGCCCTGCGCGAAGGGTAGCCACTGGGGAACTTGTGCCCGGCCAGGTTGGTGAGCTTCACATCGATGAATGCCGTGTCGGCATCGCGCGAAGGAACGCTCGTCTCCACCATCAGGGTATGTTGCTGGAGCATGCGCTCGGTGCGTGCAATGGAGCTGTCGAACTGGGCTGTTGATGCGGTGACGCGCAGGGTGTCGCCATTGTCCCGGAGCATGGTGAGCATGAAGGTGTTCGCACCGGCAAAGTGGTGCTCACCGAACGGTGACTTGGGTTGCAGGAAGACGTAGTTCGCCGAGATCACCACACCGAACGAATCATTGAGCATGGGCACGTGGCAGCCTTGGCAGGTGATGCCGGTGGAGGGGTGCTCTTCGTTGTTGAACTCGGAGTTGAGCCATTCGTGGTAGGTGGCCTGTTCCACGAACTCGTCGCCGGTGAGGTTCCCGTTGATATCAGCGGTCTCGGTAAGGAGGGTATGGCATCCGGCGCAGAGCCCGGCATCCATGATCTGTGGTCCGTACTTGGGCACGTAGTTCACGAATGACTCCATCGGTGCCGCGAAAATGTCATCATCGGCATAGGGACCATAGAGGGGTCTGCCTGCGGTATCCAACTGCAGATCCCCTGAGAAGAAATCGCCGATGCCTTCCTCCTTCTGCATGTGGCAGGGCACGCAGCTCACGCCATCCAAGGCAATGTCGTCCTGCTCCATATAGGCGATGGAATACGCACCTTGCCCGGTGAAGTGGTGCTCGAAGTTGCCCATGGGGGCATGGCAGGTGGTGCACTTGTTCTCCAGTTCCACTTGGTGGGCAGGGTTCACCAGCACTTCATGGCTCACCTTGGCGCGCCAGAAGGGGTCGCGTGCGGAATTGGCCATCATGCTGCTGCGCCACGCGTCCACCACGTTCACATCGCGCCCATCCTGGGTCACCATGGAATAACCCGAGGGGTCGTGGCCGTGGCAACCGTTGCAATGGCCGCTCCCTACGAAATAGGTGTTCTGGGTGGAATCCAGTGGCAATGTCGCGCCCCGGAAACCGGCCAGTTCAGTGGCACTGTGATACTTAGCATGCGCCACCGGGATATGGCCATCGGACCAGGCGACGGACAGTGCGACGGCACCGCCAACGGCGGCCAATACTGCAACCCTTCCGAGCAATGAGTAGCTTTTTATCATGGGGAGGCTCTTACGAACAAGCCGCAAGATAGGTGCATCCTCCTGAAAAACTCAATGTCGGATCCCCGGTTCAGGAACCGCGCTGGGCCCCTTTATGCATGGGCTTGGCCTTCGCTTTTGAAGCACCACCGGCCTTGGGCGTGGTGGTCCGTTTGGCCGGTGCAGCCTTCTTCTTGGCGGCGGTCTTCGTGCCTGCGGTCTTGGCCGGCTTCTCCTTTTTTTCGTCCTTATCCGCCTCGGCCTTCTTCTTCTTCTTATCCTCTTCAAAGATCCCGGCATCCACCAGCATCTGGTACCACATGAAGAACTTCCGGATGTCGCTGGAGTAGATGCGGTCCCGGTCGTAGTTCGGGAGGGCCTCGCCGAGCTTGTCGTACAGAAATTCCAAATTTCCCTTGGGGTCCACGGAAAGCTTTCCCTTCTCCAAGGCATGGAGCTTCTCGAACACGGTTGACAACAGCACGTCGTCCGCCTTGGTGTACATGCTCACCTCATCCAAAGAGCTCACCCGCACGCTGGAATGCACAGGGATGCGCTTCTTATCGGTCAAGGATTCAGCAATAAGGGCTTGGCGACCTTGGGCCACCACTCGGTAAAGACCGGACTTACCGGTAATGGATATGATCTTTGAAAGGTCCATGTAACGTGGTTGCAGGCACAAACATAGTGATGCTCAGGCGGTATTGGTCCGAATTGGCCCGTTATCCTTCCGGAACAGGGGTCCCTGGCGGGAAGCCGTTCAGGTTTTCTGCTTTCGCTTCCGCGCTGCGGGAAAGAGGATATTGTTCAGGATCAGCCGGTATCCGGGCGAGTTGGGGAAAAGGCTGAGGTCCGTGGGCGGGTCGCCTACCATGTGCTGGTAATCCTCTGGATCGTGCCCGCCATAAAAGGTCCATTGCCCCAGGCCATATTCGCCATGGATGTACTTCACCGTGCCCTGGGGCTTGTTCTCCCCCATGATGGTCACGTTCGGCTTCACCAATTGCTTGCGGAAAGCCGTGGTCTGCCCCATGAAGCCATGGATCACCTGCTCGTGGTTCTGGCACAGCATGGTGGGCACCACATCCCATTTGGCGCTGAAGTCGAAGAGCGTGAAGAAGTCGCGCGTCTCACCGATCGTACCGTGTATGTCCGTGGCATCGATGTCGCTGAACTCATAGATCATCGGATCGGTGATGAGCTTGAAATCGGTGAATGCGAAGGACTTGTCGTAATCAAGCTTCTGCTGTGCCCGGGGATCGGGCGGATCACCGTCGAACGGCGTATCGCAAATGTCCACTCCTTCCGCCGCAAGGGCAATATCATAGCTGTCCGTACCACTGCACATGGTGAAGAGATAGCCTCCACCGGCCACATAGTCCCGGATCTTTCCAGCTACGGCGCCCTTCATCTGGCTCACCTTGGCATAGCCCATCTCCTTGGCCATGGCCTCGGCCTCGCGCACTTGGTCCAAATACCACGGGGCATTACGGAACATGCGATAGAATTTGCCATACTGCCCGGTGAAGTCCTCATGGTGCAGGTGGAGCCAGTCGTACTTGGGGAGCATCTCCGCAAGTACTTGCCTGTCGTAGATCTTGTCATATGGGATCTCCGCATAGGTCATCACCAGGGCTACGGCATCATCCCACGGTTGGAAACCGTCCGGTGCATACACGGCGATCTTGGGTGCCTTCTCCAGCTTCACCACTTCCATATTGGCCTCCGGATCGGCGATCTCGCTCAGGATCGCCGTGGCCTGCGCGTCGGCGATCACGTTGAAGGTGACGCCACGGACGGTGCACTCGCGCTCCACGGCGGCAATGCGGTCCAGCATGAAGCTACCGCTGCGATAATTCAACAGCCAATCCACGGTGACATCACTCTCCAATACCCAGTACACGATCCCGTATGCCTTCAGGTGGTCGCTTTGGGTCTTATCCATCGGGATAAGGATCTTCGCTGCGGAAGCAGGGATCGTACACACCAAAAGCAATCCCCACAGGCTCGCCCGGAGGGAGCGCAGGATCAGGCCGGGATCAGAAAGGAGCTTCGAGATCGGATTCATCATTCATTCTGCTGGGCCTTGTGATGGTCTGGAAACTTTCCTGGCCTTGGCCCATGCCGCCACTGAAGTTCATATCGCCTGTTTCCAGATCGGTGAACTTGGCCAGTTCGGCTATGAAACGCAAACGGACGTTGTCAATTGCCCCGTTCCTGTGCTTGGCCACGATCACTTCGCCGATGCCGATGGTACTGCCATGTTCGTCCTCGTGGATCTTGTAGTACTCCGGGCGGTACAGAAAGCATACCAGATCGGCATCCTGCTCAATGGCGCCGGATTCCCGCAGGTCGCTCAGCATGGGTCGCTTGTCCCCTCCCCGGGTCTCCACGGCCCGGCTCAGCTGGCTGAGGGCAATGATGGGGACATCGAGTTCCTTGGCGATGCTCTTGATGGAACGGGAGATGTTGCTGATCTCCTGTTCGCGGTTCCCGCCCCGGTTGCCTTCGGCCCCGGCGGTCATCAGCTGCAGGTAGTCGATGATGATCAGCTGCACGTTGTGCTGGCTCTTGAGCCGCCTGCACTTGGCACGCAGTTCGAAAATGTTCAACGCCGGCGTGTCATCAATGTAGATGGGAGCATTGGTGAGCCGCGCGATGTTCTGGTGGAGCACGGTGAACTCCTGGTCGCTCAACTCGCCTTTCCGCAGCTTCTCCGAACTGATGCCGGATTCACTTGCGATAAGGCGGGTGACCAGCTGGGTGCTGCTCATTTCCAGACTGAAGAGGGCCACGGGCTGCTGGTGCTCCACGGCGATGTTGCGCGCCATGCTGAGCACGAACGCGGTTTTCCCCATCGCGGGCCTGGCCGCCACGATGATCATATCGCTGCGCTGCCAACCTGCCGTGAGCTTGTCCAACTGGGCGAAGCCCGTGGGTATCCCGCTCATGCCGCCACCCTTGCTCTTGGAGAGCTCGATCTGTGCGATGGCGCCCTGGATCAGGTCGCTCATCGGCTCGTAGTTGCGCTTCAGGTTGCCGCTGGTAACGGCGAACATCTCCTGCTCGCTCTTGTCAAGCAGCTCGAACACGTCGGTGCTCTCATCGTAGGCATCGCGCATGGTGTCCGCGCTGATGCGGATCAGCTCGCGCATGATGTGCTTCTGGCTGATGATGCGTGCATGGAACTGCACGTTGGCGCTGCTGGCCACCTTGTTGGTGAGCTGGCTGATGTAGAATGCACCGCCCACGATATCGAGTTCGGCGCGTTTCTTCAACTCCTGCGTAACGGTGAGGATATCAATGGGCTGGTCCGTGCGGAACAGGTTCTGGATGGCATCGAAAATGCGGCGATGGGCATCCACATAGAAGCTCTCGGGGTGCAGGATGTCAATGGCCTCGTTCACCGCGTTCTTCTCCAGCATCATCGCGCCCAGCACGGCCTGTTCGAGTTCGGGCGCCTGCGGCGGAAGTTTGCCCGCCTCCATGGCGGTGTCCATTAAAGAGGCCGCAGGACGGCGCTTCCGGTCCATGGTACGAGGGCCGGAGGAGGTCGTTGGAAATTCGTTCATTCGGAGAGATCGGCGCGGGAAATTGTCCGCGCCTCGATGCTGCGTCAAAAGTAACCCACACGGAGCGGGAAGATGGCCCCATGGTCCCACCAACTTTGCGCAGCGTATCAACAATGGATCTTTTGCGGATCGTTAGTGAAGGAAGAAAGCCGCGCCCATCGTTACTTTGTGTTGATGCGATATCAACAAGTGCTCTTCCTACCGGTGCTTTTCGGGGTGCTTTTTGGCGGATGCAAGAAGGACCCGGCCAATGAGGCACCTCGCATCACCATCATCAGCCCTGCGGAAAGTGCTTCGGTCACCGTGCCGGATACACTGGTGGTGAAAGTGGAGGTGAGGGACGACCAGGGCCTGTCACAGGTCTCCGTTACGTTGCTGGACCAGAACGACATTCCCGCCGTGAATGCCGTGACCGCTTCCGCAACAGGCACCTCGGCCACCACAACGCTCGCACTGCCGATCACGTCCGAGCAGCTCACCAGTGGCTTGTACAAGCTCTTCGCCACCGTGTCGGACGGCTCCCTCAGTGGTAAGGATGAACAGAACCTCCACGTGACCGCCACGCCGTTGCGCTTGCGTTCCGTGTTCACGCTTACCGTTCCCAGCAGTGGCACCGTGGCGTTGTACCGAACGGATAGCTCGGGGCAAACCACCTTGTCCACCACCTGGCCTACGGACCTTGGTGGAGCGGCCATCAGCTCCCATGCGCAACGCCTGTTCGTCGCCGGCGGCGCCAGCGGCGATCTGCGGGCCTACGACCCGGATGGAATGGACATCGTATGGCAGCGCCCCAACCTCAGTTCCATCGGAGCACCTTGGTTCACCAGCGTGGACCTCTGCGCGGATGGTCGGCTCTACGTAGGGCATGATGACGGCACGCTGCGCAGCTTCAATCCCAGCAATGGCACAGGCAGTTTCACCGCCACCATGCCGGAGCAGTTCCGGGCGATACAGGCACTCACCACCGGCGATCTGGTCGTTTGCCTGCAACGCCACTTTGTTACCCAGGAACACCGTGTGGGCATTTACTACCAGCTGTCCGGCAACTTGCAGGAAACCCAACCCTTGGACCTGACACCGGTGCGGGCGTTCATCCGAGGTACGGACCAGGTGCTCATTTTCGGCAACCGGGACGGGCTGGGCCGCGTACTTGATCGTACCATATCCGGAGGGGGCACGTGGGAGGCATACACATGGACCGCTCCGATCACGGCCGTGGAGCAGGTCGCTCTCAACACATGGATAGTGGCCTTGGCCAACGGCGACCTCCAACGTTTCACGTACGGCGGCAGCGGTTCACTGAGCATCGCTACCACGCCCGTGCTCACCACCCTGGCATTCGATGCCGTGAACGGTTGGGTGTATGCAGGGACGGAAGGCCAAGTGATGGCGATCGACCCGGGCTCGGGAACAATGGCTGGTGGCTGGGCGGTCAACGGCGAAGTGCGCTACGTACTGCCCTGGCTGAACCGGTGACCCACGACTCACGACTCAAGACTCAAGACTCGGGACTCCCGACTACTTCGCCTTCTTCACCACGCCCATCTTGCAGAACTTGGCAATGCGCTGATCCACCCGCTTATCCGGGTCCAACTTGACGAGCCTTTCCAAATGCTTGGTCACTTCCACCTTTACCAGCCTGCATGCTTCCGCCGGATCGGCATGTGCGCCACCCACCGGTTCGGGCACCACACCATCCACCAATCCGTTCTTCACCATGTCCGTTGCGGTGAGCTTCAATGCCTCTGCAGCCTGCTCCTTATAGTCCCATGTGCGCCAGAGGATGGTGGAACAGTTCTCCGGTGAGATCACTGAATACCACGAGTTCTCCAGCATCAGCACCTTATCGCCGATGCCTATGCCGAGCGCTCCGCCGGAGGCCCCTTCGCCGATGATCACACAGATGATGGGCACCTTCAGCTGGCTCATCTCCAAGAGATTCCTGGCAATGGCCTCGCCTTGGCCGCGCTCTTCCGCCTCCAGCCCCGGAAAAGCACCGGGCGTATCGATCAAGGTGACCACGGGCTTGCCGAATTTTTCGGCCAGCTTCATCAAGCGGAGTGCCTTGCGGTAGCCTTCGGGATTGGGCATTCCGAAATTGCGGTACTGCCGCATCTTGGTGTTCACGCCCTTCTGCTGGCCGATGAACATCACCGTCTTCCCGTTCATCAGGCCGAAGCCTCCCACCATGGCCTTATCATCCTTCACGGTGCGGTCGCCGT
Organism: Flavobacteriales bacterium; assembly: GCA_019638085.1. Taxonomy (GTDB): domain Bacteria; phylum Bacteroidota; class Bacteroidia; order Flavobacteriales_F; family PHOS-HE28; genus PHOS-HE28. The sequence goes on along the minus strand of JAHBUL010000005.1, from coordinate 117,283 downwards.
GCATCTCAATGAAGGTATCGTCACTGAGGTACTTGATGTACTGCATCGTGTAGGGCCGGTCCGGATGGCGGCTCACCTGCACGCGCTGCCACGGCGTGAGCTTGCTGTACACGTCCTTCCGCGCAGCAACCAGCTTTTTGTTCAGGTCTTTCAAAGTGGCCTTCACATCCACCTCGCCCTCGGAAGCCACTTCGTTCAGCTTCTCGATCTGTTCCACGATGTTCTGGATGGGGCTTTCAAATTCAAGAAATGTGCTCATGGAGATGCATTAGCCAAAGGGCGAAGGTAGATGCTCCCCCCGAACCTGGTCTTTCCGGCTGAGGGTCCTCCGCCTCGGGAGAACAACACCCAACAGCACGGAACGGTTCTTCTTTAATGTTGCCGACGGCCGGATAGGAATGAGGTAAACGCCCACATGCGCCGCGCCCCTACTTTCGCCGCATGGATCCCCATGAGTTGATCGTCCTGGGCGTGTTGGTGGTGGCGGTCATCCTGTTCATCACGGAAAAGATCGGCATCGACCTGATCGCTTTGCTGATCATTGCGGCATTGGTCCTTACCGGGGTGGTTAGCCCGCAGCAGGGTGTGGCCGGCTTCAGCGACCCGGCCACGTTAACGGTAGCCTTCATGTTCGTGCTCAGTGCGGCGGTTCTTCAGTCCGGGGTCTTGCGCGCGTTGGCCCCCCTGCTTTCCGAGCAGATGAAACGCAGTGAAGTGGGTGGCATGCTGATCCTGATGCTTGGGGTGGCGGCACTTTCCGCCTTCCTGAACAACACGCCGATCGTTGCGGTCTTCATCCCCATCGTGGTACAGGCGGCACGTTCCGCAGGGATCAGCGCTTCGCGGATGTTGATCCCTCTCTCCTTCGCCACCATCATGGGCGGCACCACCACGCTCATCGGCACATCCACCAATATCCTGGTCAGCGGCATCGCGGCGGAGCACGGGCTACCTGCATTCCCCATGTTCCAGTTGACCCCGATGGGCTTGGTGCTGTTGGCGGCAGGCACCCTGTACATGCTCCTCTTCGGCAGGCGCTTGCTCAGGCGGGATGTGGATACCACCGGACTTGAAGAACGCTTCGGCATCAAGGATTACATCAGTGAGATCGAACTGCTGCCGACAGCGCCCTCGGTCGGGACGCGCATCATGGACTCACGCTTGGTGAAGGACATGAACATGGACATCATCGAGATCCGGCGCGGCGAGACCGTGTTCACCATTCCGGCGGGTGATATGGTCCTACAAGCTCACGACCTGCTGAAGGTGCGTTGTGATGTCAGCCACATCCGTGCATTGAACGATCGGAGACAAGTACGGATCCACCCTGCCCAAGGCGTTACGGAAGGTGGCTTCCCGGTGGACGGTGAAACCGGCAGCCACGGCACCAAACTGGTGGAGTTGGTGATCACAGCCAATTCACCGCTGGAAGGAAGCACCATCCGCGAAGCCGACCTGATGCGCATCTATCGAGCGGTGCCTTTGGCCGTGCGATCCCGCGAAGCGGTGTTGAACCAGCGCTTGGAGGATGTAGTGCTCCGCGCCGGCGACGTGATCCTGGCGGAGGTCCGCAGCCACTATGTGGAACGCTTGCGGGCGCTGGACCGCACGTCGGACAGTCCGTTCGCCATCATTGCGGAACAGGATGGGGCGATCGGTTTCGATAAGCGGGCTGCCGCCATTACGGGTACGGTGCTCTTGGCCGTTGTGCTCAGCACGGCCTTTGGGCTGTTACCCATCGTGGTAAGCACCTTGGCAGGGGTCTGCATCATCGTGCTCACGCGCTGCATGTCCATGAAGGATGTATATGACGCCATCGACTGGAAGATCATCTTCCTGATGGCCGGTGCACTCAGCCTCGGCCTCGCCATGTCCGAAAGCGGATTGGCGGACCGGGTGGCGCTTGGGCTGGTCTCCCTGCTCGGCGGCTGGGGCCCGATCGCGGTTCTTGCCGGTATCTACATCTGTACCGCCCTGCTCACCGAGGTGATGTCCAATACCGCAACGGCCGCCATGTTGGCCCCCATAGCCATCTCCACCTCCTTGGCCATGGGCGTCAGTCCGCTTCCCTTCCTCATGGCCGTCACCTTCGCAGCATCGGCCAGTTTCATGACACCCATTGGCTACCAGACCAACACCATGGTATACAGCGCCGGGCGCTACAAGTTCACGGACTTCCTGCGCGTGGGCTCCCCCATGGCGATCATTTTCTGGATCCTCGCCACTCTACTGATCCCGGTTTTCTATCCGTTCTGAGCGCATGCTGGTCTTCCCCTTCGCCAAGATCAACCTCGGGCTTCAGGTGCTACGCAAGCGGCCGGACGGGTACCACGACATCCGCAGCGCCATGCTTCCCATTCCCTTGTGCGATGCATTGGAAGCGGTGGTAGATGAAAGTGTTCCTGCAGGTGAACTGCGCTTTGTGCGCACAGGCATCCCGGTGCCCGGTGATCCATCAAGCGATCTGTGCATGAAGGCGGTGGACCAAGTGCGGAAGCTGCGCGACCTTCCCGGACTCCGCATGCACCTGCACAAGGCCGTGCCCACAGGCGCCGGACTTGGAGGTGGCTCCAGCGATGCGGCCCATACGCTCCTCCTGCTGGATCGGCTTTTGGGCCTGCAGCTTTCGCCGGAAGAGCTTCGGACGATGGCCACTGCGTTGGGAAGTGACTGTGCCTTCTTTCTGCAAGACAACCCGCAGCTGGCGGAAGGGCGTGGCGAAATGCTCAGTCCACTGCACGTGAACCTGCATGATCACTGGATAGTCGTGGTGCATCCCGGCATCCACGTATCAACTGCAGCGGTATACGGCAACATGCGCCTTCGCTCCCAGCATGCAGATCTGCGCGAGCTGCTCACAGCGCCGATCGCTTCCTGGCAAGGAACAGTGGTGAATGACATGGAGGAATATGTATTCGCAAAACACCCGGCCATCGGTGCGATCAAGGAGGAGTTGTTGGCCAAAGGCGCGAGCTATGCAGCCATGAGCGGTTCGGGTTCCAGTGTGTTCGGAGTGTTCTCGAAGAAGCCTGTGGGGTTGGGGTTTGCGAAGGAGTATGCGATGTGGGTTTTTCCGGCTCAGGTGGGAGGCTGATCAATGCCGGTCCGCACTTGGCTCTCAATGCAGGTCCACGCATAGAGCGCGGGACCAGCGAGGTAGGCGTTTGGCTCCCCTGAGCCCGTCGATGGGCAGCGCCCTCCGCTATTTCCATATATCACGTGCAGCCAACTCCACCGCATCCCTTTGGTATCCCTCCTCCCCATCCCTACTTTGCGACTTCCTTTATTTCGCATCACCATGGACATCACCCGCATCCGCACCAAAGCCGATTACGACGAGACCTACCGCCAAAGCGTGGAGAACCCCAAGGCCTTCTGGGCTGCCCAGGCCGAAACCTTCACTTGGCAAAAGAAGTGGGACACGGTGCTGAAATGGGATTTCAACAAGCCGGATATCCAGTGGTTCATCGGCGGAAAGATGAACATCACGGAGAATTGCTTGGACCGGCACTTGGAGAAGCGGGGCAACAAGCTGGCGCTGATCTGGGAGCCGAACGATCCGCAGGAACGCTTCATCCGCTACACCTACCGCGAGCTGCATGAGCGTGTATGCATGTATGCCAACGTGCTGAAGCGCAACGGCGCGAAGAAGGGTGATCGCATCTGCATCTACATGCCGATGATACCGGAGCTCACCGTGGCCATTCTCGCCTGCGCACGGATCGGCGCGATCCATTCCGTGGTGTTCGCGGGCTTCAGCGCCAAGTCCATCGCGGACCGCGTGAACGATGCCCAATGCACCATGGTCCTCACCAGCGACGGCCTCAACCGCGGCCACAAGCAGATACCCGTGAAGCGCATCGTGGACGAAGCCCTGGAGCATTGCCCCAGCGTGAAGTGCGTGGTGGTGACCGACCGCCTTGGCTGGGCCGTGGACATGAAGGAAGGACGTGACGTGTGGCTGCACGAGGAACTGCAGCATGTGGAAAAGGATTGCCCTGCCGAAGCGATGGATGCCGAAGATCCGCTCTTCATCCTGTACACCAGCGGCAGCACGGGAAAACCGAAAGGCGTGGTGCATACCTGCGGCGGTTACATGGTATACACGGACTACACCTTCCGCAACGTATTCCAGTACGAAGAAAGTGACATCTTCTGGTGTACAGCAGACATCGGCTGGATCACCGGGCACAGCTACATCATCTATGGCCCGCTGCTCGCCGGGGCCACCACGCTCATGTTCGAGGGCGTGCCCACCTTCCCCGATGCCGGTCGCTTCTGGCAGGTGGTGGACAAGCATGGCGTGAACATCTTCTATACCGCCCCCACCGCCATCCGCAGTCTGATGGCCCAAGGCCTTGATCATGTGCTGGCGTACTCACTGGACTCATTGAAAGTGATAGGCAGCGTGGGCGAACCCATCAACGAGGAAGCATGGCAGTGGTACAAGCTGCACGTGGGCAAGGACCGCTGCCCGATCGTGGACACGTGGTGGCAAACGGAGAACGGGGGCATCTTGATCAGCTCCATTGCCGGTGTGACGGATGAGAAGCCAAGCCATGCAGCCTATCCACTCCCCGGCGTACAGCCCGTGCTGCTCACTGCTGATGGCAAGGAGATCACCGAGAATGAGGTGGAGGGCATGCTCTGCATGAAATTCCCGTGGCCGGGCATGTTGCGCACCCTCTGGGGCGATCACGACCGCTGCCAGCAGACCTACTTCGGCAGCTACCCCGGCTACTATTTCAGCGGCGACGGTGCCAAGCGCGACAGCGATGGACGCTACCGCATCATCGGGCGTGTGGATGATGTGATCAACGTGAGCGGCCACCGCTTTGGAACTGCGGAAGTGGAGAGTGCCATCAACCTCAGCGAGCTCGTGGTGGAAAGCGCCGTGGTGGGCTATCCGCACGACATTAAAGGACAAGGCATCTACGCATACGTCATCACCGCCGAGCCGCTCGACCTCAACGACAAGGCCGCCGTGGACCGCATCACCGGGGAGATCATCGAATCGGTGGTGGAGAACATCGGCCGCATTGCGAAACCGGACAAGATCCAATTCGTGAGCGGCCTACCGAAAACGCGTTCTGGCAAGATCATGCGCCGCATCCTGCGGAAGATCGCCGAGGGCGAAATGAGCAACCTGGGTGATACCACAACGCTGTTGGACCCGGACGTGGTGGATGAGATCAAGGCGGGGAAGGTGTGAGGGATCCGAAAATGAGATGATCAGATGGGTACCGTTGTCGGGATCCGTGGCATGCGATAAGCTGGCGAGTCCTTATTGCCCATCTTTACAGCATGTCCAATGAACTACACGACGCCTTCGATCACGGGAAAAAGATCAGCCCCGTACTCCCCGAAGGGAAGAAGAACTTCTTGATCGACATCGATGGGACCATCTGCGAGGATATCCCCAACGAGGAACCCGAGCGCATGGAAGATGCGGAGTTGTTCCCCGATGCGATGGAGACCTGCAACAAATGTTTTGATGAAGGTCATGTGATCTACTTCTTCACCTCCCGCACCGAAGCGCACCGTGAGGTGACGGAACGCTGGTTGAAAAAGCACGGGTTCAAGTACCACGGCATCGTCTTCGGCAAACCGCGCGGTGGCAACTACCATTGGGTGGACAATCACATTGTACGTGCCACGCGCTATAACGGCAAGTTCACCGATCTGGTGGAGGTCAGTGCAACGGTCCAGGTGTTCAAGGACAAATGATGAAGAGCATCCTCGAGGGATGCTCGAGGGGCTGTCCTCGGCACGAGCAAGGCAAAACGCTCAGTGCGGGAACTTCATCTTCACCGCAAACATTTTAGCGGGGAAGTACACATTCAAGTGGACGACAGCACGCCCGTGTTCCCAAGCAGGTCTTAGCGATATGCGTGGGTTTCCCGAACCTTTCGTTCCACATCATACCCTGCCACCTTGGTCGCATCGAAGAGCGCGTAGCCGAGTGAGAACGCAAGGATATTGGCGTTAAGGCCGGCGTACGGTTTGGTCGTAACGCCATCCTTCGTTTCGGTGAAATCGGTGTTGTGGAAGTTGGTGAGGTAGTAGCGCACTGTCAGCGTTGCGCCACCCGGGCCCTGCACACCGAGGAAAACGGACTGGTAAAAATCGCTGTTCCTGTCGCTGAACCATACGTTGAACTTGTCCTCCTTCTTCTCATTCTCAAATCGCTTTTCCTTGTAATTGAAGGGCAGCTCTACCTCGTAACCCGCATAGAACAAGGTCTTGTTCATGCTCCCGAGCTTGAAACCGACAGGAATACCCACATTATAGGTGCGGAACTTGTACCGAACGGAGGTGTCCGGCACTTGGTAGATGAAGCCTTGGTTGCGGATGGAAAGCCCTGTGTAGAGGCCAACATGTGTGCTGAGGTCGTAGTTCAACATCCACTGTGCGTTGAAGAACGGCGAGAACCGCATGACCGCTCCTTGCTCGGAACCATTCACATCCAACAACGGCACGGAGAAGATCGCCTCCCCGCTGCCAGTCCAATAGACCTTGTGCGGAGGGGGGACATTGTCCTGGGCTTGGGCCAGTTGGAAGAGGAACAACAGGATGAGCAGGATAAGCTTGCGCATAGGAGGGGTTTTGTGACTGGACGGGCGAAGTTCCTTTTTGTTACAGCCGGATCTTTCATTGGCCCGCCGGATAGCCGACGAATGGGCGAATTTAGATGCTGAAGCAGAATTGCCTTTACCTACAGGCATTATCAACCGTGCGATCCTGTCGGGCAGTATACTTCTCCAGCGTGAGAAGCTTGGTCTTCCGGGCTCGAACCGCTGTCCTGAAGATCGAGCACAAGCCTTCTCAAAACAGGCAACTCCCATAAGCGCTTCGCGGGCCATGGAGCGGCGCCGCGCCCTTCACTACTTGAACCACCAGCAGAAAAAACTACGCCATATCCATTACATGATGTAGCTTCGTCATCCAATCAACAGTACAATGGCCACAGGCACAGTTAAGTTCTTCAACGAAACCAAGGGTTTCGGATTCATCACCCCGGACGAGGGCGGTAAGGATGTGTTCGCACATAAGACCGGTCTTCAAGAACCCATCCGCGAGGGTGACAAGGTGAGCTACGACGTGGAAGACTCCCCAAAGGGTCAGAACGCGATCAACGTACGCCGCGCCTAAGCAGCAACACGAACAACGCAGGTTTTGCGGCCCCGATCAGCTTCTGCTGGTCGGGGTCTTTTACTTTCACGCCCTCCCAACCAGCATTCCATGAAACTGATCTCCTTCAATGTCAACGGCATTCGCGCTTCGGTAAAAAAGGGCTTGGCCGAATCCCTCCGCGTGATGGACGCGGACATCGTTTGCTTCCAAGAGACCAAGGCCGATCCGGACCAAGTGGCTGAGGCGCTCGCGGAGGTGGAAGGCTACCACATCCATGCCTACTCCGCAGAGAAGGCGGGCTATTCCGGCACCGCGATCCTTTCCCGCGAGGAACCTGTCCGCGTGGACCGTGGGATCGGCGGCGATGAGCATAACACGGAAGGCCGTGTGATCACCGCCACCTTCGCCGACCACATCGTGGTGAACGCATACATCCCCAACAGCGGCCAAGGCTTGAAGCGGCTGGAATACCGCCAGCAATGGGATATCGCGTTGCGCGAATACTTGGTGGAGTTGGCCTCCGGGAAGCGGCCCGTGATCTTCACCGGCGACCTCAACGTGGCGCATCAGCCCATCGACATTGCAAGGCCGAAGCCCAACTACAACAAGACCGCCGGTTACACCCAGGCCGAGATCGACGGCTTCAGCGCCTTGCTGGACGCGGGCTTCATCGATACCTTCCGTCACTTCCACCCGGAGGTGGTGAAGTACAGTTGGTGGAACCAACGCTTCAATTCACGCGCCACCAACGTGGGCTGGCGCATCGACTATGTGCTGGTGAGCAAAGGCTTTGAGAAGAAGGTGAAGGACGCCTTCATCCTGAACGAGATCATGGGAAGTGATCATTGTCCGGTGGGGATCGAGTGGTGATGCCGATCAGATCCCCGATACATATCGGGGCAGAAAATCAGACGATCAGAAAATGGAATGCCTCGGCCATGAACTTTAGGGCGAATGGTTCGCTGATAGGAAATGAGGCTGGAACGCGGATAGTTGAATGAAGAAGAAACTGAATGGGCAGGTTGAACGCCTGTGCGCTGGAGGTCCCGTCGCGGGAATTCTCCAAAGCTTCAGATCTGCGGCGATCAGCTCGATCCGCGTCAGCTGCGTTCCATTCACAAGCCACCGAAGATGAAGAACCTGCTCAAACTGGAGGAAGGGGCGCAATTACTTGTTTGCATTGCGCTGCTCGCGATGAACGCCGTGCCTTGGTGGGCCTATCTGCTGCTCGCTTTGGGGCCGGATATCGGCATGGTCGGCTACCTCATCGGGACGCGCACGGGCGCCTTCACCTACAACCTGTTGCACCACAAAGGTGTCGCGGTTTTGGTAGCCGGGCTCGGCTTGGCAAGTGAGGGACTTAACTTGATGCACGGCACTCCGGCCATGGGCCAGGTGTTGCTGCTCACTGCCGTCATCCTCTATGGCCACTCCAGCATGGACCGCGTCTTCGGCTATGGCCTGAAATTCGGCGACAGTTTTCAGCACACGCATTTGGGGTGGATCGGAAAAACGATCGCTCCGGAAGCGAACAAGTGAAACCGCCGCTCATGCGTATCCTGCTACTCGACAACTACGACAGCTTCACCTGGAACCTCCACCACATGCTGTATCGCTGGGGTGAGGTGACGGTGAAGCGTAACGATGCCATCACCGTGGAAGAAGCCGCCGCATACGACCGCATCGTGCTTTCGCCGGGGCCGGGTCTTCCTTCCGAAGCGGGCATCATGCCGGAGCTGGTGCATCGCCTGATGCCTTCTCATACGATCCTTGGGGTATGTCTGGGCCTGCAAGCCATTGTGGAGGAATGCGGTGGCAGCTTGATCAATCTTCCCAACGTGCGGCATGGGGTCGCGGTCCCGTGCATTCCTGCGGTTCCGGTGGCGCCATTGTTCGCGGATATCAGCGCGCCCCTCGAGGTCGGTTTGTACCACAGTTGGGCAGCGGACCCCTCCACTTTGCCGGCCGAACTACAGGTGACCGCGCACAGCTCGGAGGGTGTGATCATGGCATTGCAGCATACGCAGTACAACACCTGCGCGGTGCAGTTCCATCCGGAAAGCGTGCTCACGCCCGCCGGGGAGCAGCTCATCCGCAACTGGGCCATCGAATACAGTCCGGGACCGTACAGGTAGTTGAGCCTTTCTGTCCGGGTTATCAACGAAAAACGGATCGTGATCGTTGATCAAACGTATTTCTCGATCTGCGCAAGGCTTATCCGCACCGGTAGCTTCGCGTCATGTTCCGTCACCTTCTCCTTTCCTTGGCGTTGCTGGCCATGCCCAGCCTGTTCGCGCAGAACGTCCTGCAGCGTACCTTGAACAATGACACCATGCCCAACCTCGTGCCCAATCCGGGATTCGAGGAATTCAAGCGGGTACCTTGTGTGTGGACGCAACAGGCCCGGAAGTTCAACGAGGAAGTGATGGTGAGCTGGAGCTCGCCCACCGAGACCACGCCGGACCTCTTCACCACCCAGGCAGATGCCGACTGCTGGACCCATCCGGCAAAGCGCACCGATGGCAAGGCCTCCCCACGCGGTGGCACGGCCATGGCCGGGATCAAGATCTGGGGAAAGGGCAATACCCCCACGTTCTGGCATGAATACCTGCAAGTACCGCTACCGGAAGCTTTGGAGGCAGGCACCCGCTATGTGGTGGAATGCTGGGCACTCCGCGCCAACTTCAGCGAACAGGCCAGCAACAACATCGGTCTCTACCTCTCGTCCGTACCCGTGAAGACACGGGATAACCTTCCGCTTTATTACACGCCGCACGTGAATGCCGATGAGATGGTAAAGGGAACACGTTGGAAGAAGGTCAGCGGGGTGATCGAAGCGAAGGGAGATGAACGCTACCTACTGATCGGAAACTTCTACAGCGATGAGGCTACGCTGCACGAGCAACAGGAACGCGGCGAGCGCGGTGCGTACTATTTCATCGACGATGTGAACGTGCGGATCGCCCCGCCCGGTGCGGACGTTACCCCGCGACCCAAGGAAAGCACTCCTCCCGCACCCAAGGTGATCGTGGCTGACCATGCCAGCACCAAGGAGGTGGAGCTGCCGCGCACCGAACCGCCCGAGGTGGGCAAGCGCATCCGCCTGGACAACATCGGCTTCGAGTTCGCCAAGGCCACCCTGACCCCCGAAAGCAAGCAGGAGCTGGACCAGCTGGCCGACATGCTGATCGATTACCCGCTGATGCGCATCGAGGTGGAAGGGCACACCGACGACATCGGCAGCGATGCCAGCAACATGGTCCTCAGCCAGGACCGCGCCCAGGCGGTGGTGGACTTCCTGCGGAAACGCAAAGTGGAAAAGGAACGCATCACGGCCCAAGGCTATGGGGAAACCCGGCCGCTGGTGCCCAACGACAATGAGGCCAACCGCGCGCTGAACCGGCGGGTGGAGTTCCGCGTGACGGAGAAATAGGGGACTAGCCGTCGGCCAGCATCCGCCGGGCAATGTCCAGGATGCGGGTATCGTCCAGCGCCACCACGCCACCGCCGGACCCGCTTTCCATGTGAACGCCCATGGATTCGCCGTTGCGGTGGCTGTACCCGCCGAAATAGTTCCAGACCGTCTCCACGTTCACGTCCAGTTCCTTCGCGATGCGGTGGATGCTCCCATCAGGAAGGCTGTCCTTGATCTCGCGCAGCTCATTGAAAGTAATGTTCATGGCATGGATGTTTTGGGGGTTGGACGCCCTGAAGATACACCACCCAATGCACGACAGGGAAGGCCGGTCCGGAAATATTCCAGCGCTGGCTGCAGCGCCTCCCATCAAGCCTTCAAGGCTCGCTGCTTCGGTCCCCTTTGTCCAACGCACACAGGGCTATTGGCACGGACCGTGGCCTTGCAAGCGTACCCATGCAGCCGGAAAGCAAACGGATAGGGTCCGGTGCCGGACACACGGGAAGGCTACGTCCGACACCGCGCGCTTCGCATGCGGCGCATCATCTCCGCGCGGGTTCTCGTTCACGGGATCTATATTTACCAGGAACCCAAAACCAATTTCCCATGAGACTACGCTACTCTTTCGCACTTCCCCTGCTCGCGCTCAGCCTCTCCGGCTCCGCGCAGACACTTAACCAAGGCAACAACGCCCCGGTGATCGGTGAGGTCTTCATCCAGCACAGGGGCACTTACATCGACCCAGGCGCGCCTGGGACCGGCCAGAGCTGGGATTTCTCGGCCCTGCAAGCCACTACCACCCTCACCTCGACCATCCAAGCGGCCGCTTCCACCCCTAACGGGGCCTCCTTCCCGGGCGCCACCGTGGCCGCGAGCGCCGGAGGAGGCAATTACATGTACATGAAGATCACCTCCACGGGTTTGGAGAACGTGGGCGTATATGGCTCCTCAACCGTGATGGCCTACCAGAATCCCGAGCTGCTGCTCCAGTACCCCTGCGCACTGAACACCACGTGGACGGATTCCTGGAGCACCACTTTCGTCAGCGGAGGCTTCCCCATCGCACGCGCAGGCACCACCACGGGCCTTGCCGATGGGGTCGGCACGGTGATCATGCCCTATGGCACCTTCAACAATGTGCTGCGCGTGAAGCTCACCCAGCAGTACAGTGATGATATAGGCGGGATGGCTACCGTGGATTACACTTGCACCAACTATTATTTCTACTTGCCGGGGACCCACATGGCGTTGGTCCAGACCAACTACCTGACCGCAACGACCGGGGGCAGCACCCAGACCGAAACATATGCTGCTTGGCTCGATGCGTCCAATGTCGGCATCACCGAGGCCCAACGCCATGCGATCGGGATGGAGGTGTTCCCCAATCCGGCCACCGACCAAGCGACCCTGGTGTTCAGCAGCACAGGCGGCATGGTCGCCCTGGAAGTGACCGATGCCATGGGCCGGTTGGTGCATAGCGGGCAGGTGCAGGCCCATGCCGGCATCGTGCGGCACGCGCTCAGCCTGGAAGCCCTCAGCCCTGGCCTGTACCAGGTCCGCCTGATCGATGCGGCCGGGAACCAAGGCGTGCAGCGCCTGGTGGTGGAATAAGCCGACTTCCGATATCGCAAAAGGGCCGTCCGTTCCAGGGCGGCCCTTTCCGTTCCCGCCCGGCTCAGCTCAACCCGCTGATCACCCCGTTGGCATCGATGTCCATGTGCTCGCTGGCGGGGATTTCCGGCAGGCCGGGCATGCGCATCATCTTGCCGAGGATGGGGACCACGAAGCCGGCGCCGGCGGCGATCTCGATGTCGTTCACGGTGATCTCGAAGTCCGTGGCCGCGCCCAGCTTGGCGGGGTCGTCGCTGAAGCTGTACTGTGTTTTGGCGATGCAAACGGGCAGATGGTCCAGTCCCAAGTTGTGGATGCGGCGCAGCGCTGTCTTAGCTTCACCACTGTATGCCACGCTCTTGGCGCGGTAGATCTCTTTCGCGATGATCTCCACCTTCTTCTCGATGGATTGCTCCAGCTCGTACAGGAGCTTGAACTTGCTCTCCTTCTTATCCACCACACGCACCACGGCCTCGGCCAGATCGGTCATTCCGGCACCGCCGTTGGCGAAGCCTTTGGCCACCACGGCCTCCACGCCCAGTTCCTTGCAGCGCTCCTTCACCAGTTGGATCTCTTCCTCGGAATCCGTGGGGAAGTGATTGATGGCCACCACGGCCTTCACGCCGAACTTGGCGGTGTTCTCGATGTGGCGCTCCAGGTTGGCCATGCCTTTCTTCACCCGCTCCATCGAGGCATCGTTCACCTCCTTGATCGGAGCTCCGCCTTGGTAGCGAAGCGCACGGATGGTGGCCACGATCACCGTAGCATGCGGCTCCAGCCCGCCCGCGCGGCATTTGATGTCGTAGAATTTCTCTGCACCGAGGTCTGCGCCGAAACCGGCCTCGGTCACTACGTAATCCGCGAGGCTCAGGCCCATTTTGGTACCCAGGATGCTGTTCACCCCTTGCGCGATGTTGGCGAAGGGGCCGCCGTGCAGGATCGCCGGGTTGCCCTCGATGGTCTGCACCAGATTGGGCTTGATTGCATCTTTCAGCAATACCGCCATGGCCCCTTGCGCATTCAGGTCGCGGGCATACACGTACTTACGGTCGGCTGATCGGGAGTTGCCCACGAAGATGTCACCGAGGCGCTTTTTCAGGTCCTCGTATCCGGTGGCCAGGCAAAGGATCGCCATCACTTCGCTGGCGGCGGTGATGTTGAAGCCGTCCTCGCGGGGCATGCTGTTGCCGGTCCCTCCAAGGCCGATGACGATATCGCGCAAGGAACGGTCGTTCATGTCCATCACGCGCTTCCATGCAACGGTGCGCGGATCGATCCCGAGGTTACGGGTCTTGCTCTGGATGTTGTTATCGATGAGCGCCGCGAGGAGGTTGTTGCTCTTCTCGATGGCAGCGAAATCGCCGGTGAAGTGCAGGTTGATGTCCTCCATGGGCAGCACTTGTGCATAGCCCCCACCGGCCGCACCGCCCTTCATGCCGAACACAGGGCCGAGGGATGGTTCCCGAAGCACCACCATGGCCTTCTTCCCGATCTTGTTCAGCCCTTCGCACAGCCCGATGCTGGTAGTGGTCTTGCCTTCGCCCGCAGGGGTGGGCGAGATCGCGGTCATCAGGATCAGCTTGCTCTTCTTCACCTTGTCCTCATCGATCAGGTCCAGCGGGAGCTTGGCCTTGTAGCGCCCATAGTTCTCCATGCGTTCGGGATCGATCCCGAGCTTCTCGCCAATGGCGGTAATGGGTTGGAGGGTGGCGCGCTGCGCGATCTCGAGGTCGGAAGGGAATGCCATGGATCTGTGTTTCTGGGGCGAAGGAACGAAAGGAATGAGATCTGTGGGAACTTTTCGTCTGCTGAAGGTTCTTCACCGCAACGACGCAACGAACCCGCCACGAAACTTGTCGTAAGGCCAACTGCGATTGATGTCAGGAATGCAAACGTGGTGGAACCAAGGGGCTCTTTGCGCCGTGGCGGTTAATATTTCACCGCCCCGCCGGCAACGCATACACCGTCACCACGCCTTCCCCATCGGCGGTCACCAGTTCCAGCACACCGTCCAAGTTGATATCGGCCACGCTGGATCGCACCGCACCCTTGAGCGGGAAGCCCGGCCACAACTCACCGGCAGCATCGTAAAGCCGCACTTGATCCTGCTCAGGAAGCACAAGGCCGATGGCGACCTCCTCCCCTTCCAAGGGTACTCCGAAGGCCATGGCATCGGGGGAGTCCGGGAAATTCAGGCGGAAAAGCACCTTGCCTTTCGATTCCGCTGTGAGTGCCGAAATGGTGGTCCTCAACACTTCGATATGTTCATCTCCATCCACATCGAACAGGGCCACTTTGCCGCTTGTGGCCGGGGACAAGGTATCCACCGTGCCATCCAGCTTGCCGCTGAGCACCGCCCCGCTGCTATCGGCCCAGAGCATGCGCCGGTCGGCGATGTCCATGGCCTCGCGGCTGCCGAGGAAGGTCTGGATCCGATCCATCCGGAGCTTGGCATCGTAGCGCACCGTTCCACGCCGGTCCAGTACGGCGACCTTCCCGTTCCGCAAGGCGAGCACCAGGAAATCCTTGCCTTTGATCCGGACATGCTCCACAGCGGCCAGCGCCGGACCGGAAAGCTTCACGGGCTCCCAGCCCTGCACGGGTTTTCCGTCACCGCCCAAGTTGAGCAGCCCGCCGTCCACCATGGGCACGATGATGCGGTAATCCTTCTTCCCTTCGTAATCGAATACGCTGAGCGGTGTACTGGCCTGGCTCTTCAACCCTACGGGGAAGCCTTCCACATCGCGCCCGAGCCGGTCGATCAGGTACACCTTGTTCGCCGTATTGCAGAGCATCTGCAGCTTGCCGTTCCTGTACCTGTCGATCTGTGCCACACCTCCGATCAGTGGTCCGTCCAACTGGCGTTGCCACAGCACTTTGCCGGTGCAGCTGATCAAGCTGATGCGGTTGTCCTTGTCCTGCGTGAAGACCTGCAGGGTCTTGCTCAGGTAGTCCTTCACCAGTATCGGTGGCGCCACCAATGGTGTGGGCAACGCGGTGGTCCAGAGGGCTCCTGCGGCGCGCTTTCCGGCAGGTGCGTGCTGTAGGCAGAAGGTGGCGATAAAGGCCCCATCGTTGCGAGGGGTGAGTTGCAGCAGCGCCCCACCGAGCGTGCGCTGCGCATCCGCCAACGGTCCTTCACCGGGGGTGTAGGTGCGGGCCACATCCACCCACCAACTGTACACGGCCTCGGAGCCGAAGCGCTGGAAGAAGTCGCCGGATCGCGGATCCAGTGCCAAGGAGTTCCGGTCCGTCCATGCGTCGATGGCCGCGCGCATCCCGGCAGGTGTATCGGAGAACACCACCATGTCCGCAAGCACCGCCCAGAGCGGCTGCTCGAAGCCGGCGAAGGCGTTGCCGTACAGGGTGGCCAATGCCTCCGGATCGGCCATGCGGATAATGCGCACACCCCGGTATTCCGTAGTGGCACAGCCGCCGTCCGGACACCGGAACAACATGGCGTCGGTAGCCTTCGCGGGATCCTCCGTTTCCAGCACCGCCCAGCGCTGGGCATCACCGTCCATATCCTTCGATGCCTCGGCCACGCCGATCCCGCCCCGCACCCATTCCGCGTACGCGGTAAAGAGGGCGTCATCCGGCAGCTCGCCGTTGATGGCGCGCACATAAGCGGCCGGGTCGGAGATCTGTATGACCCGCAGATCGGACACGGTGGTGGGGAGCACGCGAATGATGTCCGGCTTGGCCGGCCGTTGTTCCCGGATGGCCGTGGTGGCGGGGCTTTCCCCTGCGGGGAAGAGCAGGCCGTTCATCAGCACCGCGCCCGGCCGGAACCGGATATCCAGCGCCGCCCAGCCTTCCACGGGGGCATTCGCCGGAAAGATGCCTTGCCCGTGGATCCCCAGCAATTGCGATGCGAAGGCGGGCATGATCAGCAGGTGGGCATCCGCACCTACGCTGAGGCTGGCGCGGGCTTTTTCGAACAAGGCATCGGGCTTCCGCGCGCTTCCGGCGAGCGAACGCGCTTCCTCCACCATTTCGCCATCGGTGCCCAAGAGCAACAGACCCTTGCTCCAGGCCAGCTCCACGGCGGGCAAGGCGCTGTCGGGTTGAAGGCTCAGGCGGGTCCCGGTCCATAATTCCGCGGATACAGGCGTACTGAATGCATCGCCCAGCAGGCTCAAGGCTTGTTCCGATCGCGCCATCGGCCAGCACATCACGGGAACCAGCGTTCCGCTTTCCGTTGCACGCCAAGCGATCAGTAAGGGTGCGGCATCCTTTTGCTTTCCAGAGGGGATCGCACCGGACCGTGCCAAGCGATCCATGATCGTATCCAAGGCGGCAAAAGCGGGTTTCCCTTCCAGGTCACCCCAGAACTGGCTGGTACCGGTGAAGCGTTCCCATGCGATGAACGGTTCGGGGACCTCCAGCACGGCCACGGCTTCCGGGTGAATTGCAGCCCACGGGTCGGCCGGTCGCTCCGGCCCGGCCTGCCAATGCCAGAGCCACCAGGCAATAGCGGCCACGATGGCGAGCAGAAGAACGGCAATGATCGAGCGGCGCATGGGCAGCCCCAAAGGTGCGGTTCACCGTTCGTGCTCCGCCACTTTGGCCGGAAGCCTTACGCACATGCGGCTGTGGATGCCGTTAAAGGCAAATGGGATCGGACGCCCGTTGGGCGTCTGCGGTTGGTTTTGAACCACGGATCCACACGGATGAACACGGATGTTGACCGCTTCTATATCCGTGGTTCCTAAAAAGCAATGGGAGCGCCGCCAGGCGCGACCTGTTCAGGGGCAAGCCCCTGTACTGCCCGATGCAAAGGGAGATGGGATGTTGGACGCCCGTTGGGCGTCTGTCTTATGGTGTTGAACCACGGATCCACACGGATCCACACGGATGTTGACCGCTTCTATATCCGTGGTTCCTAAAAAGCAATGGGAGCGCCGCCGGGCGCGACCTGCAAGCACGCGTTCACACCAATTCAGGCAGCAGCGTGAAGCTGGTGCGGTGATGCCCGCACGGGCCATGGGTGATGATCGCGGCGCGGTGTTCTGCTGTGGGATAGCCCTTGTTCACTTCCCAACCGTAATGGGGTGCTTCCTTGTGCAGATCGGCCATCAGCGCATCCCGGTGCGTTTTCGCCAACACCGATGCGGCGGCGATGCTCCGGTATTTCCCGTCGCCTTGTAGGATGCAGCTATGCCGAATGCCTTCATAGGAATTGAATCGATCCCCGTCCACCAACAGATGTTCCGGACGGCGACTCAAGCCATCGATGGCACGGTGCATGGCCAGGAACGCGGCGTTCAGGATGTTGATGCGATCGATCTCCGCCACATCCACCATGCCCACACACCACGCCAATGCCCGTGCTTCGATCAACGGGCGCAAGCGCTCCCGATCCGCGCGGTTCAGCTTCTTCGAATCGTTCAGCCCCGGCAAGCGCACCCCTGCGGGAAGGATCACCGCTGCAGCCACCACCGGTCCGGCGAGGCAGCCGCGACCGGCCTCATCGCAGCCGGCCTCGATGAGGCCGAAGGTGTGGCAGGCAGCCAGGCGGGACATGAGTGCAAGTTTAGGGTGGATCAGATGATCAGACGATCAGAAAATGGAATACTGCTTCGCGAGCAAGTATCGCAGATGCTGGTATGCACGAGGTTCACATCTGCTTGGACGTGTATATCCTGGCCACTATCCGGCCGAGCATAGTTTCGCTTTGGAGCTATCATGCAATAGCATTGTGCTGAAGAAGAACTCATACGGCAAGCACATCGAAGCACAGAAACTGGTGGTACGACCATGAACCGCCCACACTGCCTAAAGACCCTGCTCGCCGTAGCCACCACCTTGGTGGCTACGGCGGCATGGCCGCAACAACCCTTCGACCTGGACCCTACCTTCACATTCAATGCCCAGTCCGTCCGTATCGAGAGTATCCTCCCTCTTGCGGATGGGGATGTGATCCTCTCCGGGCAGATCGCAATTCCCGGGGAATGGCCGTATGAAAGGTCCGGAGTTCGGTTAAATCCGGATGGAAGCCTTGACCCCTCGTTCGTTACATACCCATCGATGGATGGCAAGATCACTCCGTGGGAGGACCGCTATTATTGCGGCAATGGCCAAGCAATTCGCAGATTTCTTATGGATGGCACCATCGATACGAGCTATCTCGCCATGAACCTGGTCCCCTATTTCCATATTGTCCAAGGCGGTGACTATTTCGTTTTTCCCGATGGACGTGTACTGGTTAGCGGCCATCACACCTTGCACGATAGCATCCGCGGCTTTATGGGCTACTACGGACTCACTTGGTTCACCAACCAAGGCTATCTGGACACCACGCGGATCCACCGCAAGTCCGGTGCTCCACTGTTCCACATCTCCCCGGTGCCAGAAGGCAAGTTTCTCTGCTCCGGCGTTGCGTGGGCTTTCGACGGATATGCCTTATCCAGTACCGCTTTCCGCATTATGCCCGATGGCGCACTTGACACAACCTTTCAAGCTCCTCCGGGTTATGTCAACATACGTCGTGCGCTCACGATGCCAAATGGCAAATTCCTGATCGGCGGGGACCCCTCCTATTTGGATAACGGGGACACGGTCAACCTAATGCGACTGATGCCCGATGGCACCATGGACCCCACCTTCCACAATCCAGTGCTGCGCAATTACAACCCCACCACAGGGGAGTTTCAAGGTGCCATTATCAACAGCATAACCCCGTATAACGGTGATAAATATATTATCACCGGAGCATTTTCGGAGATCGATGGGCAAGCACGTGGCAGCATCGCTTTGCTCGACACAGCTGGCAACTTGCTTGACGATCTCTTTAGCGGTGCAGGATGTGCTGGGTACCAATGGTCCGAAACCACCGAATGGTGGGGGTGGTTCAGATCTATTATAGACATTCCCCAAGCTTATGATGGCAGTTATTACATATACGGTGCCTACCACGGTTACGACGACGGCACCACCAACGACCCCAGCCAGCGATTGATCAGCAAGCTGTACGGGCTGAACGTGGGCATAAACGAACAACAGCCAAGCCCCGTGCAAGCACTGCAAATAGCGCCCAACCCCAGCGCGGGCAGCACGGTGCTTTCCACCGGTGCCGCTATGGCCAATGCTGAACTGGTGGTACACGATGCCAGCGGGCGCGTGGTGTGGCAAGTGGCGTGGCCTGCGGGCGCGGAACGGTATGAATTGCCTGCGGGAACATTGGCGCCGGGGGCGTATGTGCTGCGGGTGTCCCGGTCCGCAGGCGCCGCTGCGCGTGACCCGGCGGGGACACCCGTGGACACGGGGCGCTTGGTGGTGATGCCTTGATGCTAAGTTCACCGGTCGTTGCTGAAGAGGTCCGATAGGTATCGGACCGATGCTCAAACCGGGAAGCCGGGGACAGACAAACGCAGTATCTTGGGCATGCTGCACAGAAACCGGAACAAGATGATGCGAGAACAACGACCCGATACTTACGACCAACCCGGTGAATGGGCGCAGAACATCCTCTGCTTCGGCTACGGCGAATGCAGGGCACCCCGTTCCGGCGGCGATGGTGAGGGTGTGCCCAAGGCCATGCGAATTGCTACTGGACAAAGCGAAGTGGAAACACCAGCCCTGAGCGCATACCCCAACCCGGCAGGTGCATGGGCCAATCTGGTGTATGAGATGAAAGCTGCACCCGACCACGCCTATTTGGCCATCCGCGATGCTGCGGGCAAGGAGGTGGCTCGGGTACCCGTTGACCGGGCCGAAGGCCAAAGCGTATGGGACACGCGGAGGGTTGTCTCCGGGACTTACACGGTGGAACTGATCAACGGCGGCTCTTCCATGGGGGCCATTAAACTCGTTGTAAAGCCATGAACATGCGGCACCTTGCCGTGGCGGGCCTTCTGGCCGCCACGGCAACGGCTGCCCAGCAGCCGTTCCAGTTGGATCCAAGCTTCCGGGTAACAGCTATTCAACAGCAGGCCATTGGAGACGCACTGGAGCGGCCCGACGGAAAGGTCATTGTATCCGGCTGGATGTATGATCCAGCAGCCACTACATACCGCTTGGGGAACTTGCTTAATCCGGATGGTTCGTTGGTTCCTAGGCCAGTAGGTCAGAACCTCTGGTATGGCTACATGGGAGGCAAGATCGTACCTTGGGGTCAGGACATGTTCTATGTAGGCAATGGACAAGGGTTAACACGTTACTGGCTGGATGGCACATGGGATTCAACTTATCAGGTTCCGCCAGACCCTCGCCTGGGTGGAGGACAAGGTGGGGATTTCCACGTATTCATGGATGGCCGAGTGCTGGTATCAGGCAACTTTCAGTTAAATGACACTGCAAATGGATTCACGGGTCCAGGCTTCGGACTGATCTGGCTCAACAGCGACGGTAGTTTGGACACCACCCGTATTCATCGCTACATCGGTCAGGGCTCAACGATCACACGCTTGAGGGAGCTTTCGGATGGAAAGATCCTCTGCGGCGGGCGCCTGCTTCAGTTTGAAGGGGAGCAGGTACCTTCCATCGTGTACCGTGTGCTGCCGGATGGGTCCATGGACAGCACCTTCCACGGGCCGACGACAACATACGGCTATGTGAAATACTTCATGGAGCAGCCAGACGGCAAAATCTTGATGACCGGAAGATTCAGCTTCGAGGGCTCGCCGGATACGTTGGGGCTAGTCCGCTTATTACCGAACGGACAGTTGGATCCCTCCTTCAATAACTACCATCAATTTCGTGCTACATATCGCTGGGGCCAGATGGCACTTGTACGTCAAACAGCTGCTATCGGAGCGAACATGTTGGCGGTGACCGGCGATTTCGACCGGGTCGATGGAGAGGTGCATGGGGGTATTGTGATGCTGGATAATTCCGGGACCATTTTGCCGGAATATTTTCAGGGAAGCGGTTGTGGCGGTTTCTTCTCCACGCCCAATCCAGAACAGATACCCAATCAATTCATCGTGGGCATCAAGCCCGCCCAAGATGGCGGCTACTTCATCTACGGTGCATACCGCGGGTACGACGACGGCACCACCAATGACCCCAGCCAGCGTTTGATCAGCAAACTCTACGGCCTCAACGTGGGCATAAACGAGCAGCAGCCAAGCCCCATGCAAACGCTGCAAATAGCGCCCAACCCCAGCGCGGGTAGCACGGTGCTTTCCACCGGTGCCGCTATGGCCAATGCCGAGCTGGTGGTACACGATGCCAGCGGGCGCGTGGTGTGGCAAGCCGCTTGGCCTGCCGGTGCGGAGCAGTACAGGTTGCCTGCGGGAGTGCTGGCGCCAGGGGCGTATGTGGTGCGCGTGGCTTCGGGGCTTCGAGGGCCTCAGCCACCTCAGCCTCAGGGCTCATCTGCCACCGCTGCTGTGGCAATTGTGTATACGGGGCGGTTGGTGGTGTTGCCTTGAGGGATCAGAGTTCTGCTCCGTAGCTTTCGCCAAGACGGAAGATCCAATGCGTCCGCAAAAACGCCATTCATGGAGAAATTCAAAGCAGCATACAGGTCATCTGACGGTTCCGTCCCGGTTTCGGAAGAGCGATTGAACGAATACAAGGACAAGGCTCCAACGGTGCTCCTTGATCTTTGGAGAACGGATGGATTCGGGAAATACAATGACGGTCTCATAGAAGTGATTGATCCCACACACTTTGAACCCAGCTTGTGGACTTGGCTTGGAAAAGAGGTTCCCAAGTATATCCCGATCGCCATTAACGGGTTCGGGGACCTGTTCTATTTCAAGAACCTTCCCCAGGATGAGATCAATCTCCGCGCCGGGCTTAAGGAGGAAGTCTGCCTGATCGACATACAACACCGAAGGATCGAACATTTAACTTGGAACTTGGAAGAATTCTTTGACGAATTCCTCACGAGCACGGAAGAGCGGGAGAAGTGGCTGTGGGAGGACCTGTTCCGGCAGGCCATTATGGAACAAGGGAGCTTAGCCAACAACGAGGTCTTTACAGTCACACCCATTCTTGCGTTGGGAGGTGCATTGGAGATCGCCAATTTGAGAAAAGGAAATGCCCAGGTCTATCAGGATATCGCATTCCAGATGACCATGTGATGGGGAGCGAGCAACGTTAGAACGACAAAGGGTCGTGCGCTACCCTTCGATGCGCTCAGGAGAGCCAAGCGCAGAACTCGCACGCCCGGCCCTCTAAGAGCGCGCGAAAGTTCGGACCTCAGCTTAGGATCTTTTCAAGGCTCTTCCAGAGTCCTTCCGCTGTGCGGTCCCAAGTGAAACGCGCGGCTCGTAGCAGACCCGCTTGGGCCAGCTGGCTGCGGAGTACGGGATCATTCCAGAGTTTTGCCATGGCTTCGGCGATGCTCTCCACGTTGAACGGATCGCAGTAGATGGCGGCTTCGCCGGCCACTTCGGGGAGGCTGGTGGCATCGGCGGCGATCACCGGTACGCCGCACTTCATCGCCTCGGCCACTGGAATGCCGAAGCCTTCGAAATAGGAGACGAAGACCAAGGCCAAGGCATCGGCGAGGGTTTCACGGAGCTGCTGCTGCTCCAGCCTGCCGGTGAAGGTCACTTTGTCGGCGTGGCGCATCTGTTTCCAGGCCGCCTTCATGCGGGCATCCCACCAGAAGGCCTCGCCCACGATCACCAGCCGTGCGTCCACTTGCCTTTCCGCAAACTGATCGAAGGCCTCCAGCAAGCGCGCGATGTTCTTCCGTGGATGCAAGGAACCGACGCAGACGAAATAGGGCAGGCCGCCGGTCAACCGCTTGCGGGCGATGCCCTTCTCCCCTTCCGCCAGCGGCGCGAACACGGAGCCGATGCCGTTGTACACCACATCGATCTTTTCCGCCGGTATGCCATAGGTCTTGATGATGTCCTGTTTGGAGAATTCCGATACGGTGACGATGCGCGCGGCTTTCTTCGCGAAGCGCGGAAAGCGGTTGCGGTAGTAGCGGCTGTATGCGGGTGGAAGGTCCTTGGGGAAGTGCTCGAAGTTGAGGTCGTGGATCACGGGCAGTTGGGGCACGTCGGTACGCAGGCTGAGGTAGCCGTCCGGCGAGAGGAAGATGTCCGCGCGGTGCCTGCGCAGGGCCCGGGGCAATACGCCATCGAACCAGATGCGATAGAGCATGGGATGGCGCGTGGGCGGCGGAAGCACCACAGGCGTCACGTTCGGTCCGTGGACGAACTGCCCTGCGTAGGGCCGATCGAAGAAGTAGATGAACTGGTGCTCCGGATGGGCCGCCGTGATGCGCTTGAGCGTTTCATGCGCGAACCAGCCGATCCCTTCCAGTTTGCCGGGAAGCAGGAGGCGAGTGTTTACGGCGATACGCATTTTCGAGGTCTCGACTGCTGTAAGAGGTGGCAACTTACGTGTGGGGCGGCAATGCTTTGCTGGGGGCGAGCTTCAGTTGTCAGTTGTCCGTTGTCAGTTGTCCGGTCGGGCGCGGAGTTCCGTGCTATTAACGGATCAGTTCTCCGTTGTCGGGGTCGGGCGCGGAGTACCATGCTTACGGCCAGCTTGCAGAACCGTGCAGCCTCCAACGGCAGCCGTTCGGCAGCCCGACAACGAACAACGGACAACCAAGATGGGAAGGCAACGTTGTGGTGGTCTGCCTGCATAGCTGAGGCAGTGGCCATCGGCAGCCCGACAACTAACAACGGACAACCAAGATGGGAAGGCTACGTTGTGGCGGTCTGCCTGCATAGCTGAGGCAGTGGCCATCGGCAGCCCGACAACTAACAACGGACAACTGACAACTAAGATGGGAAGGCAACGTTGTGGCGGTCTGCCTGCAGAGCTGAGGCAGTGGCCATCGGCAGCCTGACAACTAACAACGAACAACTGACAACTAAGCCTATAGTGACCTCCATACCACTAACGTGATTCTATAAAACTCTCACGACCTTGCGCCCGGCAAAGCATGCAACGCAAATTCCTCACCAACCTGGCCCTTGTGCTGGTGCTGAACCTGTTGGTGAAGCCGTTCTACATCTTCGGCATTGATGCGGAGGTGCAGGTGCGTGCGGGCACTGCCGCCTACGGTGGTTATGCGGCGCTGCTGAGCCTGAGCTTTCTGTTGAACATCCTGCTGGACCTCGGGATCACCAATTGGAATACCCGGAACATCGCGCAGCATACGCAGCTGATGCGCAAGCATGTGAGCGGCATCATCGCGGCGCGCTCGTTGCTGGCCGTGCTTTATTCGGTGGGGATCTTCCTGGCAGCTTGGATCCTGGGCTACCGCGGCGGGCAGTTGGAGCTGCTCGCGATACTGGTGTTGAACCAAGTGCTGGTCTCCACCATTCTCTATTTGCGGTCGAACATTGCGGGTTCGCAGCGCTTTGCACAGGATAGCCTGCTTTCCGTGCTGGACCGGGTGCTGCTGATCGGCATCTGCGCTTGGTTGCTCTGGGGACGCACGTATGAGGGCCTCTTCCCCATTGCATGGTTCGCTTGGGCGCAGACCGTGGCCTATGGCACCACTGCGGTGATCGCCTTGGTGATGGTGGCGCACCGGGCGGGTGGGCTGCGTCCACGCTGGGACCCGGCCTTCACCTTCAGCATCCTTCGGCAGAGCTTTCCCTTCGCCTTGCTGGTGTTGCTGATGAGCTTTTACTACCGCACCGATTCGGTGATGCTGGACCGGATGCTTCCCGATGGGGACCTCCAAGCGGGCATTTACGCGCAGGGTTTTCGCTTCTTCGAGGCTTTCAATATGCTGGGCTTCCTCTTTGCCGGGCTGCTATTACCAATGTACAGCCGCATGCTGAAGAACAAGGAGGATGTAGCTCCCCTTACCGGCTTGGCGCTCCGGCTGGTGCTGGCGGGTACATTGGCCGTGGCGGTGATCGGCAGCTTCTATGCCCGCGAGGTGATGGAACTTCGCTACCACGAGCATACCGAGCTCTCGGCCCCGGCGTTCGCTGTGCTGATCTGGTGCTTCGTGGGCGTTTGCATCACCTACATTTTCGGCACGCTGCTCACCGCCAGCGGCGACCTGCGGACCTTGAACAAGCTGGCCGCCGGGGGCATGGTGCTCAACATCGGATTGAATTTCATATTGATCCCACAAGGGCATGCGCTGGGCGCGGCCTGGGCGAGCTTGATCACGCAGGGAGCGATGGCGATCGCCCAAATGCTGGTGGCCGCGCGGCGGTATTCCTTCCGGGTGCCCCCAAAGGCCGTGCTGGGGCTGGCGGTCTATCTCATCCTGCTATTAGGGGTTTCCTGGGGCCTGAAGGAAGAGGGTGTCAACTTCCTCATGGCCTTGCTGGCATTGGCCTGCACGGCGGTCATCGGGGCTTTGGCCACCGGTCTGTTACCGATCCGGGGACTGCGCTCCTTGCTGCCACTTCGCAAGGAAGCCTGAACGGGCTACTTTAGCCGACCCTTTTCAACAGGGAACAGCGCATGGCTAACGGAGCATACCAGAAAGGCGACCATTCATTCGATCTCGTCCTTTTCCTTTGGCGCCGCCGGCGCTTCATCATTGGCATGGCCCTGCTGGGCCTGATCGGCGGTATTGTGGTCACCTTGGCCCTCACCCCGCGGTACAAGAGCGAAGTGATCCTCTTTCCGGCCATCACCAACAGCGTTTCCAAAGCGTTGCTCAGCGAGCAATCCACCGGTCGCGATGATATTTTGGCCTTGGGTGATGAAGAGGATGCGGAGCAACTGCTGCAGATCCTGAACTCGGACCAGGTGCGGAAGCGCACATCGGACCGGTTCGACCTGATGAACGTGTACAAGATCAAGCCGGACAGCAAGCACAAGAATTCCGAACTGCGCGATGCCTACGAGGGCCACGTGAAATTCGAATACACCAAGTTCGGCAGCGTGCGCGTTACGGTGCAGGACCAGGACCCCCAGCGCGCGGCCGATATGGCCAACTTCATGAGCGCACAGGTGGACAGTGTGTGGAACGACATGGCCCATGAGCGCGCTTCCAAGGGCTACCGCATCGTGAAGGAAAGCGTGGACGCACTGACGGAGGAGATCCGGCAGATCGGCGACAGCATGGCGGTGCTTCGCTCCTTGGGTGTGCAGGACTACCACACCCAAGCGGAACGCTACAACGAATACCTGGGTGCGGCCATCGTGAAGGGCGACCAGCGTGCGATCAACGAATTCGAGAAGCGCTTCGAGGTGCTCGCGAAATACGGGGGTGCCTATGTCACCTTGCAGGACAAGCAGTTCAACGAGGTGAAGCGGCTGAGCATGCTCCGGATGAAGCTGGAGCAGGCCAAGGCCGACCTGGACAGCGACCTGCCGCACAAGTTCACGGTGAACAGCGCATTCCCAGCGGACCGCAAGAGTTTCCCGATCTGGTGGTTGGTGATCGCCGTGAGCGTGATCTCCACATTGGTGCTGGCACTGGTAATGATCGTAGCACAAGAGAACATTCGTAAGATCCAAGGTTTCAATGGATGAACGTATCAACTTCAAGCCGACCACGGCGCTGATGAGGCGGCATTGGCGCGTCTTCGCCCTGGTGGCCATTGTTGCCATCGGGGTCTCCGCCGTGCTCAGTGGTCCATGGCTGCTCAAGCCACGCTTTCGTTCCCAAGCGGTGGTATACCCGGTGAACCTGAACAGCTATTCGATCGAAACGCGAGCGGATCAGCTGCTGCAATTGTTGGAGAGCAACAGCACCCGGGACAGCCTCATCGCCAAGTTCCAGCTTGCGGAACATTACCGGATGGATCCCACGGGCCGTGGCGATCGCAACGCGCTGTACAACATGTACTCCGAGCGGGTGAAGATCGAGAAGACCCGCTACGAGAGCGTCGACATCCGGGTGACGGATGAGGACCCGGTGCTGGCCCGGGACATGGTGGTGGAGGTCCTGCACCAGACGGACCTGCTGGCCCGCAGGCTACAGCGTGCGAATTCCAAGGAATTGCTCAAGATCATTCGCGATGGCCTTGCCAGCACCCAGGCACGGATGGACAGTGTGGAGAACCGGTTGAACCAGCTGCGCCAAAGCAGCGGCCTCTTGGATTATGCCACACAAACCAAGGAACTGACGAAGGGGTACATGAAGGCGATCGCCGGCAACGGAGGCAAGGCCCCGAAAGAGGAGATCACCAGCATGCTCAATGAACTGGAAAAAAGCGGAGGCGAGTTCCAGCGCTTGGACCACTTGAACACGATGCTGATCGAGGAATACGGCAGGAAACAGGCCGAGGAGCGCCAAGCCTTGATGGATGTGTCCAAGGAGCTCACCTACACCAATGTGGTGGTATATCCCGAAGTATCGGACAAGAAGGTGTACCCGATCCGCTGGCTGATCGTGCTCGTGACCACGGTGGTGGCCATGTTACTTTGTTACGTCCTGCTGTTCATCCGCGACCAGAACCGTGGGACCGGACCGGTGGAGGCAAGGGGCTGAACGATGGTAAGCGCGCTCAAGAGCTATTGGATACCGGCGGTCTGCGTGGTGTTCGTGCTATTGAACACCCTGCTGACCATCAAGGAGATCTATTGGCTGAACTTGTTGCCTGTGGCGCTCTTGGCGGCGTGGGCCTTGGTGGCCGCTGCGGACAAGGTGCTGCTCTTCATCGTTTTTGCCACGCCCCTTTCCATCAACCTGGAAGAACTGGACCTCGGCGGCATCGGGGTCGCCCTTCCCACGGAACCCTTGATGGTGGCGTTGATGCTGCTCTTTATCCTGAAGCTGAGCTTGGAAGGGAACGTGATAGACCCCAAGATCTGGCGCCATCCGGTTACCATCGCCATCATCTTGCAATTGATCTGGATGGCGATCTGCGTGGTGCCGAGCAGCATGCCGTTGGTCTCCCTGAAATTCCTGTTGGCCCGTCTCTGGTTCGTATGCACCATGTATTTACTGGCCACCCGGCTGTTCCGCGATCCCCGGAACATCCACCGCTTCTTCTGGTTGTTCATGGCCGGTCTGGCCATTGTGGTATCGTACACCTTGATCCACCATGCCCAATACGGTTTTGCCGAGGATCCGGCCCACTGGGTGATGTCCCCCTTCTTCAAGGACCACACGGCATACGGAGCTGTTATCGCATTCGTGATCCCCTTCGCGATCACGGCCGTGTCCATGCCGGGCTATTCACGCACGCGGAAGGGTGTGGCGGTCTTCCTGCTGCTCCTGCTGATCACGGGCGTCCTGTTCTCCTATACCCGCGCTGCGTGGGTGGGCGTCGTGGGCGCATTGGGGGTCTTCCTGGTGATGCGTTTCCGCATACCCGGTTGGGCCATCGGGCTGGTGGCGCTGGTGGCGGGCAGCGTGGCGATCGCCAACATGGACCGCATCACCATTGCGCTGGAGCGGAACCAAGCGGAAAGCAACGATGACCTGGCCAAGCACGTGAGCTCGATCAGCAACATCCGTTCGGACGCCAGCAACCTGGAGCGCATCAACCGCTGGAATTCCGCGCTGCGAATGTTCAAGGAGAAGCCCATTACCGGATGGGGGCCGGGCACCTACATGTTCCAGTATGCCCCCTTCCAAGCGGCCCGTGACCGCACCATCATCAGCACCAACTTCGGCCTCAACGGCAATTCGCACAGCGAGTATTTGGGGCCTTTGGCTGAGCAAGGCTTCCCGGGCATGATCCTCGTGCTCCTCGTGATCGGCACCATTACCTGGACGGCCATAAGGCTATGGTCAAAACTCCCACCCGGCGTGGATCGGCGGATCGTGGGCGCAGCCTTCCTCGGCCTGGTCACTTACTTCGTCCACGGGCTCCTGAACAACTACTTGGACCTGGACAAGGCCAGTGTACCCTTCTGGGGCTTCGCCGCCATGATCGTAGTGCTGGACCTGAAGTACCGGGGGAAGGCAGCCGGTGCAGAGGTCATTGAATAGTTGTCAGTTGTTAGTTGTCAGTTGTCGGGGCGCCAGCTGCTGGCGCGCATGGCTGACGCTCGCGTGTCGCGAGTGTCGGCAATGCCCTCTGTATGCACTCGCGACACGCGAGCGCATACAGAGGGACAGACAACTAACCCTCACCGGAACCGACAGGTCAGCAAAGCGATATCGTCCAAGTATGGCAGGCCACCGCGATGATTCTCGAAGGTGGCGATAAGCGCATCGTTGATCGCTTGCGGCGAGGCCCCGGAAAGGAGTTCCAAGGTCTTCCGTACGGGCTGGGTCTCAAAGGCGATCCCTTGGGCATCCTCCTGCTCCACCAAGCCATCGGTATAGCAGAGCAGCACACTTCCGTTCACATCCACTTTACCCACCTGTACGAACGGCAGCTCCTGCAACATGCCCAAGGCAATGGCGCCATCGCTCAGCTCTGTGATGGGAACCCCGGGCCGGGACAGCATCGGGGGATTGTGCCCAGCGTTCACATACTCCATCACACCCGTGCGCAGGTCCACGCGAGCAATGAACAAGGTGATGAAGCGCTCGCCCCGGGCGCGCTCCAGCACGTTGGCATTCAGCTCCCGCACCAATCCATCCAAAGGTCCGCGTCCGCGTTGGACCAAGGCCCGCAACGTGGCCTGGAAATTCGACATCAGCAGTGCCGCTGCGATCCCCTTCCCGCTCACATCGGCCACACAGAGTACCAGCTCGTCCGGGCCGGAGCGGATCACGTCGTAGTAATCACCTCCTACCTGCTGGTGTGGTTGGTACCAGGCGGCGGCCTGGATCCGTGCATCGTTCGGCAGGTCCTTCGGCACCAGCATCATCTGCATGTCCGCAGCCAATTCCAGCTCTCTCCGGTCCCGTTCCTGTGCCAAGGCCCGTATGGCAAAGCGTTTGTTCTCCAAGGCCACGGCGATCAGGTTGGTCAAGGTCTGGAAGAAGTTGAGGTGCTTCACCGTGGGGCTCATGCGGTGCTCATCATCATCGATGTCGCCGATGAGCAACAGGGCCAACGCACGCTCCTGGTGGAATACGGGGATCGCGATGTCAAAGCGCCCCAGTCCCTTGCCATCCTCTGAGCCGATGAACTGGATGTCGCGGCAACTCTCCATCAAGGTCGCCACGTCCGGTACCTCATCGATTTCCCCATCGCTGAGGGCTTGCACACATTCCCAGGTATC
Organism: Flavobacteriales bacterium; assembly: GCA_019638085.1. GTDB lineage: Bacteria > Bacteroidota > Bacteroidia > Flavobacteriales_F > PHOS-HE28 > PHOS-HE28. The sequence continues at coordinate 87,153 of JAHBUL010000005.1, read as the reverse complement.
CACTTTTTCGAAATACATCAAGCGCGTCACGCCAAGGTCATTGTGCATGATGCCGGCATACAGCTTCAGCAACTCGGCCTTTTCCTCGTTGTTGTTGATGGCCTTGGTGATGTCCAACAGCGCGCGCAATTGGAACTCTTTCAAGTTCAATCGATCGGTAAGTCGTTTCAACCTTGCCATGCCCTCATCCTTTCCAGTTCTTCAGCAGATCGGGCAAACGGCCGAGGCTGGCCACCTCGCGCATCTTCTGCTTCCATTCGCCTGCAGGTGATCCAAAATAGGTCTTCCCAGCCTCCAGATCACCGATGAGGCCGCTTTGGCCAAGCACCGTGGCACCATCGCCGATGGTGAGTTTGCTCGGCACGCCCACCTGGCCCCAGAGGGTAACGTTATCGCCGATGACGCACGCACCTGATATGCCCACTTGGGCAGCGATCAGGCAGTGCTTGCCGATCAGGGTGTCGTGGCCGATCTGCACATGGTTGTCGATCTTCGTTCCTGCCCCGATGCGTGTATCGGCACTTACCCCGCGATCGATGCTGGTGAGCGAACCGATCTCCACATCATCCTCGATCACGGTGGATCCCGCGGTCACCATTTTCTCATAGCCGCCCGTGCGCTTCTTGTAGTAGAAGCCATCCCCGCCGATCACGGCGTTGGCATGGATGATCACCCGGTCTCCGATGGTGGTGTTGGGATAAAGCACCACGCCGGGCATGATGATGCATCCGCTCCCGATCTGCACGTTGGTGCCGATGATCACCGTGGGGTGCACCACGGTATCCTCCCCGATGGTGGGCAGTTCCGAGGTCCATGCGAACGGGGTCATGAAACGGCGGACCAAGGTGTTGTAGTCCGCACAGGGGTCGCTGCTCACAAGGATGGCCTTCCCTTCGGGGATCTCCACATCCGCCTTGTCGATCAGGATGGTGGTGGCCGCGCTGTTGAGCGCCTTGGCGTAGTACTTGGGATGGTCCACGAACACCAGGTCACCGGGGCGTACACGGTTGATCTCGTTGATGCCGGTAACGAGCCGTTGGACATGGCCCAAGGCCTTGGCCTCAATGATCGCCGCCAAACTGGCGGCCGTCTGTGGTTCCTTCAACTCCATGCTCTAGTGGTGGGGCCGGGCAAAGCGAATGAGCTGCCGCCTAGGACAAAGGTAGCCGTGTGCACTAAAGAGGATGCCGAGCACCGACCTGCGCAACACAAGAGCCATGGAACGGGGCTTTTCTGAATGGAAAAACCGCCGATGGCACAGATGGACACAGATATTTCCGCTGCGCGGAAAAACAGTCGGCTGCACGAAGGGCTACCTGCTCCACTAATGCTGAAATCCCATCGGCGCCGGACACAAACGGCATTTATCCGTGTGCATCCACCAAGCACCGGCCGGCGCAACATGAGAGCCACGGGACGGAGCTTTTCTGAATGGAAAAACCGCCGATGGCACAGATGGACTCAGATATTTCCGCTGCGCGGAAAAACGGTCGGCTGCACGAAGGGCTACCTGCTCCACTAAAGTCGAAATCCCATCGGCGCCGGACACAAACGGCATTTATCCGTGTTCCTCGGATATGTATCGGGGCGTGGTTCTTCAGAAAGACGAGCGCCTTCAGGCACGAGTTGCCGCCCATCGCCCCGCTCAGGGCAAGCAAGGCGCGAGCCGATCAAATTCCGTGGGTACCGTTCACTTCTTCACCCGGTCCATATAGGCCCTGGTCTCCGTGTCGATGCGTACCACCGTTCCGATCTCCACGAAAGAAGGCACCTGGATCTCGGCCCCCGTCTCCACGGTGGCGGCCTTCATCACCTTGTTGCTGGTATCGCCCTTCACTGCGGTCTCGGTATAGGTCACCTCCAACTCCACCACCTTGGGGGGGCTGGCGAAGATGGGCATATCGCTTTCGAAGCCCACCTGCACCGTCATCTCCTCCTTCATCAATCCGATGGCATCGCCAAAGAGCTCCACCGGAATATGGAACTGCTCGAAGCTGGTGGGGTCCATGCAGACCAGGTTATCACCTTCGCGGTAGAGGTATTGCAGCTCGTGGATCTCCACGCGTAATACCTCGATCACTTCGCCGCTCCGCCAGCGGTGCTCGTTTAGCTTGCCCGTGCGCAGGTTCCGCATGCGGCCTTGGTAGAAAGCGCGGAGGTTGCCCGGCGTGCGGTGCTGCCACTCCACCATTTGGCAGATGTCGTCGTTGAAGCGGATGTAGGTGCCGATGCTGATATCACTCGTGGTGGCCATGGTGCTGGAAATAGGGGCGCGAAGGTAATGTTTGCGGGGAAGCACAGGACGTATCACCAAGAGGTATCTTGATCAGACGATCAGACAATGGATTGCCTTCCGCGCCGAATCACCTTCTTGCGCTACAAGCGCACACCTCGCACGCGCCGCGCTGGAAGCGTGGGCGATGGTGATGCCTTGAGCTTCGCCTGCACCGTTCGTTGCCAAAGCGGACCGATATGTATCGGACCGATGCTCAAACCGGGAAGCCACGGATCGACAAACGCAGTATCTTGGGCATGCTGCACAGAAACCGGAACAAGATGATTCGAGAACAACGACCCAAGACTTACGACCAACCCGGTGAATGGGCGCAGAATATCCTCTGCTTCGGTTACGACATCTGCCGCGCACCGCTCTCCGGCGGTGAAAGTGGTCAGCCGCAGGCCATGCAGCGCCCAGTGGTCCGAAAGGAAGTCCTCTCTCCCGCGTTGAAGCTTTCACCCAATCCGGCCGATGCCTGGGTGACCATGAACTACCATTTGGAGGCCACCGCGGATAAGGCTTGCCTAATGGTACGCGATGCCACTGGCCGCGAGGTGGAGATGATCCCTATTTCCCGCACTGAAGGCCAAGCGGTGTATGACACCCGCCGCTTGGCCCCCGGCACCTACACCGTGGAACTGCTGAACGGGGGGAAGCACATTGAAGCGCAGAAGCTGGTGGTACGGCCATGAAGTACGCCGCCCTGAAGACCTTGATCGCCGTGGCCACCGCACTGGTGGCTACGGCGGCGTGGCCGCAGCAACCTTTCGACATCGATCCAAGCTTCCGGTTCAATGCCCAGTCGGCATATATCGCGAGTCTTCTCCCCTTGCCGGATGGCGATATCATCGTATCCGGGCAGATCGCGTTGCCGGGGGAATGGCCTGCTGAACGACTGGGTGCTAAACTTCGCCCGGATGGAAGTATTGACCCATTATTTCGGACTTATCCATCAATGGGCGGTAAGATCACACCTTGGCAGGATCAATACTACTGCGGTGTAGGTCAAGTGGTCCAGCGTTTCTTTATGGATGGTGGAATCGATTCATCCTATAAAGCCCTTGCTTTCTTGCCAGAGCTCAGCCCGATCCAAGGTGGCGATTACCATGTGTTCCCCGACGGGCGGGTCCTGGTGAGCGGCCTTCACTACCTGCTGGACAGCATCCATGGTTATGTGGGCCTGTACGGCCTGATCTGGTTCACCGCCCAAGGCTACTTGGACAGCACGCGGGTACACCGGACTGCGAACGGGGCGATCTTCAACCTGTTCCCACTGCCCGATGGGAAATTCCTTTGTTCGGGCTACACCACGGTCTTCGAAGGACACGCCCTGCCCAGCACCGCCTTCCGTGCAATGCCTGATGGTGCATTGGACACCACATTTCAAGCCCCCGCAGGTTATGTGAATGTAAAATCCGTATACGCCTTGGCCGATGGCAAGCTCCTGATCGGTGGAGACCCCTCCTATTTGGACAACGGGGACACCGTCAACCTGATGCGACTGATGCCTGATGGGACCGTGGACCCCACATTCCATATCCCGGTGTTACGCAATTTCAATCCAACATTCGGGGGATTTATAAGTAAGATGGTCACCAACATTACCCCCTTGGATGACGACAAATACATCATCACCGGCAAATTTACGGAGATTGATGGCCAACCACGAGGCAGCATCGCCCTGATCGACACGGACGGCAATCTGCTCGGCGACCTTTTCGCCGGCGATGGCTGCGGAGGATATCAATGGTCCGAAACCACGGAAATCTGGGGATGGTTCAATAACATTGCGGGCATCACCCAATGCTACGACGGCAGTTATTACATCTACGGCGGCTACCATGGATACGATGATGGCACCACCAACGATACCACGCAGCGCTTGATCAGCAAGCTGTACGGGCTGAACGTGGGCATAAACGAACAACAGCCAAGCCCCGTGCAAGCACTGCAAACAGCGCCCAACCCCAGCGCGGGCAGCACGGTGCTTTCCACCGGTACGGCCATGGGCAATGCCGAGCTGGCGGTACACGATGCCAGTGGGCGCGTAGTGTGGCAAGCTGCATGGCCTGCGGGTGAGGAGCGGTACACGTTGCCTGCGGGTACGCTGGCGCCGGGAGCGTATGTGCTGCGGCTGTCTTCGGGGCTTCGAGGGCCTCAGCCACCTCAGCCTCAGCGCTCATCTGCCACCGCTGCTGTGGCAATTGTGTATACGGGGCGGTTGGTGGTGATGCCGTAGGCGATCAGAGTTCTCCTCCGTTGCTTTTGCGAAGGAGGAAGCTCATAAAATGGATCCGATATCCATCGGATGCCTGCTGCGATGAGATCTCCTTTTTGCGCTGCAAGCGCGGGCGGATGGTGTTCAATCCAATGATGGATCCAATATTCATCAGATGTCTTTGCCTGTGCGCATCTTTGAGCCATGCTGAAATTGAAGATCATCCTCGCCAGCACGCGCGAAGGACGTAAGGGTCCCGCTGTGGCCCACTGGATCGTGGAGGCCGCAAAGGCCCACGGAGCATTTGATGTGGAATTACTGGATCTCGCGGAGATCAACCTACCCTTCATGGACGAGCCCAACCACCCGCGGCTGAAGCAGTACACGCATGAGCACACCAAGGCGTGGAGCGCCACGATCGAGAGCGCCGATGCCTTCATCTTCGTGATGCCTGAGTACAATTTTGGCTATACCGCTCCCTTGAAGAATGCCTTGGATTTCGTTTTCCAGGAATGGAGGAATAAGCCCGTTGGGTTAGTGAGCTACGGAGGAGTGAGCGGCGGCTTGCGGGCCACGCAGTTGTTGAAGCCGGTGCTTACAGCCGTTCAACTGACGGTTGCGGGTGAGGTGCCGATCCCCTTTTTCGCGAAGTTCATCGGGGAGGACGGGGTCTTCACTCCGAATGAGATACTCACCAAGTCTGCCACAGGAATGTTCGGCGGGATCGAGCGGTGGGCAAAGGTGTTGGAGCCGATGCGGTAGGGCGCTGGTCGCGCCGGGGGGCGCAACAGTTCAATGGGCTCAGGGAAGCCAAGCGTCGACCTCGAATGGTCCGATACGTATCGGACCGCGCTGCCCTTCGACTCGCTCAGGGGAGCCAAGCGCGGACCGGTGGTGCAATGCAATTGACGGGTCTTGCTGACACTCGCGACACGCGAGCGTCAGCAAGGCGAGGGACAAGCCAAAACACACGGAACGACGCGCCCGACCTGACAACTGACAGCGGGCAACTGACAACTACTTCCACCTCCCGATCTCCACCGACACCGTACAAGCGAAGGTCTCCTCAGCCTGGCGATTACTGGCCACCAGCAGCGTACGCTGGTCCAAGTGTGCCATGAGCAGGGTGCGGAACCAGGTGATGCCTTCCGCATCAAGGTTGGTGGCGGGTTCGTCCAGGAGCAGTAGCGGGGTGTCGCTGAGGATGGCCAAGGCGAGCTTCAGGCGTTGCTTCATACCGCTACTGAAATGGCTTACCGGTTTCGCCATGTGCGGCTCCAGGTAGGCCGCTACGGCGACGTCCGGCACGTTGATGCCCGCCCGGAAGGGCTTGAACCGGGCGTGCATGGCCAACGCTTCTTCCAAGGAAAGATCGTCGTAGAGATCGAGGTAGGGTGCGGCGATGCTGACCAAGCGGTACACATCCTCTTGATCGATCTTGCGACCAGCCCGTGTGTGTTCCACGGTTCCTTTGGTAGGTACGTACGCACCGCCCACTACTTGGAGCAAGGTGCTTTTGCCACTTCCGTTGGGGCCGAGCACGGCGGTGCGGCTGCCGGCCTCGAACACGTGGTCCACACCGGTGAAGACCTGCTCCCTTGAGAATTGCTTGGCTACGTTGGTCAGTGCGATGCGCAGGCCAGCTCCGGGTATTGAAAGGGGATCCGGCATTCCGGGTGCGATCACTCGGTAAGTCCGCGCATGATCCCTTTCGGGCTGTTGCGGATGAAATCCAGGATCAGGGCACGCTCTGCCGATTCCTTGAACTGCTGCCCTACGTTCTGCACGGCGCGCTCCAGATTGGTGTTGCGCACGAAGATCTCGCGGTAGATATCCTCGATGCGGGCCACGGCATCATCCGCGAAGCCGCGACGACGGAGGCCCACCACGTTCACGCCCACGAAGCTCAACGGCTCGCGGGCGGCCTTCACGTAAGGCGGCACGTTCTTGCGCACCAGGGAGGCACCCGCTATGAAGCTGTGTGCACCGATCTGGATGAATTGCTGCACGGCCACATTGCCTTCAAGGATGGCCCAATCGTCAATGGTGACATGGCCGGCGAGGTTCACGCTGTTGGCGATCACCACGTTGTCCCCCACCAGGCAATCGTGCGCCAGGTGTACATAGGCCATCAAGAGGCTGTTGCTGCCCACGGCCGTACGGTGCCGGTCCGCAGTGCCGCGGTTGATGGTGACGCATTCGCGGATGGTGGTATGATCGCCCACCTCGGCGGTGGTCTGCTCCCCGGCGAACTTGAGGTCCTGAGGTATGGCGCTGATCACCGCGCCGGGGAAGATGCGGCAGTGCTTGCCGATGCGGGCGCCGTCCATGATGGTTGCATTGGGCCCGATCCATGATCCTTCGCCGATGATGACATCAGCGGCAACGAAGGTGAAGGGTTCGATCACCACATCGTTCCCGATCCGTGCATCCGGGTGGACGGATGCCAATTTGGAGATGCTCATGCCTTGTGGGTGGCCTTGGCGGGTTCGGTCTTCTTCTCCTCCGCAGGAGCCTTGTCGCGTGCGATCTGTGCCATCATCACCGCTTCAACGGCAGGTTGGCCATTTACGTATCCGATGCCCTTCATGTGGACGATCCCGCGGCGGATCGGCGTGATCAATTCCAAGCGGAACACGAGCGTGTCGCCCGGGATCACCTTGCGCCGGTAGCGCACGGCATCGGTCTTCAGGAAGTAGGTGGTGTAGTTCTCCGGGTCGGGCACTTGGCTGAGCGCGAAGATGCCGCCCACCTGTGCCATCGCTTCCACCTGCAATACTCCGGGCATCACCGGATTGTCCGGGAAGTGACCGGTGAAATGCGGCTCGTTCATGGTAACGTTCTTCACCCCGACGATGCTTGTTCCATCCATCGTCATCACCTTGTCCACCAGCAGGAACGGGTAGCGGTGGGGCAGCATCTTGGTGATGGCGTTGATGTCAAAGAGCGGCTCTTGCGCGAGGTCGAAGAACACCCGGGTGTCCTTTTCCTCCTCGCGGATCTTGTCCTTGATGCGCTTCGCGAAGCTGGTATTCCCGAAGTGGCCGGGCCGTGCAGCGAGGATGTGCCCTTTGATGGGACGGCCCACCAAGGCAAGATCACCGATGATGTCAAGCAGCTTGTGCCGCGCGGGTTCGTTCAGGAATTTCAGGTCCGTGGTGTTCAACACACCATTGCGGCGGATCTCCACGTCCTGGTACTCACGTCCGATGCTTTTCGCCAGGGCCTTCAGGTCCTCTTTGGTGATGTCTTCCCGGTCCTCCAGCACGATGGCATTATCGAGGTCGCCGCCTTTGATCAGTCCGGCCTTGGCCAGCTGTTCGATCTCCCTGAGGAATACGAAGGTGCGGCAGGGCGCGATCTCCGTTTTGAACTCGCCGCTGTTGTACATGCTGGCGTGCTGGGTGCCGAGCACGGGGCTGTTGTAATCCACCATCACCGTAAGGCGGAATTCGCCTCCGGGTGCCGGTACACCGAGCATCTCGGTGCCACGCTCCTCGGTCTCGAACCAGATCGGTTCCTTCAGCACCCACCAGTTGCGGGGTGCATCCTGCTCCTGCATGCCGGCCTTCTCAATGGCCTTCACGAATTCAATGGCACTACCGTCCATGATGGGCACTTCGGCGTTGTCGAGCTGGATCAGGCAATTGTCCACACCCAGGGCGTACAGCGCTGCTAGCACGTGCTCGGTGGTGTTCACCTTCACATCACCCTTGCCAAGGGTGGTGCCCCGGGCGGTGCTCACCACCAGGTCCGCATCGGCATCGATCACCGGCTGCCCGTCCAGATCCACCCGCTGGAACTTCAACCCATGGCCTACCGGCGCCGGGCAGAGTGTAAGGGTGACGGCTTCCCCGGTATGCAGGCCCACGCCCTTCACCTCGGCCTTTCCCTTCAGTGTATGTTGCTTATCGCTCATGGCTTCTTGTTCACCTCGTCATGGGCTTCCGGGCGGGGCGCCGCCTTTACGGCTTGCTTCAACTCCTCCAGGTCCTTTTCCATTTGATCGATCTGTTGCTTTATATCCGGCAGGTTCCGGAAGAGCACATAGCTGCGCTTGTAGTCCCCGATGGTGTACGCGGGCGATCCCTGGACCACGGCATCATCGGGGATGTTGGATCCGATGCCGCTCTGGGCCGCGATCTTCACCCGGTTGCCGATGTGCAGATGCCCGGCGATGCCCACTTGGCCACCGATGAGGCAATGGTTGCCGATGTGCGTGCTACCGGCAATGCCGGTCTGCGCCACCACGATGGTATGTGCTCCTATTTCGGCGTTATGGCCCACCTGGATCAGGTTATCCAACTTGGCCCCTTTGCGGATCACGGTGTGGCCCAAGGTGGCGCGGTCCACAGTGCTATTGGCGCCGATCTCCACATCATCCTCGATGATCACGTTGCCGATCTGGGCCATTTTCTCCTGCTCACCTTTCGCGTTCGGCACGAAGCCGAAGCCATCGGCACCGATCACCACACCGCTGTGGAGCACGCAGTTGTTGCCGATCACGCTGTTGGAGTGGATCTTCACGCCGGCATGGATACGGCATCCCTTGCCGATGCGTACCCCATCGCCAATGAAGCAGTTCGGGAAGATCTTCACGCCCTCGCCCACCACCGCCCCTTGGCTGATGTAGCTGAAGGCACCCACATAGACATCCTCCGCCACGGTGGCACGGGGGCTTACATAGCTGGGTTGTTCCACCCCGACCATATCGAAGCGCTGGGCCTCGTGGATCTCCAATAAGCGAGCGAATGCCGCCCGTGGATCATCCACCCGCACCAGCGTGAGGTGCTTGGGAATGGTCTTGGAGGGCTGGAAGTCACGATGCACGATCACCACGCTGGCCGCAGTGGTGTACACATGTTCGGTGTAGATGGGGTTGGCCAAAAAGGTGAGGGTGCCGGAACGTCCTTCCTCGATCTTGGCCACATCATGGACCAGTACTTGTGGGTTGCCGTCCACCACCCCTTGGAGGAATTCGGCGATCTGTCCTGCGGTGAATTGCATGCTCTGGTCGCCTTGGCCATAGCTCAAAGCGGGTCCGCGAAGATAGTTGCCGACCGGTAGCCGCAAACTGCCGCGCACAAGCACGAGTGTCCGAGGAATGCAGCAAACAACTGCTGCGATCCCCCATCAAGGAAACCTGAAAAAGAAGAAATGGACCGCCACCCACGCTGGTGGAAGCCCGGGAGCATAACCCAATGTGCTGCGGGAACCGTCCTCCACCCTTCCGTTCTTATCAATATAGCCCACCGTGCTGCGGGAACTGTTCTCCACCCGCCATGTATCGCCGCTGCGTTGCATATAGCCCACAGTGGAGCGCGAGCTGTTCTCGATCATGAACCCGTCCTCGCCCCGGGCATTGATGTAGCCAATGGTACTGCGGGAGGAATTCTCGATGGTCCATCCGCTGCCACTCTGCCGGATGTAGCCCGCTGTGGAGCGGGAACTGTTCTCGATCCGCCCATCCGCATTCAAATAGCCGATGGTGCTGCGCGAGGAATTCTCGATGCGCTGGGCATGGGTTGCCAACGCGATCCCGACGAACACGAGGAGTGTGGTAGAGAAGCGGAAGGTCATGGCGGTCTACTTCGCCACGCCGCTGCTATCGGCGGCGACATGGTCATGTTCCATCATCGCCTTCTCGCCCTTCATGTTGCAGCATTTGCCCTTACCCATCATGCCGCCATGTGCACATGAGCCCGCCATCATTTCCGTATTGCCGCAACTACGGGGACCGCAGGAGCCGCAAACGCGGCCCAGAATGAAACCGAGCACCCCGAAAAGGATGCTGAAAAGAAGGATCTTGGCCCAGTTGGAGTTCATGGTGGTGGTGTTGAAGCGACGAAGTTAGCGTAGTTCCCGGACCGTGGCCCAAGGCCCCGGCCCTACGCTGGTCCTAGCTGGCCCGTTCTATTGCAACGGCACGGAGACCTGCATATAGTCCCAGGACAGCACCAACGTAGGCACCTTGGCATCCTGTAGGTCGATGGTGAACTGCTCCGTCTCTTCCGGGAGTATTTCCACAGGCACCGTTACGGAGACCGCATCTGCCTCTGCTTCCCTGCTGGCCAATCCTTTTTCATTCACGCCCCATGGGTACATCTTCTTGTTGAAGATCACTTCCCAGGTCTTTTCATGAGGGATGGTCCAGAGGGTATACTTCCCTGCAGGAAGGGTTTTACCGCCGATGGTGAGGTCCTTATTGGTCTCAAAGGTGGCCGCCTCGTTGGCACCGGTACGCCAGACCTCATCGTAAGGCACCAGTCCGCCGAAGATCACCCGGCCTTTCTTGTATGGGCGACCGTAGTGTACCTCCATCTTCAAGCCATCCTTGTTGTAGGTAGCAGTGGCCGCTGGGCTGGCCCTGGGCTTTTGTACCGGCGTACCGGTATGGAAAGCAAAGAGCAGCGGTACAGTGACCAGGGCCAACGTGGGCAATGGGTTCTTCATGGTGATCCGTGCTAGTGTGTGCCCTATTAAACAATTCGAACAAGGGACCTGTTCACCAGCGAGCTTTCCCAACCTGTGGATATGTCTGGACCCGGCGCAGTTCGGGAACGCACATTTTTCCCAGCGATCACCGTTTTACCGCATATTTTTGGTCATCCTTTTGCACCAACGAACCACACCATGAAGACAAGCCTTACCCTCACCACCCTTCTGCTTTCAACGGCCCTGTTCGCACAGGATGTACAGAAATGTTGCGGTACCAGCAACAGCACCTTCCTGCTTGGCAACACCAGCTACGCCAGACATACGCAAAGCCTGTACTTGCCCGGTGATCTCACCAATGCCCAGAGCGGCACGATCGATCGCCTGTACTTCCGATATGGCAGTACAGGCGAGGAACTGGGGGTGACCCTTTCGAACGTGATGATCCGATTGGCCCTCACCCCGGCCACCTCTTTCGTGGGGGGCAATACCTTCTATACGAACTTGGACACCGTGCTGATGACGCCCGAGCTCATCATTGCACCGGGCCTTACCGGGGAATGGTTCAGCTTTCCCATCGACCCATTCCAGTATGACGCTGGACGCACGTTGATCCTTGACATCTGGTTCGAGGGCTCCTCCACCACGAATTTCGGCACCTATGGCTCGAACAACAACGGGCGAAAGCTCTATGCGATCGACCTGGACCTGACCACCGGTTCCAGCTCATCGAGCACCTGGCAGGACTTCGGCTTCGATGTGGATGGAACCACGTCCATCGCGGAGCAACAGGCCGACGCATTCCAGCTGGTCCCCTTGCCGGGTCATGAACAATGGAAGCTGTCCTGGAACTCCGTGGAGCTTGATCAAGCCACGATGCAACTGCGCGATGCTACGGGCAGGTTGTTGCGGGAAGAGCGCGTGCAGCCTGCCAACGGTGATCACCTGTTGGACATGGCAGGCCGTAGCAGCGGCATCTACTTCGTGCAACTCCGCGACGCATCAGGGATCGTGGGGGTACAGCGCTTTTTGAAGCCTTGAGGTGGGAGTGACATCGCAAGTGCCTCCCTTGCCGGGCATTCCGATAGGCTCGTAGCCCGCTGCAGGGGATCGGTGGTTGCGCCCCCTTCAAGGTCGAGATCCATGAACGCATGATGCCCCATGCCTCATGGATGCGCTGCGGCGGGGGCTCAGCTTACCTGCCTTACTTTTCCGCCATGCGCTGTATCCGGGCCATACTGCTTTCGACCACCATCCTGCTTTCCGGCCTGATCACAGCGCAGCCCGACAGCGCTGAGCCACGTTTGGAGCTGCGGGATGTGCTTTCCTCTTCCACTTCCGTGCCCGGTATGGGGGATGATGTGCCCGGTGTGAATCTTGTGAATGAAGGCAACGGCAGGCTCCTGTTCGGCGACAGCGCGGCCTACGCGTCGCTGGACCTTGTGGACACCGCTTGGCAGAAATTGCGTTCCTCCAAGGACAGCATCCTTCCCGGAACCGGCGTTCATTGGCTCCGCTTCCGCCTGCTGCCGGACTCTTCGCTGAAGGACAGGACCATTCTCCTCGGCCTTGGCGGCAATGAGAAAATGGAGATCTTCCTCAACGGAAGCCCCATGGTCAGTTCCAATGCGGGCGCCGATCACGGGCAAGCGACCAAAAGCGATCCCACTCCTTATCTCATACCGTTCGCTTTCCGCTGCGATGGGCAGCCCGAATTGATCGCCATACGGTTGGAGAACACGGACGGGAAAGCCGCTCGGGTATTTGCACATGCGTGCTCCCTGCATGCGGCGGACATGGCCTTCCGGAACCAGCGGGAAATGACGCAGTTCGGGGTGTTCATCGGGATCAATGTGATCATCCTGCTGCTCGCCTTGGTGATCTGGAGCTTCGAGCGCCGGGAACGCCAGTGGGTCCATTTGGCGCTTTTGTCCTTTGTTTCCGCCCTCGACATTTTCTGCGACCTGACGGGAAATATGGGATTATTGGACCCCAAGGGCTTCGCATCGCGCATCGTGGATGCAGTGCAGCTCATCCTGGTCCCTTGGCCGATGTATCTGTTGATCATGACACTGGGCACGCTCCATGGCAATGTCGGCCGGCTAAGGCGGAAGTGGCACACCATTTCGATCATCACGGCCTCCGTGGTCTGCGTCATTTTCGCTGGCGGCATCCTGTATTACGGGCTGGACTTCAGGTCCGGCAGAAGCGGGATCAACTTTACACTTGAGGACCCGAATATAGCGGCGGTCATTGCGGTGATCTTTCTCAGCCTATTGTTGGCCGTAGTGATGATCTGGTTCATCATTGAAGTGATCCGCTTAGGGATCAAACTGATGCGCACCCCGGGCTACGCGCGCTGGGTGGGGGCCGGTGCATTGGCCTCCAGCGTCCTTGCCTTTATCCTGAAAACACTCGGTTCAGTGGACCTGTTGGGTCCGGGCTTCTCCTCCCTCTTGGAGACATTGGGTGAATATTGTGCCGGGATAGGGGTACCCGTCTCGGTGGCCGTGTTCCTCGCCATCCGCACTTCGCACCAAGGCCGTTTGGTGGCCCGCCAGCGCGATGACCTGGACCTGGAAGTGAAGGAACGCACTGCGGAACTGAGCGCGGAGAAAGAGCGCTCCGATGAACTGCTGCTCAACATCCTGCCGGCGGAGGTGGCCGAAGAGCTCAGATCCACCGGTGCGTCCAAGGCACGGCATTTCGATCAGGTTTCGGTGCTCTTCACGGACTTCAAGGGATTCACCGGCATGGCCGCCCAATTGGGTGCCGATGCACTGCTCCAGGAACTCAATGCCTGCTTTGAGGCCTTTGATGCCATCATCACCAGGCACGGCATCGAAAAGATCAAGACCATTGGCGACGCCTACATGTGCGCTAGCGGTCTGCACAGGCCGCACATCAGCTCTCCTGTGGCCATCATTCGGGCTGCGCTGGAAATGCAAAGCTTCATGGCAGCACGAAAGAAAGAGCTCGACGCCCGGAACAGGCCGGCCTTTGAGATGCGCGTGGGCATCCACACCGGCCCGGTGGTGGCCGGCATCGTGGGTGTGAAGAAGTTCCAGTACGACATCTGGGGAGATACGGTGAACACGGCTTCACGTATGGAATCGTCCGGGGAGGTAGGGCAGGTGAACATCAGTGGAGCGACGTACGAGTTGGTGAAGGACGAACCCGCATTCACGTTCACCCCCCGTGGAAGGATAGAGGTGAAGGGAAAGGGCGAGATGGATATGTACTTCGTCAGCCGAAGCTTCAGCGAAGGCTGACTGTGGGAAGGCCGCTCAGCACAAGCATTCGGTGATCGGGTGTAGGGATCGCACGCACGGTTCGTACGTTCACTTCTTCCTCCGCGCTTTCTCCATCGCGGGGAAATCACTTTCCCAGCCCATCTTCAGATTGATGAGTTTGAAGAAGAACACCTCACCTATGAGGCTGCGGACGATCCGGCCCCACGGAATTCTCTTGGTTCCGGGCTTCCAGTGATTGTTCGCTTGGTGAACGCTGTAGTTATGATCTCTGCCGAAAGAGGGGATCACCATGTACTCCTTGGGGAAGATGCGGATATCCCCGCCCACCACCTGGTCCTTGTTGTTCAGGCGGAACTCGGGGAACTCCCGAATGAAGGCACGTGTCACCAGTACATTATTGATCACGGGTTCATCCAAGTGATCACATTCATCCAATAACTTCTTGATGAAAGGATGTCCGGGTCGGCTCCCGATCACGGCCGTGGAGATGAAATGATCGAACTCGAAGGACCAGAAGCACTGCTCCGTTGCGAACCGTGCCAAGCTCTTCTTCATCAGGACGTCCGTATCCAAATAGATCCCGCCATGTTCCAGCAGGATCAAGAGCCGGGCGCAGTCGCTGGCAAAGGCGTATTGCCCCTCGCGGTGCATGCGCTCCAAGTAGGGATGGGCCTGAATGTCCACGTTCGATTCGTTCCACTCGATCACTTCGAACTCCGGCATCAGCCTCTTCCATCCCTCAATTCCAGTTTTCATCTTCTCGGACATGAGGCCCTTTCCGAACCACACGTAATGCAACTTCCTAGGTATGGCAGCCCCCACCGGTTGCTGGGCGTATGCTGTTTTGATATCAGGAATTGATGCGGTCATACTGAAGTTCACTGTGCTTTAGGACCATTAAAGATCCTTTCCGGTGCTTATCGCCCATTGAACGCAGGATGTAAAACTACCGTTACCTGAAAAACCAATCCGTGGCTTCAAGTCCGCCGTACGCCATGAGGAACCCGAAGGGCAACCAGCTTCAGTGAACGCGGCCCCGGAGGTTCATGAGAACTCGGTCCTAAGCAGGTTCTTAGGTACGCGTAGGGTCGAATGACCAGTTCACAACTTCTTGAACCACTCCTTGCCCATCGACCTTGGGAAGGCCAGATAGTGCTTCTCCACCACCCCGCTCATCGCAGCGATACCGAGGTTGTCACTCGCCTCCGCGATATCCTTCAACTGGCCGTCCTTATACAAAAGTTGAATGCCATCATGCGTGGCATCATAAGCGTTGTTCACGATGTGACCGGACAGGACGAAAAGCCCGGCCTCTTTCTCCGTGATGCCCATTTCTTCGGCGAAGGCATGTCGCACCCGGCTTACATGCCCAACCTCCCAAGGCTCATTGCGCAAGCGGATGCGTAAGGTGCGGCGGTACAGCAGATCCGTTGCCAAGCGTGCCAGCACCGGGGGCACGAAATTACCGCAGCCCGGGGGAACGGGCCCAAATGGGCTGCCTCACGGCACGAGCGTGGACGCTTGTGGCAGGAATGGGGGCGTCCCACGCCCGTTTGGCTCCCTTGCACGCCTTACCCGAGCGGGCGCAGGGGCACGTGCGTTCCAGGCATATCGGTCCGGCCCTGCCCTTTGCATGCGAGGTTGTAGTATTGCATGGCATATTTGCCCTCCGCATGGCGAAGGACCCCAACAACACCCTGGTCGCGCTGGTGCCCTCACGGCGGGGTTGGGACCTGGTGCGCACGCAAGGCTGGTACCGCATCCCGGTTTGCTTTGGCCCGCCGATGGTGAAGGACGGCACCATTGAACACATTGCCTTCTACTTCCCTAGCGTGTTCGGGGAGGAGAAGCACCGGGTGCAATGGTACTCGCCCGTTACCGGGCTGGAAGTGCGCAAGCGGGTGGAGCTTTTCGCCAATGAACCCACGCACAAGCACGCACATTGGGACTATTACGTGGTAAGGTGCGCCGGCCTGCGCCACCTGCCGCACATCATCCACAGCACCAACTTCACCATGAACTACCGGATCAGCACCAGGCATTCCATCATGCTCAGCGCGGGCAACATCCGCCGGGAAGGCCTGCAGGCATTCACCGAAACACGCGGTACCGTAGGGTATCGCATGCGCTTCTAATGGAACGCAAAATCTTCACCCATGCACCTGTACCGTCGTCCCTTGGGTCGACAACACGTTGCTGTGGAACGATACGAAAATGTCGACCCGATGGGTCGACGCTACGGGTGCGTTTCCTCACCCGCATCACAACATTACCAGCAACCCCCACACCATGAACCGCACCCTTACCCCAATTCTCTTCCTCGCTGCCACCGGCGCTTTCGCGCAGCCCACCATTCCGCAGGTGGTCCTGAACGTGGGCGACCAGCTGGTGATCGATCCCACCTTCCCGATCAGTGATGCCGGTCCGGGCGGCGCGAACGCCACCTGGAACTTCGCTGCACCCGGGTTCAGCGGTGGGGAGTTCACCTACACGGCGGTTAGCGCGGCAAGCACCACGATGGCATCCGATTTCCCCGGTGCCACCATGGCCTTGTACGCCGAAATGGACGCGGACTTCACCCTCCATGCCTTCTTCGATCTCAACGGTGGCTTCACCGAACATGGGGAACACGTGTTCGACGGCAATACTGGGGTCAGCAGCATCAACACCGACCCCATCACCTTCTTCACCACCCCGCTCACGGCCACCAGCAACGGCTCGGACACCTATGGGTCCACGGAGGACTTCGTAGGCTTCCCGGCCCTGCTCACGGGGCAGCACACCTGGAGCGTGGACGGCTACGGTACCCTGATCCTGCCCAATGCCACCTACACCGATGTGCTGCGAATCCATGCCCAACAGGTGGAGACCTTGAGCGTGGACATCGGCGTGCCCTTCGAGATGGTGAGCTCCCGCGAGGAGTGGCGCTGGGTGAAGAGCGGCATCCCCTTCCCGCTGCTCGTCTTCTCCCTGGAGACCGATGAGTTCGGTACCGAGATCGGTGCCACGGCCGCGCTGGTAAGCTACTCCAGTGCCACCTCCATCGCCGAACAAGCGCAGCTGCCCATGCGCACCTATCCCAACCCGATGCACGATGTGGTGACCATGGAGCTGGAGGCCAGCGGAACGGTACACTACCGCGTGCTGGATGCGTTGGGCCGGGAGGTGCTCAGTGGCAGCACCGCGGGCGGTGGCCTGCTCCGCCATGCCGTGGACATCTCCACGCTCAGCAGCGGCATCCACCTGCTGGAAGTGCGCAGCCAACAGGGCGTGGCCACGGCCCGCCTGATCAAGGAATGATCCCCGGATGAACGAAAAACCCTGTACGACCATGCATCGCATCATCACCCTCCTGCTGGCAGGCGCCGGAAGCCTTTCGATCGCCCACGCCCAGAACTGCCTGCCCCAGGGCATCACCTTCAACCTGCAATCCGAGGTGAACGCCTTCCCCATCAACCACCCCGGCTGCACCCAGATCGATGGCTTCCTGAAGATCGGGCCCAGCAACGATGGCTTCGCAGGCGGCATCACCGACCTTACACCACTTTCGCAGATCACCACCGTGGGCGGCTATCTGCTGGTGGAGTTCACACTGGGCTTGGAGTCGCTCGACGGCTTGGACAACCTCGCCAGCGTGGGGGGCTACGTGAGGCTGGACGAGAACGACAACCTCGCGGACATCACCGCACTTTCCAACCTCACCACCGTGGGCGGGCTGCTGGAAGTGCGTCTGAATCAGAGCCTCACCAGTCTTGAAGGCTTGGGCTCGCTGAGCTCCACCGGCGGGAACGTCTCCATTCGCCTGAACGATGAACTCACGGACCTGCAAGGGCTGGAGGGCCTGGTGGACGTGGGTGGCGCGGTCGCGGTGGAAGGCAATACCGCCCTGCAGAGCATGAACGGCCTCGCGCCCCAGAGCGTAGGCGCCGCCTTCTGGGTGAAGGGGAACCCGCAGCTCACGGACCTAAGCGCCGCCAGCGGGCTCACCAGCATTGGGGGCGCGATCAACCTGCAGGACAACGCCGCACTGGCCAGCCTGGAGGATCTCGCTGGTGTCACCGCCTTGGGAGGCTACCTGCGCGTTCAGGATTGTTCCCTGCTCACCGACCTCTCCCCGCTGCAGAACATCGATCCCACCACCATCACCCAACTGCTGCTGCAGGACCTGCCGGGCGTGTCCGACTGCGCGTTGGGGAACATCTGTGCCTACCTCGGCCTGCCGGATGCCCAACCCACCATTGCCAACAACGCGGCCGGCTGTGCCAGCGTGGCCGAAGTGGAGGCCGCGTGCGCCAGCACCTCCATTGCCGATGCCACCGCAGCTGCCGGCCTGGCCGTGCAGCTCTTTCCCAACCCATCGCTCGGGGTGGTACACCTGCAGGGTTCCTGGCAGCCCCCTGTGGATCTGCGCGTGTACGATCCGGCCGGCCGCACCGTGCACCAGGAGCGTGTGACCGCCGCCACGGGCGCTGCGCACACGCTCCACCTTGCCCACCTGCTGCCGGGCGCCTACCTGCTGCAGGTGCAGGGCGATAAGGGCATCGCCACGGCACGTTTGATCATCGAACGGTCACACCCCTGAACCCTGTCGCCATGCTACGCCAACTCACCCTTCTTGTCTGCGCCATCGGCAGCATCTCGTTCGCACAGGCCCAAGGCTGCCTGCCCGAAGGCATCGCCCTCAGCACCCAGGCCCAGGTGAACAGCTTTCCCACGGACCATCCCGGATGTACCACCATCCAGGGCTTCCTGCTCATCGGGCAAGGCAACATCACTGACCTCACCCCCTTGGCCCAGCTTACCGCCGTGGAAGGCTACTTGCAGGTGGGGCTCAATCCGCAGCTCACGAACCTCGCCGGCCTGGAGAACATCACCAGCGTGGGGGGCAGCCTCGGCATCACCGGCAATGCCCAGCTCACCGACATGTCCGGCTTGTCCGGCCTCACCACGGTGGGTGGCCTCATGGAGGTGAGCGAGAACAACAGCCTCACCAGCCTTGCGGGCCTGCAGAACATCATCAGCGTGGGCAGCTACCTGGACATCTCGGACAGCCCGGGGCTCACCGACCTGCAAGGCCTGGAAGGCATTGAGACCATCAGCGGGTCGCTCATCATACGCGACAACACCGCACTGGCCAGCATGCAAGGCCTGGCGCCCATCAGCATCGGCGGCGGCTTGGACCTGATGAACAACCCGCAACTGATGGACCTCAGCGCGGCCCTTGGGCTCACCTCGCTCGGCGGGCCCTTGTCGCTCATTGGCAACACCGCAATCCTCAGCCTACAGGAGCTCGCCGGCATCACCTCCATCAACGGTGTGCTCCGGGTGATGGGCAGTTCGGGGCTGATGTCGCTTGACGGCCTGGAGAACATCGATCCCAACACCATCCTCAACCTCATCATCGTGAACAACCCCGGCCTGTTCCAATGCGCGGCGGAGAACCTGTGCACCTACCTGGGTCTACCGGAGAACCTGGCCAACATCACCGGCAACGCCACCGGCTGCTCCTCGCGGGCGGAGGTGGAAGAGGCATGCACACTGCTTTCGGTGGAGGAGGGGAAGCAGGAGGTGGCGGCGATCACCGTTTTTCCGAACCCCACCAACGGCCCGGTGATGATCAGAGCCGAACTGAACGGCCCGGCGGAATTGGATCTGCTGGACCAGATGGGCAGGCTCCTGCGCACTGCACGGTTCCCCATCAATGCTGAAGGCCCTGTGCTTCTGGACCTTGCCGAGCTGCATCCCGGTGCGTACATCCTCCAGTTGCGTACGAACGATCGGGTGGACACGCGGATGGTGGTGAGGGAGTGATCTACATCCACCGCGGCCACGCCAGGTACCACTTCGTCACCGGCCGCGCCAGCGCTTGAATGCCGAGGTTGTCACTGGCTTCGGCGATGTCCCGCAACGTGCCGTCCTTGTAGCGCAATTCGATGCGGTCCTTGCCGGGATCGTACGCGTTGTTCACGATGCTGCCGGTGATTACGAAGTGTGCGGCGTCGGTTGTGGAGATGCCAAGTTGTGCGGCCACCTTTTCGCGCAACTCAGCGATGTGCACTTCATTCCATGGTTCGTTCTGCAGGCGGATGCGCAGGTTGTGGCGATGCACCAGATCATTTGCGAGTTGTGAAAGCACCTTGTCCGGATGGTCGCACCACACCTTCACCGCGCCCATGATGTCGTGGTCATCCAATCGCATGAAATCCGCCAATACCTTGGGGTCATCGAAGGAGGCCCGATCCCTGCGCTCCCGTAGGAAACCGAGCAGCGCCGGTGAGCCGAAAAGAGGCGCGCCCTCCAACCCGAGCGTCTTGGCCCGCCTCAGCGTTTGCACGAGCATCTGCTCGCAGGCCAGCACGGTCTTGTGCAAATACACCTGCCAGTACATCAGGCGGCGCGCCACGATGAACTTCTCGATGCTGTAGATCGCCTTCTCCTCCACCACCAGCCGATCGTCCACCACTTGGAGCATCTTGATGATGCGGTCGCCGCCGATCACCCCTTCGCTCACTCCGGTGTAGAAGCTGTCGCGGTTCAGGTAATCCATGCGGTCCACGTCCAGCTGTCCGCTCACCAACTGGTGGAGCATGTGCTTGGGGTATCGATCATGGAAGATGGCGATGCCGAGGTCCAAGGCGCCATCGAAATCCGCGTTCAGTTTGTCCATCACCAAGGCTCCCACACCTTCATGGCTGATGCCGTCCACAATGCTGTGCTCCAGCGCATGGCTGAAGGGCCCATGGCCGATGTCGTGCAGCAGGATGGCGACGTGCGCTCCCAAGGATTCCTCGTCCGTGACCGCATGACCTTTCACACGCAGGCTCTCAATGGCCAAGCCCATCAAATGCATGGCACCGATGGCGTGGTGAAAACGGGTGTGCAAGGCCCCCGGGTAGACCAAGTGCGAAAGCCCCAGTTGCTTGATGTAGCGCAGCCGCTGGAACCAAGGATGGTCGATCAAGCGCAGCAGCAACGGGTGCGGCACGGTGATGAATCCGTGGATGGGGTCGTTGAGGATCTTGGTGGACACTAGTTTTGGTATTGAGTACCGGGCGTAGGGTACTGCGTACAATGCCGAGTGCGGTACCCGGCCACGGCATTCGGTACCCGGTATTCGGTACCCGGTACCCGGTACCGGTCATTTTTGTCAAACCTCATTATGCCTCTGCCTTTACGTTCTTTGTGGTACACATACCGGCCCTTCCCTGGATGCAGCGTAATTTCACGGTCCTAAAGTAAGCGGAACGGCCCGGTGCATGCTGCGCCGATGGCCCTTTCCCCGTTGCTTTGAACCTGTATGAGCGTGAAGATCCTTTGGGCGGACGACGAGATCGACCTGTTGCGTCCGCATGTGCTCTTCCTGGAAGGGAAAGGCTATGCCGTGGAAACAGTGAACAGTGGCCTGGATGCCGTGGATGCGGTGGGCAAGCAAGAATTCGACATCATCTTCCTCGATGAGAACATGCCTGGCCTCAGCGGCCTGGAAACGTTGACCCGTGTGAAAGGCATCAGCCCGCGCACCCCGGTGATCATGATCACCAAGAGCGAGGAAGAGAGCATCATGGAAGAGGCCATCGGCAGCAAGATCAGCGACTACCTGATCAAGCCGGTGAACCCCAACCAGATCCTGCTCGCGCTGAAGAAGCACCTCGACGGCAGCCGCTTGGTGAGCGAGAAGACCACCAGCAGCTACCAGCAACAGTTCGGGCGGCTGGGCATGCGCCTCGGCGATCGCTTGAGCACGGGGGACTGGATGCAGCTGTATGATGAGCTTGTGCGCTGGGAGCTGGACCTCAGCGGCAATCCCGACCAAGGGATGACCGAGATCCTACGCAGCCAATGGGCCGAGGCCAACGACCTCTTCAGCCGCTTCGTGGAGAAGAACTATCTGGATTGGGTGAACAACAAAGGCGACGATGTGCCCTTGCAGAGCCACCAGATCTTCAAGAACAAGATCGCGCCGTTGATCGATGAGAAGCAGGGCCCGCTCTTTCTGGTGCTGATCGACAACCTGCGCTTGGACCAATGGCGGACCATCGAACCGATCGTCAGTTCCCTGTTCAAAGTGGAGGAACAGGGCCAGTTCTACAGCATCCTGCCCACGGCCACCCAATACGCCCGCAACGCGATCTTCGCGGGCATGATGCCCGGTGACATCCAAAAGCGGTTCCCGGGCAAGTGGCTCAGCGAAGAGGACGAAGGCAGCAAGAATGCGCACGAGGACGAGTTCATGGAGGAGCAGCTGAAGAACTTGGGCAAGCGGGTGAAGACCAGCTACCACAAGATCACGAATTTCGCCGCAGGCAAGAAACTGGCGGAGAACGTGGGGAACCTGATGGAGAACCCTTTCAACGCCATCGTTTACAACTTCGTGGACATGCTGAGCCATGCCCGCACGGAGATGGAGGTGATCCGCGAATTGGCCGAGGATGAGGCCGCCTACCGCTCGCTCACCCTCAGCTGGTTCAACCACAGCCCCTTGTTGGACATCCTGAAGACCATCGCCGAGAAGGGTGGCCGCGTAGTGATCACCACCGACCATGGCACCGTGCGCGTTACGCAACCAAGCAAGGTGATCGGCGACCGCAACACCAATACCAACCTGCGCTACAAGCACGGCCGCAACCTCACCTACGAGGCCAAGGATGTGCTCGCCATCAAGGATCCCAGCCAAGGTTTTCTGCCGCGTGCCAATGTGAGCAGCTCGTTTATCTTCGCCAAGAAGGACCTCTACTTCGTCTATCCCAATAACTACAACCACTTCGTGAACTTCTACCGGAACACCTTCCAGCACGGGGGCATTTCCTTGGAGGAGATGCTGGTGCCCATCGCCTACATGAAACCGCGTTGATCCCATGAGCATCCTGCTGGAACTACGCCGCCCTGAGGACGTTGCTGACGTGGCAGCCGCCCTCTTGGGGGCGTGTCCGGAGCGCCGGGTATTCACCTTCAACGGCCCCATGGGCGTGGGCAAGACCACCTTGATCAAGGGGTTGTGCGCGGTGCTGGGGGTGGAAACAGGGATGGCCAGTCCATCCTACTCCATTGTGAACGAATACCGCAGCCATGACGGGAACACGGTCTATCATTTCGACCTTTACCGCCTGAACAAAGCGGAAGAACTGGAAGGCATCGGTTTTTCCGAATACCTCGACAGCGGACATTACTGCTTCGTGGAATGGCCTGAACTCGGACAAGCTTCCTACCCACCGGATACCGTGAACATCATAATGAACATGACCGAGGATGGCGCCCGCAGCCTGGAGATCATCCAACACTCACCAGCCCCCACGCACTTGGCATGAGCACCAGCAGTGAACTGTTGAAGCAACTGGCCCGCGAGGTCTCCATGCTCCCCCAGGAGCAGACCATGGAGGTGGGCGGTAAGAACAAGCGATTGCTCATTGGCATACCCAAGGAGATCACGCCCCAGGAGCACCGCGTTCCCCTGACCCCGGCGAGCGTGGCGGTGCTCACCAGCCGCGGCCACGACATTGTGGTGCAGCGCGGGGTGGGCAGTAGCGTCCAGTTCCAGGACAGTGACTACAGCGAGGCAGGTGCGAAACTTGCGGACAGCGCGCAGGAGGTCTTTGAATCCGACCTGATCCTGAAGGTGGCCGCCCCTGTGGAGGAAGAGATCGCCTTGCTGCGCCACAAACAGATCCTGGTATCGGCCTTGCAGATGGGCGGCCAGCACCGCGAGTCCCTGCGGCGCATGATGGAGAAGAAGGTCACCGCCGTGGCGTGGGACTTCATCAAGGACCGTGAAGGCATCTTCCCCATCGTGCGGGCCATGGGCGAGATCGCCGGTAACACAGCGATCCAGATCGCCGCCGAACACCTCAGTACCGACAAGGGCGGACAAGGCCTCATGCTCGGCGGCATCAGCGGGGTGGCCCCTGCCGAGGTAGTGGTGATCGGTGCCGGCACCGTGGGCGAATTTGCCACGCGGGCCGCATTGGGCGTGGGCGCCAGCGTGAAGGTGTTCGACAAGAGCATCTATCGCTTGCGCCGTCTACAAAGCACGCTCGGTGCACGCATCTGGACCAGCATCATCCAGCCCGATGTGCTCAAGCAAGCGCTGTTGCAGGCCGATGTGGCCATTGGTGCCTTAAGGCCGGAACACGGCCGCACACCCTTGGTGGTCACCGACGAGATGGTGGGCCAGATGAAGGCGGGCAGTGTGATCGTGGATGTCAGCATCGACCGCGGAGGCTGCTTCGAGACCAGCGAACAGACCACCCTCACGGATCCCGTGTTCAAGAAATACGGCGTGATCCATTACTGCGTACCCAACATCGCCAGCCGCGTGCCGCGTACCGCATCCTATGCGCTCACCAACATCTTCACTCCCATCCTGCTCACCATGGGCGAAATGGGCCGCTTCGAGGATGTGATCAAACGCAACCTGGGCCTGCGCCACGGGGTGTACCTGTACAATGGTGCGCTCACCAGCGAGATCCTTTCGGAGGCCTACCGCTTGCCATTCAAGGACCTGGATATCATGCTTGCTGCATTCTGAGGATGTTCAGTCTTGAGTCAGGAGTCGTGAGTCTTGAG
Source organism: Flavobacteriales bacterium (assembly GCA_019638085.1). Classification (GTDB taxonomy): domain Bacteria; phylum Bacteroidota; class Bacteroidia; order Flavobacteriales_F; family PHOS-HE28; genus PHOS-HE28. The sequence goes on along the minus strand of JAHBUL010000005.1, from coordinate 62,408 downwards.
TCGCAGCCGCCCGATCACCTCCCGATACACCCCGATATGTATCGGGGCGGGACACCATTCGCTAATCACCATTCACACTTCTCTTTGCTTCTTCTGGTGAATCTTGCTGATCTATCGACATGACCTTCACTCGCCGCCTCGTACTCTTCGGTTTCGGCACCGGCCTTGGTTGCCTGCTCGCATGGGCCATCTACGGCAAGCGCCTGGAGAACACGGACTGGATGCCCAACCACCGCGTGAAGCTCCGGCTGAAGAACACGTTGGTGAAGGCCACGCCTGCGGCAGAAGCCCAACTGGCACCACTGAACCTCACCTTGGCAGACCTGCGCAACGCCGTGCTCGACAGCTGCGACATCAACTTCAGCGACAGCCAGCGCAGCAAGGACAGCTTGGTCTACTTCGTATACGGAACCGCAGGCGGCCAGGAAGTACATTACATGGTAGCCACCTTCCGTGATTTCCGCACGGATTCAACCGCCACGTTGACGGAGATCCGGCCGGGGTTGAAGTGATCCCGAACCAAAATACCGGCGCGAGAGTTAGGCTGACAAGTACCTGCGGCAAACAGCCGTCCTCTCGTGCCATACCGAAATACCCGAGCGAGAGTTAGGCTGAAAAGTACCTGCGACAAACAGCCGTCCTCTCGTGCCATACCGAAATTCCGGCGCGAGAGTTAGGCTGACAAGCACCTCTGGCAATCAGCCGTCCTCTCGTGCCAAACCACAGATCCGCTAAGTTGAAGTTGTATCACTTGTAGTGTGGCCAGTGGACTGGTAGGTGGAGACGAAGTCTCCCATGGATCGTGGGCTATTCATGCGAAGGCACGAGACATCCGCCGGTTGGAGCGCACAGTTCCGGAGGCGGAAGTCTCGCGCCAAGAGAGGGATTGAAGTGATACCAAAACGGAAGTCTCGCACCAAGAGAAAGAGACTCCCTCACAACCGGCCCAAGCTGTCCATCAGCTCCTGCTTCTTTCTTCGGCTTACGGCCACGTTGGTGCCGTCGCTCATGATCACCTCGCCGCCTTCGCCGCGGATGTACTTCTTCACGTGCTTCACATTGACGAGGAAGGAGTGGTGGATGCGCACGAATTGCGTGGGGTCCAGGATGTCCTCGAATTCCTTCAGGGTTCGGCTGATCAGCAGGCGCTTGTTCTCGTGGCGGTGTACCACCGTGTAGTTGCCGTCGCTTTCGCAGTAGGTGATGTTGCCCACATCCACCATTTCCAGGCCGTCGGCCACGGGCAGGGCGATGCGGCGGTCCGCGTCCTTGGGCTGGGAGAGGTTCTTCAGCAGCGACAGGAACTGGTCGGGTGATTGGGGTGTGCGTTCGGCCTGGCGCACTTTGGCGATGGCCTGATCAAGCTCCTCGGGGTCCACGGGTTTCAGCAGGTAATCCAAGGCACTGAAGCGGATGGCCTTTACGGCATAGCCCTCGTGGGCGGTGGTGAAGATCACATGCGGCCTGTCGGGGCCCATGGCCTGGAGCAGGTCGAAGCCGGTCTGCTTTCCGATCTCGATATCGAGAAAAAGGATCTTGGGGTTCAGCTTGCCCACCATGGCGGTGCCCTCAGGCACATTGGTGGCCATGCCGAGCAGGGGAATGTCCGGGTGCTTGCGTGCGAGCAGGCCGCTGAGGGCTTCCCGGCAGTGCTCCTCATCATCAACGATCACGGCGGTCATTGTGCTCATGGTGGCTTGACTACTTTGATGGTGAAAAGGTAGTGGAAAGCCACGGACCAGCATTGCGCATCCCCCGAAATGGGTATGGCCGCATAAAGGCGGCCATGCTCCGGAGGCGGGGGGTCGGATCAGCGGGATGCGCTGGCCGAGGCAGGAACGGAGGACCCGTACCCCGGGAGGAAGGTCCCCTTGGTAGCTGTGTCCACCTGTGCGGTGCGGGAGAAGCTCCCAGAGACGAAGACCGTGCTCGGCATTTCCTCCGAGGTGGACCGTTGCAATTCCACCAGGAAGGCGGAGCGGGCTGCGACCGGTGCATGGTCCTGGCCAACTTCCTGTCCGGCGAACATCACCTCGCCCGCAGTGCGGCCATCCGTGCCGAAGCGTACCCACAGCTCTTGGCCTGCCGGAGCAACAAAGGAGAAGCTGCCGTTGTCCGCGATCACCACGCTCACCGTGTCCGAGCCGTTGATGATCACCAGGGAGATGGGCGTGGTGGAAGCCTCGTCGCGCAGCACTTGGCCCTTGCATACCACCACGTCCTGTGCGTTGGCGTATGCGGAGAGGCAGAGGGCTGCCGCGATCACTACGGCGTGGATCAAGGTGCGCTTGGTGTGTGGCTGGAAGTTCATGGGGAGGTTGGTTGAAAGGGTTATTTGCCGTAGTTGACGATACAAAACTGCGGTGCTCCCGGCCGCTGACATAGCCCAAATGAGCAAGTGGCGGGTGCCGGGGGGTAAGTGGCGGATATTGGCATCCTCTACTCTCACGCGAGCCTCAGGCTTTGAACCACGGATGGACGCGGATAAACACGGATAAATGCCTTTCACATCCGTGTGGAACCGTGGTTCTTCCCCTGTGGGTCCGAGCTTTCGTTAGAGTTGGATCCCAGAGGCTCTTTCATTTCGACCAGTAGCGGAGCGACACTTCGCAGCACGCGCAGCGTGTGAGAAGCAAGAAGGACCTTCCAAGCGTAGAAAAGTCAGACATGCACCAGAGGGTTGCCGTGTCTCGCATCTCGGCTTCGCTCGATGTGACACACCACAACTGCGTTCGACATGACAACCCACAAAACACGATCCGTGTTCCTCCGATACATATCGGAGCGTGTGACTCCGATATGTATCGGAGCGTGGTTCCTCAGAAACCCCCAAGAGCGCCCACAGGCGCGACCATCGACATCCCTTGCCCCTCACCCGAACGCTGAAAGCAACGGCATATCCACCTCCACGCGCGTGCCCTGCGGCAGATCCGTGTAATGGAATCCCGCCTTGCCGCCATGCTGCTTCTGCACCAGGTCCAGGCGGGCGCGGGTGATCGCCGTGCCCAAGGAGGTCTTTTTCCTTGGCGCATCCGGTGCGGGTGGTGCCTTGGGGGCGTTGCGACCCGAACCGTCGTCCTCGATGGTCCAGCGGAGCTGCCCACCGTGCTTCGCCACCCGTAGATCGATGTGGCCCCCTCCCTCCTTACCCGCCATGCCGTGCCAGATCGCATTCTCCACGAAAGGCTGCACCACCAAGGGCGGCACCATCACATCCTCGGGATCCAGCTCCGGATCCACCGTGATCGAAAAATCGAACTTCTTCCCCATGCGCATGCGCTCCAGATCGAGGTAGCCGCGCAGCGCCTCCAGGTCATCCTTCAGCGGCACCTCGGCGTGGCGGCTGTTCTCCAGCACCAGCCGCATCACCCGGGCGAACTTGCCGAGGAAGCTGCTGGCACTGTCCTGGTCGTTCCGTTGCACGAACGCGTTGATGCTGTTGAGCGCGTTGAAGATGAAGTGCGGGTTCATCTGGCTGCGCAAGGCCTGCGTCTCCAAGGTGGCGGCCTCCTTCTCGAAGCGCTCCCGCCTGCGCCTGCGGTCCGCGACGAACCAAGCACCGCTGCCTCCCAGCAGCATCAGCCCGCCGATACCCGTGGCCAGCGCACGGTTCCGGTTCGTGTCCGCGCGCAGTGCCTCAATGGTGCGTTCACTTTCCAGCTGCTTCCGTTCCCCCGCAAAGCGCAGGCTGTCGGCAAGTTGCTTCTTCCCGAACGTGTACATCATGTCCCGCTGGGTGAGCTGTTTTAGCAGCTGCTCGGACGTGAGGCTGTCGTTGATGCTGACGAAGGTCTCGTGGTATTTCAGCGCGAGCATGCCGTTCCCGGTGGCCTTATAGGCGAGGTACAAGCATTCGCAATTGTTCTGCCGCTCGGCGGATATCGGGTTCCGCTCCGAAAGTGCCAAGCCCTTTGTGCATTCCTTCAGCGCCCGTTCCGGTTTTCCGCGATCCAGCTCCACCCGGCCCAAAGCGGCACGGGCCATGGCCTCGCTTGGGGCATCATCCAGCTCCTGCGCCAAGGCGATCGCCTCCAGCAGCACCCGTGAGGCATCGGCGGTGCGGCCCGTGAGCCGGTACACCTGACCCAAGGACAACAGCGTGCGCCCCATCAGGTCCTTCACATCCGCCCCGCGCTCAAGGGCCAAGGCCTTCTCCAACATCATCACCGCACTATCCGGCCGCCCCAGTTCCATCAGCCGGCCGCCGATGCTGCTACCGGCGGTCATCATGCCTTGCCGGTGGTCGGCCGCCTCGTAAAGCGCATAAGCGCGCAGCAGCAGTTGCAGGCTTTCCTCGTTATCGCCGGTGGTGGCCTTCAGTTCACTGATGGTAGTGAGGCAAGCCGCCACGCCCGCTTGGTCCTTGGCCCGTTCCAATATGGCCAAGCTCTTGTACGTCATGTCGATCGCCTCGCCGATGCGTCCCGTGCCCGAATAAACGTTCCCCATGTTGCCGTAGGCACCGCCGGCCATCTGCTCCATCCCCAGCTTCTCCGCGAGGTCCGCGCACATCTGGTAATACACCAAGGCACTGTCCGGCTGCCCTTGGAACTGGAAGGTGAGGCCCATGCCATTGTAGCAATACACGATGCCTTCCTCATCGTTGGCACGCCGGTGCAGCGCGATGCTGCGGCGGTTGTGCTCCATGGATTCCTCCATGCGGCCCAACTTCCTGTATGCGAAGGCCATGTTGCTTTCCACCGCACCGGCCCCCACCAGGTAGGCGCTATCATTCCGGCTGGAATAGTACACCAGCGAGCTGTCCAAATAGGTCAGTGACGGAACGCTGGAGCGCATCATCAGGAAGGCCAGCCCGATGTCGCGGTAGCCCAAGGCGATCATCAATGTATCGCGCGCGTCCTTGGCTTCGGCCAACAGGTTCCGGGCCAGCACCATGCTACTGTCCTGATCCACCGAGCGCATGGCCAGCACCAGCTCGTGCAAGGTGAGCAGGCGTTCATGGGTGGTGGCCTGCGGATCACCATGGGCCTGCCAAAGGGAATCCAGCCGGTCCGGCTCCTTCGCTTGTATGCGCAGAACGGAGATGAGCAGGGCCAAGAACAGCAGGGGGCGCAACATGGGTGGCGGTTTGGGGTGTGAACTGCAAGGTAGTAAGGGCGACCAACCGAGTTGCCCATAAGCTACTGGAAAATCCCTCGCGACTGGCGTTCGAACAGACAAGACTTTTTGTGCGGACGAATTATCCAATGGCCATGACCGCACCACTACTCCGTCCCACGCACCACGGTCACGTGCCCGTAGTACACGCGTTCATCCCCGCTGCGGTTCAGCACCACCTTCCAGACGTACACGTCGCTCTTCACCGGCTTGCCGTGGTACCGGCCGTCCCAGGGAGTGTGACGGTCCCGGCTATCGTGGATCACTTCGCCCCAGCGATTGAAGACGTAGAAACGATAGCGCCAATCATCGAAGCCGTTGAGGATGGGCAGGAAGTCCTCGTTCAAGCCGTCCTGGTCCGGGGTGAACGCGTTGGGCGCGTAGATGTCCGGATCGCTCGTGGCGACCACAGGTTGGCACAAGGTATCCGGGCAGCCGAAGGAATTGATGGCCACCAGGCAGAGCGGATAGAGGTCGCTTGGCCCTGCCGGGAAGAGGTGGAGCGGCTGGTATTCCGTGGAGTATTCGCCATCGCCGAAGTCCCAGATCCAACTGACGGCATCGGTGCTTTCGTTGTGGAACTGCAAGGCGTAGGTGGTGCTCTGCATCGGCACGTAGCTGAAGGCCGCCGTGGGCGTGGGGTCCACGTGTACCGCCGCCGGCACGTGTAGCGTATCTGCACAGCCACCAGCACCGGTGGCGATCAGCGTTACATCGTAATCGCCTGCCGGATAGATGTGCCACGGCGAGGCTTCCGTGGAGCTTTCCCCATCCCCGAAGTGCCATTGGAAGCTGCTCGCGTTCAGTGCGGTGTTCACGAAGGTGACAGGGTAGCCCGCGCAGGCCGGTTGCGGCTCCGGCATGAACTGCGCCACCGGCGTGGGATGCACGGTGTACTGATCGGTGCTGCTGTGCGTGCAACCGTACTGGTTGGTTGCGGTGAGCGTGATGGTGTAGGTGCCGGGGCCATCGAAGGTGGCCACCGGATCGTTCAAGAGCGAACTGGTCCCGTTGCCGAAGTCCCACGAATAGCTCACCGCGCCGGAGGAAGCGTTGCTGAGCTGCACGGTGGCCGGCGAAATGCAGCTCTGATCGGCGGCCATGGTGAAGGCGCTCACCGGGAGCGGGAAGGCCACCACGTTCGATACCAGCGTGTCCGTGCAGCCGTTCAGGTTCTCCGCCACCAGCCGCACCTGGTAGGTACCCGCAGCCACGAAGCTGTGGGCGGGATCGCTGGCACCGATGGTGTTGCCGTCGCCGAAGTCCCACAGGTAGAAGTCCGCATCCGTACTGCTGTTGGTGAACTGCACGGCCAAGGGGATGCAGCCGCTGAGCGGATCGGCGCTGAAGGTGGCATCGGGCGTGGTCAGGATGTTCACGGTCTGCGTGAGGACGGCCGGGCAAGGATTCAGCGTGGAAGCCACGGACAGGGTGACGTTGTAGCTGCCTGCCGCAGTGTAGCTGTGTGTGGGCGCGGAAAGGGTGGAGCTGCCGCCATCGCCGAAATCCCAATTCAACCCGGCGGGCGCAGGCGTGTTGTTGGTGAATTGCACCGGCGTTCCCGCGCAATGCAGGCCCGGCAGGATGTCGAAGTCCGCAGGTGGCGAGGCCTGCACGGTGATCTGCACGCTCACTGTATCGTAGCTGCAGCCGTTGTCGGCGAAGAGCGTGGCGGTGTACACGCCGGCGGTATCGTACGTGGCGGTGGCGTTCTGGTCGGTGCTCACATTGCCGTTCCCGAGGTTCCAATGCCAGTTGGTGGCGCCGATGCTGTACTGGGTGAAGTTGACCGTGAGCGGTGCGCAGCCGCTGGTGGTATCGGTATTGAAGAAAGCGGTGATGTTGTTGGGCAGCACGGTGATCGTATAGTTCGCCGTATCGCTTCCGCAGCCGTTGGTGGCCACCAGCGTGATGGTGTAGGTGGTGTCGTTGGCACCGGTGTAATAGGTGTGCTGCACCAAGCTGTCCATGGTGGTGCTGGTGAGGCCGTCCCCGAAGTCCCAGAAGAAGCTATCGGCCTGGCCGATGGTGACGTTGCTGAAGGTGACCGGCCACGGCGAGCAACCGGAGTCGAAGTCCGGGCCGAAGAGTGCAGTGGGTACGGGGTGTACGGTGACGGTGCGCACGGAATCCACCGACCCGCAGAAGTTGGTCGCGGTAAGCGTGATGGTGTAGGTGGTGTCTCCATCCAGGTCCGCATAGTAAGTGTGCTGGCCCGGCTGCTCCACTACGGAACTGTCGCCATCACCGAAGTCCCACACATAGCTCACACCATCGCCGGAGCTCTGGTTATCCAAGGTCACCACCAAGGGCCCGCAACCATCCACTGGGGAAAGATCCAAGCCGATCGTAGGACCTTGCCAAACCGTGACATCATGGGTGACCGCGTGCGTGCAACCCGCTGGAGAAACGGCCGTGAGCGTGACGCTGAACGTGCCGGCGGTGGTGTAGCTATGTGTGGGGAATTGCACGAAGGCACTGTCGCCATCACCGAAATCCCAGATCCAAGCGTTGGCACCGGTGCTCTCATCGGTGAATGGGAAGGCCACGTTTGTGCAGGCCGTGGGATCGTTCGAGAATTCCGCCACGGGCAGCGGCGCTACCTCCACATCGCCGGTGGTGCTGTTGCTGCAGCCATTGGCATCGGTGTAGGCATAGGTGATGGTGAAAAGGCCCACATCGCTCAGGGCCGGATCGAAGGTCCCCAACGCGGCATCCGTGATCCCCGTGCCGCTCCACGTGCCGCCGGTGGGTGTGGCGGTAAAGGTCTGGATACCCGCATCGATGCATGCATCCTCCATGGAGGTGATATCGATCACGGGCAACGGCAGTACGGTGATCTCCACTTGGTCCTGCGTGATGCAGGAGCCGTTCCCCACGGAATAGGTGAGGATGAAGCTGCCTTCCACTGCGGGGTCGAACAGGCCCGTTGCATCCACATGCGATCCGCTCCAAGTTCCACCGGCAGGGCCGCCCACAAGCTGGAGCGGGCCGCTATTGAGGCAGAGCGAAGTATCATTGCCTGCGGTGGCCGGATCGTCGATGGTGATCACGGTCACCGTTATCGAATCGCTGGCGAAGCAACCGTTGCCGTCGGTGAGCGCATAGGTGAGGGTGAAGGTGCCCGGACCGTTGGGCATGAAGGACCCGCCCGGCGTTACGCCCGTACCGCTCCATGTGCCGCCGGAGGGCGAATGACCGGCCAAGGTCTGCGCGACCGGCTGGTCGCAGAAGAGCGTGTCGTTCCCGGCGAAGACCACCGGCAGGGGATCCACGGTGATGGTGCGGATCGCCGTGGTGGAGCATCCGTTCCCATCGGTATAGGTGTAGCTCAAGGGATGGTCCCCTGCTCCTGCTGCCTGCGGATCAAAGATGTTCCCGCTGATGCCGGTGCCGGACCACGTGCCTCCCAACGGCGTGGCATTCAGGGTGAGCACCGGCGCATCGATGCAGAGCTGGGCATCGGTTCCGGCATCAACAACGGGGGCCGGTACCACGGTCACCACGGCCTGATCACTTACGGTGCAGCTGCCGCTCCCAGCGACATAGGTAACGGTGAAGGTGCCCACCGTCACCGGGTTGAACAGGCCTCCGATGGAGATATCGCCGGACCAGCTGCCGGCGGCTGGCGTGCCGGTAAGCTGTACCGGTGCAGCATTGTGGCAGAGCAAGGTATCCGGCCCGGCATCTGCTGCGGCGGCGGGGGGATCCACGGTCACTTGGATGGTATCCGTGTTCGCGCATCCTTGGGGGCTCACCACGGTATAGATCAGTTGGAAGACCCCTTGCGTGGAAGGGGTGAAATACCCATCGGCCGACACGTTGGGATCACCACTCCATGTGCCGCCGAACGTATTCGGGAACAGCACTTGGGGCGAATTGCTCTGGCAAAAAATGCGATCCATGCCAGCGTTCACCACCGGCACTGGATGCACGGTCACCAAGGTACTGGAAGTCCCGGTGCATCCGCCGGCATCTCCATGGAGCACCACGGTGGTAGTGGTGGCAGGCGTGAAGGTGAAGGGCGTACCGCTCCCGATGTTCACGCCACCGGTGGTCCATTGGTAGTTGCTTCCCCCGCTGGCGGTAAGGGTCGCCGCTTGCCCGGCACATACCGAAGGCACAGTGGGCGTAATGTTCACCACGGGTGCCGGGTTCACGGTAACCGTCACCGTGCTGGACGGTCCGCTGCATCCACCCCCCGATGCGCTAACGGCGTACACCCCTTGGTTTGCCAACGTGACATCCGGAATGCTGGGGCTGGCTGAGGTGGAGAAGAAGCCGTTGGGGCCGGTCCACTGGAAGGAGATGCCAGCCACGGCTGTGGCGGAAAGGTTCAACGTCTCACCAACGCAAAGCGTAATGGGGCCACCCACAATGGGCGCAGCGGGTAGCGGTGTAACGGAAAGCGGAGTGCTGGATGTTGTTGTGCCGCACGCACTGCTCGCCGCTGCGGTGATGGTGAAATTCCCCGATGCCGGATACACGATGGTGCCCGGATCCTGGGTGTTTGCGCTGGAAGGATTCCCGCCGGTCAGGGTCCAGGCATGGGAGGTGATCGGTGAACCACAGGCAGTGAAGGTAGCGGATGGCGCCACGCTCTGCCCCTCGCAGATCCCGTTCACCGCGTTCACGGAAACCACGGGTGGCGCACCCACCGTCACCACCTGATCCACGGGAAAGGTGCCGCAGGAGTTGATGGCCCGCAAGGTGACGGTATAGCTACCGGCCCCGGTAAAGGTGAATTGCGGCTGCGTACTGGCGGCATTTGTGCCGCCGCTGAAGGTGGCGGCGGTGCTGCCTCCACAGGCGGCGCTGCCGGTGTTGATCAACCACTGGTAGCGGGTGGAGCAGCTGTTGGGGCTGGTACTGGTGTTGACCGTATTGCTCACCAGCGGGGAGCAGCCGGTGGTAGGGGAAAGCGTGAAGGCGGGCAGTGGCGGCGCTTCCACGCAGATGGTGCGCACCAGCGTATCCATACCGCATATGTTCCCGGTAACATCCATCACAGTATAGGTACCGGGCGTGGTGAAGGTGACCCCCAGCGATGTGGCCCCGCTGATCCACAGTGAAGGGTTCGTCGGTTGGGAGTTGACGCTTCCCATTGCGCCGCTGGCGGTCCACCCTACGGCGGGCGTGATGCTCCAGATGTGTTTCGGATCGGTACACGAAGGAGCCTGCGCACCTAGGCTGTTGTCGGTGAAGGTCACCGTGCTGTTGGTGCAAACGGTATCGTTCGGCGACACCGTGAAACTGACCACCGGGGACTCGGAAACACGGATCTGGTTGATCTGGCCCGTGCGCGTATCGCATGGATTGGTGATCCGCCAAGCGATGGAGAACTCCCCACCCACGGCACATGAAGAACTGTTGTAGACGTGCGAGAACGCCGCTTGGGGCGGCTGAGGCAGGGTATCGATCACCCCATCACCATAGTCCACGATATACAGCGTGCCCGGCGGGTTGGTCTCGAAGTTGTTCCACTCGAAGCTGATGGAGCTGCCGGTACAAATGGACGAGTTGGAGACCACGCTGAGGCCGCCCAAGGGCACTTCCCCAACGAACACATTGAAAGGCAACGTACGGGTGCATCCGTTCGGCCCGGGATCTTGGATCGTGTACGTCCCCGATGTGAGCCCGAATGGATACTGCTGCGTATCGGCCCAACCCGCACTGCCGGGGTTGGCGGTCTGGCCATTGCCCCAGTCCATGCTGAAAGTGGCTCCGGGCAGGGCGGTGCTCGCATCCGTGAACTGGAAGTCGTAGGTGTTGGCACCCAGTCCACAAACGCTGAACGTGAGCACCCCGCCATAGGTGCTGGTAGTGGCGTTGGTACAGCTGAGGTTGATCCCTGGCGAGGGGTTCACCGTGATGGTGACCTGGCTCGTTGCGGTCGCTCCGTCCGCATCGGTCACGGTAAGCGTGTACGTCCTTGTGGTGCTGGTGGTACACACCGGGTGCAATACGTTCGGGTTATTCAATCCCGCCGCTGGCGCCCAGCTGTACTGATAGGGTGCCGTACCCCCTGTGGCCGCAGCACCGCCCAAGGTTACCGGCCCGCCCGGACAAATGGTGGCACTGCTCCCCGCATCCGCGACCACCTGTGCACGGACGCTTCCACTGAGAAGGACAAACAAAAAAGAGGTCGCAAGGGAAAATAAGGCGCGGGGTTGGCGCATCAACGGACGATATTCAACGCGCAAAATAGATGATCACCGCCAGGTCCACCAGCAGCCGGATGCATAGATAAACACGGAAGGATGTGCATAGGCCAGGGATTACCTCCGGATGGAACCATGAAAGGAGGACGAATTCCTCGCTTGGTAACGGGATCATACAGTAGAACTACGTAGCGAGGGTCCGACACATGTCGGACGAAATGGCAATGGTAGCAAGAGTTTTGGCGAGAAGGCGTCGCGGAAGCCACGGTGCCGCTCCGATACCTATCGGAGCAAGATCCAGCGTAGCGCTTGCTACGGTAGCCATTTCGGGCCGTAGAAGTTCTTCTACTGCATATTCCGTATGGTGAAAGGGAAAAGGCCCCACCCATTTGGAGGCCTTTTAATTAAACATATACCACGGATCTCACTGACAACCCATTGCCCCGTATCCGTTCACTACGGAATAGGATGCATCCTCCTCCTGGGTATCATCGAAGAAGCCAACCCCTTCAACCGCATAATATTGGCCGTTGAATTCCATGGTCCCTCCGCTCACGTTGATACTTCCTTCCTTGGAGAGATAGATCCCGCCGTCATTCTGGAAACTGATGATGAAAGCGAAGCTGAAGTTCTCCAGTTCATCTTCCGGTTGGTCGAGGTCCTCCACCCAGTTCAGCACATCGTAGCTGGTATCGCTGAGCTGGTCGGCATAAACGAAATAATAGGCAAAGCCGTGGAAGAATTGGAATGGGTCCTCGTCCTCCGAGAAGTCGCCGTTCATCAGGGCGTCGATATCACCGGAGATCCCGATCACCCCGGCCACTTCGCCCATGTCCGGTCCGAAGAGTCCTCCGCCAAGCGCATCTTCCCCTACCGCAAAGCAGACCGCGATGTTGATGTCCAGCGTGGTATTTCCCGCTGAGATCAAGCCACCGCCTGCACCCAGGCCGGCCTGTGGCCCGGTGAGCACCACCATGCCTCCATCCTCGGTCCACACCCATTGGCCGCCATTGCTGGTCGCGAAGTTGATGCCATCGGCGGGTGCGGTGGTGAAGGAGAAACTGCGCGAGCCATCCTTGGCGGAGGTGAACACAAGGATCTCGTTCATGGTGCGGTTGTAGATGCCCACGGAAGGCACCTTCTGCCCCATATCCCAGATCTGGCGTCTCAGGTTCATGTCCGTGATCGATGTGCCCGAAGCCGGGTTCGGCATGGTGACCGATTCCTTGTTACAAGAGGTGGTTACCAGCACCACCAAGGCCAGGGGCAGGGCAACCCTGATCAGCTTTCGGAAAAGGTGTGATTCAAGATACATGTCCTTTGTTCTTTGTTCCGAGAGTGAAGAGATCGCCTAGAACAACCAGCCCAGACGGATCTGACCCACCACATTGGGGCCCACCTGAAGCTTGCTCACATTGTCCTTCTTGCCATCTCCGCTCACGGTCGTGGTTCCTGTACCGTCCGCATTCAATACCACGTTCTCGTTCTTGTTCTTCATGGGCATGCTGGTGGAGACGCCGAAGCCGAGTTCCGTTCCCAAGTAGATGGACTTGGCCAAGTAGTAGTCAAAGCCGGCCACGGCGTTCAGGCCGATCCCCAAGCTTCCGCTCTTGGTCTGGTTGTAGCCCAGTTCATTGTTGCCATTGGCCAAAGTGAGCTGGGTATCGTCCTTCTTGTTCTTGGTGGTGAAGTTCAGGTCCACATATCCCCCGAAGTAGGGCGAGAGGCGCTCGGTACCGGTGAGGTGCTTTTCGATGCCGGGTTGTAGGCCGATGGTGATGGTGCTCTCCTTCTTTTTCAACTCGAGGGCCTTGGTATCGCTGTTCTCGTCTTGTGTAATGGTGGTCTTGTTGTCGAAGCCCAGGAACACTCCCATACGGAAGGCCGAGGTTGCCGAGCTGAAGTTGCGATACTTGATGCCTGCCATGGTAATGGGACTTCCACCCAACGGAGCGACCATCAATTCCAAGTTCTTCTCACCTCCTACCGGGCGGTACTGTTCTTGGGCCACTGTGCTGCCAATGCCTGCCATCAGGACGGCTACTACCAAAAGATTCCTTTTCATGCTACTGCTTTGTTTTTAGAGCGTATGTGCAAATCTGATCCGTACTACCGCGTTCGCTGCGGGAAGGATTCCAGATTACGGCAGGATACGTATGCAAATCAGGTGAATACCGTAGTGGTGGACCTGTGCCAGCCTGGTCCTCGGAGGGCGCTATCGGAAGAAGCATCGTGCCGACGTTTGTGGCATCCAGTTGAAAGGGAGTACATTTCCTCCCTACCCCAGCCATGAAAGCAATCCTACTTCCTCTCGCAGCGCTCCTCTTTCCTGTCCTCGTTTCCGCACAGGAATGTGGCACTGGACGCTACTCTACGTACGGGTACTTCCCCCAGATCGATAGCATTCCAGGGGTGGTGTTCGGCACGAACACCGGTGTGGACGGGACCCAGCAGACGCTGCGCATGGACATCTATGCCCCTGCCAACGATCCGCTCACCGCTCGTCCAGTGGTGGTGGTGGCCTTCGGCGGATCCTTCGTCACGGGGTCCCGTGCGGATATGGCCTCCATGTGCGGACAGTTGGCCCGTTTGGGCTATGTGGCCGTGGCCATTGACTACCGCGTGGGCTTCTTCTTCCCCAGCACCAACACCACCATGCATGCCGTGCAGCGCTGTGTACACGATCTGAAAGGAAGCATCCGTTACCTCCGCAAGACCGTGGCTGAAGATGGCAACCCGTATGGCATCGACCCGGACCGGATCATTGTGGGCGGCGTGAGCGCCGGTGCGATCGGCGCACTGCATGCCACCTACATGGACCAACCATCCGAGCTGCCTGCGCAGTTGGTTGCGGATAGTGCGGTATGGGGTGGCATGGAAGGCAACAGTGGGCCCTTGGGCTATTCCAGCGATGTGATGGCCTGCTTCAGCATGAGCGGCGCGCTGATGGACACCACCTGGGTGCAGCCCGGCGACCAACCCTATTGCGGCATCCACGAGACCGGCGACGGAGTGGTGCCCTGCTACACGGAGGAAGCCTATGCGTTGGGCTTGCCCACGGGCATCATTGTTTCCGGTGACCATGATATCAACATCCGCATGGAGAGCATCGGCGTACCGAGTTGCTATTTGGAATATCCCGGTAATGGGCACGTTGGCTATTTGCAATACGATCCGGTGAACTCCCTGAACTTCGTGGTTCAGTTCCTGGCGAGCGTGGCCTGCGACCTGGAGTTGGATTGCAGCGGGGCTACCGTAGCCGTGAATGAGCACCTACCCACCGCAGGCGAACTGGTGCTCTACCCGGTGCCGGCCAAGGATGCGGTCACGTTGGAAATACCGGAAGCCGCCACGGTGCGGGTGCTGGATGCGCAAGGCCGTGTCATGCTGGAGCAGCTCTTCTCCGCTGGGCAGAACCAACTGGGCACAGCTGAACTCCCCAACGGCATCTACTTGGTGCGAACGGAAGGAACCACCCTGCGCACAGCACGGTTGGTGATCGCCCGATAAGCTGAATTGTGGACCGAGGGCGCAGGCACTCGTGCGGCTATTTGCCGAGCGAATGCGTGCGCTTTCCACATTCCTTCTCGAAGCACGGTTCGTGTGGATCCCTGTCCATCCGTGGTTCACGCCCCAACAGCGCGGTCTTATGATCAGGCCTTGGCCCTCCGCTTCCGTTCGGCGTGTATGAGGGAAAGCTCGCGTCCGGTCTGGCCCTTGGTACTGGTGTTCTCTTCCGCCCGGCGAATGAGATAAGGTAGCACTTTGCGCACGGGGCCGTACGGCACGTACTTCACCACGTTGTACCCGGCATCCGCCATGTTGAAGCTGATGTTGTCGCTCATGCCCAACAACTGCCCGGAGTAGATCCTCCGGTCATTTTTTGCCAAGCCTGCTTTGGACATCAGCTCTGCCGCTAACAGAGTGCTGGTCTCATTATGAGTACCTACCAGCACCTCCACATGGTCAATGTTTTCGATGCAGTAGCGGATCGCTTCATCAAAGTCCGCATCCACCGCAGCCTTGTTGGCGCCTATCGGGTCGGGATATCCCTTCTCGGCAGCACGCTCCCGCTCTTTCTCCATGTAGGCCCCGCGCACGAGCTTCATGCCCATGTAATACCCCTTGGCCTTCGCAGCTTCACCTTCCTTCCGCAGAAAAGCCAAGCGGTCGTGCCGGTAAAGTTGCACAGTGTTGAAGACGATCGCACGCTTGCTGTTGAACCGTTCCATCATCTCCGTGACCAGTGCATCCAGGGCATTCTGGTACCAGCTCTCCTCGGCATCCACCAGTACGGGCACATCCGCTTTATAGGCGGCCTCGCAGATACGTTCCACCCGCTTGCGACCGCGTTCCCATGCCGCGTCCTCCTCGCTGGTGAGTTCCTGCCCCGCCGAGACCTTCGCTGCCACATCGGTACGGATCACCCCGGACGGTTTGAACACGGAGAACGGGATGTGTGAATTGTTCTTGGCGGCGGCGATGGTGCGGAGGATCTCTTCCGCCGTAGCATCCATGGCATGCTGATCATCCTCGCCTTCCACGCTGTAATCCAGGATGGTCCCCACGCCCTTCTCGGCCAATCGTTCCGCCGTCACCAGTGATTCCTGAATGTTCTCCCCTCCGCAGAACTGCTTGAAGATGGTCGCCTTCACCACCCCTTTCACCGGCAGGTGCAAGGCCAGTGCAGCCTTGGTAAGCACGCTGCCCACGGAGGTGAGCCACGGCGTGCCGATGATGCGAAAGAGCCAATAGGCTTGATGCAGGTCCCGATCGCTCTTGTGGGCGAAGGCCGTGCGGGTGTCGCCCATATCGGGCAACCGGGTGTTCCCGGGTCGGGGAAGTACCTCTTGTTGGTGCATGTGGCGCCGCGTGCTTGTAGTTCGTTCCTTTGGGCGCCTTTCCCCGGTACACACCGGACTGCGGAAAGGTCGCCAAAAGTAGCCATGGCATCCGATCACCCACAGGCCCAACGGATATTCGCAGGCAATAATCCCGTGCTGATGGGAGAGCATGCCTTGGCCCATCTGGAACTCTGGCTCGCCGAGCACGCACAGGGTGCAAAGCTCTTCATATTGGGCGATGAGAACACCATGGACCAGTGCTTGCCCGAGCTGTTGGCCAAGGTGACACGCTTGCGCGATGCGAAAACGATGCTGGTGCGCAGCGGCGAGCATAGCAAGGACATCGAGATCTGCCGGGCACTCTGGATCCACCTCGCCGAGAACATGGCGGACCGCCAAGCGATCCTGCTGAACCTCGGCGGCGGGGTGATCACCGACCTCGGCGGCTTCGTTGCTGCTACCTATAAACGCGGGATCCGCTTCATCAACATCCCCACCACGGTGATGGGCATGGTGGATGCCTCCATCGGCGGGAAGACCTCCATCGACCTCAATGGGATCAAGAACCTCGTGGGCGTCTTTGCCGATCCAGTGGCCACCTACATCCATCCCCCCTTCCTCCGCACACTGGGCAAACGCGAAGTGCTGAACGGCGTTGCTGAAATGGTGAAGCACGGCCTGGTCCGCGATGCCGAGCACTGGAACCAAGTGCGGCGCGCGCCCCTGCACGATCTGGAAGCGCTTGCTCCGTTGATCATGCACTCGGCCACCATCAAGGCTGAAGTGGTGATGGAGGACCCGCGAGAACAGAACATCCGGAAGCTGCTCAACTACGGGCATACCATCGGCCACGGGCTGGAGGCCTTTGCCTTGGAGAGTACACAACGATCGCTCTTGCACGGCGAGGCCATCGCCATCGGCATGGTGTGTGCCACATGGCTCAGTTGGCGTACGGGACTACTGGACCGCGACCGCATGAACGCCGTGGAGGAGCACCTCATGGGCCTTTACCCGTCGTTCAGTCTGCAGGCCGCCGATCACCACCGCATCATCGAACTGATGCGCAACGACAAGAAGAACGTGGGCGATGGCTTCCGATTCACCCTGCTCACCGGCATCGGCTCCGCCCGCGTGGATGTGCCGATCAACGCTGCACAGGTCGCGGAGGCCTTGGAGCATTATCGCCTGCTGACACCGGATGCTGAACCGCGTTACCGTTCGAAGGCCTGACGGGCCGATCGATGCCCGGCCGGTGCTTCCGCCCAGCAAGAGCGTGGCCAACCGCGCACTGATCCTGGCGAGCTTGGCGGGTGACGTGCAAAGCGTAAAGGGCATCGGAACCTCGGATGACACCCGCATCCTGCACAGCCTGCTACGTGAACAACCTGCGGAAATGCACTGCGGTGATGGTGGTACCACCTTCCGCTTTCTTCTGGCCTGGGCCTGCGTGCAGGAACAAAAGCAGCGCCTGATCACCGGCAACCCTCGCTTGCTCGAACGGCCACACACACCGCTGGTGAACGCACTACGCGAACTGGGCGCGGACATCACCGAGGTTCCGAACGGCTTGCTCGTACGTGGCCGGAAAATGCAGGGCGGAAAGGTCCGGATCCACTCCCCTGAAAGCAGTCAGTTCATCAGCGCGTTGCTGCTGGTAGCACCACACTTCGCGGATGGCATGGAGCTCCAATGGACGGGCCAGCGACTGAGTGGGCCGTACGTACAAATGACCTTGGATGTGCTTCATGTATTCGGGGGAAGTGCGTTCGACAGCGGAGACGCGCTGCACGTGCATAGCGGCCCGCTGACGCCTGCTGAAATACACGTCCCGGCTGACTGGAGCGCGGCGGCGTTCTGGTTCGAAGTTGCGGCGTTGGATGCCCGAACGAGATTGCACTTCCACAACATGGGCGGCCCAAGTCTGCAGGGCGATGAGGCCGTGACCGATCTGTTCTGGCGCTACACGCACTGTGGCTCTTCGGATGAGGAGCTTATCGTAAACGGCCACGATCGCGAATACCTGGGCCCTTACCACGCCGACCTAACGGACACGCCGGACCTGTTCCAGCCGTTGGCTTTTGCATTGGCCGGCAGGGGGCAAGAAGCCGAGTTAACGGGCCTGCACAACCTTCCGCTGAAGGAGACCGACCGCCTGAAAGCCGTAGCCGAAGCACTGCAGACCCTCGGTTGTTCCGCAGCATACGAGGGCGGCACGTTCAAGCTTAATGGCGAAATAACGAACCTGCGACCACCACCCTTCGATCCGCAAGGAGATCACCGCATGGCCATGGCACTGGCACCGCTGGCGCTGGTATGCGACGAAGTGATGATACTGCACCCGGAGGTGGTGAACAAATCCTATCCCGGTTTTTGGGAGGAGCTGAAAAAAGCGGGTTTCTTGGTGGAATTCTCGTAGGAAAGGCTAACCGCCACGAGCGCCACGGACGCCAAGAATTCAAGCTTGCGGTACCCAGTGCATTTCGTTGCGCTCGTTGCGACCGTTGCGGTTCAAGCTCAGCGATGCTTCCGCAGCCAGACCTTCTGCCCCGGGTTCACCGGATCGGTGGCACCCATGTCGTTGTACTTGGCCAGCCTCTTCAGCTTCACCCCGTAGCGTTGGCTGATGCTCCACAGCGTTTCGCCGCTATCGGCGATGCAGCTTTCCAGCCGCTTGCTCTTGTTCCGCTTGGGTTGGATGTAAACCACCTGGCCTTCCTCGAACCGGCCATCCTTGGGCATGTCGTTCCAGTTGGCCACTACTCCCGGCATCAGCTGGATCTCGTCGGCGATGTCCTTCACGCTCTCCCCTTTCTTGGCCCGCACGAACTTGATGCGGCCATCGAACAGTTCCACAGCGCGTGCATTGCCGATGGTGACCACATTGTCGTCGCTACGACCACCTGCGTGCTTTGAAGGCTTGTGCGCGGATTTGGCCGGTGCTGCGCCCTTGCTGGCATAGCTCACATCCACACCACGGTCAAGGTTGTCCAGCTTGTACCGTTCGATGATGTCGATCAGCTTGTGCGGATAGCGCGGGTCGGTGGCATAGCCGCATTGCTTAAGGCCATGCGCCCAACCCTTGTAATCCGTGGGCTTCAGCTCGAACAATCGCGCATAGCGCGAGCGCATCAGGAATTTCGAATGGTCCTCGAAGCTCTGGTCGGCGCTGCGGTACTTGCGGAAGCAGTCGTTCTTCTTGTCGTCGTCATGGAAGACCTTTCCGCCGGTCCAGTCAGGAGTACACTTGATGCCGAAGTGATTGTTCCCTTGTGTGGCCAGTAGACTATTGCCACTGCGGCTTTCCAACAGGCCTTGGGCCAAGGTGATGCTTGCCGGAATGCCATGCTCCTTCATCTTCTTCACGGCCACATCCTTCCATTTGGCGATGTACTGCTCGGGTGTCTGATCGGCACTACCCGCTTGTGCCAGCACCGGGGCCAGCACCGTCACCAATACCCATACCAAGGAGGTTTTCAACACCTGTTGGATCTTCATTATAATTCAGGCAAAATTCCGCAAGGGCCGAAGCTACCGGGCTTCCAGAGGCTTTTGAACGATCTGTCCACGGAGCTGTACACCACCCATTGTGAATAAAACGTGCCGTTCCCGAACTTCGTGCCCACCATGTCCCAGCACCCCATTCCTCCCGAGGACGACCCGCGCACCAAGCAATTATTGCGGCTGGGTTATGTCTTGGGGGATTTCTACTTCACCCCCGAAGGCTATGTGGTCTGGACCGAGAACTACCACTTGAAGCGTGGCTATTGCTGCCAGAGCGGCTGCCGGCATTGCCCGTATGGCAATTCGCCGGAGGACCGGAACGGAAAGGCTCCGCAGGTTGATCCCACGGAGCCTTCCTGAACCTGGATCGGGCGATCAATCGAGCATCACCTTCGTTTGGCGCACTTGGCCTTGGTGCTCGCTGCGGATAAGATAGAGCCCTGCGGACCGTTGACCCAGTGGAATGCGCAGTTGCACACCGCGCACTTGGTCCTTGCGTACCACCTCACGTCCGGTCACATCCAGCACCCGCACCGTGCCCAATTGCGCGGTGCCCTGCACCACCAGCATTCCGCTTGCATCCACCCACGCGTTGATCGTGCTATTGGCGTTGGCGTTTTCTGCTATGCCCACCACACCCTGCGCAGCGAACAGCTCCGAACCCACGACCTCGCTATTGGCCGTGAAGACGAAATGATCCTGGAAAGCGATCATGTTAGCCGAGGAAGGATTCGGTCCACCGTTGATGTAGGTGGGCTGGAAGTTGCTGATCATCTCCGTTCCGGCGGTAGTACCATCGCTGCGCCAGTATTGACGGTGGGTGTCGCCTTCGATCCCGAAGAAGTAGAAATGATCACCGAGTTCACGGAAGCCATAGAAGTTCTGGTTGCTACCGGAACTATTGGTAATGGGAGCGAACGCCTTTATGGTAGTGGCTTGGCCAGTGGCCGGATCGAGCCGTAGAAGCGCCGTATTGACCCCGCCGGTGGTGGAAAGCGCGTACAATACGCCGTTCACTTCCGTCAAATATGGGTAGGCCTGATTAGGCACGCTGGCATCCAAGACAGCTTCCGTAGTGGCTGTGGCTCCCTTTGTCCTGTACAAACGCGCACCGTTCTGTGAAACTATGAAATACATCCAACCCTCGGGACTAACGGAATACGTGAGACCTGGGATCTTCACGAACACGGTAGTCGCGGGATGCATCAATTCCGTGGTGGCCCCATCCGATGCCAGGACGCCGTCCGGGGTGGTGATGATAAAATGATCTTCGTTCTTGGACCACTCCAAGCTGATGGCGCCGGTCTCGTCCTGCTCATTGACCTCGGCGAATTGGGTGGTGCCCACCTCGGTACCATCGCTCACCCACAACTGCATGCCATTGGTCTCGTCCTGGGCCAAAAAGTAGGCTCTTCCTTGAAAATCGAAACCTTGGAAAAGCGGGAAGGGAGAACCCAAGCTGGTGGTGGACCCGGGCATGATGTCCTTCACCATGTGGGTGCCCGCCAGGGTACCGTCGGTCACCCAGGGTTCGTGTCCGTTCGCCTCGCTATGGCCGGGAAAGAGCAACTTGCCGTCGGGAAGGGGGATGGCGGCAAAGTAGAACACGAGAGTTCCGGGAAAAGTACCGAGCAGTTCGACGGTCCCGTTGCGCACGACATACAGGGAATAGTCGAATACATTAGGGGTGAAGAAGTAGATGTTGTCGCCGCTGGTAACGATGCCGCCATTGGTGGTGGTGTATCCCGCAACTCCGCCAACATGGGCCAGCTCCTCCACACTGCCCGACAGATCGTTCAAGGCAAAGAGCTTTCCCGCAGTAGGCCCATCATTTGCGAAGAGCAACAAGCGGTCGTTATGGATACGGAAGCCGTTCGGATTTCCGTGGTTCAGGATCGTGGCCGTCACCTCCCCGGGGTAAAAATCCCTGACGAGCGTAGGGGATTGTGCTGATGAGAGCGGTGCCTGAAGCAATAAGGCAATACTGGCAATGGATGTAATGAGTTTCATGTGCGCTTGTTTGGTTGTGGGCAAAACTCTGGAACCCGCGCTACGGGAAGCGCCGTAATTTCAAGCGAAGTGACCACGATCTTCTTTGGATAAGCGGCATCCCGGTAGTCAGCGCCTTTGACGCGATCAAAAAGAGTCATATCAAAGACTGCCGTAACACAAGCTTTCCCCTGATCTTCCTCAGTTCCGTCCAGATCGCTTCGGGATATGTTTGCCCGCAACCAGCAACTGTTGCCATCCTACCCACCAACTGAATGAAGCTCCTGACACGCTCCTTCCTTCTCCTGTTCGCCTTGGCCGCCTTCTCCTCTTGCAAGAAAGAGGAGGCCGAAGAACCCGCTCCGCCAGCACCTGCCGGCACCGATCTGCAACTGCTGCAGTCCGCTACGGACGGCTCCTATACGCTGGAGCTTTACAGCAAGACCGGCCAACTGCTTGTGGGCCACAATACGATCTTCGTCCGCCTGAAGCATGGCGGAAGCGCTGTGAGCAACGCCAGCTTGAGCTGGATGCCCATGATGACCATGACCATGGGCGGCAGCACGCACCAGCACAGCTGCCCCTACTCGGCGATCACACCCACGTCCAGCGACCCTGCACTTTTCCAAGGCGATGTGGTCTTCAGCATGGCCAGCGGTCCCATGGGCCAGTGGGAAATGACCGTGACCTATGACACTGGAAGCGGCCCTCACGAAGTGGTGATGTCCGTGAACGTGCTGGCCTCGGACAGCGACTTCAAGAAACGATACACCTCGTCCATCGGCACGGATAGCGTGACCTATCTGTTGGCCATGGTAGAGCCGAGCAACCCCGGCCAAGGAGCCAATGACATGATCGTTGGACTGTACAAAAGGGTGAACGACACGGAATTCCCGATGGTTGATGGATACACCATCCGCGTGGACTCCCGCATGCCGGGCATGGGCAACCATACCGCGCCGGGCAATGTGGACCTGACGCAAGGAGCCGATGGGTTCTATCACGGGCAGGTCGGCTTTTCCATGACGGGCTATTGGAAGATCAACCTGATCGTGGAGGATGGCTCCGGTACCGCACTTTGCGGGGAAGCCATCACGGAGACCAACCTGGAAAGCAGCGTCCACTTCAAAGTATCATTCTGATCCCCTGCACGGCACACATGGGATCTTGGTCCGGAAGTACCGATCGACCGTAACGATGAACCTGCGGCGCTTGGTCCACCTGTTCGCCCTGTTGCAATTGGGTACCGTGTTGTTGGGTCAATCCCGACCGGACAGTTTGGTGAAGGCTCCGCTGGATACACTGTCCTCTCTGGAGCTTGAGAACGTGGTGATCCTGCCCACGGATCCGAGCTGCCACCTGCATGGCGACAAACCACTGGGTTCGTTGGAGAACTACTTGGCCGAGTCCAATTCCGTGAACATGATCCGGCGGGGATGCTACGCATGGGAACCCATGCTGAACGGCATGTCCACGGAGCGCAGCGTGATCACGGTGGATGGCATGCGCATCTACAGCGCCTGCACCGACAAGATGGATCCGGTGACCTCTTACGTGGAAACCTCCAACCTGTCCCGTGCACGGATCAAGAGCGGCGTTTCCGGCGGCGAACACGGCAGCACCATCGCGGGCTCCATCGATCTGGAGCGCCGCCGGTCCGGTTTCAAGGCGAAACGCGGCTTTGGCGCCTCTGCCTCTGCAGGGTTCGAGGCCAACAACAACCAGCGTATCCTGGGCGCCGCGCTGAACTACTCCAGCTCCTCCTTCTACACGGATCTGGACATTACCTCCCGCGATGCCTCCAACTACAAGGCCGGCCATCGCTCCGGTACTTCTTCCGAGGTGGAGCACTCGCAATTCACCAAGTACAACCTTTCCGCCATCGCCGGATACAAGCTGAGCGAAGGCAACGAGCTGGAGGCCTCGCTGATCTTCGACAAGGCCACCGATGTGGGTTACCCCGGCCTGCCGATGGACGTATCGCTGGCGCAAGCCCTCATCGGCTCGGTGCAGTACCGCCACCTGCCGCGCAACGGCCCCATCAGCCTGTGGGAAACCAAGGTGTACTACAATACCATCAACCACGTGATGGACGACAGCCAGCGGCCGGTAGTGCCCATCCGCATGGACATGCCCGGCTGGAGTACCACGCAGGGCTTCTACACCAAGCTGTATGCATCGGCGGGCAAGCACCACATCAAGGCCACGTGGGCGGGCCATCGCAACAACTCCTTGGCGGAAATGACGATGCACCCGAACAACCCCGCGGAGCCCAGCATGTTCATGCTCACCTGGCCGGATGTCAACACCCTGTACAGCGGCTTGAACGTGGAGGACCGCATCCGCTTCAGCCCCAAACTGGATCTCACGCTGTATGGCGGGCTGGGTTTCCATGAGAACAGCATCGGCAGCGAATTCGGTCGCCGCTCCTTGGAGCTCTTTTATGTGGACGTGCCCGCATCCACGAACCGCGTACTGGTGAATGCCGGTGCCTCCTTGGCGCATCACCGCGGTCGTTTCACCAACCGGGTGGGCCTGGGCTTCAGCGAGCGCGCACCCTCCGTCTCCGAGGGCTACGGCTTCTACCTGCTGAACGCGAACGACAACTACGATTACATCGGCGACCCGGATATGCGCAACGAAGGCTCCGTTTCCGCAGAGCTCTCCAGCACCTACAAGCACGGCAAGCTGATGCTGGAGTGGACCGCTTCCTACTTCCACATCATCGATTACATCATCGGCAAGCCGCAGCCCGACCTGTTCCCCATGAACATCACCGCTTCCGGCGTGAAGGTCTACGAGCAATTGCCTTACGCCACACTGTTCAACACTGGGCTGGGTGCGGAGTACCGCTTCAACCAACCTTGGCTGCTCTTCGGCAGCGCCTCGTACAGATATGGGGAGGGCAGCGATGGCACGCGCCTGCCGCTCATCCAACCGCTGCAAGGTCGCACCGGACTGCGGTACGGGAAGAAGAAGTATGTGGCCGAGGCCTCTGTGGAAGGCAGCACCCGCAACCGCAACAGCGCGGAATTCGGCGAGACCAGTAAGCCGGGCTACGTGATCGGCAACTTGTCCGTCTCCCGTGAGTTCTCCTTGAAAAAGCACAGGCTCACCGTCAACCTCGGTGTGAACAACATCACGGATCGGTACTACACCACGTTCTCCGATTGGTCCGGCATCCCCAGCATGGGCCGGAACATGTACAGCCACGTGGTGTTCACGCTGTAGTGTGCGCGATGGCTTTCCAGTAGCATTTCCTCCCGCAGGTTTCCGTGTAAGGCCACATGAGCCTGGAAAAGTGCAACCTGCTCAGGCAACGTTTAAGCCGCTCACCCTATCTTGTTGATCAAACGAGCGACCATGCGCAAGCTCATGCTCATTTGCGGTGCTCTGATCTGCGGTTTGCTTTCCGCACAGAACTGGGCCTTGATCAACCCGGACTACAAGTACAACTACAGCAACGACGGCACGGATACGATCAGCAATCAGGTCTTTGTCACGCAGATCGATACGCTCGGGCCGGACAGTGTGCTGTATGCGTTGAATAGGATCGGAGCGCTGTGCTCGGCCTGCTCCGATGGCTATTCATGCGGAGGCTGGTCCGGGACAGGAACCGATATGGTGCATGCCGGCCGCTCCCAGGGCACGGGGTCCACGGTGCGACGGTCCGGCTCCACTTGGACCATCGAGCGCGAAGAAGACACCCTGCTCATTCTCCCCCAGGAGCCGCTGGGGTCCACTTGGACCGGACCAGGGAATAGCACGGCCACCCTTTTCGCGGTGGCGGACGCAACGCTGTTCGGCACAGCGGACAGCCTGAAGCACATCGCCTTTTCCACGGGGGACACGGTGGTGATCTCCAAAGGCCATGGGATCCAGGCTGCCAGGCACGGTAGTGGTGCCGGAGGGACGCTTGTGCTGGCCGGGGTGGACGGAGCGATATCCGTAGGGAAGCACTACCCCCGCGTCCTCGACTTGTTCGATTACGGGATAGGTGATGTGCTGCAATATCATGATCAATCCCAATTCCAGAGCAGTTTCTGCGTGCATTACGTGGAAGGTACCAGCAAGTACCGCATACTCGACCGTGCAGACAGCCCAGGTGTTACCACTTACACCATGGAGCGTGTTTTCAATTGGCTTGAAGAGAGCTTCAATCCCCAATGGTGGACTCCCTGTGGCACGGATCAAGGGCAAGGAAGCGAGACCGTGAACCTGGTGGTGGACCACGAACAATTCACCGAGGCGAATTTTTTCGCGTCAGGAATCCAGGGCGCGATCTATCCCCATGCATTGGACTCGATGAGCCCCATACCGGGATATCCTCCATCTTTAGGGCCTTTGATAGTAGCGGCCCTCGATTCTTCCCAACGGGTGGTCATTGAACCGTATACCATAAGCCCTGGCGGGAATGATGGTGCTTCGTTCTGCCCCAGTGATCAGGATGCGCAGGTGTTGCTTCCATTCTCCGATGGAACACTCACCTTCAGCTATTGCGAAGGGGTCGGCTTGGTCCGCTATGATTACTTCTCCTTTGAGAGCGGGAACTCCAGGTGGCTTGAAGGCTATGTGATCAACGGTGTCCAAGTGGGGACCATTACCCCGGACGGGGTGCTCTTGGGCATTGGCAGTGCAGATGCGGGCCCCGCGTTGGAGGTGCATCCTAACCCCGCGACAGACCACGTGACCGTGCAAACCAAGGCCCCCATTTCCGCTGAATGGCGCATCATAGGCACCGACGGTCGGGTGTACCGCTCCGGACGCATGCATGACGCCCCACGCGAGACCATTGATGTTTCCACCGTTCCTGAAGGGATCTACCTGCTCTGCATCACCACCGCCACCGGTCGTTCTTCGCAACGCTTCGCGGTGATACGCTGAGCCGGGTTTTCACGCAAGCCCGAACTTAGCCGCACCGCCGCCGCATCCATGCGGCCGTGAACCCTGCATGACAACCGTTACTTCCGCTGACCTCCACGACTTCCAAGCCTCCATCCGCGAAGGCATCCCTGCTACCCTCCCTCCTGCCCGCCCGCTGGATCCTTCCGTTCCGCACGCGCCCAAGCGCAAGGACATCCTTTCCACAGAAGAGAAGAAGCTCGCGCTGAAGAACGCCCTGCGCTACTTCCCCGCGAAGCAGCACACTACGCTCGCGCCCGAGTTCGCTAAGGAGCTGAAGGAACACGGGCGCATCTACATGTACCGCTTCCGCCCGAGCGAGCCGATGCACGCGCGCCCGATCGATCAGTATCCCGCGAAATGCAAACAAGCCGCGGCCATCATGCTGATGATCCAGAACAACCTGGACCCGGCCGTGGCGCAGCATCCGCACGAGCTGATCACCTACGGCGGCAACGGTGCAGTGTTCCAGAACTGGGCGCAGTACCGGCTCACCATGCAGTACCTCAGCGAGATGAGCGAGGAGCAAACGTTGGTGATGTACAGTGGCCATCCGTTGGGCCTTTTCCCCAGCAACAAGGAAGCGCCACGCGTGGTGGTGACCAACGGCATGGTGATCCCGAATTACAGCAGTCCGGACGATTGGGAACGCATGAACGCGTTGGGCGTTTCGCAATACGGCCAGATGACCGCAGGAAGTTACATGTACATCGGTCCGCAAGGGATCGTGCATGGCACCACCATCACCGTGCTCAATGCTTGCCGCATGCTGAAGGGCGCGGACAAGACCACCAAGGGAAAGCTCTTCGTGACCGCCGGACTCGGCGGCATGAGCGGCGCACAACCCAAGGCGGGCAACATCGCCGGCGTGGTGACGATCTGCGCGGAAGTGAACGCCACCGCAGCGCACAAGCGCCAGAGCCAGGGCTGGGTGGATGAAGTGATCGAAGATGTGGATGCCTGCATCGATGCCGCACTGGCATGGCAAAAGAAAGGCGAGGCACACAGCATCGCCTTCCTCGGCAACGTGGTGGACCTATGGGAACGCCTGGCGGAACGCAACATCGCGGTGGACCTAGGCAGCGACCAGACCAGCCTGCATAATCCTTGGGCGGGCGGTTACTATCCCGTAGGGCTCAGCTACGAGGAGAGCAACGCCTTGATGGTGAAGGACCCCGCAGCCTTCAAGCAGCGTGTGGAGGAAAGCCTGAAGCGCCAAGTGAAAGCGATCAACACGCTCGCGGAAAAGGGCATGTACTTCTTCGATTACGGCAACGCCTTCCTGCTGGAAAGCAAACGTGCCGGGGCCGCCATCGGCGGCTTGCATGGCGAAGAGTTCCGCTACCCGAGCTACGTAGAGGACATCATGGGACCGATGTGCTTCGACCATGGCTTCGGGCCGTTCCGCTGGGTATGCAGCAGTGGCGATCCGAAGGATCTTGCCACCACCGATCGCATCGCCGGTGATGTGCTTGAAGCGATGCTGAAAGATGCTCCCAAAGAGATCCACCAGCAGATCGGGGACAACCTGCATTGGATCCGCAGCGCACAACAGAACAAGCTCGTGGTGGGCAGCCAAGCCCGCATCCTTTATGCGGATGCCGAAGGACGGATGCGCATCGCGGAAGCCTTCAACAACGCCATCAAGAGCGGCGAGATCTCCGCGCCGGTAGTGCTGGGCCGCGACCACCACGACGTGAGCGGCACCGACAGTCCGTATCGCGAAACGAGCAACATCCGCGACGGCAGCCGCTTCACCGCCGACATGGCCGTGCAGAACTTCGTGGGCGATGCCTTCCGTGGCGCGACCTGGATAAGCCTGCACAACGGCGGCGGCGTAGGCTGGGGCGAAGTGATCAACGGCGGCTTCGGCATGGTGCTGGACGGCAGCGCGGACAGTGATCGCCGACTGAAGAGCATGTTGCACTGGGACGTGAACAACGGCATCGCTCGCAGAGCTTGGGCACGGAACCCGAATGCGCAATGGAGTATCCAGGAGGCGATGAAGCGGGAGCCGAGGTTGAAGGTGACCGTAGCGCAGGAAGCGGAGGATGGCTTAGTGGACCAAGCGATCGATTGAGCGTCCAGTCGGAGGTTCATACTATCGTCATTGCGGGCATGACCCGGGATCCCGGTTGTCAGCGATCGTCCAGCCTCAGGGACTATAGAGGATCAGAGCTAACGGTTGGCGTGGGCGGAAATGTATCGCATCGACGATGACTCTATTATGTGCCCGACCCGTACCTTTCCATTGAAAAACCAAGGAGTGCCACTTATGAAAAACATTGACAAGGAAAGCCTGAGCAAAGCCTACCGGTTGTTTGAAAGCGGCGACATCGATACCATTGAAGTCGGCAGCCTCAAAGGCTTACAACAGATACACTCGTACTTATTCGATGGGCTATTGGATCATGCGGGAAAGATCCGCACCAACAACATCTCAAAAGGCGGCTTCCGGTTTGCAACGGCTTTGTATTTGAAGGAGGCTTTGGAAAATGTGGAACAGATGCCCGAGTCCACTTTTGAAGAGATGGTTGCCAAGTATGTGGAAATGAACATCGCCCATCCTTTTATGGAAGGCAACGGCAGAGCCATGCGGATATGGCTGGACATGATCTTGAAAAAGCGACTGAAACAGGTGATCAACTGGCAATTCGTGGACAAGACACGCTATTTCCAAGCGATGGAGCGTAGCCCGATCAACGACTTGGAATTAAGAACACTTCTCAGTTCCGATCTCACCGACGACATTACAGATCGCGAGGTCGTTTTCAAAGGCATCGACCAATCCTACTACTACGAAGGCTATGAAAAGGGACGTGATGACGGATGATGAAAAGAACCATTCAATCCGCTCAGAAGTTCTTCCGCAGCGTTCCTGTATCCTCGTTCAAGCTCCATGAATCAGTGCCGGAAGGCACCAAGCGCTTCCATTTGCCAGTGACCGATCGTTTTAGCTTCATGCCTCGCGCCCCTGAAGGATCGATGAGCTGTATGCGGTCGCTGAAAAAGGTGCGCTTCCACCTTCCCGCAGGAAGGCCGGTTGCCGTGCGCACCTGTCCTCCATCACGCAAGTCATGAGAGCAGGAGCTTGGCAATTCCACGCGCGGCATTTCTACGCGTGGCATTTCTACGCGTGGCATCTCCACCACTTGTGCCCGAAGGCCCACGGCGGAGAGAAGAAGGAGGGGAATGTAAAAGACACGCATGTTCGGTGCTTAAAGATACGTCTACAAACATCCTCAACGGCGACAATCCGTCATTCCGGGCCTGACCCGGAATCCCGGTTGCCAACCAAGCAGGTGGGCTCCCGTTGGACATGTATATAGTGCGGCAATTCTCTCGCATAAAATCCCCCATCGCGCTTCAACTACCTTACCTTCGATGTTGGCGCCTTCCTTTTGTCCCACCCAAAACCCGTCCCCATGCTTCCATCCTTACGCCTCCATTTTCTCGGTGTAGCCGTGTTGCTCCTTGGCAGCATCCATGCCCAAGCACCTTATACGGTGCAGGTTTCCGGCCAGCTGGATGGCTGTGTTACCGGACAAGTGATCACTGTGCAGACCATGCCCGGTACGTTGCCCGCACAAACCGCAACGCCAACGGTTGCTGCGGACTGTTCATTCAATGCCACCTTCCACTTGGATTCACCTAGCGGTGGTATCCTCGCTTTCACCACATGTGGGAATGGCACGGTGACCGCCGATTCCACCACCTATGCAATGAGCAACCCCGGTGATACCATGGCCATCGCCTTACAGCTGGCTTGCGGTACGGACACTTCTTCTTCCTGCCAAGCCTGCATCTCCGTCGCCCAAGGCAGCGCGCCCTTCACAGCGCAATTCAACAGTTGTTCTACGGGTGGTACACCACCTTACACCACCGGTTGGTTGCTTCCCAATGGCACGATCAGCATCGGCCCCAGTCCCACGTTCACATTCAGTGGTCCCGGCGCATACGGTGTTTGCATGCAGGTCTCCGATGCCACCGGCTGCAGCAGTGTGGCCTGCGATACGGTCATCGTTGGATCGGACGGCACCATCAATCCCACAGGACCCATTCCGTGCCTCGCGGGATTCTGGTTGGTGCAAGCTTATGGCGACACTTCCAATGGCGGTAATTTCCTGGCACCTATTCCAAATGAAGTTTGGGTGCTGGACCTAAGCGCAGCGAGCGATGGGATCGATGCGTACGCCTGGGACTTCGGTGATGGCAACACTTCCACGGAAACTTATCCCACACACCAATACGCTGGGCCCGGGCCATACGAGCTGTGCCTTACCATCAGCAACGGAAGTTGCTCGGACACGTTCTGTGATACGGTAGGCGTGGATGAGGCAGGCCTCCTGAACGGCATGATGATCGACGGCGGGCATCCTATAAGCTCGGATGAAGGCGCTCGCTCGGATGGCTTTACGTTGAATGTGCTTCAAGCCCTCCCAACGGCAGTGGAGGAATTACCAGCCCTTATTGATCTGAAGCTTTGGCCGAATCCCGTGCAAGATGAATTGAACATCACATTGAACAGCGGCCACACCAGCAATGTGACCATCACCGTGATCGACCTGAGCGGACGCACCGTGTTGAGCGAGGATCATGTAGTTACCGGGGGAAACAGCACGATCCAGCTGCATACCGCAACGCTGAATGATGGTTTGTACTTGTTGCGGATCGCGAACAACACGCATAGCATATCGCAACGGTTCCTGAAGGTCCGTTGATCAAATCGATACTTTGGGAGGGGTGCTTGCGCATTTGCAGGCACCCTTTTCATTTTCATGTACGGGACATGGATACCAACCGGAGTATTTTTCACCTTGCACCCAACCCCATCACCGTTCCCTGCGTGTATAGGAGTGCACACAACCAACAAACAAAACCACGCCACCATGAACCAACCACTCCGCTCTCTCTTGTACGGAGCCGCCTTGCTTGTCGGAAGCATGGCCTTCGCTCAGCCCACACCGCCCTTCGCGGTTACGATCTCCGGCGAGGTCACTCCGTGTAGCCCTGCCAATAGCTCAGTGAACATCACCTCGGTGCAGGGCACCCTGCCCAACTTCAGTATTGATGTACCGCTGGACTCCAATTGCAGCTATTCCGTGACCATGATCATGGACTCCTGGCAGGGCTGGTTCCAAGTAGGCACGCCCTGCGCTGGTGCCATGCAGTACAACACCGGCTCGTATGCCATCAATAATGCACTGGACTCCACCGCCAGCGTGGTGATCGACATCAGTTGCGGCGGCGGGGGCGGAAATTGTCAAGCCGCTTTTGTCGCGCAACAAGCCACGAGCGGCAACGACCTGATCCCGTGGCAGATCACTACCACGAACCTGAGCACGGGTCCGGCCCCGATCATCTTCCAGTGGTGGTTGCCGGACGGAAGCTCCAGTACGGACCCGGAGCC
This sequence comes from Flavobacteriales bacterium, assembly GCA_019638085.1. Taxonomy (GTDB): domain Bacteria; phylum Bacteroidota; class Bacteroidia; order Flavobacteriales_F; family PHOS-HE28; genus PHOS-HE28. The sequence goes on along the minus strand of JAHBUL010000005.1, from coordinate 30,483 downwards.
CACCTTCACCTTCAGCCAACCCGGCTTGTACGACATCTGCCTGACCATATCGGCCGGTACCTGTACGAGCATGCATTGCGACTCACTGGTGGTGGACAGTATGGGGTTCATTTCGACCGATCCGATCTGGTATGATTGCCAAAACGTGCTTTGGGGCCCGGCCACTGTAGGTACTCCCTGCGATGATGGTAACCCCGCTACCTCCAATGACATATGGTCCGCTGCCTGCCAATGCGAGGGCCAAGGGGGAGGGCAGGAGGATTGCCTCGGCATCATCGGCGGCCCGAACCTGCCCGGCACGGCCTGCGCGGACTCAACTGGAGGTGGCTTCTTCACGGGCATTTGGGACGCCAACTGCATCTGCCAGACCAATAATCTCGACTGTCTCGGTGTTCCCAACGGCCCTGCCCAACCCGGCACGCCATGCAGCACCCCTGCCATAGGCAATGGTACATGGAGCGCCGCCTGCATATGCGTGGATGACTCAAGCAGCACGAGCTGCACGGCCGACTACTGGGTCATCCAAGCCTATGACAGTACGGCTACTGGCGTGGAGCCGATCCCCAATGAGGTCTGGGTGTGGAACCTCAGTAGCGGCGGCAACGGCAACTTCCAGTTCACTTGGGACTTCGGTGACGGCACCAGTTCCACCGACGCTTACCCAACGCATGTGTATGGTAGCGACGGCCCTTGGTTGCTTTGCCTCACGATGACATCAGGAAACTGCACCGACACCTACTGCGACAGTGTAAGCGTGGATGCTGATGGCATGCTGAACCAGCTGGTGATCGGTGGAGACCATGGCATTGCGGGCGAAGCGAGTTCCTCCGGAGCACGATCGGGCGGCTTTACGCTCAACGTGATCCAGCAGATCCCCACGAGCATCTCGGAGATCCCCGCTTTCACCGACCTTAAGGTGTGGCCGAACCCTGTGAACGATGCGCTGAACATCTCCTTCAACAACAGCATGATCGGAGCGGCACAGGTGACCGTGATCGACCCCAGCGGCCGCACGGTGATCAGCGAAAGCCGCAGCATTACCAACGGCGGGAACACCTTGCGGATCCCGACGGACAAATTGGAACAGGGCCTGTACGTGGTGCGCATCGGCAATGGTGCGAAGAGCGTGACGAAGCGCTTTCTGAAAGTGCAATAAGCACAGCACGATAGCTTTGGAAGGGTGTTCGCGAAATGGCGGACACCCTTCCGGCTAACGCCCATGGTCCCTGAAAACCTCATAACCGATTGCCTCCGCAGGGATCCGCGGGCTGAACAGGAACTGTACAAAACGCTGTACCCGATGATGATGTCCATCTGCTCCCGCTACGAACGCAACCGCCAGGATGCTTCGGCACGGATGAACGAGGGCTTTCTGAAGGTGCTGCTGAACTTGAAAAAGCGAAAGCCGGAAGTCCCCTTTGAAGTTTGGACACGCCGGATCATGATCAACACAGTGATCGACAATTTCCGCAAGGAGCGCGAACGCAAAGCACACGAAACAATGGACGTCCCGGTGAATGAGCATGTAGGTTCAGAGGTGAACAATTACCTGCGGCAGATGGAGGCCGAAGCCTTCGCGGAGCTACTGCAACGCGTGCCGGAGATGTCCCGCAAGGTGTTCAACCTGTTCGCCATCGACGGTTTCAGCCATGCGGAGATCGGCGAAATGCTCGGCATCAGCGCGGGTACCTCGAAGTGGCACGTTTCACACGCCAGACAAACGCTGCAAAGCGCCATCGCACAAATGGTCGGATCCGCCGCCACCGTAAAAACCGCACAAGGATGAGCCTTAATGAAGAGTTCGACGAGCTGGCCCGACGCAAGTTGGAGGAGCGCGCCTTCCCCTTCGCGGAAGCGGATTGGCAGGATGCCCGCAAGCAGATCGATGCGGCACGTGGCGGCCGTAACGGGGCCAAATGGATCACCGGTGCTGCCGTGCTGTTGCTGATAAGTGGACTGGTGTGGTATGGGACAAGATCTAGCGGTGCAGAAGAAGCCATTGCTTCCCTTGAACAAGCTGCACCTCCTTCCATGGGGGTGATCGCCCTTGATCAACCCGTACAAAACGAAACGAGTACTCCGGTTGACGGCACATCGGAAGCAAATGGGCCAGCGGCAGCCACGGTTGCGAAGGCCCCGTCCACCAATTCCATTGCGGTCCATCCCGTGGACCGATCAGCGGAGGCACGCCCTAGCGTACACGCAGCAGCCGTAAAGAGCTATGCTCGGAAAGAAGAAGAACAAAACACGAGCGAAGCCATTCTAACCACCCCTGTTCTCTCCAAAAAGAAAGTGCCGATCAACACACAAGCGGCTCTCCCGATCGAAAAGAACATTACGGCCCGGAACCCCGCGAACGCCGAGCCTTCCGCTGCGACACCGAACAATGCTTCGGTTCCAACGACCTCAACGAACGAAACCTCTACGAGCACTACCCAGCCGACAACGGCTTCCACAACACAGCCTTCCGGCGGAAACGCAATTTCCGTAGAACTGAACGGAGGAGACCCATCGGGAAGTGGAACTGCTACGCCAGCCGTGCCGCCAACCACCAACAAAGACGCGGCAATTGCCACCGGAGCAGGAATGAAAGTTGCACATACAACGCCTGGTAACGCACCACAAACTGTGACCGGCACCGGGAACACCGCGACTGAGCATACTGAAAGCCCCGATCCCCTAGCCGCGCTTGTGCAAGGATCACCAACAGGAACAGTGGCAACAACAGGAAGCACCGGCCATACGCCGGTAGAAGAAGCAGATACAGCCACCACCGATAGCATGTCGGTGGTGGCCAATGCTCCGACACCGCCCAGCGATTCCGCGTCCACAGCAGCGGCAGCGGTCATACCACCACCACTAGTGCCCGAGCGAGCCCCTTGGGAGGTCAGCGGCATGGGCGGCGCATACTCCTCCACCACTACCTATTCCGGTTCGAACAGTGCCGAATGGAACGCGGATATCGGAAAGGAGAACAACCTAGGTGTGGGTGTGGAGCTGATCCATATGGGCCGGAACTTCGGCATTGGCACAGGGCTGCACTACGGTAGCTATGCGGAACGGATCCGAACGGATGCCATCGACGCTAACACCACGACCTTGCACAACTTCTGGTACCTGATGCCCGTGGATACGATGATCCTTGTCATCACGGACACCCTCCCCGGTACGCCACCGACCTTCACGGGCACTTCGGAAAACAGCACGGTGAATGTGTTGACACAAGGCACGGACACCACCACCAACAGCGAGCACCTGCGCGATGCTCGCGACCAAGTGAACCGGGTGAGCTATTTCGAAGTACCGATCCTGCTGGACGCACACCTCACACAAGGCCGTTGGATGCTCGGCCTGCGCGGTGGTCCCACCATCGGCCTGCTCACGGGCAGACGCGGCGCCATACCAGCCCCGGATAATGAAGGCTATGTGCCCTTCACTGACCTACCCTTCCGGGAACTGACGCTCGGCTACACCGCCAGAGCATATGTGCGTTACCGCTTCAATGCCGCGTGGTCCGTAGGGATCGAACCGGCGATGCGCGGCCAGTTGATGAATAGCTTGAGCAGTGGCGACCTGGAACGACGCTCTTCCGCGCTTGGGGTGATGATGAGCTTGACGTATCGGTTGCGCTGATCCGAGCTGTGCCTATTCGCGATACCCGAGCAGGTTCGGAATGAGGATGTGTTCAAGGCTCGGATGAAGTCGTGAAATACACCAAGCCAGTTCCCGTTGGGATGTTCAAACTACATTCGGAACATCACTCGATGGCCACCTCCACCAGTTCCGACCTCCGCTTCATCCGCCGCTGGCTGGTATTCTTCATGGCCGCGTTGATCTTCAGCGGCATCACCGCGGTACCGCTGGAATGGGGCAGCAGGCTGATGGCCGACATCACCGCACCTTGGGGCGAACCATGGACCAGTTGGACCTCCACCGTGGCCGCAGCCATTGCCGATATCGGCCAGCACTATCCCATGATATTCTATGGCACGGACTGGTTGGCGTTCGCGCACATCGTGATCGCCTTGGCCTTCATTGGTCCGTACCGTGATCCGGTGCGGAACCGGTGGGTGGTGGAATGGGGCCTTTGGAGTTGCGGAATGGTAGTGCTGCTCGCCTTCCTATGGGCACCTGTTCGCGACATCCCGTTCTTCTGGCGCTGCATCGATGCCAGCTTCGGCATTATCGGTGCGATCCCGCTATGGTTCGTTCTGCGGCGGATCGATCGGCTTGCGGGAAAAGTGAGCACGTAGTTGCTAAGCATGAGCACGACTGATCCATGGAAATACAGATCATGAGCACCGACCTGGAACCCTTCGAGCAGGCCATAGCAAGCTATCCGGAGCCGATCAAAGCTTTGGCCCGGCAAGTCCGTGCGCTCATTCACGATATCCTTCCGGAAGTGGTGGAAGTGGTCTGGGTGCAGCAGAAGAACACCGGCTTCGGCACCGGCCCCAAGAAAAACACGGAGCACTTCTGCTGGTTGATGCCCACCAAGAATTACGTGAACCTCGGCTTCAACTACGGCGCGGAATTACCCGATCCGGAGCATCTGCTGGAAGGTACCGGAAAGCTCTTCCGACATGTGAAGATCCGATCCGCCGATCAATTGATCGATCCTGCGTTGCGAGCACTTGTGCGGTATGCTACTACGTATCGGGTTCCGGCGGTGGGGCGGGATTGATCCTCACCCCCGCAGCTCCGCCCCCACTTCCTTCTCCATAGCGCCACGGATCCGTCCCATGGCCTTGTCCACCATCTCGTCGGTAAGGGTCTTCTCGTTGTCCTGCAGGATGAAGCTGAGCGCGTAGCTCTTCTTGCCTGCGGGCAGCTTGTCGCCTTCGTAGACGTCGAAAAGGTCCACGGTCTTCAGCAATTTTCGTTCGGCTTGAAAGGCGATATGCTCCAGTTGCGCATAGGCCACTGAGCGGTCCAGCAGCAGGCTGAGGTCGCGGCGCACGGAGGGGAATTTGGAGACTTCGCGATACGTAGTGCGGCTTCCGCGCAGCAGTGCCACCAGCGTTTCATCGTGGATCTCCGCGTACCATGCGGGCTGGCCTACATCGAAGGTCTTCAACACGTTCGGGGCCACTTCACCGATCAGTCCGATCACTTTCTTTCCGTGCTTCACCTCCACGGCGGAAGCCAGCAACGGATGCTCGGACACCGCGTACGCCATTCCCTTGTCAAGGCCCATACGTGCGATGAGCAGTTCGAGCTCTTCCTTCACGTCGGCGAGCTCGGTCTTGCGGTCGGCACTGCGCCAGCTTTCGCTCCAGCGCTTTCCGGTGATCAAAAGCGCGACGCGTTCTTCTTCGAAGACCTTGCCATTGGCCGTTCCGTACGTGCGTCCCTTCTCGAAGAAGCGCAGGTGCTGCTGCTGGCGGGCGAGGTTGTGCGCGGCGCTTTGCAACAGGCCGAAGAGCATGGTGGGGCGCATCACGTCCAGCTCGGCGCTCAAGGGATTCTTCAAGCGAACGAGCGCATCCTCTTCCGCCGCTTTCAACTTCACGGTGCGTACACCGTTCACGAGCGAAGGCGTCATTACCTCGCGGAAGCCGCGTGAGGCCAAGTGTTGTGCGAGGTTCCTTCGGAAGCCTTCGGACGTGGTTTCCGGCTGCTGCACGGCAGGCATCATCAGCCGCTCCGGAATGGGCACGCGATCGAAGCCGTGGATGCGTAATACTTCTTCCACAAGATCGGCTTCGCGGAGCACGTCCGCGCGATAAGGCGGGATCTGCACATGTACTTTTTGTGCAGTGCGTTCGCTGATCCGGCAATCCAGCATCTCGAGGATGCGCACCACATCGTCCGGCGCGATGGCCATGCCACAGAGGCGATCCACTGCGGCGAAATGCAGATCCACTTCGGCCCATTTGCGCGGCTGCGCGATATCGGTAATACCTGAGCTGACCTTCGCACCCGCCACTTCCTTCAGCAGCAGGGCCGCACGTTTCAGGGCATACACGGTGATCTCCGGGTCCACGCCGCGCTCGAAGCGGAACGAGGCATCGGTGTTCAATCCATGGCGGCGAGCGGTGCGGCGGATCGTCACTGGTTCGAAGCAGGCGCTTTCCAGGAAAATGGCCGTAGTGCCTTCGGAGACGCCACTATCGATACCGCCATAAACACCTGCCAAGCAGGCCCCGCCTTCACCATCGGCGATCAGCAGGTCCTCGGTGTTGAGCGTGCGGTCCTTTTCATCCAACGTGATCAGATGCTCACCTGACTTGGCTTTTCGCACAACGATCTTTCCACCCTTCAGCTTATCGGCATCGAAGGCATGCAAAGGCTGGCCGAGTTCGTGCTGCACGAAGTTGGTGACGTCCACCACGTTGTTGATCGGCTTCAGGCCGATACTCTTCAGGCGCTCCTGCAACCACGCGGGCGAGGGCGCGACCTGCAGGTGCGTGAGCGTGAGCCCGGCATAACGCGGTGCAGCATCAGGGGCTTGCACTTCCACCGGAACGGTACGTGCATCATCATCCTGCTTAAAAGCATCCACATTGGGCAACACCACCTTGTGCGTGCCACCGGTGCGGTGATCGAGTGCTGCGATCAGGTCACGTGCCACGCCCCAATGGCCCAAGGCATCGGAACGGTTCGGCGTAAGACCGATCTCGATCACTTGGTCACTTTGTAGCTGTAACTGCTCAGCAGCTGGCGTGCCCACTTTTGCGGAAGCATCCACCACCATGATGCCGTCATGCTCGGTACCGAGGCCGAGTTCATCGGCAGCGCAGATCATCCCCATACTTTCCACGCCGCGGATCTTCGCCTTCTTGATGGTGAACGGTTCACCGCCCACCGGATGCAGTTCAGCCCCAACGGTGGCTACGAGCACTTTCTGACCAGCCGCCACGTTCGGCGCTCCGCAGACGATCTGGGAAGGTTCCTCGCCGCCGATATCCACTGAACAGACCTGCAGGCGATCGGCATCGGGATGCTTGCTGCAGCTGAGCACTTCGCCTACCACCACATCGGCGAGCATGCCGGGCACGGACTCCACCAACTCCACACTTTCAACCTCCAGCCCGGTGCTGGTAAGCATATCAGCGGCAGCGTGCGGCGTCAGTTCGTCGGTGTCGATCAGTGTGCGGAGCCAGTTCCAGGAGATACGCATGAGGATGGCCGGGCATTTGTTCCGGCAGGCCGCGAAAGTAGCCACCGTGCGAACGTCCTGAGCAGTCAGATACTCGCACGTATTATCTTGCGCCGCTCCATGGACATCAAGAAAAACACCGCGGTGAACGGCACCTTGTATGTGCTGGCGCTGATCGGTACCTGCGTGGCGCAGTTGAAGGGTTGGCATGGCTTGGAGTTCGTCTGCAAGCCCGCGCTGATGATCATTCTCTCTTCGTGGTTCTTCTTCAACAGCCGTCGGGTGGGCGATCGCTTCACCTTATTGATCCAGGCAGGGTTGTTCTTCTCCTTGATCGGCGATGTGGCCTTGATGTTCACCTACGTGGACGATTTCAATTTCATCGTAGGCCTCGGTGCCTTCTTCATAGCACAGCTCTGCTATGTTTTCGCGTTCATTCAGAACATCGCGGATGTGGATGGCATGGATGGCCTGCTGGTATCGCTGCTCATCTCGTTCGGCATCGGCACCTACGCATTCTTCTTCGGCTGGGACCTGATGCCGCACTTGGAGGACGGGCTGGGTGTACCAGTGATCGCCTATGTGTCAGCCATCGCACTCATGGGCATGGTAGCCGCCTTCCGCTTCCGGCGCACCTATCCCCGTAGCTTTTGGCTGGTGCTTATCGGCTCCTTGCTCTTCATCGCTTCAGACAGTATGCTGGCCTGGGATCGGTTCCGGTTTCCTTTGAACGGGGGGCAGGTTTGGATCATGATCACCTATGCGATCGCGCAGTTCATGATCGCTGGCGGTGCCTTGGCCCATGTGCTGGACCCGGATCAGTTGCGGAGAAAGCAGGCGCTGACAACGTAAGGTTTTAACCGCCTAGACGCTAAGGCCGCCAAGGGAATGCGCTTGATGCGATGACGTTAATAGCAGCACGGAATTGTTTTGAACCTCAACGTTCGCAACGACCGCAACGTGTTGCAGTGGCGCAGTAGGCAGCATGTATTCTTGGCGGCCTTAGCGTCTTGGCGGTAGATCTCTCCTTCACCCGATCCGCCCCCACACCGCTTTTTCCTTCATCTGCTCCCGCAAAGTGCCTGCGATGTTGGCATTCTTCGGATCATGCAGTTCCGGATCCTCGTCCAATAAGCGCTGGGCTATTCGCCGTGCATGCTGAAGTAATTCCGCGTCCTCCACGAGGTTGGCCAAGTGCAGTTGGGGGATGCCGCTCTGTTGGGTGCCCATGATGTCGCCGGGGCCGCGCAACCGCAGGTCCACTTCACTGATCTCGAAGCCATCCTGCGTCCGCACCATGGTGTTGATCCGCGTGCGGCTGTCGTTGCCCAGCTTCGCTCCCGTCATCAGAATGCAGTAACTGTGCTCGGCCCCGCGCCCCACCCGGCCGCGCAATTGATGCAGTTGTGAAAGACCGAAGCGTTCCGCGTTCTCCACCACCATCACGCTGGCATTGGGCACGTCCACGCCCACCTCGATCACGGTAGTGGCCACCAGTACGTTGGTCTCCCCTTTGGCGAAGCGTGCCATTTCATAATCCTTTACCTCCGGCGTCATCCGCCCGTGTACGATACCCACGGCATACTTCGGCAAGGGGAAGCGGCGTGACAAGCTCTCGTAGCCATCGGTTACATCCTTCAGGTCGCTCTTTTCGCTTTCCTCGATCAAGGGGTAGACCACATATACCTGCCGTCCCTTCTCGATCTCCGACTCCAGGAAAGCGAAGACGGCATTGCGCGATCCATCATCGCGGTGTACGGTCTTGATCGGCTTACGCCCCGGTGGGAGTTCATCGATCACGCTTACATCCAGATCACCGTAGAGGGTCATCGCCAAAGTGCGGGGGATCGGAGTTGCGGTCATCACCAGCACATGCGGCGGCACTTTTGCCTTGGCTTGCATGCGCGCCCGTTGCGCCACTCCGAAGCGGTGCTGCTCATCGATCACAACAAGCCCGAGCTTATGGAATACCACCCGATCCTCCAGCAACGCATGGGTGCCTACCAGGATGTGGACCTCACCCAGTTTCAGCGCTGTGAGCAAGCTCTTTCGTTCGGCGGCCTTGGTGCTTCCCGTAAGCAGGCGCACCACCACGGGCAGCCCTTCGAGAAAGCGCGAAATGCTTTTGAAGTGCTGTTGCGCGAGGATCTCCGTGGGTGCCAGCATGGCCCCTTGGAAGCCATTATCAAGCGCGAGCAGAATGCTGAGCAATGCCACTAAGGTCTTGCCGCTGCCTACATCGCCTTGGAGCAACCGGTTCATCTGCCTGCCCGTGCCCATGTCCTTCCGGATCTCCTTCACCACGCGCTTCTGTGCATCGGTCAATTCGAACGGAAGATGGTCGGTGTAGAAAGAATTGAAATGCTCGCCGACCCGGCTGAACACATTGCCTTTCACCGCCTCCTGCATCAACAGCTTTTGCTTCAGCAGCTGCAGTTGGATGAAGAACAGTTCCTCGAACTTCAAGCGGCGTATGGCGAGGTCCAACCGATGTTTGTCCTGTGGAAAATGCGCCTCCATCACCGCCTCTTCCCTGCTGATGCCTCCGAGCTGCTCCACCAAGGTACTGCTGAGCGTTTCCGGTAACGCCCCTTTCAACTGGGGAAGCATCACCTGCACGAGCTTCCCGATGCCGCGACTGTTCAGCCCTTTCGCGGACGCCTTCTCCGTGGTGCTGTACACGGGTTGCAATGGAGTGGCCGCACCTTGGTCCCAAGTGGCGGCAGGCTCGATCTCCGGATGCGCCAAATTGAACTGGTTGCGGAACAGTGAGGGTTTGCCATAGACGATGTATTCCACGCCGTCCTTCAGGATGGGTTGGAGCCAGCGCAGGCCACGGAACCAGACCAGTTCGATGCTGCCGGTTCCATCCTCCAGCTTGGCCGTGAGCCGCCTAGCTTGTTTTTCGCCCACCATCCGGACCCCTTTCAGGATACCACGGAGTTGCACCGGGGTAGCTTCCTCGGTAATGCCGCTCACGGTATTGAAGTGGGTGCGATCCACATAGCGGAAGGGATAATTCAACAGTAGATCACCGAAGGTCCCGACCCCCAACTCCTTGCGCATCAGCTCCCCGCGCTGGGGGCCTACACCCTTGAGGTATTCTATCGGCGTGTCCAACACCTGCTGCATGGCCCGAAAATAGCCCGAACTGTGATGAACCTGTTTCTCCCCATCGACTTACTTTACCGCCGAATGAGCACCTACACAACGCTGGTGATCCTCTGTGGATTGGTCATCTTCTCGTATCTGTTCGATCTGTTCGCCAAGCGCACCCGCTTCCCTTCCGTGGTACTGCTGCTTTTTCTGGGGATCGGTATTTCCATGATCACTTCACGCCTCGGCTTTGAGATGATGGACACCACCCGGCTCTTGGCTGTACTGGGGAATGTGGGCTTGATCCTGATCGTGCTTGAAGGCGCCTTGGAGATCCATTTCGACAAGGGGAAGATCGGGCTGCTGAAACGCGCTTTCCTTTCCGCGCTCCTGGTGCTGTTGGGCACCGCGCTCCTGATCGCCCTGACCTTGAAGGCCCTCAGTGACTCCAGCTGGTATGTGTGCATCCTCAATGCGCTTCCATTCGCTGTGATCAGCTCTTCCATCGCCATCCCCAGCGTGGCCAATATGCGCAAGGCAGACCGGGAGTTCGTGATCTACGAAAGCTCCTTATCGGATATTCTGGGGATCGTGGTCTTCGATTTCGTGCTATTCAATGAAGCAGTGACCTCAAAATCCATCGTTGGTTTGGGCCTGGACATGGTGGCCATTGTCGTGATCTCCGTGGTGTTTTGCTTGGGCCTGCTGTGGCTGATGGGCAACTTGAAGCACCACATCAAATTCTTCCTCATCATGTCGGTGTTGGTGCTGGTTTATGCCCTGGCCAAGCAATTCAACCTCAGTTCACTCATCATCGTGTTGGCATTCGGGTTGTTGCTGAACAATGCGGACCGGCTGCACCACCCGGTTTTCGCGCGCATCTTCCATTACCAGAGGATGTCCGCCGACCTGGACCAGATGAAGACGTTGACCGCGGAAAGTGCCTTCCTGATCCGCACGTTCTTCTTCCTGCTTTTCGGCTTCAGCATCAACTTGGTGGAATTGGCGCGTTTACCCGTGTTGGCATTGGGGGCCTTTATGATCGGGGCCATCTACTTCGCCCGCATCGGCGTGATGGCCTTGGTGGCAAAAGAGGAACGCCCCGACGTGCAGTTGATCGCACCGCGCGGCCTGATCAGCATCCTGCTCTTCTTCAGCATTCCGGCGGTGCATTCCCACCCGCTCGTGGGTAACGGTGTGCTCTTCGTGGTGATCCTCTTCACCAGCCTCCTGATGTCCTATGGATTGGTACGCGCCAAGAAGGAAGACAAGACCGAAGCGGTCGCTGCTTGATCCGTTCCACATCAGCCGCCGCTCGCTTGTAGCGAGTGCCCCACACAACACATCAGCCGGCGCTCGCTTGTAGCGAGTGCCCCCCTTCACCACACACCCGGTACCAGCCGCGCCACGCCACGCATCACCTCGGGATACTCCGAATGCTTCGCAGTAAGTCGACGTTCCTCGTAGCCGATCTTCACTATCAGCACCACCAGCGCCAGTGCCAAGGCCGCCCAGCGCCACATCGAAGGTGCCCCGAATGCAACCGCCACGCCGCATAACAGCACCGAGAGGTACATGGGATGCCGCACAAAGCGATAGATGCCCTTTTTGCTCAGGGTGTTCCCTTCACGTGGCACAGGCATCGCAGTGAAGTTGTTGCTACCCAAGGAAGTGGCGGCCAATAGAAAGGCCACAAGCCCGAGCATGAAGATGCCCCAAGCCCACCATGGAAGCAGCCAGGATCCACCCAGCAAGAGGATGGCAATGGCGACGAATTGGCCAATGACCAGCAGAGATGCAGCTCCGGTGGTCCGTGGCGATCCCATGGTCTAGATCGATGCCGCGCCCAACATCAGCACGGGTGCTTCAAGCGAAGCCTTCAGGGTTTGCAAGAACGCTGAACCCGTAGCGCCATCCACCACCCGGTGGTCACAGCTCAAGGTCAACTTCATGATGTGGCCGGGAACTATCGCTCCATTCTTCACTACGGGCGTGTCCACGATGGCACCAACGGCGAGGATGCAGGCATCCGGCGGATTGATGATCGCCGTGAATTCCTCGATGCCGAACATACCGAGATTGCTGATGGTGAAGGTGTTTCCTTCCCAATCCTCCGGCTGCAGCTTCTTGGCCCTGGCCCGCTTGGCAAACTCGCGCACCTCCGCGCCGATGGTGCGCAGCGGTTTGGTATCGGCGAAGCGTACCACCGGTACCAACAGTCCTTCGTCCACAGCCACGGCCACACCGATGTGAATGTGCTCGTTGTATCGGATCCGGTCCCCCAGCCAACTGCTGTTCACTTTCGGATGCTGGCGCAGCGCCATGGCGGCTGCCTTCAGCACGAGGTCGTTGTAGCTGATCCGGTCCGGATCCACGGCCTTGTTGATCGCCTCGCGCGCATCGATCGCATTGCTCATATCCACCGCTACGGTAAGGTAGAAGTGGGGCGCACTGTATTTGCTTTCCGCCAATCGCTTGGCGATGGTCTTGCGCATCTGGCTCAGCGGCACTTCGGTATAGCGCTCTTCCTGCACTGCCATGGGGGCCATGCCACTGGAGAGGTATCCCTCAATATCATCCTTCACGATCCGCCCATCATCGCCGGTGCCGCGTACATGCTTGATATCGATGCCCCGCTCCTCCGCCATGCGACGGGCCAAGGGACTGGCCTTTACGCGTCCGTTCTCGGGAGCGGCTTGCGCAGAAGCGGTCCGTGCGGGCGCGAATGCAGGTGCAGGTTTGGGCGGCGCAGTGGCTGAAGAACCGGTTCCGGATGCTTCCTTATCGGATGCCTTTTCACTGGAACGAGCCTCCACTTCCTCCTTCTTCGGTTCCTCCTTCACCTCCTTCTTCTCGCTTTTCCCCTCCTTCTCTTCCTTACCATCTGCGCCTGCTTCAGCCTCCTTCAACAGGGCGCTGATGTCCTCGCCCTTCTCGCCGATGATCGCCAGCAAGGAGTCCACAGGCGCCGCTTTCCCGGCCGGCACACCGATGTGCAACAAGACACCGTCGTAGTAGCTCTCGAACTCCATGGTGGCCTTGTCGGTCTCAATGTCCGCCAAGATCTCGCCGCTCTTTACGGTATCGCCCACCTTCTTATGCCAAGCCGCCACCACACCCTCGGTCATGGTGTCGCTCAGGTGCGGCATGTTGATCACTTCTGCCATGTTCAATCCTTGATGAAGGGATAATCCTTCTGCTTGTATACGTCGATATAGAGCTCATCCAAGGGTGGATAAGGACTCTCCTCAGCGAACTTCACCGAGTCGTTCACTTCCGCCTTGACCTCCTTATCCATCTTCTCCAGCTGGGCCTCCGTGGCCCATTTTTCCATCAGCAATTTCTTGCGGACCGTTTCCATCGGATCGCGCTGCTTGTAGTCCTCCACCTCCTCCTTACTGCGGTAGGTCCCCGGGTCGCTCATGCTGTGTCCTCGGTACCGGTAGGTCTTGATCTCCAGCAGGAACGGCCCTTCCCCGGACCGGACGTGGGCCGCCGCATCAGTGAAGGCGCTATGGACCTCCTCGCAGCTCATGCCGTTCACCGGGGCCGCAGGCATGGCGTAGCTCAAACCCAACTTATAGAGTTCGTGTACGTTGCTGGTGCGTTCCACACTGGTACCCATGGCGTAGTCGTTGTTCTCGATAACGAACACCACGGGAAGCTTCCAGTTCATGGCCATATTGAAGGTCTCGTGCAGGATGCCTTGCCGCACGGCACCATCGCCCATGAAGCAATAGGTCACTTGGTCCCCTCCCCGATACTTATCAGCAAAGGCGATGCCCGCGCCAATGGCGATCTGAGCACCTACGATGCCATGCCCGCCGAAGAGGTTCCTGTCCTTGTCGAAGAAGTGCATGCTCCCTCCCTTGCCCTTGCTGCTGCCGGTGATGCGGCCATAGAGTTCCGCCATCACCTCCTTGCTCGGGGTGCCCAGCACCAACGGGTGGGCATGGTCGCGGTATGCCGTGATCACCCGATCATCCTTCTGCATGGCAGTGACCATCCCCGCAAGGATGGCTTCCTGGCCGATGTAGAGGTGGCAAAAGCCTCCGAACTTCTGTTGGGTGTAAAGCTGGCCGGCCTTTTCCTCGAAGCGCCGCATCAGCAGAATATCCTTGTACCAGCGCAGGTATATTTCCTTGCCGAAGACCATGTGTTCCTCCTTCTTCACCTTCTTGCCTTTCGGGGTGCTGCTTGTGATCTGATCGCTCATTCCATCAATGAATAATACGGCGCAAAGATAACCCCGCTCAACGGGCTTTCTTCTTGGCCAACTGGCTGCTGTCGAAGGAGAGCGGCAGCAAGGTCTCCGCACTGAAGGTCTCGATCACCGGGCCTTTCACGATGCCCATGAGGAGCCGGATCGGTCCCTGCTGCCGGCGTTCCTGTTCCACCAGTGCCTGCCTGCATATGCCGCAAGGAGTAACCGGACGTGTCCCTTTCACCTGCGGGACCACGATGGCGATGCTTTCCACCACCCCTTTCGGTAGCACGGCCATGGCCGCGTGCAAGGCAGTGCGTTCGGCGCAGATCCCGGCTGGGAAGCTCGCGTTCTCCTGGTTGTTCCCGGGGACCAACTCCCCGCTTTCCATTCGCAAGGCCGCGCCCACCTTGAACTTCGAATAGGGTGCGTAGGCGCTGCGGGCAGCCTTGGCCGCCAGTTCCAGCAGTTCGCGGTCATCCTCCGGGAGGGCTGCCCACGAGGCATGTTGCATGTAATGCAACGCGATCTTTCGGGTTTGTGCCATGGTGTAAAGGGTGCCGAAAGTACACCCGGCCTGCCATCCATGCGAGCCACGGGTCCAATCCATAGATTGGCACCCTCTTTAGCCATGCCCCGATTGGATCCCATCATCGCCCGTTTCGATCCCATCGCCTTGAGCGAGATGGACGGTGTGGCCTTGCAGGCGCGGATGGATACCAAATTCCTTTTCGCAGCATCGGAACTGCCAGCGCTGCTGGAAGTGCTCAGTACGGAATACCGGATGCTGGAAGTGAACGGGGAACGCGGCATTGGCTACCGCACGCTCTATTTCGATACGCCGGATCGCCGGTTCTACTTCGAGCACCACAATGGCTACACGTACCGGAGCAAGGTGCGCATGCGCGAATACGTGGGCACGAACGCCTGCTTTTTGGAGGTGAAACGACGGACCGGCCGTGGCGGCACCTTGAAAAGACGCATCCCGATCCCTGCTATCTCTGAGCACCTCACCCCAGGTCAAGCAGCATTCGCCGCAAGCGTGAGCCAATGCGACACGCCCCTTGCGCCAACGCTTTGGAATGAATTCTTCCGCTTCACATTGGTACACCACGAACGTGCGGAACGGCTCACGCTGGATATCCGGCTCACCTTCCGCGATGCGGATGGCGAAGCCGGGCTGCCGCAGATCTGCGTGGCCGAACTCAAGGAGGGGCGCAAGGGCCATGGATCCCCGTTCCTGGCACTGATGCGGAAGCTTCCGGTGCCTCCCACCAGCTTCAGCAAATACTGCGTAGGCACCGTTCTCCTGCGGCCGGACATCAAGTACAATCAGTTCAAACCGATCCTGCTGCGCGCTGAACGCGTGTCCTCGGCAGTCTGAAAAAGCAATGAAACGATGAAGGTATTCAGTATGCACCTGTTCAATGATGACCTCTGGGAACTGATCTTCAAGTTCGGTCTGGATGCCATCGTGGTCTTCATCCTGATCCGTTTGATCTATTACCCGATCCATCGCAAGAAGGAGAACCTCTTCACCTACTTCGTCTTCAACTTCCTCATCTTCTTCCTGTGCATCCTGATGAACAACGTGAAGCTGAGCATGGGCTTCGGCTTCGGGCTGTTCGCCATCTTCAGCATCATCCGCTACCGCACGGAACAGTTGGAGATCAAGGACATGACCTACCTCTTCGCGGTGATCACCTTGGCGGTGATCAATTCACTTGCGGGCAAGAAGATCAGCTTGGCGGAACTGGTCTTCACCAATGTGATGATCCTGGTGCTGGTGTACCTCTTGGAGCAGGTGTGGCTTACTCGGCACGAAGCCATGCGCCAGTTGATCTACGAGAAGATCGAGTTGATCAAGCCGGAGAACAAACAACTACTCTACGCGGACCTACAGGAGCGCTTAGGCATCCTTGTGAGCCGTGTGGAAGTGGGCCGTATCGACCTGTTGCGGGATACGGCGCAATTGCGCGTCTTCTATTTCGAGGATGAGCAGGGCCACTTGGGCTTCCGCGAAAGCGTACCGGACGACAACGATTGATCAGAAGCCTGAGCTTTCCTCTTCCACCAGCACCAGGGCATAGGCCACTACGCCTTCCCCGCGACCGGTGAAACCCATCTTCTCATTGGTGCTCGCCTTCACGGAAACAGCATCGACGTCCACATCGAGCAGTGCAGCGATGGAACTGCGCATGGCATCCACGTGGGGGCGCAGCTTGGGCTGCTCCAACACCACGGTGCAATCCATGTTACCTACGGTCCAACCCTTCTCGCGGAGCAGTTGCACCACGTGACGCAGGAGCTTGCGGCTGTCGGCATCCTTCCATGCGGGGTCGGTATCGGGGAAGTGGAGACCGATATCACCCAATGCAACAGCACCTAGCAGGGCATCCGTAATGGCGTGTAGCAGCACATCGGCATCGCTGTGGCCCAAGCCGCCTTTATCATACGGTATCTCGACCCCTCCGAGCATGAACGGGCGTCCCGTCACCAAACGGTGGGAGTCGTACCCGAAACCCGTGCGGATCCTCATTCCCCTGCGTCGCTCTTCTTCTTGGCCTTGCCGTCGAAGTTGAAGCCGAGGGTGAAGCGCAGGGTATTGGCCAAGGGACTTTGCGTGGTGTTGGCGATCAGGTAGCTGAAATCCAAGGAGAAGATGCTGTACTTAACACCGAGACCCATGGTGAAGTACTTGCGATTGCCCTTGGTGGCGGCCTCCCAGAAATAGCCGGTGCGGAAGGCGAATTGCTTGGCGTACCAGTATTCAAGCCCCCCACCGTAGTAGAACTCGCGGAGTTCCTCCTTGAACTGGCTTCCGGGCTCCACATGTTGCACGCCATCGCCGTCCACGTAAACAATACCCGGGGCATCGCTGAAGGAGCCGAACATGCCCGCCGCAACACCCCTGTTGGGGTCCTCTCCGCTGAAGATCACGTAGTTGCCGTCAGCGTCCACCACGTTCACCGGAGCCCCGGTGTTGGGGTCCGGTTCGGTTTTATACACCGGCGGTGTGGGCACCAACAGCTTATTGATGTCCGCATTGAAGGTGAGGGAATTGTACTCATCGATGTCCAGCGTAAGCGCCGGACCGAAGCGGAGGTTGATCGGCAGAAAGTCCGTGCGCGAGGTTTCGCTATAGGACATCTTGTTGCCGATATTGGAAATGTCCAGACCGAAGGCGAAGGTGGCATCACGGTCAGCGATCCTCATTTCATTGTTCTGGTAGAAGAAGGAAACATCCGCTGCCACGGCTTGGCCCGCCTTGGTGTTGGCACCGCTTACATTGAGCCCGCCCGTGAGGTTGCTATTGATGTAGCGCAAGGAGATACCACCTGCGAAGCGATCGCTGAACTGCTGTGCAAACGAGACGTCCACCGCGAACTCAGCCGGTTTGAAATCACGAATTACCCCGCCGTTGATATCCGTGAAGGTGATGCTGCCGAGGTTGAAGTATCGCAACGAGCCCCCCAAGGCACTGCGCTTGTTCAGCTTCTTGTAGCCCGCCAGATAGGCCAAGCTCATGTCCGGAACCAGGTTCCTCAGCCAAGGGGAGACCGATACGCGGAATTCGCCCTCGTTCTCGGCGAAAGCCAGCTTGCTGGGGTTCCAATGCAGGGCATTGGCATCGGGGGGAAGTGCCACGCCCGCATCGCCCATTCCGCCTGAGCGTGAATCCGGGCCGATCATCAGGAAGGGAACTGCGGTGGTAATGGTATTGAGTCGGGGGCCGCACTCTTGTCCGCTGATCTCGCTGATGCAGCCTGTGTTCACTTGGGCGCTGAGAACGGTGGCTGCCGAAATGGCGAACAAGGACGCAGCGTGACGGGGTGTTGGGCTCATAGGGAGGTTCGTTCGGCGGAAAGGGCGGCAAATATACGCGGCTTCAGTGGGGCTTATTGTCCGGGAAGTGCAAGGTGGCTCCAGCAACTACCGCAGGATCACGAGCTTCTCGATCTTATCGGCTTTCTCGCCGGTGGGTGTTGTAATGCTGAGGCGGTATACATATACGCCCCGGCCGATCTTGTCACCTTCCTCATCCAAGCCGTTCCAGGCCATGGGTTCGCTTCGGAAGCCGTCGCAGTTCAACCGCCGGTTCAAGGTCTTCACTAAACGGCCCGAAACGGTGAACACCTGGATCTGGCAGTCCAGCGTGGTGCAGGGGCGGTTGTGCTCGAAATAGAATTCCGTGTGCGTGGTAAAGGGATTGGGGTAGTTCAGCACATGTTCCAAAGCGAGTTCTGCCGATGGCGCCACCACGAATTCCGTGCTCTTCACGCTGCTGTTGTTGTACACGTCCCATGCCTTCAGGTCCAACGTGTGGCGTCCTTCGGGCAGGTCGGTGAGCCTGTAGCGCACTTCCCCGCTTTTGTAGGTGTCCTTGTCGGCCTCGTACCAATCGTTCAGCACAATGGCATTCTGCGTATTGGCATTGAGTACCGCAGTGAGGTCGTGTCCTATGCTGCTTCCCAAGGTGTTGATCCCGTTCTGGTCGAACAGTTTGGCATACAGCAAGGGCGTCTCATTGGTGGTTCCACCGTTCACGAAGCTTTCATCATTCATATAGAGCTCGATGGAGGGCCCTTCATTGTCCGCTATCGCGGTATTGTCCGTGCCGCCTACCAAGGGGTCGTTGGTATAGCCACAGGCATTGGTCACCAGGTTCTCGGCATAGATGGACACACGCCCTGAATCGACGCGGTAATCAATGTCCTTGGGCACTACGAAGGTGAATTGGAAATGACCATTGGTCACCGTGGCACGTCCCCGGTAGATCACATTCTTGCGCACCTTGAAGTTAAAGGGGGCTGCCGAAGGTGCGGGGTCGTTCACCAAGGTGGCCACGGCCGTTTTCTTGTCGAACACCGTGGGCACCACGGTCCCGTTGAAGTCCGTGAGCACCTGCCCACCGGGGCTGTTCACCGTACCGGAGATCCGCACGGTGGATAGTGCCTTGATGGTATCCAGCGGATTGCCCAATGTATCGGTGATCGCGGTGATCTTGGCCTCATTGCGCGCCATGGCCAAGCGTACTGATGGATCGCCCAGCAAGGAGAAGTTCCGGTGGTTGGGCGTTCCGGTATTCCCGTTCGGGGTGGCCGCCACCTTGGCCCTGCGGTAGATATCGCCCAAGCGCTGGTCGCGGCCCAACTCGTCCGTGGGCTTGAACACCACATCGTAGAAATCGTTCGAGATCGCCTGGTTCTGGCTGCTGTATGCCAAGCGGGTGGTGGTCATCAAGCCCATGCCACCACCATTGGGATTCAACAGCACGTTCTCCCCTGCAGAGGTACGCACCGGGTCATCCCAACGACTGAACTCGCAGGTGGCTGTCATGAACAGGGGAAGGCGGTCCAAGTTGGTCCAACCCAAGATGGTCGCATTGTCCAAAAGGCGCTCGTGTGCCCAGCCGACCTCACCTCCGTGGCCGACATAGTTCACCAGCAAGGTGCCTTTCTGCACCCGGTCACGCAATTCCTTTTCAGCATCCGGATAGCGCTGCCCGCCGGGAGTGCTGTATTGCACGTACGCGTCCAGATAGATCTTGTTCACGTTCAGGCATGGTGATTCGGCTTCCACCCGCCGCGCCAAATGGTCGCTATTGGCCATGTGTACAGGGCCATCAAAACCGGCTCCACTCTGGTCATCCGAGCAAAAGAGCACCGAGTTGCGCCAATCCGTCGCGCCTCCATCTCCACCTGCCTCGCATGTGGTTCCACCTGCGGCCGACAGGGTCAGCTTGTCATAGTTCAACAACTTGTCCACTACGGCCCTCGCCTGGGATAGATTGCTCACCGGGAAGCGCCCCACGCCCATGTCGATCCTATCACTCTGGGCCTCGCCCTCATCATCGTCCAGGATCACGAAATAATCGTCGGAAGTATAGGACTTGTTCAAGGACCAGGAATCGTAGCTCTGGTAGGTGGGAACAAGGTTCTGATTACTGGGGGCCAAGGACGCATTGTTGTATGACCCATCGCCGAAGAGCAATAAATACCGGGGCAGAAGCAGGGGGTCATTTCCGGCCTTGTCATACAGCATCTTCATGTAGCGTTTGATGGCCGTGGCATCACGAGCACCCGACGAGAATTCGTTGAACACCTGCTGCGTAGTGACCACAGCTACGGTAAGCCCTTCTTCCATGCGCCGCTGGGCCAAGCGCCCGGCCTCACCGAGATATTGGGGAGGACATACGATCACCAGGTCCATCGGGAGAGGTGTAGCGTGCAGGTCCTGGGCAGCCACCGCGCCGATGGCCACTGGCTGCAGCAGCCCTGTCCCTTTGAAAGCGATGAATTCGCGCAGGCTGTCCGCGGCCGCCATGAAACTGCGCTGGTTGCCGTTCAACGGGGCCTGCACTTCGCGCACATCCGTGGGTGAGCTGATCTCCCAGATGTGCTGCACCGCCCCGGCTTGGTCCAGCGTGTAATTGCCCACCCGTCCAGGCCCGACGCTGCTCAGGTCCCGGAAGATCATCTGGTCACCGGCCATACGCAGGTCACGACGGGCATTCACTTCCAAATAATCCATGAAACCCAACGAGGTGATCGGGTCATACTTGGAGTAGGACACGGAAATGGGCAAAGTGGAACCGGAGTTGGGTACACCCAGGATCGCGCTCACATATTCGCCGTAAGGGGCCGTTTCGCTGGTACCTACGGCCGGCACCGGAATGGTCCGACTGACCCCGCCGGCCTGCACCGTAAAGGAACTGGCCCCGCCGATCGATCGCCCCAATGCATTCACCTGCAGCCAGGTCGTATCTCCTGCATGGGCATTGGGCAAGCTGAAATTGTAGTTATAGCTGGTCACCTGGTCGAACACCTCACTGAACATGACACGCCCGGACTTGATGAGGTTGATCCCATCATTATTGATCACTTGGCGATCGTTGAACACGGTGATCTCGTCCGTGGCAGGGCCATCACTTAGCTGGGCGGGAGCGATCCGCTTGGGCGCATCCGTACCGATACCGATGAAATAGCTGGCCGAGTCCGAATAGAAGTTCTTCACATGGTTGAAGCGCTTGCCATCGCTGCTGCGCGTCCAACGCATGGCCCCGCTGGCGTAGAAAAGGATCCGATCACCGGGCCCGAAAACGCCATCACCGCCATCCTCCACCAGCACGGCGTTCTGCAAGAGGTCGGTGGGCAGATGGGGCAGGTTGGTGAATGGCAGCATACCCGCGTGATTGCCATACACATTGATGGCATCCGACGATAGGTTGGCCACGTCCACCCCTAACTGTTGCAGGAACTGGTACGTGAGCTCGTACACCCCGTCCTTGGGCACCGTGAACCGGTACCAATCGCCATTGGCCAGCTTGGAATGATCGGGATAGTCTGCGGACCTGGCAGAACTTCTCGGCCCGTGTTCCTCCACAATGGAGAGCCGATAGGTGCTGAGCCGCTCGATCTGCCCGGTGGCCGGGTTGCGGCGATAGGGTTCAATATCCACCACGGCGTGTGGTCGTTTACGCGCGGTACCGAGGTTGGTATGAATGATCGGAACGGGGCCGGGATCGCCGATGCCCGGCAACTTGGCCAGTTGTTCCGCATTCAAGGTCTCCCATTGTTCATCGGCCAAATGGGCGGTGAAGCCGGTGGTACCCCAGGAAAGATCGCGCTGCTCATGGATCAGCGGCAGGTCCTTTCGGTCGCCATCAAAAATGGCCTTGTCCCACCACGGCGGCAGAACGGGTGCTTTGGCCTGTTCCACCCTGATCCTTTCCTCCTGTAATTTATTTTTTTCAGCGCCCGTAGTCCCCCGCGTAGCGTTGGGCTGCTGGGCGGAAGCGGTAATGGAGGAAAAAAGAAGAAGGCCAAGGAGGGCGCGCATATGTTGTATCGATGTCAGTTTTCTCCAGGATCGGAGCGAAAGTATACCTTCGGCCCGTTCAACTCAGGACAAACCGTCAACGACCTTCACGGGTTCTTATTGCGAGGACAATAACAACGAACTGCGGTACGCTACGTATACTTGGCGGTCTCAAACGGCAATGAACGATCCTGTAGCATGAGAATATGGACCGGCAGAAGTGTCTCCCTCGGGCTGGCACTGAGTCTCTTAGGAGTTCTTTCCGCGTTCGCGCAGGACCCTCAGTTCACGCAGTTCTACGCCAACCCCTTGTACCTGAACCCGGCGTTTGCAGGTACAGCACGTTGCCCGCGTGTATCGCTGAATTACCGTAATCAATGGCCAGCGCTCACCGGCACCTTCGTTACCACCAGTGCGAGCTATGATCAGGACGTTCGTGGCATCATGGGCGGGCTCGGGCTGCTGGTCACCAGCGACCAAGCAGGTAAGGGTACATTGAACACCACCACGGTCAGTGGTATCTACTCCTATACTCAGGCTGTGAGCCGTAAATTCTCCATCAAGGCCGGTTTCCAAGCCACCTATTTCCAGAAATCCTTGGATTGGAACAAGCTCACTTTCGGGGACCAGATCGACCCGCGTCGCGGCTTCATCTATGCTACCAACGACGTGCCCCGGGGGGGCAGCGTGGGCAACGCCGACTTCTCGGCCGGGTTCCTGGGATACACAGATGTCTTCTTCGTGGGTTTCGCCGCACACCACCTGACCGAACCAAACGAGTCCCTGATCGTAGGAACGAGCAAGATGCCCATGAAGATCACCGCCCATGGTGGTGCTGCCATCCCCTTGGGCATGCGCGGCAAGTACGGCGAGCCCAAGACCAAGCTTTCCCCGAACATACTATACCAGCAACAAGCTGCGTTCCGGCAGTTGAACCTCGGACTTTATGTGGACCATGGACCGATCATGGCAGGGGTCTGGTACCGATCCAAGGATGCGTTCATCGCGCTCATCGGCTTCCATACGGACCACTTGAAGTTCGGCTATAGCTACGACGTGACCACGAGCAAGCTAACCACCGCCACAGCAGGCTCGCACGAGATCAGCCTCACCCTGCAATTCGACTGCAAGAAGAAGCGTCGCCGGGTACGCACAGTACCTTGTCCGACGTTCTAAGAAGAAGCAACCTGCAACGAACCATGAACATGAAGGACCTGACACGGAACCTGGGCCTGCTCGCCTGCTCCGCCATACTGCTCAGCAGTTGCCGGTTCGAACAGAGCACCTCCACGGGTTGGAACTACAACGACTCCAAGAACGGAGGTTTTGAGAAAGCGATGTTCGAGGATCAGGAGACCGGCCCCGGACTTGTACTTGTGGAAGGTGGCCAGTTCACCATGGGTCGGATCGTGGACGACCTTACCCACGAATGGAACAACATCCCCCGTACGGTCACCGTCTCCTCCTTCTATATCGATGAGACCGAGGTGACCAACCTGCACTGGTGCGAATACCTCTACTGGTTGGATCGCGTCTATGGCGCGGATTATCCGGAGATCTACAAGAAGGCCCTGCCCGACACCTTGGTCTGGCGCAGCAAGCTCGCCTTCATGGAGCCGAAAGTGGAATACTACCTCCGCCACCCGGCTTACCGCGATTATCCGGTAGTGGGTGTGAACTGGTTGCAAGCGAATGATTTCTGTGCATGGCGTGGCGACCGTGTGAACGAGGCCATCCTGATCCGTGAAGGTCTTTTCGAGCACTACCCGAACCAGATCAACGAGGACCACTTCACATCGGATAGCTACTTGGCGGGCCAATACGAGAGCGGCAAGAAGGTGGATGGCATACAGGACTTCAACCCGAACCGCGACACCCGTAACGTGCGCATGGAAGATGGTATCATGCTGCCACGCTACAGGCTTCCTACCGAAGCGGAGTGGGAATTCGCCGCCTACGGCTTGGTGGGGAACACCGTGGATGAGCGCATCGTGGAACGTCGCGTCTATCCATGGAATGGCCACTTCGTCCGCTACGATAACCGTAAAAAAGGCGGTGCCTTCTTCGGGGATTTCCGCGGCAACTTCATGCGTGGTCGGGGTGATTATATGGGAGTGGCCGGAAGCCTGAATGACAACGCCGACATCACGGCACCGGTGTTCAGCTACTGGCCCAACGATTACGGACTGTACAACATGGCCGGCAACGTGAGCGAATGGACCATGGACGTATACCGCCCGCTCAGCTTCGAGGATGTGAACGGCCTTCAGCCTTTCCGCGGCAACGTCTTCAAGACCAAGGTACTGAACAGCGATGGTGCCATTGCCGACAAGTACGACAAGGTGATCTATGACATTGACGGCATCCAGTACTGGCTGACCCAGTTCCAGGAGAAAATGCAGGGCCGTGCTTCGGAAGAGGAAGCCACACTGATCGACAACCTGATGGTGAAGATCGAGCAGGCCGTGGAACTCAACAATTCCCGCAAGTTCGATCCGGCCAACCAACTCGTGCAGGACATGGTGGACATGATCAAGGCACAAGATCTGGAGATCTGCCCCAAGCTGCTCGCTGGCCTCAGCGAATACCAGACCCAGCAGCCCGGCGACCTGAAAGAGCGGAGGGTGACCGTGGAGGAGAACATCGACCGTCGGAACTACCGACAATCGGATAACATCGATTTTGTGGACGGTGATCTGGAAAGCAGCATCTATTACGAGCAACCGGACAAAGAAGGCAATCCGATGTATGACTGGGGTAAGACCACACTGATCAACGACCATGCCCGCGTATACAAGGGTGCCAGCTGGGCGGATCGGATCTACTGGGCCAACCCCGGCACCCGACGCTTCTTGGATGAGCGCCAAAGCACCGCCACCATCGGCTTCCGCTGCGCCATGACGCGCGTCGGCAGTCCAGTAGGTCTCGGCGACGATAAGCGCAGGAAGAAACTGAACAAGTGATCTTCAATTGAATCCGGAAGGGCCCCGCAGCATGGAAACTGTCGGGGCCTTTTCTTTGGGGTCCAGTTGTCGGTTGTTCGTTGTCGGTTGTCAGGCGTTGCCATGTCAAGAAAACGCCGGAGGTATTCGGCAGTGGCAGTCGTCCATTCACTAGTCACCATGATTCCATCACCTATTAAGTTTCTCTGCACCCCCGCGCTCCTGCCTGCCGGCAGGTAGGTCCGCGGCCGAGCTGCTGATCCGCCTCCATGCCCGACCTCCACTCCCTCTTCCTCTCCTCCACGGGCATCTGCACGGATACCCGCAAGCCCTTGCCCGGAGGCATATTCTTCGCGCTGAGCGGCCCGAACTTCAACGCCAATGCCTTTGCTGCCAAGGCCTTGGAGCAAGGATGCGCCAATGCCGTAGTGGACGATCCGGTCGTAGCCGTGGACGAGCGCTACGTGCTGGTAGCCGACACGTTGAAAGCACTGCAGGAGCTGGCCCTTGAGCACCGCCGCACCTTGGACATCCCCGTGATCGGCATCACCGGCACCAACGGAAAGACCACCACCAAGGAGTTGCTGCATGCCGTGCTGGAGCAGAACCGTTCCACCTTGGCCACGGAGGGGAACTTGAACAACCACATCGGTGTGCCGCTCACCCTGCTGAAGCTGGAACCGGAGCACCAGCTTGCCATCATCGAGATGGGTGCGAGTAAACGCGGTGACATCGCGGAGCTCTGCGCCATCGCGGAGCCTACGCACGGACTGATCACCAACATCGGCAAAGCACATCTGGAAGGCTTTGGATCCCTGGAAGGCGTGGTGCGCACCAAGACCGAACTCTACAACTGGCTGCGCACCCACGGCGGAATCGCATTCGTCAACGGCGACGACCCGCTCCTGATGACCGAAAGTGAAGGACTGGACCGCGTGACCTACGGCATCGGCCCGCATTGCGATGTGCGCGGGGCCGAAGAGGAAGGCGAAAGCCACTACATGCATTTCATGTTCGAGGATGCGCAGCGCGAAGGCCGCTGGCACGGGAAAACGCAGCTCGTGGGCGGATACAACCTGCCCAACGCCTTGGCAGCCGTGGCGATCGGTCGCCACTTCGATGTGGACGACAACGACATCATCAACGCCATCGATGAATACGTACCAGCGAATAGCCGTTCACAACTGAAGGAGACCGGCCGCAATCAGTTGGTGCTGGATGCCTACAACGCCAACCCCACGAGCATGGCCGCAGCCTTGGAGAACTTCAAGAACCTGCGCAGCAACCGGAAAAAGCTGACCATCCTCGGTGACATGCGTGAGTTGGGAGCCACCAGCTTGGCGGAACACGAGGCCATCGTTCACCTCGTGCAAAAGATCGGGCTGGATGCGATCCTTGTGGGAGAGGAGTTCATGAAGGCCGCACCAGAGGTGGCTTTTCGGCGCTTTCCGAACGTGGCCGGAGCCGTGGAGGCGTTGAAGGCCTCACATCCCACCGGTTTGCTGGTGCTGGTGAAGGGGTCTCGTGGTGTGAAGTTGGAAGAAGTGGTGGCGGTGCTGTAGGCATACCGCTGGATCCATTTCCTCCTTCCGAAAAGGAGAGAACCGGGGAAGGCCTGGTCCGTGCAACTGCACACCTTCCCCACTGTTCTGATCAAGCTGCGGCAGTGTATCTTGATCGCACCATGCCCGACGAAAAGTCCGTCGATCGGAAAACCGTGAACCTGGAAGCGCTGGACCACAACGGCCAGCGCCGGATCGCCTTGCGCTTTCCATACGACAGCCAGCTGATCGCCACCGCCAAGTCCATCGGTGCTCAATGGAGCAAAACCTATAAGTGTTGGCATGTGGAGAACGGCAGCACCAGCATGAAAGCCATCTTCGCTGCTTACAAGGGCCAAGCATGGGTGAATGCGGATGCCCTGTTCAAGAAGGCCGAAAGTGCTCCCACTCCAGCGAAGCCTGAAATAAGGACACAAGGCGATAAACTGCCCCAACCGGCCGAAGTGCCACTGAGCGCCGACATTGCGGAAGCACTGCAACGCATGCAGCAAAAATTGGAGATCGCTCGCTACAGCCCGCGGACGATCAACACATACCTGAGCGCCACCAAGAAATTCTTCCAGCACTTTCCCGGAAAACATCCGAACGATATCCGAACAGAGGACATCGAGCGCTATCAGCATCACTTGGCCTCCGCGCGCAAGGTGAGCAACAGCTACCTGAACCAAGTGGTGAATGCCGTTCGCTACTATTACAAGGATGTAATGGGCGATGCTCACCGAGTAAAGTTCATTGAGCGACCGCGCTCCGAACGGAAGCTGCCAAACGTGCTAAGCGAAGCAGAGGTAACATCCATTCTTCGTTCCGTAGACAATCTCAAGCACCAATGCATACTTATGCTGATCTATTCCGCCGGCCTTCGGCTCGGCGAATTGATCAGCCTAAAACGCAGCAACATCATTCCGGAGCGCCATCAGATCGTGGTCCGGGGCGGAAAAGGAAAGAAGGACCGCATCACCGTGCTCAGTCCCAAAGTCCTTGAACGATTGGACCTGTACCTAGCTGAGTACCGGCCCAAGGTCTTTCTCTTTGAAGGCCAAAGCGGAGGAGCCTATTCGGCCACCAGTGTCCAAGCCATTTTCAAGCAGGCCAAAGCCAAGGCGCGCATTACCGCTCCGGCCACCGTCCATTCGCTCCGGCATTCCTTCGCCACCCATCTTTTGGAAAAAGGAACCGACCTGCGCTATATTCAAACCCTGTTAGGGCACAGTTCGAGCAAAACCACCGAGATCTACACGCATGTCAGCACCAAAGCCTTGGGTAAGATCCGCAGCCCGCTGGAGGACTTGGACATCTAAATGCCTACTGGGCTTTACGTGCCCCAATAGTATGATAGTAACCACTCCAAGCACAAACCAAGTCCGGAAATAAACCCCACTGTAGTTACAACCGACTAGTTGGGCGCAATTAAATGGCGCGTTAAATAAATAGCCCGGCCGAGAAATATAAAAACAAAAGACGAGCGGCACAGTTTAGGGAAACAATAATCCGCGAATTAAATTAAAAAGATATGAAATAAAACCACAGACAGAGCAGAATAGAAAAGGCAATTAAAGTGAAAAAACATATGAAATTAAAAAAGCCTACAATACTAGGTGTAGTAAACATTACTGAAGACAGCTTTTCAGATGGCGGCCTTTATTTAAATTATGATAAAGCTATAGAGAAATCACTTCTACTTGTTAAGGATGGCGCTGACATAATTGATGTAGGAGCCGCTTCCAGTAATCCTGAATCAAAAGAAGTAAAGCCTCATGAGGAAATAATCCGTTTAAATGATGTCATCGACAAATTGCATTCTCAAAATATTTCAGTTTCTGTTGATTCATTCAAACCCGAAGTTCAAAAATATTTTTTAAAAAAGAATGTCCACTATTTAAATGACATTCAAGGGTTTCCATACGCAGAATTATATCCTGAATTGGCAGAATCTAATTGCAAACTCATTGTTATGCATTCCATACAGCGGCTTGGGAAAGCCCAAGTAATCGAAACTGTTCCCGAAAATATATTTAATGGAATAATTGATTTCTTTTCGCAACGAATAAATTCACTTCAAAATTCAGGCGTTTCATCCGAAAGAATTATTTTAGACCCAGGGATGGGTTTCTTCTTAGGCTCTAACCCAGAAACGTCAATATATGTTTTGAAAAATATTTTTCGAGTAAAAGAATACTTTAAATTACCAATTCTTGTTTCGGTTTCTCGGAAATCTTTTTTAGGAACTATTGTTGGGCGAGGAGTCAACGAGCGAACGCCAGCGACCCTGGCTGCTGAAATTTATATAAGCTATATGGGTGTGGATTACATCCGTACGCATGATGTAAGAGCTTTAAGTGACGCATTAAAAGTGCTTGGGATGTTAAATTGCTAATTTGTAATTGACAACCATTTCAAGATGGATTACGGTTTTATTATGCTGATCTATAACTTGGGAATACTAAGTTCTTAAAGGCGAAAAATAAGGTCTCTTGGTTTTGATGGAATAGATTGGGGTAATTGAAAATAAAGAGAATCAACCAACTCCCCTTAATGAGTGCCGCTCAATGCAAATAGAGAAGAGAATCGGCCGGGAAAAGAAACGCTGTGGTTACGCGCCATTTAACAGCGCCCAACAGGCAATAAAACTTCGTTCCCTTCGGTCACTACGCCCTTCGGGCAAATTGCCTTCGGCAACTTGTTTTATCGCCGGCCCGTTACCCGCAAGCTGACCAAACGATGAAAAATCCCGATATCGACATTATTTGTCCGAAATGCAGAAAAAGGGCAGCCTTCTACGCTGACGAGAAAACTTGGACCTACAAAATTCAAATCGGAGGAAAAGGATTGGCAATCTGCAGTTCTTGCGGACTGAACAAGAAAATTGACTTCGACCCAGACTTGTACTTCTATAAAATTCCGATCAAAGACAGGTTTCTATACGCCAGGACTTTTGACGACCTGCTAAGACTTCGAAATTATTTCGCAGAGAACAAAAGGATGAACGGAGATCCAGAACTTGATTTCCCAAAGGTATTTTATGAGAACCGACTTGAACTTGTCAAAGCGATTGACTCTAGAATCGATTGAATAAAAAAGAAAAAAAGCCAGCGGGTAACAAAAAATAAAGCTAATGCGGCCATTACGTCTTCGGTTGACCAAGTCGTCTGAAAAAGAAAATTTTCGGTACTTTCAAAATTCCGGAAAGCCGCACTAGCTTTATTAAAACCGTTACCTGCAAGCTAAGGAGACACTATACAAGAAATATTACTAAATTTGAATAAAAGGAGTTTGCGAAAATCCATAAAAGAGTAGCGTAAAATTTAAAAACTGGAATTATGAAAAACTTAATGACAATAGCAGCAGTAGTTTTATCACTACTCTTTATGACTGGGTGTGACAAAGAGACTGTTATCCCCGAACAAAATGTTCCGACTGAAATCAAAAACTATGTTTCAGCTCACTTCCCAAATTGTTCCATTTCAAAGACAATTAAAGAGAATGATGAAAATGAGGAAATGTATGAAATTACTTTATCCTGTGGTGTTAAATTAGAATTTAACAAGCAAAAGGAAATCATAGATATTGACGGGACTACAAAACTACCTGACAGTGTTATTCCGACTAACATTCTTTCCTATGTAAATTCAAACTACTCTACATATTATATCATAGGATGGGAACTTCAATTAGGTAATCAAGAGGTTCAACTTAACAACAACCTTGTGCTTGTCTTTAATATGGCAGGAGAATTTTTAAGAGTTGACGAATAATAGC
>JAHBUL010000004.1 GCA_019638085.1 Flavobacteriales bacterium | reverse complement strand
AAGGCCGGAGGGCTTCCTTCAACCGCGTTCTGTGTGATCTGGGTGGCCCCACAAGGGTTCCATGAGTTTTGCTTCCCCGTTCCCCGGGTGCTGCCGACCTTTGCGACCCTTATTGAAGAACACATCCATGCGCATCGGAATTGTTTGTTATCCCACCTTCGGCGGTTCGGGGGTGGTGGCCACGGAATTGGGACTTGCACTCGCCGAGGAAGGCCATATCGTGCATTTCATCACCTACGACAGGCCCGTGCGCCTAGGTAGCGGCATGGCCAACATCTTCTATCACGAAGTGCGTGTGAGCGATTATCCGCTGTTCGATTACCAACCGTATGAACTGGTGCTCACGAGCAAGTTGGTGGATGTTGTGCAACATGAACGGCTCGACCTCCTGCATGTGCACTACGCCATTCCGCATGCTTCCGCGGCATGGCTCGCACAACAGATCCTGAAGGCCCAAGGCATCCGTATTCCCTTCATCACCACGTTGCATGGTACGGACATCACCTTGGTGGGCCGCGACCCCAGCTTCGAGCCCGTGATCACTTTTGCCATTGAGCATAGCGATGCGGTCACCGCTGTTTCCGAGAGCTTGCGGAAAGAAACCTACGAGCACTTTCCGGTAAAACGCGACATCCAGGTGATCCCCAATTTCATCCGCATGGATCGCTATGCGGCGAAGATGGACCAGGAGTTACAGAAGCGCTTTGCGCCCAAAGGGGAGCGGCTCTTGGTACATGTCAGCAATTTCAGGCCGGTGAAGCGGGTGTTGGATATTCTCACCGTTTTCCTGGGTGTCCGGAAGGAGATGCCCGCGCGGCTGCTCCTGATCGGCGATGGGCCGGACCGCCATGCAGCGGAAGCCATGTGCCGCGCCAATGGCACTTGTGATGATGTGCTCTTCCTGGGAAAGATGACCGATCCAGAGGCGGTGCTGGCGAGTTGCGACCTCTTCGTGCTGGCCAGTGAGACCGAGAGCTTCGGATTGGCGGCACTGGAAGCCATGGCCTGTGGGGTGCCAGTGGTAAGCACCAACGCCGGAGGACTTTCCGAAGTGGTGGAAGAGGGGGTTTCCGGCTTGATGAACGACGTGGGGGATACCGCCCGGATGACGGCCAATGCATTGGCCATACTAAAGGATGATATGACCTTGGCGAAGTACCGCAAAGGAGCAAGGAGCGCTGCGGAGCAGTTCGATATCACCCGTGTCCTGCCCATTTATGAAGCACTTTACCAAGAGGTAGTGGATCAAGTGAAAGCGAATGGAGTTCATCAGTGATCGCGTCAGCTATCAACAGTGGGAAGGTGGACTGAGCGTGGTGATCAGCAATCGTCTGCCTCGCTCCAAGGTTTTCCTGCTCATTGCTTGGCTGCTGGCCTGGACGGCATGCGGCTATGTGTTCATCCATGAGTTCTCTCGAGGCGTGGAGAAGGACATGTTCGTCCCCATGATCATCCTGCTTGCCTTCTGGATCTACTTCGAGATACGGGTGCTGCTCGTGGTGCTTTGGCGGTTGAAAGGATTCGAACTTTGGAGGGTGCAGGAAGGTGAACTCACCATCAAGGACAGCCTCTTTCGGCTCGGGAAAGCGAACCGTTATTTCATCGCGAACATCAAACGCTTCGGCCTGTTGAACATGGACGAAACCTCGTGGAAGTGGCAGATGAGCGATTCCTTCTGGACCCGCGGTGCCGAACGCTTGGGCTTTGAATACCACGAAAAGAAGGTGGCATTCGGCAGAGGTCTGACCAAGGAGGAGGCGGGAAAGCTGGTACACCTGGTCGCGGCAGCGTTGAAGCGCGAGCGGAAGAGCGGAGCTTGAGTTGGAGTCTATGAGTCAGGAGTCCGTGAGTCCGGAGTCTTGAGCCTTGAGAGTGGCCAGTCAGTTAGTAGTGCTCGCTCCGGAAGGCATTCCCCCTGATGCGCACCGTGCGCACGCCCTCTATCACTTCCTCCAGCGTCATGCGTTTGGCCGCAGGAGAGAAGAGCGCTTGGTCGATCGTATTTACTGCGCCTGCCGGTACGCCGGCCTGTAGGAGGCTGTCCAGTAGTTCGGGCCTTGGTATTGCAGCCATGGCCGGGGTCAGTTCCGCCGCCAACGCGTTTCTATGCTGCACGCGGTCGGCATTGGTGATGAACCTTGGATCCGAAGTCAGGTCCGGTAGATCCAGTATTTGGCAAAGCTTCGTGAACTGGACATCGCTCCCCACCGCCAATACCAGCTGTTCCCCGTCCGCGCAGCGGAACACTTCGCCGTAAGGGGCGATGTTCGGGTGCAAGGTGCCCAACGGCCGCGCCACATGGCCGGCCATCAGCCAATTGGTGGCCTGGTTCACCAGCCCGGTGAGTGCTGCTTCCTCCAAGGAGACCTCCACGTACGCACCCAGCCCTGTTCGGGCCTTGTGCAGCAGTGCCAGCAGCAATCCTTCCTTCAGTTGGTGGGCGGCGAGTATGTCGATGACGGCCACGGGCAATTTTGCCAAGTGCTCGGGGTCCGTACCCGTCATGCTCAGGTAGCCGGTCTCGGCTTGGAGCACCACGTCATAGGCGGGGCGTGCCGCATCATCGGCGTATCCACGGATGTGGCCATGGATGAGGGTGGGGTTCAGGGCGCGGAGACGGTCGCGAGTGAGCCCCAGTTTTTCCGCATCCTGGGCCATATGGTTACTTATCAGCACATCGGCCTTTGCCAGCAAGGCATCAAAATCCTTACGGCCCTCGGCGCTTTTCAGGTTGAGATGGAGGTGTTCCTTGCCGTGGTTCACACTGCTGAAATAGGCACTCACCGGCGAGCTCGGATCCTCTTCCGGGAGCTTCCATCGGCGGGTGACATCACCGCCAGCCGATGGGTTTTCGATCTTCACCACGCGTGCGCCCAATTCGGCGAAGAACATTCCCACGGCAGGTCCGGCAAGTACCCCGGCGGTTTCGATCACAAGCAGGTCACGCAGCATAGGGCTAAAGTAGGGTTGCCCTGCCTCCTTCCCCCGATCGCAGGGAACATGGCCGGAAGAAGGCAGCATGCCCGTGCATTTCCGCGGTCCGTGCGTGCGGTCAGGCCTTGGGCGGAATGATATGCACGTCGTGCTGGGGGAAGGGGATGGAGATGCCGGCCTCGCGGAAGCGCTCCAGGATGCGGTACCGCAGATCGCTTTTGGTCTGTTCCACCAAGAAGATGTTGCGGCTCCACAAGAGCAGTTCGAAATCCAACGCGTTGTCCCCGAAATTGATGAAGCGCACCTCCACGGCGTGCGCGGGATCATTGGTCAGCACATCGGGGTGGTCCTTGGCACAACCCAACAGGATCTGCTCCACCTCCCGAGGGTCCGAACC
Source organism: Flavobacteriales bacterium (assembly GCA_019638085.1). Lineage (GTDB taxonomy): Bacteria > Bacteroidota > Bacteroidia > Flavobacteriales_F > PHOS-HE28 > PHOS-HE28. The sequence goes on along the minus strand of JAHBUL010000004.1, from coordinate 245,796 downwards.
GTAGGAAACGCCCACCTGCAAGCGGAAGCGTGTCTCCAGTGCATTGGCTCCAGTTCACCACGTTCTCGTTGATGAAGCGGTGGTTGGGCACGATCACGTTCATGCCGTCACGCGAAAAGATGGTGGACGTGCGCAGGTTGATCTCCGTTACGCGGCCCACCAGGCCTTCCACTTCGAGCACATCACCCACCATGATGGTACCTTCCATGAGGATGAAAACGCCGGAAATGATGTCGTTGAAGGTTTGCTGGATACCGATGCCCAAGCCCACCAGAAGCGCCGCGGAACCAGCTACCAGGAAGGTAATGTTCATGCCCAGTACCTGCAGTACGATAATGATGGTGGCCACCCACACCAGGTATTTCACGAGCAAGTAGGCGGAATGCAGGCGGGTGCGTTGGTCCTTGTCGCCCTTTGCGCGGCGCGCTATGCCCACCTTCACCAAGCGCAGCAGCAGCATGGCGATCAATACCGTGACCAAGGCCCATACGAGGTGGCCTACGGTCAGGTCGTAGCTGCCTAAGTGGAAGATGACGTCTTTCATGGGAACGGGGCCGGGCCGGGCAGGGGCGCAGGGGCAAAGTAATGCGATTCAAGGTCTGGGATATGAGGGCCATGCAACCCTCACGCACCGTCAGGCTAACCTCCTGCGCCCACGGGCCAATGGAAGCTGAACGGCGAATCCCCTTTGGGAGCTTCTCGCTCAACATTCCATACCATCGCCATCGGAGCGTGATTCGTTGATCGCATTATACCCGCAGGGCGTTCATCATATTCTGACGGGGGCATTCGAACAAGCACCACGTGGTTGATTTCTGTGCAACTTCGCGCCCATGATGCCACTGGACCGACTGCTGAATTACCTGCGCCTCGGCGTGGATGCCGAAGAGCCGCAGAAGGCCATGGAGGCCATATCGGCAGGTGTGGTGTTCCGAGGCACCAATCTGCTGATCCTGGTCTTCGCCATCCTGATCGCATCGGTGGGCCTCAATGTGAACTCCACGGCGGTGGTCATCGGTGCCATGCTCATCTCCCCCTTGATGGGTCCCATTATGGGTGTGGGTGCCGGCCTCGGCGTAATGGACCTCTGGCTGGTGCGCCGATCCCTGAAGAACATTGCCTTTGCCGTGGCGGTAAGTGTGGCCACTTCCGCATTCTATTTCTTCATCAGCCCGCTGAGCGAAGCGCACTCGGAGATCCTCGCACGTACCAGCCCCACCATCTGGGATGTGCTCATCGCCCTTTCGGGCGGCTTCGCTGGCATCATCGCCGTGGCCAGCAAGGAGAAAGTACGGGGCAACGTGGTGCCGGGTGTGGCCATCGCCACTGCACTGATGCCACCGCTCTGTACCGCCGGTTACGGGTTGGCGCATTTTAACTGGTCCTACTTCGCAGGGGCCATGTACCTCTTCCTCATCAATTCGGTCTTCATCAGCATCGCGGCGCTTTTCACCGTGCGCTGGTTGGGCTATCCCGTGCGCATCCTGGAGAATGCCCAGCTCGCCAAGAACATTCGTCGGTACACCACTGTTATTGTACTGGTCACCGTGGTACCCAGCATTTACCTGGCCTATCTGCTGGTGAAGGAAAATACCTTCACCCACAAGGCCGAGGAATTCATCGCGTACGAGTGTACGGTGCCAAGGAACTTTCTGATGGAGCGCAAGATCGATCCGAAGGGGAAGAGCATCTCGCTCACCTACCTGGGCACAGGCATCAGCGAGGAGATACAGGAGGAAATGAGGAGCCGCCTGGCCATCTACGGCATCCCCGATGCGGATCTCCAGATCCGGACCGGACTTTCCTTGGCCGAACTGGATGAGGAACAGCGGGTGAAGGACGAAGGCATGCAACGCAGGCTCGACGATCAGCGCGTGCTCTTGGGCCGGCTGGGGGCGCTCACCGACAGCCTCTCCCATATCCGTATGCGCAGGGAGCAGATCATGGAAGAAGCGATCGCATCGCATCCCGGCCTGCGCTGGCTGGCCGTGGCGGACCTTCCCGCACCGGACAGTGCGAGCATGAAGCATCCCAAGGTGGTCACCGCGCATTTCAAGCAATACCCCGATACCGCTGAGATCGCACGCCTGGAGAACTGGCTGAAAGTGAAACTTAAGGGGCAGCAATACGAGGTGGCCATCACCGCCGACCCCGCTGAAGAAAAAGGGCGTACCAACCCGCGCAAGCGCAAATGAGCAAGAAGAGGAGCACATCGAAGAAAGTGGAGATCCGGCCATTGACCATGGATGCCTACGAGGACCTGGCATCCGCCATGAGCGCCGCCTATCCGGAATGGGCCGGAGGGATGTGGAGACGGGAGACCATCGCCAAGCTGGTGCAGCTCTTCCCCGCAGGGCAGCTCGGCGCCTTCGTAAATGGAAGGTTGGCCGGCGCGGCGCTCACCATCATCGTGGACATCGATAAGCTGGGCTTCGACCATACCTACCTCAAGGCCACGGGCAATTACAGCTTCTCCACCCACGACCCCAATGGCAACGTGCTCTATGGGATCGAGGTGTTCGTCCATCCGGAATTCCGGGGCATGCGCTTGGGCAGGCGTTTGTACGAGGCGCGCAAGGAACTCTGCGAACACCTCAATTTGCGCTCGGTGATGTTCGGCGGGCGCATACCCAACTATTACAAGTACGCCGATAAGCTCACACCCAAACAATACATCGCCAAGGTCCGCAACAAGACCATCCACGATCCGGTGCTCTCCTTCCAGCTCTCCAACGATTTCCACGTGATGCGCCTGTTGAAGGGCTACATGCCCAACGACGTGGATTCCTTGGAGTACGCCACCCTGATGGAGTGGGACAACATCTACCACGATGACCGGGAGATGGGCAGCTGGGGCCGCAGCGTACGCTTGGGTCTGGTGCAGTGGCAAATGCGCAACTACAACGGCATCGATGGCCTCTTTGAGCATTTGGATTTCTTCCTCCAGGTGGTCAGCGGCTACGGAAGCGATTTCGCCGTCTTCCCCGAGCTCTTCAATGCACCGTTGATGGCCATGTATGATGACCAGAGCGAGGCACAGGCCATCCGCAGCTTGGCCGAGCACACCATCCCCATCCGGGATTTCATGATCAGGGCCGCAGTGAAGTACAACGTGAACATCGTGAGCGGCAGCATGCCCTTGCTGGAGAACGGCGTGCTGTACAACATGGGCTTCCTCTGCCGTCGCGATGGAAGCTGGGAGCGCTACGAGAAGGTCCACATCACGCCCAACGAAAAGTTGGCCTGGGGCATCCAAGGCGGAAGGCAGGTGCGCGTGTTCGATACCGATTGCGGCAAGGTGGGTGTGGTGATCTGCTACGATTGCGAATTCCCCGAACTGGTGCGGCTGTTGGCGCTACAGGGCATGCAGATCCTTTTCATCCCCTTCCTCACCGATACGCAGAACGCCTTTTCCCGTGTGCGCTTATGTGCCATGGCACGGGCCGTGGAGAACGAGTGCTTTGTGGCCATCGCAGGCAGTGTGGGCAACCTGCCCAAGGTGAGGAACATGGATATCCAGTACGCCCAAAGTGCCGTATTCACGCCATGTGACTTTGCCTTCCCCGCCACGGGCATCAAGGGCGAAGCCACCACCAACACCGAAATGGTGCTGGTGGTGGATGTGGACCTCGGCCTCTTGAAGGACCTCCACTACCGCGGTAGCGTGCAGAACTTGATAGATAGAAGGGAGGATATCTATACCTTGAAACTGAACGCGGATAATTAACGCGGGTCTGGCACACGTGCGGGAGTGTTGAAGATGAGGAGAGGACACGATACCCGGAGATCAAGATGAACACGAGCTCTGAGGTGAACACGGTCCCTGAGGTCCTGAGGTGAACACGGTCCCAGAGGTTCTCGAAGGGCCGTGTTCAATCAACCAACTTGTTCAATCAACCTTTGATTGAAACCGGGGCTTCGAGTGCCTCAGCCACCGGTTTCCCTCACACGGTCCCTGAGGTTCTCGAAGGGCCGTGTTCATTTCAACATTTGTTCGGAACCGCAGCTACGACCTTTGATTGAAACCGGGGCTTCGAGTGCCTCAGCCACCGGTTTCCTTCACACGGTCCCTGAGGTTCTCGAAGGGCCGTGTTCAATCAAAACAAAAGCTACACGCCAACAAAATGCGAGTTGGGCAACCAGTACCCCATTGGAGAAACCGGTTGTACCAGATTCTCCATGATCCCTTAATTCCACGCTCAACGCTATTTGTACGGGTGAAGCGACTTGAGAAGCGCGTATGGCGTGATCGCTGTCACCATTGGATCCCCCAAGGTCCTGTCCAAGCTACTGCTCCGCTACGCCATGGTATGATCATCGCATCCGTGGGGTCCGGTTCGCAGCGGAACCCGGAAAACGGTTTCACGGATAAATTTCGCTCGGATGTTGGCCCTCCTGTTTAACGACCTATCAATTGCCTTTGATGGATCCCGAAGACCTGCTCCGAAACTTTTACGCGGCGTTCAATGAACGCGACCTCACCACCTTATTGAACCTCTTGGCACCGGATGTTGAATGGCCGGACCAGCTTGAGGGGGGCACGCTGCACGGCGTGGAAGAGGTGGAGGAATACTGGCGTCAACAATGGAAGTTGACGAACACAAGACTGGAACTCATTCATGTGGTGATGGACCCCAACGGGCATGCCGTGGCCACCGTTAAGGAAACGAGCCGCGAACGGAACGCTGATATCCTTTCCGAAACCCAGGTCCGCCATCAATGGGAGTTCGCGAATGGCTTGGTGAAGCGCCTGCGGATACTCCCGTGAACCAGCTTAGTGGTCCAGCTTTTCCAACAGCGCCTTCATCTCCGCGATCTCCTTCCGCTGTGAGCTGATGATACCATCGGCCAGTTCACGGACCTGAGGGTCCTTGATTTGTGCCTGCGTACTTGTAAGGATCGCCGAGGAATGATGCGGTATCATGCCTCGCATGTATTGGACATCCCCGATCGCGGTCTGGCTGCGCAGGCCGGCTAGCGCCAGAGTGAAGACCACCACGCTGCCGATGCCGATGATCCGGTTCCTCCGCTGGTTTGTGTACATGTGCTTCATCATCAGCAGCATCAGCAAAGCCATGGGGGAGACCATCAGCAGCGCCATATAAAAACGGTTCAGGCTGATGTAGATGTGGTCGATGTCCGCTACGTTCAGGAACATCACGGCGTACATGATGAAGAAGGAGATGCCGAGCATCAAGGCAAAGTGCCGATAGGGGTGGGCGGGCTTAGGTGCGTTGTGTTCCATGGGGTCGAATGTTCAATGGTTTCACAGGTCACTGGTTCCAAGTTGCAAAAAGGAACATCCCTTGTCAGCCCGATGTTCGGCCGTGAAAATTCTACCGGGTGTGAGCTGTATGCTACGTCCCTCGCATTTTTAATGGAGTGCAATTCCCTTTCGCTGGAAAAGATCACTCAGGGATGTGCGGCTATTTTTTGCCCTCGGGCCGAGCAGGTTGTCGGAACGTTAAAACTCCGATGACACCGTTCGCCTTTTGTTCGTAGCCGTGGAAGGATCGACCAGTTGCGGACCCCCTATCGTCATGGGCGAGCGGTCGGTTCCCTGAACAAGGTCATCCACGGAACGGCCTGTGTAAACCCGCTCCGACAATTCCTTTCCGTCGGGACCATACCGCAACCAGGTACCTGATTTGATCCCTGCGGTGAAGGTTCCGGTGCTTTCCAAACGACCGTTGGGATGGTAGTACTTGAAGATGCCATCCGCCACCGTCAAGGTGCTATCCAAATAGGCTCCCTGCATGCGCAGGATACCGGCATTTGAATGTATGGCCACCAAGAATCTTCCCTCGTTGGCGGAACGGGCCACTACGCGTGTGTAGGTAGCGGTTCCTGCTGAAGCCGATGCACCCAAGGCTTCAGGCCCCACCTTCTCGACGCGCAGGATGACCACATCGTATGTGTTTTCCACAGGTGCAACGGCCATTGCACAATTGAACACGCTCAGTAGAAGGATAGCAAGAAGGGATCTGATCGGGTTCATCTGTTCCATTTTTTAAACATCCATCAGCCAATGCCATGCCTGATCGCTCCGACGCACGGATCGCCCATGCCATCCATCGTCCGGTCGGGATATTTCTTCCCATTTCTCAGGGTGATCGTCCCATTTCCTTCCATTCGTGGACTTTCTCCGAGCAAAACCATGGTGCATCAACTGCGGCCGTACTGCGGCCTCCGTTTTGCAAACACCCGTGTCATGATCTTCAGGAACGTGCTGTTGGGCACCTACGTGGTGACGATATTGGCGGGTGGGGAATTGCAAGCGCAGGGAAGCACGCTCTACACCGACGGTATACTGCGCGTTAAGGGAGCGGACTGGCAGGACAGCCGCTTAACCGTAATGCCCCAGTTCGGCGATGCATTCGAAGTACCGCTCACCTCAGATCATTTCAAACTGGACCTGGGCTTGCTTTCCACCTATTTGATCCGTGCGGCCCACGAGGGTTGCGCCACCAAGGAGATCGTGTTCGACCTCTGGGTGCCGGATGCCTATCGGAACGCGACCTTCCGTTTCCCTTTCGAGATCATCCTGGAGACCTTCAAGACCAATGAGGAGCCCTATAGCTACGAACAACCGATCGGGGCGGTGTTCTTCGACGAGGCCACGGCGGACTTCACCTACACTACCGACTACAGCTCGATCAAGAAGGCCCGTTCCTTGCCTGCATTGGTGGAACGGATGCAGACGCACATCAGTCTGCATCCGGAGCCAGTGGATCCACTTGAGGTATATGGAGCGATGTTCGCGCATGACCCCAATGCTGAGCAACCACGGGTAATTTCCTCCGCAGATCACCAGTCCGACTTGCCGGCCGCGCCGCAGGACACGGTCATGGCTCCGCCCAGCATGCCTCCGCCCATGACGCCATCGCCTGCAGCAATGGCCACCGCCTCTGCCACTGTCACTCCCGGCCCTCGGCCATCTCCGCCTGGCCCCGCACCGGCTGCGGCCCGTGTCAACACCGCTGCAAGCGCACCCGCAGCGGGCGAGAGGAACAACAGCGAGAACGCTACCTCGTCCCACATGGCCACTCGCGTGGAAGTTCCCGCTCCGGAGCAACCGTCCGGCTCGCACGAACTGAACATTCTTCCCACCATGGTGATCGTGATCGACCGGTTCGCCAATGGGACCACTTCCACCGAATTGCGAAAAGTGACCCACGCGTACGGAGCGGTGTTCTACTTCCAGGATGGCAGGTCGGTCACGGAACACACCTACCGGCAACGGCTTGCGGAATTTGCAGGAACAGGAGCGCCCTGACCAGTTCCTCGTAGTGTACGAAGGCCACCCAGTTGTCTTGATCAGTGGCAAGGTCGATCTGAACAATACAAGCTGCTGGGATGTATATCCTTCAACGCAGGACCAAAGTTTGCTATGAAACCCTAAACCCGATCGCTATGGAACCAGAGGAAACCTCCAGTGCCCGCGTGGAAAGAGTGCATGCCGAACTGGCGATCTGCCGCTATCGGCCCGGTGCCCGTGTGGATGCCGCCGCCCTCGGTGAGAACTTGGAAGCACGTATGCGCCACCCGGGAAGGGAAGCACATGCCGTGATCGCCATTTTCCCTGAGGATGTTGACTTTGACATGGTGCTGCTGGAAAAGAACCATTACACGGACCTTTCCTTGAACGAAGTGACCAAGGTGCTGGCCATCGTGGCAACTGGCGCGTTGTATGAACGGATCGCGGGCCTCTACGCCCTTAACCAGCTGGCCACCGCCTCCAACCGGGTGTTCCGAACGGAGGCCGAGGCAAGGGTCTGGGTGGAGGAGCGGATCGGGGTTTATCTGGCCGAACGTGCAAAACGCGCGTGAATGCATGGGCTCCCCGCGCAACCGGAACGGAAGGATCATTCGGAGATGCGCTCCATGCACTAGCATGAGCCTTGGAACATGTTTTGCAACTCGGACCTTCATCTTTCCAATACCGCTTCCATGGCCAAGAAGAAAGAACTCCTCGCGCAGAAGCAACACGGACAGCCGGGCAAGGAGTACCTGATGCACCCGCGGCCGGAGTACATCCGCAAGGATTACAAAGGGTCCGGACGCCTGAAGGGCAAAGTGGCATTGATCACCGGCGGCGATAGTGGCATCGGGCGTGCGGTCGCCGTTCATTTCGCCAGGGAAGGTGCCGATGTGGCCATCACCTATCTGGATGAGGAAAAGGACGCGGAAGACACAAAAGGTCTGGTGGAGAAGGAGGGTGCGCGCTGCCTGCTGGTGCGCTGGGACCTGCGGGATGGCAGCTGCGACAAAGAAGTGATGAACGCCATCACCGATGAACTGGGCGGATTACACATCCTGGTGAACAACGCAGCGGTCCAATTCCCCGAATCGAATGTGGAGGACATCACCATGGAGCACCTCCAACACACCTTCGATGTGAACATCCTGGCCATGATCCGCATCACGCGTGCTGCCATGCCTATGATGGAACGGCCCGGACGCATCATCAATACCGCTTCCGTAACGGCATTCCGAGGGAGCGAGCATCTGATCGATTATGCCAGTACCAAAGGGGCTATCGTGGGCTTCACCCGTTCCTTGGCGAAGAACCTCGCGAAGGAGCTCCGCATCCCCTTCCGTTTCCCGGTGTTGCCACTCCACGAAGGAGGTGACAGGTATGAGGCAACGACGGCCAGCGCTGGCGGCGCTCTGGAAGGCGGGCTCTTCGTATGCCGTTTCACTGGCGGCATGGAAGGTGGGAGTGCGCTCCAGGAACGCGTCCGGGTGCTCGGCCCACTCGGGGATCAGCCCCCATTGTTTCCAGCTGATCACGCGCGGCGCCTCGGCGCTGATCACGGGCCACCAAGGTCGGGCCAATGCACGGGTACGGGGGATGGGGAGCCGGCTGGGGGCCTCTCCATGCATGTGCCGGCCGAGGCGTTCTTCCAGTGCGGCAGTATCGGTGATCAAGGAAGTGTGGTAGCACATGGTCCGAATATAATTCGGGGGTTGTATACTGTGGATCCTGCGCTGACAAAAAAATTGCCGATCGATGATCCCCTTTCCCGTGAACGGTCTGGTCCCTTATCTGGGGCAAGTGGTGCCCGTACAAAGCTGCATGCAGCGGGCCCCGCATGGGTTCACCTATTGCGTACACACCCGCCTGCCGGACCGCACGCTGGTAGTGCATGCCGCTGTGCCGCACGCCGTGCTGCTGGCTTCCATAGGTGCGGTGGCGCATTATGCGGTGGGGCAGACCTTGGTGCTGCATGGCCGCTACGCGCTGGAGGTCGGTATGCGGAAATGGTCCTTCCGGAAAGGCACGGTGATCTACTCGCTCAACCGGCCGGGCGCCAAGATGGGTGCAAAGGTCTTCACCCAAGAGGAGCTCTTTCGTGCGGTTGATGCGGACGACGTACCCGATACCTATGCGCGCGCCGGGCGCAACGACATCGAGCGGACGTACTGAGCGGGCAGGCTGCTGTGATCACCTGTTCAATGCGGCACCGGTGGCGTTTCCGGCACCACGATCGGCATCGGGTGGTACAGGCTATCAGCATCCTCCACCGGCATGGGCGTAACCGGTCCTTGCGGCGGCACGATGGGCATTTCGGCAGGCGGCACCTTTTGCTCCCCAAGCAATTTCCATTGGTTGAATTGGCCCGGTTCCAGGATATCCTGAATTTCGTTCTCCCGCTTTGAGCGGAGCTTGTTGAAGGCATCGGAAGAAAGCGGATCCAGTCGAAGGAGCTCATCGGCGTAGCGGTGTTCCAGCTCCTTGATGTCCGCCCATTGTTCGGGCGTAAGGCCCAGTGCTGAATAAGCGGTATCGGTGAACACACGCGGAGTTGGCGGATCGGGTTCTTGGGCCGCCAGCTGGAGGGATAGCCCTGCTAGGGCAGCGGCCATGGCAATGCATCTCATGGTTGCGCTCGGTTCGGGTACGGAAAGGAAACACGAGGATCATGCCAGGGGTTCGCTTGCGGAGAATGATGAGTGTGGTGATGGGTGAATATGAGGCTGAATGAACAAGAGCCTGGCTGAACACGGTCCCTGAGGTTCTCGAAGGGCCGTGTTCAATCCACCAACTCGATCGATCCTTTGGATGAAACCGGGGTTCCGAGAGCCTCAGTGTTCCTGAGGAACTCGAAGGGCCACCTGTTTCCCTCACCCGGATCGTGGAACTTCTTGCACCCGGATCGGGGAAGGCCCGCACCAATAGGATGCTCGCATGCGCCTATGGCACGGCTCCCGCTGCTGGGCACTGTTATTGAAGCCCCATCGGAAAGAACACATTCCATGAAACGGTATTTTCCATTATTCGCACTCGCCTTGGCGACCGTGTTGATCGCCTCCTCTTGCGGCGACCCCGACCCGTATGTGAAGGACGGCGAGCACGGTTACACGGCCCCGCCACCGGCCACCCACGGTGATCTGGAGGACACTGCTGCCTACCACCAGCGCAACCGCGACGATAGGGATACGGCCATGCACAGCGCACCGCCGCACACCGATATGGATACCAGAAAGGTACATCCGCCGCAATGACCTTTTCTTTTTCACCCCTTGAACCCCAGCGCCCATGACGAACAGCTACGCCCAGGACCAAGCGCGCCCCACATTGACCGTGGATGTGATCATACCCAACGAGCAGGGTGAGGTGCTCGTGATCCGCAGGGGGCATGCGCCTTATGAAGGGCTTTGGTGCTTACCGGGCGGGCTGGTGGATGCCGGTGAAATGGTGGAGGCCGCCGCCGTGCGGGAAGTGAAGGAGGAGACCGGCCTGGACGTCACCATCGCCCGGGTGCATGGCATCTACTCCAAGAACGGCCGCGACCCGCGGGGGCATTACGTGAGCATCACCTTGGTGGCGCATGTGGTGGAGGGCACGCCGCAGGTTACCGAAGAAGCCAGGGAATGGCAATGGGTGGAGCCCAAGGAGAAACTGGAAATGGCATTCGACCATGCGCGTATCCTCGCGGACCATGCGGAACGCAGGGAGACCAATGCCGTACTGGCGTGAACAACACGGAACACATGGCGAAAAAGAGCTACAGATCCCGGGTGCGTTTGGACATCGCCGCATCACCGGAACGGATATGGAGGGCCTTGACAAATCCCCAGGACGTGAAGCAGTACATGATGGGAGCGGAGCTGGAGACGGATTGGCAAGTGGGCAGTCCGGTGGTATGGCGCGGCGAATACAAGGGAAAGCAATTCGAGGACCGGGGCACGGTATTGCGCTACGACAAGCCCGAGCACTTGGCCTACACGCACTTCAGTCCATCCTCCGGTGAGGAGGACAAGGAAGAGCAGCACCGCGAGATCCACATCCGCTTGAGCAAAGCGGGGGATAAAACGCGGTTGATCTTAACGCAGGACAACAACCTTTCCCCGGAAGCCAAGGAGGAAAGTGAGGCGAACTGGAAAGTGATGATGAAGGGCCTGCGGAGGCTCGCTGAAAAATGAACGCACATGAGACCACTTTGGAAAGGCACCATCGGCTTCGGCCTTGTTACCATCCCGGTAAAGCTCTACAGCGCGGTGCAGGAGAGCGAGCTGGACCTGGACATGCTCGACCGCAAGGACCAAGCGCGCATCCGCTTCCAGCGGATCAATGAGGAGACCGGCAAGGAAGTGCCCTATGAGCGCATCGTGAAGGCCTTCGACCTGGACGGCAAATACGTGCTGCTGGATGACAAGGACTTCAAGGTCGCTGCGGCGGAGCAGACGGAGGTGATCGCGATCAAGGATTTCGTGAAGGAGGAAGAGGTGGAAGGCAAGTACTACGAGAAGCCCTACTACCTGGCCCCCGACCGCGGAGGGGCGCGGGCCTACGCCTTGCTGCGCGAGGCACTGAAGAAGAGCGGCAAGGTGGGCGTGGCCAGCTTTGTGATGCGCACCAAGGAACACCCGGCCGTGCTGCAACCCGACGGTGCCGTGCTGATCCTGAACCAGATGCGATTCGCGCAGGAGCTGCGCGATGTGGATGAACTGGACCTTCCGAAAGTGGAGAAGGTATCGCCGGACGAAATGAAGCTCGCCATGCAGCTGATCGAACAAGGCGCGGGCGAGTTCGACATCACCCGCTACAAGGACGAATACAGTGCCGCGCTGATGAAGGCGATAAAGGCCAAGGCGAAGAGCAAGGGCAAAGGGAAGGGCAGCGGTACCATGAAGGTGGTACACAAGAAGCCCACGGGTGACCTGATGGCGGCATTGAAGGCGAGCTTGGGCAAGAAGCCGGCGGCGAAGAAGCCAGCAGCAGCCAAGAAGGCCAAGGCCACCAAGAAGGGCAAGACAGGCCTGAAGAGCAAAACCGCCAAAGCGCGCAAAGCCTCCTGAGCCATGAGCCTGAAACGCTATCACGCCAAACGCGACCTGGATCGAACGCCCGAACCCGGCGGTGCGGAAACGAAGAAGGACGGCCCGTTGATCTTCGTGGTGCAGCGGCACAAGGCCTCGCACCTGCATTACGACTTCCGCCTTGAAGTGCGCGGCGTGCTGAAGAGCTGGGCCGTGCCGAAGGGCCCGTCGCTGGACCCCGCGGACAAGCGCTTGGCGATGATGGTGGAGGATCATCCGTATGACTACAAGGATTTCAAGGGCGTGATCCCGGAGGGGAATTACGGCGCGGGCATCGTGGAGATCTGGGATCACGGCACCTACACACCCTTGGACCTGCCCGAAGGCAAGGATGCGGAAACGTGGATGATGCACGGCATTAAAAGAGGATCGCTGAAGGTGGTGCTGAAAGGGCGCAAACTGAAGGGCGAGTTCGCGCTGGTGCGCATGGAGAGGGCGGGGGAGAATGCCTGGCTACTGATCAAGCACCGCGATGAATACGCCGTGGACGGCTACGACAGCGAGGAGGAGACACCGAAGAACTCACCGATCAATAAGGCGTTGAGGAAGGAAGGGGAGAAGGGGAAGCGGGTGAAAAAGGGGAAGGAGGGTAAGGAGGGGAAGGAGGGTAAGGGGGGTAAGGAAGGTAATGGGGGTAAGGAAGGTAAGGGGGGTAAGGAAGGTAAGGAAGGTAAGGAAGGTAAGGAAGGTAAGGAGGGTAATGGGGGTAAGGAAGGTAATGGGGGTAAGGAAGGTAATGGGGGTAAGGAAGGTAAGGGGGGTATGGGGGGTAAAGGGGGAGCCACCGGGGCCAAAGCCGCATCCAAGAAGGCAGCGAAGAGCAAGGGTTCGGCGGCTGCGAAGAAGGCCGGTGCGCGCCACATCAAACTGCCCGGAATCGCGAAGGCGACGAAGGTGAAGGAAGCGGTGAAACCGATGCTCGCCACCTTGGGCAAGGATCCCTTTGATGATAGCGATTGGCTCTTTGAGATCAAGTGGGACGGATATCGCGCCATCGCCGAAACGGGCGGGAACGAAACACGCTTGTACTCCCGCAACGGCCTGTCCTTCCTGGAAGCATATCCCGCCGTGGCCAAGGAACTGCAGCAGATCAAGAGGAAGATGGTGCTGGACGGGGAGATCGTTGCGGTGGATGAGCGCGGCCGTCCGGATTTCCAACTGCTGCAACACGCGGCCAAGGAGCCTTCCACGGCCATCGCCTACCAGGTCTTCGACCTGCTGCAGCTGGACGGCAAGGACCTTACCGACCTCCCTTTGGTGGAGCGCAAGAAGCTGTTGCGCGATGCCTTGCCGAAGAGCGGCCACCTGCGCTATTGCGACCATGTGGAAGCGCGCGGGAAGGAATTCTTCATGGTGGTGAAGGCGCAGGAACTGGAAGGTGTGATCGCCAAACGCATGGACAGCACCTATGTGGAAGGCGTGCGCTCCAAGGCCTGGCTGAAGATCAAGAACCTGATGACCCAGGAAGTGGTGATCGGAGGGTGGACCGCGCCGCGCAACAGCCGCAGCCACTTCGGTGCCTTGCTGCTGGGCGTGTACGAGAACGGCAAGTTGCACTACGTGGGCCATACCGGCACCGGATTCGATGAGCAAACCTTGAAGGAACTGGCTACAGCCATGGCCCCCTTGGAACGCAAGACCTCCCCCTTTGCCGACGACGTGGATGCGAACGAGGCCGCCACTTGGGTGACGCCGAAGCTGGTGGCCAACGTGAAGTTCACCGAATGGACGCGCGATGGCATGATGCGCCATCCCGTATTCCTGGGGCTGCGCGTGGACAAGGATGCGAAAGCGGTACACCAGGAAAAGCCGAAGGCGAACACCGCAGTAGCGCGCAGCGCGAGCGCCACCCCCGCGCCCGCCAAAAAGCAAGCGCCGAAGAAGGCGGCCGCGAACGAGCGCGAGGTGAAAGTGGGGCGGCACACCGTACACCTGACCAACCAGCACAAGGTGTTCTGGTCGAAGGAGGGCTACACCAAGGGCGATGTGATCCAGTACTACCAGCAGATGGCACCCTTCCTCCTGCCGCATTTGAAGGACCGCCCGCAATCCTTGTTCCGTACACCGAACGGCATAAAGGGCAAGGGCTTTTTCCAGAAGGACGCAGGCGATGCTGCACCACCGTGGGTGAGTACCATCAAGGTCCCTTCCGATAGTCGCGGTGGAGATCTGATCAACTACATCCTCTGCAACGATGCCGCCACGCTGCTCTACTTGGCGAACTTGGGCTGCATCGAATTGAATCCATGGACCTCGCGCAAACAGCACTTGGACAAGCCGGACCACTTGGTGATGGACCTCGATCCTTCCAAGGGGAACGACTTCGACGATGTGATCGAGGCCGCATTGGCCGTGAAGGTGGTATTGGACCGCATCGGCCTGCAAGGCTTCTGCAAGACCTCGGGCTCCACAGGCATGCATGTGTACATCCCGCTGAACGGACGGCTCACCTACGATGCACTCGCACCGCTCGCTAAGGACATCATGCGCGTGGTACACGGCATGCTTCCCAGGACCACCACCATGGAACGCTCGTTGGCCAAGCGCGGCAAGTCGCAGATCTACTTGGATCATTTGCAGAACCGCGCCGGGCAGACCTTGGCCAGTGTGTACAGCATTCGGCCCAAGCCGGGCGCCTCGGTGAGCACACCGTTGGATTGGGACGAAGTAAGGCCGGGGCTGGACCTACGTGACTTCAACATCACCACCGTTCCCCAGCGGGTGAAGAAGAAAGGCGACCTCTTCAAAGGTGTATTGCGCAAACCGCGCTACAGCATCGCCGCCGTCCGGAAGGAGCTGAAGGACCTGCTGGAATGACGCCGACAGAGAAGCTGGTGGACCCGGTGAAGAGCGCGCAGGCCGTGCAACTGCGCTATGTGAGCGCCGCGATGCCCGGCATCCACCGCAAACGGAACGGCAAAGGGTGGAGCTATACGCACCAAGGGAAAGCGGTGAAGGATAAGGACATCATAGACCGGGCCAACGCCTTGGTGATCCCACCGGCCTGGAAGGAGGTATGGATCTGCCCGTACGCCAACGGTCACCTGCAGGCCACCGGCATTGATGTGAAGGGGCGGAAGCAATACCGCTACCACGCGCGCTGGGGCAAGGTGCGCGGGCAAGTAAAGTTCGATCGCTTGGCCGCGTTGGGCAAGGCGCTTCCGAAGATGCGCAAGGTGGTGGATGCCGATCTGCGCAGGCAAGGCATGCCCAAGGAGAAAGTGCTGGCAGGCGTGATCGCCATCATGGAGCGCACACGCATGCGGGTGGGCAACAAGGCCTATGCCCAGGCCAATGGCAGCTTCGGCCTGAGCACCTTGAAGGACCATCACCTGAAAAAGGACCGCTCCGGGACACACCTGCGGTTCAAGGGTAAATCCGGGAAGACGCACGACGTGGGACTGCGCAGCAAACGCTTGGCCCGCTTGGTGATGCGCTGCAAGGAATTGCCGGGCCAGCACCTGTTCCAATACGAGGATGAGGCCGGTGAAGTACATGCGGTGGATTCCGGAATGGTGAACGAGTACATACGCACGGCCACGCATGGGGACTTCACCAGCAAGGACCTACGCACATGGCAGGGAAGTGCTTGCTTCGTGGAGGCGGCATTGCGGATGGGGCCGGCCCCCAGCCTCACCGCGCGTCGCAGTTGCGTGGTGACCATGATCGATGAGGTGGCGGAGCAGCTCGGGAATACCCGCGCGGTCTGCCGTTCGCATTACATCCATCCCCGCGCCATGGAACATGCCGAAGCAGGTACGTTGTCCGCGATGGCAGAAGGGTTGCGCGAAGGCCGGAGCCGCCATGCCTTGTCGCTGGCAGAAAAGGTCCTGATGCGGATCTGCACGGAAAAATGAGCCCGCGCCCCCATCATCTTGCCGGCATCGTGAACGAATTGCCGAAGTGCGTTGTTCCTTTTCGCACCTGCCGACGGAATGGCCGGTGATGCAAAAAAAAGAGCGGACCCATGGCAACAAAACGGATCAGCGCATCGATGGAGAAAGCACTCAACGCTCAAATGACGCAGGAGGCTTGGCAGGCCCAAGTGTACCTCTCCTATGGGGCTTGGGCGGAGGGCGCTCACTATGCAGGTACCTCCGATTTCCTGTACAAGCACGCGCACGAGGAACGGGAGCACATGTTCAAGATCCTCAAGTACATACTTAACCGTGGTGGGAAAGTGAAGGTTGACGCCATACAAGCGGCACCGGCCGACCCCAAGGACCTGGGCGATTGCCTGAAGAAGCTGCTCCAGCACGAGGTGGAGAACTCCAAACTGATCGACCACTTGGCTGATCTCGCACACAAGGAAAGGGACTGGGCAACCTTGAATTTCGCCCAGTGGTTCGTGAAAGAACAGGTGGAGGAAGAGACCTTGGTGAACAACCTGCTGGACCTCTACGTGCTGGCCACCACGAAGAAGGATGGCAATGTGAACCTGTACGAGCTGGACCGCGATATCGCGAAGGCATCACAGGAAGCCACCATCCCACAGGAGGAAAAATTCTGAGCCGTCACCGATGGGGCAATACGTGGGCAAAGGTCCACGGGCACTATGGGTGCTGCCCACCTTGCACAGCGGATGCATCTCATTCCACCCACCCTTTTGGATGAAAACATATGAGGATAAGCTCCCGCTGGCGGGCAAGTGCTTTCCGTTGCCGGGGCGGGTGTGGAAACCCCATGAACGCCATTATATTCGCTGCATGCTGGCCGGTGTGTGCCACCCCGCACCGGGCCAGTACAAATAGAACGGTATGGCGAAGAAGAAGATGCTGAAACCGGTCGCGGAGCGGGTGTCCTTGGCTGAAGCGGCCGAACTGATGCACGTGGACATCGATCGCGTTCAGGAATGGGTGAAGGAGGGGAGGCTGGAGACGACCACGAGCGGAGATGAGATCACGTTCACCAGGGAAGCCATATTACGGATGCTGGGTGAACTGGACAAGGAGCGGTCCGGGCAAGCGAAACCATTTCCTGTGGTGGCCATCGGCGCATCGGCCGGGGGGTTGGAAGCCGTACGTGACCTGTTGAAGGTCCTGCAGCCCGACCTCGGGATGGCCTATGTGGTGGTGTCGCACCTGAGCCCCGACCACGAGAGCCAGCTGCCGGAGATCCTCCGGAAGCATACCAGCATGCCCGTGGTACTGGTGGAGAATGCACTGCCATTGCAACCGGACACGGTGTATGTGATCCCGCCCAACGCCAACATGGGCATGGTGGACGGCCTGCTCACCTTGCGCACACCAAGGCAGAAATCCCTGAAGGGTTTCCACCCCATCAACGGGTTCATGGTCGCACTGGCGGAAGCCTATCAAATGAGCGCTGTGGGCATTGTGCTTTCAGGCACTGCAAGTGATGGCACCTTGGGTCTCAAGGCCATCCGTGCAGGGGGCGGATGGACCTTTGCACAGGACGATTCGGCCCAGTTCCAGGATATGCCGCGCAGTGCCATAGAGGCAAACGTGGTGGATTTCGTGCTTTCGCCGGAAGGCATCGCCCGGCAACTGGCCCTCTTGCACCGCCACCCGCTCAATGCCGTGGCCAGCGGTGCGCTGTCGGCATCCAACGCGGATCCCGGCCTGGCGGACATTCTTGCGCTGTTGCGCTTGCGTACCGGGGTGGATTTCCAGAAGTATAAAAGGGCCACCATCAAGCGCCGTATCCTGCGCCGGTTGGTACTCCACAAACTGAAGGACCTCGAGGCCTACGCCCAACTCTTGGACAAGGACCCGAAAGAAGTGGACCTTCTCTTCAACGACCTCTTGATCAACGTGACCTCCTTCTTCCGGGAGGCGAGGTTCTTCACGGCACTGAAGGAGCAGATCCTGCCCCGGTTCCAGGAACGGGAGAATAAGGAAATGCCGATACGCGTGTGGGTGGCCGGCTGCTCCAGCGGGGAGGAGGCGGTGTCCATAGCGATCACCTTCCTCGAACACGCGCGCACCTCGGGAACGGAGATCCCGGTGCAGATCTTCGCCACGGACCTTGACCCGAAGATGGTGGAGAAGGCACGCTCCGGCATCTACGGCAAGTCCGCCATGGAAGGGCTGTCACCGACCATACTGAACCGCTATTTCAAGAAGAAGGACGGTTCCTTCCAAGTGGTGAAGACCATACGGGACATGTGCGTCTTTGCGCATCATGACCTGCTGAAGGACCCCCCGTTCTCGCGGATGGACCTGGTGAGCTGTCAGAACGTACTGATCTACTTTGACCAGAGCGCACAGCGCCACGTGCTTCAGAATTTCCACTACGCGCTCCGCGCCGATGGCGTTCTGGCCTTGGGCCGGTCGGAATCCGTGAGCGCGGCCGAGGAAATGTTCATTGTGTTGAACAAGGAGGAGAAGTTCTTCAGGAAGAACGGTAGCACGAAGCGCGTACAGGTACATGGTCCATACCCCTCGCGGGGTAATGGCGAACGCGCGCCCATCCCAACCGTTGTGCGGGCAGTGGGCCGCCGCGGGCTGGAGCAGGGGCTGGACCAGGAGGCCGATCGCTTGCTCCTGCACCGGCATGTACCGGCGAGCATCGTGGTGAACCGCTCGCTCGAGGTCGTCCGTTTCCGCGGCAACACCGCACCGTACCTGTCCCCACAGAGCGGGAAGGCAAGCCTGCACCTGCTGAAGCTGGTACGGGAGGATCTGGTGTTCGAGTTGCGTGGGCTGTTGCGCAAAGTGAAGGAAGATCATGTTCCCGCGGTGGGCAGCAAAGTGCAGTACAGTATCGATGGTGTGGCCAGTACGGTTGACATCGAAGTGGCGCCGATGGGTGCCCCCGGGGAAGAAGAGCACTACTTGATCGTGTTCCTCAACGAGGGGAACGCCGGGAAGAACGCTTCGCCGGCCATGGCCAAAGCCGGAACCGAAAGCGCCAAGGACCGGCGCATACTGCTGCTGGAGCGCGAAGTCCGCGATGTGCGGGAGCAGATGCGTGTGCTTACCGAGGAGTCCGAGTTCAATGATGAGCAGTTGCAAACAGCCCACGAGGAAATGCTTTCCAGCAATGAGGAGCTGCAAAGCATGAACGAGGAACTGGAGACCAGCAAGGAGGAATTGCAGAGCACCAACGAAGAGTTGATCACCATCAATGATGAATTGCTCCAGCGCCAATTGGAGTTGAAGGAATCCAGGGACTATGCCGAGGGCATCATCGCCACCATGGCCACCCCGCTGGTGGTATTGAATGCGCAATTGCGCGTCCGGCGAGCGAACCCGGCCTTCCACCGGGCCTTCCAGACCACCAAGGAGGAGGTGGAGGGCGTTTTGATCCACGAGATCGGTAACCACCGCTGGGATGTGGAGGGACTACGCCGCCTGCTGATGGACGTGTTGCAGCACGGTACGGAGATGGTGGGCTTCGAGGTGAAGCACATCTATCCTTCAAATGAGGAGCACACCTTTGTGGTGAATGCACGACGCATCGATCACCTCGGGCCCCAGCAACGGTTGCTGGTGACCTTGGAGGATGTGACCGAACGGCAGAGGTCCAATGATGCGCTGCAACGGCTGGCGGCGATAGTCACCAGTTCCCGCGACGGCATCCTGAGCTTGGACCTTGAGGGCAATGTACTGAGCTGGAACCAAGGGTCGGAACGCATGTTCGGCTGGACGGCGAAGGAAATGGTGGGCGGCTCGTTGGACCGCATACTTCCCCCTGACCGGAAGGACGAAGTACACAAGTTGGTGGCGCGCATCATTGCCGGTGAACAAGTGGATTTTTTCGAAACGGTACGGCTGCACAAGGACGGCCACGCGGTGCAGGTATCGCTCACGGTTTCCCCGCTGCGCGCAGCGGAAGGTTCCATCGTCGGCATCTCCAAGATCGAACGCGACATCTCGGAGGTGAAGCGGCTGGCGGCCTCCTTGGACGAGAGCGAGCAGCGGTTCAAGCTGTTGGCCGAGAACATGGACCAATTGGCATGGATCCGCAAGGCGGACAACAGCAACTATTGGTTCAATGAGCGATGGCGTGAATTCACGGGCCTGACACCTGATCAGCTCCTTTCGGATTACGAGCAACTGCTCCATCCCGATCATTTCGAGGAGGTGCGGCAGACGATCAGCCATCATGTGGGGCAGGACGAAGCTTGGGAGAGCACCTTCCTGTTGAAGCGGTATGACGGCGAATACCGATGGATGCTCGCCCGTGCCTCTCCGGGCCGGGGTGAACAAGGGAAGGTGGAGCAATGGTTCGGCACCTGCACGGACATCACGGATATGATGCGGGCCGAGGAAGCCTTGCAAAAGGCCGATCGCCGGAAGGATGAGTTCCTGGCCACCTTGGCGCACGAACTGCGTAACCCCATGGCACCACTACGCAGCGGGCTCGAGTTGCTCAAGAGCATGGACGGCGACGAGGAGTTCCGGCAAACGCGCAAGGTGATGCAGCGGCAAGTGGACCATCTGGTGCAACTGGTGGATGATCTATTGGACCTGGGCCGGATAAGCACTGGCCGCCTCAAGCTGCGGCGCAAGCCCATGGAGCCGATGGAGGCCATGCAGGAGGCCATTGAAACGGAGATGCCCTTCATCACTAAGAAGCGACAGACCATCGAATTCCGTTCAAGCCCGCGCACCGTACACATCCATGGGGACAAAGTGCGGATCACCCAGATCTTCAGCAACCTCCTGCATAACGCCAGCAAGTTCACCCCCGAAGAGGGAAAGATCGAGGTGCGGGCGGATGTACAGGACGCGGTTCTGAAGGTGACCGTTGCGGACAACGGAATAGGGATACCTGCGGGCCAGCATGCGCATGTCTTCGAGATGTTCAGCCAAGTGGATCCCGAGAACCGGGTGGAGGCGGGCGGACTGGGCATCGGGCTGCATTTGGTGAAGCGCTTGGTGGAAATGCACGGAGGTACGGTGAACGTATCCGACGGGCCGGGTGGTGTAGGCGCAGTGTTCACCGTTCAATTGCCGATCACCGATGCGCCTCCAGCGGCGCAGCCGGTATTGCCCGCGGTACACGCCACTGTGAAGGGCATGCGTGTTCTCGTGGTGGATGATAATGCGGATTCCGCCTTGATGCTTTCGCTGCTCTTGCGGTCCAAGGAGGCGGATGTACATACCGCGCATAGCGGAGAGGAGGCATTGCGGGTGGGCGAAAGCTTCCGACCGGACACGATCTTCATGGACATCGGCATGCCGGGCATGGACGGCTACGAGACCTGCCGCCGAATGCGCACCACGGAGTGGGCCAAAGGGGTGCGGATCATCGCCTTGAGCGGCTGGGGACAAAAGGAGGATAAGATGCGATCCCAAGAGGCCGGCTTTGACAAGCACTTGGTGAAACCGGTGGACCGGGCCATGTTGTTCAGCACCTTGACGGATAGGTCCACCGCCTGAGGACCCGCCCCCTAGATCGGGTAGGGGCATGG
This sequence comes from Flavobacteriales bacterium, assembly GCA_019638085.1. GTDB lineage: Bacteria > Bacteroidota > Bacteroidia > Flavobacteriales_F > PHOS-HE28 > PHOS-HE28. The sequence continues at coordinate 224,087 of JAHBUL010000004.1, read as the reverse complement.
ATATTGCACATGGCCGGTACACGGGAGCACGGCTCCTCTTATTTACCTCACATGGAAACCAAGAACGTCTTCGCTCCCGGTATGGACCGCATTAACCGCAGGGTATCCCGCCTGCGTACACTGCTTGGCTTGGGCGCCACCATGGAGAACATGGGGAATTCCTTGCACTTGGCCGATATGCGCATCGATGTGGGCAATCTTACGGACATGGATGAGGCGGTGTGGGGAAGGGTGCAGCGCAGCATCGAGGAACGGATGGGAACCGTGCGTGAGCAAGGCGTGAAGTAGCTCGAAAACAGGGCTGGGCAGCAGAAGTGTTCAAGGTGATCACTGGAGCGGATTCCTTGTCCTAACACCATACGAACACAGCAACGGCATGTCCTTCACCCTCGCCTTGGTACAATTCCTGATCGAACCGGGTGCGCCGCTGAAGAATTTGGCGCGTATGGAGGAATTCACGGCACAAGCGAAAGCCAAGGGCGCGGACCTGGTCGTGTTCCCGGAGGATGCCGTATGCGGTCCGCTCAGCGGGCAAACGGGTTTTGTTGCGCACAGTGACGCCTATCTGGCGCGCATGCAGGCCTTGGCGATAAAGCATCAAGTGGATCTTGTTCCCGGTACGTGGACCGTGGCGGAGGACGGGGCACTGTACAATCAAGCACACTACATTACGGCACAAGGGTTAGTGGCGGGTAGTTACCGCAAGATCCACCTGTGGGAAACGGAGTCCGCTGCGCTGGCACCGGGTACTGTTGCATCGGTCTTCACCACGCGGTTCGGGCGGGTGGGCCTCTCGATCTGCTGGGACATTGCATTCCCGGAGCTCTTCGCCGCCATGAACGCGCAGGGTGTGCAACTCATCCTGTCCCCCAGCTATTGGTCATTCCCGCAGGATGGGCCGGAAGGCACGGTGAAGATGCAGGACGAGATCCATTTGATCGATTCACTTTGCACCACGCGTGCCTTCGAGAACAATGTGGTGTTCGCATACTGCAATGCCGCAGGGGTGCTGGAGCAGGGCGGGGTGAAGAGCGTTCTTTCCGGCCGCTCGCAGGTGACCGACCCGCTGAAGAAAGTGATCGCGCAATGTGAAGGCAACCGGGAGGAGTTGATCACGGTGGAAGTGGAGTTGCCTGTTCAGGGCGTGTGATAAGCGATTCGGACCGTCTGCCAGGTTGAAGGGCTCCGTCCATGCCGTCCACGTGAAGAAGCTCCCCATGAATTGGCTCCATGTGCATGGAACTGCTCACCTGTAGGTCCATTCCGTTCGAGAACCGGTAGTGGCGCGGATCTCGCAACGCTCTTCGAAAAAACACACCCTCATGGAACGGAATGATGCGATCAAGGAATTGAACGACCTGCACGAACTGCTGGCGGATGGCCGGAAAGGCTACCACGAGACGGCCCGGAAAGTGGACCATCCGCAACTGGCGGAACTATTGGAACGGTTGAGCCGACAACGCGATAGCATGCAGGCGGAAATGGCAGGAGTGATCCGCCGCTTACGTCCCGATGATCGGCTGCAGGATGGTACGGTGAAGGGCGATCTGCACCGCGCTTGGATCGATATCCGGGAGGCGCTGGGCACTGCGGATAATACCAACATGCTCAACGAGTGCGAACGGGGGGAGAATTACATCCTGCAGCGCTATGACGAGGTGATCGCGGACCACGATGTCGATGCCTCCACCAGGCAGCTCCTCAACATCCATCGCGAACAGATACGCGAGAACTTGGCGATGGTGAAGACCCTGCGGAAAAGCATGGAAGCGGTGGAGAAGTGAACGCGTCCATTTCAAAGGAGCGGGATCCGGGCGGTCGTCCGGGTCCCGCTTTTTAATTCCAAGCATAAGGCCACGCCGCGCTCTGGAATGCAGTGAACCTTGTTGGTGCGAATGCTGTTCATAAGCAATACCTGCGCATGTACAAAAAGCTACGCTCGGTACTTCTCGTTCTCCTGGCCCTTGCGCTCACGGTGTGCAGCCTGCTGGTGCATAATGTGGAGCAGCGGTCCCATCAATTGAAAGCCGATGAGATGGAGCTGAGCTCCATCAACTATGGCCTGTTCAACCCGGACCGCTGGAAGGATGCGATAAAGGCCATAGTGGCCCAGGAGATCATCACCTTCAAGATCGAAGGGAAGGACCGTGTGGTAGTGAAAGAGCAGCTTGAGAAGGCGATGCGCCAAGTGCTCGACGAGTTACGCCGCACGGTGGACGACCACGACCACGGCGTGAAGGGCACCCTTCGCAAAGCGGTGATGAATGCCGTGGTGCCGATGGATGCCATACGCGCGGACATCCCGGAGTATGCCGAGAGCGTCCTGGATGAATTGGACAAACCCGCCAACCGGGAGAAACTGAAGGGTTTTGCATTGGACCAATTGGATTCATTGGCCGCGGAAACCTCAGGGAAGATCGACATGCATCTCCATGATCGGATCATGGCCCGGTACGGTTTCACCGATCCCAAAGCGGGGATCGCCTCCTTGCGGCATGATCGAGCGGTACTGGAGAATACACGCACGGCCTATGGCTGGGCCATTCTTGGATTGATCGTTCTGATGGTAGTGCTGATGCTCATCCGCGAGGCCCCCCGCAAATTGGATCTGGCCGTGCTACTGCTGAGCGCCACAGTGCTCCTGGTCACCGCATTGCTGATGCCGATGATCGATATCGAGGCGCGCATCACCTCCTTCAAGCTCGTTGTGTTGGGTGGTCCCATCACCTTCAGCGATCAAGTGCTGTTCTACGAGAGCAGGAGCATCCTGCAAGTGATCTGGCTGCTTTTGGAGGACCGGGACCCAGCCCTGATGCTCGTAGCGGTGCTGGTGTTCTGCTTCAGTGTGGCCTTCCCCTTTACCAAGCTCATCCTTTCCTTCACTAGCGTGCTGCGCAATAAACTTCCAAAGAGCAAGGTACTGCGCTTCTTTGTGCTGAAAAGCGCGAAGTGGTCCATGGCCGATGTATTGGTGGTGGCGATGTTCATGACCTACTTGGGGTTCAACGGCCTGGTGAACAGCCAACTCGCCCAGCTGCGTGATCTATCGTCCAGCATCCACATCATGACCACCAACAGGTCCGCACTGGAACTGGGCTTCTACCTGTTCACGGGCTTTGTCCTCTTGGGCTTGGTGATCTCCGCGCTCATGGAACGCGCACTGAAGCCGGAAAAGTAGAACTCGGGCCATGCTCGCCATGGCAAACGTCCCAACTCACAGGGACTGCTCTACGGCAGAAGTAAGCACGGACCGATCAGTCCTTCGAGGCAGGTTTTCTTCCACTGCCGCTTTTCTTCCCACCGCCGTCCTGCTTGTTCACCGTGGCCCAAGCAATGCGTTCGGCCGTCTTCTCACTTTTGCCTTCCTTCTTTTCACTTTCCTCGATGTGCGCGGCCTGGCGCTTTTGTTTGTCCGTGTACTTGTCTTTATCTCCGCGTGGCATTTTCATTCGGGTATTGGTACATGCGGGTTGATACAGATCATGGACCATGAGCATTTCCTCAGGTGGCCTCGCGTTTTTTCTCGGTAAGTTCTTCCCCGGCTGAGGAAGTTTCTCCATTCTGCCGTACCGGCGGTTGAAGTGCATCTCGCTTGCTCGCGGATCTGGCCCGTAACATGCCACTGGCCAGATCAAAAAGCAGCCATGTCCCACGATCCATCCTTGTTCACACGTTTTGCAAAAGCCACTTCCCACTATGCAGGTACGCCTGTAGTATTCGGGGTCGCTGTATTGGCGATCGTGGTTTGGGCCATCACAGGTCCGATATTCCAATACAGCGATACTTGGCAGTTGGTGATCAATACGGGCACCACCATCATCACCTTCCTCATGGTGTTCCTGATCCAGAACACGCAGAACCGGGACAGCCAGGCCGTACAAGTAAAGCTGGACGAATTGATCAAGTCGCACGGCAAGGCGGATGATAAGCTCCTTGATCTGGAGGAGTTGGAAGAGGAGGACATGAAGAAACTCCGCGATGAATATCAGCGACTCGCGAAAAAGAAACGCGGTGAGGATTAACGCCCGAAGCGGAACATGCCCGCATCGGGGCCGGGTCTGCCAAGGATGTGGTCGCGCACCATGCCCGCGCCCACCTTGCTGAAGGTAATGCCGTTGCCGCCCATGCCCAATACGTACCATGCACCTGTTCGCGGATCGCGGTCGATGTACGGCAGCCCATCGGAAGTGCCACCGAAGGTGCCGCACCAACTGTACTCGGTCTTGAAGGGGATCTCCGGAAAAAGCTTTTTGAACAACTTCTCCAGCTTCCTCGCTTTGCGGTCCAGTAGTTTGTCGCGCAGGGCCGGATTGCGGAAGCCTTCATCAAGCCCTCCGATAAGGATGCGACCATCAGGCGTGGTCCGCAGGTAGAGGTAGGGTGTGGCGGTTTCCCAGATCAGTGCATTGCGGTACCACGGCTCCGCAATCGGGATGCGTTCGCTGGCGATGGCATAGGTGGAGTGCAATTGGATGCCCGGCTCATCCACATAACGCTGGCTCTGGTAGCCGGTGGCCATCACCACATGCTCGGCGTGGATAAGATGGCCTTTATCCGTTCGCAGCAGGTAACCGGAGTTGCTTCGTTCGCTTGAGACCACCTTGGTACGGTCCATCACGCGGCCACCCTTTTTGAGGACATCCTGTAAGAGCAAGTGGGTAAAGCGATACGGATCGATCTCTGCGGCCTTGTGGCTGACCAGGCCTGCGGGCTTGCGGAAGCCAAAGCGTTTCCTCACTTCGCGTGCCGCTAAAAGGTCGGTCTCGAAGCCATGCTTTTTCCGGAATGTATGCTCCGTTTCCAGTTGCTCCACATGGCCGCGCTTACTGGCGTATTGCAGGCTTACCCGTCGCGTGGCAGCGCATTCTCCCAGCGTTTCCGCCAGGAGCATGATGCTTTCGATGGCTTCGGCGCAAAGTTGATAGCTACGCACGGCCGTTGCTTCGCCTACTTGGCCGGCGAGGATGTGCAGCGGTGTATCCAACTCGTACTGCAGCAGGGCCGTGCTGGCGCTGGTGCTTCGTGTAGCAATGGAACCTGCTTCCACCACGAGGACCTCGATGCCTGCATCGGCCAAAGCCTGTGCGCAAAGGGCACCGGTTATTCCTCCCCCCACGACCAAGGCCGTGGTTTGCGCGTCGTGGTCCAGCAAGGGATAGGTGTGGGGAAGTCCATTGAGGATCCAGTGGTACGGCATCCCCGAGCGTAGATCCATCATGGCTTTGTGCGGTGTTTTATTTGCGGAGCGGGTGCACTAACGAACAGGCGATCCGCCTTTCACGCGCACCTTAAAGCTCAGGGTCGATCGGGTCCGGTTCCACGGTCTGGTCGTTCCCGGGTTGGGCCACATCCGTTGTACCGAACCTTCCGGCCCGGTGGTCCGCATAGCGTCCCCCTCCAGTGCTGGTATCCGTGGAGTAGGATCCCCGGGTGGTTTGGCCGGTCTGTATGCCTGTGGGCAGTTCATCATCGGCGGTCGGGTTCACGATCACAGCGTCCTCGGAGAGCTCCTTGGGGATGTCCCTTTCCTTCTGCTTCATGTCCACTCCTTCCTCTCTGCGGGCCTCCTCTTCGGCCTCTTCCCGTGAGCGGCTCTTCTCGTCCGGTTTTCCGGTGGGCAAGGGTTCGTCCCGAGGGTCGTGGGGGATGGGGCCGTGCCTTTCAGGTTTGTCGTTCTTTTTTGGATGTGCAGTGTTCATCGGTCCTGTGTATTAGAGCATGATCGTTCACTTATCGGAAGCGTGAAGTTCGGGGTTGGTCGCGGTGTCGGCATCCTTCCCCAATTTTCCCCGCATGTGGTCCATCTGCTCCTCTACCTGGAGCAAGCAATATGCAATGCTGTCCTTTGCGCTCAGCGCCTTTTTCATCAACTTCTTTCGGGTGGTCTTCCCTGAATCCGGGGCCAGCAGTAAGCCGACGGTGGCACCGGCCAAGCCTGCGCCCAACAAAGCAATAAGGATGTTCCTGTTCGTCATTTTGATGTGGTTTCCGGAAGTCTTGCCAGAGTCGGGCCAAAGCCATTTTCACCCACATTGGAACTTCAGGTCCGGGAAACTTCGGCTCAAGTTATTTTCACCGCTTGAACATTGGGATATGGACGACCGAGGTAATGATCTGGCGGGGACCTTTGGGTCGGCAGGGCACGAAATGGCTCGCTTGATCGATCGCAAGGATTGGTCGCACCATCCCTTGGGGAAAATGGAGAGCTGGCCCCCACTGCTCAGGAGCTTATTGAACACCATCCTTGGCAACCGGTTCCCAATGCTCATCTATTGGGGACCCGAACTCTATTGCTTCTATAACGATGCCTTCCGGCCCAGCTTGGGCAACGATGGCAAACACCCCGGCATTTTGGGCGCTACGGCCAACGAGGCTTTTGCCGAGGCATGGGGGACCATGCAACCCCGGTTTGGGCGTGTGCTTTCCACTGGGGAAAGCTTTTGGCATGAGGATGAACTGGTCCCGATCCTGCGCAACGGCCGGATCGAGGATGTGTATTGGACCTACAGCTACAGCCCAGCCAAGGATGGATCGGGCCAGGTGGTCGGGATATTGGTCACCTGCCTCGAAACCACGGAGAAGGTGGCGGCCTTGGCCCAATCCCGATCGAACGAAGATCTGATCCGTTCGATCGTACATCAAGCACCGGTGGCCGTGGCCGTGTTCAATGGACCGGATCATGTGGTGGAGATCGCCAATGAACGAGCCTTGGAGATCTGGGGTCGTGAACGGAATGCGGTAGAGGGCCGGCCCATACTGGAAGTGCTGCCTGAATTGAAGGAACAAGGCTTCGGCAAGTTCCTCGGCGATGCGCTGGCAGGAATACCCTACTATGCCACTGAACTTCCCGTACACTTTCAACACGATCTTGAAACGGTGACCGCCTATCTCAATTTCACCTTCGAGCCGTTGGTGGGACCGGATGGTGCGTACGAGGCTGTGATGGCGGTGGGTTCCGATGTTACCGAGACAGTGCTCGCCAAGCAACGCGCGGAATCCGGCGAGGCCCGGTTCCGGCTCTTGGCCGACTCCATGCCGCAGTTCGTATGGACCGGAAAGCCGGATGGTGAACTGAACTACTTCAACCAGGCCGTAAGCGATTACAGCGGGATCCCTGCTTCGGAGCTCAACGCCCAAGGTTGGCTGGAGATCGTACACCCCGATGAGCGGGAAGCCAACATGCGGATGTGGACCGAAGCGATCACCTCGGGCAAGGACTTCCTTTTCGAGCATCGCTTCCGCAGGAAGGATGGCGAATACCGCTGGCAGCTAAGCCGGGCAAGGCCGCTGCGCGATAAGGAAGGCAAGATCCATCTTTGGGTGGGTACCAGCACGGACATCCAGACGATGAAGGAACAGGAGCAGGAAAAGAATTTCCTGATCGGCATGGCCGGCCATGAAATGCGGAATCCGTTGAGCACACTGCGGTCGTGCGTGGATCTGCTCCAGATCGAGGGGAAGGACGATATGGAAACGGAGCAGCGCCAAATACTGGATATGATGGGGCGCCAGTTGGAGAAGCTCACGCGCCTGCTTTCCGATCTGGTGGACGTTTCCACCCTGAAGCAAGGGACCTTGGAGTTGGACCTCTCGCATTTCAATGTGACGGAGGTGGTGCGGAACGTGGTGGATGAGATGCGGCGGAACCATCCGGACCGGATCTTCAACATGGAGGGCTGTGCCCAAGCACCCGTGCACGCGGATCGCTACCGCATCGCGCAGGTGTTGGGCAATCTATTGGGCAATGCCGTGAAATATTCAGCGAAGGGGAAGGAGGTGGGCGTTGCGTGCGAGCTGGGCCCCGATACGGTGTTGATCTCCGTGGCCGACCACGGTGTTGGCGTCCCGAAAAGCGAACAGGAACTCATCTTCCAGCGGTTTTACCGGGTGAAGAACAAGGAGAGGGCCACACACATTGATGGCTTCGGGATCGGCCTATATCTCGTGGCGGATATCGTGAAGCGGCATGGCGGCCAGATGGCCGTGGAAAGCGAGGAGGGGAAGGGTTCCATCTTCTCCTTCACCCTGCCCTTGGCGGTCTAGTGCAACCTTTCCCCGATGGTTCAGATGGAGATCTCGCCTTCGGCGCCACGGCTGCTCGTTCTGCCTACGATGGCGGAAGCGGCCATCTTCAGGAGCTTGAGCATTTTGGCTTGCTTGGTGTCCCAGTAGTAGCCCTGCATGGGCTTTACCCGCAGCACGCTGAGGTCGGGGTCCTCGGGTCCATTGGGGAACCACGCTTTGGCCAAGGGGCCGAAAAGCTCGCGCTTTTTGGCCATGTCCTCCACCACGGTGGCGGTCCCATAGACGGAGAGGAATTCCGAACCACCGGGATTCGCGTAAAGCAATTGTACATACGAGTCGTTCACGATATCGGTGTCCTTTTCGCTGCTGCGGGTGCTGAGGAACCAAAAGTTCCCTTCATCATCCACCTGCTGGGTGGCCATGGGGCGTGTGGGAACCGGTCGCTCATCCAGTCGGGTAAGGAAGTGGCAGATCGGAGCATGCTCGATCAGCTTTTTGAAGCGTTCGATCGCTGCGGCATCATGTACGGGCTTGTTGACGGGCATGTTGTGTTCGTGTTGGTGGAAGTAAAGGGACGGTCGGCCGATCACTGCTCAGGCGAGGTTGCCGGAACGATGGTGGGCGGTGTGGAAGGTACGGCCGTGGAAGGCTGGGCCCATAGCTCGTACTGCGCCGGGCTCAGGATATCCTGAATGGCCTGGTTCCGTTGCCGGTTCAGCTCGGGGAATTTTTCGTTCGTCCAAGGTTCGATGCCCATGGACTTGTACTTGGCTTCGAATCCGGCATCCATATCCTTCAGCTTCACCAATTGGACGTCGGTGAGGTCCAGGCTGCGTCGCTCGTTCTCCGTGAATGCCGACCAGCCCATGGCCCCCGGTGTATGGACGGGATCCTGCACTGTTGTGGTGCTCGTTGCTTCAGTGGATTTCGATTTCGTTTGTGCATGTGCAGCATGTAGAAAACCGGTGATGCACAAGACCGCAAGGAACCATTTGCTGATGGCGGGAATGAGGTTCCTGAAGGAATCAAAGGCGATGGGGGTTGGATGTATGGCACGCATGGATGTTCGGATTGGTTCCTTCCTCCAGTTCAAGATCCCGGCCATATTGAATATGAGCGTGGAGCACGAAGTTATGGCGAAGGATGTGGCGATTCGGGGCGATCCATGTGGGCGGTGGGGTGGGAAGTCAACACTGGTGGTTGATCCAGCGGCACGGTTTCACCCCAACACCCGGGAACGGTGGTCGAAAAGTTGCCGGGCTTCATCGGCAATTCAACCGTGATCAACGGGTGTTTGGAAGCTCCGCATGGGATGGTGGAAGGGGCGATGCAGCCGCCGGTACGATTTTGGGCGCAGGCATCGCAAACCCTTAAAACCTGTAACATGAAGATCGTAATAACCGCTGCGGCCCTGTGCCTCGGCATGTTCAGCGCGCAAGCGCAAAGTGAAAAGGTGCAAGATGCGAGTGCGCCGCACAATTGCCTGACCTCCACAACGGATAAGGACTGGAGCAGCTTGGGCTTGAGTAGCGAGCAATCCGCCAAGGTGAAGGAGCTCCAGACAGAATGGAGGAAGGCGGAAAGTTCAAAGTCCGTGGACACGAAAACGGCTACGAAGACCTCGCCCGTGATGGACAGCTATGAGGCGAAGGTGAAAGATGTATTGACCCCTGAGCAGTATGACAACTGGGTGAAGTGGTGCAGCACGCATGCGAGCAAACAGATGAAGCATAAAGTGGAGCCGGCCAGCACGCCCGAAGAGGACATGACCGAGTGATCGTAGAGACACTTTCGTGATCAAAAAGGCCCTGCTTCTTGCGGGGCCTTTTTCGTGTTGAACAGGTCCGCGCTTGGGGGGCTTCCGTCAGCCGTTCAGCAACCGATCCGGGTCAGTGCGGGATATAGGTCAGCTGGATCATCCGCTCACCGCTGGTCTCCTTTTTCCGGGACGGTATCCGGGAGCGGGTTTACTTCTTCTTTTTCTTCTTTATCAAGGATCTCCTCTGTGTCTTTTCCGAGCGCTCGCCCGTACCGAGCACATAGCCCCACGGTTCCAATTCTGGGATGCGGTCAAACACTACCTTGAGAATACCGAAGAGCGGTATGGCCAGGAACATGCCCGGTATACCCCAGAGCATGCCGCCTGCGATCACCACAACGATGGAGAACAGTGCATTGATCTGGACCCGTGCACCCACCACCAAGGGTGTAAGGAACTGGTTGTCGATGAATTGGATCAGGGAGTATGCGCCGAGCACCCACAGGGCAGCATTGAGGTCTTGGAACACGAATGCCACCATTACTGTAATGACGGTGGCCACGATCATTCCGAGGTAGGGCACAAGGTTCATCAACGCGCCGATCACCGCGAGCAACAAAGCATATTTCACTCCTATCAGCATCAGGGCGGTCCAATTCATGGCGGTCAGGATCGCTGTCTCCACCATCCTTCCCACCAAAAAACTTTGAACCACGCTCTTCGTCTCCCCAAGCACATCTTCCAAGGCATCCTGGTCTTTTCGAGCGAAGAGCTTCGAAAGGAAATCCTGGAAGAGTTCCTTGTAGTAGATGATGAGGAAGGTAAATACGGGCAATAGGAAAAAGAAGCCGAACAACGCACCTACCGTGGTGAGCGTTTTACCGACGATCGCGCCGCCGCTCTCCATCCCTTGCTTCTTTACCTTATCGACGGCATCATCGATTTCCTGGGGTTCCAGATGGGCCGTGTTGGTCGCCCAGCCGGTCAGCTGCTGGCCGGTGTCGTGCAGCTTCTCCTTCAACTCCGGGATCGATTGGCTGAATTTAGCGGCTTGGGTCACTACGAAATAGCCGATCGCCGCAAGGGCGAGCATGGAGATCAACACGGAAAGGGAGATCCCGATCACGCGGTGTATACCCAAGCGGCCGAGCCACTTCACCAATGGATCCAAGAGGATGGCCAATAAGAGCGCAAAGAGCAACGGGACTACAAGCTCTTGTGTGAGCCAGAGGACGCAGACGAACACGGAAAGACCGAGGAGAACAAGGCTTAAGCGCTGATACAGCGGTGGGGCAACGGGCGTTCGGGCTTCTTCCATGGAGACGGTTGATGTGAGGCTGAGGTCGAAGCTGAACGCTCCAAGAACACTTAAGTTCACCGGGGACCACCTTCTTTTTTACGAACGGGAAATGAGCAATAAGTTCCACGACCGGGGTGGGGGATACCAAATTTAACCGCAGAACTCGTGCTGGTATGAAAATGGCGGATGGTCCGAAAAGACCTTTAGTTATGAATGCCCAACTATTTCCCGCAGGTCGGTCGACCCTTTCCGTACTGCTGTTTTTAATGATCCCGTCCGTTGCGGTTCTGTCGTCCTGTGAAGTTCCTCAGGACCCCTTCAAGGATGGCCAAGAGCAGAAAGTGCATGATCAAGGCATGTATCCGGACAAGAACCTGCCGGATACCACGGCAATGGATCGGATGGATACCGCAACCAACCCCACTATGGATGGTAAGCCTTGATCCACCACTGCACAAGTATTGATGGAGTACGGCTGTCAAGCTTGATCGGGCACACGGATCGGGTATCCATGGCCTGCACCAAGCAGAATGTGTTCGTGATAACAGATATCCCCAAGTTGAACCTTCACCACCCTACGGAACATCGCTCCCTTCCCATGTCCAAGAACCCGCCTCCCATGCCATGGGGCTATCGCCTCGTAGCCATCTTTCTCTTCATCGTTCTACTCACGTGGATCGCATTCGTGGTGGGATGACAGTGGTGAAACCGACCCGCGTTTCGTCGCGACCATTCCTTGATCGCCGACCCACAGGTGACTGCGGCAGTGGCGCAGGGAACGGCACGATTTTGCAGTTACCTTTGAATAAATTCGATCACGATCATGGAAATGGACAACCAATATGGTACACTCTCTCAGGCTGTGGATGATCTCCACGCCCGTGGTTATATCGACGAGCTGCAACTGGATGCCAAGGGGTTGTTCAGGAAAGACCAGCCGCTGGACCCATCCAAGTTCATCATCGACTCGTTCCACCGCTTCGAAGGACCTAGCGACCCGGGGGATATGAGCATTGTCTATGCTATCAGCAGCGAGGAGCTCGGCATAAAGGGGCTGTTGGTCGGCAGTTATGGCGCCGCTGCGGAGGCGCACATCAATCGGATGGTGCGTCCGCTGGATGCACATCCCCATCCGGGGCACACGCGTCCCGTGCAGGCTGCTCCACCGGGTACGAACGTCAAGCTGTAACACAGCAGGGCGCGATTGCCAACGAATGCCCCGAGCACCAGCAGGACGGAGTGTAAGCAGAGACACTCTGCGGTGAAGCACTCTTGCTTTCCCCGCATCACCCCACTTCCGAAAGAAGGCCCGATGATGGATCGTTCCACCACCGGGCCTTCCTCTTGGAGCAGGGTTCCGTTAGCCTTTCCAGATGCGTGAGCCGAACAGGAGGGACAGCACGAGAAGCACCAGGAAGATGTAGAAAATGATCTTGGCGATCTCTGCGGCACCGGCCGCCAATCCACCGAATCCGAGGATCCCGGCGATGATCGCGATAACGAGGAAAGTAACTACCCATCTAAGCATGATCGTGTGGTTTTTTGGTTGGTGACACTCCGGCATTTATCGTACCGGACCACTTTCCATGCGAGCCAGCTGCGGGTTTCGTGGTGGAACTTCCTCAATATGGGCAATGCAGGCGGTGGGTCTGCCCGATGGTATGCGAATTTCAGGGAGCGTAAGTGAACGGCCCGATGATGGCTGTATGCTTTACCCCAATACATTTTGTACGATGCACACCGACGAACAATTCAGATCCATACAGGAGATCCACGATCTTCTGGCCGATAGCCGGAAGGACTATAAGGCCACTGCACAGCGCGTGGACGATCAGCAGGTAAAACAGTTGCTACTCCTCATCAGTTCCCAACGTACCGCACTTGAGAGTGAATTGGCACAGGACCTGGTACAACACGACCCGCGTGCGAAGCCGGGCAGCGGCACCATGGCTGGGACCATCCATCGCGTCGCACTCAAGTTCCGCGACATGCTGAACAATACCAGCGAAGTGAACGTGCTGGTGGAATGTGAGCGACAGGAGTTGGACCTGCTTCGCCGCTATCAAAAGGTGTTGAATACGATCGACCTGAACGAGGCCAGCCGGGCCACGTTGGCCCGGCAATATGCTGAGATCGAAAGGAACCTGCACGAGATCACTGAGACCCGTCAGGCCTTGGAGTCCGTTGAGCACTGATCATATCCTCCACCCCTTAAGACCTGTTCCATGACCGAACGCCCATCCCGCTCCACCCGCAACAAGCGCTGGCGCGTCCTCCTTATCGTGATCGCGGCCTTGCTGATCGTCCGGATCATTCTCCCTTATGTGCTGCTGCATTTCGCGAATGACCGTCTGAAAAAGGTCAAAGGCTACTACGGACACATTGCGGACCTGGACCTGGCGATCATCCGTGGAGCGTATAAGCTCGAAGGCTTCTACCTTGACAGGAAAGATACGGTGACGGAGGAACGAACCCCTTTTCTGAGTGCCGGTGTGATCGACCTTTCCGTGGAATGGCGTGCGCTCTTCCATGGCAGCATCGTGGGCGAACTGGTGGTGGACACAGCGGAGGTCCGTTTTACGAAGGAGGTGGCTGAGCCGGCCGAACTGCAAAAGGACACCGCAAGTTTTGCGGACCTGTTGCATGATTTCATGCCATTGAAGATCAACCGGCTGGAATTCCACAACAGTGCGGTCCGCTATATCGATCCCACGTCGAGCCCCAAAGTGGATGTGCAGCTGAGCCAAGTGGACCTGCTTGCGACCAATTTGAGCAATGCCATGGACAGCACCGTCGTACTGCCATCCAAAGTAGTGGCCAGCGCCGGGCTTTACGGTGGGCAACTGACGTTCAACATGGGCATCGATCCCTTGGCGCCATCACCCACTTTCGACATGAACCTCAAGTTGACGGAGACAGATCTGACCGAACTGAATGAAATGCTACAGGCCTACGGCAATGTGGACGTGAACCAAGGTACTATGAGCCTTTACACCGAGATCGCCACGCGGAACGGCGAGTTCACCGGTTATGTGAAACCGGTGATCAAGGACCTGGATGTTCTCGGTCCGGAGGACAAGAATGATTCATTCTTCCACAAGGTCTATGAAGGGATAGTAGGAACAGTGGGTAGCATCCTTACCAATCCGCGAAAGGAGCAAGTGGCCACCAAGGTGGAACTGAAAGGCAAGTTGGATGATGTGAAGACCAGTTCGATCTACGCCGTGATCCAGTTGTTGCGTAACGCCTTCATACAAGCCCTTGTTCCCGCATTGGACCAGGAGGTCTCCATTAACTCCGTTGGTGAGATCGAGAAGAAGGATGATCGCGGTTTCTTCGAGAAACTGTTCAATAGCGATGATAAGGGCCGCACTGAGGCGGAAGCGGACACGAAGAAAGGGGAGGAGTAGTATTCCTCGGCAGACCGCGGTAAGCTCCTATTGCGTGGAACCATGGACCGCCTCACGCAGAAGTGAACCGTAGACGCGATGGATCTGTTTGATCATTGAAATACCCCTCATGCGATGAACAGAACAATTGGCATTGCGAGCTTGATCTCCGGCATCTTCTTCGGCCTTTGCGGCCTGCTCCATCTCAGCAGCGCACATCTGGCCGAGTTGTCGGATGTGTTCGACCTGAACACGGTGCTCTTCCTCGGAGGGGGCTTTGCCCTCTTTGTGGGTGGCATACTCTTGCTGCAGGATGTGCAAGTGAGCCCTCCGGGCAGCTTGATGGTAAGGCGGAAGTAATAGTTAGCCCTGACATCAAAGAGTTTCAGCCGAATGGCGGAGACCCGAAGGTCACAACAGTTCGGTAAGGATCTTCAGGTCACCACTCAACGTGCGGTGGATAGGGCAGCGTTCCGCGATCTGCAGCAGGCGTGAGCGTTGCTCTTCTGTAAGGGCACCGGTGAATCGGATGGATCGGTGGATCCGGGTGGTATCGAAGTTGTCGCCATGCTCGATCATCACCTGCGTGTCGACCGCTTCGAGCGGCCATTCCTTCCGGTCCGCGTACATGCGCACGGTGGCATTGGTGCAACCACCCAAGGCAGCGGCCAACAGTTGGTGCGGGGTGAAACCAAGGTCCTTACCACCGTTCTGCTCCGGCTCATCCGCGATCAATGTATGGGAAGCGGTACGGATCTCCGTGCGGTAATGGTCACGGCCGATGTGTGCATCAATGGAATGGGACATGTTAGGGATTTGATCGGAAGTGGGATGAAGGTAGCGATCGCCGCCCGAGGCTCGTGAACTCGGTCCTCGAGGGCCTCGTGAACTCGGTCCCTGAGGGTCTCGTGAACTCGGTCCCTGAGGGCCTCGAAGGGCCGAGTTCACAACCAATTATTCCTCGTGATCATCCTTGAAAGGTCGAGTTCAGAATTAATAATACCATGAGCACCTACCAAAGGAACCCGGTCCTTCAAGGCTCTTCAAGGACCGGTTGCGACCCCAACACCCGCACGTGGCCCCGCCATAAAATATGATCGATCATGCGGGGGGCTGGCACACCTGCTGGAGCGTGTGGTGAGGCTGGTCAGCTAACCCAAAGGAACTCACTCACTGCTTCACGAGCCGCGCGGGATGCGCGCTGGTATCCGAAGTATTCCGAAGGAAATACATCCCCGCCGGCAGGTCGCTCAAGTCCAAGTTCAGCACCGTGGTTCCAGTGGTGATCACTTCACGCACTACACGTCCGTCCATGCCTTCCACGGTGATCATGTCCTGCGCGTTTCGTTGGCCCAAGTTCAGTGTCACCATGCCGGTGGTGGGGTTGGGGCTGACCGAAAATGTGGATGCGTTCGCAAGGTCAGCGATCGACGTGGGAGTGCTCACTTCCAACGTGAAGTCGTTGAAGTTGCCGTATAGGAAATTGCCGCACGGGCCATAGCCATTCTGGCTCCCGACCGTGAACCCATCGGAGCCCCATGCACCGATGATGCGCATGCGGTACTGTCCAGCAGGTGTTCCATTGGGCACCACAATATTGAAGTTGTAGGTATAGCTCGGGTCTCCGCCAACATAGCTGTGGTACAGGTTCTCGGATTCCTCGAAACTGCTGCTGTTGTTCCAATCCACCCATACACTGCTGCCACACCAGATGCCGGAAGTCACGGACATGGGTACCATGTCCGTGGAGTTCACCGGGATCGTGGTAGGGGTCTGGTCCCAATCGGCGCAATCCGTAAAGTTCCAGTTGAAGGAGGAGCCTACGCTCACGTTCATGATATGCCAGAGGCTACATCCATTTTCAAAACTTGGCGAGCAGTACTGGGCGTTCACACCGAAAATTGCAAGCAGTGCTAAGGGCAGGAAAGCGGAAAGACGTTTCATGTGTGGTGGGTTTTGGATGTTCAGGAGCATCTAAAGTACAGCGATCAGACAAAATTCAGCAAGTTGGATTCGTCTTCGCTGTGGGAGCTATCAAGCTCCCACAATGCATTAGTTCCCTCATTCCAGTGATCCGAATGCCGCTACCAGGCAACTGAGTTTGGAACGAGCCTCGAACAGTCATCCCGCTCCGCTCGGCCCGGTCGATCTTATGGCTGGTCCCGGTGGTTGCACATCCATGGGCACTTGCACCGTAAGCAACGGGCCATCTTTCACTGTGCGATATTGGAGCTCAATGAAACGGGCCAGATCATGGTCGTAGATGGCGTAATAGAAGGGTAGGAATTCCTTGCGAACGATCAGTGTGGATGTGCGGGAGAACGCAGGCCGCTTGGGTATGGGCCGATGCTTTTGGAGAAAAAGCCGGAGCAACTCCCGTCCTATGTCAGTATCCTGCTGCTTAAGTGTAGAGCCTTCTTCGCTAGTCCGAGCCATGGTCGAGATCGACCGTACCAAGCAATTTCGCCCTTCCGGTCGGTAGTTGGCTATCCAAGGTGGGTGCCAATAGATCAAGTCCCGGGGATCCGAGTGTACTATGCGCACGCCGTGGACACCGTTCGCTCATCAAGGCCGCTTCCACCATGGCTCATGGGGCGGGCGTGGTGCGCGATACGATCCGCGGGATGATCGTCAAACCGGGCTGTTGGTTTTGTTCCTCCATACCCCGATCGGGCAACGGCTCGTGCAGATCCTTCCCCGATCCCAGGGTGGAGGGGAAGCCCGCCGGTCGCTGTTGGAACACCCTGTGGCCGTAGAGGGCCACCGGATATGGGGCTGGTTCCCGAAAAGTGCGAGAGGCGGTATGATATTGGCCATGAAGGGGACAAACACCATTACAATGACAACCACGGATCGATACCTCAAGGATATCAGCGAGTTGCTGATAGACAGCAAGCTCGGATACGGGGATACGTCGCGGAGGACGGACGATCCGCGCTTGACCGATCTACTCACTGGAATAGGCCAAGGTCGGATCGACAAGATCGCCACGGTCTCCGGTCTATTGGAGGACCGGGGCATACGTCCACCGCTGTCCGGTACGTTCAAAGGGATGCTGCACAGGGTATGGATCGCTATCCGCGATGTGGTCGCCCACACCGACGATGTGAACATGATCAGCGAATGCCTCCGTGGTGAATCCTATTTGATCGGCAGGGTGGATGCCGCGTTGCGGGACGAGGGCGTGACAGAGGAGGTGAAGGAGGTCCTGCGGGTGCAACGGGAGGAATTGATGGACAATCTGGAGCGGATCAATCTATTGAACATGTCCATCTCCGAGGGATGAGGCGGCAGTTGTGATCGAAATACCGGGATCGTGGAGGGGATTCCTCAGATCACCCCGATCGAAACGCAGCTACTTGGGCCGGTCCTGTTCAAATGCACCCGAGTACTACTATTTCCCGGATCTGGCACTTGATCCGCACTGATGAGCAACGAAGAATACATGACCATGACTGATCCAATTGATAGCACACAACCCGGTCCTGCCACTCCACCGATCCCTGATCCCGGTAAGCCGCATCAGGTTCCCAAGCCCGGGACCAAGCCGGATCCATCTCCGGACCAACATCCGCCTACCCGTACACCGCAGGAAGTACCCAGTGAACCGGGTAAGAAGCCGGAACCCACACGCGAACATCCGTCCGATCCCAAACCCGCGAAGCCGACAAGCGGGAAGATCGGTTTTCAATGAACGTCGGTTCACCAACAACCAAGCTCATGAGCACCTCCACTTCAGGTCCCGGTAAGCACGATACGAACGTGGGCTTTCATCCGCCCGCAAAAAACGATGCCCTCGCCATGCGATCCATGCTGTTGATCCTGCTGCTCCTACTGGTGGTGGGATCCATCATTGCGGTGGTTATCTACAGTCAGTACAATGAACATGAGGTGGTGCCTGCACCCACGGAACAGACCATGCCGCCTCGAGTTCCGTGATCCCGAGGACCGTTTAGAACTTCAACCGAAGTTGCACCTTCAGATCACTTCGGGTGTCTCCCGAGATCTCCTGTAGTCCCGAACTGATCACGTCCCGATCGGTATACATGGTGATGCCATAGCGTGCCCAAAGATCGATACCCCGGGCCACTGACCAGCGCAGCATGGTGTACCACCGCATGCCGCGCCCGTATATGGGCGGCAAACTGTAAACACCCGGAACATCGGATTCGAACGCATAGATCCTAGCATCGTAGCTGTCCGTAGCGAACAGCATCACCCTTCCGGTAAACTCAAGTTTTCCCATCATCGGACGATGGATCACGTCCTGATACACCATGAAACCATGCTGCACTTCCCCTGCACCACGCTGGTAGTTCACCCGTTCGAAGCGGGTGCGCAAGGTCACATCGGGGCTAACACGGTAGCTGGCATTGAAGCGGTAATTGTCCTGCCGGGTATCCACCAAGGGTAATACACCAGCAACGCTCTCCGATGTGTTGCGGGGTTTGGATTGTGTGCGTGCCTTCACGTACAATTGGATCCTGCGGCTCGGGGTCCAAGTAAGCTGCCCCAGTATCTCATGCCCATTGCTCAGTCCATCTGTTTGGTAGCGCAGCCACGGGAAGGTGAATTGGTCGAAGTAGCCATTGAACACCCATTGGCGGTTGGGCTTGATCTCGATGCCTGTATAGAGCCCTCGTTCGTTCCACGGGTTTGAACTTTCCGCCAACGCGCTGCTGTACAGACCTTGGAAATCCCGTTGGAGGTCCCGGTAGAACATGGCCAATGAGAGGCGTTTGTCCAAAGCCACCAACAGGCCGGTAAGGCCGGCCATGCCTCCATTGGAGCTGCGCGCACCTTCCCCGAACCAAGTGACGTTGCGGTACGGCACGTTCCAATCGATGCCGTAGGTGGTGTTCACATTCCCTTGGAACTCGAATTGGTTATAGGGTTGAGTATTTGTCTTTTTCAGACTGTTGTCGAAGTTCACTTGGGCGGCCGTGGCACCTACGTCCCATCCATTTCCCCGGTAGCGCAGGTGGCCGCCATAGATCAGCTCGTCCAAGGCGCTCTTTTTTGCCAGTTCGTTATAGGTGCGGTGGAAGCCGTCCTCCTGGAAGGAGCTGAAGGTGGCCAGGTCCACATCGGTACCAGAGGATACGGTATCTGCCGGGTTCACCACGTTGGCATCGTATTTTTTGTGGCTGATGAACGCCGTGCCCTCCAGTCGTTTACCAAGATCCATGGTAATACCCGCGCCACGCAGGAACTGGTTCTCATTCACACTCGCGTAAGGAGCCAAACCCGCTGCGTTGCGCTTGATGTTCATCGTATAGGCGGACTTCCGTGAGAAGGACAGTCCGCTGGAGAACACCAGTCCTTGCCCGAATTGCGCTTGGAAGTCACCCAGGGCAAGCGCCTTTACCGGGCCGATGTCCCGCAGGAACAAATGCGCGGAGTAGAAGTCAAAACCTTGCTTTTGGGTTCCCTTGAAGAACTCTTCGCCTTCATCCTTTTCAGCCGTTACGCCGAAGGAAATATTGCGTCTGTACTGGAAGCGATAGCGGGTGTAGAGCTTCCAAGGACTGCCCAGATACACCTTGCTGTTCTGTCGCAAGGAATCCATCACGGCGGGATCGTCCGTATCGGGAAGCGGTGTGCCGTTGGGGAAGTAGTAGGGCTTGTTGAAGGGGTCACCGCCTCCGATGAAACCACGACGCTGCTCGATATTGATCTGTGTGCGCAGGAGGTATTCATGTCTGCCATTGGCGAGCATGGTCTTCAGCGGCGTATTGGAACTGCCTTCACCTGTAATGGTAACAAAGGGCCGGATCAGCTCCAAGGTGGCCAGGCCAAGTCCTTCCACCGTTTGTAGTTCATAGATGCTGATGAATTTGCCAAAGCGTTGCTTATGCCGCAGGATGGCGGCCACCTCAATGTCGGATAGCATGTGGAGCGATCCCAACTCCTCGGCTGTGGTCCTGTTCAGATTGATCGGGTCATTCAGGCGGTCAAGCAATTGATCGGCCAGTTCGGCAAGATCCACATCGCTGTCGTCTCCCAAAAGTTCGGCGATGGCTGACAAGCGCTGCTCCACGATGTTGCGCAGCTCGGGCGATACGTCCTGCGCGCGCAAGGAGAAGATGAAGGCCAGCAAGGCAAGGCCGAATGCCAGGACCCGCCTCATTTGAAGCGGTAGTTCAGGTTCACCATTGGCGTGAGACCTAATTGTGATCGCAGCACTGCCGCCAGGTCCAGGTCGAGCTGCCCCATCCGCACACCCACACCGAAATGCGCTTTGGTAGGCCCGGTGCTCACGCCGGTGCGCAGGAAGAGCGGGGTGATGGGCCGGTATTCGATACCCATGTGGTATTGCTCCGTCCGGTCGATGTCCTTGGTGACCTCACCGGTCATCAGCACCCGGTCGCTGAAGGTGTATCCCAGGCCAGCACCCAGGATGGTGGGTACGCGTTCTTCATATGGGCCGCCCAGTTTGGCGCGGTTCGGATTGTATAGATGAGCAGCGATCCAGAGGTGTTCGGTCAATTGGGCCTGCACGCCCAATTCGGCCGTTATCACTCCTGTACTGCCGTAGTCCTCGCCCAGTTGGATGTTCAAATAGTCCATCTGGATGCCCACACGTAGGCCCTCGCTCAGTTTCATGGCGTATGCCAGTCCGAAGTTGCGCTGGGCATACAAGCTATTGCCAAAGGAATTGGCGCTGAGCGCGAACGTGCCCTTGCCCACGGGCAGAGCGAACGCCAGACCTTGCATGGCCAGGTCTGGCGAGAGCCAGTGTTGTTGGTAATAGGCGCCGGCCACCGGTCCTTCGAGTCCGGCCAACCCAGCTTGGTTGCTGCTCACGCTCCAGAGGTCCACCAAGGTGAGCCCGGTATAACCCATTCCGGCGAAACGGGCGCTGGTGGGGATCTGTTCGCCGCCAGCGAATACAGTGGCAGGGGCCAAGGCCGCCGCCAAGAGGAAGGTCATCGTGCGCATCGGTCCGAAAGTAGGGAACCGATCCATAGGTCAAGGAATTTAGTCGCTCTACCATCGATCCGAACGGGATGGGTTCACTCCACCTCTCCTTGGATGGCTTGTGCACAAAGGGCTTTCCGCCCACCCGCGCCCGATCGCTACCTTCGGCCCCCTGCTCATGAAAAAGGTCACCCTTCACGACAAGCATTTCGAGCCGTTCATCGGTGCCGCCGAGTTGGCGGCTGCCATCGATGTCGTTGCGGAGAAGGTGGCGGCCAAATATGCCGACAACGTACCGCTTTTTCTGGGTGTGCTTAACGGTAGCTACTTCTTCGCCTCGGAACTGATGAAGCGCTTGCCCATTACCTGCGAGATCTCCTTTGTGAAGGTAGCGAGCTACCATGGTACGGTAAGCAGCGGTACGGTGAGCCAGCTGATCGGCCTCCAGGAGCGGATCGCCGGCCGCCATGTGGTAGTGGTGGAGGATATCGTGGACACCGGCAACACCATCGAGCACATCGTGGAAGCGCTTCGGGAGAAGAGCCCTGCGAGCATTGCCATTGCCAGCCTGCTGTTGAAGCCGGATGTATATAAGAAGGACATTCCAGTGGATTTCGTGGCCATGGAGATCCCCAATATTTTCGTGGTGGGCTCCGGCCTCGACCATGATGGATTGGGACGGAACCTGCCCGGCATTTACCGGATCGTGAACAACTGAATAAAAGCCAGCGCCGCTTCGGCGTGTATACGGATGAAGAAAATGAACATCGTGCTTTTCGGCCCTCCGGGGGCTGGCAAAGGCACACAGAGCAAGTTCCTGATGGAGCGCTACGGATTGGAACACCTGAGTACGGGCGATCTGTTGCGTGCGGAGATCCATGCCGAAACACCGCTGGGCCTGCAGGCCCAAGAGTTGATGAGCGCTGGTGAACTGGTGCCGGATGATGTGGTGGTGGGTATGATCCGCAACCGCTTGCAGGACAATCCCAAGAGCAAGGGTTTTATCTTCGACGGCTTCCCGCGTACGCGTGCGCAGGCCGAAGCATTGGACGCTACCTTGGTGAAGCTCGGCAGTGGCATCACCGTTATGCTTGCCTTGGAAGTGGAGGAGGAGGAGCTGGTGAAACGCCTGCTCGGCAGGGGTGCCACCAGTGGCAGGCCCGACGACAAGAGCGAGGAGGTGGTGCGCAAGCGGATCCGCGAGTATGAGAACAAGACCGCTCCGCTGAAGGAATATTACGAAGGGCAAGGCAAGCTCCGGCGGATCAACGGCATGGGTTCCATCGCCGACATCACCGCACGACTGATGAAAGCGATAGACGGGTAGGTTGTAGTGGGTCCCATTCGGCCCGGCTACGAGCTTAAGTTGGCACCGTGCCGACCCGCATCCACGGTCCTTCGACCGCTTTCGCGGATGCGGGACCTCGGTCAGGACTTTTCATGATCAACCCCTCAAGGGCCGAAAATCCATTCCTCGCGGTCATTCACCACCTTTGCGCCCATGTCCTCCGCGAATTTCATCGATCAGATCCGTATTGAATGCCGCTCCGGCAAGGGCGGGGCCGGAAGCCGTCACCTACGCCGGGAAAAGTACATGCCCAAGGGTGGCCCCGATGGTGGCGATGGCGGGCGTGGTGGCCACATCATCCTGCGGGCCAATCCGCAGCTGTGGACGCTGCTTCACCTGCGCTACACCAAGCACGTGATCGCCAAGGATGGTGAGAGCGGTGGTTCCAACCAGCGCTCCGGCAAGATGGGGGAGGATCGCATCATCGAAGTCCCGTTGGGAACGGTGGCGAAGGATCCAGAGACGGGCGAGATCTTCTGCGAGATCACCGAACCCGGTCAGGAGCTGATCCTGTTGGAAGGCGGACGTGGCGGCTTGGGCAACCAGAATTTTCACAGCTCCACCTTCCAGACCCCGCGCTTCGCCCAGCCTGGTGAGGATGGGATCGATAAATGGATCATATTGGAACTGAAGGTCCTCGCCGATGTGGGCTTGGTGGGCTTTCCCAATGCGGGTAAAAGCACGTTGCTCTCGGTGGTAAGTGCGGCCAAGCCGAAGATCGCGGACTATCCCTTCACAACCCTGGTACCCAACCTCGGCATCGTGCCTTACCGGGATAGCAAGAGCTTTGTGATGGCGGACATTCCCGGCATCATCGAAGGCGCGCACGAAGGCAAGGGTATCGGCCTTCGTTTTCTGCGTCATATCGAACGCAACAGTGTGCTCCTTTTCATGGTACCGGCCGATAGCCCGGACATCAAAGCGGAGTATAATGTGCTGCTGAATGAATTGAAGCAGTACTCACCGGAGCTCATGGACAAGGACCGCATTCTGGCGGTGACCAAATGCGATATGCTGGACAAGGAACTGGAAGAAGCGGTTCGCAAGGAACTACCCCAGGGGCTTGATCATGTACTCATCAGCTCGGTGGCTAACCAAGGACTTGACGAACTGAAGGACCTGATCTGGTCGAAGATCCATACCACCTTGGAGCCCACGCCGCCACCTAGCAATTTTTGATGGCTTGGACCGATGCCATACTTGCGGCGGACCGCACGGCATTTCTCGCGGTGAACGGGGCGCACTCGCCAGCGGCGGACACGTGGATGAGCTACCTCAGCGAGCCATTGTTCTGGATCCCGCTCTATGTCCTTTTCTTGATATTGATCAAGCTCCGCTGGGGTTGGCGCGGCTTCTGGTGGTCACTGCCAATAGCGGCCCTGATGATCTTCTGCAGCGATACCGGTTCGGTGGTCCTTTTCAAGAACACGGTACAGCGGCTGCGCCCGTGCCACGCTGCGGACTTACAGGGTCTGGTCCACTTGGTCAACGATCATTGCGGTGGGAAATATGGCTTCATCTCCTCCCATGCCTCCAATCACTTCGCGCTGGCGGTGTTCATGGCCGGCATGCTTCGTCGGCGGCCGTGGTGGGTGCTACCCATTCTCTTGCTCTGGGCGGGTCTTATCGCATACAGCCGTATTTATTTGGGCGCGCATTATCCCGGGGACGTGATCGTGGGTGCCCTGTACGGTTCGCTTATCGGCGGCTTGGCATACGGACTTTTCAGCACGGTCCATCAACGCACTGGTGAACGATGAATATCTGGGCGGCGGTCTTCATTGGCGGAGGCATCGGAAGCCTGTTGCGCTACGGGATCACCCGGCTGCTGCTGACGCTCGACCTGCGCGGGGCGTTCCCGTGGGCCACCCTGCTCGCCAATGTGCTCAGTGTGGTGATCCTTGCATGGGTGCTTCTGCGGATGTCGGGACATTTTCAGCAACGCCCGGTGCTCAGTGCCTTCCTTACCATCGGCATTTGCGGCGGTTTCAGTACGTTCAGTACCTTCAGCTACGAGAATTTCCTCCTCTTCCGGGAAGGGTTGCCCGGCATGGCCATCGCCAACATTGTGGTGAACACGGTTGCCTGCCTGGCCATCTTCTTCCTCCTTGCCCGCCACGCATGAGAACCCCTTTCGCCTTCATCGCCGCCTTGCTCTGCAGCGGACTCAATGCACAAGACCCCCAATGGGCCACGCCGCCCAAACTGGTGGTGGGCGTTGTAGTGGACCAAATGCGCGTGGACAACATCTACCGCTATTGGGACAACTACAGCGAAGGGGGATTCAAACGACTCGTGCGGGAAGGTTCCTTCCAGCGCGATGCGCATTATGATTATGTGCCCACTTTCACCGCTCCAGGCCATGCCAGCATTTACACCGGTACCACGCCCGCAAGGCATGGTATCGTAGCCAATTACCCGTATCGCAGGGAGCTCCAGCGCAGTTGGTATTGCGCCCGGGATAGCACGGTGTCACCGGTCGGGACCAGCGACCTTCGGGCCCAGCGCTCGCCCTATCAATTGTTGGCCAGCACCTTGGCCGATGAACTGGAGCTACGCACGGATCGTCGCGCCCGTACGGTAGGTATTGCCCTGAAGGACCGGTCCGCCATCATGCCCATTGGCCGTACCGGTGATGCCGCCTACTGGTATATGGGTGGTGATGAAGGGAAATTCGTGACCAGCTCGTGGTACAGGAAGGAACCCCCGGCCTGGCTGAATGCCTTCAATGCAAAGAAGTTGGCCCACGAATACCTGGGTCGCACTTGGGATCTTGCCTTGCCACGCGAACGCTACCATTCACCGCTTCCGGATGATAATCCCTACGAGGAACCATTGGGTAAAGGCCTCAGGCCCACCTTGCCATTGGACCTCGCAGCCTTGCGTAAAGGCGGGGAGGACCTTGACCTATTGGTATACACGCCATGGGGCAATACGATCACCACGGAGATGGCAATTGCCGCCATTCTCGGCGATTCCTTGGGAATGGACGACGTGACCGATCTGCTCGCCCTGAGCTACAGTAGCCCTGATGAACTCGGCCACTTGATGGGGCAACGATCCTTGGAGGGGGAGGACATGTACATCCGGCTTGACATTGAATTGGCCCGACTGCTGGCCTTCCTGGACAAACAGGTGGGCAGGGGTGAATACACCCTCTTTCTTACCGGTGACCACGGCGGTGCGGATGTGCCCGCATATTTGCGGGATCTGAAGGGGAGTGCGGGCTACACCTCCATGAAAGGGCTGGGAGCTTGGTTGAGCGAACGTGGCCTTGGGGATCACATCCAGATCATTCGCCAAGGACAGATCTACCTCTTACCTGATGCCCCGGCCGGTACAGCGGGGTCGATCGCCGAGGCACTCAACATGAATCCTGATATCGCATGTGCGCTCACGGCGGAGCGCCTACAGCAAATGGATGAGCTAAGGGGCATTGCACGCCACCTGGCTCGGGGGTACATGCCCGCGCGTTGCGGCGACGTGCTTTTTGCCATGCAACCGGGCTTTTATGAAGAGGAGTATGGGAACATGGGGATGGGCGCCGAGCACGGTTCCCCTTGGAATTACGATACCCAGATACCGGTGATCTTCTTCGGAAAGGGGATCCAACAGGGTGAAGTGCTCCGCCGGACCTCCATAACTGACATTGCCCCGACAGTTAGTGCTATCGTGGGTATGGCCCTGCCGAACGCCGCTGATGGGCAGGTGGTCCCGGAGGTGGTACGGCCTTGAAAAGCTCTTGCGTATTGTGTTTGCCCGGGGGTAGGTCAAGGAATAAGAACACTTAGCGATGCTGGGGACTGGCGCCGCGTTGTGTGGTTCTCTAGTTTCGCTGCGCAAATGCCACCGCACATTCTCCTTCGGGGGATCACTTTCTTCTTTTTGCTTGGGTCCTTTGCCTTTCTCGCAGCCCAACCCAACCTGTCACTTGTCGCGCTCGGGAACGTGGATTCCATTGCCGTCACCGGCTATGCCGGAGAACCTGAGGAAGCCCCTGCCTTGATCCGTTTCGACTGGACCGGGTTGGACGGTCATGCTCCACGCTTCACCCTCCATCGGCTTGCGGAAGGAGATATTGGACAGGAGGTGGCTGTTACCGACCTGATCGTATCGGGAGTGGAACAGTACTTGGACCATCGGGTCCATTTTACACGCAGCGGGGTACGGACCGACATCCCGGTGGAACGGATGTACAACGATGTGGACCGGATGATCGCCTTGGCCACGTCCTACTTTGAGGGACCTGCAGTGGTGCTTTCCGACGCCACTCGGAAACAGTTGCAGCGGGTGTGTTCCATCGATTGGAGCCAGGCCAGTTTCGGCATTGATGGGGGGGACGACCAAGAGAAATACCTGGCCATCTCGTTTTATGTCCGTGCACAACGCCAAGAGCTGGAACGCCAGTTACGCAATGACCTCATCCCGCTGTCAGGCATCCGCATACCAATTACGGGGGAAGGGGTCTCCACTCAAGTAGCCGACAGTGAATCCGTACCTACCGTGTGCAGCACCGTGTTCGATGAGGACAACTTCCTTTGCGCGCTCGACCTGCGAGCGGACAGTGGTGAGGCCCTACCGGACGTGCGACTCACTGATGCGATGCTATCGGATATCGCCGCGAAGGCGGAAACCATGCAGCAACAAGTGCCCGAGCCGAAGCTGCGCAAGCGGGACCGCTGGCTGAAGGCTGAATTGGATGCCATCAATCAGCGGATCGACCAAAGCGACCAAAGGAAGGAATTGTGGGCGTTGAGGGACCGGATGGACGATATCGAGGGTCGACTGGATGATGTCAGCTTGCAGGTGGACGAACTCAACAGGGAACGCGACTCCTCTGCATCCACGGAAAATCCGGTAGCCAGCCTCAGCGCACTTACAGGAAAGAATGTTCGGGTTCATTTTCCCATGGGTTCCTCGGCCTTGGACGCGAACGCCCAAGGTTTGCTCAATGAGGTAGCGGCATCCATGCGTCAGGTCCCGCAAGGGCGGTTGCTGGTGACCGGTTATGCGGATCCCAGTGGAAGCCCTGCACTGAACCTTGCTTTGAGTGAACAGCGCGCGAAGGCGGTGCGCAACTATCTGCTCCAGCGTGGGGTTGGCGGTGATCGGATCTTACTGAACTATTTCGGTGCCAGCCAAAGCACAGGGGCAGGTGCAGCTGAGCGGCGTGTGGAACTGGAGTGGATCCGCTGAACCGGGTACTATCCTTTACACCTGGTGCCTGTTGCACCGGAAGGTCACTTCCACCAAGGTTCCCCCATCGGAGATCACCCGTAGCGTACCATCCAGCTGATCGGCCAACGCCTCCACCACCTCCAGACCGAGATGGGTATCGAGCACGGCATCCGGCTCGAAGGCCTTCCCGTTGTCCTTCACCTGTAAAATGTAGAAGCCATCATCGCGCTCCCGGACGGTAATGGATATATGCCCCCCCGTGGCATACGGGAAGGCATGTTGGTGGCAGTTGGCAAGCAGTTCGCACAGGATCATACCAAGCTGGATGCTGGTATCGGCATCACAGAGCACCCCGTTCGTGTCCACACTATGGCTTACATCGCGGCTGTCGGGAGCGTACATGGCCGCTACGGCCTTGGCCAGGTCATCCATGAATATGCCCAGATCCACGGCTGAGAGGTCCTGCTGACGGTACAGCTTGTGATGAACCAAGGCCATGGAGTCGATCCGTCGTTTGCCACGCATGAACTCCATGCGGGCCTCCTCACCGGGTACGCGTTGTGCTTGTAGGTTCAGTAAGCTGCTCACCACTTGAAGGTTGTTCTTTACCCGGTGGTGTACCTCCCGATCCAGCACTTCGCGCTCCCCAATGGCCTGGGCCAAGTGGCGCGCTTGGAGGTTGGAACGTCGCTGCTGCCGAAGTACGCGACGCTCCGCACTCCGGCTTTGGATAAAGATCAACGCGAGCATCAAGCCCAGTAGAAGTAGCAGGCCCAATACGGCCCATAGCCCGATGCGGCCTTCGCTGTTCCAACGTTCGATCCCTTCAAAGCCGATTAGAACGCCGGTGTAGAAGCTGGTCCCGTTGAACTCCAAGGGAACAATGCGACCTACCCAATGGAGATGATCCGACGTACTTCGGAAGGTATTGGTGGAATGGTCTGCCTGACGGTCCCTTAATGCCTTGCCCCATGCTTTGCCGATGCTTGAAGTGTCGATGTAGGTCAACGGGCGCCACTTGGGGTCCAACAGGATGGTGGAGACCTCCGGTGTCCATTGCGTCAGGTTGGCGAGCATGTCATTCGCATCGATATTGAAGCGTAGGACCTGGAATTTATCCTCCTCCGATCTTCCATGGATCATAATTGAAAGATGGAGGAGCCTCGTCCGTTCGGGCGATTCACTTTCGGACCACACGGGCTCATCCTGGCGGTTTTCCAATGCGCGGCTGAACCAATTGGACCTGCGCGGGTCGGGCTGTGGCGCACAAGTATCCAACGGAGGTATCAGGTTCAGGTTGATGGGCCATTGTGCAGCCATGGAGACCACGCTATTCGCGCTGCGTTCAGTCTTGATGAAGCGCCAGATACTATCCACGTGGTGGAGTACGCGTTCATCGCCATGCTCGTTGGCCAAGGCAATATCGCGGATGGCAAATCGGGTCCGCATGATCGGCAACCAGCGCTTCAATAGACCGCCATCGTCAATGCTGTCCAACTCCACGATGTGAGCGGACTCTTGCATCAGATCCCACATATAGGTACGGGTCACCAAGCGCACACGCTGCTCTTGCTGCTCAAGGGTGCGGTCCAACAGCAACATGCCCAAGCGTTCACCACGCTCCTTGGTGTTGGCCAGTATCTGAGCAACCATGGCCAAGGCAAGTACCATCAGAAGGGAGATCCCTATGATGAGCCAGCGCTCGGAGATGTTCCCGAATTTCACCATGTGAGGCTGAAGGGAAATATCACGGACACGCGGTTGATCGCTCCGCGGTGAATTCCGTGAGCTGCACCTTGGTATCAGGGCTGGCAGCCTGTTCGGCCGTTACCTGCTTAGGAATGAAGTAGATGCCGTTGAGCTTCCCATTGAAAGTGCGGCCCGCAGGAATACAGGTGTCGGCAGAGAACTGCTCCACGGTGAAGGCTTGATAATAGAGGTCCAACCCCAAGTGCAGTTGCTGAGCGGATGGGCTATCGTTCACGATCTTCAAGAGCAGCTCGCTGGGTTTGTCCGCGCGATGGTTCCAGCGATAGCTCACCTTAACACCATCTTTTTCGCCTCCTTGGATGAATTGGGGTGCCTTGCAGGATGTAAAGCCGAGGAGGATGAGTAGTAGGGTCGGTATAGCTTTCATTCGTATCCATGTTTCAATGCAGCCTCAATATGATCGATGGCTTGGTCATCCACATCGAGATGGGTGACAAAGCGTACCATTTGCGGGCCAAACTGTACGGCCAGGATGTTCCGCTCCTTCAACTTTGGTAAGAAGGAGGGTACCGTCATCCGCTGGTCCAGTGTGATGATCACGATATTCGTTTCCACGGGCATCATCTGCTCCACGAAGGGGCAGCGCTCCAAGATCGCGGCCACCTGCTTCGCCCGCCGATGGTCATCAGCGAGGCGATCGAGATGATGGTCCAGCGCATAAAGACCTGCTGCTGCGAGGATCCCCGCCTGCCGCATGCCACCGCCAAAGCGCTTACGCATGCGTCGCGCCTGAAGAATGAATGCTTTGCTTCCTACCAGCAAACTTCCCACCGGCGCACCTAGCCCCTTACTGAGGCAGATGGAGATTGAATCGAACGGTGCTCCCCATTGGGCAGCGCTGTTCCCATCCACGGCCATGGCATTGAAGATGCGTGCGCCGTCCAGATGCATTTTCAAGCCGTGCCGGTCACAGATGGTGCGGATGCGCTTTACCTCGGCGATGTCCCATACACTTCCGCCGCCGCGATTGGTGCTGTTCTCAATATTCACCAATCGGGTGCGGGCCAAGTAGGCGGCCTCCGGGTCGTTCACCGCTGCTTCCACCTTCTCCGCCGTGAACCGTCCTCGATCAGCGGGCACGAACTTCACACTGCATCCGCTGTTGGCCATGGTGCCACCACCTTCATACCGGTAGATATGCGCTCCTTCCTCGCAGATCACTTCATCCCCGGGCCGGGTATGTACGTTGATCGCGATCTGGTTGGCCATGGTGCCGCTGGGGCAGAAGAGACCGGCCTCATGGCCGAAAAGCTGCGCCACGCGTGCTTCCAAGGCGTTAACCGTGGGGTCTTCCCCGAAAACATCATCGCCTACCACCGCCGAGGCCATGGCCTCGCGCATGGCGGGTGTGGGCTGAGTAACCGTGTCCGAACGGAGGTCTATGAATGACATGGTGGCCAAGATATGACGGTGGCACAGCACCTTCGACACGGACAGCTATAGGATCCTGCGTTCAAGTTCATCGAGCATCCTAAGTTCCTTGGCATTCACGCCATGGAAGGCATCAGCAACTACATGGGCAGCATGCAATACCAGATCCTTTTGCTTAGGGCTGAAGCGGTCCTTGTGCTGGGTGAGATAGAGGATGAAGGATTCGAAGGCCACTTCAGGTGCTTCCCCACGATCCACTTGGATGTCGAATTCAAACTCGGTGATGTAGGCCCGGTCCGTGCCGAAGTGGTCCAAGGCGGCCTCCTGCGGTACCAATCGCTCCGAGACTATGCGCTTTATCATGGCCGTCTCGGTCGCATGGACACGTCCGTCCACGGCTGCGATGGCGTAGAGCAAACGCCCGAGCTCGGTATAGAATTTCCGCTGGTCCACGCATAAAGGTAAACGATCGCGATGGGTGAATGTGCGCGAGCGGTTGATTTCCATGAAAAGGCATTGTTCATGCAGGAATGCCGGCCATGGCAGCTGCGGGAGCAAGGCGGGTTGAATGCTGTACCTACCGCACCAGGCGACCATCAAGGAGCGTGCGTGAACTGAACCTTTGGAACTCCAATACGTAACAGCGCCCTTCAATTCAGAACAGATGAAGCGTAACTATGCATTGATCTTCGGTTCACTACTTGCCACCGCCAGCATGGCACAATGGCAACATGTGGGTTTGGAAGGTGTCAGTTCCACCGTGGGTGGCGTTCAAGTGATCAACGGTTCCATTTATTTCCACTCAGCGGAGGACAATGGAACGATCTACCGGTCCAACGACAAGGGAGCTTCCTGGGAGGACATTCGATATGCCAGCGATGGCCTGTCATGGAAGTACCAGGAGCATAAGCGGACCGAATATGTGAATCACGGGACCACGCACACTGGAGCGCACGGCTTGTACCGCATGACCGACAGCGGGAACGAATGGATCGACCTCGGCGTAACCATCACGGATTTCGATGTGTTGGACAACGGTCGGATAGTGGCCTCATCGGGCAATCCTGGAACAGGCTCCATCATCATAAGCGATCAGATGGGCAGCAGTTGGGTTCCTTCCTTTGGAACCGATGCGGAGGTCAACGCCCGTTTGATCGGTCGGGATGGCCAAGGTCGCCTGCTGATACAGGCCTATGGCGAGAATGCCCAAAGCGATCTCGGGGTAGGACTTTTCCGTTCCTCGGACAATGGCGATTCCTGGCAGCGGATCAGTGGCATCAAGCATGACCTTACCGGAGCCAGTGCCAATGCCGACCATTCCATCTACAGCTCCAATGGCCTGCGCGTGCTGAGGAGCTTCGACGATGGCGAAAAATGGACGACCCTGTCCGTCAGCTTCCCGTATGCAAGTACCAGGGGTTCACGGGTCTTCAACATGGGCGGCGGGCATGTCTTCTTCATGTGTCACGAAGCTGGAGCAACCGTTCAAGGTAACCTATATGAGAGTTTCAACAACGGCGATAGCTGGACGCGCGTGGAGGAGGAGATCTCCCAGCATCTGATCTACAACATGGCTCGGGATATCAATGGCGATGTTTATGCAGCCACCGACAACGGCGTGTATCGTTTGAAGCTCGCCGTGGCCACCTCCGTGAATGAAGCAAAGCCGAACGTGGCAGTGCATGCTTATCCGGTACCTACATCGGACAAAGTGATCGTGAACGCGGGCGGCGCGATGATCACTGAGTTGCGTGTTTACGATGCATCATCCCGAGAGGTGATGTTCAAGCCGAACGTGGACAAGCCTGCCGAAATGTTGCATGTAGGACATCTGTCCCCAGGGATCTATGTCCTCCGTGCGGTGACCAACAAGGGGATCGCAACCACGACCGTGGTGGTGGAGTGATCCAATCTACTTGAACGGCAACGGGCCGATCGCAGTAATGCGGTCGGCCCGTTGTTCTTTTTAATGTCCTGCTGAAAACTGAACTTCTGATCCCGCGACTTCGCTTCAGCAGTCGGGGTCAGGAATCAGAACGGATTTTCGGCGTTATTCCAACCGCTTGAAGAAGTGGCCGCAATTATCGCAACGCATGGAACGGTCCAACGAGAGCGGGTAAACCGAGAAGAGCAGCGCCACCGCCCAATGGAAGATGCCACTTGTGGTTCGCGGTTGTGAAACGCCGTTCGTCAACGCTTGCGAACCACACTTCGGGCAGCGGATCGGCTGTTCATTTTCATCCAAGAAGGGGCGATGCTCCGACTCGCTGAGGATGCGGATCGCATCTGCCTTCGACCCTTCAGGAACCTTCAGTTTAATGCCCCCCAAAGCGTAGCTGAACATTCGGTTGAGGCCAATGATGTGCTCATCGTGTACGAAAGCCTCGATCCCCTCATTCTCCAGCAGGCAACGGGCCATGTGCGCCTCCAACGGATCGTCATAGAAGCGGATCGGCACCAGGTCGAACTCGTTCATGTGCTATTTCTTCCGGGCTACCAGCAGGCCATCCCGCATTGGGACCATCACAGCTTCCACACGTCCATCGCCATGCACTCGGCGAGCATATTCCACCAGCGCTCGGGTCTGCTCGTCCTGTTCGTTCTTTGGTGTCAGCACATTGCCGCTCCACAGCACATTGTCCGCGATGATCAGGCCGCCGGGGCGCACCTTGTCGATCACCGCATCGAAGTAGTTCGGGTAGTTCTCCTTATCCGCATCGATGAAGACGAGGTCGAACGGTGCTTGCAGATTGGGGATGACCTCCAGTGCAGGGCCATGGTGCATGGTGATCTTGTCCTTCATGCCGCCCTTCAGGACATAGCGTTGCACCATCTCCATCAAAGAGGGGTCGATGTCAATGGTGTGCAACATGCCGCCGTTTGCCAGACCTTCCGCAAGGCACAGCGCGCTGTAGCCAGTGTAGGTTCCGATCTCCACGATGGTTTTCGGCTTCACCAGGTGGCTGAGCATGGAGAGAAAGCGCCCTTGCAGGTGCCCGCTGAGCATCTGCGGCATATGGACCTTTTCTTGTGTCTCCGTCGTGAGTTCCTTTAAGTAGGACGGCTCATTGCCGCTATTTGATTCACAATACGCGTCGAGTGCGGGGTCCAGGAATTTCATCAGGGAAGTTTGGTCAGTATGCCGCGAAGTTGGATCGGTCCATCGTGGGCTTCCACCACGTAGCGGCCGGGTGATAAACGACTAACATCGATGGGCGACCCACTGTTCACCTGCTGGTCGCTCACAGTGCGTCCCAGCGCATCGAGTATCCGGACATGGGCTTCGGACCAAGTGGCGGGCCAGGTCACAGTGACCGTGTGGATCGCAGGATTCGGGAAGATGTTGATCCGGGGCATATGCACTTCCTCGATCGCCGTGGCGAAGTCCAGTCTCCACCAATCGTTGTGGCGCATAAGGCTCTGATCCAGCCCAAGGCCGAAGAAGAAGGAGTTGCTCCAAATGTTGGTCGCTTCGATGCCTGCACCAACGCCGCCCCGCCTTGGTCCGCCAGGGAACGAGGGGAGGGCGGACCAATCACCGGTGTATCCGCCCCAAGCATCATCGTGGAAGGTGGAATCGCTGTCTGCTCCTCCCACAACCACCATCACATATTGCGAGCCACCCTTCATCTCGTATCGCGATGCGGGCAGGTCAGCACGAGGATAATAGGTTCCGGTCTCGAACCAGACGGGATAGCTCCACGCATCGCTCAGCGCGGTCCCGGTTGAATCAGCTCCTCCGGCGATCAACATGCCACCGCCGTCCTGAATGGCCACGGCGCGATGCCGGGATGGACCGGGCATCGGGTTCATGGCTTCCCACGAGTCGGTGGCAGGGAAATACTTCCAAGCTTCCTTGGTGGGAACGCCGCTGGCCAACATACCCGTAGCGACAATGCCGTAGTTCCATGCTTCCACCGCAACGGAAGCAAAACGCGCCTCTGCGGGCATGGCACTCTTCTGGATCCACTGGTCGGATTCCGGGTAGTAGGCCCACAATTCGCTCAAGGCGCCGTTCGCATCCAAACCACCGAATACATAGCCCGTGTCATTCACTGTGAAGGCAGCGCAGTACTGACGGGGCATGGTCGGCATGGCCGCAATTTCGCTCCAGCTCCCGGCCTGTGCATCATAGCACCACCAATCATTCGTCAAGCCCCAGCCCACCTCCATGCCGGTGCCCACGTAGATCTTGTTGCCTATGCTGAAGGAGGCGGCATCATCTCGTGCGGTGCCGGGGAAGTCCGGGAGTTGCTGCCAGGTCTGCGCGGAAACCGCTGAAGAGATCAGGAGCAGAAGGGGAAGGAGGCTGCGCATGTTCGAAGGTAACATCAGGCATGCAAGACCTGTGTCATGAACTTACTTCGATAGATGTTCGCACCGCTACAACTTCACGAAGCGCGAAGTATGTGCACCATCCCGATCGAAAGTAGTGATGGTGTACGAACCGGCAGGAAGGCCAGCGACATCCACGGCAGCATCGTTTCTTATCTGCCCATGGAGCAAGTCCCTTCCATAAAGATCGTTCACCACGAAATTCAGCACATGGCTTCGTGTGGTCCCGATGACCCACAGTCGGTCCTGGGCGGGGTTGGGATACAGGCGCGCTGCTTGTTGAGATTCCTCAGAAACCGCAGTGTTGAGCTCCACATGAAATACTGCAGGCGGTGTGGTGATCGGAGTATTGTAGTCGAAAACGATGTGAGCAATGTTGGTGATCGTCGTCCCGAGCGCCAGATCGTTATCGGGCAGTAGGCTGAAGCTGACGAACCCTTGGCTGTTCAAGGCATCGCTGGTGCTGTCGGGTAGGTTGATGTTCTCAAGTAGGATGTAGAGCACACCATGATCCATGTACCAACGGTAGCTGTGACTGCCAGCGGGGAATTGGATGCTCTCGGTTTGCAGGCCATCGGGCAGCGTATCAACAATGACCACACGTTCCGCCATGTAGGTGCCCGTGTTCTGGAAGCGCACCGTGTAAGTGATGGGCTTCTCGTTTGCCTGTACTTCGGAAGGGGACATCACCGCAGGTGACAGGAGCTTGTCGTTCGGGTCGAAACTGCCCACCACAGTATCAGGGAACAGTATGAAGTTGTTGGAAGGTGTCTCATCATCAGCATCGGGCAATGCGTTCAGGATGTGGTCAATGGGTGTGCCCAAAGGCACGCTGGCCGGCGTGTTCAGGTCCACGGTCAAGTTTGCAGTTGCCCCAACGGCCAGTGTGGGCAGGTTCCATATGGCGGTGTTGTTGCTCTGGGAATTGGGGGCGATGGAGCTGCCCACCCACGTTTGATCCGCGTCGTAGTTCAATACCAATTGTGCATCCATGGGTACGGTTCCGAAATTCCGGCAAGAGAGATAGAGGCGGTTATCAAAGCCGGGCCGCGCGGGTTCTGCATACAGGTTGGGTTGCAGATCGTGGATGTTGGGAATTAGCGTGACGGCGAAGTCGTTCAGGGTGTCAAGATCGCCCAAGGCAGCAAGGTCAGCATAGTGTTGTGCAGGCGTGATGGATTGGATGTATGGGTACTGGGCTGAAGGCAGGATGCCGTAACTGCCCGGTTGTACGTCCAGGAACCAATAGCCTGTGCTATTGCAGCCGGTGGCGTACGAAGCCGGCTCGGTATGAATCGAAAGAAAATTGAACGGGAGATCACCGGGGCCGTACTCGCCATCTCCGGTCTGATCGATGAAAGTATGTCCATTCATACCTGATCCAATCCCCGGGCAGGAAGAATTCAATATGGAACAATAGGGGGCATCGCTAGGACCGACTGCTACATCGTTCAAGGAGCAATTGGTCAAAGACACGGGCCAATTGGGCATGCAAAATCCGCTCGTCATATGCTCCAATATAAGCGTGTCCAAGCCATCGGGGAGTCCGGGAAGACAAATGGGCTGGTCATAAGAACCCGGTCGAATCCTGAGGTAGTCCATTTGCGAGGGCAATGCGATCTGGCCGTATTGGAAACCATCCAAAAAGACATGCCTGATCTCCGCGGATGAAAGATCCACGTCCGCTAGGTTGGTGGACAGATACAGGCTGTCGATGGAGCATTGTGGAAGAACGAAGGCGTTATTGATCCATTGAGTCACCCGAAGGTTGCCAATATGGAACGGACCCTGCCAGGCAACATGGTTCAAATTCGCCACATACATGTCCAACAGGCTGTCAGGCATGGAGGTGATCTGGACTGCAATTTCATTGCTTCCGCCCAAGCAACCAAGCCAAAGCGTGTCCAAGCCTGCTGGAAGGGTGTTCAAGTTGATCGGAGCAAAGGAGTATATCACAAGGCTCTTCAGGCCGGCAGGCAATCCATTCAGGGAAAAGCTACCCAACGAGTCGAAATACACATCGATGTGCAAGTGCGTCATCGCGTGTAAATACCTAAGTCCGACGAATTCAGCCGAGATCGAAGGTCCGTAGTAGTTGATGAAAATGGAAACACTTTCCAAAGAAGGGATTGCTGGATCCAACGTATCCATGATGCCTGCTTGGTCCACGATGCCAGGGATCATTTCGTTCAATGCATTGCGTTCCACGGTGTCCGGAATGAAGACCTGAGCCTGTGCTTGTCCAAAAGCGGTGGCAAACATGATAGCCGGAAGAACGCGGGTGAGGAGGGTGTGGAGGTTCATCATGATGTCTTAAAGTTAACTACACAGGCGCTACGTAGCGGATACCTGCATATAGAAGACACTCGCACCCTTCAGATCGCGGCCTGCCACATTATGTAGGGCTGATCTGAACGGAGAGAAGGGCAACTGGCGAAGGGGAATTCATGAAGCTACTGTCAGCTTTGGGCGGACCCAATAGGGAGCAGAAGCAAACCGTGAGGGAATGCGGCGTATTCCAGAAAGCAATGCGGTCATCGGCTTTAAACCGCATTCGATATTCCAAGAATATGGAGTTCTACGTTCCTAAGGCATCTCACTCCTTCACGAATGGCAATACGATCCTCTCAGCAGACCTCCACGGAACGCACGTTTGGCATCGCGCGCCGCCGCACGCTGAAGACTCAGCGGATCAGAACGGGTTCTTCCCCGCCTCGATCATCTGCTTCGCCACCAGCTTACGCAGTGCAGCCGTGTTCAGGTTGCTGCTCTTGGTGAAGCGCCGTGCGCCCATCAGCATGGCCCGCTGCTCATCGCCCTCGGCGAAATTGTTCACGGCCTCTTTCGCGGATTTGTGAATGCGGTCCGCAGCCTGATGGATGAAGAGTTGCGTCATGGCCACTGTTCCCGAGGTCACCGCAGGGTCACCCGAAGGGGACCCTGCTGACGAGGGACCTTTCATGCTCGCCGCCTTCAACGTCCGCAACAGCACGCTCTCCGCGAGATAGGTATCGATCACCATGTCCGCGATGTGCATCAAGGTCTCTTGGTGCTTGGCCAGTTCCAATCCCAAGGTCTGTGCGGCACCTCCGGCCACCATCAGCACCGCCTTCTTGAAGTTCGCAACCATGCGTTTTTCCTCGCCGAGCAGGCTGTCATCCGGCTCCGGCATGTCGGGGATGCCCATCAGTTCAGCGGCCACGGCCTGCGCGGGACCCATCAGATCCAGCTGGCCTTTCATGGCGCGCTTCAGCAACATGTCCACGATGAGCATCCGGTTGATCTCGTTCGTACCCTCGAAGATCCGATTGATCCGGCTGTCGCGGTACGCACGCTCCACGGGGCTTTCCGCGCTATAGCCCATGCCGCCATAGATCTGCACGCCCTCGTCCACCACGTAGTCCAAGCACTCACTGCCGGCCACTTTCAGGATGGCGGCTTCTGCAGCGTACTGTTCCACGCCTTTCAGGAATGCCTTGGCATCAGCTGCGCCTTCGGCCTTGAGTTCCTCGATCGCGCGCTCCATATCGCTGCTGCAGCGGTAGGTGGCGCTTTCCACCACGTAGCAATAAGTGGCTTGGTCAGAGAGCTTTTGGCGGATCGCGCCGAAGCTGCTGATCGGCCGACCGAATTGCTGCCGCTCGTTGGCGTATTTCACGCTCATATCCACCACGGCCTTCGCCCCGCCCAGGGCAGCACCTGACAGTTTGATGCGACCGATGTTGAGGATGTTCACTGCGATCTTGAAGCCGTTGCCGCGCTCGCTCAGCATGTTCTCCACGGGCACCTTGCAATCGTTGAAGAAAACCTGTCGCGTGCTGCTGCCTTTGATCCCCATCTTCTTCTCCTCCGGGTTCAGCGTGATGCCACCGAATTCCTTCTCCACGATGAAGGCGCTGAGGTTCTTGTCCGCCTCCCCGGTCTTCGGGTCCACCACCTTGGCGAAGACGATGAAGATGTCAGCGAAGCCGGCATTGGTGATCCACATCTTCTGGCCGTTGAGGATGTAGTGCTTGCCGTCAGGCGAAAGTTCGGCCTTGGTCTTCCCGCTATTGGCATCGCTGCCTGCACCAGGTTCGGTGAGGCAATAGGAGGCCTTCCACTCGCCGGTGGCCAGTTTGGGGATGTATTTTTTCTTTTGCTCCTCGTTGCCGTAGTAGAGGATCGGCAAGGTGCCGATGCCCGTATGTGCCGCGATGGCCACGCTGAAGCTGTGACCGGCACCGGTGACCTCCGTGACCAGCATGGTGGTCACGAAGTCCTTGCCGAATCCGCCGAACTCTTCCGGCACGGAGATGCCCAATAGCCCGAGCTCACCGGCTTTTACGAGCAAACTCTGCATCAGGCCGTCCTCCATGGAATCGATGCGGTCCAGGTTGGGCCACACGTTCTGCTCCAGGAACTCGCGGGCGCTATCCGCGATCATGCGCTGCTCTTCGTTGAATTCCTCCGGAATGAAAATGTCCTTCGGGTCGCTTTCGCGGATCAGGAACTCACCGCCTTGAAGGGCCTTGGTATTGGTCTCGCTCGCCATTGTTCAGTTCAGGTGTTCAGGCTGCAATGCCTGTGGAATGTCTTTACGAAAGGGGGTATACGGTAGTTCGGATAAAGGTATGCACGCATACTAAATTGAGCAAATCCGGATGTGCGATGCAAAGTTGGGCGTGTCCCCGCCTTCCTGCGCGCCGGGCCATCCGCTTTGGCTGCCTCGGTGCACCTTGCCGCCACGGCGCTCCGGGGTCCCCTCGTTCCTCGGGGCCTCCTCGCTGCACGTGGCGGCAGGGGCGCACCTTCGGCAGGCCGCCGCGGCTGTCCCTCACGCAAGACCCCGGCGGATATGGATGACCTCCCCCGTATCCTTTCCAACAACCCTCTTGTTTTCCTTCACTTGGCGGCCGTGTTGCTCCATTTCAACGGATGTATAGAATGCAAAGAGCCGGGACAGGAAAGTTCCCGGTCCCGGCTCTTGTGTTTGCAATTTGCCTGTTCGTGCTGTACGCACTAATCCACCACCACAAGCTGGCTGTGTTCCTTGCTTCCGGCGACCCGAAGCAGGTAACAACCCCGGGCTATCGGCGAGAGGTCGAATGTGGCCTGCTGCGCAACAAAGCGGGTGTGGGCCACCTGCCTTCCGCTCAGGTCGTGCAGGAACAGGTCATCACCCGGCTCGGCGCCCTGCACCGTCATGATCCCTCTTGCGGGTACGGGAAACACTTGCAGGTCACGCATCGGCACCGGGCTGTTCAGTCCTGTGCTTCCGAAAAAGAAGATCTCACTGAGGTCCGTGCAGCCGTCGGCATCGGTGGTTTCCACCGTGTAGTTGCCATTGGCTACCGGGGACCAGGTTTGATCGTTTGCACCTGTGATGGCGGCCCCGTCCAAATACCATTGATAAGTGGTTGCCGCGGTGCTCACCAATTCCATGTCCACCCAAGTGATCTCGGGCGCCACGCCCAGTGTGCTCACATCGAAGGTGTCGCTGTAGTCGAAGGTGCCATCGCTTACACTGAAGGTGAGCACGGCTGTGCCCGGCGCATTGTCGGGCAATTCGGTGATGCTGATGTGGAAAATGCCGGCGCTGGCCTCTGTAACGGCAATGGCAGCATCGGGAACAATGGCTTGGTTGCTGCTCACCACCACAGGAGAGCCCAGCGGGTCGCCGTTGTTGGTCGCCGATATCATTACTGCGGCGATCCCGTCCACGCGGCAGAAGCTCAGGTCCCCGGGCATGGTGAGGGTGGCGTCATCATCGCGGTTCACCACGGCGAACTGCTGGGGGGGAAGGGCTGCATAGATGGGGTCTGACGTTGCGTTGTTCATGGAGGCGAGCACATGGAGGGTGATGTCGCCGTCATCCTCGGTATCGTCCACGCCGGTGATGGTCACGGATTGCGTTTGGTTCCAGTTGGTGCTGGTGAAGGTGAGCTGGGCAGCACTGAGGGATGCTTCCGTGGGGTCACTTACGGTGAGGTCCACCACCACGTTGCCCGTGGGTGAAATGCCCAACCGTAGGCCGAGGCCCTGCGTTGTGCCGGTCTCGTCCACTACAACGGGAAGTGGCGTGGTCGTGGTCAACCCCGGGAATCCGGCTGCATCAAAGGCGCGTGCATACACCCCGTCCGCATCCCCCTGGAAGCCGTTGCCGTTCCACACCATCAGGAAGCCGCCATTGGGGAGCTTGGCGACAGCGGGATAGCGTTGCTCGCCGCTTACGGTGTTGCTGGCCACCTGCCAGCCCGTGTTCGGTGAGCCGAAGGAGATGCCGTAGTTGGCCCGCACGTTGTAGTTCTCCGGGTCGTTCAATGAGGTCATGTAATTGTTGGTGAGCACTACGGCGCCGTTGTCGAAGAGCTCGCAGTCCGAGTAGTAGTAGGCATACGGCGCGGACATGTTGCCCACGCTGGCCGCGAGCACCGTGCCATCGGCATCAAGTACCTGCCCCCAGAAGACATCGGTGCCGTTCACCCCGAAC
This sequence comes from Flavobacteriales bacterium, assembly GCA_019638085.1. Lineage (GTDB taxonomy): Bacteria > Bacteroidota > Bacteroidia > Flavobacteriales_F > PHOS-HE28 > PHOS-HE28. The sequence continues at coordinate 182,219 of JAHBUL010000004.1, read as the reverse complement.
TTGGCATAGATCAAAAGCTGGTCATGGACGTTGATCGATGCCTTGACCACGTTCACCGTACCGCTGGTGGTTTGCAGGATCTCCTCGGGGGTTTGTGCCAGCAGGTTGGCATTGAAGGTCTTTCGATAAATGCGCCGGGTACCGGAGCCGTTGCTGTACACGGCAACGATTCCACCGGTGCTGGTCCAGCGCACCTGGGGCAATTTGTAGTTGTTGGATGGCGTCTCGCTGGCCTGCATGGCAGTGCCCGCCCATGCCTGTGTAAGCAGGTCCCATTTGCGCAAGTAGATGTGCCCGCTTGAGGGGTAGGCCGCCAACACAATGTCGCCGCGCACGTCGAGGTCCATCTCATCACTACTTCCCAACGCATAGGTCGTGCTCAAGGTATTGTCGGCTTGCAGCACCTTCATGCCTGAGGGGTTGCCGTTCCACGCAATGAGGTACTTGCCCTCTTTCCAGTAGTACACGAATGCCTTGATGGCGGCGGTGGCCACTTGTATCTCATCCGTCACGGGCTGGTGGTGGGCACCGTACCGGCGGGCCATGATGGTGTTCCCCGTGGTGGTCCAGGCGATCACATACCCGCCATTTTCATCGCTCGCCACTTGGGGATGGGTCTGTGTGCCGCTGATCTGCTGGTTCACCAGGAATTCATTGGTGGCGGGATTCATCTGCTGGGCCTGTACCGATAGGTGGAGCGATGCCGCAAGGAGGAGGAGAGTCGATATTTTTTGTTTCATGGAAATTGAGTGAGGGCGCAAGATGGGGAAGGAATTGTACGGGAATGTTCGGTCAGGGGCAGTCGCCGGGAAGCATTGAGCAGTCGCCTCGCTTAGTCGCTTGTGTGCTCGCATAGGGCACTGCCATGGTCTCATAGTTTCGCTATCGCATCGACCACCACCTGGCGCTTGCGTTGCGATACCGGCACGGTGGACCCATCGGTGAGCACCAGGGTGCCCCCATCGCGGTTCAGGAATTTTCGTACATGCAGCAGGTTCACCAAATGGCTCATGTGTACACGCTCGAACCGGTGCGGGGCCAGCAGGTCCTCGAAATCCTTCAGGGTGCGTGCCGATACAATGCGCTCTCCATCATGGGTGAACAAGCGGGTATAGTTGCTGTCGGCCTCGCAGCGCAGGATGTTGCGCGGGTCCAGCACATGGATCCCTTCCGTACAGGGCACCACCACGCGTTCTTCGCCGGGCGTGGCCAGGTTGCGCAATAAGGTCTCCATTTGTGCGGGATCGGGATCCGACAAGGCGCGCTCCAAGGCGTGGGTGAGAAGAGCGGGGTCCACGGGTTTCAGCAAGTAGTCCACGGCGGCACAGCGGAACGCCCGGATGGCATACTGGTCGTAGGCGGTAATGAAGATCACGCGGGCCTTCTTCCACGCGGCCTGGTCGAGCACTTCGAATCCGGTTCCGTCACCCAGTCGGATATCCAGCAGGAGCACATCGGGCCGCAGCCGGTCCATGAGCCTTACGGCTGCTTCGCGGCCATCGGCCTGGCCTACGATCTCGTGCGGCACGCCGCAGTTTGCCAAGGCCTCGCGCAAGGCGGCCCTGGCGGGGGCTTCATCATCCACGATGAGCAGGCGCAGCTTCAGGTCCATGTGTGGCGGAAGATGGTGCGTACGACGGCCTCGGTGCCGGTGGGGCGGCCTTCGGAGTTGTGCAGGTCGGCCAGTTCCAGCCCGTGCGGCATACCGGCCCCGCGGTTGAACTGCCGCAGGCGTTCGATGGTGATCTGCAGTCCGCGCGATGGTGTGAGCGAGCGCCCGCCGTTCAGGGCGCTGGCCGCACGCCCCACCCCGTTGTCGCGGATGCGGCAGATCAGCATGCCGCCGTCGCGGTGGATCGTGATCCGCAACAGGCCGTCCGAGCGCCGGGGCACCAGGCCGTGCAAAATGGCGTTCTCCACCAACGGCTGCAGCAACATGGGCGGTATGGCCACCGAGTCCGTATCGATATCGCCGCCCACGATGATCTCGTGATGGAACATGCCCGGATGGCGCGAGGCGCTTACGTGCAGGTAGTGCTCGATCAGTTGCAATTCCTGGCGCAACGGCACCATCAGTTGCCGGGAACTTTCCAGGATCAGCCGCAACAAATTGGAGAGGTGGCCCACGTATGCTGTGGCGGTGCGGACATCGGCGTTGGCGTACAGGCCGGGTATGGTGTTGAGCGCGTTGAACAGGAAATGCGGGTCCATCTGTGCGCGCAGGGCCTGCTGCTCCAAGTTGGCCTCGCGGCGTTGGGCGCGCTCACGCGAGCGTTGGGCCAGTAGCCGGGCCACCAGCCCGGTGCCTGCCGCCAGCACGAGCGCGGCCGCCAGCATCCAGCGCAAATTCTGCCCGCGTGCTTCAGCCAGCTCGGCTGCGGTCCGTAAGCGCTGGTTCTCGTTCTCCTTCCGCTCCACGTCGTACTTCACATGCAGCTCGCGCATCACTGCGTCCTTGCCGGCATTCATCAAGGAATCGGCCAATGCCGTGTAGCCCAGTTGCGCGGCGTAGGCCTCCTTGTGGCGGCCCGTGGCGGCATAGGCCTGGGCTTGGGAGAGAAGGATATTCCGCTCCGACAAGCGGTCGCCCAGCTCGCGGGTGATCGTTAGGGCGGTATCCAAGTGGGCCAACGCTTGCGCCGGTTTCCCGGTGCGCACCAGCAGGTCGGCCAGGAAATGCCGCAGTTCACCCAAGGACCATTGGTCGTCAAGTTGGCGGGCCAGTTCAAGGGCTTCTTCGTACAGTGCCCGCGCGGTGTCCCAATGGCCCGATCCCTCGTGTGCCAGCGCCATGTTGGTGAGCAATGCCGCCTTATTGCCGTTGAACATCCACGGCGGGCAAACTTCGGCGGATCGCTGCAACAACACCAGCGCCGTGTCGTAGCGGCCCAGGTCCATTTCCACCACGGCCAAATTCATCAGGCTGCGGTGCCAGCTGGCACTGTCGCCCGTTTGCCCTCCTGCCCGGGCCACCCGTTCATTGAGGGCCACCGACCGCAGGAAGAGATCCCGGGCCTCCAGCGTATCGCCGGTACGGGCATGCAGCATTCCGATGTTGTTCAGGCCGCGCGCCATGCCGGCGCTGTCGGCCAAGTGTTCCTTCAGTCGGAAGGCCTCCAACTGCTGCCCCAGGGCACCGGCGTGGTCACCTTTCATTTCCAAGGCCACGCCCAGGTTGATGCGCGCGGTGGCCTCGGTCTCCGGCTGCCCGTGCTCCTGCGCCATGGCGATCACCGCAAGGTGGCAGTTCGCGGCGCTGTCCAGTTGGTTGTGCCGTTGCATGATGTTGCCCAAGTAGCCCATGGCCAGCGCCCGCTGCCGCACCATGGCGGGTGCAGTGGCACCAGCGAGAATGGCCCGCACGATCGGCTCGGCCGTCGCGATATCCCCTTGGCTCATCAGCGTGCGGGCCGCGGCCAGCTCATCCCGGAAGGACGTGCTGTCCTCCCCGAAGACCGGTGCCGGCATCCGGGGTGTGCCAGTGCTGCAACCGCCCAAGTACAGGAGTGCAATGGGAACCAGCAATAGAAGGGCGCGTAGATCGGGCATGGGCGGGAGCGGGCAAACCTAATGCGATGATCCATACGGGCTGGCACCATCCAGTGAGTGTATGTGCCTATTGAGTAATCGTTCGATCAGCGCGATGGTGTGCTGTTGGGCGTGTCCCCGCCTTCCTGAGCGCCGGGCCATCCGCTATGGCTGCCTCGGTGCGCCTTGGCCGCCACGGCGCTCCGGGGTCCCCTCGTTCCTCGGGGCCTCCTCACTGCACGTGGCGGCAGGGCGCACCTTCGGCAGGCCGCCGCTGCTGTCCCTCACGCAGCGTTGGGCCACCTTTGTGGAACATGCTCCACCGCTTCCTCCTCACCATCCTCCCAAGCACGGATCTTTCTGAAAAGGTGATGGCCCTGCGTGCCGCGCTTTTCGCGCGCATCGGCTCGTTCAGCGGGCGCAATACGCCACCGCACATCACGCTCTGTTTCCTCGATCTTCCGGAGGCAATGGAACCGCAGGTCGTTGGCGCAGTGGCATCAGGCACGGTCGGCCTGCAGGCCTTCATGCTGCATTACAAGGGCATCACCCACTTTCCCGACAAACGCACCATCTTCATCGATCCGGTGGAGAAGGAAGCCATCGCTGCGGTGCGCACCCCGATCATCTGCGCATTGAAGGCCGACGAAGTCTTGGCCGGCGCCGTTCGTGAAACCGACCATCCGCACCTTACCCTCGCTGCCGGACTGAAGCCCGATAAGTTCCACGCGGCATGGGGTATGCTCGCGCCCCACGGGCTGCAGCATCAGGAGCGCGTAGGAGGGGTGGTGCTGCTCAAGGGGCCGTTGCAACCCGGGACGATCTACGGGCCGGTGCGGAAGTTTCCGCTCGGCTAGTGCTCTTTCGACAACTTGTCGATCCACCGCACCAGCTCCCGCTCATCCACGATCGACCACGCATGCGGATGGCGATGCCCGTGCTGGAAGCCGCGATCCTGCGTGCGGATGAGCTCCGCTTGATCGTTCCCGGCGGCAACAAGCTGTGCATGCAGTTGCTCCAACGAGTAGGCGTTCATGTCTTCGTAGGAATCGCCTCTGTTGAGCCGCCACCACGCGGTGTCCGGTTCGGTGTAGAATCGGATGGGCAGGTCCTTCAGCGGCAGCAGGCTTTTGGGCGTTCGGTAGAGGGGTGATCGCGCTTCGTAAGCATCCGGGTGGGTAGCGGGATCTCCCAGCGCATCGTTCAGCAGGGCTACCACCATGCGTGCCTCCCCCTTGTAGTCCGGGAAGGAAGGCCGCTCCACACGGCGCTGGGACGAGGCGTAGAGGTGGGAGAGGTCAAGCGGGGAGTCCACCGCGAAAACACCCTTCAGCTGGATCGTGCGCTGGCCATGCACCAAGGCTTTTGCCAAGAGCACACTCACGTTGCCGCCGGAGGAGAAGCCGCCAATGAAGGTGTTCTCCGCATGCAGCCCGTTCGCGCGTATGGCCTGCGCGATGGTGTCGATCAGGCCCTGTTGTTCGGCCTCGTTCAGCATCAGGTGCCGGTTGAAGTTCATCAGCATCACGGCGATGCCGTTCGCCACGGCCTCGTCGGTGATCTTCGATTCCGAACGCGTATCGGCCGCATCGCAGCTGAAGCAGGGGAAGAGGATCAGCAACGCCTTTTGCCGAGCCGGAATGATCAGGTCGTAGTCGGCGGTGCGTATCTCCAGCGGCACTGCATCCGGCTTCGGCTGGGACGATGCACAGCCAGGGAAGAGCGCGAAGGCGAATAGGCCGACTGCCAACAGGCCGTTGCGCGTGGGCTGCGGAACCGGTTTGAAACCGGGGCTGTTGAAGGCTTTCAAAGCGATCAGGGTCATTTCGTCCGTTTCTTCGGAGCGATCTTCTGCTTTGCGGGAGGTAGGAAATTGCTGCCCGTCACCACGGACTTTCCGGTGCGCTCTTCCAATTCCAAGCGAGCTTTCTTCGCAATGCCACCGCCTTTCCTTGCGGCCACCTTGTTCTTCGGCATGCCCTTGGCCTTGTCGCTCTCAGCGATCTGCCGGGTACTGAGTTCCGCCAACGCGGTGAAGATCAGTTCGGCCTCGCTCATATGGTCGCGCAGGTTCTGGGTCTTTAGGCCTTTGATCGCCTTATGGCCCTTCACGGTAACACCGCTCCACTCCTGATGAATGATGTTCGTAAGGATGGCGAACTCTTCACCTTCCTTTATGTCGTGTTCTTTCCAGTAGTCGGTGAGCTTGTTGCGGGTTTCTTGGCCCATCATCCGCTGCTGGATCCACTTCTCACTGCGGCCGTGTTTTAGCCAAAGCTCACGGGCGCGATCAACGCCAAGGCTCGGATCGGCCATTTCCTGCATGCGCTCATAACCCACCTTCGCCAGCCAAAGCTTGATCGGTTCCGCTTTCGGGCTTGGAACGGATTGAACGAGTCGCAGGAGCGTCTCGGCAGTGGCCACGTCGGTAAGGCGCATCTTCCCATCGTCGGCAGGCATTTTCAACTGGTAACAATTTGTTACCAGTTGGCTACCTTCCTTGTCCAGCCTACCCTTCAGGACTTTCCAGTACTTGCGGGCGGCTTGATAATCCGGCTGCTGTACCAAGGCCTGAATGATGTCGATCACCGAGAACCACCACCTCTCCGTGGCATCATCATAGAGACGACGGATCTGGTTCTGCTCGAAGATCGCGGAGGAGGGTAGGAGGGCGCTCATGCTTTGTAAGCCGAAGCTTTAGCGAAGGATTGGGTTTAGCAGGTGACGGCTTCTTTGTCAGCGGGCGTTGTACAACATACGGAGTGACCGGCGGATTTGAAGTAGGCCTTACGGGGTGCGACCTTGGTCACGAGAGGCTCAGATTGCATGGTCACGCCTTTTTCATCTCTTCAAGCTTGTGTGCAATGACATCAGGCTTGAGATAGAGCGGGTCACCGACTTTGAACGTCACATTGACTTGCTTCTCGAGCTCTCGTTGTCTTTCCTCCGTGCATTTGATCTCGCCTTCGAACCAGTTGTCCCAAGCGAAGAACATCATCTCACTGCCTTTGGTCAGGATAAAGAAATCATGGTCGATGCCCTTATCGAAGTTGTCATACTCATGAACTATCCGCCAGCCATCGTTCACTGAACTCTTGATGAGCTCGATCCAGAGTTCCGTCTTGATTTCCTTGATCACCATTGGAGGTCAAGTCTTCGCGTGAGCGATTGCAGTGGAAAGCGAGACGGCGAGTCTTCGAGCCGACTCACCCATCCAAGAACTATGTGTACTCGTTACCAAACCCTTTTGATTTTTGGATCTATCCGATCGAAAGGGACGGGGAAGCGTGGTTCCATGTTTCTCTCCTTCATAGCAGCAATCAGATCGCGGTATTTCTCAAGTAGTGTTCCTCGCGCTCCCCAATTGTCAATCTCATCGTTCAAACCAGGTTCAATGAAGTTGCATCCTTCCTCTTCATCACCCATCATCGCTTTCGAGTAATCCCAATCATATCGGAAGACGATTTCGAAGGCACCGACAAATTCCGAAATGACCTGTTCAAGCTCCTTATCCTCCATGACAATTCAGTTCAAAAGTTCAAACACACTGGCCGCTCCCTGCCCGGTCCCCACGCACATCGTAACCACACCGTACTTCTGTTTCCTTCTCCGCATCTCATTGAATAGCTGTACGGAAAGCTTCGCACCTGTGCATCCCAGCGGATGCCCCAGCGCGATGGCGCCCCCGTTCACGTTCACGATGCTCGGGTCCAGGCCCAACTCGCGGATCACGGCAACGCTCTGGCTGGCGAAGGCCTCGTTCAGCTCGATCAACTCGATGTCCTTCAGCTTCAGGCCGGCCATCTCCACTGCCTTCGGCACCGCGGCGATGGGACCGATGCCCATGATGCGCGGCGGCACCCCGGCCACGTGGTAGGAGAGGAGACGCGCGATCGGCTTCACATTCAATTGCTTCAGCATGCGCTCGCTCACCACCAGCACGAAGGCCGCGCCATCGCTGGTCTGCGAAGAGTTGCCAGCCGTAACGCTACCCTTGGGGTCGAACACCGGCTTCAGCTTCGCCAACCCTTCCAAGGTGCTCGCGCGCGGACCTTCGTCCGTGTCCACCACGTACTTGCGCACTTGGCGTTTCTCGTTCTCATCGAGGTACACCTGCTCCACTTCGAAAGGCACGATGTCCTCCTTGAAGCGACCGGCGGCGATGGCGGCCAGCGCCTTCTCCTGGCTCTTCAGCGCGAAGGCGTCCTGCTCCTCTCGGCCCACCTTGTACTCGCGCGCCACGGCCTCCGCGGTGAGGCCCATGCCCCAGTACCACGTGGGATGCGTCTTGCTCACCTCGTAGTTCGGCACGATGCGCCAACCACCGAAGGGGATCGGGCTCATGCACTCCACGCCACCGGCGATGATCACGTCCGCCATGCCGCTGTGGATCTTCGCCGAGGCGATGGCGATGGTCTCGCTGCCGCTGCTGCAGTAGCGGTTCACCGTCATGCCGGGCACCTTCTCCTCGTTCAGGCCCATCAGGCTGATGGTGCGGCCGATGTTGAGGCCCTGCTCCGCCTCGGGCGTGGCGTTGCCCACGATCACATCGTCCACTTGATCGGGCGCGAGGTTGGGCACGGAGGCCATCAGGTGTTTGACCACGTGCGCGGCGAGGTCGTCCGGGCGTGTGAAACGGAATTTGCCGCGGGGGGCTTTTCCTACTGCGGATCGAAATCCGGCTATGATGTATGCGTTCATTGGGATTGTCTGTTGTCTTATGTCCGATGAAAGATTGTCCTATGCGGCGGTCCCTGCGATCCTAGCTCCGAGCCAAGGTTGTCGAATGCGCGAGCCCTTGCGATACGGCTTTCGGCATAAGACAGTATTAGATCGGACATGCTTCAACTCCGCACTGGGCGTTTTTTGTGTTTCGTCTCCAACTGCTGTTGCAACTTGAAGACGCGGTTCATGATGTGCTCGGTCTCGCCAAGGATCTTGTCAGCTTCGATCTTCTCAATGTAGCCAAGTCGTTCAGCGATGATGGTCTGTGTTGCCAACTCCGCAGCTGAGCCACACGCGATCCCGAGGAAATAGAAGAACTCGCCATCGTGGTTCCGCGCAGCTCCTTCGGCGATATTGCTTGGCACGGATACCCCGGCACGCTGCATCTGGCTGGCAAGGCCATAGACTTCCTTCTTCGGGAATTTCTCAGTGACACGGTACACATCCACGGAAAGATCCAGCGCCTGCTGCCACACAATAAGATTCTTGAAGCGGTTCATCGGGAGTGGTTTGGTTGGTTTGTTTTCGCATCCAGGTCATTCGCATAAGATGGTCTCGCATTCGACATCGGACAGTTTCGCATCCAAGGCATTCGCATAGACAATCTTCCATTGGACATCGGACAGTTGCGCATCAAGGTCATTCGCATAAGACAATCCTGCATGAGACATAGGACATCTCTCAATTCCGCAAAACCTTCCCACTAGTAATTATCGACTGCAACCGCTCCAACGTCTTCCGCTGCATGCAAAGCTCCAAGAACGTCTTCCGCTCCAGATCCAAGAGGTACTGCTCGCTCACCTCTGTGATCTCGCTCAAGTCCCCGCCGCAGAGCACGTAGCCGAGCTTCTCGGAGATCAACGCATCGTGCTCGCTGATGTAGTTGCCGCTCTGCATGCTGTTGGCGCCGACGTGGACGATGCCCAGGCCTTCGCGGCCCAGCACCTTGATGTCCCTGCGTATCGGTGGCTTGGTGTAGCCGCGTTCCCAGAGGGCGAGCGCGCATCCCTTGGCGTAGGCGAGCTGGTGGGCGCGGCTCACGATCACTTCGTCGAGGCCTTCGCGCAAGTAGCCGAGGTCGAACGCTTCCTGCCCGCTGGTGCTCACTTTGGCTTGGCCGATGGTGAGGAATCGGTGGCGCAAGCGGTTGATGCGGATGTCGCCTTCCTTCAGTTCATCGCTGAGGCGCAGTGCGAATTCCTTGCTGCCACCGCCGCCGGGGATCACGCCGACGCCGAATTCCACGAGGCCCATGTAGGTCTCCGCGTGTGCCACCACTTTGTCCGCGTGCATGCAGAGCTCGGTGCCACCGCCGAGTGTTAGCTGGTGCGGTGCGGCCACCACGGGGATGCTGCTGTGGCGCATGCGCATCATCGTGTTCTGGAACGTGCGGATGGCCATGTCGAGGTCCTCGTACTCCTGTTCCACGGCCATCATGAAGATCATGCCCACGTTGGCGCCGGCGCTAAAGAGCGCGCCGTCGTTGTAGACCACGAGGCCTTTGTAGCCTTCCTCGGCGAGGTCGATCGCTTTGTTGAGGCCCTGGATCACCTCCGCGCCGATGGTGTTCATCTTGCTGTTCCAGCTCACCGCGAGGATGCCGTCACCGATGTCGCGCACGGTGGCGTTCTTGTTCTTCCACACGATGCTGCTTTCGGGCAGGTCGGCGAGCACGATCAGGCCTTCCTGGCCGGGCACCGGCTTGTAGCTCTTGCTCGGGATATCGTAGAAGAGCCGCTTGCCGCCTTCGCGTTTGTAGAAGGTCTTGTGTCCTGCGGCGATCATCTCATCGACCCAAGGTGCCCCCTTAACCCCCTTTGCCTTCATCTCCTCCATCACCTCCTTCACACCGATCGCTTCCCATGTTTCAAAAGGCCCCAGCTCCCAGCCGAAGCCAGCGCGCATGCCATCGTCGATGCGGTAGAGCTCGTCGCTGATCTCCGGGATCCGGTTGCTAACGTAGGCGAACATCGCTTGGAACGAACGGCGGTAGAACTCACCGGCCTTGTCGGTGCCGTGGTAGACGAGCTTGGTGCGTTCGCGCAGGTCATCCACCTTCTTCGCCGCGTCCAGCGTTGCGAACTTGGGCTTTACCTGCGGCTTGTACTCCAGCGTTTTCAGGTCGAGGGAGAGGATCTCGCCCTTCTTGCTGCTCCTGTCCTTGAAGTAGAAACCCTTGCCGGTCTTGCTCCCGAGCATGTCCTTCTCCACCATCTTCTGGAGGTACTCCGGAATGGCGAAGAGGGCATTGCGCTCGTCCTTGGGGCAGTTGTCATGCACGCCTTTCGCGACGTTCACCAGCGTGTCCAAGCCTACCACGTCGGCGGTGCGGAAGGTGGCGCTCTTCGGATGTCCGATCACGGGGCCGGTGAGGCGGTCCACCTCTTCCACGGAAAGGCCCATGTCGGTGATCAGGTGGAAGATGTCCATGATACCGAACACGCCGATGCGGTTGGCCACGAAGGCGGGCGTGTCCTTGGCCAACACGGTGACCTTGCCCAACACGCGACGACCATATTCCTCCAGGAAAGCGACCACCGCCGGATCGGTCTTGGGGCTGGGGATCAGCTCCAGCAAGGGCAGATAGCGCGGCGGGTTGAAAAAGTGCGTGCCGAGAAAGTGCTTGGTGAAATCCTCGCTGCGACCTTTGAGTAGTGAGTGGATTGGAATGCCGCTGGTGTTGCTCGTGATCAGCGTACCGGGCGTGCGGTATTTCTCCACGTTGGCATACACCTGCTGCTTGATGTCGAGCCGTTCGACCACCACCTCGATCACCCAATCGCAGTCCTTGATCTTCGGTAGGTCGTCATCGAAGTTGCCGGTGGTGATGCGCTTGGCGAAAGACTTGTCGTAGATGGGAGAGGGGTTGCTCTTGAGCGCGAAGGCCAGATGCCCCTTGGCCACCGCGTCGCGGTCGGTGCCCTCCTTGGGAACAATGTCCAGCAGCAACACTTCAGCACCCACGTTGGCGAAGTGGCAGGCGATGCGGGATCCCATTACGCCGGATCCGAGGACGGCTACTTTCTTGATGGTACGGTTTGGCATTTCTGGTTGGTTTTTACCGCAACGGCGCTACGACGCAACGGTGGCACAAGGTGCCTTTCCGTTCTGCGTTCGTGTCGATCATTCCTGCGGTGATATTCAATGAATGCGTTCGTGGCGTTTTCGTTGCGTCGTCGCGTCGTGGCGGTTGTTCTTCACTTGAAGAGTTCATCGTTGTCGAGCAACGTATTGATCTTGTTCATCACCGTGTGGAAGGTCTGGAGCTGACCGGCTGGGATATTGGCGCGCACGGTCTCGTTGAAACGGATCACGGTATCCTTGCTCACGTCCCGCATCTGCTTGCCCTTGGCCGTCAGCATCACCCGGCTCATGCGGCCATCGGAGTTATCGCCCACGCGCTTGATCAGGCCTTTCTCCTCCATGTTCTTCAACGTGCGGGTAAGGCTGCGGGACTCCATCCCCATCTTGGGGCCCAGCTTGGTGCTGGGCGTGCCTTCGGGATCGATGTTGAGCAGCACGTAGCCGATGCTCATCGAGCCGCCATGCACCGATGCCTGCTCGTTGTAGCGCCGCATGATGCGATGCCATGCCCAACGGATCGGATGGTCGATGGTCTCCTCGGGTCTCATGCTTGTGACAAGGCCCGAAGTTAGTCAGAAAAAAGGTATGCGTGCATACCTTATATAGGGATCTACAAACGGGTCCTGCAACGCGTTCACGTTGATGAGGACTGCGATCCAATGACTTAACGCATCAGGCTCACATGCCCGTGGAAAGTCTCATGGTTCAACGTTACTATGTAGAAGTACACGCCCTCGCTGGCGGGTTCTCCCTGAAGTGTAGTGCCGTTCCACCCGTTGTTGCCGCCGTCGCCTTCATGGACCAGTTTCCCCCAACGGTCGAATATCTGTACGATGAAGCAGGGATCCAAGGTCTGTGTCGTCTTCAGCTTGAAGCGGTCATTCACATTGTCCTTGTTCGGCGTGAATACGTTCGGCAGTTCGAAGTGTACGAGTTCACCATAGGGCGCCACCATTACCGTTTGCTCCGTATAACCGACGCATCCGGTGTTGGTGGTGGTCTGCAGCCCGATAACATTCGCTTGGTTGAAGGGGAGCAGGAACTCCGGGCCATTCTGCCCCACTGTGGTCTCAACCCCGTTCACGAACCACGTGGAACCCACGGTGTTGGGGCTGGTGTCGAATGCCAGTGCGCGGATGCCGAGACAGGTGGTGTCCGTGGTGATCGTGAATTCAGCCGGTGGGGTGGTGAGGATATTGATCGGCTGTACGGTCTCCATCGAGCATCCATCCATGATACGTTCCACGGTGATCTGCCCAATACCGGGTGCTCCCCAAGCGATGGTGATGCAAGGGCCGTCCTGCTCGGATTCGATCGTTCCGCCGGTCACGGTCCAGTTGTAGGTTGCATTCTCCACCAGTTCGGTGCAGTATTCCGTTGTGGTCTGCCCGGAGCAACCGATCCCGAGGCCGGAGATGGATGGTGGTGCGAAGCTCGGCACCACCTCGATCGTGATCGTCGCACTGTACGTTCCCGGCGGGCATGCATCATCATACACCAGCACGGAGAAGTGGTACACGTCGCTGCTGCCTTGGTCGCACGCGGTGGTCCAGCAGAACAGGGAGGAGAGCAGGCTGTCCCCGGTGATAGGCCCGGTTAGTGCTGCCGGTGGATCGGTGATGGTGCTCTCGAAGATGCCGCCGATCACACCGATGGTGAGCAGGTCGCCGTCCACATCCACGAAGTCCAACGGGAAGCAGAGCTGTTCCCCGGCGACCACTTGATAACTGGTGGTGAGCTCACCGTTCAATGGCATGGGTGCAACGTTGGTCCCACTGCAGGGCACACTAAGCAATTGGAGGTCGCTGCGGATCAATCCGATCAACTGACCATTCCGGTATTCCTTCACTTCCACCGCCACCACCCAGTTCCCGATCATGGTTGTGCTGTACTGTGTAGCTCCGGTCGCGGCATCGATACTGGCGAAGCCTGCCGCCCCGAACGGTGCGGTGGGGCTGGAACCTCCCAGGAATTGGACGGGCTGGAGGGGCCACTGGAGAATGGCCGGGGGGGTGGCGACGCCCCCTACGTCATCCTGAGAGGCATAGGGCGTTTCGAAGCTGAACACGAGCGAATCGCCATCGCTATCAATGGCGGCATTGCTGAAGGCAGTGGTATCTGAAATGCAGATATAGGGAACCGGAGTACCGGTGAAGACGGGTGAGGAATTGACGATGGCGGTAGGTGGGATGTAGGAATAGAACCCCATTCCCGTGCCCCCCGGATCCACAAGGTTGTCGATGCTCTGGTTCCGTGCGAAGAGCTGTAGATAGAGGTGAAAGCCGGTGGGACTTGCAGAAAGCACCACTTCGCCTTCCAGCCGGCTTTCCTCAACACATTGGCCATCGCCGAGGCTGCAATCATCGGCAAGGTCGGGGGTGATCACGCCGTATGAGGTCACATAGACCAAGCCCGAGGTCAGCATGGTCTTATTGGCGTTGGGGGCTGTGGGATCATCACTATAGACGCCTACGGGCAACCCTCCAGTAGGGGAGCCCACGATATCGATGACGGATGGAAAGCTCGAGCTCGGCCCGCAATTGACGAAGAGGCGAAGGATCAGCTTGTAGCGGTATTCCCCTGTTCCGGGAGCTGTTTCACCGAGATAGCGATAGCCGAGGTCACCACCTACAATGTGGGTGGCGCTCGCGCCGAAAGAACAGAAAATGAACAGGAATGGAAGCAGAAGTCGCACGGGATTCAGGGATGGGAGGTTCATTGGGATCGGGTCTGGAACTGGCAAAATAGGCGATCGTTGGATCCCATATGGTAAGGCCGAATAAAAAAAAATGAGGGATCCGGGCGATTGTTCAACCTTTGCCTCTTCAAAAAGTTGATCCATGGTCAAGTCACGCTTCATGCTCCCCGCCCTTTTCCTGGTCATTGCTGTGGCCTGCAAGAAGGAACAACCGGACCCTATCCCGACACCTCCCGTGGAGAGTGGACCTCGCTTGGTGCTGAAGTTCAAGCTGGATAGTACCCAAGCACGTTTAGGCAGTTTCGGTGAGCCGGTATCGATACCGGCCGGACACGCGGCCCAAAGTCCCCGGTTCAACAGCATCAGCGCTCATTACGCGGAGTTCGCGCCATCGGGCCTTACGGCGTTGGGAGCCGGAGCGGTGGTGTATCACGCCCCCGAAACCGCTATCGGCGGCGGTACTGCGATCGATTTCGCACAAGAGGTACACGCAGCGGACGGAGGAACCTTCCTCGATATTCCGCTTTCATCCCTGCCTGTCGGGACCTATTCCTGGCTGCGTGTCTCCTTGTCCTATCAGAACTACGATGTGAACTTCCGCTACACCGATACGGTCTTTGGTCTAGGTGCATTGGACCTGACAGGAACCGTCGCTTCCTTCATCGGTTTCAATACCTATATCGGCACCTTCACCGTAGGTCAGCAGCAAGTGGTGGTGAACGGTAACCGTCCGCAAGGCTATTGGGCCTTCGAAGTGAACAACCCGCCGATCCCGCTGGCTCCGATCACCGGACAAGCACCCGCCGGGGCCACCACAGTGGTGAATCCCTTGTTCGCCACTTCTCCGATCCCCGCAGGTTCCTGCGTGGCCACGGGAGCCTTCGCATCACCCTTGGTCATCACCGGCAACGAGACGGAGGATGTTACTATCATCGTTTCGCTCAGCACCAACAAGAGCTTCGAGTGGATCGATAGTGCGGGCGATGGGATCTTTGAACCACTGGCCGGCGATACCGTGGTGGATATGGGTATCCGTGGATTGATCCCGATCGTGGAGTGATCACAGCGGCTTTTTGCGGTATCGCGGGGTGCCGTCCACGATCAGCACCATCTGATCCCCATCATACCGGTATTTGATTCGGGTGGAGGGCAACATCACTTCGGTACCACCTTGAAGATCGTCGAACAGCTGCACGCTATCGGTGGTGAAGGTGAATTCGAATTGTCCATCGGCTTCGCTCACCACCGTCCTCGGAGCGATGCTGGTGCGCCATTGCTGCAGGCTATCCAAGCGCGTTTTCCAGCCGCGTTCCGTTACGTCCAGCCACCCCAGGTCCTTGAACTGATGATCCTTCAGCCAGAAAACGTTCTGGCCCCAACTCTCCAAGCCTCCGTAGTTGGCTAGGATGATGACGCCATCCGCAGTGTCGTTGGTGACGAAGAAGGTGGGTAACATCACTTGGCTATCGTACGCCGGTTTTGAAACGGCCAATACCTCCGCGCTGCTATCCGGTCGAGGACGATATTGAATGAGCCGCAATCCTTCGCGATCGTCCTCCATGTTCTTTCCAGCAAGCAGGAAGGTGCCATCAGGCAATCCATGGATGGTATAGATCAGCAGGGTATCGTGGTGGATGTTGTCCTCCAGATTGGGCAGGTCCAGTAGATGGAACAGCCTAGCATCGGCCAATGGCGCAATGGCACCAGGGGTTGCGGCTGAATCCGCAGAGGCATTCTCCACCGACCCCTCCTCCGAAGAGGAGCAGGAGGCGAGGGCCAGTGCAGCTAGCAGGATCAAGGAGTACTTCATTCGAGCGGGGCAACGGAACCGCTGCCGGAGATCTTGGATTCTACATTGGGTTTCCCTCCATAGCGGACCTTTCCGCTTCCGGAAACCTTGGCGTACAGCTTGGTGATCGCGATGAGGGTGGCGCTTCCACTGCCGGAGACCTTCACATCCGCCTCATTGGCGGTGAGTTCCGTGCCATGTAGGTCTCCACTTCCGGAGAGTGTAGCGCTGAGTTCGCTGCAAGTACCACGTATCGTGATGGCTCCACTGCCTGAGATGTCCAGATCGAGCTTCTTCTCATTGATCCCTGCAACAGAGATCGTGCTGCTTCCTGCAGTAGAGAGCTTCGTTCTTCCTGAACCGAATACATCCTGGGTGATCACATCAGCACTTCCGTGAGACTCGATGGAGTTGATCTGGGAAGGGGTGATGATATGTACGGTGAACTCAGCACCGGATGACCAGCACTGAGAGGTCCGGATCCGCCAGACATCTCCTTTCACCTCGGTGTTGAGCAGATCGATCAGGTTCGGTTGGGCCCTCACCGTGATCTGTTGCGTGGTTCCTTTTTCAATGGTCACCTGTAGGGAGGAACCCGTCTCGATCCCAGTGAAGGAGGCCACGTCCAGGACACGCTCTTCCACTGGGCCTTCCCCTTCAATGCAGTTCATATTGCAACCGATGCTCAGGACGGTTACAAGGGTCAGAATGGCGACGGTCTTCATGTGGAGTACTGAATGTGTGTTTCAACCCTGTAAAGGAATGAATGATCGGGGAATAGAACAGCAACGCTGTTTCCCGGATGACGCGATTGAACCTTGGAGGGTCATTTCGCGTATCATGTCGGGATGTTCGCAAATGCTCCTAAGCCGTTGACACCACCGCATTGATCTATGACGTATGCCATTCCGCTCCCCGAAATGGGCCAGCGCTGGCTGGACAGAACGAAGTCCCGCTTTCTGGCCGACCCCACGGCTACTTTGGTCATGGAGCATTCAGGTGCGGTAATTCCCGAGGAAGTGCCGAGCATGCTGGAACTCGCGGAGGCGCAATGTTACGCCCATGGTGATCCGGTGCTGGTGCGGAAGCGCTTGATGCACGTGCTCGTTGAAGCCGTGGATAATTTGAGCCGCCATGCGTTGGGTATCCTGAACGAAGCCTCCTTTGCACTGCTGGTGCGCGATAGCTCCGGATACCGCATGGCCACCGGAAATGCAGTGCCCTTCGCTACGGGCATGCTGCTTGCTCACCGGGTGGAGATACTGAACCTGATGGCCAGGGAAGACTTGAAGGAACACTACATGAAACTCCTGGCGGGCGATGCCCGTTCGTCCAACGGGGGCGCAGGTCTTGGTTTGCTGACGTTAGCGCGGAAGAGCGCCGGACCACTGGTGGTGAACAGTGATACGTTGGGTCCGTTCACTTCCTACTTCACGTTGGAGATGCGCGTGGGCCGGGACAGCGACGAATACGATAAGCCTGCAGCCTGAACCTGCACGAGCAGGACGCTCTGTCCGAGCATCGGGCTGCAGTTAGCGACTGAGCGTTACCGTGCCTTGGAACGTGAGGTCCTTCACTTTGATCACATAGAAGTAGGTGCCTTCCGCGGCGGGAATACCGCTTGGGGTTCGTCCGTCCCATCCCAGGTTGTTGCCGTTGCTCACGAACATGGCTTGGCCCCATCGGTTCATCACTTGCATGGTTGCGCATGGCCCGAGGAAGGCCTCGGTGCCCAAGGTGAACAGGTCGTTCATGCCGTCGTTGTTCGGGGTGAACACATTGGGGAGGTTCACTTGGACCTCATCGTTGTAGGTCGCCGGGCTGAAGAGGTGGCTCGTACTGTCCGTACAACCTGCCGCATCGGTGATGGTGAGGGTGATCAGTGTGTTCTGGCCGTAAGGGATGAAGGTCTGTGCATTGGCGGTATTGGCCGTGTTCCCCTGTCCGAGATCCCAATGCCAAGCCACCGCCGCGCTGCTGGAGTCCGTAAGGAAGGCACGCAGTGCGTCGCAGCCCGGTTCCAGCCGCCACCGGAACCCCGCTTGGCCCTGGGAGCTGATGCCGATGATCACCGAGGCGGTGCTGGTACATGTATCATTGGAAACCGTGAGCGTGTATGTGGTTGTAGCCGTGGGCGAGGCCGATGGATTGGCGCTGGCAGGATCGTCAAGGCCGGTGGCCGGTGTCCACTGGTAGCTGCTGCCCGGAACACTGGTGGGCGATCCGCCAAGGAAAACGGCTGTGCTTGCGCAGGTCTGCTGGTCCGGCCCGGCATCGATCGGCGGGTCGGTACCAACGGTCACATGTACCGAGTCATTGGCGGAACATCCGTTCGCGTCGGTGATCACGAGCACGAAGGTTGTGCTGCTCGCGGGTGTGGCCAATGGGGTCGGGGAGGTCGGGTCGTTCAATAGGCCCATTGGCTGCCAAGAATAGCTTCCTGCATCCCCGGTTCCGGCCAAGGCTACGGTGGATCCCAAGCAGAGCCACGTGTCTGTGCCGGCCTCCACTGCGGGAAGTGGATCCACCGACACGGTTACAGAAGCACTGGCCGTACAATTGTTGGCATCGGTAAGCGTAACCGTATAGACCGTTGTACTCTGCGGCGATGCCACAGGGGCACTAACTCCAGGGTTGCTTAGATCGGATGTGGGCAGCCAGCTGAAACTACCAGTGCCCGAGGCACCGAGTTGCACGGATCCTCCCGCACAGAAGGCCGTGTCCGGCCCGCTGTCGAGAACGGGAAGCGGGACCACTGTCACGGTGATGCTATCCATGGCAGAGCAGGCGTTCGCATCGTTTACGATCACGGTATACACTGTGCTTGTCATGGGTGTGGCCATGGGGTTGGAGGTACTGGCATCGTCAAGGCCCACAGCGGGTAGCCAGGTGAAGCTGATGCCGGTAGCACTGGTCGGGTTTCCACCGATCGGCGTAGCCGCACCTGCACAGACCATATTGTCGGCACCGGCATCCACGGCGGGCAAGGGCAGTACCGTTACACTGACCTGCGCCGACGCGGAGCAACCCGCAGTATCCGTTACCAGCACGCTGTACTCGGTGGTGCTGGAAGGCGTGAAATAGGGCGCGGAAATACCGGTGTCGCTCACACCGGCCGAAGGTGACCAAACATATTGCACTCCTCCGGTCGCCGTAAGCTGCGTGCTATCGCCGGAGCAGAACTGGTCGGTGCCCGTGATCGACACAGCGGGTGAGGTGATCATCACCTGGACCATTGAACTATCGGCGCATTGGGAACCTGCATCCACTACGTAGGTGTACGTGCCGTCCGGGTCTGTACCCGGGTCCATGGTGGAACCGTGCGTGGTCATGCTCGGGTCCAGCCATTGGCCACCGGCACTCGGATTGCCTCCCAATGCGTTGAACAATGAAGTTGCCGTTCCGCTTGCGCAGATGGAGAGCGCTCCATCATCACCAGCTGAACCATGCGGGATCACCGTCACCGTCATGGAGTCCTGCCCGGCACAGGTGAGCACGTCCGTCAAGGTCACGGTGTATGTGGTAGTGGTGGCAGGTGAGGCCATCGGTGTGGCCGAACTTTGGGAACTGAGGCCGGTGGCAGGACTCCAAACGAAGGTGCCGGGTCCGGCTGTCCCGATCGATACACTGTCCCCGGCGCAGATCGTGCGATCCACACCGGCATTGGCATTGGGCAGTACGCTCACCGTTACGGTGGTTTGATCGGAGTTGGTGCAAGCGTTCACCCCGGTGACGGTATGTGTATACGTGATCGTCGCTTCCGGAAGGCATATCGGGTCGGGTACCGAAGGATCGCTCAACCCGAAGGCCGGTGTCCAGATCAGTGCGCCGCTTCCCGAACCTTGCAACTGCACGCTGTCGCCTGAACAAACGGTGAAGTCGGGGCCCGCGTCCACGGTGGGCTGTGGCAGGACGATGATGGCCACTGCGTCGGTGGCTATGCATTGGTCGGCACTGGTAACGGTAACAGTGTAGGTGCTGCTGCCGGTCACAAGGAGCGTGGGGTTTGCACTGGCGGCATTGTCAAGCCCGGTTGCCGGTGTCCACGCGAAGATGCTTCCCGGAGGACCTGTGGGCGTTCCTCCAAGAACGGTCGTGGTGTTCTCGCAGGGTGTTTGGTCGGCTCCCGCATTGGCGGTGGGCAACGGGTTCACCGTCACCGTAAGGCTGTCCGCAGCCACGCAGCCCACGCTATCCGTCAAGGTCGCGGTGTACGTGGTGGTGACCACCGGTGACGCCACCGGGTTAGGGATGGTAATACTGCTGAGCCCCGTGACTGGTGACCACTGGATGTTTCCAAGCCCCAAGGCGTTCAACTGTGTACCGTTGCCCGCACAGATGGCCACGTCCGCGCCGGTGGTCACATCCGGATGGCTCACGGTCACGCGCATCGTATCGCTGGTGGTACATCCGTTGGTTGTCACTTGGACGACATAGTCCGTGGTCCCTGTGGCCATGGTGGTCGGGTTCGCGGCACTTGCATTGCTGAGTCCGGTTGCCGGTATCCACGCGAAGCTGCTTCCCGGCGCTCCGGTGGGCACACCGCCTAAAGTGACCATCGTTCCCGGACAGACGATCTGGTCCGCTCCCGCGTTCGCCACAGGTTGGGGCACCACGGTAACCGGCACGCTCACCAACGGGCTCGCGCAACCCTGTGCATTCGTTGCATTCACCGAAACCGTACCGGACCCTGTGGTACCCCATTGTACGGTGATCGAATTGGAGCCTTGCCCGGAAAGGATCGTGCCGCCGGTCACCGCCCACGCGTAGGTGATATTGCTGATGACCGTTGTGGAATAGGTGACCGCGTCCTGTCCGGGGCACACTTGCGATGGTCCGCTGATGGCCGTTGGTCCAGCGAAGCCGAGCACGTTTACCTGGTATACGACGTCCACGGTGCGGGGTGGGCACCCATTGTCATTCACGCTCACACTGAAGAGATAGGGTTGGGTTTGGGCTTGTGCACAATCGGTGTTCCAGCAGAAGGTGGTTGATAGCGAGCCAACCCCATGTACAGGTGCTGTGATCGTAGCTGGCGGATCATAGAGCGCTCCGTCGAAAATGGTACCGCTCGCGGTGAGGTGGAGGGAATCGCCATTGGGGTCCTGGAAGCTGAGGGGGAAGCAGAGGTTGTCGCCTGCCTGCACAGTGTAAGATAGCGGCTGTGCCACGGAGGCCACGGGTGCATCATTGGGCGGGCACACCACGGCTTGGAGTTGGAGGTCTCGCCTGGTTCGGCCGATGAGCACGCCATTCCTATACTCCTTCACTTCCACGGCAACAGCGTAATTGCCTTGCTGGGGCGGCACGTAGCGCGTGAGGCCGGTGGCCCCGTTGATGAACGCATAGCTGCCTGCTCCGAAGGGCTGGGCCACGCCGAAACCGGGAAGGTAGTTTACCGGCGGAATGGGAACGGGCAGGGTTGTGGGCGGTTGGATGATGCCGCCGCCAGGTCCAACACTGCTGTACGGTGTTACGAAGGAGAAGATCAGCTGGTCACCGTCCGGGTCCGTGGCACTGTTGATGAATGTACTGGTGTCACCAATACACAACATCGGAGTGGGTGAACCAAGCCAAATGGGGGAGGAGTTGTTTACCAGTGGAGGAGGAATGAACGCGTAGAAGCCAATGCCCGTATCACCTGGATCGAAGAGGTTGAGAATGGTGTTGTTGCGCGCGTTCATCTGGAAATACAGGTGATAGCCACCGAAGTTCAGGGGAAGGTCCACCAGGCCGGTGATCTCACCCAGTTTCGTACACAGGCCCGCGCCCATGGTGCAACCGTCGGGTAGCTCAGGCATGATCAACATGCTGTCGGTTAGGGTCAGGTTCACCGTGGTGTACCGCACTTTGTTGACGTTGGGCACGGATGGGTCCTCGGTGTAAACACCCACAGGCACGTTGCCAGCGTTCAAGTTCAGCAGCGAAGCCAAGGTGGGATAGTTGCTGTCCATGCCGCAGTTGAGGTAGAGCTGCATGGTGATCCGGTAGCGGTACATCTGGCTTCCAGGTGCGGTTTCGCCCAAGTAGGTATAGCCGATGTTGCCGCCCAGGATATGCGAGGCCTTTACCGTGGTGCAAAGCATCATGGCGATGCCGATCACTGCCGCTTTCAATAGGTTCATGGGTACTCCCATCGGGTCAGCGAATAATGATGGTACGTACCCATTGACCTTCAGGGGAACGGAGGCGCACCGCATAGGGGCCGCTCGGCCAATCAGCGCGATCCACATGGATCCGTGTGCCGTGCGGCGGCACAGACTGTTCCAGCACCACCTGCCCGTTCACGTTCACTACGGACAAGGTGCGCACGTTGGAAGCATCAGGCCATAGTTCCACATCGAACCATTGGTCGGCAGGTACTGGATGAATGCTGGCGAACGGGTCTTTGTCGGATTCATGGATGCCAACGGTTGAGCATTCCCACCTGAGCAGAAAACCGGGACCTGTAAAACTGGTGCCGCCGCCGCTGATCTGTTCCTGCCGCAACATGATGGTGGGCCCGCTGGATACAATGGGACCACTGGGTGGCATATTGCCCGTGAGCTGGGCGAGCAGTGGATCGAAGGGGCTGGGTCCGTCATAGATCGCAAGGTGGCGATTCGGATTATTTCCCCATTGGAATTGGATGAAGTTCAACGTTACGGTTTCAGCCCCCACCGGGCTGATGACGAAAGCCTCACTGAATCCCGGAGTGTAGTCGTTGGTGGGCCCGCCATCATCACTAAGAAGGCCGGTGCAAAGTGTACTGGATCCAGCGGTGACAATAGGGATGGAGAGGGTGTCGCACGCCCAGTCCGGAACGTAGTTGATGAAGTTCGGATGGGTTGCCATATCGGACCCGAACGTGTTGGTGACGGTTAACGACACCGTGTATTGACCGAGGCTTGAATAGGTATGTTCCGGGTTTTGTTCCGTGCTCGTGGTACCGTCACCAAAGTCCCACGCCCAGCTCGTGGGCACATGGGTGCTCAGGTCCGTGAACTGGCTATGGCCGTCACATGTGCCGGTGGGTGTGGCAGTGAAGGCAGCAACGGGAGGGACGGTGTTCTGCGCTATGATCGCGCTGAAATCCTCGCTTTGCCCATACAACGGGGCATCGCAAGGTCCGCTGCTTTGGCCGATCACATCGGCCTGTACACGCAAACGCACCGGAGTGCCGAATACGGAACCCGGCGGAATGGAGACCGTGCCGCTCGGAGAGATGGTGTTGAGCGCGGTCGCCAACAGCTCGCCCGGGCCGAAGTTTCCATTGTTGTCCATGTCGATCCAGATCCGCACGTCCTGTGGAGCCCCAGCATCCGTGGTCACCGACCACGTATAGGATTCACCTTCCACAACCGAAGCGGTGTTCCCGCAGGACCGGTCCTGGTATCCTTCAATTCCGTCAGGACTCACGCTGTTGATGCCCTCGAACTGGAAGCCGAGGATGCCGTAGCCGCAGCAATAAGCCTGCGTATTGGGGATGCAGCCTGCAGATGGCAACATACTGCCAAGGTCCACCGTGATCAGGTCACCCAAAAGTGTATCGGCTTGCCCGTTCGGATTGCTTGCCAGAAGTGAGACCGAATATGTGCCACTGGCCGAATACTGGTGCAATGGGTTCTGCACATTGGAGGAGCCGCCATCGCCGAAGTCCCACGTCCACGCCGTGGGTGCGTTCTGGCTCATGTCGCTGAACTGCACGGAACCATCGCAGGAAAAGAGCGGCGCGGCAGAGAAGAAGGGAAGGGGTGGATCGGGGTTCGGCGCCACGATGATGGTGTAGTCCTCCGCTTGGCCGAACTCCACCGTGCCACAGGGCGAAGGATCCGGGGTAACCAAGCCGTACGCTGCAATGGCGCGCAGCCGTAATGGAGTCCCCAGCGCGGCCCCGGAAGGCACCAACATCGAGCCGTTGACCACGGGACCGTTTCCGGAAGCCAGCAGTTCATTCACGGAGAAAGACCCTGAATTGTCCCAGTCCACCCACGCACGCACGGCCTGTTGAGCAGCATTTCCCACCATGATCGATATGTTCAACGGAGTGCCTTGGGCAACTGTGATCGCTTGGCAGGTGTTGTCCAAGTAGCCTTCCGAAAGGGCATCGCCGCTGGAGTGTTGTATACCTTGGATCGTCACATCGAGGATGCCGAAGCCGGCCACGCTGCCGCTACTGGGAACATCGCAGGCTGCCACGGGTGGCACTGCGTTCAGGTCCACCGTCACGCTCACGGTGGCGGTATCTACGCCATAGGCATTGGTGGAGACGAGGGTTGCCGTGTAGGTACCGCTACTGGAATAGCTATGTACCACGTTCGAGCCGGAGCCATTGGTCCCGTCACCGAAATCCCAGACTTGCGTGTCCGTGGGCACAGTGCTGGTGTCGGCAAAGGCGATCGTCCCGTCGCAGCTATAGGGTGGTTCTGCCGTGGGCATGGCCACCGGCGGTGCGTCCTGTGAAAGCCAGAGGAAGCGGACGTTGGGCCGCTGCGCCAAGAGAAATAGCCCGCCGCCACCATCCGAGCAGATCGTAGTGCTGAACGAGGAGCGTGATGCGCTGCTGACATAGCTGGTCTCCGTTTGGAACACGCGGGCGTTCTGCGTATAGAACCCGTCGTAAACACAGACTTCCACCATCAGGTTGGAAATACCATCCCAAGTGAACGGCATAAGGAAATCGTGCGTGTTCCAACCCACGACATCGGTATGGTCCGCGGGACCCCAAACATCGGTGAGGCCGGTCTCCCAGTTGCTCCCCAGCTCATCGGCAGCGGTGGTGCCCATACGGATGACGTAATTGCTCAGCGTGGTACCGGAGGGTGCGAAGACATCGAACCCGATCGCTGAGACCGTACCGGCGCTCATTCCCGCTCCCTGGAGTTCTCCCGCAGGGAAGAGCATCTGCACCCGGCCGCCAGGTTGCACGTTGGGATAGGGCGAAGGGGATAGGAACGCATTGTTCAACACTGTACCATGACCGATCTGGATCGTTGTCTGCGCAAAAAGCGATGGGGCGCAGGACAGGGATAGCGTGGTGATCACAACAAAGAGCAAAGGGAAGTGCCTTGTGGTCATGTTGGAGCGGGAATGTTCGAGTGTGAAGGTAATCGCACACTTGATCCGACCATACCATGGTCCACCATCGGTCATCCGCATACAAGGAACGGCACAAGGCCTGCTCCCGTCACTAGCTCAACCACGTATCAGACCGCTCCTCCAGCCGCGTAATTCGCGAGATAGGTATAGTGCTCTGTGAGCCGACCTCCCTTGGCGATGGTGGCCCGTTCGATCATTCCTTCACCATCATTCCCGGTAAGATGAGGCATCACATTGCTCATCAGGTCCTGCCCGAATGACTTGGAGGAATCACGGGGCAGTTCGGCCGGAAGGTTATCCACGGACATTACGGTAATGCTGCCGGGTGCGCCTACTGCACATTCTTCTCCAGTTGCGATGTCATAACCGAAGAACGGGTCAGCGATGGTGCTTGCACGCAGCGTGCTATCGATGGGCCCATCGATGTCGCAACTGATATCGGCCACCACCTTCAATCCAACTCCGGGTTCGCGAAGGTCATCTGCCGTGAGGATCTTTGGTCCACGTGCATCCCAGAAGTGGCAGGCGATATAGATATGTGCACGTTTTGCAAAGGGCAGGAACTCAGCACGGTGTCCACGGGGATCCGCATGGAATGCGTCCCGGTCAAAGGTTTGCCCATCAGCCCGGACATAGAGGTCCGAACTGCCCAGGACCGTGTACACCGGGCCATCGAAGCTCTTGTTCAGGAATTCCTCCGGGGACACCTTGGTCAAGCCGGCCCGGTCGAGCGTTTCCATCGCACCATGCCCGACCCTGCCGGTTCCGGTCAATACGATCCGTAGATCCTTGGGTATGGGGAATTCGTCCAGATGCTGGTCCATCTCTATGCGATCATGGCATTCATGAGCGGGGCGTAATGTGATCTTTTTCCCTTGAGCGATCTCCCATGCCCGAAGTCCATTGTACGCACCCACCACACCGGCCCACTTCCCGAACGCCAGCACCCGCTTCCCGTTGGGGGCCGTGAGGAGTTCATGGTCGATCAGCGTGATGCGTCGTTCCAGAACGGTATGCAACAGCGCAGCATTGTACGGTTGTTGCTTGATCGTATGGGAGAAGAAGAGATAGGCCTTGTCAGCCATGAGCATGTCCAAGGGCACCTCCTTTATGCCGATCAAAAGCTCCCGATCCGTTAGGTCTTCGGTCACGCGCACATCCAAGGCGGTGTATTCGGCATCCGTATAGGCGCGCACCGGACTTCGCTGCACAGCCATGTCGATGCCTTGAAGCATGGCTTCGCGGCATTGTTTTGGGGTAAGTGGTACCCGACGGTCCGGAGGTGTTTTGCCCTCGCGGAGAAGACCGATCTTTTTGAACATGGGATCTATTGCGGCCGCGAAAGTAGAACTTGTGGATGAGGGGGTCACACATATGGATAAAGCGTGATCGTGCCGGTGGTCGTTATCTCATTGGGGATATCCATTGGCAGGGCTTTAAGGATCCATACCTGCATGGGTAGCCACTTTCGAGATGGCTCCAGATCCTTGCCAGTACTGCATTTCGCCGTGTAATGCGTATCTTTGCACTGTTCTTTGAAAGCACAACCGATCTTGGGGCCGACATGGTTTCGACAGCGGCTACGTAGTGCGTGTAAGCATGCAGAGCATTGAGGATGACGCTCTTAAATCTCGATCTTCAAGCCTTAACCGGCAACACTGAGTACGCACTTGCTGCTTAATAGCCCAAGGCTATGAAGCTTTACCCCGTGAACAACAGTAGCGGGGGCAAGTACCCCTCGGGGAGGCCCGCAACCCTCCTTCCCGGCCCAGGGGTATCATCATGGGAAGCTGGTCAGCGCGGTGGTCCGAAGCGCTGATGAGAAAACAGGACCTAAGTTGTCAGTAGGGTGTCCTTTCCCGGCTGGCTTTCGAAAACCAACGAAGGAAGAAGCATGTGGAAAGCTCGTGGTACGGTCGTTTGGACGAGGGTTCGAATCCCTCCGGCTCCACCAATGCAAAAGCCCGCCGAACGGTGGGCTTTTGCATTGGTGGGTACTGCTTCCCGTATTCGTTTCTCGCTCATGGAGGGCTAAAAGCCGATCCCCACTCCACCACTGAAAATGGGGCCCGTGGCGTAATAGATGCTGTTCGGATCCTGCAGGACCTCGAACAATACCTGTATGTAAAATGAGCTACGCGGACTGATCGGCTGCACGTAGCCTGCGCCTACCAGCAAGTGTGGCACCCAGATCCGTCCCAGGTTATTATCCCAGTTGTAGAAGGGCTCCGTGTTCAGGTGAAGGAATTCCGCATGCAGAAAGGCCTGCTCGATCACCCGATACCGTGTGAAGACCCTGTAGCCGTAAGAACTGAGCTTAAAGGGGGGGGCATATCGATTGTCCTGATAATAGGTATAGCTGGGACCGAGACCGGCCGACACTTTACGTGGCCGATCCAAATAGATGCCGACCAGCGGGTCCAATTGCACGGCGGTCACCGTGCCGAAGCTCAATCCGATCCCACCGCCGAACCAGATGCGGTCCTTGAGGGGGATGGCTTTTTTGGCGGGCTCCTCCTGCACGTATGCCGTACTGTCCTGCGCTTGGGCCGCGATGATCATGGCCAGTGAGAGTAGCAATACGAATGTTGATCGGATCATGGTGCCGAAGGTAAGTGGGGCATCCCCTTTGGACGACTTTCGTAAAGCTTCCATACAGGTTTCCTGTCCTCCCATTCGTACCATTTCAAAGCGAATTGTTTCCACGGGGGAATCGCGCTTCCCACTACGGTCCATGTGCGCCCATCGAGACCGTTGCAGGCCGTTCCTGGTTGGTCGGTCACCAACAATTCGATGGTGCCTGAAATTCGTGACATCGGGCTGCACGGCGCGTCGATCAAGGTATCCGAGGCTGTTGGGGGCAGGTAGAAGCACGGAATACGAATATCCCAAACGGTCGTGCTGTCCGCTACATAATTCAGGCGCACGGCCTCACCGGAGTACCGGCTACGGACCAAGGCTGCTAAGCGTGTTCGTCCGCTTCCGGCAGGAGAAGTGATAACCACCAGCAATGCAAGCAGATTGATCACGACCACAGCACCAAGGATGAACATGATGGTCCTGGATGGAGTGGGCTTCAGAACCTTTCGCTCTACCCAAACGCTCCAAGCCTGTACCAAGAGCACTGGAAGCAGGAAAGCAATCGGATACAGGAAGCGGAGATCCTTGTGCGCCAAAGCCAGATGAAGCAACAGAATGGGGACGATCACCCAGACGAGGATGTGCTTCGGTCTGAACGCCAATAAAGTTGCGAACGCAGCGAGGATCGCAAGCCCGAACGGGGGAATGGTGTACTTGATCAACCACGCGGGATAGTACCACCAAGCATAGGAAATGAAGCGCTGATCCCCAGTACCTGTGATCCCTTGGCGGAGGTAATTCCATGCAGTGATCGTAGGTTCGTTGTAGTACCAACTGTCCAAGGCAATACCCGCCAGCATCATCACGGCAATGCCGAGGACCAAATACAGGATGCTTCGGGCGCGTTCCCGTTTCACCAAGACCAACCAGAGCACGATGCCCAAGGCCATGAACAAGGTCGGTGGGCGGCACAGGAAGGCCAGGCCTATGAACAGGCCGCATTGGAAGTAGTGCGCAGTGGGAGGCTTCGGGGAGATCAATGCGGCCAAGGCAAGCAATATGAACAGGCCGGACCAGGTCTCGCCCGCAAAACGAACACCGATGAAGGGCAGGAACCAGAGGAAGAAGGACAGCAGGAGGAACGGCTTCCACAGAGCAGGCAACACGTTGTGGCGCACTGCTCCAACGAACCGGCGGATCGCATAGAGCGCGAAGAGGGCGGTGATGAATCGCAGGAGAAAGCTCAATGCAAAGGGATCATTCAAACCAACGGCACTGCTCACCTTGAACACCCCGATGCAAAGGGTGGGCAGGAACGCGGAACGGATCCTGGCATCAAACTCCCACGGCATTTCATCCAGTGGCTGGTTGCCCAGCTTCGCCTCGGCAAAAGCGATCACTTGGTAATGCTCATCCGCGGCGTGGAAGCCGGTACTGAACCATGCTGCACACAGGTACACCACCACGGCCACGGCAAATACGCGGCGATCAAACGTGGTGAAGGTGGATGTGGACATGGACCATGCCGATGAAAGGCACGGCGAAGATGAGGGGTCAACGCGGAAGTACGGGCACCGCAGTATCGTGGCATGGCTGCACACCGGTGGTCACCTCATACAGCACAGGGCTGATGTAGGGGATGCCCAAACCCATCCCCCGTAGTACGAAGAGGACGCCCATGCCGGCCACCAGAAAGGGTGAGAGCTTTCTCACCAAGGCGCGTTTGGCCATGCTCAACTTCGCCGTTCCCAATCGCACGGCGAGCAGGGCAGGAATGGTACCCAGGCCAAATGAGATCATGAACAGGGAGCCTTGCCAAGGGCTTTGCTGTACCAGTGAACCCGCGAGCGCCAAGTACACCAGCCCACACGGCAACAGGCCGTTGAGCATGCCGGTGGACCAAAGCCCCGTGGGTGATGTACGCCCCAAGTGCCTTGCCATCACCTGCCGGAAGCCCGAGGTCCACATCGCTATTTTTCCGGTGATCACGTGTCCTTTCATCAAGGCAGGCCAAAGCAGACCGATCAAGATCACCGCACCAAGCGCAATGCTGATCCCTTGTTGCAGTCCTGCCAAGCGAAGGCCACGGCCGAACATTCCGAATAGCAAGCCGAGCAAGGCGTATGTGGCGATCCTGCCGAAATTCAGCAAGAGGGCATCGCCCGTTCTTCCGGTCCAAGTGGTGCGGGAGGAAGGGACGGCCAAGGCAATGGGACCGCACATACCGATGCAATGGAAGCTGCTGAACAGGCCCAATGCAAAGGCGGAAATGATCAAGGCGTTCACGGCACTACAAGCTGTTGTTCACTCAAATGATCCTCACCGTCCACCCTCCAATCCAAGCGGGCACGGTAGAGGCCGCGCATCCAATCGGAAACGGGAATAACAAATATGCCGTCATGATCCGCCTTGACCGCCACGAGTTGGTCAGCACGAGCGTCACTCGGGCGCATCATTTCCAGTGTGCCAGTGATGGCCTTGCCGCGCAGTACCTCGGGAAAGGTGATCCGCAACTTTTGATCCTTCACCTCCATCAACACCACCTCGCCGTGCGCTACTGCCCGTTCAAGCTTATCAATGTCCTGTTGGAAGAGGAGTTCCTTTTCGTAGTAATTGTCCGTCACCAGTTCCTCGGCATTGGCAATGGCCCGCATCATGAACCAAGCGAGCATCAGCGCGAAGAGGGAGAGCACCACGGCGACACCGTGACCGAAGTGGAATTTCATTTGGATCGTTTCATGGGACCGATAAAGGAAGTCTTCACCTTCTCCAGCAATTTATCCCCGGAATAGACACCCACCGTGAGCAGTGTATTGTAGCCTTCCAGCTCGTGCGACTCCAGGATGATGAACAGTTCGCCCTGATGCATGGAAGCCCGTTCCACCATGGGGAAAGCTCCTACTGCTTGGACTTCCCCGTCCGCATTCAGAAGTTCGAAATGCACCGGCATATCCCGGTTGGTCTTGTTCACCAACTTGTAGGAATACAGGTTGCTGATGCGGCCATCATCGCGCTTTTGAAAGAGCAGGCCGGGCGTGCGTAGCACGGTGCTTTCCACATCACTGCGTGTGAGGACGAGCGCGAACAGCGCGATCACCAGCACGCCGAGAACAGCAGAATATGCCTTCATGCGCATCGTCCATCGGAACGGGCGCTTATCGGAGATCTCGGCCTCACTGGCAAATCGGATCAAGCCTTTGGGCAGGTCCACTGCCTCCATGATATCGTCGCATGCATCAATGCAGGCGGTGCAGTTCACGCATTCCAATTGGGTGCCGTTCCGGATATCGATGCCGGTAGGGCAAACGTGCACACAGGCATTGCAATCGATGCAATCGCCCTTGTCCACTTCGCTGCGCACTTCGCCTTTCCGGAATTTGGCTCGCTTTTCCCCGCGCACATGATCGTAGGCGACCACGATACTTTCCCGGTCCAGCAGTACACTTTGCAGGCGACCGTACGGGCAGATGGTGGTGCAGACCTGTTCGCGCATAAATGCGAATACACCGTAGAAAATACCGGAGAAGATGAGCAAGGCCGCAAAGCTTTCCCAGTGCTCGACCGGCCCTTCGCGCATGATCCGCATCAGGTGGTCGCTGCCCACCAAGTACGAGAGGAATACATTTCCGATGGCAAAGGCAACTCCAAAGAAGAGCAGGTGTTTAGCCCCCTTCTTCAGCACCTTTTCCGTGTTCAGCGGTCCACGGTTCAACGCCATCTGCTGCTTCCAATCCCCTTCGATCCAGTACTCGATCCGGCGGAAGACCAATTCCATGAAGACCGTTTGCGGACAGGCCCAGCCGCAGAACAAACGACCGAAAGCCACAGTGAAAAGGGCAATGAAGATCACCCCGATCAAAAAGGCCAGCACGAAGAGGTGGATATCCTGCGGCCAGAATGTCTGGCCCAAGATCACGAAGCGCCGTTCGATCACGTTCACCATCAGGAACGGTTCGCCCTTGATACGGATCCAGGGCATCACTACCAGTACTGCGAGCAGGCTATAGCCGAACCATTTCCGCATCCGGAAGTAGCGCCCGGATGGTTTCTTAGGATGAAGCCAGATCCGCTTACCCTCCTTGTCCACCGTGGAAATATGGTCGCGATAGCTTTCGGTATCGGCCTCCGCAACGTCCGGAGCGAACCTGCGCGTATGGTGCGGTATGGATTCCTTGGATGTCATTTCATCGCGGCTGTCCGCGCAGTATCCGGTTCAGAGGTTTGGTCCTTCGGTTCAGTGGTGGCTTCACCTTCTTGCCACAATTCGCCTTCGGGTGCTTTCGCATTGGGCGGGTTGCTTCCTTCCTTGCTGAGGATGTACTCGGCCAAGGCTGCAATTTCAGAAGGCTTCAGCTGCGCTTTCCAGCTGATCATGCCCTTGTCAGGCACACCGTATTTGATCACACGGAACACGTTCTTGATCCCGCCTCCGTGCTTCCAATAGCCATCAACAAGGTTGGGGCCGAGGCCCTCCACTCCTTCCAAGGCCTTGCCATGGCACGGGGTGCAATTGTCCATATAGATCGTCTTGCCGGTGCTGATCACGCTGGGGTCGTTATGCCGCTCCACGGTGTTCTCATCCACCAGGTCGGTGAGCGTGGCGAGGTATGCGTCCACATCGGCCTTTGCCTTGGCCATCTCCAAGCGGTATTCGGTGTCCTGGTCCGGCCAGATCTTGATCACATGTATGTTCACCAAGTACACCACGCTCCATACGATGGTGCCATAAAAGAGCCAAAGCCACCAGGGCGGCAAACTGTTGTCCAATTCGCGGATCCCATCATACTCATGGTCCAGTTCGATCTCCTTTTCCTGCTCCACGGGTACTTGCCTTGTCAGGCTTTGCATCAGACGTGCCCACCAGGATGGTCCCTGCTGTACCGCCGTCTCAGCGGCCAGCTCCGTTGAAGGGCCCGCCACGTGGTGGGTGAGCTTTCGGATCAAATTGATCTGGAAGAGGATCACCCCGAGCAGGAGGGCGTTCAACATGGCCAGGACCCAGAGCGTCCCCTCATGGCTCAGCGCATTATCAGGGCCTTGATAGGCTTGGGCTTGCGCGGTACCTGCCAGTGCCAATAGCGCGGGGACCAACACCATGGTCCTGGTACCACCAGTGGTCCATGGTTTGGACCAGTGCGGACCGGGGCCTCCCAGAATGCTCAGGATGCGGCTCAGTACAACGATGATCACCATCTGCAAGATGGCGATACCGAGCAGCCAATGCCAAGTTCCCCATGGGGATCCGAGGATGGGTGCGGGTTCCGTTACGTTTTCGGACCCTTGTGCCATTACACTGGCAAGCATCAAGAGACCTGTGGTCAGTACACAGATCCTTGGGAGGGCTGTTCCGCTCTGGTTCATGATCGGTCCTTGAGGGTGTTGATGGGCTGTCCTTCCTCGTCGTTCAATGGAACGTGTGCGATGTGTTCAAGATCCTTCTTGGGAGTGGTGAGCACCCACCAGACCATCACCAGGAAAAAGGCGAAAAAGAACACGAACGAAATAGTGGGCCACAGGGCGATCCCATTGATCGAGTTGAGGTGGTTTGCGATGTACTTCAACATGGCTGGATCAGGGTTTTACTTGGGTATCCCCATTGAGCGGTTTCACTTTGATATCGGTACCCAGGCGCTGGAGGTATGCGATCATGGCAATGATCTGCTTGTCCGCGTCGATCTCGATGCCGCCCTTGGCGAGGTTGTCGGCGATGCCTTGGGCCTGTACCATGAGCGAATCATTGGCGGTTCGTGCGAACTCGGCGGTGTAGGGCACGCCCAGCTTGCGCATCACATCGATCTTCCGTTCCGTATTCTTCAGGTCGATCTGCTTCTCGAACATGTGCGGATAGGGCGGCATCATGGATCCCTTCACGAACTTGCCGGGGTCGAGCATGTGATAGAAGTGCCAGCTGTCCTGGTATTTACCGCCCACGCGGGCCAGGTCCGGGCCGGTTCGCTTGCTTCCCCATTGGAAGGGGCGATCGTAGATGAACTCGCCGGCCTTGGAGTACTCGCCGTAGCGCTCGGTCTCACTGCGGAACGGGCGTATCATTTGGGAGTGGCAGTTGTAGCATCCTTCGGCCACATAGATATCCCGGCCTTGTAACTCCAGCGGTGTATATGGCTTTACACTGGTGATGGTGGGTACATTGCTCTGGATGAGGAAGGTGGGGATCATTTCCACCATACCACCGATGGCCACGGCGATCAGGCTGAAGAACAACATCTGCATCGGGCGCTTCTCGATCCAACGGTGCCAGTGGCCGGATACGGAAACTTCCCTGCTCTCCTTTTCCATGGCCGGTGCCTCGGCAGGCTCACTCGCCAGGAAGCTGCCTTGCTTCGCGGTGCGGTACACGTTGTACACCATCATGAACGTGCCGATCAGGTACAGCGTGCCACCGAGTGAGCGCAGCCAGTACGCATAGTTGATCTGGAGCACCGTGTCCAGGAAGTTGCTGTACACGAGGTATCCATCCGGGGTGAACTGCTTCCACATCAGGCTCTGGGTGAAGCCGGCGAAGTACAGTGGGATGGTGTAGAAGATGATGCCGAGGGTGCCGATCCAGAAGTGGCCATTTGCCAGCTTCCTGCTCCACATTTTGGTGCGGAAGAGGCGCGGCACCAGGAAGTAGATCATCCCGAAAGTGAGGAAGCCGTTCCAGCCCAAGGCGCCCACGTGTACGTGTGCAATGGTCCAGTCGGTGAAGTGGCTGATGGCGTTGAATGCCTTGATGCTCAGCAACGGTCCCTCGAGCGTGGCCATGCCATAGGCCGTAAGTGCCACCACGAAGAACTTCAGCACCACATCCTCGCGAACGCGGTCCCATGCGCCGCGCAGGGTGAGCAGGCCGTTGAGCATACCACCCCAGCTGGGGGCGATCAGCATGATGCTGAACACTGTGCCCAGGCTCTGCGCCCATTCCGGAAGTGAGCTATAGAGCAAATGGTGCGGCCCCGCCCAGATATAAATGAAGATGAGTGCCCAGAAGTGGATGATGGAGAGCTTGTAGCTGTAAACCGGCCGGTTGGCCGCCTTGGGGACGAAGTAGTACATCAAGCCCAGGTAGGGCGTGGTGAGGAAGAAGGCCACCGCGTTGTGCCCGTACCACCATTGTACCAAGGCATCCTGCACGCCGGCGTATCCGCTGTAGCTTTTCCAAAGGGTGACCGGAATGGCATAGCTGTTCACGATGTGAAGCATGGCCACTGTAACCCATGTGGCGATGTAGAACCAGATGGCCACGTAGAGATGTTTCTCGCGGCGCTTCAGGATGGTGCCGAACATGTTGATGCCGAAGAGCACCCAGGAGATGGTGATGGCGATGTCGATGGGCCATTCCAGTTCCGCATATTCCTTACTGGCGGTGATGCCCAAGGGGAGGGTGATCGCGGCACTGACAATGATGGCCTGCCAGCTCCAGAATTGTAGCAACGTAAGTGTGCGGCTCCACATCTGCGTTTTCAGCAGGCGTGGCAGGCTGTAATACACCCCGGCGAAAATGCCGTTGCCCACGAATGCGAAAACCACCGAATTGGTGTGCAGCGGACGAAGCCGACCGAAGGTGAACCACTCCCACAGGTTCAGTTGGGGCAGCACCAGCTGCAGCGCAGCCCAAAGCCCGACCAACATGCCCACTGTCCCCCAGAAGATGGTGGCCCAGAGGAAGGCGCGTACAGGGCGGTTGTCATAGGCAAAACGTTCGATCATGTGGTCACTTGTTTTCAGTTGCTTCTGTTGGGGTATCGTCGGAAAGGATGCGAACGGCAGGGGAGCGGTCGTCGTCGTATTGCCCCGAGCGCACCGCCCAGAGGAAGGCCACCAGGAAGATCCCGGCTACGAGCGTGCTGGCGCTGATGAGGAGGAAGATGACACTCATGTATTCAGAGGAGGGGTCAAAGTTGACCTTGCTGTGACATTTCCGTGCTGAGCCAGATCAATCCTGCTATTGATGAAAGTCAGTTACGAATTTCACTTCGTGATTCAAGTGTGGCTGACCAAAGCTTCGCGCCGGGCGACCCACCACACCGCCAATGATACAAACCCCACTACGGATACTGAACTGAGCGGCATAAGAATGGCCGCCACCAGCGGTGTGAGATGGCCCGAAACGGCGAAGGAGACGCCTGTGACATTGTACAGCAAGGAAAGTATGAGGCTGGCGATCACGATGCGGTGTGCACTTCGGGTAAGCCGCAACATGCGCGGGAGAGCATGTAACGCCGAGGCATCCACGATGGCATCGCTGGCAGGGGTAAGGGCCGCGCTGCTTTCGCTCACGGTAACCCCCACATCACTCTGCAACAGGGCACCGGCATCGTTCAAACCATCGCCCACCATCATTACCCTGCGACCTTCCTTCTGAAGCTGCTTCACGAACTTGGCCTTCTCCGCAGGAGTGCATCCGGTAACGGTATGCTCCGGGGTGAACATCGCCGCCACTTCAGGATCCACGGTAAGGTCGCCTGTTACCAAGTAGGTGGCTGCGCCCAAGTGCACGTCGCGCACGCTGTCGCCCATGCCTGCACGGGCTTGCTTCCGTACGATGAAGTGTCCTCGGTGTCGGCCGTCCAAGGCCACGTGTACCACGGCTTCCCCTTTTTCCGGAGTGAAGCTGGGCGCGTCCATCAGGCTCGCACTTCCCAAGGTCACTTCCACCCCATCAGCCGTGCCGCTGATTCCCTGACCGGGGATCTCGTTCACATTCCCGACTTCCTTCAGCGGAGCCTTGAGCCCTGAGTACAGTACGGCACTGAGCGGATGGGTGCTATTGCGTGCAAGCGAGCGGACCAATGAACGCTCGTGTTCACTCAGCGGAGCTCCAGTGAAACGCATATCCCAAGCCTCGCGGGCCGTGAGCGTGCCGGTCTTGTCGAATACCACGGCATCGATGAAGGACATGCGTTCCACCACCTCGGCATCGCGCAGGAAGAGACCGCGCTTGCCCAGCAGACGGATGGTGTGGCCATAGCCGAAGGGCATGCTCAACGCCAGCGCACATGGACAGGCCACGATCAATACGGCGGTGACCACCTGCCAGATCTGGCTTGGGTCGTACCACCACCAGAACAGCCCGGCGAACAAGGCGATCAGCAGCACGGCAACCGTGAAGCGACGTGCCACCGCGTCGATCGTGCGCGGCATCAAGGGGCGTTCGGAGCTCACGTTGCGGTGCTCCTCCCATAGCCTCTTCAGGTGGCTGTCCGAGAAGGCACGGAGCACTTCCACCTCAATGGCCGCACCGCGCTGCCGTCCTCCCGCACGGATGGCCTCACCCTCATTTTTACGGATGGGAAGCGGTTCTCCCGTGATAAAGCTGTTGTCAATGTGGCCATGCCCACTGCGAAGAATGCCATCCACGGGGATGAGTTCCTGATCACGCACCAATATCCGATCGCCTTGTATCAGGTCACCCACACCCACGTGCTCCTCGGTACCGTTGCGCAATCGCACAACAGCTATCGGCAGGAAGTCCTCCAGCGTGCGATCAAAGCTGAGCGCTTGATACGTGTAAGCCTGGTACCAGCGACCGATCAGCAGGAAGAAGACCAGCCCGGCCAGTGAATCGAAATAACCGGGACCAACGCCGGTAAGCACATCGAACACACTGCGCACAAAGAGCACCACGATGCCCAAGGCGATGGGTTGATCGATGTTGATCCGTCGCGCACGGATCCCCGCGAAGGCGGAACTGAAGAAGCCATTGGCGGAGAAGAGCAACACCGGCAGCGAGAACAGGATGTTCAGGTAGCTGAAGCCTTTCAGCAGGATTGCATCACTGATGTCGGCTCCCAAGTATTCCGGAAAGCTGAAGAGCATGCTGTTGCCGAAGCAAAAGCCGGCCACGCCCAAGCGGACGTACAGCATGCGTGGCACACCAACGGGCTTGTTGTCCCCCTTGGCGGCGGTGAGTTGCGGTCCATAGCCGATGCGCCTTAATAAGAGGATGAGGTCCTGAAGCTTGAGGTCGCCTTCCCGAAAGTTAACGGTGAGTTCCTTTTGTCCGAACCGTACGCGGGACCGCACTACCGCAGGTTCC
This sequence comes from Flavobacteriales bacterium, assembly GCA_019638085.1. GTDB lineage: Bacteria > Bacteroidota > Bacteroidia > Flavobacteriales_F > PHOS-HE28 > PHOS-HE28. The sequence goes on along the minus strand of JAHBUL010000004.1, from coordinate 144,698 downwards.
AATTTCTCCAGGTTCTCCAAGAGCCAGATGCAGCTGCTGCAGTGCATCTGCGGCACGTGCAGCTTCACCCGGGTAATGCCGTCCTCGTTGAACTCCACCAATTTTTCACGCACCTCGGGCAGATCGAACAGCTCCGCACGTGCCTCATCGGCGTTGGCCACCGACTTGGTCCCGGGGCGTTTCTCCAGCTCGTAATAGGTATGCAGGCCGCTGTCGCGAAGCAGGTCGTGAACGGCCTTGCAGCCATGGCAGCAGAAGTCATGGGCATCGGCGACCACATGCTCTTCCATGCAGGCTTCACCACAATGAAAGCAAATAGCAGGGGCAGCTGAGGAGATCCGCATAGACCGTGCGACAACTAGGCTGCGAAGATCGGTCTTCTTTTTTGGGCGGAGTTGATGAAGGTCAATAGTGGCAGTAGTGGGAAGTGGATGCGTTGAAGTATCTGTTAACCGGAACCGGATGGCGTCCAACAAGCGGTATAAAACAAGGAACCGACCGGAGGTATTCCCCGATCGGTTCCCTGCGGGCCTTGCTTACATGTTCACTTCATGCCACGCTCCAGTCCTTCGCGCAGTGCGGCCATAAAGCCTTCGCTGGTGAGGTACTGGTCCGGGGTCACCTTGCTGCCGTGGATGCAGACCGCGAGGTCCTTGGTCATCTTGCCGGCTTCCACGGTCTGGATGCAGACCGTTTCCAGCTTGTGGGCGAAGTCGATCAGGGCTTGGTTGCCATCCAGCTTGCCACGGAAGGCGAGTCCACGCGTCCAAGCGAAGATGCTGGCGATCGGGTTCGTGCTGGTGGGTTTGCCCTGCTCGTGCTGGCGGAAGTGGCGGGTTACGGTGCCGTGGGCGGCCTCGGCCTCCATGGTCTTGCCATCAGGCGTCATCAGCACGCTGGTCATCAGTCCGAGTGAACCGAAACCTTGCGCCACGATGTCGCTCTGCACATCGCCGTCGTAGTTCTTGCAGGCCCAGATAAAGCCTCCGCTCCACTTCATCGCTGCGGCCACCATGTCATCGATCAGGCGATGCTCGTATGTGATACCCGCCTTGTCGAAATCGGCCTTGTAGTGCTTTTGGTAGACATCCTCGAAGATGTCCTTGAAGCGTCCGTCATACTTCTTCAGGATGGTGTTCTTCGTGCTGAGGTAGAGCGGCCATTTCTTTTCCAACGCCAAGTTGAAGCAGCTGTGTGCGAAACCCTCGATGCTCTCATCGGTATTGTACATGCTCAAGGCAACACCGTCGCCCTTGAAGTCATACACGTTCCACGTGGTGGCCTCGCCCTCCTCCGGGGTGAAGGTCATGGTGAGCTTGCCCTTGCCCTTGATCACCACATCCGTGGCCTTGTACTGATCGCCGAAGGCATGGCGGCCGATGACGATGGGCTGGGTCCAGCCGGGTACCAAACGCGGGATGTTGTTGATCACGATGGGCTCGCGGAACACGGTACCACCGAGGATGTTGCGGATGGTGCCATTAGGGCTTCTCCACATCTGTTTCAGGCCGAACTCCTCCACACGTGCTTCATCAGGTGTGATGGTGGCGCACTTGATGCCCACATGGTGCTTCTGGATCGCATGCGCGGCATCCACGGTCACTTGGTCGTTGGTGGCATCCCGGTGTTCAATACCGAGATCGTAATAATCCAAAGGCACGTCCACATACGGCAGGATCAATTGTTCCTTGATCCACTTCCAGATGATGCGGGTCATCTCATCACCATCGATCTCCACCACGGGGTTCGCCACCTTGATCTTCTGCATGCTTTCGGATTGTCGTGTTTAACGGGCCGCGAAGGTACCTCTCCGAATTGAACCCCTCAATGCGCTACTTAAGGTTCCAAACTCTAGGCTCCCGGCTCCCGGCTCCCGACTCCCGACTTGCAATGACCTATCCCAGGTCCAGATCCAGGTCTTCCCGCAGCTTGAACAAGGCAGGATTCTTCTCGGCCATGATCATGAAGCGATCTTTCGCGGTGTACCGCGGGCGTAGGTTCAAGGCTTCCTGTTTCACCACTTCCAGTTCCAACTCGGGCATTTCCAACTCGCGGCGAAGGTGTCCGAGCAACATGGGTTTCTCCTCGCGCATGTAATTCTCCTGTACTGCATTCACGATGTTGAAGGTGATGGAGTGTGGCCCCGTGATCACGGGTTTGTTCGCGATCAGCGTGGCGTGCATGCTGCTCTTTCCTTGCTTTTTCAAGCTCTGGGCATATTCATGCCAGATCTTCAGCAATAAGGATTGGTTCAGCTCACGCCCGCTCAAGGAGGTGCCTTTGCCCTTCGGTTGGTCTCCGGGTTGATCGCGCAGCTCCGTTTCAGCGCTGGCACTCTTGGAAGCGGAAAGGTGTTGACTGATGGACACGGTGCCCACCATGCGGCGAGCGGTTCGCGCGGGTTGGGCTGCGTCTGAAACTACGGGAGTTTGTGCCGGTTCTGGGCGAGCACTTACCGGAGGAGCGGTTTGTGGAGGCGGAGCAGTAGCGCTGGGAGCCTCAACCCTCACATCAGGGCTTTTTTTTTCCACGATGGCAGGGGCAACCGCGCGGGGTGCCACATTACCATTGGTGGATAATGGCCGGTTCAGCTGCGCCAATTGGATCAACGCGAGCTCCACCAACAGACGGGGCTCCTTGCTGTTCTTGTATTGTGAATCCACCAGGCCCAGTCGATCAAGTCCCTGCACCAACAGCTCGCGTGATACGGCCTTGGCCTGTTCCTCATATCGGGCACCCAGCTCTTCGCTCACCTCCAGCAAAGGAATTGTGCGAGGGTCCTGGCTTACCAGCAGGTCGCGTAAGTGTCTGGCGAGTCCGGACACGAAGAGATGGCCATCGAAGCCCTGGAACAGGATGTCATTAAAGGTCACGAGTGCGCCTGCGGAATCAGCGTTCAACAGGCTGTTGGTAATGCTGAAGTAGTGCTCATGGTCCAGCACGTTCAAATTCTTCAGGACATCTGCGTAGGTGAGGCTCTCACCGCCATAGCTCACGAGTTGGTCGAAGATGCTGAGCGCATCGCGTAGGCCACCATCTGCTTTTTGTGCAATGGTGTGCAAGGCCTGTTTTTCTGCGGAGATCTTCTCATTTACCGCGATCTCCTCCAAGTGCTTTGCAATATCCGTGACGGTTATTCGCCTGAAATCGAACACTTGGCAACGGGAAAGAATGGTAGGGAGGATCTTATGCTTCTCCGTGGTGGCCAGGATGAAAATGGCGTAGGAGGGTGGTTCTTCCAAGGTCTTCAGAAACGCATTGAAGGCCGCTGAACTGAGCATGTGGACCTCATCGATGATGTACACCTTCTTGGTGCCTATCTGAGGAGCGATCTGTACTTGTTGGATCAAGTTGCGGATATCGTCCACGCTATTGTTGCTGGCCGCATCCAGTTCGAAGATGTTCAGGGAATGTCCCTCGCTGAAGCCTTTGCAGGACAGGCATTCACCGCAGGTGGTGAGGTCTTCTTGGAGATCCTCACAGTTGATGGTGCGGGCAAGAATGCGCGCGCAAGTGGTCTTTCCAACGCCGCGCGGGCCGGTAAAGAGGAAGGCCTGGGCCACATGGTTGGTCCGAATGGCATTCTTCAAGGTACCGGTCACATGCTCCTGTCCCACAACGGAATCGAAGGTGTCTGGACGGTACTTTCGGGCGCTTACTACAAATCGTTCCATCGGCGGGGCTAAGATAGTGGAGGTCCTGAGTCTGGAGTCGTGAGTCCGGAGTCCCTACTTGGTAGTCGAGAGTCGTGAGTCTGGGGCGATGGGTTCATGCGCCATGGAACCGCAGTGGAAGGACCGTTCCGATGCTCAATGTAGTGTTGGACGTTCTGCTAACTGAACATGTGATTTTCTGACCCTGTTCCAGATCCAGTTAATTCTCTACATTTGCAGCCCAAATTTACCAAGAGGCACATGACCAACAGGTACGAGACCGTCTTCATCCTTACTCCCGTTTTGTCTGAGGACCAGACAAAGGAGGCGGTTACCAAATTCAAAGACCTTCTGAAAGAGGGCAATGGCAAGGTCCGCCATGAAGAAAACTGGGGGATGCGCAAGCTCGCCTATCCCATCCAGAAGAAGTCCTCGGGCTTCTACCACCTGATCGAGTTCGAGAGCGACCCGTCGCTCATCGCCAAGCTCGAGACCGAATACCGCCGCGACGAACGGGTGATCCGTTTCCTCACGGTGGCCATGGATAAGCACCATATCGCATTCGCCGAAAGCCGTCCCGGAAGGGGAGGCAAGTCAGCAGGTGATGATGGCCGTGCTCCACGTACCAAGAAGGAAACCGCCTAAGCCAAACGGAAATGAGCGAAGAAACAACCACTTCCGCCACCCCGGCCCCTGCAAAATCGGGTGGAGGCGCCAGTAATGAGATCCGCTACCTCACGCCGATCTCCATCGAGACCAAGAAGGACAAGTATTGCCGCTTCAAGAAGCTCGGTATCACCTATATCGATTACAAGGACGCGGACTTTCTGCTTCGCTTGGTGAACGAACAGGGCAAGATCCTGCCCCGTCGACTCACCGGCACGAGCCAGAAGTATCAGAAGCGTGTGGCCCAAGCTGTGAAGCGCAGCCGCCACCTCGCACTGATGCCGTACGTGGCCGACATGCTCAAGTAAGAACGCACGACCATGGAAGTGATCCTCAAACAAGACGTGGAGCATCTCGGTTTCGCCAATGACCTGGTGAAAGTGAAAGACGGCTACGCACGCAATTTCCTGCTCCCCCGCAAGCTGGCCGTGGCCGCCACTACCAGCGAGCGCAAGCAACTGACCGAAACGCTCAAGCAGCGCGCTCACAAGGAGACCAAGCTGCGCGACGAGGCCGATAAGAACGCAGCCAAACTCACCGACCAGACCATCAAGATCGGTGCGAAGGTGGGCGAGAAAGGACGCATCTTCGGTAGTGTGAACACCATCATGCTCAGCGATGCATTCAAGCAGCTCGGCATCGAAGTGGACCGCAAGTACATCAAGCTGAAAGGCGAAGCCATCAAGACCATCGGAACCTACGAAGCCGAGGTGACCTTCCACCGCGATGTGGTGAAGACCATCCCCTTCGAGGTGGTGGAGGAGTGAGCTTTTAGCTAAGGCAATGAAAAGGCTGTCTCGTTTGAGGCGGCCTTTTTTGTTGGCCGCATTCAGTTCGGCGGCCATTGGGCCATCGAGAAAGCGCATGATGCACGTGGAGTGGGCATCAACGAATTCCACACCATAGCTGAGCCGGACCTGCAGTGTGATGTTGAAGTTAGGCAGGAGCCTGGGGAAGGATGGCGCGCCAGGACCACCTCTCTTGGCGATTGCATGGGCATGCAACTGTGGTTCGATCGACCTGCTGCTCCGTTCGGGGTCTTCGCCATTTGTGCCTGGTATCCTTCCGATCGTTGATAGCCGTGCTAGGTGAGGGTGTGACATACTGTGAGGGTTCCGATCCCGTCGTGGGGATGCTGACAAGTTGCATGGCCATGCAACTTCGATTTTAACAATTCACTCCACCTGTCACGATCCATGGCCCAAACTCTTTACCCATCCCCTTGTAGCTTTCGCCACCATGGCCGAAAGCGATCCCGATCAGCGTCTTTTACTCAAGTTCCTTACCCGTTTGGGCCAAGCCGAACTTGCCGCAGGTAATGCCGTGGCGTTGATAGAGCGCGACCTGGGTGAGGTGGCCAAGCGCAATGGGCAGGAGAATGCCGTGGTATTCGCCCTTCCTACTGTACTCCTCGTGCAAACTGAGGAGGGAGAGGCCCACCGCGTCCACATTACGCCGGGCCCTTATCGTGTGGGCGATCTGCGCTTCGACCAGGTGGAAGGCGTGCTGGAGATCGCCCGAGAGGCCCGTGCGGGAAGGCTTTCGCCCAAGGACGGCCTACGCAAGCTCGATGCCATGTGGCGCATGAAGCATCGCTATGGCGATCTCGGTTTTGTACTAGGCTATCTGATCACGACCATCGGTATCGCACTGGTCCTTCGCCCCACGTGGAGCGGCCTGGGATATGTCGCCATACTCGGCTTCATCTGTGCGATGCTTCTGGTGGCGGTGCGGCGCCAGCCTGCGTGGAACGCGGTGATGCCCGTGGTGGCGGCCTTCATATTGGCCTCAGTGGTGGCCATATTCTATCGCTACGGGGTGAAGGAGGCTCCCTTTCAATTACTGATCCCTCCATTGGTCATTTTCCTGCCGGGTAGTGTGCTCACTGTGGCTGTGGTTGAATTGGCTTTTGCCAATATCGTATCCGGGGCATCGCGGTTGGTGGCTGGCTTCGCCCAGCTGATCCTCTTGGCCTTTGGCCTATTGGGCGGGTTCCGGCTTTTCGGTGATGGGATCCCGGAACATGTACACCACGCCGAGCGTCTCGCACCCGGGTTGGCCTGGGCCGGTGTAGTGGTGTTCGCCATCGGCCTGCACCTGTTCAAAAGCAGCCGTAGACGCTCCTTGCCTTGGGTGATCCTCACCATGCTGATGGCCTATCTGGGCCAATATGTCTCTGGCCACTTTGTTGACGGGGCTTCTACTGCATTCTTCGGTGCGGCCGTGATGACAATGACCGCATTGGTGATCGAATATCGTTACAAAGGCCCCCCCGCGTTGGTCACCATTCTGCCAGCTTTCTGGCTGCTCGCACCCGGCTCCTTCGGCTTGGTAAGTGTGGCCACCATGGCCACCGAGGGCATGGGTACAGCGGGCAACATCCTGCGCTTGCTTTTCATCCTTACCGCCATTGCAACCGGCTCGCTTATCGGCGCCTTTTTATACAGCGGGCTCTTGCACGTAAGTCAAGTCCGTGTATGGCGGAAAGGTCCACCTATCCCGGAGGACAGATCGCCCGGGGAGGAGCATACCAGCATCATGTAGGAGTTGGGTCCGTAATCCGTCTTTCGGCCAAGCCTTTCGCGATGTGTACCTTTGCGACTCTTACACCTATCGCACAAAACAGCCATGGCCCACATTTTCGATATCGACATGATCAAGGCGGTATATGACCGCTACCCCGAACGCATTGCAGCTGCCCGCAAGGCGTTGGGTAAGCCCCTTACCCTTACCGAAAAGATCCTATACACCCACCTCGATGAAGGGGCGGCAACCAAGGAGCTCAAGCGTGGGGAGGACTATGTCGATTTCGCACCGGACCGTGTGGCCATGCAGGATGCAACGGCACAAATGGCCTTGCTGCAATTCAAGACCACGGGCCGCGCCAAGGTAGCGGTGCCCAGTACCGTACACTGCGACCACCTGATCCAAGCACGGGTAGGAGCGAAGAAGGACCTGCAGGATGCACTGTTGAAAGGGAATGAGGTATTCCAGTTCCTTGAGAGCATCAGTAATAAATACGGCATTGGCTTCTGGCGTCCCGGCGCGGGCATCATCCACCAAGTGGTGCTGGAGAATTACGCCTTTCCCGGTGGCCTGATGATCGGGACGGACAGCCACACCCCCAACGGAGGTGGCCTTGGCATGTTGGCGATCGGTGTAGGTGGTGCCGATGCATGCGACGTCATGAGCGGCCTTCCTTGGGAATTGAAGATGCCCAAGGTGATCGGCGTGAAATTGACCGGAAAGCTCAGTGGCTGGGCTTCCGCCAAGGATGTGATCCTGGTAGTGGCCGGCATCCTCACCGTGAAAGGTGGTACTGGTGCCATTGTGGAATACTTCGGCCCCGGGGCCGAAAGCCTCAGCTGCACAGGCAAAGGCACCATTTGCAACATGGGCGCTGAGATCGGTGCCACCACCAGCACCTTCGGGTACGACGATAGCATGCGCCGCTACCTCAATGGCACCGGACGTGAAGAGATCGTTCAATTGGCCGATAAAGTGGCTGAGCACCTCACAGGTGATCCGGAGGTTTATGCCAACCCCGAGCAATACTTCGATCGCGTGATCGAGATCGACCTGAGCAAATTGGAGCCCCATGTGAACGGGCCATACACACCGGACCTTGCATGGCCGATCAGCAAGTTCGCTGCCGCCGTGAAGGAGAATGGCTGGCCCGAAGTGCTGGAAGTGGGCCTGATAGGAAGCTGCACCAACAGCAGCTACGAGGACCTCACACGCAGCGCCTCCATTGCCCGGCAGGCCAATGAGAAAGGATTGAAGGCCGTCAGCGAGTTCACCGTTACACCCGGCAGCGAGCAGGTGCGTTACACGGCCGAGCGCGATGGTCTGTTGCAGTCCTTCGAGGAAATGGGTGGGGTGGTGCTGGCCAATGCCTGTGGACCCTGCATCGGGCAATGGGCCCGCCATACCAATGACCCGGATCGCCCCAACTCCATCCTTACTTCGTACAACCGCAACTTTGCCAAGCGCAACGACGGGAACTCCAATACCCACGCATTCGTGGCCAGCCCCGAGCTGGTGACGGCCATGACCCTTTCAGGACATTTATCCTTCAACCCCCTCACGGACACCTTGAAGAATGCAAAGGGTGAAGACGTGAAGCTGGATGAACCCAAGGGCTTGGAGATGCCACCCAAGGGCTTTGATGTGAAAGACCCCGGTTTCAAGGCACCGGCCAAGGATGGAAGCAGTGTGGAAGTGTTAGTGAAGCCCGACAGCGACCGCATCCAATTGCTGGAACCGTTCCCCGCGTGGGATGGAAAGAACGTGACCGGCGCTGTATTGCTTATCAAGGCAAAGGGGAAGTGTACCACCGACCACATCAGCATGGCCGGTCCATGGCTGCGCTACCGTGGGCACTTGGACAACATCAGCAACAACACTTTGATCGGCGCCATCAACGCTTTCAACGGTGAGGCCAATAAGGTGAAGAACCAGCTCACCGGTGAATTTGGTGAAGTGCCCGCCACGCAGCGTGCGTACAAGGCGGCGAAACAACCCAGCGTTGTGGTGGCCGACCATAATTACGGGGAAGGTTCCAGCCGGGAGCACGCTGCCATGCAGCCACGCCACTTGGGAGTTACCGCCGTTATTGTGAAAAGCTTCGCCCGCATCCACGAGACCAACCTGAAGAAGCAAGGCCTCTTGGGCATCACCTTCGACAAGGAAAATGATTTCGACAAGGTGCAGGAGGATGATCGTTTCGACTTTGTGGACCTGGAGGAATTCGCGCCTGGAAAGCAACTTACAGTAGTGTTGAACCATAAGGACGGCACGAAGGATACCATCAAGTGCAACCATACCTACAATGCCGCACAGATCGGTTGGTACAGGGCCGGTAGTGCGCTGAACGTCATCCGGGCAAGCCAAGGGAAGTAGCACCTGCTCATCGTGATATCCAGAAGCCTCGCCATTGCGGCGGGGCTTCCGGCGTCTATCCCATGCCGAGCGCATCCCCCGAATTGGGGATTGTGACGTTTGCTTCGTCCCTCGTAGGTTTGGAGCCAAATCCGAACTGCATGAAACGGCTCGCTACTACCATACTCATCATAGGGACTTTCGCCTTCATCACCAACGAACTTGCCGCCCAAGTGCGGGTAGGGGGGAAGGTGGGAGCCAACTATTTCATCGGTGGACAAAAGATCCAACCCGATCCGAAAGATCCACCTACTAATCCAAAGGGACTTGGGTTAGCCTTCGGCGCATATGTTGAGATCCCGTTCTCGGATATGGTTGGAATTCGTCCGGAACTGGAATTTTCCTTTCGGAAGTTGCTCACGGAACAATCGGTGACCCAGAAGTTCGACAACACCCAAGTGACGTACAATGGCCAACCGGCCACCTTCACGGGAGAACAGACCATACTGACCGAGACCGATCAGCGATTATCGTATTTCCAGATCAATGCGCCGATCACCTTGACCCCCACGGAAGGCCTTCGCGTCATGATCGGTCCATCCTTTGGCTTCCTGATGAGCGGCAAGCGTAATGAGGATGTCACGACCACCACCAAGGGTACATTGAATGGAAATACTTCCTTGGATCAGAACGATTTTGAAACGTCGAAGAAAAAGGGCAGTGCTGCTACAAAGGATTTCAAAAAGATGGAAATGGCCGCAATGGCAGGGGTCGGCTATACCCTGGATGTTGGCCTGGACCTGGACTTGCGTTACTACAGAGGCTTGAGCACTACGTTCGATCAATCACAAGGCAGTTCCCGTTATCGCATTTGGTCCAACTTGGTGGAGTTCGCCGTGGGCTGGACCTTCGGCGGGGGCTAAGCCACCATAACCGTTGTGTGTAGGCAGAATTGACCGCACACTTGTTCATGGTAGTGATCGAAGATCCGGTCACACAAGGCCGCCTGGCCAATCCCCAAAACTGACGAAAGGGTGTTGCTTAATTGGCGGATGTTGTTACGTTTGCCGCACACCAACATAAACTCGAATGAAAAAGATCACACTCGGTTTGGCCGCCTTTGCTTTTGCAGGTGGGCTGATGGCACAAAGCAACCAGATCTCATTAGGCGTTGATCTGGCCATGCCTCTGGGCGATTTTGGAGATGCCTATGGACTCGGAGTTGGCCCGACGGCCGGCTTTGAATTGCCGATCGGGGACAACTTGGGGGTTACGCTCCAAGTATCCTATGACATTCTGATGCCAAAAAGTGAGGTGAAGGATTTCATCAAGAGTGCATCCATGCTGCCCGCTCAGTTAGGATTGAAGTATTACTTCCAGGATCAGCAGGAAGGCTTCTATGGCCATGCCCAATTGGGTATCCATAGCGTAAGTACCAAGAGCGAAGAGATTACGACCCCCGGTGTCCCTGCTTTAGGCATCCCGGATAGGGTCACTCCGAGTCAAACGACGTCCAGCACTAACTTCAGTTGGGCCATTGGCGTAGGCTACCAATTGGAGAAGTTGGACCTCGGATTGCGCTACAACAGCATTTCACCTGATTCGGATGTTGATGGCGCCAAGGCAAGCAGCTATATCGGATTGCGCGTGGCGTACCTGATCTCCTTGAACTAAGGAGCTTAAATTTCCACAGCAAAGGGCGGTTCTACGGAGCCGCCCTTTTGCATTCCGTATCAATGCATTGGCGCGAGGGGACGACTGCGTGCTGCATGTTTTCCCAAATGCATTCGGATACGCGTCAGTGTGGAGAAGCCGTATGCTGGAAATAGAGCAGGGAGCTCGCGAAACACGCAGGGCATATGTATGGAGCGTCCTATTGAACCAGCACCCGAATACTTTTGGAAGCTCGCTCGAAAGCAGCGCTGACGAACTGCATTCACGTTGCGAGCGTTGCGGTAAAAGAAAAGGTCTCAATACAGCAGTTCGTTCGTGTTCCCGAAGGGCTTCCGCAACTCGTACTTCAGATCTTCCAGCACGCTGGCCTTTACATTGATGCGGAAGGTGAAGCTTTTGCGGACGCCGAACGGGATCACGTTCGCATTGAATTCCCAGCAGTGCAGGTCCCAATACAGGTTCAGTGAGGTAGGCGTCCATTCCCCGGCCTCCATATCGTAGCCGCTGCTGAAACCGAGCTTCCAGTATTTGAGGATGTTCAGGTCACCGCTGAAGAGCACGCTCTGCGACTGCTGTTCGGTGTACTCCTTTGCGCGGTAGTTGCGTGCTATGCCCCAGCTGTAGTTCACCCTCAGATGCCAAGGGATGCTGAAGTTCACTCGGGCACCCTTGCTCGGATCGGCCTCGCCCACCACCTGATCATCGCTGCTGGTTTCGCCTACGGGCTTGCCGTATCGCTTGCTCTGCAGATCGAAGCCCAAGGCTGCGGTGGCGTTGTTCAAGTGAGCGAGCGAACCATCCACCGAGCGTGTAGGGCGATCCACATTGCGGCCTAGGCTGTCCGTAGCATACGGGTTCCAGTTGCTGGCGAGGTTGAGGTCGAGGAGGTCGAAGAGCCTCGTCCGCGCAGCGATGTTCACTGGTGACCAATTCACCGAGTCTTTCAGCAGATCATAGTTCGCATTGATGCCGAGGTAGTCCAGGAACTTGATCTTGGTGAACTGCGGATCACCCTTGGCATCAGGCTTCCGCGAGCGCATCTTGCCTTCCACACTTTGTACCAGCCCAAGTGCTACCAGGCCACTGGAGTTCGGTGAAGGCTGGCCGTAGATACCGATATCATAGGGTGAATAACTGCCGACGCTTCCCCCTGGACCGTACGGACCGCTGATGCGGGTATCCTTGCCCGGTAGGTAGGTAAGCGATGCCGAAGGCGTGATCACGTGGCGAATAGCCGTCAGCCTGCCGCTGCGGAACGAATACATACCATACAACTTGCTGGTGGCAGTAGCCCCGATGTTCCAGTCGAAGATGTTGTAGAACCCAGCTATGGTATCCACGGCCACCGAATCGTTTGTGGGATAATACGTCTTGTTCAACGCATCGAAATAGGTGCGGTCCGTGATGTTCAACTGGGGGTTCAGGGTAAAGGCGCGGGTCTTGATCGAGGTGCTCACCGAACCCGTATGGCGCACGCCATTGCGCATCTGGTCGATCAGGTTCGGGATGTTCTGGATGGAGATCTGGTCCTCCGTAGTGTTCAGGCGATTTTCGAAGACCGAGTTCCAAGTGACCCCGACACGCTCATACCATTTCTGCTTTCCCGTAGACTCGGGACGGAACAAGAGGCCCGGAAAGAAACGTTGCACATTGAAGTTCACGGAAGGCAGCGTAACGTCGAAAGAGCGGGTCAGCGTGTTCTGGCTATGGCGCGCAGCCACACTGAGGCTGTATGGTTTGCCCGGCCAGAGGTGGCTCCAGTTCACATTGCTCTGGAAGGTATTGCTCAAATAGTCCGCCGTGGTGCTGTTGAAATTGTTGGTGAAATTCTGGCTGGAGCCGATGTTCACGCTGGCATTGAAGCGGTCCGTAAGGCTGGCCCGTGGATCCATCAGGTGATTCCAGCGGATGAAGTAGGTACGCTGCTCGCTGAAATCGGGGTATTCGCGGATGCTGTTGAGCTTGTCGCTGTACTGCAGGTCCATGTTGCCACTGAACCGGTACCGGCTTTTATAGCGTGTAATGGATCGAAGTCCCCAACTGCCCCGGCTGTATATATCTGCCGTCAGCTGCTGATCGAAATTCTCGCCGAGGGGCAGGTAGTAACCGCCGTTCAGCAGGAAGAATCCGAACTGGTCCGAGTTGCCCCAGGTGGGGATGAGGAGACCAGCCGAACCGCCTTTGTGGTTGGGGAAAAAGCCGAAAGGGGCCACCAATGGGGTGGGCACGTTGCCGATCTTCATGATCGCTGGCCCCATCACGATCTTGTCATCGGGGATCACGATCATCTTGCTCACATCGAAGCGATAGTGGGGGTGGGGGCGATCGCAAGTGGTAAGGCTGCCACCCAAGCTGTGGATCTCGCCGTTCGCATGGCGTTTGCTCAGATGCGCAAGTGCGTACATCTGGGATTCCTGGGTCCGCACCTCCCTGATCAGGCCTTCCTTGGTCTTGAAATTATAGCGGATGCTGTCCGCTTTCACCTCCTGTCCACCTTGGGTGAATTGAGGTGCTCCCACGGGTACGCCAGTGCTGTCCAGCGTGCCGAACGCCTGTACTTCCTCACGGTCCAGGTCCAGCAGGATCCGGTCCGCAGTGAGCTCCACATCCTGGTATTTCACGGTGGCCGCACCAAAGAGGTACACCGTTTGCTTGGCCAAGTCGTACCGCATGCTGTCCCGCGCACTATACTTCACTTCACTTTGCAAGGCCTGTGCAATAGCGGCCCTGCTCATGGTTACTGACAACACCGTGATGAAAATCGCACGGACCGCTGCCCCGAAGCGCTTGCGATGGGGGATACATTCGCAGCATCGGGCCATGCGGTCCGGGATGGGAGCGTATATGCAGGGTTCAAAGGACATCAGCGGGCAAGCCTGCGCGGCGGCCGCGCCGAAAGTAGCGGTTGGCCACGCCGCAGTTCGCGGTAGCGAAAGGAATTCATGCGTTGCTTGGTGGCTCGTCGGTGTATTTATGCTGGCATTCTCCGCACATGCCATGCCGCAAAAGTCGGCAAGCAATGCCAATCGCGTCGGTACCGTCGTCCTGGATGCCGGCCATGGTGGCAAGGATCCGGGCAATTTGGGCACCAAGCGCTATAAGACCACCGAGAAGGACGTGGCCCTGGCGGTGACCTTGCTGGTGGGTAAATACATCAAGGAGAACCTGCCGGACGTGAACGTACTGTACACCCGTGAGGATGACCGCTTCATCGAACTGATGGAACGGAACAACATCGCGAACAGGAACAAGGCCGACGTGTTCATCAGCATACACTGCAACGCCAACACGCGATCGGACCCCCATGGATGCGAGACCTATGTGATGGGATTGCACAAGACCGAGGCGAACATGCGGGTGGCCATGAAGGAGAACGAATCCATCCTGCTCGAGGATGACCACGAGCTCAAGTATGATGGATACGACCCGAAGGACCCCGAAAGCATGATCGCGCTGAGCCTACGCCAGAACGCGTACTTGGACCACAGCCTCCTGCTGAGCTCGTTGATCCAAGAACAATTCCGGGACCGCGTGGGACGGGTGGACCGGGGGGTGAAGCAGGCGGGTTTTTTGGTGATCAGTTACACCACGATGCCCGCCGTATTGGTGGAGTTGGGCTTTTTGAGCAATCCCAAGGAAGAGGATTTCCTACAGAGCAACCAAGGGCAGGAGTACATGGCCTCGGCGATCTACCGCGCCTTCAAGGAGTACAAGTCCCGCATCGAGCACAAGGATGTCAACTTCGATCTGGAGGCGAAGGTCGAAAGCACCTTCGTGGATACCTCCAAAATGGAACCGGACAAGAACGCAACGGCAACCGTAAAGGATACGGGCGTACGCTTCAAAGTGCAGATCATCACCACCAGCAAAAGGATCCCCGCAGGTTCCTCCAAGTTCCAAGGACTGGAGGTGGAGGAGATGCAGGCCGGTGAACTCTGGAAGTACAGCGTTGGCAGCGCAACCGACCTCGCGGGTGCCCGGGAGATCCAGAAAACCTGCAAGAGCAAAGGGTTTGATGGTGCGTTTATCACCGCTTGGAAGAACGGAACGCGTATCGATCTGCAGCAAGCTGTTAATTTGGTCCGGTAAATACCGGACCTCGACCGCTAAACACATACACACCTCCCGTGCTGAAATTCAAACGCCAGTATTCCATTGCGCTCATGGTGATCGGAGGTATCGTCCTTCTGGTCTTCGGGCTCAACTACCTCAAGGGGCTCGATCTCTTGAAGAAGAACAACATCTATCACGCCGTGTATGGGGATGTTTCGGGGATCAACGACGCCACCCCCGTACTCTACCATGGCTACAAAGTGGGCCAGGTGGTGGGTACCGACATGCTAGCGGATGGCTCTGGCCGTATCGCGGTCACCATGCAGATCAATGAAAACCGCTTGAAGTTGACCAAGGACACCCATGCGGAGCTCTTCAGTGCTGATCTCTTCAGCCGCGCGGTGCGTATCCGGCTAGGCAGCGGACCTGAGGCGGTTCCTGGCGATACCTTGCTGGGCGGGGCCGAACTGAGCCTGACGGAATCCGTGGGCGCACAGATCGATCCACTGAAAAGAAAGGCGGAGGGCATGTTGGCCAGCGTTGATTCCGTGCTCAGCGCCATGCAACTGATCCTGAATGAGAATGCACGTGGCGATATCGATGCCAGCTTCACCAACCTGCGCGCCACCCTGGAGAACATCAATTCCACCACGCACAACCTCGACCTGCTCATCGCCAAGGAAAGCCAACATATCAGTGGCATCCTCACCAATGTGGACAAGGTAATGGCCAACCTGGCCGCCAACAACGAGCACCTCTCCAACATCTTCGCCAACATGGATAGCGCCACGGCAGCACTGGCAAACGGTCGCCTTGAAAGGATGATGGCGAATCTGGAGTCCACCTCCACCGACCTGAAGGCCGCCATGGCCCGCATCAATAGCGGTGAGGGTACCTTGGGCAAGTTGATGACCGACGATAGTCTCTACACCAACCTGAACGCAGCCACCCACCAAATGGACCTGCTGATGGAGGACCTACGCCTCAACCCGCACCGCTACCTCTCCATCTTTGGTCGCAAGGACAGATTGCCAAAGCTCAGCAAGTCGGACATTGAGCGCATCCGCGAAACTTACCCGCCCGAAAGCAAGCCATGAGTATCGGAGCGGTCATCTTCCTGCTCGCCTTTGCTGGCGCTGTGATCTGGTTCACATACAACGTCAGGCGCATCCGCCGGAACATCCTGCTGGGCCGTGATGTGGACCGCACCGACCGCGCCGGTGCGCGCTGGGCCTTGATGGCCAAAGTGGCCTTGGGTCAAAGCAAGATGGTGGTCCGCCCAGTCGCGGGGATCCTGCACATCGTCGTCTATGCGGGCTTCGTGATCATCAACATCGAAGTGCTGGAGATCATCATCGACGGCATCTTCGGCACGCATCGCGTGCTGCGCTTCATGGGTGGTTTCTACGACTTTCTGATCGGTAGTTTCGAGGTGCTGGCAGTGTTGACGTGGTTGGGTTGCGCGATCTTCCTTGTCCGCCGCTTCATCCTGCGGATCAAGCGTTTCTGGATGCCGGAGATGACGGCTTGGCCACGCACCGACGCTGGGTTGATCCTCACCTTCGAGATCCTGTTGATGTCGGCATTCCTGCTCATGAACGCCGCCGACCACACGTTGCAGGGCATGGGTGCGGAGCACTATGTGCTCGCTGGTGCCTTCCCCATGAGCGCACACCTCGCGCAGTTTTTCAACTTTTCCGCTCTCGCACCCTCCACCCTTATCGGCATCGAGCGCTTCAGCTGGTGGTTCCATATCATCGGCATCCTCGGTTTCCTCAACTACCTGCCATACAGCAAGCACTTCCACATCCTGCTGGCCTTCCCCAATGTGTGGTACAGCAAGCTGGAGCCGAAGACCGAAATGTCCAACATGCCACGAGTGGCTGGTGAAGTGAAGAGCATGATGGATCCATCGATCCCTCCGCCCGCTGCACCTGCAGAACCGACCAATGGCCTGCCTCCCGAGCATTTCGGCGCCAAGGATGTCTTCGACCTGACGTGGAAAGCCCTTATGGACGCCTATACCTGCACGGAGTGCGGGCGCTGCACCAGCGAGTGCCCGGCCAACATGACCGGCAAGCTGTTAAGTCCGCGGAAGATCATAATGGACACCCGCGACCGCTTGGAGGAAGTGGGAAGGGTGATCGATGCAAAAGGCAAGTGGGAGGACGATGGCAAGAGCCTATTCAGTCGCATCAGTGAAGAAGAACTTTGGGCCTGCACCACATGCAACGCCTGCACACAGGCCTGCCCTGTGAACATCGATCCGGTGGAGGTCATCCTCGACATGCGCCGCTATCTGGTGATGGAGGAAAGCAAGGCCCGCCAAGAACTCAACGCCATGTTCACCACGATCGAGAACAATGGTGCGGCCTGGGCCTTCGGTCCTGATCAACGCATGAAGTGGACGGAGGAATGAAGTTAGGCGCTCAGGTTTTTTCATCTTTCAGCTTTCATATTTCATCTTTCAGGAAATGAGCGACCCAATAAAAGTCCCCACCATGGCCGAGTTCGCGGCCACAGGTGAAGTCCCCGAAGTTCTCTTCTGGGTAGGCTGCATGGGCTCCTTCGACGACCGTGCACGGAAGATCTCCAAAGCCTTCGTACGCATCCTTACTGCCGCCAAGGTGAAGTTCGCTGTGCTGGGGCAGGAAGAAAGCTGCACCGGCGATCCGGCACGTAGAGCTGGCAACGAGTTCCTCTTCAACATGCAAGCCTTGCAGAACGTCACCGTGCTCAATGGATACGGCATCAAGCGCATTGTTACGGCTTGTCCGCATTGCTTCAATACCATCAAGAACGAATACCCGGCGCTGGGTGGCGAATACGAGGTGATGCACCACAGCCAGTTCATCAACACGCTGCTGAAGGAAGGCCGCATCACCGTTGATGGCGGCAGCTTCAAAGGGAAGAAGATCACCTTCCATGATCCATGCTACTTAGGTCGCGGCAACGGCGAGTACGAAGCACCGCGTGAGGTACTGCTGAAGTTGGATGCCGCACTGGTGGAGATGAAACGGAGCAAGGCAAAAGGCCTGTGCTGTGGTGCTGGCGGTGCACAGATGTTCAAGGAGGCCGAGCCGGGCAACAAGGAAGTGAACGTGGAGCGCACCGAGGAAGCTATCGATACCGGCGCGAACATCATCGCTGCGGGCTGTCCCTTCTGCAACACCATGCTCAACGACGGCGTGAAGCACTTCAACAAGGAAGGCAACGTGGTGGTGAAGGATGTAGCGGAGCTGATCGCCGAGGCAGGGGATCTGTGATCCAGCTCTCTCAGCGGACCTTGAGGTCAGTAAGTATCAGATGCGAATCTCAATTCTTCTCGTCCTCCTCTTTTTCATCGGCGGAAACATCGTCGCGCAACAACTCAATGCCGACAGTCTTGAGCTGCGCGACGGGATCGGTTATGCACTCGGTGCTACTGTACCTTACACCGGTACCGTGGTCGTGATCAACGAGATCGGTACAAAGGAATCCTCGGTGGAATATAGGGACGGCGAGCCCAATGGGAAACTGCGCTCTTGGTACCTGAACGGGAACAAGCAGATCGAGGGTGAGCTGCATGGAACGACACAAGCCGGTATTTGGAAGGCTTGGTATGAGAGTGGTCAATTGAAGCGGCAGGGGGCCTTCACGGACGGTAAGGAAGAGGGCGTGTTCACGTGGTACTTTGAGGACGGCAGCAAAAGCAAGGAGGGCTCCTATCACGACGGTGTAGCGATAGGCGAATGGTCGTGGTACCACGACAACGGCCAATTGATGCAACAAGGAGAGTTGAAAGGGGATACGAGCATCGGCATCTGGAAAGAGTGGTATCCGGACGGCAAACCCAGGATGGTCGGCGATTTCCTGAACGGACAGAAGCACGGGGAATGGACCTGGTGGGATGCCAAGGGCAACAAGAGCACAAAGTCCTATGCAACGGGCAGCATCACCCAAGCTTCGAACAGCATCGATCTCTACATCGAGCGCACGAACGAGGAAATGGGGAAGCGTGACCTCAACGCTTCACTTGCCAGCATTCAACAGGCGATCGATCTCGTGACGGATCATTCCGAGAGTAACCCGGAGTACATGTGGCTGGTTATCCTAAAGGCCGGGGTATACGAGCAATTCCAGCACTTGGAGTCGGCGCAGTCCACACTATTGGACGCCACTGGTATTCCGGCCGAAGACATTCGTGTGATCGTGGATGCGCATGACAGCAGCGCATTCGGAGCGCTTCGCAGCATAGCTGGAAAGATGGCCGGATATCCGACCATGGCAACTCGCTTGGGCCCGCATGTGGCATTGGCGCTGGTGCATAACATGCTGGGCGACTCCGTGGCCGTGCAGGCCGAACAACAACTGATGATGGACCGCGCGGACACCGTGAACGAGGACTGGGTGCTGCGGATGTCCTTGAACCTGTACCGACTCCAAGCGAACAAGGAAGTGGCCTATGCGAAGCTTGCTTCCGTGCGGAGCGAGATCACCACGGAAGGGGAGACCCGCGCGAATCAACTCGCTCTTGCGGCCTACCTCACCGACTTGGGCCGCTTCACGGAGGCCGCACCCATCGCGGACAAATACCTCACCTTGGACCCTGAGGACCTGGATTTCCTCATCGTAAAAGTGAACATCGCGATGGGCAACGGTGACGTGGCGGAGATGGAAAAGTGCAGGGCCGAAGCGCTGCGTATCGATCCCCGCGCGCTGGACGAGTGAGCTGTTTATTGCTCCCTCAGGGTCTCGCCAACCGGCATCTCCGATACATAGCGGACCATGAGGCCAGAAGAAGCTCAGGGGCCCAAGGCGGAGACCCTGAGCGAGCATTTGCCCGATCACTCCAGCACCGTCCTCACCGCCGCACCGATCTGCTGATCCGTTCCCGTACTGAGCAAGCCGGGTTCAGCGGCCTGCCGCACGTCCGGCTCCAGCTCCTGGTTCTCCAAGTACTTGCCACTGTTATCCACCATGCCCACTTCGGGGATGCCGAAGATCACGTCGTTCTGCAGCCGCTCCCACCATACGGCGGTACCGGTGCCGGGCACGGGCATGCCCACCAGCTTGCCGATGCCGAGCGCCTTGTAGGTGAAGGGGAACATGTGCGCATCCGAATAGTTGGACTCGTTCATCAGCACCACGCTGGGCTTGGTCCATTTGAACTGCGGTTCCGTGCCGAGGTCCTGGCCGCGTGGCATCAGGTGCATGTAAACGTGGCCGCTGAGGAAGGTGGCGAGGTCATCGTGCAGCCAGCCGCCACCATTGTAACGGGTATCCACCACCAGCGCCTCCTTGTCGTGGTACTTGCCGAGCACCTCTTCATACACGGTCTTGTAGCTCTCGTTGTTCATGCCGCGCACATGCACATAGCCCACACGGCCCCCGCTGATGCTGTCGACGTCGTGTCGGTTCCGTTCCACCCAGCGATGGTAGAGCAGTTCGTTCTCTTCGCCGCCATTGATCGGCTTCACGGTCTCTTCCCAGCGCTTCCCGGTCTTGGGGTCGAACAGCGAAAGCAGCGTGTT
This sequence comes from Flavobacteriales bacterium, assembly GCA_019638085.1. Taxonomy (GTDB): domain Bacteria; phylum Bacteroidota; class Bacteroidia; order Flavobacteriales_F; family PHOS-HE28; genus PHOS-HE28. The sequence continues at coordinate 124,258 of JAHBUL010000004.1, read as the reverse complement.
GCGATCAGCTTTCCGGTCCAGCAGACGTGCGGGGTCTTCCTTGCTGGTGATCGCTTGGCCATCGATCTTCTCGATCACCGTGCCGGCCTTGATCTTCGAGCCGGCCTTTACCACGGGCGAGCGCTCCATCACCTCGGCGATGGTAAGCCCAGGCGTGGTGTCGTTGGCATAGAACAGGCCCAGATGAGCGGTCGCATCGCCTTGCGGATTTCCGCCCCGGTAGTAGGCACCGGTGTGCGAGGCATTCAGCTCACCGAGCATCTCGCTCAGCAGCTCCGCGAAGTCATTGTCGTTGTTGATGTACGGCAGGTATTGCGCGTACTCCTTCTTGTAATAGTCCCAGTCGGTGCCTTGCATGTCCTTCACATAGAACTTCTCTTTCGCTTGGCGCCATACATGCTCGAAGAGGTAGTCGCGTTCGGCGGCGGCGTTCAGTGTCATTTCGCCATTGATGCCCACACCCTTCACCTCGCCCTTGTCCAGGTCCACCTTGGAGATGCCGCCGTTGTTGAGGAAGTAGAGGTTCTTTCCTTCCTTGTCCATCTCCAAGCTGCCTGCGCCTTCCGCGCCGATCTTCACCAGCAACTTCGTCTCCTTGCTGCGCACGTCCGTCTCCCAGAGGTCATACCCTTTCTCGAAGGAGGCCAAATAATAGAGCTTCTCACCATCCTTCGAAAGCACGGCGTCAGCGAGGTCGGAGGAGTTGTTGGTGAGCCGCACTTTCCGGTTCTCGATCCCGTCCAACTCAAATTTTAACGGAGCTACGGTGCTGTCCATCTTCTCCTCTTTTCCCTTCTTTCCGTCCTTTTCCTTCTTATCCTTTTTGTCGCCCTTTTCATCCTTGTCGGCGGTATCCGTGTCTCCACTCTCCTTCTTCAGCAGTTCGAATTCCTCCTTGTTCAGTTTGAAGGTGTCCAGCGCGGCCTGCGTGAAGAACATGGCGTACACATCTTCCTGCCCGCCCCAGCTCGCTTGGTTCTTCATGCCATCACGGCCGCTGAACCAGAGCATCGCCGTGCCGTCCATGGCCCACTTGGGGTGCGCACCGCCGTGGCCGCTCTTGGTGAGGTTCACCACCGGTGAATCGCCCGTGGCGCTCACCAGTCCACATTGCGTGATCCACTGCTTGTTCTGCAGGAACTCCACAAGTAACCACTTGCTGTCCGGCGACCAGGAGAAGTACTGGTCGCCATCACTGTAGCTATAGTTGCGGTCGCCCGGCAGGATGGTGCGCGTCTTCTTGCTGGCGAGGTTGAGCACCTTTATGGTAGTACGGTTCTCCAAGTAGGCCACCTCTTTTCCGTCGGGCGAGAACACGGGCTGGAACTCTTCAGCGGGCGTGGCCAGCACAGCTTCCTCCTTCAGCACCGTGGCATTAAAGAACTGCTTCTCGGACTCGCGGGTGAGCGACGAGCGGTAGAGGTCCCAGCTGCCGTTGCGCTCGCTGGCGTAGATGATGCTGCGGCCGTCCGGGCTGAAGCTGGCGGAACGCTCCTGCTCCGGTGTGTCCGTGATGCGGCGGGTGGTGCCTTCTTTCACGGAGGTGACGAAGACCTCGCCGCGATGCACGAAGACCACTTCGTTGCCGTTCGGCGAAAGGTTGACCTCGGATGCATCGCCCTTTACGGGAATGGTCTTTTCGGAGGCATAGCGGCTGTCGGTGGCGGTGCTGACGGTGATGCGCTGGGGGGCGGCACCGGATGCCATCGTGTACAGCGCGCCACGGAAGGAAAAGCAGAGCGTTCCGGTGTTGCTGATGGAGAGGTAGCGCACCGGGTCTCTCTCCAGAAAGGTGATCTGCGTGGAAGCTCCACCTGTCGCGCTGGTGCGATATACGTTCAGCGAACCGTTGGCTCCGCTCAGAAAAAATACCTGCTTCCCGTCCGGGCTGAAGACCGGGTCCAGGTCCTCGCCTTTGAAAGTGCTGATCTGCGCATACTGCTTGCTCGCCACGTTGAAGGTCCAGATGTCGCGCGTCACCGAGGAGGTGTGGTGCTTGCGGAAGGTATTCTCGTAGCCTTTGATGTCCTGGTAGACGATCGTGGAGCCATCCGGGCTGTAGCGCGCATTCACGGCAGCGGTGGGCATCACACGTAACGCTTCGCCGCCGCTGATGCTCACTTGGTACAGATCACCGAAGCGACCGCTGGGGAATTGCCTGTCGGCCGCGCTGTACAGGCGGTTGCTGCTGAAGAGCACGGCGGAGTTGTCCGGCGTGAAGTCACTGGGAACATCATTGGCGCTGTTGTACGTGAGCCGCGTGGCCGGACCACCGGTGCTGGGCATAACGAAGACGTCATTGTTGCCATGGCGGTCGCTGGCAAAGGCGAGCCATTTACCATCGTGCGACCACACCGGTGAATGCTCGTAGGCCTCGTTGGTGGTGAGCAGGGAAGCTGTTCCTCCGGAAGCATCCACCCGCCATAGGTCGCCTTGGTAGCTGAACACAATGGAACTACCATCCGGGGAAATGGCCGGATAGCGGAGCCAGAGCGCTTCGGACTGTGCCATGGAAGAGAAGGGGAGAAGCGCGAGCGCTACAAGAGCAAGTTGGAAGATGCGGGTCATGGGAAGGGGTTGGCGTGGTGGATGGTCACGGATGCCAAATCTATTCGTCCGGCGAAAAAACCCGGTTTGAATGTGATGGCCGGTGATGCCGACCTTTGTACCATGGAAACGACCTCACTTTCTCCGTCCCTTTCGATGCTGCCGGCCGAAGCCCGCGTTTGGGTGTACAAGAGCGCGGTAGCCTTCACCCCCGATCAAGCCAAGGCCATCAAGGAACAGGGTGCGGTGTTCACTGGTTCATGGATGTCGCATGGTGATGCGGTGTTCGCGGCTTCAGCTGTGCTGCACGACCACTTTGTGGTGATCGCTGCCGACCTGAGGGAGATGAAGATCTGTGGAGGTGCCATAGACGGAAGCGTGCAGTTCATCAAGAAATTGGAAAATGATCTGGGACTGCAGCTCACGGACCGCATGGTGGTGCTCTATGAAAAGGATGGCGCAGTGCAAACCTGTCGCGTGCCGGAGGTGGAAGCCTTGGTAAGGAGCGGCGTGCTCCATGCCGATACCATCGTGTTCGATGATCTGGTGACCACCAAGGCTGATATGGATGCCCGGTTCCGCACACCACTGCGGAACTCCTGGATGTCCCGATATCTCTGAGATTTCAGGCGTTACCCACGTTGGGTTGTTGGCGAAAGGGTGATCTCCCCCTGCCGACAGCGTAGCCCTTTGCCTGAACTTCGCCGCTATGCGTGAGCGTATCGGACAATGGTCGCATTTGATACCTGAAGGTGCTGGCGATATCGTGGTGCTGCTCGTTCAGCTGTTCATCGCTTTAACGTTGATCGGTTGGGCCTATAACCGTGGCTTCCGTGCAACCGAGCGCGGTCCAATAGTGCGATTGCCCTTGCTCACGCTGGCATTCGGCCTGGCCTTGCTGGTGCGCCACATCCATTCCGAATTGTGGCAACCGATCATGATCGCGGCCGCTGTGATCATCGCAGGCCTGTTCAGCCGCTCCAGTAACGGTAGGGGCATGGGTGTCCCGCTCATGCTTATCGCATCCCTCTTGGGCCTGGGTTTTGTGCTCAGCGCTTTGGCTCTTACCGTGGTCGCGGTGCTCGTGTACATGCTGAGTCCCGTTTCCAAGCGATGACCGGTCCAATGAACTGCTGCCATGAGAAAGGGTAAGCGGAGCCGGCCGAGCATCCAAGCGTGGTTGTTCGCGTTGGCCATCCCCGCCGTGGCCTTGTTCATGGTCTTCTCGTTGATGCCGTACGATCGCATGGTAAGCCCATGGCCATGGGGCATCGGGCAAGGGGAGGTGATGGCCTACCAGAAGGTCTTCGATCGGCGCCCCGGCCAACATGTGGAAGGAAATGCCGAAGTGTATTCGCTCGTTGCAAGTGGACAAGGACAGCTCATACTGAAGACCGAAAAGGACGAGGCCACTGCAAAGCAGGTGGACCTGACCGTGAACGGATCCACGATGGTTCCGCCGGGCAGCTTCTTGCTGGAATTCCCGGAGGACCGGCCGTTCCGTGGAGCTACGGTACTGGCCTTCGTTCCGGCCGATCTGCATTCCTTGGAAGCGTTGTATGCACAGGCAGTAGCGGATTCGTTGGCCATTGAAGCACCTCCAACGGCCTTGGTGCAGCTGGAACGGGATGGCAAAAAGGTCGGCCCCTATCTGGTCCAGGAACGGATCACCCCGGAGTATGTGATGAAGCATGCACTTGTCGCCATGGCCTTGGTTGGGGAGGATGGTACCGTGGCCAAGGACGACCGCACCACCGCGGCAGCAGGGGATACCATCGGCACCGCCGCGTCCGGAGCGCTGTTGAGCAGTGAGCGGTTTGATACCACCGCCACTGCAGCCCTCGGGCTCTTGGCCTGTGCCGAGCAACGCACGGATCTGCTGGATGGTGAAGCGGGTTCCATGTATGACCGGGTTACCCGGGCCATCACACCGCTGTACCGCATGCGACTTGGCAAAGTGGAAGGAGAGCCTGAAGGCGCCGTACCTACGGCCTTCCGCGAAGCATTGTCCACCGCTGCGAACCAGCAACGCATTGCCCGCTTGGCTGAAAGGCTGCGCGCGGACAGTGCAGCGTGGACGGCCCGCTTCCTGACCATTGATTCCGCTGTGGTACCTGTGCTCGCGAAAGGGCGCAACATCGGCTTGGTGCAGGCCGAAGTGGACCGCACCCGCGAACGGTTCCTGCAGCGCTTATTCCATCCGGCCACGGCCAGTTTCATCGGCCCGCCTACCGATGCACCTCCGCAGACGCCGATCGCGTTGGATCCCTGGCTGGCGCAATTCAGCAGCGATCCGGATACCATACGCTTTGTACGCGGCAAGTACGACATCGACCATGACCTGGTGTTGCCCCAAGGCATGGCCGTGGTGCTGGAGCGCGGTGCCCGTTGGTTCATGGCACCGGGCGTGAGCGTAGTGGTGAACGGTGAGCTGCACATGCGCGGCACCGATCTCAATCCGGTCTTCATCCGTCCTCAAGTGGATGGACAGCCGTGGGGAGCCATTGCGGTGAACGGGATCGGCGATACCCGCGTGCGCATCCGCGGCCTGCGGATCAGTGGAGGCAGCGATCTCTGGGCCCACGGCGTGCGCCACGGCGGCATGCTCAGCTTCATCCGCGCAGATGTCCGCATGGACCATTGCAGCATCGGTGAGACTTACGGTGCTGCAGCTGTGAGCATGCGAAGGGGCAACTTCGCCATGGCGGATTGCTATCTGGCCGGCGCTGCGAACGGCTTCGTGAACCTCGCCGAAGTGATCGGATCCGTGGAGCGTACCGGCTTCGGACAGCCTTCGCGGAGTGGAGATGCAGCCTTGCGGAATGCGATCAGCCTACGCGCCTCGCACGTGCTGGTGCGCGGTTGCACCTTCGCCGACCTGCCCTTCACGGCATTGAGAGCAGGCCGGTCCAGCGAGGCCTTGGTAACGGCCAGCCGGTTCAGCGGGAACGCTATTGCCATCATGGCCGTGGATGGTTCCAGCGTGCATGTGGATGGTTGTGACTTCACCGGCAATGGAAAAGTGTTCGTGCTGCACCGGGACCAGGCCGCGCTGGGGGGCGCAACGCTGAGCTTGTACACCAACACCTTTGCCGGGAACGGCACCCAGCAGGAAGTGGATGAAGCCAGTAGCGTGAAGACCGGCACCTCCATCGATCCGAAGGTGTGGCGCGATCTCGCAGGGCAGGCAGCGCACTGATCGGCCGATCACTCGTTCTTGGCGATCGCCGCTTCCACGCGGTCGCGCATCTCCATCACCACTGGGGAGGCCGTAGGCAATTGCCCCAGCATGCTCAACAGCTCATGGCGGATGGAGCGGTCTTCGTGGCCGTAGTCCCAGATGGCATGGATGGTCGCTTTGAAGAGCAGTTCGAAGCTCCAGGTCCGCAAGCGGATGCGAACACGACCTTCCGCATCGCGTAGTTCGTTCGGTGGATGCTGCTCGAGGCGAAAGCTGAACAGTTCGAACAAGGCACGCAAGCTGAGCATGGCGGTGCCGGGGTCGTTGATGCCCGGGCTGAGCGCCTTCATGGCGATCTCCGTCAACTGCCGGAAACCGAATGCGAAATTGGCTTCCACCGATTCGGTCTTCGCCAAGGGGATCAGCTTCAGCAGGTCATCTTGCAGGTCGCTGCCGATGGGGCGCTCGGTGGCGAGCACGGGAGCGCCCTTCAGGAGGAATGTGCCGGGCAGATGGGTGAATTGAACGGTGAGGTCATTCTTTTCGCAGAACGCAAGCAGCCCCTTTCTATCGAATTCCTCATATACGCCGGCGCTAGTGGTCAGCACCTCAAATGGAAGCGTGGGGAGCGGTTCTTCCTCAGGCTCCTGTGCGAGCGGGCAATGATGGCGCAGCGAATCGAAAGCCTCGGAATGGATCTTGGCAATGATCACATCGTACTTCACTTCCTGGGTGATGAAGTGCAGGAAATAGATGAAGAGGATGATGTCCACGATGGCCGCGAGGATCAACAAGTAGGTGCTGAGCGCGGGCACGGAGGAGCCGGTATCATGCTCCCGGATGGTGCTCAGCAGCAGTAGCGCATACACGATGGTGCCGATGTACGCCCCCAGCACCAACTGCTGGAAGCGGTTGCCGATCATGCGGTCCAGCAGCCGGTTGCTCAATTGCGATGCCGCTTGGTTCAGCACGATCATCACCATGGAAAAGCTGAACACCGTAAGCGTGATGATGCCGCCTGCGATGGTGGAGATGATGGCGCGCGCGGCCGAGGCGTCCTTTAGGCTCATCCAACCCATGTTGCCCTTCAACTCCACGCCCGGCCCCGACAGGTCGAACCAGATCATCCCTGCAGCAACACCGATGTACAGCAGTACCATCAAGGCGGGGTAGAAGGCGATGCTTTCAACCACTTCGTGAAGGCGGGTGCGGGTCCAGATGCGGATCGTTTTCAGCATATGCTCGTTCGGGGACTCTTGTAAAGGTCGGTGATGGATCGACTAAAGCGGGTTCCCGTTCTCGTCCGTGGTGAGCACCTCGCTCATATGGTCGAACAGGGGGCGAATGCTTTTGAAGCTGGCGTTCACCGCCTCCACGAAGCCGGGGGCAAGCACCTCCTTGTCCGTGAAGGTGCGGCGGAACAGGAACTGCGTGTGCCGCAACAGCTCAATGGCTTCGTGGTCCTTGGGAAATCCGCGCGGTGCGGTCTTCAGCTGCTTGCCATCCAGCATGCCCCAATGGCTGCGCAGCGCCTTCGCCTTCAGCAGCCGTTGCCATGTCCCATGATCGTACTGGATGTCCGTGCGGATGCGCTTCAGGTCGGCCGCTTCCGGATCGAAGAAACCACAGGCGATGAACGAAGCACCGGGCTTGATGCTGAAGTAGTAGCCGCCGCGCAGTGCCGGCTTCACCCGTGCCAGGCCGCCGCCGAAGCGCGCCTTGTAGGGTGGACGATCGTGGAAGCGCTGGTCATTGTAGATGCGCTGCAGGGCCCTCTTGCCATCGATCGTTTCAATGCGGTCATGCCGGTTCATCCGCTCGATCAAGGCATCCGCGAAGCCGCGCATGTTCTCCAAGGCCGCTTGGTAGCGCTCCTTGTGGGCGAGGAACCAATCGCGGTCATTGTGCTTGTCAAGGTCCTTCAGGAAGGCGAGGGTGGAGGTGGTGATCCGGGCTGGCTTGGGCTGGGGCATTATGGTACAAAGGTCAGGGTAGTTGTCGATCCGCTCGCACATAACTGGTTGTGGATCGCGGAAGGACCTTTGAAATTTGATGGAGAACCATTCCCAATGCTGTACAGATGTTGCGAGTTGATGCCATGTTGCAAAATGATCCATCGCACACGATAGAAGACGATCCTTGCAAGTGTCGATAACGCAGGAAATGGATCGCCCTGAAATGAAGGGAACAAAAGCGGCCGTCCCGATCGGGGCGGCCGCTTAAGGGTATCCATGGGATGAAAGGTCCTCCTTCAATGTTCAACCATCACCCTCAACACGTGCTGCTGGTCAGCCGAAGTTGCCGTGAGATAATACGTGCCAGGTGCGACTCCTTCCATGTCGATGGGCATGATGCGCTGACCGGTGAAGGAAACCTGCGGCAACACCACACGGCCCAAGCCGTCATGCATGGTGACGGTGATGGGGCCGTTGGTCGCATCCGCAGTGACCAGGTCGAAGCGTCCGGCTGAAGGATTGGGACGCACGGTGAACGCGCCATTGCTGGCCGATGCAGCGGCGATGCCAGTAGAGGGGGTGAAGTGCGCCGAGATACTGACGGTGGTGCTGATATCGTGTTCGTCACACCCGGAGGAAAGTTTGAGTTGGATGTTGTTGAAATTCAGCACGGACGAGTCAGGTTGTGAGAGGTAGATATAGCCGGTATCAGTATCGCAGGAATTGGCGGGGAGGTTGAGCTCAACGGGAGATCCACTGGTGATGCCGTTGTACCCGGAAATGATCGCGCCGTTCGGGTTGGATTGGTTGATAAGACGCAGTTCATAGGTGCGTGGATATGCACTGTTGTTACAGGCAAAGATCGGGAATATGGCCTGGCCACCAACGGGAATGTCATCCTGCGTCATTTGGTCCTGCCCGACTTGCCCTACCCATAGTCGGGGCTGGTCCAGTTGGTAACCGCCCTCGAAGGGACAACTTGTACGTGATTGGCTACTGTCCAAGGTGAAAACATAGGTTCCAAAGGTGGAATCGACAGCTGTCCGGACGGTAAAGGCATCACCCACATCGTCATCCTCCATGTGGTAGTGCATTGAATGTCCTTGATTCGATTGCGAGCTTTCCGTCGTGGCATATTCCGAGCCAAAGGACACTTCTCCGCCGACGTTGACACCGCTGCCACCGATCTCAAGCCCGTATTCAGCGGACAGACCAGTGCTTAAGGTGGTGGTGAACCGGAGCGACCGTGTTACCGTGGATGACAGGCTTTGTGTTTGATCGATCGTACCGCCTCCATCTCCTCCCGACCAACTGGTGGGGGAGGCCGTGGATGCCGCTCTCTTGATGGAATCATTCAAGGCCAATGTATTCTGCCAAGCCTCCAAGGCATGCAGTTTCCTGCGATAGAGTGTATCCGCGGTCCCTACCGTTGACGCAAGTATGTCCAAGGTGTCCTGCAGGTCGGGGATCACGTTGTTCCGTATCTCCGACCCGGATCTTGAATAGGTGCTCAACACGGCCGAGGGAACACTCACAAAACGGGTAGTGAGGATTACCGAATCGCATGATGGCCTGGATACCACCTTGCCGATCCCATAGAGATAGCGCAAGGCTCGTCCAATGAAGAGGTCCTGCGGAGCGCCTGACTGGGAAGTGGAGAAGAGGCTCTCCGATGAAAGGCACGTGTTCATGTCCATGTCCGTGGTATGCGATTGGGTAGTTGATACCGTGATGCCGCCTTGGACGTAGGCACTGAGGTCCGTTTCAACGATCCATCCTATGGTCGTGGACACTCCGAGCTTGACCTTCAGGAAGCCACTCTCGGAGTTGGTCGTGTTTATCGACAAGCCATTCCCGATGCAGGCTCCATCACTACTGGCAACCTCGGCATAGCTCCGATCGCCGGGAGGGTCGTGCAGGATATACAGCGGAAGTGCCGGCGTGTCGAAATAGCCCAACGGCTCTGTTACGTTCGCACCTATCATCACCGCCTTGAAACGGATGTCATAGTTGGCGAACATCGCCCTTAGCGCGAAAATGTGCGTAACCGCCGGGAAATCGGTGGAATCACCTGCGGCATAGGAGACCGTCAGGATATCATTGTAGTTATAAAATAGGCCAGTCTGCCCCATGCTCACATGACTATTGACGGTGACCGAACCAGCCGCATCGAATGCTCCTCCATCCATCCTCCATCGATATGCGGCCTGAGGTGCAGGGACTGGGCCGATGACGCGATAGTTCAGTTTGATCTGAACGGACTTCATGCCATTGCCGCGCTCCAAGTTGAAACAACCGGTATAACCGGACGGGTCAAAACCGATGTTCCAAGGGTCGGTGGAAGACCTCACGAGGGCCAGCAAGGGAGAACAAGGGAATTGGTCTGTTCCATCCTGAATGATGAGCGAATCGATCTGGAAGTCACTGGGCATATTTCCGGAAATCTGCGCAACTTGCGGGTAGGTCTGCTGAGCCCAAAGCCCAGTGGCGGCCAAACTGAATAGCAATGCCAGCAGAATGGATATGGGTCTAACCTGTTTCATGATACGGTGTGTTTGGGTTTCCGGCAGGACAAAAGTCCCGGCAGCCCAATTCCCTTCAATGCGTATAAATACCTGTTCTGCACCCCGAAAAAACACCTGTTCTTGTTGCGTTCGCTCAATGCACGGGATCAACGGGTCACCAGTGGAGGCGTGCTTCAGCGACTCCTGCGTTCCATCGCTTTGGCCATGGCATCCAGTAATTCCTCCTGCTGGAAAGGCTTGGTAACGAAGCCGTCCATGCCCGCCTCCGTGCATCGCTCCAACTCGGTACGCATCACGTTCGCCGTTACGCCAACGATCGGCACGCGTGCCCGGTCTCCCTCCAAGGCGCGGATGGCGCGCGTGGCGGCGTAGCCGTCCATTTCCGGCATCTGCACGTCCATCAGGATCAGGTCATAGTTCCGCTTGGAGGCCATGTCCACCGCGATCTTGCCGTTGGCGGCCACCTCTATGCGCACGCCGGGGATGGCATCCGTCAATTCGTCCTTCGCCACCATCACATTGATGGGATGATCCTCCGCCAAGAGGATATATAAGCCGCTCAATGGCGGCGGTCCAATAGTGGCCGGCTCATTCCTAAGGTCGGTCCTGTTGGGGTCGGCGGGTAACAAGTAGGGTATGGTCAAGGTGAAGGTGCTTCCCCTGCCTGGAGAGCTTTTCGCCTCGATCGTGCCGCCGAGCATTTCAACCAACCGTTTTGATATAGTAAGGCCTAGGCCGCTGCCGCCATATTTCCGCGTGTGGCTATTGTCCGCTTGGGTGAACTCGTCGAAGATGTGGGGTAGGCGGTCCGGGGCGATCCCGATGCCCGTGTCCTTCACGACGCAGCGCAGCATCACCGCGCCGGTGTGGAGCTTCTTCGCGTCCATCGTTACGCGTATGCTGCCGTGTTCGGTGAACTTGATGGCGTTGCTCACCAGGTTCATCAACACTTGGTTCAAGCGGCCCGGGTCGCCGATGAGGTTCTTGGGCACCTCGTCGGACACCTCGGTGACCAGAAAAAGTCCATTCTCCTCTACGCGATGGCGCATCACATCCGCCACGGCAGTCAGCACGGCCCTGGGTTCCATGGGCAGCCTTTCGGGTTCCATGCGGCCCGCTTCGATCTTGCTCAGATCCAATATGCTGTTCACCAGTTGGAGCAGGTGGCCGCTACTGTTGGCGATGGCATCGAGATAGGGCACCTGACCAGATAGATGATCTTTACGGAGGAGCGCGTTGTTCATGCCCACGATGGCATGCAAGGGCGTGCGGATCTCATGGCTCATGTTGGCCAGGAACTGCTGCTTGACATGCTCGCTGCGCTCGGCGCGTTCCTTGGCTGACCGCATTTCGGAGGTACGTTCCCGCACGGTACTCTCCAACCGGTCGCGTTGGCGGCGGAGGGAACGGGTTCGTGCATGCAGGAAGAGCAGCCCGGCACCGATGAGGGCGAAAGCGAACAATGCGCGGGCCCAGCCCGTCATGTACCACGGTGGCAGGATGTTCACGAGCAGCTGTTGAGGAGCTTGGTTCCACACCCCATCGCGGTTACGCCCCCACACGTTGAAAGTGTATTCCCCGGGGCCGAGATTGGTGTAGATGGCGCTGTGCGCATGGCCCGCCTCGATCACTTGCGGGTCGAAGCCGTCGAGTTGGTAGCGGTATTGCCGGTTGTCGATGCCCCTGAACTCCAGGCTGGCGAAATCGATGGTGAGCATGCTTGCAGCGCTGTATGGAAGGGCGATCGTGCGGGCAAGGTGTGCGGGTATTCGCAAGGGTGACCCGGCTTGCCCGTACACCAAGGGCTTGTTCATCAGCTTGATCCCGGTGATGGCCACTTGGACGGGCCGCAGGTCATCGCGCAGCTCGTGTGGATCGAAATGATTGAGGCCGTTCACCCCGCCGAAGAACAGGGTGCCGTCCTGGAGTTTGCAGTAGGCGTAGCGATTGAACTCATTGCTTTGCAGTCCGTCGTTGACATCGTATATGCGAATGGCGCCGGTGGCGGGGTCGAGCCGGACGAGGCCCTGGTTGGTGCTCATCCAGAGCCGACCATCCTCGTCCGCGAGAACGCCGTACACCACTTCGTTCGGAAGTCCGTTGCGGCGTCCGTACCGGGTGAATTCACCGGTGCGCTTATTCATGCGGAACAGGCCTCCGCCATAAGTGCCGGCCCAGAGGAAATGATGCGGATCGATCGGGTCCTCAAGCAGGCAAAACACGGCCTCCACGGTCAAGGCATGCGGCTTGCCTTGATCGGCACCATAACGCTTCCAGCTATTGTCGCCCGGGTCGAAACGTAACAGGCCTTTCATGGTGCCAAGCCAAAAGATGCCATCCCGGTCACGAACGATGGATTGCACCAAGGTGTAAATGCCGCCCAGGTCGGAGATGGGGTAGGGATGCCTTACGAATTGCAGGGTGCGCAAGTCGAGCCAACAGAAATTCCGCCTGCTGCCGAAGCACAGGATGGTGTCGCCTGAAAGCACAAGCGGAAACCCACTGATGGTATGGGACAACGCGTCCAAGGAACGGGGATCAAGTCCGGAACGTTGCCGTGCGGCACTGGTCCGTATCAGGTCCGGAAAGTCGAGCAGGTTCGACCAGGTCCTGCCGCGCCCGTCCTGCACGAGGCTCAGCTCATAGTTGGAACGCACCAAGCCATTCCCGACCGCACCCACCGGCCATTCAACCGCCGAGAGTCGGCCAGTCTTCGGGTCATAACGGTACGGCACGTCCGTACAGCACATCACCTGCCCGTCCATGGCGGGGGCCAACCAACGGACACTGCCGCAGCGGTCCGGATGGAAGGATCGAGCATGCGGGTCGTACCGGAGAAGGCCGTGGCCCGTGGTGCCTATCCACAAAAGGCCGCCCCGGTCCAAGTATACGTCTGCGGCATGCTCCAACAGCTCACTTTGCCGGGGATCTTCAGGAAGCACTCTCCTGATCCGGGGAGCGTCGATATCAATTGTCCAGAGCGCGTGAGTGGTGGTTAGCCACATCTCGCCGTTCCCGTCGACCGCGGCGGACCATGGCACTGTGAAGTCCATTGTCGGGAAACCCAAGGGGTGTTGGCCCTTATCATCGTTGAGGCGCATGATCCCTTGGCAATGGACACCATAGGTCCGGTCCCGTAAAGTGTCTTCGCACATGATCAGGCCCAGGGCCGGAAGGCTGTCTTCATGCAAGGGCGGTTCCGGAGTTGTTGGCAGGTACTTGATGGTATCCGGTCGGAAGTGCTCGTTCCGCGTGTCGCACTGGATGCTGACCAGCGAATCACGGGACCAGGCACGTAGGATGCCGTTGCTGTCTATCGTCATCCCGCGCAGATGGGAACCGATCTGTACCTGGTTGGCCAAGATGGGCATGGCGCTGTATGGGCCGGTATGCTGTGCGATCACATACAGCCCGTGAAAGGACATCGCCCAGATACGGCCTTGTGGGTCCTGCGCGATCCGATTAATGGCCGGGGTCCCCGTTCCGTCGTTCGGGAAGATGACATGATGGAAGATCTCGGTGGCGGGGTCGAACACGTCCAGCCCGGAGTTCGTTCCCACCCAAAGAAATCCCTCATGGTCTTCCATAAGGTCCAGCACAAGGCTGTTCCCCAAGCTGTTGCTGTCCTTTGGATCATGGCGCAACACGTTGAAGGTATATCCGTCATAGCGGTTGAGGCCATCCTTGGTGGCAAACCACATAAAGCCATAACGGTCCTGCAGGATGTCATAGATCATGCCCTGGGATAGGCCGTCCTCGATCGTAAGCTGTTGAAAAGCAACTTTGATCGTGTCCAGCTGGGCACTGGAGGAAATGCCCAGGACCACTAGGGCGGTCAAGAGCAGGCCTCGAAGGCTTGAATACCGTATGATGTCGGCGGGCTGGCCCATGTTTAAGGAGCATACAGCCCCTTGGTCATCGCATAAACCACCAGCCCGGCCGTATTGCGCGCGCCGGTCTTCAGCAGGAGGTTGTTCCGGTGGCCATCCACGGTGCGCGGGCTGATAAAAAGTTGGCCAGCGATCTCCGTCGTGGTGAGCTCTTGGCAAATGGCGCGCAGCACCTCCAGCTCACGTTCGGATAGTGGGTCCACATCCTTGTAGGAGGGCTTCACCTGTTGGCGCTTTACCAGACCGTGAAGCATCGCCTGGCTCACGCGGTCGCTGAAGTGGTACCCACTCTCGGCCACTTCGCGGATGGCGTTCTCGATCTCCACCGGCTCGGCGATCTTCAGCAGGTAGGCATTGGCACCCTTTTCCATTGCATCAACGAAAAGCTCAACCTCTGTGTGAAGGCTCAGCATGATCACCTTGACTTCCGGATGTGACCTTCTCAGGTGGGCCAATGCCTCCATGCCGCCCATTACGGGCATCTCCACGTCCAGCAGGATGATGTCCACGGCGTTATCGCGCATTCCGGTGAGCAGCTCTTCGCCATTGGCGCATTCGAACACCACCCGCACATCCGCCATGTCACGCAGCAGCAATGCCATCCCTCGGCGGAAAAGCACTTGGTCATCGACAAGAGCGATCTGGATCATAGGGCCGCAAGTTGGCGTTGTTCATTGGGCGAACAGTGCGTATTTCTACCTGTTTGTGGTTGGTGGATCGGTTGTTGACCATTGGATCAGGGCATGCATGAGTTCCTGGTTCAGCGCAATGCATTCCCGCACGCTTTCCTTGCACGCAGCCGTGCCTTGGGCGCTTGCGCATTCTTGGATGTGGTCCAGAAGTATATATAAACGCTCGTCACCCATGTAATGGACGTGGGGTTGCAGACCATGCGCCGTTTGTGCGAGTTGCTCTGCATCCTGCTTGTTGGCCAGTGCACCCAACTGGGCGAACAGCCGGGGAGCTTCCTGCAAATAGAGCGCGATGTATTCCGCCATGCGCGAGCGATCGCCCTTGCATAGGCGACCCAGGTATGCAAGGTCCATGATGGTTGTTATGGTGTGAAATTAAATGGACCGCTCAGCTTGAGCAAATCGTATACGCGATGAGGCCGTTCCAACCTTCCCATTACTTTATGAGCTTCTGTTTTTTGAATTCCGATCGGTCATTTGCGGATGCGGTGCAACTCACGTCCGCTACCTATTGTCGCCAGGGAATATGGAACGATCATCCCGGCGATGAACGAACTTCGCACCATGCGCTCGTTCACCCCCCTCATCTTATTGGTCTCCACCGCGCTTTGCGCGCAAGTGCAGAGCACTGTCCGGACCACGCCCTTCGTCCTCGGCGAAGTGCTCACTTTCCATTCCGAAGCCCTGGACCAAGAGCGCGTGCTTAACGTGTACCTGCCCGACGGTTATGCCGACAGCACCTTAAGCTACCCGGTGATCTATGTGCTGGATGGCTCCGCCAATGAGGACTTCCCGCATATCGCCGGGCTGGCGCAGTTCATGAACATGTACGACCTGTTGCCGAAGAGCATCGTCGTCGGCATTGCCAACAACGGGAAGTCGCGCTACCACGATTATACTTCGCCAACGCAAGGCGACAGTGACATGGTGTGGAATCCCACGGCCGGGGGGGCGGCGGCGTTCATCAAATTCTTGGGGCACGAGGTGGAGCCGATGGTGCAGGAACACTACCGCACCTCGGGTCATCGCACCATCATCGGGCAATCGTTGGGAGGCTTGCTGGCCACCGAAGTGCTGTTCACTAAGCCGGAGCTCTTCGACGACTATATCCTGGTCGGCCCCAGCCTGTGGTGGAACAACGGCGCACTCGCGGCCAGTGCGGAAGCGTGGGTAAAAGAGCACAACAAGTTGAACAAGCGGATCTTCATCGCATCAGCGAGCAACGAGGATATGATGCAGAAGCAGGTGGACCAAGTGGTGGAGGCGTTCCGGGCGTACGGAAAGCCGTCGTTGGAATGCACCTACGAATACTTCCCGAAGGAAACCCACGCCACCCTGCTGCATCGTGCGGTGTACCGGGCGTTCGAGGTGATGAACGCAAAAGGGAAGTGAGCGGTCACTTGGCACACTCGTGACACGCTTGCACTCGCGACACGCGAACGCATACTTCAGGACGCTCGCGGCATGCTTGCATTCGCGACATGCAAGCGCATACTTCTACTTCAAGCAGGCCGGCTCAATGCCACGCCCCGAGGATGGCACCGATGAGGCCCATGAAACAGACCTGATAGCCGGCGTCGACCAGCCATAGTTTGATCGAGCGGCGTTGGTACAGGTAGTTGATCGCCATGGATGTGGCCACGAAGAACAGGCCTGTCAACAGCCCGATCCGCAGGCCGACCATCCAGGTGATGTTCGGGACCTGATGCAATTGGATCAGCACGGCGATGCCAAAGGCCATGATGATGGTGAGCACCAGCGTACTGCCGAAGATCACCCCCATGTTGGCACCGGAACTCCGGATCGATTCCTCTGTGAAGCCGAGCTCTTTCATCCAGATCTTGCCAAAGAGGAAACTGTACCAGATGGCACCCAGAGCGAAAGCGGCGAGTGCGGTCACGAGAATGTGCAAGTAGGGAAGTTGTCCAAGGTCCATGGTGAAGTGGGTTTTTAGTTATGGGTACAGGGCTATCAGCGCTTAGTGCCCATCGCCAGCTTTGCTCCGAGCCAAGCCATGGGGATATAGGCCACCACGAGGTCCAGCACGTTGAACCACATGGGCGCATTGGGGATCATGCGTACGGCCATGATGCCGCCCAACAAGAAGAAGGCACCGACCACAAGGGCGAGTGCCATGTGCCTCGATGCCGCGATCTTCGCCGTAAGGAATGCGCCGACCAGCACCCCCAGCGCATGGGCCAGAAAGGGTGCCAGTAGCTGCAGCGTGGAATACTCGCCGATGTGTGCGTTGATGCTGGCGATATCGTTCACGTCCACGCCGGTGGGGGGAGGAAATAACTTTCCGCCCAGGATGATCAGGCCCATGTTCACAAAGCCGCCGACGACAATACCGGCGATGACTGCGAGGATGTTGCGGAGGATGGGGTGCATGGAGTGGAGGTGTTGGTGGAACGGGTCACCAAGTTCCCGCATAGTCCAAGGGAACAATGGTATGTTCAGCAAGGTATGCGTAGCGCAGGTTCACCAACTGCCGAACGTGATGCAGGTCGTGCGCCACCCAGTTGGCGAGCAGGAGGTCGCAACTCACGGGGCCCACCTTCGGATGCAAATAGGCATTCCCCCATGGGGCTTCCTTCAGGCCATGCAACCAAGTGATGGACCGTGATCTTTCCTCGAGGAATTCCGCCAGTATCGATGCAAAGTCCTGCTCGATGTAGTTGCGTTCCACGACCCAAGCAGTAGGGTCGATCGCAGGCATGGGTTCCTTGGGTGTTTCCAAAACGTGGTTAAGCCTTGCGCGGAAGTCCTCGCGTTCTTCATCATGCAGGTGGCAGATCACTTCCAGCGCACACCACTTGTCCGGTGCGGGTTTCCAGAGGGTCTCTTCAGGCGTGAGGCCATTGAGCATCGCACGGAAGACCTCGCCATGGCGTGCGAGCTGATCGGTGAGCTGTTCGTGTTCCATGGAACGAAGTTCGGTGATCGTTGGCTTCAGTGGTGTTGAAAAGGATACCACCAATGGAAAGGGTAGCTTCGCGAACTGAACCAGCATTGCCATGACCACCACACCTCCCTGCCCCGTATGCAGCTCCACCTTCGCCTATCCCACGGGCCAGAGCTTGATGTGCCCCGAATGCGGCCACGAGTGGAACCCGGAGGAAGTGGCTGCCGAAGAAGCCGGACCCGTGGTGAAGGACGCCAACGGAAACATATTGCAGGACGGCGATGATGTGGTGATGGCGAAGGACCTCCCGGTGAAAGGCGCGCCGAAAGCGCTGAAGGCCGGCACCAAGGTGAAGAACATCAAGCTGGTGGACGGCGACCACAACATCGATTGCCGCATCGATGGCTTCGGTAGAATGGCGCTGAAGAGTGAGTTCGTGAAAAAGGTGTAGCGTGCCCTGATAGCGACCCACCTCTGGCCAAGTGCTTCACCTGCCGGATGTACTCCTTCGCAGATGGAAGTGAACTTTCTGTAGGTTTACTTCATGAGAGCGCTTGCCTTGATCGTTTTCGTTGGATCTAATTTCCATCTCGTGATCGGCCAAGTATCCATTGGCCACAGGTTAGGTGTCAGCTTTTCCCGGTGGGTCGTCACAGGTGGTGTTGGGACCACTGCAGAGGATTGGAACAAGGATCAGGGGCTTGTGCCGGGCTTGAGTGTTGAACTCCCGGTGGAAATACCGATCTATCGAAAAGGCGTACTCAACACCGGCTTGGCCTTTATTCAGAAAGGGTATCAGTACCAGCGGGGGAACTCGCAGCAGTACAGGAGTAATTATCTGCAGATACCGCTAACGGTGGGCTGGGCCTTCGCCCTGCATCGCTTCAAGCTCACGCCCTCGGTAGGCGGTGCGTATGGCTTGAATGTCCGCGGGACCGGGCGACTGTCTTATGGCAACAGCGATCCGTATATGACCTTCCCGATCGGGCGGGCCGACGATCTTGGGTATGCTTATCGCATGCCCGATCAGGAATGGTCCCTGCTGGGACGATTGGGTTTATCGTATACGTGGGGAAGCAGTGCGCTCAGCCTTGACCTTACCTATCAACATGGAGTTTCAGATGCCATGTTCCTGATGCAGTTCACTGATGTGAATGGAAATCCCGTCAACTACCCTTATGACCTCCCAAAGGCCAGCCAGCGCTCCTATGTGATCCAACTGGGATATCAGCTGTCACTTGGAAGACCGTATAAAAGTTCCAGTCCGATCTCGACCTCCAATGACACGCTGGAGCTTGATCGGGAAAAGCACGCAATGAGACCCGGGTTGATGGTGGGAACGCGTTTCGGTGCTGTTGCCTCGTCCATGTCCTTCTCTTCCTCTGTTCCGGAAGTTCAAGCGCGCGTAGTGGATGGAGCAGAACCGTTGATCGGCATCACCGCTGCTGTAATGGTGAAGGTGAGATTCTCCGATCAGTGGAGCCTCCGCCCCGAACTGGCGTACATGCAGAAGGGATGGCGCTGTCAATGGTATTCTCGGCCTACGGTTGAAAATGACCTCTTGCGCATGACCTACTTGGAACTGCCCGTGCTTGTGAGCTACCAAATGAAGGGACGTACGTTGCGGCCTTACTTCATGGCTGGACCGGTTGTGGGGCGAGGACTCGGAGGCGTACACGTTTATCATGCAACGGGTGGTACGTTCTATGGGGACTTTTATACCGCAACTTCGATCACCTATACGGAGAAGTCTTTACCAGATGATTATCTGCCTTGGGACTTTTCCGCCCAAGCGGGGATCGGCTTGGCGATGGATGTGGGTCGTTCAGCGTTGAGCATCGACGTACGTTATCAGCACGGGTTCACCAATTTCCTCCCCGAGGGCCTGATGGACGGGTATTCAGGAAGCTCAGTAGCATCGCATCGGAATTGGTTGCTGAACATCGGCTATTTGGTGCCGTGGGTTCACTGAGCGGCACGTTGTGCATGTAGGAAATTCGATCTCTGTCCGACCCGATCTATCGTTGTGCTCACCTTGAACCTGAGGGCGGTTGTTGCAACGCCGCTTCGCGATCGGCTGAACGAGGCAAACTGCAGTTCAGCGATCACTAATTGGGACATGGAGGCCTTTTGATCGTGCAGTGGATCTGCAACGCGGATCGTCAAACACATTAACTTGCCGTGCAAATCCACTCCCATGAAACACGGATACCTCGCTCTCGCTCTGCTTTTGGTATTGGGCCGAACGGCCTCCGCGCAAACGGTGCAAAAGTGTTGTGGTACCGCCAATAGCACCTTCCTGTTGGGCAATCTCGGCACCGCAAGTCACAGCCAATGCATTTATACCCCGGGTGACCTGACGAATGAATCGGATGGTGACATCACCACCCTCTATTACCGCTATGGTACCACCGGCATCGACAACGGGAATACGCTCACGAACTTCATGGTGCGATTGACGCAGACCTCGCAGACCAGCTTTCCCGGTGGGAATACCTTCTTTACCGGGCTCCAGACCGTGTTGACCAGTGCTTCCTTCACCATCCCACCGGGAGCCAGTGGGGAATGGTTCGCGATACCGCTGGATGATACGTTCAATTATGATGCATCGCTCACCTTGATCGTGGACCTCAGTTTCACCGGTAGCGTGACCACCAATTTCGGGACGATGAGCACCAGCATGGCGGGCCGGAAACTGTATTGGAGCGACGTTGTATCACCCACCGGTGAAAGCGTGGTCTCCAGTTGGCAGGACATCGGTTTCGATCTGGCTGTAGGCACAGACATCGCCGAGTTCAGTACCCCGGCCTTCTCCATCCATCCCAATCCGGCATCCGATGAAGTGAAGCTGCTGCGGAACCCGGCCTTGCAAGGATCGGTCACGTTGAACGTGATCGACGCTGCGGGAAGGATCGTTCTGGTCCGCACGCTTTCCGCAGGGGGAGCATCCGAGGTTGTTCGTACCGACGGACTTCCCAACGGCCTGTACGAACTTCAGGTGATCGCAGCGGACGGCAGGAGGGTCACCCAACGATTGGCGATCGCACGCTGAACAGCTGTTCGCTGTGAAGTTTCCGGAGGTGCTCTTGAGGGACAAGGGGCCTCTTTCCTCACATCCGCTCCAGGATCATCGCCTTCATCCGTGTCACTTCCGCCTTGGTGAAGCCGTGCGCGCGGATGTTCCCTTACCCGGTGGTGTTGATGATAATGGTGGAATAGCCGACCATCGGGGAGTCGATATCCACGGAAGAGACCCGGCTGAACGGTATTGTCTTCTCATTACCGCTGAAGAGGCTGGGAACTTTCAGCGTGATGCCTTGTTCGTCGATGATGATCCTGGACGGAAAGATCCGGTTCCCTTCCGCAAGTCGCGCAGCGATGAATGCTTCCATGGCGATGCAAGGTAAGCGCGCTTCCCTTCGGGGCGCTCTGGCGCGTAATAAGCACTATGGCTTTGGAGGCGCCTGCCGCCACTGGTCCACACCCTGCTCAACGGCATTGGGATCGAACATCACATCATTGGTGCCGATGTATTCGCCATTGCTGTTCATCCAGTATTGATCAGAGCCGCTCTCCACCTTATAGGTCTCACCGGTGTACGGGTTGACCACGTCCTCTTCGCCGCGAATGCTGTTGATGGTGGCGTTCTGCTGGTGGTCCATGCGGTCATTGGTGCTCTTCCATGTGCCCATGATCGAGTTGTTCATGGCATCCACGTTGCTGCGGTGAGCCTGCTGCTGGGCGTCGAAAGCCGCTTGGTTGGTGCGCATCTTCGCGTCGTGCGCGCCCCAGCTCTGCTGTTCCTTTTGCTGTTCACTGCGCGCGTAGGCGGCGAAGTAGTTCGGGTTATAGCGCAGGCTGGCGAGCCCCGTCAGCAAAGCGGTTTTCTCTTGGTCGAACCGGTCAGCGGATGTTTCCAGGCGGGTGAAGTAGTAGCTCCAGTTCCCCATGTCCGGGCCTTCAAAGGAGGACCAATGCATCACCAAGGCAACGCGTAGATCGCCCTTGTGCCACTCGCTCATGTTCGCCCGGCTGGTCTTGCGCGACTGGCCTACGGAGTACAGACCGTCCAAGCCGCGTTGCTCGGCCTGAGCCACGGCGGGTGCATCGCTTTGGCCGATCAGTTCATAACCGAGCTTCCGCATCCGGGGCACGGCATCCTGCAGCACCACTTGCTCCGGCGATAGGGGCGTGCGTATGGCCCCACCGGACTGTTGGTACAACTGGGCCATCTGTCCGTAGCCGAACGCGTAATTGCCACCGGACACGTCCCAGACCTTCAGTGTCGGCTCGTCCACCTTCCAGGCCCCGTTGTCGTAGCTCTGCACCTTCCAGCGCGCAGGGAAGTCCATCTGGGACATGGGCATGTTGAAGTCCTTGCTCGGGATGGTAACGGTGCGTACGCCACCCGTTTCCTGCACGGCCTGTTGCGTAGGTCCTGCATTGGATATGCCGGGCCCGGCGACCTGTTGGTCTTGCACGTACTGCGCGGGCACGGCTGCTTCAGCCGGGGCGGTGTAGGCTCTGCCGGTGATGGCGGCCACCCGGTCCTGTAGGCTGTTCAATTCGCTTTCTGCTTCAGCTTGGGCAGTAGTGACATCGTCTTGGCCGCAGGCAAGGAGGAGGGAGGCACATACGAAGGGAAGGAAAGTGGAGGGTTTCATGGCGAGGTTGCTTCTTGCCCCTATATCGGGAAGCCGTATAAAAGGTGAACAGCTCCGTTGAGCGCCCAACTCTTGGCGCGCCCGCCTGCCTTTGGTAGGGGAGTTAGGCCAAGCGGCACCTCCGGCAAGCAGCCGTCCTCCCGTGCCAGACTTCAATCATCCAAGCCCTTCCCCTCGAGAATGCGCTCGATATGCTTCTCCACGCGTGCCTCCCGCGTCTTCGCTTGTTTGGCGGATGAGAAGTAGAGCAGGTAGCCGCGCTGCCGTCCGGGTGTCAAGGCATGGAAGGCCTTCTTCAACGCGGGCACCTCTTTCAATTTCACCGCGAACTCTTCCGGCATGTCGAACTCCGCCGTCTTCTTCATCGGCACTTTCCTGCCGGATCGCTCAACCTCGACAGCCTCGTGGACGTAGGCCCTCAGCACGGGCACCAGCTTCTTGATCTCCTTGAGGCTGGTGAAGCGGACCTGCCGCGCGCCCTGCACGTTCTCCGTCTGCTGGATGAGGATGCCCGCATCATCCCTCAGCAGTAAGCCTTTGTGGAAGAGCAGCGCGCAATAGTCCTTGAAGCCGTGGATCAGCACTACGTTCTTTCCCTTGAAGGTGTAGCAGGGATGGCCCCACTTCAATTCCTCCTCCAGGCCGCTTTCCAGCACGATGGTGCGCAGGGCGTTGTATTCCGCCTGCCATTGGCTGTCGTTCTCGAAAAACCAGTCCACCTTGGGGTTCATGCCACGAATTTATGATCCGATAGTGGCCAGCGTTCTGTCCGCGGGCCGGAAATACCAAGAGGTCGCGATAAGGACCAAGTAGAGCAATACGGGGGCGATCATTCCGAACGCATCACCTGACCGCACATGGAAGTACAAGGCTCCCGAAATGGTGAAGAAGATGCCGGCATAGGCCCATTCCTTCAAGAGTGGCGATCCCGGGACCAGCAATGCGACCACGCCCAAGATCTTCCACACGCCAAGCAGGGTGAGCATATCCGGGGGAAAGCCCATGTGGAAGACATTTTCAACACCCCCGGGCCCATCGGTCTTCAATTTGAAGATCTGGATCGCCGCCGTTGAGGTCAGGCCCAAGGCCAGCCATACCGTGGAGACCCAATAGATGATCCTGTTCCACTTGGTCATGAGCCTTATTTTTTGGGTTGTGTTTCCGAAAGGCTGAACCAGTTGCCGCTGTCGTCCTTGAAATTGCAGGAGACCCCATAGAACTCCTTCTTGGGCGGGGCCTTGAACTCCACGCCCTTCGCGTGCATCTCCTCGTATGCAGCGTACACGTCCCTGCTTTGGAAGGAACCGAAGCCGAAGGTGCCGTTGCGTACCAACGTCGCCAGCGCTTCCGCCGTGGCCTTGTCCATGGCGTGGCTTTCCTTTACGGGCATCAGGGAGATCTCCAGTTCCGGCTGCTCCGGCGGCGTTACCGTCACCCAGCGGAAGTCACCATTCTTCACGTCGGTGTGGAGTTTGAAGCCGAGTTTGTTCACGTAGAAGTCGAGGGCACGCTCCTGGTCCAGGACGTAGATGCAGGTGTGGGTGAGCCGTATGTCCATGATCGTTCGTTTTGGTGCGACAAAGAAAAAGTGCTCCAACGAGGCGCGTTTGTCCGCGATTGCTATTCCGCTTTCCAGCCGTGCGCACCGGAGAAGCAGTCGGGAACGAAGGCGAGTGGTTGCGCCCGTGCTTCCGCTTTCCGTTGCAGGGCGGCTTCGCGAAAGGCTGCCGGAGTGATGCCCGTGGCCCGCTTGAACGATCGGCTGAACGAGGAGAGGCTGCTGAAGCCCACGGCGAGGCAGACATCCATGACCTGTGCATCGTGGCCCAGCAGCTCCTTCGCGCGTTCCACACGGCAATGGCTCAGGTGCTCCCTCGGGGTGCGGCCATAAATGGCGCGGAATTCCCGGATGAAATGGAACTTGGAGAATGCGGCTTCGCTGCTGATGGCCTCCACATCGATCGGCTCTGCGAAGTGCGCATCGATGAAGAGCTTGGCCTTCACGATCCGTGCATAACGATAGGCTTTGGGGTAGGCGTCCACCGTGCAAAGTTCAGGATGAACGCACATTGCCACAAGAAGCCGGTGATCCCTTCGTACACCATCCACGATTCCAACGGCCGATGAAACCCACCCCATGTCCCTTCCGTTCCAAAGCGCGCCATGCAGTTCGAGGACAGCCATAGCAAGAAGAAGAAACTAAGCAGCACCCACCAGCGGTTGGCTGCTCAGCTGAAAGACTACCGGGGTAAGGTGGACGACCTGTTCCGCTTCATGGATCCCGAAGTGCAGGCCAAGGCCATGCAGAACGTGAAGAAGCTGAGCCTGCACGAGGCCACCCGGCTGCTGGACCGCATCACCTACCTCACCCGTACCCGCATTGTGAAGGTCAAGCGCGAAACGGTCAGTTGCACCGGCAAGATCATATACGACCTGCATGGTGCCAAGGCCAAGGTGAAGATGATCTGGAACAAGGGCCGCGGACAGATGCGCATCTACAAATGCCCGTATTGCCAGGGCCACCACCTCACCCACACCGCGCATTACGGCAGCGACCGGCAGGTGGCTTGAGCCCTGCCCAGGATCAACCACCTCGTATTACGTAGTGGACCTCGACGACCGGCGGGAGCATCCGATGAACATCGGACCATGCTCATACCCCTCTGGTGATTGGGTAGAATCAGGAGCGCGGACGTTCGCCCTGGAGTGAGGGAGCTCAGGACTGTCCCGGGGAGGTCCTGCCGATCCCCGATCGGTTCTTGGATGTAAGCAGGATGATCAAAAGGATCAGGGAAAGCAGTGTTCCGGTGAACTCTACGTGGCCGGCTACTTCGATACGGCCGACGGGGTGGACGCCTACCGGATCGCCCGGTGGAACGGCACAACGTGGTCCAATGTGCTGAACGGCCTGGACATGCTGCTGGTGGCCCACGACATGCTCGTTATCGGCAATGTGCTCTACATCGGTGGAAGCATCGACCTGGCCTGCAACACGCCGTTGGTCAACATGGTGCAATGGAATGGCAACGCGTTCAGCACGTTAGGCAGCGGTGAGTTGGAACTGCATTCCAGTAGCCTGGTGCACGGTACCGTGTATTCCTTGGCCGAGGACCAAGGGGAACTGTACGTGGCCGGGAACTTCGACAACGTGAACGGTCTGGTGTGCGAAGGTCTGTTGCGTTGGGATGGCAATGCTTGGCATGCGGGCCCTTCCGGCCTGCCCACCACCTTCAACCTGGATGTCGGCTTCATCAATGGAGCGCTCACCTGTGCACAGAACTCCAACTATGTGATGCAATGGAACGGCAGTCAGTGGACGGATCTCACCAGCGGATGGACGGGTTCGGGCTCCACGTCCACCATGGTGGAGTTCAACGGGATCCCGATCATCGCTGGCCGGTACAACGCCGGGCCCTTTGCCTTGGACCCGGACTGGGGAGAGCTCGGTTCGATCGCCGGCTCGCCGGGCATCGGCGAACTGCGGATCATCGGTAACGCACTCTACGCCGTGGGCGACCAAGGCGTTGTGGTGAACGGCTTCGTGGAACGCCACACCGTGATGGCGAAGTGGACCGGTCCTTTGAGTGTGCCCAATTTGGCTGCGGAGACCATCGGCCTTTATCCGAACCCGGCAACCGATCGGATCCGCTTTGAACAGCCTGCACGCACGTCAGGTGATCTCCGGATCATGGACGTGACCGGACGCACCGTCGAAGGCTGGTCCATGGACGAGGAAGGCCAGTTGAACATCGCTGCCTTGCCGCCCGGCCTGTACCAGCTGCAGGCCCGGTATAGCGATCGGCTGTCCTTGGGGCGCTTTGTGAAGGAGTGAAGCCGTGTTCAAAGGGAACCAGGCAGGATAGCTCCCTGAATCAGGGGCATTGTATTTACCTTAGGTCAAGCAAATCCACGAACAATGAACCCTGTAGTACATTTCGAAATGCCCGCCGAGGACCGGAAGCGGCTGAGCAAATTCTACTCCTCCGTCTTCGGCTGGAAGATGCAGGAGATGGGTCCCGAGATGGGGGATTATGTGGTGGCACACACTGCCGAGACCGACGCCGACCACATGGTGAAGACCCCGGGCGCGATCAACGGGGGCTTCTTCATGAAGTCGGCGGACCAACCGAACATTCCTTCGGTGGTGATCGCCGTGGACGATGTGAACGAGCAGATGAAGAAGGTTACCGCTGCAGGCGGCAAGGTCATCGGCGAGCCGCAGGAGATCCCCGGCATCGGCCTTTGGGTGGTCTTCATCGATAGCGAAGGCAACCGGGTGAGCATGATGCAGCCCCTACGGAAGTAGCGGTCCAGAACGATAACGCCTGCCATGAGCGGTTCGAGGGATCCTCCGAGCCGCTGGCCTCTATGCCTGCTTGTTCCTGAGCACGCGCATCTGGAGCATGTCCACCATGAAGGCGAACGCCATCGGGCCGTAGATATAGCCCTTCGGCAGATAATGCCCCATGCCCTCGGCCACCAGCGCCACGCCGATCACCATGAGGAAGGAGAGTGCCAGCACCTTGAACGAGGGGTGCTTGGTGATGAAATCGATGATGGGTTTTGATGCCACGAGCATGATGACCACCGTGACCACCACGGCCACATACATCACCCACAACTGGTCCACCATGCCGACGGCCGTGATGACGGAATCCAGCGAGAAGACCACATCGAGCACCAGCACCTGCGCAAGAAGGGCGCCGAACGTATGCTTCCCGGTGTTCTTCTTCGCGTCCTCGTAGGACTTCTCCGTCATGTGGAAGATCTCCCGCGCGGATTTGTGCAGCAGGAAAATACCTCCACCAAGCAGGATCAGTTCCTTGCCACTGAAGCCTTTGCCCCACACGGTGATGACGTCGCTATCCAGCTTCATCACCCAGGAGATAACGGTGAGCAGGGCGAGGCGCATCACCATCGCCAGACCGATGCCCCATTTCCGCAGCTTGTCGCGTTGCCCTTCCGGCAACTTGTCCGACAGGATGCCGATGAAGATGATGTTGTCGATGCCCAGCACCACCTCCAGTGCGATCAGGGTGAGCAGGGCGAGGGTGATGTCGATTATTTCCATGGCCGCGAAGGTCTGCACGGAATGTGTTGCGTGAACTTTCCGGATCAAAAAGTAATCCCGTATCCCCGGAATAGGTTGACACAATAGAACGATCGACCGCACGTGTCGGCTTCACGCGATCGGCGTATTACATTGATGTTGCGGTGGAAGCGGAACGTGGCGGGAAGGTCGATCGATCGAACCAAAACCAGTATACGATGCATGACGCTATGCTCATCCTTCATTTCCTGGGCCTGGTGATGGGCTTGGGCACCGGATTCGCGTTCATCTTCCTAGGTGTCGGCAATACCGACCTGACGGGCGAGGATGCAAGGACCTTCAGGCAGCGCACGTCCATCTTGACCCGGATGGGTGCCATCGGGTTGGCTTTGTTGGTGGTCTCGGGCCTGTTCTTGATGGGCCCCTATTGGAACGTGTTGCCGGACCTTCCGTTGCTCATTGCCAAACTCGTTCTTGTGGTCGTCATGATCGTATTGATCACCCTGCTCACTTTTGCTGTCGGCAAGGGCGAACGCTGGGCCGCACGTTCGGAAGTGCTGGGCAAGATCATGCTGCTCACAAGCCTCAGCACCCTCGTCCTCGCCGTACTCGTCTTTCACTGAACCGGTTTATCGTTCCGTGATCCGGATCACCCATGAGCACCTTGGCACCTCACGCCGCAGTCTTGCGCCTTCCCTCTCCGGGTGAAGCCCTCGCACATATCGGCCACTACAAGATCAGCACCGCGAGTACAACACATGCTCGCTCTACGAACGCTGGCACTGCGCATTGCCGGGACATGTCCGTATGAAGTGGGGCTGTCCATCCCACCCTGTACCCATAGATCGACCTCACTTCAGCACATGGCAGCACACGGCTATTGGGATCGCACCTTGCTCGATCGCATCGCCAGTATTGGTGCCGATCCAATGGATCCGCCGGAGCTCGCCATACAGAAGAGGTCCCTGGCGATCTCCACAACGCTGTCCTCCACGATCGCCTGCGTTTGGGTGGGCAGCTATTGGGCCATGGGCTTGATCATTACGGCGGCAGTGCCGCTCATCTATCAGGTGGTCTCCGTGATCAACCTGGTCATTTTCTCGCGCACCCGGCGCTTCCGCTTTTTCCGGAGATGGGAACACACTGCGGGCCTGCTCTTTCCCTTCGCGATGCACCTCAGCTTGGGTGGCTTCATCCCGTCCAGCGGATTGGTCATTTGGTCGTTCACCGCTCCCGTAGGCGCTATGCTCTTCTCCGGCCGCAGGGCTGGGGCCTATTGGTTCATCGCGTTTCTGCTGATCATCCTGCTGGCAGCTCTTCTTGATCCATTGATCCCCAACAAGACCGACGAGATCCCCAAGTGGGTGCTCATCATGTTCTTCAGTCTCAACATCACGGGCGTATCGTTGGTCTGCTACCTGCCGATGCAGTATTTCGTTCGCGAGCGCGAGCGTGTCACTGCGGAACTGGCAACCGAGCGGGAGCGCTCCGAACGCCTCTTGAGGAACGTGCTGCCCTCGTCCATTGCAGAGCGATTGAAGATCGGCGGAGCCACCATCGCCGATCGAACGGAGGAAGTAGGTGTGCTTTTCGCGGATATCGCTGAATTCACACCCCTCTCCGCAGACATGGAACCGGAGTCCATTGTGAAGCTGCTGGATGAACGATTCTCCGAGTTCGATGCGCTCGCAGAGCTTCACGAACTGGAGAAGATCAAGACCATCGGCGACGCATACATGGTAGCCTCGGGACTGCTCGACGGACGTGCCGGGCACGAGGCCCGACTGGCTGAGATGGCGCTGGGAATGTTGGAGGTGATCCGGGTCCGACCGCCGCTCCGGGTGCGGATCGGCATGGATTTCGGCCCGGTGGTGGCCGGTGTGATCGGCCGGCGCAGGGCCAGTTATGATCTATGGGGCGATACAGTGAACACCGCCGCCCGCATGGAATCGCAAGGCGTTATGGATGCGATCCAGGTCACTGATCGGGTCTACCATCGGCTGAAGGACCGCTACACCTTTGAGGACCATGGAACCATCGAGGTGAAGGGCAAAGGCCCGATGCCCACGTGGCTGCTCCTTGCACGGAAGTAGATACCGACGTGCATGCTCTTTGTAATGAGCCTTCGGCAGCGGGCGCAGGGCATATCCTGCCTCCAGCAGGTAGACATCTGGATGGAGAACGGTCGCATGAAGTGGCTAGGGAACTACCTGAGCAGGCCCCGGCAAAACGAATTGACTTGCTTCAATGGTTGCCCACCTTCATCAGTTTCCGGCTGTGCACGTTGCCTTCCATATCGGTCATCTCCACTTGGTAGGCCCCGTTGGCGAAGGTGCCCAGGTCGATCACCAGCTCACGACCGGTCGCAGTACCGGACCAGACCAGCTCGCCCTTCGTACCGCGGACGCTGACGCTTTTCAGTGGCGCAGCGGACCGTATGCGCACCCGATCGCTGGTGGGGTTCGGCATCAATTCCCATACGAAGGGATCGTTCCCGTTCTCCACCAGAGTGGTGGATCCATCCGTGTACTTCACCAGAACGCCGTCCGCACCCACCGCATAGCCGGTGCTGTTCGTGAACTCCACCTTGAACAAGGGCGAACCGGCCGTGTAGGTCACGGACCAATCCACCCCGCCATTGGTGGTGGCATGGATGTTCCCATCATCACCGAAGGCAAAGCCCATCTGGCCGTTGAGGAATACCGCATCGTTCATGTAGGCCGGCATGGTGTCGTTCACCACCTGCGAACTGAAGGCGTATATCGTATCCCCCGGAAAAGGGACCGTCACGTTGAAGTCGTAGATCTTGATCAGGTGGTTATTGGTGGAGGGCATGAAACCCTGATAGGTATTGGTGAAGATCATCGCCGTGTCGGGGTCGGCGAAGCACATGGTGGTGAAGGCATCCGCGTTCGGAAAGGAGAACACATCGCCGGGGTACCAATCGGTGCCGTTCTCGGTGCGATAGAAGTATGCCGAATAGGATATGAAGCCCGAGATGTTGCCCGAGAGGTGTCCGATGTGATCCCCGGCGAAGGCGATCTGGTCCAGGGATGTCGTACCCGAAATGTTCGGCACCAGGCTGTCCCACACCGCGCCATACGGTGCCGGCGTGCGGAGCAAGTGAGTGGCTGCGGCATACAGATCGTTGGATGCGTTCGACTCCAGGTCGATGCGATGGATGGTATTGTCCGCGGAATAGACCGGTTCCCATGAGCTTCCACCATTCACGGTCCGGAAGATATCCCCGCCGACCATGGAAGGATGGAGCGTACTGACCAAGATGGTATCCAAGCTCCGGATCTGCACACCATACACAGCATCCGTAATGCTGCCGTCATTGATATCGCTCCACATGCTGCCACCGTCCGTAGTGAGCAGGATCGTGCCCGCATCACCAACGATAACGGCAATGTCCTCGGTCAAGAGATCGATATCATGCAGGTCATTCGTAGTGGTGGAGTTCAGTGGCACCCATTGGCTGAAAGCACTGGAAGCGCCTAGAAGGAAAAGTGCGGTGTACGCAAGTTTGCTGCGCATTTTGTGTTGGTTTTGAGGTATGGGTTTTGTTCAGGTCACAAAATTATATCCGGCCGAAAATGTCCCCCAATTCCATTCGGACCGTTCATCAATTGCTCAAGCCATTCTTCCAAACGAACCGTATTTGATACCACCGCGAAGGGGACGAGTTGTGATGCTGATGGGTACCTCGAAGAACCTCACTCCGGCGGCATTAACCCTTTCGGGCAAGCACTTCTCGTTTGGTCATCCGGCGTTGCTCCTCAGTCAGTTACCTACGGGTAACTTCCTTTCGTCGCGCCTTGGCTGCCCAGAACGATAAGCACTTGTGCCATCCGTTCGAGGTTCTTCGAGGTACCCTGATGGTAGAATGGTGATGGGGTAGCGGGGGGCGGTCGGTATTCATGTCATAACCGTTGATGCCGATATTCGTGCATGGCCTGTGAATTACCGAAGCGCCGCACGATCCGGATGCGGGGATATGATTACGCCCAACAGGGTGCGTATTACGTAACGATCTGCACCGATGATCGCCGCCATTGGTTCGGGCGCATCGCGGATGCGGTGATGCATCGATCACCCATCGGTGAATTGGCCCAACAATGTTGGGATGCGATACCGGAACACATGCCGCATGTGGATGTCGGGGAATTTGTGGTGATGCCAAACCATGTGCATGGTATCGTGGTGATACGGGAACGGTTGGTGGACGTGCGTGGTGGTTCGCGGGATGGTGTGGTGGACGTAGGGTCACGCCACGGCGTGACCGGCATTCGTGCGAAGGACGCCGATGACACAACAACGAACGCGCGCGACAATGATGCGGCGGATGCGCACGACAATAACGACAATGCGACCAATGCAATACCCGATGACCCCGAAACCGGAATGCCCGGCGATGATGCCGACCCGTTGCCCGACGCACGTGCCCAACACACGGGGGCGCGTCATGACGCGCCCCTACGGGATCCGCGCAAACCACCGGGCATCCCGCGTGGCGCATTGGGCCAGATCGTTGCGTCGTACAAATCCGCGGTAACCCGCATCACCTACCGCGATGGGTTGTTGCCCCGTGGCACACGGTTATGGCAACACAATTATTGGGACCGCATTATCCGTGATGACGCGGAACACCAACGCATCGCGGATTACATCCGCGACAACCCAAAAAATTGGAAAGGCGATCGTTTCAACGGGTAGGGACCGATCATGATCGGTCCGCCCGTTGAAATGATCGGTCCGCCCGAAATTGATCACCGGCACGCGCACATCGCGATTCCGGTCGATGTAAAAGATCTCGTCTGCAACACCCCCATATTGAATTCCCCTGTAGCAGGCGCCTGCGCCGCCGCCTCTATCCCCGTCGAGATCCACGTCCGTGTTTCCAGCGGATCGATCACCGCACCCAGCCATCCCGCATCAAATGCGGGACCAGCTGCCGGGTGGTACGTGCTGATGGTTTTCTCGCACTTGCTGCGGATCGATGATGCACTCCTCATTTGGTTCCCTTCGTCAGAATGTGGTCGAACCGCTTCTTCACTTCTTCCAACGTGAAAGTTCGGCCAGCTTCAATATCAGCGAGTCCACGTTCGATCTTCTCGAGAATGATCATTCGGTCCACGAATTCGTCCAAGCTGAAGCGATCAGGCATAAGGCTGACGGATCGAAGCACTTTCATTTTGTCGAGTAAAACTTCGCGTCTGCGCATGAATGAGCGTCTAAGTGTTCACGTCTGCAACACCCCCATATTGAATTCCCGCGTAGCAGGCGCCTGCGCAGCAGCCTCGATCCCCATGCTGATCCAAGTCCGCGTTTCCAGCGGATCGATCACCGCATCCAGCCATAGCCGTGATGCGGCATAGTACGGCGAGGTGGTGTCCTCGTACTTCTTGCGGATCTTGTCCAGAAGCTTCTTTTCGTTCTCCGGTGTGATCACTTCGCCGCGGCCTTTCAGGGCGCTCACCTCGATCTGGAGCATCACCTTGCTGGCCTGGTCGCCGCCCATCACGGCCACTTGGGCGCTGGGCCAGCCCACGATGAGACGCGGGTCGTAGGCCTTGCCGCACATGGCGTAGTTGCCGGCGCCGTAGCTGTTGCCGATGATGATGGTGAATTTCGGCACCACGCTGTTGGCCACGGCGTTCACCATTTTCGCGCCGTCCTTGATGATGCCGCCCTGCTCGCTGCGGCTGCCCACCATGAAGCCGGTGACGTCCTGTAGGAAGACCAGCGGAATGTTCTTCTGGCTGCAGTTGGCGATGAAGCGCGTGGCCTTGTCGGCGCTGTCGCTGTAGATCACGCCGCCGAACTGCATCTCGCCCTTCTTGCTCTTCACCACTTTGCGCTGGTTGGCCACGATGCCCACCGCCCAGCCGTCGATGCGGGCGTAGGCGGTGATGATGCTCTGGCCGTAGCCCTTCTTGTATTCCGTGAATTCGCTGTTGTCCACCAAGCGGGCGATCACGTCGCGCATGTCGTAGGGCTTGGTGCGATCCACCGGGAGGATGCCGTAGAGTTCCTTCTCGTCCGCCTGCGGTGCCTTCGCCTTCTCGCGACTGAAGCCTGCGTCCTTCGGCTTGCCGAGCTTGTCCATGATGTCGCGGATGGTCTTCAGGCATTCCGCATCATCCTTGCATTTGTAGTCCACCACACCGCTGATCTCACTATGCGTGGTGGCGCCGCCGAGGGTCTCGTTGTCAATGTCCTCGCCGATTGCGGCTTTTACGAGATAGCTTCCTGCGAGAAAGATGCTGCCGGTCTTCTCCACGATGAGCGCTTCATCGCTCATGATGGGCAGGTAGGCGCCACCGGCCACGCAACTGCCCATGATGGCGGCGATCTGCGTGATGCCCATGGAACTCATCACGGCGTTGTTGCGAAAGATCCTTCCGAAGTGCTCCTTGTCCGGGAAGATCTCGTCCTGCATGGGGAGGAAGACCCCGGCGCTGTCCACTAAGTAAATGATGGGCAGGCGGTTCTCGATGGCGATCTCCTGTGCGCGTAAGTTCTTCTTGCCCGTCATGGGGAACCAGGCACCCGCCTTCACGGTGGCATCATTGGCCACCACCATGCACTGGCGCTTGCTCACGTAGCCGATCACCACCACCACGCCGGCGCTGGGCGCACCGCCGTATGCTTCGTACATGCCGTCCGCGGCGAAGGCACCGATCTCGATGCGCGGGCTCTTCGGGTCCAGCAAGGCATCGATGCGCTCGCGGGCGGTCATCTTACCCTGCTTGTGCAGCTTGGCGATGCGCTTTTCACCACCGCCTTCGTGGATCTTGTGCAGGCGCTTGTGCAGCTCGGAGACGGCAAGCTTGTTGTGGTCCTCGTTCTTGGAGACTTCGATGTCGATCTTTTCGGCCATGGTACGATTAGCTGATTAGCCGATTAGCTGATTAGCTAATGGGCAATGGTGCGAAGATCGGGGTTGCTGAGCAATTGACCTGCACGAAGGACGACCGCAGGGGCATCGGACTTCACTGCTTTCATTCACTCGCGGTTGACTATTTATACCGAGTAGTTCGCTCATCGCTTATCCACACCCATTTACTTTGCACCATGGTTCCACCAGTTGCACAGGCACTGCCGGGCATAGATGCGCGCTGGGAGGAATTTGCGCATCTTTTCCGCCGCCGCACGGTGCTTCCGGGCACGATCTTGCTGAAAGAGGGCGCTGTGGCGCGCCGTGCGTTCATGATCGAGAAGGGCTGCCTGCGCACGGTCTATGACCACAAAGGGCGTGACATTACAAGCCAGTTCTTCTTTGAAGGTGAAGCTGTTTCATCCTTTGAAAGTTTCCAGTTCGGCACACCGAGCCTCTTCCGCATCGAGGCTGTGGAATGTACGACGCTCTGGTCGATATCACGCCCGGACCTGGACCGCTTGATGCAGGAGATACCTGACCTTCGCGCGACGGCGAACGAACATCTTCTTCACCGCATGGCTTATTACATGCGGCATTTGCTTTCGTTCCTGCGTGATACACCGGCCGAGCGCTACGCGCTGCTGCGGAAGGAACGGCCGGAAGTGCTGCAGCGCGTGCCGCAATACCTGATCGCTTCGTACCTCGGCATCACGCCGGTTTCACTGAGCCGCATACGTGCGCGGCTGAAGCCCGATCGCGCTTCTTAGCGATCGTTAATCACGCTGAGCAGCGGGCCCAGGACCTTTGCGTTCATGAAAGCAGCTGTATTGCATGCCTTCGGCGAAGCGCCGCGGTATGAAGAGTTCGCGGAACCCGTGGCTCAGGAAAATGAAGAGGTATTGGAGGTGAAGGCCGCCTCATTGAAGAACATAGATCGAGGCCTCGCCCGTGGTGCACATTACGATAGCCATTCACAACTGCCCACCATCGTGGGCGTGGACGGCTTGGCTGTGATGTCGGGCGGAACGCGGGTGTACTGCGGTGCTCCTCACGCACCGTATGGTATGATGGCGGAGCGGGTGCCCATCGGCAAGCGCTATCGCTTCCCAGTGCCTGATGGCGTGGACGATGCCACAGCCGCCGCATTACCGAATGCGGCCATGTCGGGTTGGCTCGCACTGTCAGAGCGGGCGGAACTCCTTGCGGGCGAGACGGTGCTGGTGATGGGTGCCACCGGTGTATCCGGGAAGTTGGCTGTGCGCATCGCCAAACATCTGGGTGCAGGGCGTGTGGTGGCGGCAGGCCGCAACGTGAAGGTGTTGGAGCAGCTATGGGATCATGGTGCGGACGCGATCTTGCCGCTACAAGAGGAGCCGGAACGGATGTCCCGTGCGTTCCTTGCGGAGAAAGGCGATGGCTACGATGTGGTGCTGGATTACATATGGGGTGCACCAATGGAGGTCTTGCTACATGCACTTACCGGTCACGATCTGGAAGGTGCTCCTTACCGCACACGCATTGTGCAGGTCGGCGATATGGCCGGACGAAGTATCCAATTGGCGGCTGGAACACTGCGCAGTTCGGCGATCGAGTTGATGGGCAGCGGCGGTGGAAGCGTATCTCCCAGCGCGATGGCCGCAGTGTTTCCGAAGATCTTCGCATTGGCGGAGCAAGGCATTCTCACCATCGATACCGAAGTGCTGCCACTGAGCGATGTGCAAGCCGCGTGGGATCGGCCGTTGCAAAGTGGTCGCCGCAATGTGTTCGTGCCCTGAAGCCCACCTTGATCAACTCAGAACTTCATCCATGCAATGAATGCCAGTCCCGCTTCAGTTATCGGTCACCAGATGATCAGATGATGTTCCGTCCGTTCTGGTGCCTGCTGCGCGAAGATCGGGGTTGATGAACGAATGGCCGATCCAGGTGACACAGGAAGAGGCTCACTGATCGATAAATGCCGAATTTGCCTATGACGTAAAACGATGGAGGAGGTTCAGCGTTATCTGCTCACCAGCACCTCTACTCCCTTGGCGAAATGCCTTGTCCGTAGTGACCGTGCAGTTGGGCAATCCACCACAGGCAATGCTACTTTCCGTCGTTTAGGGGCGGGTGTTGGCGTTTTGCCCAGCGCTTCGCGGAAGATCTCCGTCATCAGGTCCTTCAGGCTGCGGCTTTCCAAAGCAGCCTTCACCTTCAAGGCCTTGAAGAGGTCCGCCGGCAATTCAACCGTGGTTTTGATATAGCTAAGATAACGGATCACAGGAATGTGGGAATGCAGGTCCGCCCCCGGCGATGTTCCCGTGCAACGTGCCGGAGGGGTCGTTCATGATGCTTAGGATGTACGGCGTGTTCATTTCGAGATCCCCGGTGTAGTGGGAGAGGATCGCGTCCATGTCATGGCTGTTCCAAGCGGTGATCCAAGAGCGTGCCATTGCCTTCGCTTGTTCGGTGGTCATTGGTGAAAATGTTGGTTGGTGGGGGTGGTGCGGCGCTGGATCAACACATTACAAATTTGATGAAGCGCAGGGATCCCCCAAAAAGCTATCCAATGCATTCCCGATCGCATTGCGTGTTTCCGGATCGGTGATCAGACCTTCCGCGTTCACCTTGGTGCGTGCGAACTGCACCAGTACCGAGGTTTCGGGAGCTACCACGGCTTCGATCACCTTCAATGTCTCCAATAGGGAAGCATGGGCTTTTTCACCGGAGAGGGATGCGGTGACGAGCATCACGGGTTTCAATCGGAAGTCGGCGGAAGAGACGGTCCAGTCGAGCGCGTTCTTCAAGGTTCCTGGCACGCCCATGGCATACTCCGGGGTGCAGATCAGCACGCGGTCCGAAGACGCGAGCATGGCACGGAAGTTCGCGACTTCCGCCGCTGCGGGCTCCATGTCAAGATCAGGATTGAATGGTGGGAGATCCGCGACGGAAGGGTAGAGCGTGAAATGGGCGCGATCACCGGTGAGCTTCACAATGGCCTTAATGAATAGGCCATTCGTGGAGGCCGCGCGGGTGCTGCCGTTGATGACAAGTATGTGGGTCATTGCGCAAAGTTGATGCGCATCGCGGATCGTTCACACTGTCGGCAACCACGACCAAGCCCCGCTCAGCTCCCCGTCTGTCCGATCTCCTCCATCTGCGCCTTCAGCCATTCCCGTGCCTCGGCTTCGGACGGGGTCACTTTGATGCGGTTGAGCTGGGGAAAGTAGGAGAAGTAGAGCTTCAGGATCATCTCCATCATATTCGCATGGGCCACCACGGCAATGGCCAACAGCGCTCCTTCCTTGCGGTCATCGGCCAAATGGTCCACGCTCATCGCGGAGGCTACGTAATCCACGTCCTCGGGAATGATGCTGAGCATGCTGTAAGGTGCCTTTCCCATCAGCTCGCGGCGGGCCTTCTGCACTTCGGCCAGTGCTGCCGTGTTGAGCACGGCACCATGCACGTACTGTACTTCGATATGGTCCGGGCGCATCCGCTTCAGGATGGCTATGCTGGTCTGCACTTCGCGCGGTTCAATGGTCATGGTGCAAAGGTATGACCTGGCAGTTCCCTTGCGGCCCCTGTTAATTCCGGGGAGGGCAGGGAACGCAAGCGGGCCGCACCTTCCGATGGTATTCGGAACGGTGCGGCCCGCAGGCAGAGGAGGGTTGTGCTTTAGCGCGTGGCCACCTTGGTCACGTTCTTTTTTTCATACACATATACGAAAGCGCCGTCCGTGCTCATGCTCGTGGTGGCTCCCTTGCGGGCCTTGAACTCCTTGAAGGTGCAGTCGTCGAGGTTGAAGCAGGCGATGTCCGCTCCTGCGGTCTTCAGGATCATGCGGTCGCCCTCGTAGTCCTCCAGGTCACTCTTCTTGTATTTGCCTTGGG
This sequence comes from Flavobacteriales bacterium, assembly GCA_019638085.1. GTDB lineage: Bacteria > Bacteroidota > Bacteroidia > Flavobacteriales_F > PHOS-HE28 > PHOS-HE28. The sequence continues at coordinate 86,091 of JAHBUL010000004.1, read as the reverse complement.
CCACCAACTCGCCGGTCTTGCTGTTGAAGGTGCTCACGCCCTTATCGCCTATCACCACCACCTTGTCCTTGTAGGTCATGATCTGGTCCGCGTTACCTACGCCGCCCTTGGCTACGGGCACCACATACTGTTCCGCACCGGTGGCCACATCCATGCTGTAGAGCTCCTTGCCGCTGCACACGATGAATTTATCGTCCAACACCACGGCGTTGGTGATGCCCTTGCGGAAGCGTTCGCTTTCCCATGCCAAGCTGCCGTCGCTGGTGTTGAAGGCCTGTATGCCGTTCGGCTTCACGTTGGGATGCCATATCCGCCATTCCTCGGTGGTCTCGTAGGATCCGTCGGCTTGGCGCTCTTGTTTGCGGATGTATGCCTGTGCCTCCACATTGCCACCGATCTGCAACACTACTTTGTCGCCCACGACGTACATGTTCGGGATCGCACGTGCGTCCTTGATCTCCGGACTGCTCCAGAGCAGTTTTCCGCTGTGGCGATCATACTTCCGCACGTACTGGCTTTTCTTGCTGCTCATGTCCAGCACATAGAGGTCGTCCCCGACCACCACGGGATCGGCCACGGCGTTGTACACGCCGAATTTCTTCGCACCGGAAGGTGGGCCCACCAATTTATCCGGTGTAAAATCGAATGCGGCGGAGTAGATGTTGGCGCCGGTGTTGAGGTCGTACACCTGGATCCCGTTCATGCGCAGGAAGACCTTGTCGTCCTTCACATCCAGCTCATACATGAACTCCCTGGTAACGACCTTGCGTTCCGCACGGCCCACATAGGTATTTTCCCATAGGATGTTGCCATTGGTCAGGTCGATCTTGGCGATCTGGTTCTTATAGCCACTGAAGAAGGCCGCGAGGTTGGTAGGCATGAAGTTCACCATCACCAATTTGCTGTCCGAGGTAACCACGTACTGGCCTACCACGCCCTTGAACTTGTCCGTGCTCCATCGCTCTTCACCGGTACGTGCCAACACCCATACCAAGCGGTCCTTCAAGGTGATGGCGAAGCCATCGAGTTCCGGGATGTACACCACGTTCTCATCGGTGATGTTCTGGTATTTGTCCGTGGTCCAGAGCAGGCGGCCGTCCGCGAGGTCCAAGCAGGCGATCTGGTCCTTGCCCATTTTTCGATCGAAGAGGAAGAGCACGTTGCTTTCCCAGAACGGCGTCAGTTCGTCCACCTTCCGCAGCTTCGGCGTCAGGTCCTTGAATTTGCCGGTCCATCGCACGCTTCCGGTCTTGTTGTTGAACACGGTGATCTCCTTATCGCTGGCGGCATAGCTGTAACCGCGTTCCTCCGTGCCGGTGCCGGTATTCTCAATGCGATGGTCCAGTTTGGTCTCGAAGACCACGGGCATGTCCTTCTGGGCGAAGGCAGCCAATGCGAAGAGGCCGAGGACGGGTGTGAGCAGATGTTTCATGTATTGCGGGCGTTTGAAATGGTTGTTAGCGTTGAATGGCGTTGAGGTCGAACGTGTGGGTGAGCCGGTAGTGCCGGTCCTTGGGCATTTTGAACGGCATGCGGCCCTTGGCCACGAGGTCCTTGAAGCGGTTCTGGGATGGGATATTGCCTCCTTCGGCGCTCTCCACGAATACACTGGTGATGTCGCCCTTGTCGCCGAAGCTCACCTGCAGCACATAGATGCCGATGAGGTTCTCCTTGATCACCGGCTCATACAGGCTGCCACCGGGCCGAAGGGATGCGTCGAAGGTTTCCGCGGCGCGGGCCAGGATGGTTTCCTTATCCTGGATCAATTCCTTCTTCTGGGCGAAGACGGACATGCCCAAGAGCATTCCGATGAGGAGAGAAAGAAGCGGTTTCATTTGGCGTAGGTCCATTCGATGATGCGGTTGCCGCTTGTAAGCAGCATACGTTTTCCATCCGGCAGGAAGGTGAAGCTGAGCCGCCCGTCCCCGCTGGCGAACTCGCCCTTGTCCAAGTTCTCCCAGAGGCGCCAACTCACTACGAAGCGGTCCACCATCTTGCCGGTAGCACGGTCATAGAGATGTACTTCCTGGAATTTGTTCCCCGAGCTGCCGATCGCGAACAGCGATCCATCGGGGCTGCTGCGGAAGTCCGGTTCATAGGTGGCGAGGGAAGGGAAGGAGGTGCGCCGCATTTCACCACTGGTCGCATCGGCCACGCTCACATAGCTCTGGTTGGGGTTCGGGTTGCCACCTTTGCGGCTGTGCGGTTTGGCATGGATCCACAGGTCCTTACCGTCCCGGCTGTATTCCAAGCGGAACACCTTGTCGAAAAGCTCCGGAAGCGTGTACAACGGCTTCAGGGTGGCCATGTCATATACCACCACGATCTGTCCTTGCTTCACGCCGCGCTTGATGGCATCCTTGTCATTACGTACGGAAGGCAGTGCCTCCACTTCGGCCTTGGTGGGGCGGTGAGCTACGGCAAAGCGCTGTCCATCCATGCTCGCGGCGATGGCGTTGCCGGTGCGTTCCAAGCTGCGTGCATTGCTGGATGCACCTGTTGCCAGGTCCACGAATTTCACGCCGTCCTTGTCCAGGGTAAGCACGGTGGATCCGTCGGGAGTGAGGTCGGCGGCATAGAGGTCCTTGAAGCTGCGTACTGCAACCCCTGAGGCCACATCGATCACCTCATACTTGATGGGCTTGTCCTTGTTGGGCGCGAAGTCCAAATAGAACAATTGCTGCAGGAGCATGTGCTTTCCGGAGACGCTGTATCGTGCACGGCTACCGGCGTACCAATTGCCCACATCGATGGCGGTGACCTCCTCCGTACGGTCCATGGGGAAGAAGCGGAAGGGGAAACCTTGGGTGGCCGAGACGGAGACGGTGCTGCCATCGGGGGCCACATCCAGCCACGAGATCAGGAAACCGGAAAGGCTTTGCTGATCACCCACGCGGATGGTGCGGTATTCCTGCCCATCGTTCTGGGCCGTTGCCGTTAGGGTGAGAAGCCCTGCCAACGCCGCTGCGATCAATGCGGGCGCGGAGTAGCGATCAATACGTTGTACGGTGCGTGAGTGGTCCACGATGAAAGGGATCGGTAAATGTCCCTTTGGTACGGAGGCAAGTTCTCCGTGAACACCCGTAATCAGCTACGGTGATCCCCGTAATTCCGTGACCGGGGCAGGTCTGGAAGGACCTATACGTTCAGCAGCGAAGGCTGTATGCGCCGTACAGTCCTACCGCTCCACCACGAAGCGGTACACCTGCGAGCTGCCACCTACGGTGGCGCGGAGCAGGTACATGCCGGTGGGCCAAGCGGAAAGGTCCCAGGTGCCAGCGCCTGCGCTGGAAGGCAGCTGGGTCATGGAGCGGCCCAGGGCATCCACGATCATCATATCGGTGATGGGTGCACCCTTGGTGATCACCAACTGTTGCGTGCTCGGCTCGTAGTGGAAGAGCTTCGAGATCTCCGCACCCGTACTGCCGATCCCGGAAACCAGCATTAATTGTACGTTTACTTCATCAAGTGTGGTACCACAGGGGCCATTTTCGCAGCTCCAGCGGAACACGTTGAAACCGACGCCCAAGTCATGGACCATGGTGTTAGGGTCGCTAGGGTTCGCGATGGTCCCGGTTCCAGAAACGATCGACCAACTACAGAGCATGGGCGGGTTGGGTTCGGGTGAGCCTTGCAATTGAACATAGTTGTTCGGCAATGTGATCGTTACATCCGGGCCGGCATTCGCAGGTGGTACGTTGGGATCGAAGGAGATCACCTCCACCACACTCGATGTTTGGACTCCTCCAGCATCCACCGTGGACCAGCGCCAGACGCTCGAGCCGGGGCAAAGGCCGTACAGATGGGTGTTCGGGTCGGTGTCGTCCATTAGGAAGCCGCAACCGGAGATCAAGGTCCACACGCCGCTGCCGGGAGGGGCGGGCGTATTGGCTTGCATGTCGTACTCGTCGCCGCAAACCATTACGTCGGGCCCGGCATAGGCAGGCTGGGCCATGGCGAGGGTGGGGAAAAATACAGCGGTGATGAAGAGGGAAAGAAAAGGGTAGAGGTTGGTGCTCATCCGGACCTGGTTTTTACGAAGTAACAAATTCCATCCGAGGTCGGAAAGCCTCTACGGCGCTGTTCTTGCACCATCGAATGTGTCAAACGAGGTTGAAGACAAGGAAACAAGGCCGTAGTATACCGTTCAGCCCCGAGCCAGCTGCAACGCCATGATCAGTAGTCCGAGGGCTATCTCCAACCACATCATGGCACGGTGGTAGCTTCCCGGTGATCCCACTTTGGTAACGGACCAAGCTCGGCCCAGGCCGGCAAAGAGCACGCTCAAGCCAAGAAAATAAAGGAGCGTATGGCGCTGGTCGATGGTGATCAATGCCCAAGTGAGCAGAAAGCCCATGCTGAAATAGATGCCGCTGGTGAAGCGGAACAGGTTATCCAATTCAGGCGTCGGGGCATGGCCCTCCGGAAGGAAGGCCATTGCGCCTTTGTTCAAAAGATTCATGCCACCGAGAAAGCAGATGGTGGCGACAAGTCCGAGCGCGATCTGTAAGGCAGTGGTCATTGCAGGGTGAACAAGTTCTACAAAATTAGAACAGTCCCAGCGCAACGTGCAAGTTTATCGCTCCTCCTTGTTCAGCGCGTAGCGCACCAGTCTTGGTGGGCTGTTCTTGCCCTCGGTGGCGATCAGCATATCGCCATTGGGCAGGAAGGTGATGCCCTCCGGTTTCGGCAACAGGTCCGCATCCAGCAGATGCAACGCAACGAATCCGCCTTTGCGGTCCAGTATCAGCAGGGTCTGGTCCACTGCGGAAAGCAGGAAGTAATGGTCACTGACAGGATCCACGGCAATGGAGGCCATGCGCAGCTTGATCGCATCCACGGTCTTTCCATGCTTGGTAGTTCGCATGGGTAGTTTCATTCCGTCGGCCTCTGCCTGGCGGATGATCTCCTGCACGGAATAGGTGAGCACCGGTTCGGGCAAGAGCTTGCGGTCAGCCGGATCGAAAGCGAAGACCGAACGTTGGTCGCGCCGTTCTGGATCGCCCTTCAGAACATCTTTCGGGGCCACGAGCACCAGTCCCGTGCGTTCGTCATAGCCCAGTCCCTCAATGTTGCGATGGTCCAACTGCATGTGGAAGCTGTCCACCATCGTATAGTGCCCGGCGAGGAGCTGTAGTTGATAGATCAAGCCATCACTGCGCAAGGCATAGAGATCCTTGCCTACTCTTGTGAGACCTTCCATATCGCCCGGTGGGCCGAAGGGGTGGCGTTCTAGGATCTGTCCGTTCCGGATATCCACTACATAAAGCGTCGCATCCTCGTCCTGGAGGCAGGCCACGGTGTGCGCGTCGATATCGGTCAGCCCGCTGACCTCCAGGAGTTCCGCGGGTAGCGCAACAATGGCAGCAGGTTTTGGAAGGGAATGGCGTGGACCACCCGTTAGGGACGATACCAGAAGGGCTATGGCGATGAGGAACCGCATGTGCTACAAAGCAACGAAGGATAAGGCTTGCTCCTCTTGGTCGTTGTTCAGGGCAGGAGTCATTGCCACTACGGAAGCTGAACAGCTATTCCTGTCACTTCGGTGTTAGGCCCTACGGCAAAAAGGCCACAGCCCAAGCAGGTGCTTTCCCAATGAATAGGAAAGGGCCTCCGAGGGGTAGGCTCATCATGTCGCGTGGGCACCGTGCCCGAAGCGATCGTTAAGTATCTGATTTGGCCTCAGGTGGCGTTGGAGCTGCCGGAGGCGTTGGTGGCTTCGGTGCAGGGGGAGGCGTTGCTTTTGCGAGTTGTACCCGAACGGCGTTCAAGCCTTTTGGGCCGCGCTCAAGCTCAAAGCTCACCTTGTCACCTTCGCCGATCTCATCGAGCATACCGCTGATGTGAACGAAGTATCGTTCCTGGCTACCGATCTCATTGATGAAACCGAAGCCCTTTGAGGTATCGAAAAAGTCCACTTTGCCGTGGTGTATCGGATCGATCTCTTCCCGCTCGCGCTTGGGCACGCCCAGTTCAATTTCACTGGCATCGATCTCTACGCGGTTCGCGGGATCGGGGGGGGTATCGACGATCTGGCCGAACTCGTCGACATAGGCCATCATATCATCCAAGCTGCTCCCGCCGGGATTGGCCTTGCGCTCTTCCTTGCGGCGCTGCTTCTCCTGCTTCTTTTGCAATCGTTTTTTTTCCTTCTGTCGTTTCTCGAATGTTGCCATGTGCAGTCCCGCATGGTTGATCCGCCCCTGGGTGAAACGTTGAGTGTATTCCTGATGGAACGCACGTGAACAGGGCTGGGAGCGGGGTGACGCGGGAGCGCGAAGATACGAAATTTGCGTATTATGCCCCGCCAACGCCGGAATGGATGGATCAGGGATGAGGACCGCAGCCGTGCGATCTATTTCCTGTAATGCACGAAGGGCCGCTCCTTGCGGAACGGCCCTTCGGCGTAGTATTGGATCTCTCGTTGCTTCGGCCCTTCGGCCCTTCGACCCTTCCGCCCTTCAAGGGCCTCAGGGACCGGAAGGCTCGAAGCCTATCGGATAATGCTCAACCGCTGCACGGTACGTTCCCCGTTCACGGTAATGTTCACCATGTACACCCCGCTGGCGATATCGCTGCTGAGGTTGAGGATGGTGTTGAAACGCTCGCCGTTGTTCCCGTATTCCTTGGCGAAGACCTGCTTGCCATAGACGTCCTGGATGTCCACGGTGATCTGCTGGTCAGCATCCACCAGTCCGTCGATGTTCAGGTTCACCTGTCCATCACGCACGGGGTTCGGCCATAGTGTCGCTGCGCCCATAGCCTGCACCATGCTGGCCTCCGGACGGTTGCCGCTGTTGTCGATGGTGATGTTACAGGTGCTGGCGCAGAAGCCGCTGTAGAGTCCGTTCACCTTCACGTTCATCTCCACGGCATAGGTGTAGCCGTCCTGTAGCAAGGGTGCCACGTTGGGGTTCCACTTGAGTTGCAGGATGTAGGTGTTGCGAACGAAGGTCTGGTCGTATCCCTCCTGGGTATTGATCAGGCGGAACTGGTACTCCGTTGCACCTTGCACCGGCTGGGCAAAGATGAAGCTGTTGTTGGTGTTGAAGGTGCGTGTCTCGTTGCAGGAGTGTCCGTAGGCAGGTGCCTGGATCAACTGCGTGCAGGTGACCACCGCCGGTAGACTGATACCCATCTCGCAGCCACTTCCAAAGTGAGCCTGCTGCATGGGTCCATCGCGGTCGGTGCGCACACGGGCGAAGTACTTCACACCGGGCACCAATGGGTTGGTCACCATGTCCCAGAAGTGGACGTAGTTGTACGGCCGTGCAATGCGGCGCATGAAGCCTGCATCGGGGTCAGAGAACTCGAACTGGTAGTTGGAGGCTCCGGTGACCTTGTTGGCGTACACCTTATTGCCGAGCATGTTGTTGAAGATGCCGCACTCGGTGGGGGCGATGTTGGCCGGGCCGGGAGGCAGGCAGAAGCTGTGGTTGCTGCCGTAGTTGGGGTTGGCGGGAGGACTGGCGGGTGATTCGTACCCGGTAGTAAAATCATCGCCCAGAAGCACACGGCCGTCGGATGCCCGGAGCTGCCAGTTACCCACACCGGAAAGTCCGTCGCCGAAGCTGTCGTACAGGTGGAATTGGTAGCAAGCGTTCACGGGTGCGACCCCAATGCAGATGGACTCGGTTACCAAGGTGTTGTTCTGCCCCGTGTACGGACCTCCGAAAGCCACATAGTTGTTGTTCTCGTCGAGAATGGCCCAGCTGGTCTGGTCACCATTGCCATCGGTGTTGATGGCCACTACAAAGGCATTCCCGGGGCAGGCCAAAGTGGTGACAGCGATGGTGTTGGAGTTGTTGGAACTGCAACTGATGTTCTCCGCACGGACGCGGTAGTAGTATGTGGTGCTGGCGTTAAGTCCGGTCACCGATTGCGAAGTGCCGCTAACGGCGAGGTCCTCATAGCCAGGCAGGTAGTAGGGGTCGATCGTATTGAAGTCGTGTGCACCCAAGAAGCTTACATCGTCCTGCGCATAAACGTCCCACTCGCTGTCCAACGTGGGGAAGCCGGTTGCTGGATTTGCCGTTACGCCACCCGTCACATCCGGGCGCCTTACCAAGGTCTTGTTGGCCGTGGATCGTCCGCCGCTACCGGACCATGCGGAGCCGGGGTCTTCACCGATGGTGCCGATGATGTCCAGCGTGTCTCCGGTGGTGGTGTTCAACAACAACAAGGCATCGTCACCATTGAAATTGCAGATGCTGGTGGTCGTTACGGATCCTCCATAGGCTACTGCTGAGGAGTTCGCATACACAATGGTTCCACCGTTCGCCAACGTGCCGGAGAGTGCCTCCGTGCTGTTGGCGGATGTGCCGCCATTGTTGAAGAGGTGCAGGCTATAGTTCGAGAGGTCCACGGATGCCCCGGTGCCGTTGTACAGTTCGATGTACTTGTTGTTCCCGCCTCCTTCCACATACTCGGAGATGAACAGTTCACTGGCCGTTACGGGCGTGCCAAAGGTGGGCGAGGTGCTCACGTCCAAGCGATATCCGGTGGCGCTGGCGGTGGCATCCCAGGTAGCGGTGAAGTCGTTCATGTTCACGGTTACCGGAGCCGTGGCCACGGGTGCCCCGATCGGGGCCGTCTCAAAGCTGTCCTCAGTGCCATAAGTGGTTCCTCCACCATTCGTGCCATAGGCCACATAATAGTAGATGGTGCATGGGTCGAGGCCTGTGATCGTGCTGGAGTAATTGCCGCCGGAGAGATTTGTGCTGGACACTTGAGTACCCGTGCCTGGCGTGAACCCGTTGGTGGTGCTGTATTCAATACCATAGTCAGTGAGGGCGGAGCAGCCCACATCGGTGACGCTTCCGCCAACCTCGGCTTGGTTCATGCCCACGCTTACAATGCCGCCAGTGGCCATTATGGCTGCGGTGTTGATCCCGTCGCCGGTCGCGGCCACGGTGATGTCCGAGGCTCCGCCGCCACCCACGGTGATGTCACCGTCGTAGTTCTGCTCGAGTGTCGGTGTGAACTTCACCCAGATGTCCTGCGAGAAAGTGCCGCCGGGCTGTGATATGCTCAATGTCGTTGTGTACGCCCCCAGTTCCGTGGTGGAGAAGGTGTATCCGCTCAGCGCGGCCACCGTGACGTCCGCGGCGGTGAGGTTGGTGCCGTCCAGCGTAAAGCTGAAGGGCCCGCCGTCCGCGTTCAGGCAGATGTCGCCGAAGTCCGCCAGTGTTCCCGCGATGAGGAAGGGAGTGATGCCCACCGTGGTGGTCACCATGATCACGTTGCTGTTGGCTGTCGCCGGGCATCCGCCGCCGGTGGCCCGCACGCGGTAGTAGTAGTCCGTGGAAGGGGTAAGCCCGGTGACACTATAAGAGGTCACGTTGCCCAGGATGAAGGGAGAGCCGCTCACCATCACTTCGCCCATGCCACTGTATGTGTGAGAGCCGAGACCGCTGACATCGTTGGTGCCCAAGGGCGACCATTCGCTGTCCAAGCTCGGAAAACCCGCAGCGGGGTTCGCTGTAATGCCGCCGGTCACGCCTGCATTTCTAACAAGCGTCCCATCCAATGTGGTACGTCCAGCGGAACCGGTCCATGCGGTGCCTGGGTCTTCGCCGATCCGACCGATGATGTCGAGGGTGTCGCCGGTGACGTTGTTCAACAGCAGCACCGCGTCGTTGCCATTGAAACCACAGGCCGTCGCGTTCGTGGCCGCCCCGCCATAGATCGTCGCGCTTGAATTCTTCAGGACGATCACCTCATCATCGTTCAAGGTCCCGCTCAGGATATTGGTACTGGTCGGGCTCGTGTTCCCGTTGGTGAACAGCTTAACGGTGTAGTGCGCGAGGTCCACGCTTGCGCCGGTCCCGTTGTAGATTTCCAAGTACTTGTTGCTGCTTGTCCCTTCCACGTATTCAGAGAAGAAGAGCTCACTGGCGGGAAGGGGCCCCTGCGTGTACACGTCCAGTTCATACCCGGTGGCACCAGCGCTGGCGTTCCAATTCGCAGTGAAGTCGTTGCTGTTGATCGCCGAGGCTGCGATGGCCACTGGTACGGATAATGCGTCATTGTCCGTTACCGTGAGCGTGTAGGTGTCGTTCCCGCCGATAAAGGCGGTCCCTTGCCCGCCGGAGATGCCGGTGATGGTGAAGGTGACGTCCTCATCGCCATCGCAGATTGCGTTGTCGTCTATGGTCACTGTAACGTTCTCATCGGCGCTGCTACCCCCGGCGAAGTTCACCGGTGTGGTGAAGCTGGTGATGCGCCCGTTCGGGTCGGTGGCGCTGATGGTGACACTAGTGGCATTGACCGCATCCGGGTTGGTGATGGAGAGCGCGAGGTCCACTGGGGCACTTCCCTCCGCAGCGAAGCTGGCCGTGCTGGCGAATTCCACCGAGGTGTTGGATCCGCCTGCGCCATGGCCGGTCACGCTGATGTCGTCCAGGGCGAATTCATCGCGGCTACCGCCGCCGCTCACGTCGTCACCTTCCCAGCGGAGATAGATGTAATCGTTGTTTGCCACGCTCAAGCTCCCGATGGTGGTGCTCTTGTTGTTGACGACATAGCCGAAGGCATCGGCGGCGGCCGGGCTGGTGAAGTCCAATGCGCTCACCGCAGTGTAGGAGATGTCATCGGTGCTCCACGAAAAATTGAAGCTGTTCCCACGTGCTTGGCTGTTGTTGTTCCAAAGCGCGTACGCCACGTCCAAGCTGGTCAAGGTGCCTCCGGTGGTGTTCCGGACGCGGAGGGTCAATGTGCCGGGTGTCCAGTCCGATCCACCGGGCTTGATGCCCATGGAACTGCTGCCAATATTGGCTGCGGTGAAGGCGTAAAAGCCGCCCGTGGAAGTTCCCCCGGCGGCATTGTTTATGCCCCTGGCAAAGTCGCCACTGGTATTGGTCCCGCCGAAAGCAGATGCCCCATCGGACATGCCGGTGGATGCCCAAGCGTTGGAGTTAAGCTGCCCGCTGGCGGGTGAGGGTGCAAAGCCGCTGCCGGTAAACGCTCCGTTGTTCACCCCGGCCACGGTGGCATCGAAGGTGATGGTATAGGCGGTGTTGAGCGCCGCCACCTCCAGTTGTGCCAGTGCCGGACGTGGCAGCAAGGCGAGGAGCGCGAGCAACGCGCAGGCCGTCCGGAAAATGGAACGGATCGGGTCAGGCTTTTTCATGGTGTTGGGGGTTGGGTTATTCAAAGATAAAAACAGTGGTCCGCAATGGAGCACATTCACGAAAGCGGCGTGGACAACACGAATGTAGCACACTGAGACGAAGATATTGGATCGTAGGTAACAAGCAAGGGATCGTCAATAAAACACATGGTATGTTGACCATTTATACGCTTAGGTCCAACCCGCAGATCTCATTTGGATTCATGAAGGGATCCTGCACGGAAGTCCGAATGCAGGTCTCAACCTTACTTGGGGTTTCAGCTGAACTTGTTGAAGAAAACGACAGGTAACCCTTACATCCGTTGGGGCCTCTGTATCACCGATGCATCTCAACGGCTTCCGCTGCAAGGCATGAAAAAGGGGCCATCTCTTTCGAGACAGCCCCTTTCCATGTGTAGAGATCGTCCGCTTAGTGCTTCACAAAGCGGGCGTGGGCTTGCGTATTCCCTTTGCCATCCACGATCAGCAGGCTGTAGCTTCCTGGTGCAAGTTCGGCAATGTCCAAGCGGGTCGTCATGTTGTGCTCCATTACCAGGTGGCCCACCATGTCATACACTTTCACATGCACGGGCATTTCGTTGGCCGTGGTAATGAAGAGTTCGGTGCTCGCGGGGTTCGGGAAAACAGCTACTCCGTTCTTCGCCACGATCTCCTCGATGCCCACGTTCTCGACGCAAATGCAGTCATTGCTCCAAACTCCACCGAAGCCATTGGCGCTAGTGCATTCAGTACCCGGCAGGGCAGGGCCGCCCAATACACCTTCACAATCCTCCACCATTGTGGCTTCGGATACCTCCACGGTATAGTCCTCAGCTTGCCCGTAGTTGTAGCTCGCGCATGGGTCGGTAGGAGAGGAGTTGAAGCTCTTCACCACGCGCATGCGGGTTTGCCCCAAGGTGGCATCAGCAGGTACGTCCACCATAGCGGAGATCACTGTTGTGCAAACCTCATCGTTGATACTGCCCAGTGGAACAGCTGTTTCAAGAGATCCGTTCTGGTCCCAATCAAAGAAGGCCGTGAAGTAGGTCGTATAGGGTCCGTTCGTGTTCCCGGTCGCTGAAATGGTATAGGAACCGCCTTGTTCCACGCTAGCAATGAGGCTCGTGAAATTCTCCAATGCCGGCGATCCATTCACCTCGCTTGGGCTGTCGTTATTGATGCCTGCAAAGGTGACGTTGCAAATGGGTTCCACATCGAAGACGAAGTCGATGGACTGGCAATAGCCGTCCAGCAGGTTCAGTCCATCACTCCATGCACTGGTATCACCCACGGAACAGATACTCCGAACGTACAAGGTGTACAGCGAGTCGGCTACCAGCCCGGTAAGGTGGAGCGGGCTGCCGGCTACGCTACCTGCATCCACTAGCCCCGTGGCGCCAGACCCCACAGCACCGCTCACGCGTAATTCATATTGATATTCCGAGGCGGTGTTGTCTGTCCAGCTCACATAGGCATCCGGTGCTGAGATACTGTCCAGCGCGATCGCCAACGGGGGTTGACAGAAAGGTTCGGTGCCAACGCAGACATCAAAGGTTGAGGTTTGTCCTGCGGTACTGGTGTATGTGTACACCTGCAAATAATATACAGTTCCAACGGTGAGGCCACCGATGTTCATGGTCTGGGGATCGCTGCAGCTATTGGGTACCAAGTTCAGGCTGTCGCAATCGCCGGACCATAGGGCCATGTACATATCCGTGGTGGAGCCGGTGATATTCTCCAAGCTGATGCGGTGCAACGTATCAGTGGCCGTGAACGAGAACCACACATCGTCATCGGCGGTACCGAAGCAACTGCTGGTGACGTTGGAAGGCGTAGCGCTGGTAACAGAACCTGCGGTAATGGAGTCGCAATTGTAGTTCGGGTTCACGGTGAGGGCGAATGCGCCTGCGCAATCATCGTTGGCGGGTGGAGGAGGAGGTGTACCCACGCATACGTTGAACGTGGAGGTCTGCCCTGGATCGGAGGTCCAACTATACACTTGGAGGTAGTAGGTGACTCCTGGCGTGAGGCCGAAAACCATCATGCTATTGGGGTCGCTGCAGCCATTGGGTAACAACTGGAGGTTACCACAGTCGCCGCCCCAAACGGCCATGTACATATCGGTTGTGGATCCGGCGACATCGGTCAGGCTGATGCTGTGTGTTGTTCCTACAGCGGTGAAGGAAAACCATACGTCATCGTCCGCCGTACCTCCGCAAGTTGAAGTAACACCGGAATCAGTGGCGCCGGCCACCGTGCCTGCAGTAACGGAGCCGCAGGTCATATCCGGGTTCACGGTTAAGGTGATAGCATCGCTGCACTCATCATTGCTGATTCCTGTAATGAAGGATACACCGTTGCTCCATGGGCTGAATGTTCCGTCCCCACAGTCGGCACGTACCCATGCCGTATAAGGTGTGCCGCTGTTCAGTCCGGTGATGTCCATATCGGTTCCATCACCTGAAGCCACCATATTGGTGTCATTGGGCGTGTCCCCCAAGGTCACTGCCCACTCATATCCAGCACTGCCATTATCGGTCCAACTGATGGCGGCACCTGTTTCCGTGATGGCTGTTATGGCCAGGTCCGCAGGATAGATGCAGTTGACGGCCTCGAGATTGATGTTATCCAAAGCCCACCACCAACGCCAATCTCCGCCATAGTGGAAACGAATTTGGGCGGTCGCGGATCCGCCTGTGGCCGCTGTAATGTTCAGGCTGGTTGTCACTGCGGGATCGGGATAACCCACACTTGCACCGACCGGGCTGTACACCACATTCCATTGCGTGCCGTCCCATACCTCCACATTGGCTACTGTAGGCACGATATGGCGGTATGATTGATCGAAGGTGAGCACGAAGTTGCCACCAACCGAAGCGTCAAAGGTGGGGGAGACCAACGAAGCTGCAGCACTGTCCGCGGTCGAACCGCAAAAGTCGCTGTCGAAAATAGCGAAGTCCGCGTCGAACCCGGCACCGGTGATGGTACGTGCTCCGGGGTTGTTATAGGTCCAGGTGCAGGCGCCAGCATCCTGTTCGATCGTGAAGCCGGTAGCACTGGCACCACCTGCAAAATCCTCATGGAACACTACCTGTGCGCTTGCGCCGCTACTGATAGCAAGCGCTGCAGCCAGTGCCGCTGTTTGCCAAGGCTTGTGGCGTCGTGCGCCGTTGCCTCGGTTCGGGTCATGTTTCATCATTTCGTTAAGGGTTTAAAGGGTTTTCGGGTTCAGGTCATAGGCACCCTTGGGAGAAGGTCCGTTGCTATGCCTACAAGACTCCGAAGTTAAGGTCCATGGCCCGGAATGGAGGATCGTATTAATGAATTTAAACGCTCAACCACTCCCTAATACCACGATCGATCGTGCAAAACTGGAGCGAGGTGTTCGGTATTCACCGGAGGTTGCCGCCCACATTTGGCCTAGCCTCTAGCGCGAACACATGAAGAAGAAAGAGCGGAAGATCTTCGTCCTGGATACCTCAGTGATCCTGTACGACCATTCAGCCATCGAAAGCTTCCAGGAGCACGACGTGGCCATCCCTATACAAGTGCTGGAAGAGTTGGATACCTTCAAGAAAGGAAACGATACGATCAACTTCGAGGCGCGTGAATTCATCCGCCATTTGGATGGTATCGTACAGCATGACCTACTTACGGAGTGGGTGCCTTTGAACGGGGCATCCAAGGGCCAGTTCAAGGTAGTTGCCAAGCACGACCTCAATGGCGTGGATGCCACCAAGGTGTTCCAGGATGGCAAGAACGATCACCAGATCATCAATGCCGCCCTTACGTTACAGCGCCAGAACAAGGATCGCAAGGTCGTTCTGGTGAGCAAGGACATCGCCCTGCGTTTGAAGGCCAAGAGCCTGAACATTATGGCGGAGGATTATCTGACCGGGAAGGTGCGTGATCTGGGCCGCAACCTCTTCACGGGGCTTACGGTGGATGAACGCATGGATGAGCACGCGATCGATGAACTCTTCATGCACGGTGCCGTGCCGGTGGAGGAACTCGGGCATCAACCTCAAGGCAACCACTTCTTCATTCTGAAGAACGGCAAGAAGAGGGTCCTTGCAAAGTATGACCCGCGCACGCGCATGGTTGAGCGGGTGGAAAAGCAGACCGTGTTCGGCATCAGCCCGAAGAACCCGGAGCAGGCCTTGGCCATGAGCGCCCTGATGGATCCGGATATCAAGTTGGTGACCATGCAAGGGGCTGCCGGAACGGGCAAGACACTGTTGGCCTTGGCCTGTGCCATGGAGCAGCGCCGCGATTACCGGCAGATCTTCGTTACACGCCCGGTGGTTCCCCTTAGCAATAAGGACATCGGATACTTGCCGGGGGACATCCAGAGCAAGATGGATCCGTACATGCAACCCATCTGGGACAACCTGAAATTGATCCGTGGGAATTTCGAGAAGAACGATAATACCCTGAAGCGGATCGACGAGATGGTGGAGAATGAGAAGATCACCGTGGCGCCTTTGGCCTACATCCGCGGACGGAGCCTAAGCAACATCTTCTTCATTGTGGATGAGGCCCAGAACCTCACTCCGCTGGAAGTGAAGACGGTGATCAGTCGAGCAGGTGAGGGGACCAAGATCGTGTTCACTGGTGATGTGCACCAGATCGATACGCCATATCTCGATTCCGAGAGCAACGGCCTCAGCTACTTGATCGACAAGGCCAAGGGCGATCCGCTCTTCGCGCATATCACCCTGGAGAAAGGGGAACGCAGCGCGCTGGCCAATCTGGCGAACGAACGGCTTTAGTACGATCCCATTGTAAAAGCGAAGAGGCCGATCCCATTGGGATCGGCCTCTTCGCTTTTACTTATCGCACGGTGTGCTCAACGCACCACCAGTCTTTCGGTCCGCTGGCCATTGGCATGCTTCAGGCGTACCAAGTATACACCGCTGGTAAGCCCCATGTGGTCGAGGTTCAGGTCCAATCGGCTCTCACCAGCGTTCACCGCTTGGGTATATACCGTGCGGCCGGTCATGTCCAGAAAGCTCAGCGTGCCTGTGGTTGCACCGGCGAGGTCCATCACTACGGTGAGGCTGTTGCTCGCCGGGTTGGGCATCAGGCTGATCCCTCCATGCTGCGCGAACTCCTCGACCCCCACGTTGGTTGCATCGATGTTCACATCATCAATGTAAAGGTCATTGGAGTAAAGGCCTGACGCGTACTCGAACTTGATACGAACGTGATGACCGGCAAAGAGGCTGGGCAAGGTGAAGCTGGCTTTGCGCCACTCATCGGCTTCAGGCATGTAACCCGGTGAACGGACACCGGCGGTAACCAGTTCGGGGCCGTCCAGGGTATGGCGGAGCAACCATGATTTTCCGCAGTCCGTGGAGGCGTATACCTTGAGCGATTCGGTGATGTCATCGGCGGTACCGGTACGTGTGCTGTAGGCGTACCAGAAGCTCATGGTAAGACCGGTATAGAACGGCATTTCGAGGATCGGGGTCAAGAGGACATCCTTGTCCTGAAAGTTATTCGGTGCGAACATGTCCTGGACCAGCGTGTAGGTGTCTGAAGCATTCAGTTTGGCTGAACCCGGAGCATCATGGCCCACTTGGTCGTCCCACCGCCACGAGGTCCCGTTGTTCTCATAGTTCACTTTGGGCCAGAAGTTGAAGTTGTTCAAGTTGTCGAACGATTCCTGCAGCAGCCCATTTACCTCCGGATAGTTGGCGCCGATCACCACGGCATCCCACTTCGTGATGGTGCTCGATCCGTGGTCGTTCCCCACAGTAAGTGTCACACTGCGTGGTCCATGTTCGCTGAACGTGACCGTAGGGTTCTGCTGGTCCGAAGTGGCCGGGTTGCCACCTTCAAAGGTCCATGCCCACGTTGTGGGAGTGGCATTGGTGGAGTTGTCCTTGAACTGAACGGGTACTCCGGTGCAAACGAAACGGTCGATCGTGTAAAAGTCCGCTTTCGGGCCGCAGGTTACTTCATGCCCGGCAGTACCGGTGAAGATGTGGTTGCCTTCCGACCAAAGTGTACTGCGGCCGCTCACGCTGCTATTCAAGGTGGCCCGCATCCGATCGCTCTGTCCGTTGGTGAACATCCTTGAGCAATAGGCATATTCCATGTAGTTCTGCGTGTTCTCTATGATGCCGAACTGGCCGCGTACAGCGAGGGAGTCCACCGTGAAGGAACCGTCAACGTCCTCCGCATTCCACGCATAAATGCGGAAGGTGACCGGGTTTACCAAGTTCAGGTAGCTCGCTTGGGGCGTGTTCACTGTGGCGATATAGCGCGTACCACTGGTATCCACACGGAAGAAGAAGGTGTTGGCCGAAGGAACACTGAGCCCCACGGTATCAGCCCCCGAAACAACGGCCGGGATGTTGGCGGAGTAGTTGTTCACGCTGCTGCGTACTGCGAACGTGCGAGGCCCTGTGGCCGAGCGATCCACCTCGAAAGTGAGCCCGGAAAGGGTCATGGACTTGCCTAATTCGGGGGTCACAGTGAAGGAATAGTACTGGGAGGTGCTCAACTGTCCAGTAAGATCACTGAATGCGGAGTCCCCTTCTTGGGCTCCGGTACCCCACTGGGAGAAGCTGAAGCTCCCTTCTTCCGCGGAATTCGCGGACACACCAATTGCAGTGCCCGGGCTGAAGGACAAAGCGACCTCCTCCGGGAAATCGAGCATGGCTGCGGGCGTAGGGGTGGGGTCCGTGGTACCGGATGTGAGGGTGACATCCTGGAATGTGTAGAACGTATCAACAGGCTGCCAGCTGCAGAAGGAATCGTACAGGTCCACATCGGTACAGCTATTATGGCCTTTGGTCATGGGGGTATCGTCCACGCCATCATCGCCACATGCAATTCCTGGGGCATTGGTACCACCCCAAACATGTTTCAGGTTCAGGTAGTGGCCAATTTCATGGGTGAGGGTGCGCGAGCGGAACACATTGCTGGTACCGTTGTCGCCGGTGTAATCATACAGAAGGATCACACCGTCGCGAAGCCCTCCGTTGTCGTCCTGAACGTCAGGAGGGAGTTGGGAGAATCCCGCAGGTGCGAAACTGTCGGAACTACCCAGGGAGCGCACGACCCAGATGTTGATGTAGCGATCCCGGAACCAGGAGTTCAACTTGGAGAAATTGCCGCCTTGTGTGGATCGTTGGGTGGTGATCCTGTCGATTCCGTTGGTGCAGTTGCCGTATGGATCCTTTGTGGCCAATTGGAACTGGATGCGCGTGTCGGCAGCGATCGCTTGGAAACCACAGCATACATCCGAGATATCCGCGTTCTCCTTGGCGTAGTCGCGGTTCATCACGTTCATCGCCTGGTAGATCTGCGCATCGGTGATGTTGTGCGCATCGGAATTCGCCGTGGGGTCGTACAGGATATGAAAGACCACTGGCAACACATAGACCGCAGTGTCGTCATCATCGCGAAGACCGGCCTTCATTTGCAGGTATTCCTGGAGCCCCAGTTCATACTCGGCCTCAAGGCGGAGCAGGTCGGGGTTCTCTTCGATCATCTGCGCCCGTATTTCATCGGTGCCGCATGGCTTTGGGGCTTGGGCGGTCACCACGTTGGAGGAGCAGAGCAACGCGACCGCAGCCACTGAAATTGAAAGTGGAAAGAGCTTCATGGAAAATGTTGAATGCGGCTAAGGTAAAGGAGATCCGCTTTACGGAGTCCATGAACTGGGAATTGACCCCGGGGGGGGAGCTGTTGCCGCGATTGGTAATGTGTGTAGGCGCCGAAAACAGCACATGCCATTGGTCCTCGGACCAATGGCATGTGCATAATGGCGGAGAGCTTAGCGAACCACCAAACGTTCCACGCGGCGTCCGGTGGCATGCTCCAAACGCACCAAGTACACGCCGCTCGTAAGTCCGATCCGATCCAGATCGAGATCGAGTTGTTGTGTTCCTGCTTTCACGGTCTCGCTGAATATCGTTCTACCGGCCACATCGAGGAAGGAAAGGGTTCCGCTGGGGGCCCCGGCCAGGTCCATCATAATTGTAAGGCTGCTGCTGGCGGGGTTCGGCATCAAGCTCAGGCTACCGTTCTGGGCGATCTCCTCAATGCCCACGTTGGTGGCGCTGATGTTCACGTCATCGATGTACAGGTCGTTGGAGTTCAGGCTGGAGGTGTATTCAAACTTCAGGCGTACATGGTTGCCCGCATAGATGCTCGACAACGCGAAGCTTCCTTGGCGCCACTCATCAGCCGCAGGAATGTAACCCGGTGAGCGCACACCGGCGGTCACCAATGCTGGACCTTCCAATGAAAAGCGCAGCAGCCAGGTTTCACCGCAGTCCCTGGAGGCATAGACCTTCAACGATTCCGTGATGTCATCCGTATTGCTGGTCTTTGTGCTGTACGCATACCAGAAGCTGAAATTCAGTCCGGTGTAGAAGGGCATTTCCATGATCGGGGTCGCCAGCACATCAATGTCATGGAAGTTGTTGGGGAAGAAGAGGTCTTGGGTAAGGGTGTATGTATCCGAGGCATTCAGCTTGGCACAACCCGGAGCATCATGCCCCGCCTGGTCCGACCACTGCCAAGAGCTGTTGTTATTTTCAATGTTCCGGGTAGGCCAACGATGGAAGTCGTTGGAACTGTTGAAGGCTTCCTGTAGCAAGCCGTTCACTTCGGGGTAATCAGCCCCGATATGGAACGCGTCCCACTTGGTGATGGAGTTTGAACCTTGATCGTTGCTCACGGTAAGCGTAACATCGTGTGGACCTGGTACAGAAAAACTCACTACGGGATTCTGTTGGTTGGAGGTGGCCGGGTTGCCGCCTTCAAAGGTCCATGCCCAAGATGTGGGTGTGGCGCGCTTGGAATTATCCTTGAAGCGAACGGGTTCTCCGGGGCATACAAAGTAGTCCAGTGTATAGAAGTCCGCCTCCGGTGCACAGGTAACTTCATGACCGGCCGTGCCCGTGAACACGTGGTTCTGTTCCGTCCAAAGATTGTCCCGCCCGCTCACATTGCTGTTCAAGGTAGCACGCATACGCTCGCTTTGGCCAGCTGTGAACATATTCGTGCAGTTGGAGTAGTCCATGTAGTTCTGCGCATTGTCCACATTTCCGAAAGAACCGATCAACCGGACTGAATCCACGGCAAATGAGCCATCGCTGTCCTCCGCGTTCCAGGCATAGATCCGGAAGGTCACCGTATTGCGTGTGTTGGTGAATGAAGTAAAGGTGACCTTGTTGCCTCCCCATTTACCCACCGTGTCCGCATTGAAGAAGAAGGTGTTCGGGGACTGCACGGAAATGATGCTGTCCGTTCCAATGAGCGAGGCCGCATCATTGGTGGCGAAGTTGTTGTTGGTGCTGGATCGCACGGCGAAGGTCCGTGGTCCACTGGCGGAACGGGACGCATGGAAGACCATTCCCGTGATGGTCATGGACTTTCCGAAGGTGGGTTCGACCCTGAATTCGTAGTACTTCGAAGGATTCAGCTGTCCTTGGAGATCACCATAGACACTATCCCCATCTGCGGCTCCCGTCCCCCAATCCGAGAAGGAGAAGCGTCCGTCCTCAACCGGGTTGGAAGAGACGCTATGCGCCTCGAACGCACTGTAGGTGAGACCAGGTAGACTATCCTGAAAGGCACCTGAGGGTGGAGGGGTGGGGTCGTCGGTACCCGAGCCGGTGTTCACTCCATCAAAGGTGTATGCCTGGTCGATACCCCAGCTGTTGCATGAATGGTCATTCAACTCACAGGTGCTTAAATGGCCTTTTGTTATCGGGGTGTCTTCCACATTATCATCGCCGCAGGCCGTTCCGACTTGACCGTTCCCCCACACGTGGCTGAGGTTCAGGTAGTGCCCGAGTTCGTGGGTGAGGGTAGTGCTATTCGTACTTATTTCCGATGACAACATGATCACCCCGTCGCGCAAGGCACCGAAATCATCCTGCACAAAAGCGGGAAGCTGCGAATAGCCCAACGTAGTGACTCCGGGATTGGTCTGCTCCAAGGCGCGGATCACCCAAATGTTCACGTAGCGGTCGCGGAACCACGGGTTGAGCTTGGAGAAATCCGCAGCATCGGATGAGCGGAGCGAAGTGATCCGATCAATGCCGTTGGTGCAGTTGCCAAAGGGATCCTTGGTGGCCAGCTGGAACTTCACCCGCACGTCGGCGGCGATGGGCTTGAAGGGATCCACGATCGTGACCGTATCTGCGTTCTGCTTCCCGTAGTCCTTGTTCAATTGGGCCATCTGGGCCTCAATAAGCGAATTGCTCACGTTGTGATTGTCAGTTGTGGAAGTGGGGTCGTAAAGTATATGGAACACGATCGGGATCACATATACTGCAGTATCCCCATCATCGCGAAGCCCCGCCTTTGCCTGTAGATATTCCTGAAGCCCTAGCTCGTACTCGGCATTCTGCCGCAAGAGGTCCGGATTTTGTTCTACCAAGTGTTGTTGTACCTGATCCGTTGCACAAGGCAACACCTGCTGGCCATGGACAAGACCAGCAGCAAGTATGGCTGGAGCAAACATCAACGACCGGGTTCCAAGTGAGATCTTCATGTAGAATGGGGGATTGGCATCGCGAAAGTAGTTACTCAACAGTGTTTTTTGGTGCAGCATACCGAGAGAAAGTATCGCCTTCGGGTGATCCTTCCTGATCGATCCTCGTCCGGCCTCACTATGGGTTCTGCCGGGATCGCCTACGGGGACGGAGCGATGAGTGGAATGGCCAAGCAGCGATACCCCCTTCCGGATGTGCTTGTTGCCAATTTTAGACCTGTATATTCTTGGTCGAATTTGGATCATGGAGACGGTCCGATGCAGCTGTTGGACCATCCGAATGCTCATGCTGCGCCTTCGGAGTACTTTCGCGGCCCGTTTGAGGGGCACGAAGAGGTAATTCCGAAGAAAGCATGGGTTTGAAGTGTGGCATAGTAGGCCTGCCCAACGTGGGCAAGAGCACCTTGTTCAATTGTGTAAGCAGCGCGAAGGCCCAAGCGGCCAATTTCCCGTTCTGCACAATTGAACCCAATACGGGCATCATCACCGTGCCCGATCAGCGCCTGCAGGAATTGGCGAAGATCGTGAAGCCCCAGCGCATCCTTCCCACTACGGTGGAGATCGTGGACATAGCCGGCCTGGTAAAAGGGGCTAGCAAAGGTGAGGGGTTGGGCAACCAGTTCCTCGGCAACATCCGCGAATGCGATGCCATCCTGCACGTACTCCGCTGCTTCGACGACCCCAACGTGGTACACGTGGACGGTAGTGTGGACCCCGTGCGGGACAAAGAGGTGATCGATATCGAACTACAGCTGAAGGACCTCGAGACCGTGGAGGCCCGGATGAAGAAATTGGAGAAGCAGGCCCAGATCGGTGATAAGGATGCCAAGCGCCGCTTCGAGCTGCTCGGTCGGATCCGTGAAGCCTTGCTGAAGGGTGAAAGCGCACGCACCGTGATCACCGCGAATGACGACCCTGCGTTGTTGGCAGAGTTCCAGCTGCTCACCAGCAAGCCCGTCCTATATGTATGCAACGTGGAAGAGAAAAGCGCAGTGACCGGCAATGCGTACGTAGAGGCTGTCCGCAAGGCTGTTGCCCACGAGAATGCCGAAGTGATCTTCGTGACAGCGGCCATTGAGGCGGAGATCGCCAGCATGGAAACCGCCGAGGAACGTGACATGTTCCTGCTTGACATCGGTCTCAAGGAACCCGGCGTGA
Organism: Flavobacteriales bacterium; assembly: GCA_019638085.1. Lineage (GTDB taxonomy): Bacteria > Bacteroidota > Bacteroidia > Flavobacteriales_F > PHOS-HE28 > PHOS-HE28. The sequence goes on along the minus strand of JAHBUL010000004.1, from coordinate 63,301 downwards.
ACAAGCTGATCCACGCCGCTTATAAATTGCTGAAGCTGGCCACCTACTTCACCGCCGGGGTGCAAGAGGTGCGCGCGTGGACCATCGAGCAGGGCATGACCGCTCCGCAGGCCGCGGGTGTGATCCACAGCGACTTCGAGAAGGGCTTTATCCGCGCAGAGGTGGTCGCCTATGATGATTTCATTCATTACGGAGGGGAGGCTGCGGCGAAGGCGGCAGGCAAACTGCGCGTGGAGGGAAAGGAATATTTGGTGAAGGACGGAGATGTCATGCACTTCCTGTTCAACGTGTGATGAACTCGTTAAGGCTTGCGCTTATAGTGGTCGTGGCCTTAATGGGCTTCCATGTGCATGCGGCCGGCAGTGAGGATGAGCAGGCCCGCACGGTGGTACACATGCTCGATTATGTGAGCGTGGACTACCCGGAGTTCGTGAAGGATGGACAGGTGCTGGACACGGCGGAATACGCCGAACAACTGGAATTCGCACAGCAGGTGATCATCATTCTGGAGCAGCTTCCCAAAGTGGATGGAGGTCCGGACCTGGTGGCACATGCCCGCACCTTACATGAAAGGATATCGGAGAAAGGGGATGGTGTGGACATCTCCGCATTGGCGAAAGCGCTACGGGGAGAAGTGATCATGGTCTATCGTGTTGCAGTAGCACCCAGGCAAGCACCGGATCTGGCAACTGCAGCCGCACTGTACAGCGCTCATTGTGCCAGTTGCCACGGGGCCACGGGTCATGGTGATGGCCCCCAGGCCGAAGGCATGGAACCCGCCCCGCGCAATTTCCATGATGCTGACGCGATGGCCGTGCGCAGTCCATTCGGACTGTACAATACCATCACCTTAGGGGTGGCCGGGACGCAGATGCTGCCCTATTCTGGCCTTTCGGAGGATGAGCGCTGGGCATTGGCCTTCCATTCCGCCGGGATGCTTGCTACCCCTGAAGAGTTGAAGCGCGGTGAAAAGCTGTGGAAGGAAGGAGTGGGCAAGGAACAGTTCACCAACCTGAGCGCCTTGGTCTCTGCCACGCCGGAGGAAGTGGAGCAACAACATGGTGCCGAGCGCGCTGCTGTGCTGGCCTTCCTCATCGCGAACCCGGCAGCGGTGCAGCAGGCCGCTCCTTCGCCGCTGACCGTCTCACGGAAACGCTTGGACGAAGCCCTTGAAGCCTACCGCAACGGCGATCCAGCCACCGCACGCCGACTTTCCATCAGTGCCTATTTGGAAGGCTTCGAGTTGGTGGAAGCCGCGCTGGATAATGTGGATGCACCCTTGCGCAAGCGCACGGAACGGGAGATGATGACCCTTCGTTCACAGATCGGATCGGGAGTGCCCAGTGATTCGGTCGCCGCCAGTATCGCCCGGATCCATGTACTGCTGGACCGTGCGGATGACCAGCTTTCCGGCGATGGACTTACCACCACGGCTGCCTTCATCAGTTCCTTGCTCATCCTCTTGCGGGAAGGCCTGGAGGCCATCCTCGTACTTGCCGCCATTATCGCGTTCGTGCTGAAGACCGGTCGCCGCGATGCCCTGCCATACATCCACGCAGGGTGGATCGGTGCAGTGCTGCTTGGCGTGGCCACCTGGCTGTTGGCGCGCTATATGATCAACATTTCCGGTGCTGACCGGGAGGTCACGGAAGGGGTCACTGCACTGCTGGCTGCTGCCATGTTGCTGTACGTGGGCTATTGGCTGCACAACAAATCCAACACGAAAGCTTGGCAACGTTTCGTCAAGGACAAGGTAAATGCGGCGCTCAGCAAGCGCACCCTCTGGGCGCTTGCGGGCATCTCCTTCCTGGCTGTCTATCGCGAGCTGTTCGAGATCATTCTCTTCTACGAGACGCTTTTCAGCCAAGCCGGTCCCAGCGGGCAACAGGCCGTTCTTGGAGGGATCGGAGCAGCCGTGATCCTCTTGGCCATCATCGGTGGTGCTATCCTGAAGTACAGCGTGCGCCTGCCCATCGGACCGTTCTTCGCCATTACCGCTGCGCTGCTGGCGCTCATGGCGGTGGTGTTCGCAGGCAATGGCGTGGCCGCCATGCAGGAAGCCGGGGTATTCGATGCCAGCTTTGTTCACTTCATTTCCATTCCTGTTCTCGGTATACACCCCACGGTGCAGGGGCTGCTCACCCAAGGCGCAGTTCTTGCGCTGGTGATCGGGGTCGGTATTTGGGGGCGCATCCGGATGGCGCGAACAGAGGCGGTCTAGGCAAGCCTTGTTTTCGATTTTTCAGGAGTTCGTGATCTTTTTCATCCAGGAACCCTGAAAGTATTCCTACAAGACCGGTCGACGCCGTTCAGGGCGTGAAAAGGCTACCTCCAATTCCGCCATTACATTCGTGGCCCATTTCCACATCCGCATGAACCATTCCCTCGCCGCGTTGTCAGTGATCTTGCTTGCCGCCTCATGCGGCACCGGTGAAACCCCCAAGTCCGATATGCCAGCCACGACCTCCATCCGTGAAAACCCTTTCACGAACCCGAGTGCGCTCTATTTGCAAGCACCTGACTTCAGCCAGATCCACAACGGCGATTTCGCGCCTGCCATGGAGGAAGGTATGCGCAAGCACATGGTGGAAGTGAAGGCCATTGCAAACAGCAAGGAGCCAGCCACCTTCGAGAATACGATCGTTGCCTTGGAGAAAAGCGGACAGGAACTCGCACGTGTCAGTCATGTTTTCTTCGGTCTCATTTCCTCCAATACGAACGATACGCTTCAAGCGGTGAATACGGAGATGGCCCCCAAGCTCTCCGCGCATCAGGATGCCATCACGTTGGACCCGAAGCTCTTCGAGCGGATCAAGACGATCTATGATGGGCGAGCGGATGGAGGTCTGGATAGTGTTTCCATCTATTTGGTGGAGCGCTACTACACCCGCTTTGTTCGGGCCGGTGCCTTGTTGAATGAAGCCGATAAGAAGTCCCTGCGCGCGCTCAACGAAGAAGAGTCCAAGTTGAGCACGCTCTTCAGCGAGAACCTCTTGAAGGAGGTGAACAATGCCACCGTATTGGTGGACGACTCCGCTCAATTGGATGGCATGGCCCCGGCGGAGATCGAAGTCGCAGCTTCCGCCGCCAAGGACAAAGGACATGAGGGCAAATGGCTGATCACCTTGCAGAACACCACCATGCAGCCTGTACTGGCGGAACTCCACGACCGCGCACTTCGTGAGCGCATCTTCAAAGCTTCCATCAGCCGCGGCATGTTGGGCAACGCCACCGACCAGAAGGCCACGGTAAGCCGCTTGGCCCAGCTTCGTGCCCAGCGTGCCAAGCTGCTCGGTTTCCCCAACTATGCTACTTATACGCTGGACGACCAGATGGCCAAGACCCCCGATGCTGCCGTGAAGCTGCTCACGGGCATGGTACCTGCTGCCGTGAAGAACGCAAAGGCCGAAGCCGCGAAGCTTCAAGCAATGATCGATAAGGAGAAGGGCGGGTTCACCTTGGAGCCATGGGACTGGGACTACTATGCCGAAAAGGTGCGCAAGGCCGAGTACGACCTGGACGAAAGCCAGATCAAGCCGTACTTCGAACTGGACCGGGTGCTACAGGATGGCGTCTTCTTCGCTGCCCATGAGTTGTACGGCATCACCTTCAAGGAACGCCACGACCTGCCCACGTACCTGCCGGAAGTGCGGGTGTTCGAGGTGTTCGATGCGGATAGCAGTGTGATCGGTCTGTTTTACGCGGATTATTTCTCCCGAGACAACAAACAGGGCGGCGCATGGATGTCCAGCTTTGTGGACCAGAGCTACCTGCTGGATGAGAAGCCCGTGGTCACCCAGGACATGAACGTGCAGATGCCCGCTGATGGACAGCCCGTGTTGCTCAGCTTCGATAATGTGATCACCATGTTCCATGAGTTCGGGCATGCCCTGCATGGTCTGCTCTCGAAGCAGAAGTACCCGTACTTCTCCGGCACCAATGTGCCGCGCGACTTCGTGGAGTTCCCCAGTCAGTTCAACGAGAACTGGGCGATGGATCCCAAGGTGTTCGCCAACTATGCCAAGCATTGGAAGACCGGGGAGGCCATGCCGAAGTCCTTGGTGGACAAGATCAAGAAGTCCGGTAAGTTCAACCAGGGCTTCGCTACTACGGAATACCTCGCCGCAGCCCTGTTGGACATGCAATGGCACATGCTGCCTGCCGATGCTCCGTTGCAGGACGTACCCAAATTCGAAAAAGCAGCGCTGGCCAACTACGGCCTGGACCTGCCCATGGTGCTTCCGCGCTACCGCACCTGCTACTTCTCCCACATCTGGGGCGGTGGATACGGAGCCGGTTACTACGCCTATATGTGGTCCGAAGTATTGGAGGCCGATGCATTCCAGTGGTTCAAGGAGCACGGTGGCATGACGCGTGACAACGGCATGCACTTCCGCGAGACCATCCTTTCCACGGGTGGAAGCAAGGATGCCGGCGAACTCTACCGCGACTTCCGAGGCCGGGATGCCGAGGTGGGGCCGTTGCTGGAAAAGCGGGGGCTGAAGTAGGGCGTGCTTTGAGGTCCGTTCGAGAAATGCCGCGTGCTTGCACACGGATCGATTGATTGCCCGTTGACATGAGGTACGGTCGGTAACACATCAAGGCCATTTCTACACAGAAACTTTCCATCCTCGTACCTGCTTATAACGAAGAGCGGACCATTGTGGCCGTATTGAACGAGTTGGTGGATTTGGAGCTTCCAAGCGGGATTGGCAAGGAGGTTGTCGTGGTGGACGACCGTTCCACAGATCGGACGGCGGAAGTCGTCGAGCAGTTCATTGCGGAGCACGGGCAAGGCTTGGTGTATTTGGTGCGCCAAGAAGTGAACAGGGGCAAGGGCGCTGCGATCCACCAAGGCCTTAATACGGCAACCGGGACTTGGGTGGTGATGCAGGACGCGGACCTTGAACTGGATGCGCGCGATATTGTGCCAATGTTAGGTCTGGTGTTGGGTGGGAAAGCGGACGTTGTTTATGGCAACAGGTTCCACAAGGGCCTTCCATATTCCGGCTTTCCGTTTGGCAGCTATATGGCGAACATCTTTCTTACTTGGCTAAGTAATCGGTTCACTGGGCTGTCTTTGGGGGATATGGAGGTGTGCTATAAACTGATGTCCCTGGAAGTGGCCCGAAGCCTTGCATTATATGAACAGCGGTTCGGGTTTGAACCAGAAGTGACTGCTGCGCTGGCGCGGCGAAAGGAATTGCGCTGGTCGCAGGTGCCCGTAAGTTACCGTGCACGGTCGGCAGCCGAGGGCAAGAAAATCGGTTGGAAGGACGGTGTGCATGCGATATGGTGCATTCTGAAATACCGTTGAACGGTCACTGGGCAGTTCCGGGCAAAGGCGAACTGTCCAAGGTGTCCAGTGGAAGATACGGTCCCGGTTCCATGCGGAACCATGGATGCAATGAAGCGATGGTACGAGGTTCCCAACGGCGCAGAAGCACCATGTCTACCGGTAGGTTCTCAAACGCTTTGTCAAAGTCCATGTCCTGTTCGGTGATCAAACTCACGGCAACGCCTTGTTCGGCGCGTGCCAAAAGCATTGCCTCCATGGGTACGCTCCACATCACCGAACCGTCCGAGGCTTGTTCGTGTACCTCGCGAATGATGCATTTGCCCTTTCCCTGGGCGAGGCAGGCGGTAATGTTCCGTTCAATTTCCGCCATGTGCTTGGCCACGGCATTTCCTTGGCGGATGATCAGGCCCGAGCGCACACCAACAACGGTAAAGGCAAAAAGGAGAATCCAAGGGGACCATCGAGCTGCAACATGGTGCAACCCCATGGTTCCGAGAAGGACACCGCACACCACCATGGGGAAATAAGCCGATTCATGGTATCTCGAATAAAAATTGGCCTCCATGGCGGTGTTCACGGCAATCACCACTGCCAAAGCTCCGCCAACCAGGGCCAGAACCGACCATGCCCGGCCTGCGGGCAGCAACAGCACAATGCCGAAGGCCATGATGACCAAGAGGTCCGGGTAGTTCCGTACCACCAGTTCCCCCAATTCAAGTAGGTAAGTCCCATGGGTCCAGCGCAGATTAGTTGATGAACTGATTTCGGGGATGTTTGACGACTCATAGTCGCTCAGCCAAAATACCTTCAGCACTACGAAGACCGCGAGCGGTGCCAATGCCAGAAGGGGAATACGCCAGTTGCGCCCGGCACCTACCCAGACCAATGCGGTCACCACGCATAGTGTGATCACATGTTCAGGATGGCTTGTGACCAGCAGTAGGCTGATGACCGCCCAAGCAAGCAAGTGTTTTCCTGTGGGCACCGGCCGGGCCTGCCAAAGAGCCAATAGCAAGGCCGCGAATATCCCGCCATAGCAGATCTCCATCATCGGGGAGAAGAAGAGATAGGTCTGCCCGATGAACTGCAAAAGGACGATGGCCACGGCCATATCGGCCCGTTTGAGCCGAATGCACCAAATAGCTGCGCCCCAGGCCCAAGCAACATGACCAAGTGACCACGTAAGGATGATACCCTTCAAGGACATGCCAAGGTGCAAAGCGATCAGAGCGGGCAGCTCCGCCAATACCAAGGAATAGCGCTGATGGTCCACCCAGGGTAAGCCTGAATCCACCGTATGAAGGAGGTAATATGCGGCATCTGCAAAGAGACGTTCGTTGCGGAAGTGCAACGCCAGTATGGCAAGCCAGATAAAGGATAGGTGGATGAACAACCTCCAATGACGCTCCGGAAGGGAGGCCAGGTGATCTGTGGTGGACATGCGATAAAAGTATCTTTCCCGCTGCCTCTTTTCAGTAATAACTAGTATTGTCCGGTCCGGCCTTTGGAAAACCGTCGCATACTATTTGGAAACAACATTTTCGCGATCAGGCATCCGATACTTGGCCTTGAAAGATTAGTTTCGGCATGACAGGTCCACTCAGCGACCGGTCCAACTTCGCCCATGATCCGTCGTTCCGCCCTCTCTTTTGTCGCGTTCCTTCTGTTGTTGAGCCTTTTCGGCCAAGTGCCTTCCGGAGGCTTGGTCTCGAAGCACATTCAAGCGATCCAGTCGCGGGGTCTGGCTTTTGAGCCTGTGGAACTATTCTCGCCCGTTCAGGCATCCGCTGCCACGAATGCCCTTTGGTCGCGGGCGTGCTACCAAGCCATGGTACTGCGTTTCGCACCGTCCCGTGCGGCTGACCTCCTCGGGCGGCAGCCGCAGCACATCAGCCTCTCCATCCCCGGCGCGAACGGCCCGGTGGTGATGGACCTGGAGAAAGTGGACATCACCACTTCGGATTTCCGTGTCGTGCAGGCGAGCACGGAACTGCCCGTCCGAGCCGGAGCCGCTGTGCATTACCAAGGAATGCTACGCGGCCAGCCGGGATCCATTGCGGCGATCAGCATTTACCCCGAGGAAGTGATGGGCCTGTTGGCCGATGCGGAGGGTCAGCACGTGATCGGTCGCTTTGATAATGACCGCGAGGGCTTGCATGTGTTCTACAATGCAAAGGACCTGCGCGGAACTTCAGGAGCGGTCTGTAGTGCATTGGATGTACCGGTTTCACCGATCCATCCAACTCCCGCCCCAGCAGGAGAGCGCACCACCCGCTGCGTACGCCTATACTGGGAAGTGGACCATGACATCTTTGTGAACAAGGGTAGCGTGTTGAACGCCACGAACTATGTCACGGGTCTGTTCAACCAGACCGCCATCCTGTATGCGAACGATGGGATCGACGTGGCGCTTTCGGAGGTTTTCGTCTGGGATGTTACCAGCCCATACACGAGCAATAATTCCGGAACCTTGCTGGATCAGTTCGGCGATTATCGCACCAGCTTCAACGGCGACCTGGCCCACCTGCTGGCCTTTCGCGGTGGCGGTGGTATCGCGTGGCTGAGCACCTTGTGCAACGGCACGCGCTATAGGATGGCGTTCAGCGGCATTAATTCCAGCTACAACAGTGTTCCCACCTACAGCTGGAGCGTGGAAGTGGTGACGCATGAGCAGGGGCACAACATGGGCTCGCCACATACCCACGCCTGCACTTGGAATGGAAATGGAACGGCCATTGATGGTTGCGGGCCTGCTGCTGGTTACGTGGAAGGATCGTGTCCGCAAGCCCCGGTACCCTCTTCCGCCGTGGGCGGCACCATCATGAGCTATTGCCACTTGGTGAGCGCTGGGATCAAGTTCGTGAATGGATTTGGTCCGCAGCCTGCTGCGCTGATCGTCGGGAATGTGAATGCGGCTTCCTGCTTGGCGGCATGTGGTACCTCATGTGATCCACCCACCGGCCTCGGCGCCACTGCCATAACCGTGAACTCCGCAACGCTGAACTGGGCATCGGCAGGGGCGACGGCATACACGCTCCAATGGCGGCTTTCACCCAGCGGGACCTGGACCACAGTGACCGGCCTTACCGACAACAATTATGCGTTGGGAGGTTTGGTCCAAGAGACGGCTTACGACTTCCATGTGCTCTCCGAGTGCGGTTCGGAGATGTCCACGTATTCATCCATCGCCACCTTTACCACCGTTGCGCCATGTCCGGATGCCATGGAGCCGAATGATACGCGGGGCACTGCCGGTCCCATCTCTGTGCCCGGGTCAGTAAATGCGTTGATCGCGGTGGCGGGTGACCAGGACTACTACAGCTTTTCCCTTGCCAGCACCGGTGACATTACCCTCAACTTATCCGGACTGGCTGGTGACTATGACCTTCAATTGCTCGAGTCCTCCGGTACCGTAGTGGCATCTTCCTATAACGGTGGCACCACCAGTGAATACATTGGATATCCCAATGCGGTTGCGGGCACATACTTTGCCCGTGTATACGGCTATTCCGGAGCGTTCAGTGCCACGCAATGCTATACCCTCACCGTGTACGTTAGCGGCCAGAACTGCCCGCCGCCCACGGGTCTGATGGCCCAGAACATCACGTATAGCAGCGCTTCACTAAGCTGGTCGGCTACCCAAGGTGTTTCCACATTCAATGTGCGATGGAGGAAGGTCGGGGACATTGATTGGACGATCGGAAGCAACGTGGAGACAAATCCATACGAGCTCGCGGGCTTGGACCCGGCCACCGAATATGAGTTCGCGGTGGCATCGGTCTGCAGTGGAAGCAACCCCCAGTACAGTGGGACTGGATCATTCACCACGCTGGAAGTACCCTGTGAAGTGGCGCCACCTATATTACTGAGCATCAAGGTGTTTTTGCAGGGCGCCTATCGCACTTCCGATGGGCTGATGGCAGACCTCATCCGGACGAACGGCCTGCTACCTACCACGGAGCCCTACACGGCCATGGGCCATCCGGTGGAAGGAAACGGAACGATCGATCCTGCCATCCTCTCGGTAACGGGACCGGATGCCATTGTGGACTGGGTACTGGTGGAACTTCGGAACGTGACCACGCCTGCAGTGGTGGAAGAGACCCGTGTTGGGCTCCTGCAGCGGGACGGCGACATCACCGCGCTTGATGGCGTTTCAGCCTTGGGCTTCTGCTCCAATGCTGGTAACTACAAAGTCGCTGTGCGGCACCGTAACCACCTGGGCTGCATGACAAATGCCAGCCGAGCGCTTTCGGCCATCCCTACCGCTATCGACTTCAGTCTCCCGGGAACGGTAACCTATGGCACGAACGCCCAAAAGCCGGAAGGGGCAGTGATGGTGCTCTGGTCCGGAAATGCGAACGGGAACACCGTGGTGAGCTACACCGGTGGCAGCAATGACAGGGAACTGATCTTGCAGGCCATAGGAGGGGGAAGTACCACTACCACGGTCGCGGGCTACTTGGGTGCTGATGTGAACATGGACGGAACGGTGCGTTACACCGGTACGAACAATGATCGGGACCCGATCCTGCTGAACATCGGCGGCACTATCCCTTCCGCAGTGGTGAATGAGCAATTGCCGTGAGGCTTCGGTCACCTGTTGAAAACCCTGCTCTCGATCGTTGATAACGTGCTGTTCGGGCCACGGTCGAACCACGGCTGGCGTTGATTATCTTCGTGCCACCTGTACACCATCGCGGTAAGCCAAGCCCCACGCAGATGCCAAGAGGGCAACCAAGGGGCAGTGTGAGCCACCATGCATTTTCAAGTAGCTTCAGTTTGGCACACTATCGACATGGCTTTCGCGATGCACAGGTTGAATTGAATGAGCGAGACGAACTACGGTGAAGAGCATATCCGGTCGCTGGACTGGAAAGAGCATATCCGGCTGCGGCCGGGCATGTACATCGGGAAGCTGGGCGATGGCAGCAGCTTCGACGATGGCATCTACATCCTGCTGAAGGAGGTACTGGACAACTGCATTGACGAATTCGTGATGGGCCACGGCCGGAAGATCGAGGTCACCATTGATGGTCCCCGCGTGGAAGTACGCGACTATGGGCGCGGCGTGCCGTTGGGGAAGGTGGTGGATGTGGTGAGCAAGATCAACACCGGTGCCAAGTACGATAGCAAGGCCTTCAAAAAGAGCGTGGGCCTGAACGGGGTGGGTACCAAAGCGGTGAATGCGCTCAGTAGCTACTTCCGGATCGAGAGCGTGCGCGAGGGACAGCTCAAGCGCGCCGAGTTCGACCGCGGTGTGTTGCGCAAGGACACGAAGCTGGAGAAGAGCGACGAGGCCAACGGTACACGCGTGGTCTTCGAGCCGGATGAGCAGATGTTCAAGCAGTACCTGTACCGTGAGCAGCACATCGAGCGCTTGCTGTGGAACTACTGCTACCTCAATACCGGCCTCACGATTCTATACAACGGCCGGAAATTCCAGAGCAAGAACGGACTGCTGGACCTGTTGGAAACGAAGATGGACGGCGAACCGCTGTACCCGATCATCCACCTCATCGGCGACGATATCGAAGTGGCGATCACCCACGCCAACCACTACGGTGAGGAATACTACAGCTTTGTGAACGGCCAGCATACCACGCAGGGTGGCACGCACCAAGGTGCATTCCGCGAAGCGGTGGCGAAGACCATCAAGGAACACTTCAAGAAGGATTGGGAATCGGGCGATTGCCGTACGGGCATCGTGGCTGCTATTAGCGTGAAGGTGGTGGAGCCGGTGTTCGAAAGCCAGACCAAGACCAAACTCGGCAGTTTGGAAGTGGAACCGGGCGGCCAGAGCATGCGCAGCTTCATAGGCGACTTCCTCGGCCGGGAGCTGGACAACTTCCTACACAAGAACCCCACTGTGGCCGAAGTGCTCCAAACGCGCATCTTGCAGAACGAACGGGAGCGGAAGGAACTCAGCGGCATCCGCAAGCTGGCCCGCGAGCGCGCCAAGAAGTCGAACTTGCACAACAAGAAGCTGCGCGATTGCCGGGTACACCTGAACGATCCGAAAAAGGACGATCGCAAGGAGAACAGCACGCTCTTCATCACCGAGGGCGATAGCGCTAGCGGCAGTATCACCAAAAGTCGCGATGTGGAAACACAAGCGGTCTTCAGCCTGAAGGGAAAGCCGTTGAACTGTTACGGCCTCACCAAAAAGGTGGTGTACGAGAACGAGGAATTCAACCTGATACAAGCTGCCTTGAACATCGAGGACGGCATGGAGGGGCTGCGCTACAACAAGATCGTGATCGCTACCGATGCCGACGTGGACGGCATGCACATCCGCTTGCTGTTGATGACCTTCTTCCTCCAGTTCTTCCCGGACCTGGTGAAGAACGATCACCTCTACATCCTTCAAACACCGCTCTTCCGCGTGCGGAACAAGAAGGAGACCTTCTATTGCTACAACGACGAGGAGCGGCAGCGCGCCATCGCCAAGTTGGGCAAGAGCGCCGAGATCACCCGGTTCAAGGGCTTGGGTGAGATCAGTCCCGACGAGTTCAAGCATTTCATCGGGCCGGACATCCGTTTGGAGCCGGTGATGATCACCAAGGATGCCAAGGTGAATGACCTGCTCAGCTTCTACATGGGCAAGAACACCCCGAACCGGCAGGAGTTCATCATCGGCAACTTGAAGGTGGAAAAGGACCTGGTGGAGGAGACCGCGGCCGAAGCCGCTGCGGCCAGGGTGCGCGAGATCGCGAAAAAACTGGAGGAGAACGAAGTGGAAGTGTGAATAGGCCCCGATGATGGAATCTCATGTGCACGATGGCCGGATCTTAGATCGCGTTTGCGAGATGATCGGGGGCCCGCGTGGAAAGATCAAGCAGATAACATGCACTTGAGGTGCGATTCATATGGGAAGGCGTTCGCTACCGCGGTCTGGATCGCAGCGGTCTTCTGCGTTCTCCCAATGAACACGGCCCAGGCCCAGACCAGCGGCAAACTGCGCCTGCTCGTGGATCCAGGTGATTCCTACGAGTTCGTTGTGGACCATCAGTTCCGCATGCAGCAACGTGAAGTGGAATTGACCACGGGTCCGCATCATTTCAGCTTTTGGGCACCCAAGCGCATGGTAGTGGACACCACGTTGGTGGTGGAAGAGGGACGAACCAAGAGTGTGGTCCTGTATCTCCCTTACTCGAAGGACTATCTCGTGTATCAACGCGAACTGCAGCAGTATCAGCGGACCATGCGGAAGTACCGCGTGATACCGGCGGTGATCACCGGAGGAGCCGCGCTTTTTACGATCATCAGCTATTCCAAGGCGAAAAAGGCACATGACCAATTGGAGGAGGACCGCACGGCCTACGATGAGAACAGGTCACCGACCCGGATCGATGTGCTGAAGTACGAAACGATCCCGGCCGATAAGGATGACTTCAAGAAAGCCAACACCCAGTACCTTGTAGCAGCGGGAGTAACGGCACTATTCGCGGGTGCAACCGTGTATCTCTATCACATATCAGGCAAGATCCCCCAGCCCGAATTCATCGATAACGAGAAACTGCGCTTCGACGGACTGACCTGGGTGCCGGGGCCGCAGGGTGGCACTTGGATGGGGGGCATCACTTGGAACATTAACCGATGAAGAACATACTGCTTCTATCCGCTGCCTGCCTGCTTTTCTCGGCCTGCCTCAAGGACGACCTCGACCCAGCCACGCTCACTACCAATCCGCTTGATCTGGCATACGACGGCACTCCGCTGGTCGTGTTGGAGCATGATACCGTGAGGATCACGGAGAATGCCCAGGGGCTTCCTCAGGACACGATATTCGAGCAAACGGTACGCGTACGCACGGAACTCCTCAGCCCATTGACAAGTTGGACCTGGCGCATCACCGACCTGAACACGGGGCAGACGTGGAATTCCGGCAGCAGCACCAGTTACACCACAACGATCACGAGCCCTCAATTGGGCAACACGTATTGTTTCCAGTACACCTTGATCGTTCAGTATGCTCCCACCAAGCCGTACAGTATTTGCAGTGTGGCCAACCTGTGAGCAAGGGCGAAGACCCTTAAAGTAGAAGAAGAAGAAAAGTACCATGAGTGATATTGAGGAGGACGGCCCTCTGAACGAAGAAGAGGGGGCTTCCCAGAACGGAAGCTCTACACCGGAGGGCGTTCCCGGCGCAGGCCAGGCGGGTACCTTCAGCGTGAGCGGGATGTACCGTGAGTGGTTCCTGGATTACGCGAGCTATGTGATCCTGGAGCGTGCGGTGCCGGCCTTGTATGATGGCCTCAAGCCCGTGCAGCGCCGCATCTTGCACAGCATGAAGGACCTCGATGACGGGCGCTACAACAAGGTGGCGAACATCATCGGGCATACCATGCAGTACCACCCGCACGGGGATGCCAGCATTGGCGATGCACTGGTGCAGTTGGGGCAGAAGGACCTCTTGATCGACATGCAAGGGAACTGGGGTAACACCCTTACCGGGGATAGCGCGGCTGCTCCACGTTACATCGAGGCACGCCTCAGCAAGTTCGCCACCGAGGTGGTCTTCAACCCGAAGACCACCGAATGGCAGAGCAGCTACGATGGTCGGAACAAGGAACCGGTGTACCTGCCGGTGAAATTCCCGTTGCTGCTGGCGCAAGGTGGTGAGGGGATCGCGGTAGGCCTCAGCTGCAAGGTGCTTCCGCACAACTTCAACGAACTGATCGACGCCAGCATTGCGGTGCTGCGCGGCAAGAACGTGAAGCTATTGCCCGACTTCAACACCGGCGGGTTGGCGGACGCACAGAACTACGACGACGGCAAACGCGGTGGTCGCATACGCGTACGTGCGCGCATTCGCAAGGAGGACAACAAGACCCTGGTGATCCACGAGATCCCTTTTGGCACCACCACCAGTAGCTTGATCGAAAGCATCATCAAGGCCAACGACAAGGGCAAGATCAAGATCCGACACATCGAGGACAACACGGCGGCCAATGCGGAGATCCAGATCCACCTTGCTGCCGGTGTTTCACCCGATAATACCATTGATGCGCTCTTCGCCTTCACCGATTGCGAACTGAGCATTGCGCCCAACGCGGTGGTGATCGAGAACGACAAACCCCGCTTCGTGGGTGTGAGCGAATTGCTGAAGGCCAGCACGGACAACACGCTGAGGCTGTTGGAGCTCGAGTTGCAGATCAAGAAGGCCGAATTGCTTGAACAATGGCACTTCGCCTCGCTGGAGCGCATCTTCATCGAAAAGAAGATCTACCGCAGGATCGAGGAAGCCGAGACGTGGGAAGAAGTGATCAGTTTCATCGACAAGGGGTTGAAGCCCCACGTGAAGGACCTGCGCCGCGCCGTGACCGAGGAGGACATCGTTCGCCTGACCGAGATCCGGATCAAGCGGATCAGCAAGTTCGACAGCTTCAAGGCGGACGAGCAGATCAAAGGCTTGGAAGAGCAATTGGCCAGCGTGCAGTCCAAATTGGAGGCATTGGTGGAATATGCCATCGACTACTTCAAGGAACTCAAGCGCAAGTACGGTGCGGGCCGCGAGCGGAAGACCGAGTTGCGCACCTTCGATACCATCGTGGCGACCCAAGTGGCCGTGGCGAACCGCAAGCTCTACCTGGACCGGGCCGAAGGCTTCATGGGTTGGAGCCTGCGCAGCTTTGAACTGGTGGATGAATGTTCGGAGATCGATGACATCATCGTATTCCGTTCCGATGGCACCATGCAGGTGACCAAGGTGGCGGACAAGAAATTCATAGGTAAGGGCGTGCTGCATGTGGCCGTTTGGAGGAAGAATGACGAGCGCACCATCTACCACCTGATCTACCAGGACGGTGCCCAAGGACCGAGTTACATGAAGCGTTTTGCCGTAACCTCCATCACCCGGGACAAGGAGTACGACCTTACGAAGGGCACTAAGGGTAGCAAGGTGCTGTACTTCACCGCGAACCCGGATGGTGCCTCGGAGACTGTGCGCATCAACCTGCGACCGCGGCCCAATTTGCGAAAGACGCAGTTCGACGTGGACTTCGGTGATCTGATCGTGAAGGGGCGCGGCAGCAAAGGCAATCTGCTCACGCGCTACATGGTTCATAAGGTAACACAGAAAGAGCGTGGTGGCAGTACGTTGGGTGCGATCCCGATCTGGTTCGATGAGACGGTACGGCGACTCAATGAATCCGGCCATGGGCGCTACCTCGGACGCTTCAGCGGGGACGACAAGATCCTCGCCATACTTTCTACCGGTCACTACCAGCTCTTCCCGTTCGCCTTGGGAACGCACTTCCCTGACCAAGCCATTACGATCGTGAAATGGGATCCGGAGGCACCGCTTACCGCAGTGTATTGGGAAGGGGAGAAACAGCAGTATAACGTTAAGCGCTTCCTGGTGGAGAATGCCCGTGATCCCGTCCAGTTCATCACCGACCATCCCGATAGCAAGCTCGTGTTGCACACCTTGCTTCCGGATAATGGCCTCCATATCGCTTTTGACAAGCGGAGCAATGATCGCCCCGAAGAGGAGATCAACCTCTCGGAATTCATCGCGGTGAAAGGGGTGAAGGCCTTGGGCAACAGGCTCACTCCTTACAAGGTGAAGGACCTGAAGCTCACTGGTGAGGTCTTCACGGTGATGACCCCCGAACTCGAGGAGAAGCAACGCATGCTGATCTCAGAGGATGAGATAGGGCAATTGGACACACCCGAGGAGGAAGGTTTGGAGCGCTCACCCATGGAGGAATTCCGCAAGAGCCACAAGGCGGCCAAAACAGACGACCCCGACCAGCCCATCATTGGGTACAAACCGGGAAAACAGATGGATCTGGGGCTGGACTAGTGGTTTTGGATCCCCTCAAGGTCGCACGTATCCATCCCCTTAAGGTCTCCTGCGCAACGTAGTGGTCTTTCAGGCCAGCGAATACGCACCTGACAGACGATCTGTACCAGTGGCACACGTTGGACAAGCTGTATTGTCCTGCTCCGCATTGGGGAATTGGGCGGTTACGGATCTTGTAACAGTATTACACCGCACAGAGAATGGGGACGCCTAGCTCGTTGGTGATCAGCTCCTGCTTTTCCTTGTCCGCGATCTTTTTGTGCTCCCCACTTGCTTGCGCCATGATGGCGATGCAACTCACTCCGGTGTTCCGGGCGTGACGGATCGTGCGCAATACGAAGCCTTCATAGAATTTCTCCACGGGCTCGTTCACCTCGGTGTGCTTGATGCCCTCTTTGGCCAGTCGCTCAAGCATCTTCACCTTGTTCATCAGAAGCGCGTTGCTGGTGGTTTGTCCGTCCACCATCTGTTGGTAGACATCCACGCGTGCGCCGCAGGTCTTGGCCAAGCTGCATACGGCATCGAGCAGGGGGGTAATGTCGTCGTGGCCGGCAACCGGCATCAAGATGTGGTCCATCTTTATCGTCCGTGGTGAATACACCTGTACCACCAAGGAAGGAACAACGACCTGACGCACCAGCTTCAGCATATCGGACCCCATTACCTCTTGGCGTAGGCCGCGCACACCATGCGTGCCGGTCACCATCATCGTATGGCCCTTGCCCGATTCGGCCACGATCTCCTTCAGGAATGCACCTTCACGCTGCACCTCGGTAACTTTCACTCCTTTGCTTGCCATGTGTTCCAATGTGGAGCCATGGGCCTTTTTCAGGTCAACACCGTCGCCTTGGGCATCCTTCTTGGACAGGGCATGGAACAAGGTGACATCTCCCGAGGCGCAGGCAGCAATATGACCAGCATAGCTCAATGCGACGTCAGCGGCAAGAGTGAGATCAGTAGGACAGAGTAGGTTCATGGTTGGGTCTTGATCGAAGGCCAATAGTACGGAATTCCCCTCTTTGGAAGTGCCAACTTGGCCAGACTTCTTCAACAGTCCTGTGTCTTTGGACAACCTGCGCCGTAAGATTGCAGGATGAAATCCCTTTTCGCCGTGGGCATCACCTTGCTTTGGAACTGTACCATGCAAGCCCAGTCCAACATCTCTTTGCTGGGTCATTTGGACTACCAAGCCTTGCGTTCCACCGATCTGAGCAACCTGTGGGGGTATAGTGATGAAGAAGGGAATGAATATGCGTTGGTGGGCGTGAATGGTCTGGGAACACCCAACAGCGGTGGGCTCTCCGTGGTGAACGTCACCGATCCCGCCAATCCCGTGGAAGTCTTTTTTGCTCCGGGTCCGCCCAGTGCTTGGCGCGAGATCAAGGTATGGGGTGATCATGCCTATGTGACCACGGAGGCCAACTTCGGCCTCCAGATCGTGGACCTTTCCCCCTTGCCGCAAAGTACCGATCTGCCGGTCACCCTTTTCCATGGGGAAGGGTGGAATACCGCCCATTCGCTCTTCATTGATGAGAACGGAAGATTATACATCCATGGTTCCAACCGGGGGAATGGGGGCGTGATCATGTACGACCTTACGCAGGACCCCGAAGCGCCTGTGGAAGTAGGTGAATACGATCCCATGTACTGCCACGACAGCTTCGCCCGTGGGGATACCCTTTATGCTGCACATATCTATGCGGGCCTTTTCACCATAGTGGATGTGAGCAATCCCGCAGCACCGGTGATGCTCGGATCATCGCCAACTCCTTCAAGCTTTACCCACAATATGTGGCTGGACGATACAGGGGATCACCTGTACACCTCCGATGAAGTAGGGAATGCCTTTGTGGGTTCCTACGATGTGAGCGATCCCTCGGACGTGGTGGAACTGGACCGCATTCGCAGTGATCCGGGCCACAACGTCATTCCGCATAATGTCTACTGGCTCGATCATTTCCTGGTGGTCAGTTATTACACCTATGGCGTAGTGATCTACGATGCCAGCCATCCTGACAATCTGGTGGAGGTGGGACACTACGATACATCTCCATACACAGGCTATGGGTTCCACGGGGCTTGGGGCGTGTATCCCTTCCTTCCCAGCGGCAACCTCTTGATCAGCGATATTGAAGGTGGGCTTTACGTGCTGGCGCCAACCTATGTGCATGCCAGCTGGCTGAAGGGTCTGATAACGGATGCCATCACCGGTGCCCCGGTGAACCAAGCAATGGTCGCGTTGGAAAGCACCGCCGCGAAGGACAGCACGAGCTTCAATGGTCTGTATGCGTTGGGCACTGCGGATGCCGGCACGTATACGGTCACGGTTTCCGCTACTGGTTATCCTACGGCCACCATCGCAGGTGTGGAATTGGTGCAAGGTGAGGTCACTATTTTGAATGTGCCATTGGGGGCACCCACGGGGGTCTCGGAAATGCCGCGAGTGAACGATCTGATCATCGCTCCGAACCCTTGCCACGGGGAGGTTACACTGGTGCGCTCATTGCCGGGTTCGGTGAAGGTGGATGTGCTGGACCTGTTGGGGCGGCAGATGCTACCCTCATTCTCGATGCAGGGAAGTACCGTGCTCCCGATCCATGATCTATCACCGGGGATCTACTTCGTGCGCACCACCGATTCGCACAGGGCTGTAGCGGTGCGGCGGATGACGGTGGAGTGACCCCTCAGCGCTTTTTGGGCATTCCCGAGCAATGCTGCTTCACCAGACCGTCCACCTCGGGCGCGCCGCCCATGGCCTTGGATAGGGTGAGGTCGTTGCAGGCCTTGTCCCGATCTCCCTTGCGCAGATATAGTAGGGCACGTGTGCGTAACGCATATGGATTCGTCGCATCCGACCTCAAGCTGCGGTTCACATTGGTAAAGGCCTCCTTATCACGCCCGAGCATCAGTTGTGCATAGGCCATGTTGCTCAGTACCACGGGCTCATCCTTGTCGATCGTCAAGGCATGGTCCAGCACTTGGGTGGCCTCCTCGTAACGCTCCAGTCGGCTCAGCTCAAAGCCTCGGTTGGTCCAATTCCCGATGTCATCCGGTTGCAGTTCGCACAGCTTCTCAAGCACGGACAGGCTTGCCGCCGGATCCCCGATCTTATCGTACAGCCGCGCCAAGGTTTTCATGGCAGGGAAATTCTCGTTGTTACCCTTCAACCCTTCGTTGAGGTCGGCAATGGCCTTATCGGTCATGCTCAACCCGGCTTCGGCCTCACCGCGTAGCACCAAGGCCCTTTTACGAAGCTCGGCGTCGGTTGCAACATCCACTACATGTGTTGAGAACAGGACCGTGTTGAAGTGATCTTCGGTACGCGCAGCATAGAGTGCACGCTGGTAATTGGCTTTCACATGCAGGCTGTCCATGCTCAACGCCTTCCGTTCATCGGCCATGAACTGGTCGTATTTGCCCAAATAGAACCAACCTCGTGCGCGGGCCGCGTAGGCATCAGCAGTGGCACCCAGGTCCAGGGCAGCATTGAATTTCTCCATCGCCTTGTTGCCGCTGTTGACCTCCAGGAGGCTGTCCCCTTCGGCGATGAGGACATTGGCTTCCTGTGCGAGAACGCTGATGCCGAACTGGAGCAGGAAAACAAGAAGGAGGGAGGTGAACCGGTGGATGGCCATACTTGCAAATATAGCTGACCTCCTGCCTGGATCAATGGATGCGGGCTATGGGTACCACGTCCAAGGTGGCCAGTCGTCCCGCCTCCAGCAAGTGATGGCCCGCCATGGCGATCATGGCCGCATTGTCCGTGCAATAGGCAAAAGGTGGGATGAAGACCTTCACTCCCTCCCGTTCACCCAGTTCCAGCAAGCGCTTGCGCAGACCGCTATTGGCGGCCACCCCGCCTGCAATGCCGATGCGCTCCACCTCGTGCTGACGAATGGCGCGGCGCATCTTGGCCATCAGGTGGTCGATGATCGCCTTTTGCAGCGATGCGCAGAGGTGATCACACTCGGTCTCCTTGAAGCCGGGCTGCATCATTTCCCCCCTGTTCACCAAGGCTACGAAGGCGGTCTTGATCCCACTGAAGCTCAGGTCCAGACCGGTAATGGCCGGCTTGGGCAAGACAAAGCGGTCCGGATCTCCGGTTCGCGCATACTTGTCCACTAAGGGCCCACCGGGATAGGGGAGGCCCAGCACCTTGGCCCCTTTGTCAAACGCCTCACCAGCGGCGTCATCGAGTGTGGTGCCGATCACTTCCATGTCCAGCGGGGAGCGAACCAGTACCAGCTGGGAATGGCCCCCGCTCACGGTCAGGTTCAGGAACGGGAAGTCAGGCATCGGCCGTTCTTCTCCATCGTTGATGAAATGTGCCATCACATGGGCCTGCACATGGTCCACTGCCAGCAGCGGGATCTCCAGGGCTTGGGCCAAAGAGCGTGCAAAACAAGTACCTACCAACAGGGCCCCGATCAGGCCAGGGCCACGGGTGAATGCCACGGCATCCAGATCTTCCTTCTTCACCCCGGCTTTATCCAATGCTTCACGAACCACAGGAACAATATGCTCCTGATGCGCCCTGCTGGCCAATTCCGGAACCACGCCACCCCACTTGGCATGTACTTCTTGGGAGGCAATCACGTTGGAGCGGAGCATACCATCCACAAGGACCGCAGCAGCGGTCTCGTCGCAGGAACTTTCAATGCCGAGGATCACTTGATGCACGATGGGGATGTGGCAGGGTTAATTTGGCCGATCAGGCCCGAAGCTTGCAACGACGGCCCGAAGCTAGGGAAGGATGGCAGGTAAAAAGAAGAAACACATCAAACCGTGGCGCACCGGCCGCCGGGTTTTTCGTGTGCTTTTCGCGCTCTTCTTCCTGCTGGCGGCTTTGGTGGGCGCGCTGATGACCCCAGCGGTGCAGACTGAATTGGCCCACCGGCTCAGTGCCAACCTGAGCGCCAAACTGGGTGCTGAATTCCGGGTCGAGCGCGTGGAACTCCGGCTCTTCGGCCCCAACCGCTTGCACGGCGTGTTCGTCGCAGACCTGAAAGGAGACACCTTGGTGGCAGCGGACGAGATCTGGATACGTGGGCTGAAGATCCAGGCAAAGAACCATTTGGTCGAGGCCCGCCGTGTGGAATTGCACCGCTCACGCTTCGCACTGGACCGTGCAGCCGACGACCCACATAGTAACCTCACCAACCTCCTGAACAAACTCTCCACACCCACAGGTACGGATACTGTGGCTGCGCCGGCGTGGACAGTGCGTTGTGCCCAAGTGGACATTCGCGAACTTCATTTCACGTATAACGATGAGCATTCTGCACGTATCCCGTTCGGAGTGGATGTCAGCCACGTGGACATTCCTTCCGCGGATGTCATTGGTCGTGACTTTCTGCTCTCCGGCGATTCCGTATTGTTCCATTTTGATCGTCTCTCCTTTACCGACCACAGCGGCCTGGTGGTGGAGCAGCTAAGTGGAGCAGCTCGCGTGGCCCCTCGCGGGATCCGGGTCGCCGGACTTCACTTGATCACTGGGTCGCAGCAGGCGGGGAGCATCGGTAGCGACATCCGAGGCGACCTCGATCTACGATCCGAGGACCTGGGCGACTTTGATGAGTTCAATACCCGTGTCTTCATGGATGCGCGCCTGGACAGCTCTCGGCTTCAGTTCGCTGATGTGTCCTTATTCGCGCCGGACCTGGAAGGCGTGGATTACTCCATTGCATTGAAGGGCCGCGTGCAAGGGCGCGTGAACGAGCTGAAGGGTCGGCGAATGGATCTGTACTTCGGGGACCGATCGATGTTCCGGGGCGACGTCGAACTGACGGGCCTGCCGGACTTTGCCAACACGTTCATCCTGCTGGATGCCGAACAGATCCGTACCAACCCCGGAGACCTGTCCATGCTCCCGATGCCACCCTTCACCAGCAAGAGGACATTGGTCCTTCCACCTGAAGTGCAGCGCTTGGGGGCCATGTCGTTCAATGGCAACTTCACTGGATTCGTCAACTCCTTCACCACGTACGGCAGTGCTTTCACCCAAGCCGGTTCGCTGCGTAGCGACATCTCCTACGAGCGGGATACGGTATCGAAGGTCTTTGAGTTGAAAGGGAAGCTGGCCACCGATGGCTTCGATCTCGGAAAAGTGCTTAATAGCAGTGCAGTGGGACGGATCGCCATGGATACCAAAGTATCCGCCAGAGGCAAGGACCTGGCCTCCATGGAAGCCGAGATCGAGGGGAGTGTTCCTGAACTTGGCTTGGAGCACTACACCATCAGGAGCATCACATTGAACGGGAAGCTGGAGAAGAACCTGTTCAATGGAGAGTTGCACTGCAACGACCCCAAGTTGGTGATGGACTTCAACGGCCTTGCTGATCTACGTGGCCGTTGGCCGGACGTGGACTTCACCGCCGACGTGCGCCGGTTGGATCTACGTGCCCTAGGCGTGATCGGAGGGGAGGGCTATAGTGATATACACATGAGCATCAATGCCAAAGGGCAACTCGCACCGGATAGCCTACAAGGCATGGTGCGTATGCGGGATGTGAGTTATTGCCAGGATTCCGTGGACCTCTATTTGGGTGACATCGCATTGGATGCATGGCGCGAGAACGGCATACCCTACGTGAAGCTCGAAAGCACGGTGGCGGATGCGTTGGTGCAGGGTACTTTCTATCCCACCTTGCTGCCCGGTGCTGTGCTGAGCACCATATTCAGTGTGTTCCCATCCTTGCAGAACGAGGTGCAGTATGAGCAGCAGCCGCAGGACTTCGACTTCACTGTTACGGTGAATGCTGCTCAGGCCTTACTGGATCTTGTTGCTCCCGGGCTGGAACTTGCCAGCGGTACAAAAGCAAGCGGACACTTTGATAGCCGCAATTTCGATCTAGACATGGATGCGCACCTGCCCTCGTTCGGCTTCAAGGGCTTCAAGGGGGATTCCCTCGATGTGACCTTGGGCAAGACCATGGACCTGCTCGCCTTCAGTGTGAAGGGCAACGGGACCATCAAGAAGGATAGCATTGCTTTGAGCGACCTCTATATCACTGGAAAGGCCTATCAGGACGAGGTGAGCTTGGCGGCAGACTGGGCCAGTGAGGAACAAGCAGCCAGTGGTACGGTGAACCTGAACGCCTTGGTGCAAGGGCCTACTTCCGTGGCGATCGAACTGGAACCGAGCAGCGTGAACTTTGGAAGGGGCGTCTGGCACAACGAGCATACTGCGCACATCCAAGTGGACAGCAGCACCATTGTGATCGACTCCTTGATGATCCGGAACGAGGGCCAGCTGGTGTGGTTGGCCGGCTCCATCAGTCGCGACCCTGCTCGCTCCTTGAGCTTTGATCTGCACGACGTACGCGCGGAGAACCTGCAACCGCTGTACGAAGGACCCGTGATACACGGCGCGATCAGCGGTGATGGGCGGATCTTCAACCTGTATGGCGAGCCCTACTTGCTGAGCTATCTCTGTGTGGACAGCTTGGCGATCGAGGACATCCAAGTAGGTGATCTCCGCTTCGCCGCCACCTTCAACGAAGGGGATGATGTGATCGATGTGAACGGCTCCCTGCAACGCGATACCCTACGCGCCTTCGACTTTTCAGGAAAGTTGAATCCCGGCAAGGAGAATGAACTCGACTTGCAACTGCGGATGGATCGCTTTGATCTGGGCTTCATCAATCCGTACCTGCCCGAGGCCATCAGTGATATCCAAGGCAAGGTCTCCGGCCTCATCGACCTTACCGGCCGTTTCTCCGATCCGCAGATCAACGGCTATGCGGAACTGGAGAATGCCGGTCTGAGGATCCAATACCTCAACACGTTCTACAGTTTCACCCACCGGGTGGATATCCTCCCGGACATGTTCGCTTTGGACCAAGTGAAATTGTACGACAATGAAGGCCATTACGGCATTGCGAACGGCACCATCATCCATCATGGCCTGAAGGATTGGAACTTCGATGTGAGCATGGACATGACCAACTTGAAGGTGCTCGACACTGATGCGTACAACAATGAACTCTACTACGGCAAAGCGTACGCCACAGGTGTGCTTGGCATCAGCGGCTTTGCGGATAACATCGACATCAACGTGGATGCGGCCACTGCGGAAGGCACGGACATCCACTTCCCGCTGGGAGCCAGTCAAGAGGTTGGTGGCATCCCCTTCGTGCGCTTCACCGGCGGGGATGGAATGGGCGAGCAGGAGCAGCAGGTGGACCTCAGTGGCATCCGGCTCGACCTGAAAGTGGCCGTTACTCCAGTGGCCCGTTTCGAACTGATCTTCGATCCCACAGTGGGCGACATCATGCGTGGACGCGGCAATGGCAATATCAGCATGTCGGTGACGCCCTCGGGCGATTTCAGCATGAAGGG
This sequence comes from Flavobacteriales bacterium, assembly GCA_019638085.1. Lineage (GTDB taxonomy): Bacteria > Bacteroidota > Bacteroidia > Flavobacteriales_F > PHOS-HE28 > PHOS-HE28. The sequence continues at coordinate 38,852 of JAHBUL010000004.1, read as the reverse complement.
CGATGTGGAACTGGTTGACGGCGACTACCTCTTCACCTTGCGCAATCTGGTGAACAAGCGTTTCGGGGTAGAGCCCGGTGGCCACATCACCTGGTTCGGCGATCCCTTTGATGCCATCATCAGCATGGATGCGGTGTACCGCCTGAGGGCCAGTCTCTACGATGTGATGCCACCGGCATTGCGCACCGAGGCCTACAAGAAGCGCTTTCCGGTGGAAGTGCTCATGCACCTGAGCCAAAACCTGATGAATCCGGAGATCGGCTTTGATGTGAAGTTGCCCACAGTGGATGAAGGGGTGCGTACCCAGGTGAACAGTGCATTGGCCACCACGGACGACATGAACAAGCAAGTGTTCGCCCTGATCGTGCTGAACCGTTTCCTGCCGAGCGATGCCACGGCGGCTCCTGCGGACAACAGTGGTTTTGGCGGGGCTACTGCGGCCACCGGCACAGAGCTGCTGAGCAATCAGCTGAGCAACTGGCTCAGCTCCTTCAGCCGCAACATCGATCTGGGCGTGAACTGGCGCACCGGTGATGTGATCTCCCAGGATGAAGTGGAACTGGCGGTAAGTACGGCCATCTTCAACGATCGCCTGCAGTTGAGCACAAACTTGGGGCTGGCCTATGGCGCAGGAGGCACGCAGCAAGGTGCCAACTCCGTGATCGGTGACTTCTCTGCGGAATACAGTCTGACCCAGGATGGCAAATTGCGCTTCAAGGCCTTTAGCCAAAGCAACGACCGCAACCTGAACCAAGTGGACCAGGCCCAAACCACACAAGGCGCCGGTCTCGCATACCGTGAGGAATTCGATACCCTGGGCGAGTTCTTCCGTAAGGTCGGATCGATCTTCAAAAAGAAGAAGAAGAAGTAAGGGAGGTGAGGAGCGGAGTCGCTATCCGCACGCGCCACAATGCGCGTCCTCACGAAGCCCAGCATGCACGTAGGCTTGGTAGGTGAACCAAAGCGAGCACGTTCAAGCCGTAGCGCAGTCTGATGGCGTGTGGGTGAGCACGGAACTTACCCCTCCAGGTCCAGATGGTGGCCCATCTTCAGCTTCTTGGTGAGCAGGTACTTGAAGTTGTGCTCATTCGGCAGGATCTGGATCGGTACGTTTTCCGTGATCTCCAAGCCATAGCCCACGAGCCCAGTACGCTTCTTCGGATTGTTCGTCAGCAGGCGCATCCGTCGCACGCCAAGGTCATGTAGGATCTGTGCTCCCACACCGTAATCCCGTGCATCCATATCGAAGCCCAGCATCAGGTTCGCTTCCACGGTATCCGCTCCTTCCTCCTGTAGCTTGTACGCCTTCAGCTTGTTCATCAGGCCGATGCCGCGGCCTTCCTGCTGCATGTAAACCACCACACCCTTGCCCTCGCGCTGCACCATTTCCATGGCAGCATGCAACTGTGGCCCGCAATCGCAACGGCGGCTACCGAAGATGTCACCCGTGAGGCAGCTGCTATGCATACGCACCAGCACGGGTTCGTTCTTCTCCCAAGTGCCCTTCACCAATGCCAAATGCTCTTCACCGGTATCCTTCTGTCGATAGGCCGTCAGGTGGAAGTCACCGTAATCCGTGGGCATGTTCACTTCCACCACGCGTTCCACGGAACGCTCCGTGCGCATGCGGTAGGCCACCAGGTCCTCAATGCTGATCAACTTCAGATCGAAACGCTTCGCCACCTCGCGCAATTGCGGCAGGCGTGCCATGCTGCCATCCTCGTTCATGATCTCCACCAGCACACCGACGGGTTCCATGCCGGCCAAGCGGGCGAGGTCAACCGTGGCCTCCGTGTGCCCGGTGCGGCGGAGCACACCGCCGTTACGCGCCTTTAAGGGGAAGATATGGCCCGGGCGTCCCAGATCCGAAGGCTTTGTATCCGGGTCGATCAGGGCCAGAATGGTCTTACTGCGGTCACTGGCGCTGATGCCGGTGGATGTGCCATGACCACGCAGGTCGATGCTCACGGTGAAAGGTGTTTCGTGCAATGCGGTATTGTCCTGCACCATCAGGTCCAAGCCCAACTCGTCGCAGCGTTCCTCAGTAAGCGGTGTGCAGATAAGCCCTCGGCCATGGGTGGCCATGAAGTTGACCACCTCGGGAGTGGCATTCCGGGCCGCAGTGATGAAGTCGCCCTCATTCTCCCTGTCTTCATCATCCACCACGATCACGAGCTTACCTGCTCGGATATCCGCGATGGCGCTTTCAATACTATCGAATTGGGGGTCGTTCACCATGATATATAGCGCGCTGACATTGCAGAATGCTTGAAGCGCGGCGCAAATTTACGATATGGAGACCCAGGGGGTACAACGGCTGGGATCCCTTGATGAAGTCCCGGAGGCAATCGTGCCGGTGAATGCGGGGATCTGTGTTAGGTTAATGCGGTGGGTATGGTCTGAGCTGCCAGTTGTTCTTGTTTCAGGTGCCCGGTTGCAAAGAACAACTTCGGTATCCCGAGTGCCCCGTTCGGCCATGCGTGCTACCAAGCAACTGACATCTATTGAACCTCTCCGGATTGCCCTTCTGGAAACATCAGCCTATCCAAACGCTCTGCCGCACGGTCCCAATCGAACGCATGATGCACGAATTGCAGGGCATTGTGTGCCAAACGCTTGCGTTCATCGGTATTGTCCAACAGGTGCAGGATGTGTGCGGCATACTCCTCGGGTTCGTGGCCGATGAGAATGGCTTCGTTGGGTGCAGCACCTACGGCATTATTGGCCAGGTCCGAGGTAACGCAAGGCATGCCCATGGCCATGGCCTCCAGCAATTTGTTCTGCAGTCCGGTGCCGATCTGCATCGGCGCGACGAAGATCCGGGCTGAGGCGTATGAATCACGAATGTCCTTCACCCAACCGCTTACGGTAACATGCGGATCGCGGGTGGCCAGTTCGCGCACGCGCTGGTCGGGGTCCACCCCGGCGATCAGCACGCTGGTGCCGGGGCGCTGGGCGTGTACCAAGGGCAGTACCCGGTGTACCAGAAAGAGCACACTGTCAATATTGGGCGGGTAGTTCATATTACCTGTGAAAAGCAGGTCGTGGGTCTTTACCGTTTCCCTGGGGGTGAAATAATCCGTATCCACGCCATTGGGCACTACGGCCACCTCATCGCGCCGGGGGTGGTAGAGCAGGTCGCGGTCTTGCGCACTGATGATGGCCTGATGATCGAAGAGGTCGAACATGAGGTTTTCGTAGTGGATGAGCCGACGCGTTTCGGTCTTGAAGAAGTAGCGAACGGGGAAGGAGGCGTTCTCGGCGCGGCGCTCCATGCCTTTGCTCAACGTATCCATGTAGTCGATCGTCTTGCCGAGTGCATAGCGATGGCGCACGTACTCCGTTGTACGCACCAGTTGACAAAGCACATGGTCCGGCCGGAAGCTTTCGATCACGCGGTCCATGGCACGTTGAGCGTGCCGGTGGTGGAAGTAGCTCACCTGGAAAGGGAGGCGGGAGAAAAAGGCGGTGAACATGCGCAGCAGGATACGCCACCGAGGGATATGCACAACTTCCAAGTGCTTGCAGAAGCTGCGCAAATGCTCCTCATCGGCAGGCTTGGTGGGTTGGTCGCTCAGGCAGAAGAGATATATCTCGTGCCGCTTGGCCAATCGTTTTACCAGATGATAGGCGCGCAGCTTATCGCCCTTCTCCAGTGGATAGGGCATACGTGAAAGCACGACCAACAATTTCATTTCTTCACCAAGGAAGCATAGAAGGCCACCAGGTCCTTGATGATCTCCGCATTGGTATGCCGCTTGAGGATGAGTTTCCGCGCATCGGTCCCGATGGTATCAGCGATCCCCGGATCGGCCAGCACCTTCTCGATCTCTGCGGTGAAGGCTGCCGCGGTGTCGGCGATCAGGATGTTCTTCCCTGGTGTATGGTCGATTCCTTCCGCGCCGATGGCGGTGCTGATTATGCATTTTCCCATGGCCATGCCCTCAATGATCTTCACGCGCATACCTCCCGCGCTGAAGAGTGGTACCAGCATCACATGCCGCTGGGAAATGTAACGGTTGGCATCGGGCACGCGGCCTACCACCGTGGTGCCGGGTAGCCGCGCCCGGATCATATCCTTAGGCATTCGGTTACCGGCCAAGTGGAGCTTGGCCTTCGGGTGTTCTCGGATCACACGTGGCCATACTGCACGGAGCAACCAGCGGATCCCTTCCTCGTTGGGCATCCAGTCCATACTGCCGAGGTGGAAGAAGATCAGTTCGCCGGGAGGCCTCGATGCTTCATATTCCATGGGGTTCACACCGAAGGGTATGGTGATGATCGGTGTGGTACATCCGTGCTCACCCATGTGCAGGGCATCAGCTGCGGTGATGGCCGCCACGCCATCCACTTGTTGCAGCACCTTGTCCTCGTAGGCCTTCAGCTGGCGGGCCAGGAATTTCCGATAGGGCTTCTTCAGGATGTTGCGTTCGCCTTGGGCGATCCGTTCCTGGATCACGTGTTCCAGATTGTGCGAGCGCAGTACGATACGTGCGTTGGAGTACCGCCGAAGCGTGGGGATATAGGGAGTAACGAAAAGGCTTTCCAAGTGGATGATGTCGAATTCCTCCTGCGATAGTAATTGGATCAACCGGATATCCATGTCCGGTGAAAAGAAGCGGCTGATGTTGTAGTTGTCAGCGGTTACCAGGTCGGTAAAGGCATCCACCACATTGAGGGAGGTATCCACAAAGACACCCTCGATGCGGGTACGCTCGCGCAGTTCATCAGGTATGGAGGCCACCTTCAGCGGATGCTTCTTGGTGCTGATGCACAGCACTTTCACCTCGTGCCCCGCATCCAACAAGCCCTGCGTGATGTTGTGCATGGCCTTGGAGCCTCCGTCGATGGGCGGATAGGGGGGCTTGTTACACAGTTGGAGGATGCGCATGGCGAGGGTTGAAGAGCAAGCGGATCCGCTTCCAGACGCGATCATACGCATCCCGATCGAACAAGGGACTGTCGGTTGCAGCTTTCCAGGTGAGAAATATGCCGATAGGGAGCAGGACGAAGGTGCTGATCCACATGCCGGGCCAAGGGTTGAGCGTGCCTGCCTTTACCATTTGCTCGGTTGAATAGCTTAGGATGTGGAACACGAGGAAGAAGATGATGGCGATAACGGCGGGCAGGCCCATGCCACCCTTGCGGACGATGGCTCCCAAAGGGGCACCGATAAAGAAGAAGACCACGCAGGCGAAGGCGAGCATCAGCTTGCGGTGCCATTCCACTTGGAACTTGGCGATCTGTGCGGTGCGGTCCTTGCGGTCCGTCATCATGCGGTCCAACTCGTTTATGCCGTTGCGTGCCAGATCCGTTGCGATGGGGTACCAGGTGGCCCTTTGCTCCAATGTAGGGGTAGTAGGTCCGCCCGTGTTGGACAGAACGACCGGGGCGACGGGTCCGCTTGAGCTGTCCCGAAATATCAGTAGGCTGCTGCGCAGGTTCCGTTCCTGTTCGCTCATGCGTTCATCCAAGCGCTTGGCCAAGCTGTCCTCGGCATAACCCAATTGGCCCAAGGTCAGCATTTTGTAATGGTCCTTGAAGAGTTCCTCATCGGTGCGTTTCATCCCCATGCCCGAAAGGTCCATGCGGATCTCTTCCCGCTGGAAGCTGCCACGAAGCAGCGGAAAGTCCCCGCTCATGCGGGAGGGATTGTCGCCGCGTTCATCATAGATGTGCCCATTCTCCAAAACCAGGATCAGGTACCGGCTGTCGGTGCTCCGCTTCATGGTCCCCTTTTGGGCGCGCACCACGGTCTTGTTCGCTTGGAAGGGTTTGCGATGGTCGTAGATCAGCACATCGTGAAGTTCACCAGTGTGCTCATCCTTGTCCGCCACGCGTATGGAAAAGCCATCCAGCCCTCCGTAGAAAACACCGGGTTGCAGGTTCATCGCGGGCTTGGCCTTGGTCACATCCCAAAGCAGGCTCTGGAATTTGAGGTTGGCCACGGGGAGCACGTTGTTGCTGAAGTAGAAAGAGAAGCCGGCCAATCCGATGATGAAGACCACCAAGGGTGCCATGATCTTGAACAGGCCCAGTCCCGCAGAGCGCATCGGTGTCAGCTCCGAGCGCTCCCCGAGTCCGCCCATGGTCATGATGGAACTGAGCAGTACGGCCAAGGGAAGCACGGCCGGAACAAAGGCCGACGTAGCAAAGGCGATCAGCTTGGTGAGCACATCCCATGGGAGTCCCTTCCCCATCAATTCATCTACCCATTTCCACAGCCATTGCATGCTGAAGAGAAAGAGCACAATGAGGAAGGTGATCAGCAGGGGGCCGATGTAGACCCCGATTATCATCCGGTGCAAGCGCTTCATGAGCGTTCAGCAAAGGTCGCTAAAAGCAGTGAGCCTCCGGTGACTGAGCCTCTCGAAGCCCCTGTGGGTCTTAGGTGCATGAGGTGCCTGAAAGCCCGAAGAGTCGTGATCCACTCACGCACCCAGCACCCGGGTGAGGGTTTGGATCTGCGATTCCCATAGGGCCTGATCTTCCTCCAGGTCCTTGGGCCACGCATGGTCGGTTACCTCGAGGCAGGTCTCGTTGGTCATGCCATCGATACGGATGCGGAATTCGAAATAGGCCGCTGGGTCCTCATCGATATCATCCACCCAACGGAAGCGGATATATTCTCCGAACCGCTCGCCGATGCATTCGGCCACCTCGGTCTCCTGACCCCAGTTGAACGTGTACATATTGTCCATCACATTCAGGTCGTCACAGAACCACTTGCTGAAGCCGCTTGGCGTACTGATGTGTTCATAGAGTGAGGCCACCGAGGCGTTCAGATAGAACTCCAACCGGTAACGCTGCTTCAGGGCGGCCTGTGCAGGACGAGCCGGTGGAGTGGCCGGTTTAGGGGATGGCGTGACCGCTGGACTTGTTGCCTCCACCTTGACAGGGCGCGTTGGAGGTACCGTCGCCTTTGTAGCTGGAGCCTTCTTGGCCGGAGCCTTCTTAGCCGGTGCTTTCTTAGCCGGAGCCTTCTTGACCGGAGCTTTCTTGGCCGGTGCCTTTTTGGCCGGTGCCTTCTTAGCCGGTGCTTTCTTGACCGGAGCCTTCTTGGCCGGTGCTTTCTTAGCTGGCGCTTTCTTGGCCACCGTTTTTTTGGTAGCAGCCTTCTTCGCAACGCCCTTGGATGCAGATGCTTTTTTCTTACCGGCGGCACTGCTCGTGGAAGGTTTCGCGGTCTTCGCGGCCTTTGAGCGAGGGTTCGTCTTCAACTTTGCCATGGTAGGGGACAGTGCGTTTGGGTTGGCGGAAAGATAAGCAGATCTCTTTTCCATGCAAGTCGACTTAAGTTTCCCAGCTACGGCCACCATGCTATATTCGCCGCCCGAAATGGCGCGGTAGCTCAGCTGGTTAGAGCGCAGGATTCATAATCCTGAGGTCGAGAGTTCAAGTCTCTCTCGCGCTACTCTTACAGTAGTAAGCCCTTCAGCGTAAGTTGAGGGGCTTTTTGATGGTGGATGTAGCGTATCCGGACGCACTCAAGGCTCGGCCTTCAATTATGGCCCGAGATACACGCACCACGACGCCCACCCACACAACGCGGGCAATACCGCGCCAACCGCAGGCAGGCATGCGAAAGTGTGTGTGGCTGCGAAGCGCCGTATAGGAAGTTGGTACGGTCCGGCAGGAAGCACCGTCCATGAACGGCAAGGGACGCGAGGCACATGGCCGATCCCTGCTGCCCCCAGCAGAAGCCTTGGGCGATACTACGTGCTTTCGCGCATTCCACATGTCTCGCAATTTCATGCAAGGAAATACCACTGAGCGTGAACATAGTTTCGTGCGCGATCCAAAACCCCACCGTCATGCATCATTTTGATAGGTCCAAGGTGCTCATCCTGCCGCTTGTCCTTCTGCCCATTTCCTGTACTACCCCGTCCTTCACCTCGGAGGACCACCTCGCTATCCGATCCGGGATGCAACAGCAGGAACAGGCTTGGAACCGAGGGGACATCCCAGGCTTCATGGATATGTATGCGGATAGTGTGTGCTTCATAAGTGCGAAGGAGCGCACCTGCGGCAAGGAGGGGGTCACAGCACGCTATGCCATGCGTTACCCTGATCGCGGGACCATGGGTCAGCTCGAATTCGACCGATTGGAGATCCTCGGTGCAGGCGCGGATCATGCGTGGTGTACGGGAAGGTGGCGATTACTGCGAATAGGCGATACACTATCCGGCGGGTTCAGCCTTTTCTGGATACGTACACCGGAAGGCTGGCGGATCTTGCGGGACCATACATATTAAAGGTACGTGGTGTTGGCCTGATCAGCTGATGACGTTCATGGCACGTTCGTTTCGATGGGTTTCCTTTCAGTTGTTGCGAACGATGAGTCGTTGCGGTTCATCACGCTCCGCACCCTGTTCACCAGTAGCGTTGCGGTTTACATTTGCCCGCAACCTTGCATGTCTGCAGAACATACACCAACTCACTTGCCCTCACGGCCCATCGAGGCGGCAGGTGCTGCATCCGTGGTATTTGTAACGAATTGTCCTGAGCGGCCATGAGACTCCTGAACAGAGCAGGAAGCTGGGGGAAGCATTTGGAGTTCTTCCATCTGCTGGCACTGGCCTATGTCCTATTCAGCATCCACTATGCCGTTGCGCGCATGCTGAACACGGATTGCTCCTATCAGTTGTTCACTTCCATCAATACGAAGGATTTCTTCTTTCAAGAAGGCCGCTTCGGCATGTTCCCGACGCAGATCCCGTTGGTCCTCGGGGTATGGTTGGAAGTGCCCATGCTGCTGTTGGTCCACCTGTACTCGATCAGCTTCTCCTTGTTATATGTGTTGGTGCTCTTGGTCAACCAGTTCGTATTCAATAGCAGGGAGGCCGCCTTGGCCACCATATTGGCCTTGGTGATAGGCAGTGGGGCCACGTTCTTCCATGCCACCACCGAAACCCACTTGCTGGTAGTGCTGGGCTGTTTACTGTATGGGGCCATGGCCAGCCGCGAAAGACTTGGTGGCCGTATGGTCGTTTATGGCGTGTGGGGCATGATCCTGCTCTGGAGCCTCTTCGTGCATCCGAACGCCTTGTTCATTACATTCTTTGTCTGTGGGCTTTTCTTTTTGCAGAAGCGTTTGAGCTGGCGTGAGTTCGCCGTGATGATCTTGGCCTGCTTCGTCTTTTTGGTCTTGAAGTCGGCATTGGCCCCTGCCGATTCCTACGACACCAAGCAGTATGCACGATTGGCTGATTGGCGGAACAACATTCATGGATTTTTCGGCCTATGGCCCATTCAGTTCATCGAAGGTCGACTATGGAATCAGTATCTGGGCGTTCTGGTGTTGTTTACTCTGGCTGCCTTGTTTTATCGAAAGCGGCTCGCTGTGTTGTTCACGTTCGTATCGGTCATCGGGTTCCTGGTGATCACGATTCTCACCTTCCCGGATGGTGATAGCGATGCCATGATGGAAAAATCCTTCGCCCCGGCGATCTTCATGGTTGTGCTGCTCTTCAGCCAATTCTACTATCGGGCCACATTGCGGTGGCCGCTCACGTTGCTGGTTCTGCTCCTGAGCGCGTACTCCTTTTCCTTCATCGTGAAAAATGGCGAACCCTATCAGAAGCGTCTGGTCGGTCTACGGTGCATATTGGATACCGCTGGGCGCGAACACCCCAAGCTTTTCGCCGATAATAAGGACATGAAGGAGGATCCGTACAGGTACAACAGCTGGGCCACCAGCCTGGATGCCTTGATGCTGAGCCGGTGCATGGGTGAAGAGGCGATGACCCTATTCCTAACGGACAAGGTCCAGGACCTGAAAACGGACACTGTGGATACTCATACCTTTCTGTACTTGCCTTGGCTCCCGCATGGCATGGAGTTGCAGAACACCCATTATTTCAACCTTCCGCCGGTTCCGTACCACCGCCTACAGCACGGCTGCGATTGACGGATCGCCATTGCCGCAAGCCATCGGGGCCTCTTGGAATATGCGATCGGATTTCCTTCATGGTCCGAAGTAGCTAGGTCAACTTCGTTGCCCGGGGGGCACTTTTCTCGGTACAACGGCCCAGACCTGTCCGTATCGGTTTAATTCAACGATTAGTCCCGGTGAAAGCCTTGCTGCCGTTGCGCTTTCCACGCTCGCTAAGAAGCTTATTGCACGTCCCCGGGTTGAACGGCACCAAGAGTGGGTCATTCGCGAGATTTCCTGTTGGAAAGCGCTGCTTCCACTTACATTTATGCCATGTCTTTCTTCAAGAAAGAGGTCCATAACTATGCGCTCTATGGATTCTTGTTCGGTTGTTGCTTTCCCGTCATCGCAACGCTGATACAATTGTCCGCTACAGGGCGACCGTTCACATTGGATGGGGTCATCGCCACGCAGCGGTCCTCGGTTCTGTTGTGGATCATCGACACGGCACCCCTGTTCCTCGGCCTTTTCGCAGCAGTGGGCGGCCATTATTTGGATAAGGTGAAGGAACACAACGTGCGCTTGCGCTCGGATATCCAAGAGATCGAAAAACTGAGGGATGCCTCCGAGGCCGCGAACCGCGCCAAAAGCGACTTTTTGGCCAATATGAGCCATGAGATCCGCACACCTATGAACGGTATCATCGGACTGACCTTCCTGGCGTCCCGCACGGACCTCACACCACAACAGCAAGACTATATCGGCAAGATCGACCGGTCTGCACAGTCGCTGCTACGCATCCTGAACGACCTGCTGGACTTCTCAAAGATCGAAGCCGGGAAGTTGGAGATCGAGACCTTGGTGTATTCCACTCAGGAGATGGTGGAAAGCATCGTGGACATTGTGAACGGTCGCCTGTCCAAAAAGCGCGATGTGGAATTCATCATTGAACGTTCACATGAGCTGCCGGCCGAACTGATGGGTGACGAGTTGCGCATCAAGCAAGTGCTGATCAACCTGTTGGACAATGCCGTGAAATTCACCGAAAAGGGAGAGGTCGTGCTTTCGATCGAATCAGAAATGCGCGGCGAGGACCGTTGTGCGCTCACCTTCAGGGTGAAGGACCAAGGTATCGGACTGACAAAGGCCCAGATCCAAACCCTCTTCCAACCCTTTGTCCAAGCCGACATTTCGCATACGCGCACATATGGAGGCACCGGGCTCGGGCTGGCCATCTGCGATAGATTGGTGCGTAAGATGGGCGGGGTGCTCCAGGTGGAAAGTGAGCCCGGCGCAGGTAGTACCTTTCATTTTACCCTCGAACAAGGACTTCGCGTGGCCTACGATCCGAAAGCACTTCGGCTTCCGTTCAAGGAGCGCGTCCGTGCATTGCTGGTCGATGATTCCCCAATGGCACGAACGGTACAAGGGGATATGCTGCGCGACATGGGCTTCGAAGTGGTTGCAGTGGATTCCGGAGACCTGGCCCTCAATGCTGTTCGGACCAGCATGACCGAGGGGCGGCCCTTCAGCCTGATCATCATGGATTGGAGAATGCCCGGCTTGAATGGCTTGGAAGCAGCGCGCATTCTGAAGGAGGAATTCCTCAGTGACTCCCCTATGGTGCTCATGGTCACGGCATTCGGCCTGGAGGAAGTGAGATCCGCAGCGACGGAGGGCCGCATCGAGGGGTACTTGATCAAGCCGGTGGATCCCTCCTTGCTGTTCGACACGCTGAACGCTATCTTCAAGTTCGATCTGGAGGGCGTACGCAAGACGACACGGGAACGCATGGACATGGACCGGGTACGGGCCATGTTAGGTGGGAAGGAACTTCTCCTCGCGGAGGACAATGAGATCAACCGGCAAGTGGCGGCCGAGCTTTTACAGGATGCCGGTATCCGGTTGGATCATGCCGCCAATGGGGAAGAAGCCGTGCGCATGTTCGCGGCGAAACACTACGACGGTGTGCTTATGGACATCCAGATGCCGGTGCTCGATGGGTTGAGCGCGGCGCGCCAGATCAGGCAGCTGCCCGGCGGAAATGAGATTCCGGTGATGGCCATGACGGCACATGCCATGAAGGGTGAGCGCGAGAAGAGCCTTGCCGCCGGCATGAACGATCACATCATCAAGCCTATCGATCCGGTGAAACTTTACCAGACCTTGTTGCAATGGCTATGCGGCGCGTCGGAAGGAGATATCCACGCTGCCATGACGACCGAACCGGTCAATGGGTCGGAACACGTGAAGATCCAGATCCCTGGTTTGGATGTGCAGGCAGGGTTAGGCAGGGTGCGGAATGATCTGGTGGCGTACCATGGTCTGCTCAATCTCTTCATCAAGGAATGGGGGGCTGTTCCGGATGAACTTTCAGCGATGGTGGGGGCGGAGGAACATGAAGCGCTTCACCGTAGGGTACATACGCTCGCAGGTTCGGCCGGGAACCTCGGGGCGGATGAACTGCTCGGGTCGGCCAGGAAAGTGGAACAGCTCTTGGCCAATGGTACACCTGTGGATGCAGCTGAATTGGTTCAGTCCATTGCGCCGATGGAACTCCACCTGAGGGATCTGCTTGGTCACATGGAACAATATCTTGCAGGAGCCACGACTGAGCCAAGTTCCGCAGCAACAATGCCGATGGGGAAGGAGTCCTTCCGCGCGGCAGTCACCGATGTGATAATACTACTGACGGACCACGATTCAAGCTCGGTGGCCCTGCTCGGCGACCTTGTCGGTTCAACGGACGATGCCGGAACAAAGCAGATCTTGGAACACGCCCACCAACAAGCGATGGATTGGGAATTCACCCAGGCCATCAATACCATGAAGGAGTTGCAATTATGAGCCGGGCAAGCAATATCATGAGCAAGGAAAAGCAGACGCTTTTGCTTGTCGATGATTCCTCTGAAAGCCTCACCATGATGGTGGGGCTTTTAGGCCAGGACTACCGGGTGAAGGTGGCGAAGTCCGGAGCGCAAGCCTTGGAGCTCGTGGGGAGTGAACAACTGCCCGACCTGATCTTACTGGACGTGGTAATGCCGGGGATGGATGGCCATGAAGTATGTAGAATATTGAAGGCCAAGGACCGGACCAAAGGGATCCCGATCATTTTCCTGACCTCACTGAATGACCCCGGTAGCGAAGCCAAGGGGTTTGAGGCAGGCGCTTCGGACTATATCGCGAAGCCATTCGACCCGGTGATCTTCCTGGCCCGCGTCAACACGCAGCTGGAGCTTGTGAGTGAACGTAAAAAAACAGAGCATCTGCTCACCAATTTCCTGCCGCGCAGGGTGGTCCATCAGTTGGTCTCCACAGGCACTGCACGGCCGGAACAGATCAATGAGCTCAGCTTCATTTTTTGCGACCTTGTGGACTTTACGACATTCACCGAGCAATTGCCCAAAGAGACCTTATTGGATGAACTGTCGGATCTGTTCAGCGCCTTCGACAATATCATGGAGGAGCGCGGTGGACAGCGTTTCAAGACGATCGGCGATGCCTATATGGGCCTTGTGGGTCTGAACCGGCCATTGTTTGATCACGCGGACCGCGGGGTTCATGCAGCTTTGGATATGATCGACCACCTTAAACGGCGAAGCACAGGCAATGGACCCGCTTGGAAAGTGCGGATAGGGGTGCATTCCGGTTCCGTGATCGCTGGCATAGTCGGAGCGCATCACTACCAGTACGACATATTCGGTGAGGACGTGAATTTTGCCGCACGCGTGGAAAGTTCATCGGAGCCGATGCGGGTTACCATTACCACGGCTACCCATGGGCGATTGAGGTCTCCGGACCTTCGGGTTGAACCTCGCGGATTGATCGGTCTTAAGGGAATGGGAGAGCGCGAACTATTCTTCGTCGAACGCGGCAAATAGTCGGTAGGCTGCCTCCTGTATTGAAGGAACCTGGATCATCCGTGCAGGAGCGTACCTGTCCGGGCACACAGCTAACTTGCGCCCATGTCGATCACCCTGGTCATTATAGTGGTAACGGTGCTGGTCTCCATGGCGGCGCTCAACAACCAGCAATTGTTCACGAACTTGCTGTTCCAGCCGTTCGTGATGCACGAGCGCAAGGATTGGTTCCGCTTCATCTCACATGGCTTCGTTCACGGCAGCGTGATGCATCTGCTGGTGAATATGTATGTGTTGTGGATGTTCGGCACAGCTGTGGAGAACGCCTATGGCGAGTTGACCGGACGCGACCCCCTGATCCCTTACCTCATCCTTTATCTGGGTGGCATCGTCCTGAGCTCCCTTCCCGGTTATTTCAAACACCGGCATGATCCCAACTACCGTGCGGTGGGTGCTTCGGGCGCCACTTCAGCTGTGGTGTTTTCCTTCATTCTGCTTCATCCTGACACGAAGTTGATGCTGATCTTCCTGCCCATTCCCATGGCAGCTTGGATCTTCGGTGGACTTTACTTGGCGTATGAATGGTACATGAGCAAGCGCGGGCAGGGCAACATCGCGCATGATGCCCACTACTTCGGCGCGCTCTATGGGATCGCCTTCACCGCCATCCTGGGACCGCATGTGGTGAGCCACTTCTTCGATGTGGTCGGTTTTTGATATGGGAGAGGGAAGAGCTGCACTTTTTCTTGATCGCGACGGTGTGATCAACCGCGAGCGCGGATCGCATACTTGGCGGATGGAGGATTTTGAGATCCTGCCGGGCGTGGCCGAAGCAGTGAAGGCTGCGCAGGAAGCAGGGCTCCTTGTGATCGTGATCACCAACCAGAGCGGGATCGGTCTTGGCCTGTATGGACATGCGGACGTAGCGCGGCTTCATGAATATCTTCACCGACAGCTTGCCTTACAGGGCACTCATCTTGACGCCGTGTATTACTGCCCCCATCATCCCTCACAAGGTCTATGCCTCTGCCGAAAGCCAGGTGGTCTGTTGGTTGAACGCGCTTTGGCACGGTTCCACATCGACCCATCGCGTTCGCTGATGGTGGGCGACCGCCAACGGGATGTGGATGCCGCGAACAGTGTGGGTGTCCGTGGTGTGCTGGTAGCGCCGAACCAGAAGTTGATGCCTCTATTGCAACATGAAGGAATGATCTGATGGCAGCATTTGTGAACCTGAACGGAAAGCTCTATCCCGGCGATGAACCGGTGATCCCATTGGACAACCGGGCCTTCCATTATGGCGACGGCGTATTCGAGACCATGCGGATCGTGCGTGGGCGGGCCTGTTTCCTTGATGCCCACTGGGCCCGCTTGATGGAAGGGTTGAAGGTGCTTCGGATCGAGATGCCCAAGGGTCTCGGTCGCGATCAATTGGAGATGGCGATCAGTGAACTGATCGAGCGGAACGAAATGGTGAATGCACGTTGTCGCCTTACGGTGTTCCGTGATTCAGCGGGCTATTTCAGGCCGGAGCGTAATACGGGTGCCTTCGCGTTGGAACTCTTCCCAGTGGAGCGTGAAACGTACATCCTGAACGAACGGGGATACACTGTGGACCTTTACCCCGAGATGCGTAAGCCGGTGAATCTGCTCTCAGTACACAAGACCTTGGACTCTCAATTGTATGTGATGGCGAGCCTGTGGAGCATCGAACATCACTTGGACAATTGCCTCCTTCAGAATGATCGCGGCAATATCATCGAGAGCAGTTCCGGCAACCTCTTTATCGTCAGCAATGGCGTGCTGTACACGCCTCCACTTAGTGATGGCTGCTTGGGTGGCATCATGCGCATGCAAGTGATCAACATCGCTTTGGAGAATGGCATCAAAGTCTACGAGAGTTCACTCAATCCGCAGAACCTGCTGGTGGCCGATGAACTCTTCTTCACCAACGCACCATCGGGTGTGCAGTGGGTGGGAGCATATCGCACTAAGCGGTACGGCCATCGCATGGCGCTGCGCTTGCAGGACTTGTTGGTGAAGAAAGTGTTGAGCTAGTTGAGCGACGGATCCTCCGGGAAATTCGCGAGCGGAGCATAGGCAGGGCCCATGATGCGCAAGGTCTCCGCCCAGAGGTCGGTGGTGCGCGCCTGCATCACCAAGCGCTTGTTGGCCGGATGAACAAGCCAAGCACGTTGCTCGATCTCCTTGTTCAATTGACCTTCTCCCCAACCACTATAGCCCACGAAGAAGCGTACATGCTTGGCGAGCTTCGGTGCTGCGGCCAGTACCGCACGCAGTTGTTCATAGTCGCCCCCCATATGGATATCGTCCACTACGTGCAGGCTCCCTTCAATACGTGGGGCCAGCGTGTGCAAGTAGAACAGGTTGCCGCTTTGCACCGGCCCACCAAGGCCCACCGGGCAGGGTACGTTCGGCATTTCCTCCATCAGGTCGGCCACGGCCATATCGATCGGGCGGTTCAGGACAAGGCCGAAGGAACCTTCATCGTCATGCATGCACAGCAGTATCACTGCTCTTCGGAAGTACGGGTCGGCAAGGAATGGTCCACTCACCAGAAGAGTACCAGGCTGTGGGGGCAAGGGATTGGGCGGATCGAGATCGAGGGGGTCGTGGGCCATGGGCAATGGTTTAAAAGTACGTGATCCCGCTGTGATGGCGGACCGGTAACTTCGCCGCATCGGATAAAACACGAGGCCATGAGTGAGGAACGTAAGGTGGAATTGAGATCTGAATACGGTAAGGGTTCACTCTCGGAAGAAACGGCGGGCACGGATCCGATGAAGGTGTTCCTGGAATGGTTGGATGAAGCGGAACGGAGCGGGCAGCCCGATCACAATGGAATGATGCTATCCACTGTCGGCAGTGCGAGCATCAGTTGCCGGGTGGTGTTATTGCGCCAGGCTGACACACGCGGATTCGTGTTCTACACCAACTACAACAGCCGAAAGGCGATGGACCTGGAACGTGATCCCCGGGCAGCGCTCACTTTTTTCTGGCCGGTATTGGAGCGGCAGGTGCGTGTGGAAGGCAAGGCTGTGAAGCTGCCTGCGGAAGAGAGTGATGCATACTTCGCATCGCGTCCGCGCGCCAGCCGGATCGGTGCTTGGAGTAGTGATCAAAGCCGCACTGTGGAAGATCGTGAGGCGATGGAAGAACGGTTTGCACGATGGAGCGAACGTTTCGAAGGACAAGAGGTCCCACGTCCGGAACATTGGGGAGGCATATTGGTGCGGCCCGTACGCATTGAATTCTGGCAGGGTAGAGAGAGCCGCTTGCATGATCGACTTGCCTTCGAGCGTTTCCAGGATGGAAGTTGGCAACGCATGCGCTTGCAACCGTGATCACGCGGTAAGCACGTACCTCCATAATGCAGAAGACCCCCGATTTCTCGGGGGTCTTTGCTTCTGTAGCACTGTGCCGCTTACTTCTTCTTGGCCGCTGCCTTTTTCTTCGGCGCTGCCTTCTTCTTGGCTGCCGGCTTTTTGGCTGCTGCCTTTTTCGGCGCTGCCTTCTTGGCTGCGGCCTTCTTGGCTACTGGCTTTTTAGCGGCTGCCTTCTTCGGCGCTGCCTTTTTAGCTGCTGCCTTCTTCGGCGCTGCTTTTTTAGCGGCTGCCTTCTTCGGCGCTGCTTTTTTCTTCGGCGCAGCCTTCTTCGCTGCAGCCTTCTTGGCAGTGGCTACCGTGCGCTTCTTGGCAGGACGAGCCTTGCCTGTGCTGCCAGCGGTACGCTTGCCTTTCTTCGTCTTCATATCACCTTTACCCATTGTCTGGAGTGTTTAGGATTTGATCCAAATCTATCCGCAACCTGTAACGCACACAGTGTTGCAGGTGTTTCATTTCTCCACGTATCTGTGTTAAGAACCATGACGATGAATGACGTGGATCGCGATCGAACACATCGGTCACCTTTTCGAGCATCGCTCTGAAAGCCTTGGTATCTCTTGGCTTTCAGAGGTGCGTTGATGTATGGTCGTGGCGATCCCACAGTGGGAATAACATTATTGAATGAGGGATGGACGTGATGCAAATAAGTGATGTCCGCAAGAAAAAAATGATGCGGAAGCAGATGGTCACATGATGCAAGGAGTTGGAACATCGCGCGAGAAGATGATCCACCTGCATGATCATCTCAGGAGAAGGGGCATGCGCTTTACGCTCAATACCCGTCGCCGAGCGACGTGGAGATACGTTGTACTTCCGGTTTCATTTTTTGCGCTGGTCCTTCGCCTCTTGATCGAAACGCGCTTCAAGCAAATGTGCGGATCGTACCGTCTTGCGCGCCCATGACAATTTCAACGCATCAAGTTCCTTCGCACTCAATCGCCAATTCACATCGCTGTTATGCAAGCGTTGCATCACGGTATAGAGTACGATCGCTGCTGAAACGGAGATGTTGAAGCTCTCGGTGAAGCCATGCATGGGTATCCGAAGGAAGGTGTCCGCCTGCGCCAGCATGGCATCACTAAGCCCGGTGAGCTCGGTGCCGAAACAGAAGGCCATGGGCGTATCCAATGGAATGGATTCCGGGGTCACACTCTCCGCCCGCGGTGAGGTGGCCACAATGCGATAGCCGCCCGCCTTCAACCGTGCCACGCAGGCCATCGCATTATCGGTATCGCGTTCGCGATAGCGGATCATGTCCGTCCACTTGGAGGAACCCAGCGTCACGTCGGGGTTCACGGTGTACTTGTTCCTGTTCTCTATGATATGGATATCCTGCACCCCGAGCAGGTCCGCAGTGCGCACCACGGCACTGGCATTGTGCGGTTGGTAGATGTCCTCGAGTACCACGGTTACATGGCGGGTCCGCTCGTTCGCGATGCGCTCGAAGAGTTCACGCTTGTTTTCCGAAATGAAGGGAGCGAGTTGGGCATAGCGCTCGGCGTCGGTGAACATGATAGGGGATATGATGTGGGTACAAAAGAAAAGGTCCCCCACGAATGGAGGACCTTTTCTCAAAATAGGATGGTTCTTATTTCACCTTCTTGCTCAAGTCCGCACCGGCCTTGAACTTCACCACTTTCTTGGCAGCGATCTTGATCTCCTTGCCGGTCTGTGGGTTGCGACCTTTGCGGGCTGCACGCTTGGTGACGCTGAAGGTGCCGAAGCCAACGAGGGCCACGCGATCACCTTTCTTCAATGCCTTCGTGGTGTTGTTCACGAATGCGTCCAAGGCACGCTTGGCGTCCGCCTTGGAGATCTTCGCCTCAGCGGCGATCGACTCGATCAATTCTGCTTTGTTCATGCCCATGTTTTTTGATTGTTTTTGGGTGTTTGTTTGAAGACTCGTCGCAAATGTATCCGCGAAGGCCCTGCTGTCAAGGGTTTCCCGAGGTTCGTGCGGGAAATGTTGAAAAATGGGGCCATTTGTTCATAAGTCGCCCGCTTTTCCACTGATACCAAGGGTTTCGACTGTCGGCAATAGGCGTTTTGTGCTTTCGGTCCGGAATAGGCCTTGTTCAGTACCGGATGTTCAGCCCACAGTAATACCGGTTCGCCGCTGCAATCCGCGCAGGAATGAGCTCGCATCCATGGGGCGCTTGCCTTGCATCTGGATCTCAAGCGCTTCGATCACCCCCTTGCCGCAATGGATCAACAGACGACCATTGCTAATGGTCACTGTTCCCGGAACATGATGCTTACCACTGTCCGTGGCCACCTGCGCCGAGAGCACCTTGAACTGGCGATCGGGATGGTCCTTCTCTTTCCAATGGGTCCATGCGCCGGGAGCAGGGGAGAGACCACGGATATGATCGTGGTTGCGCTGTGCCGAAAGGCTCCAGTCCAGTCGGCAATTCTCCGGGGTGAGCTTGGGTGCGTCATGTACATCGTCACCGACGAAGTCGGTCTGCATGATAGGCTCCACCGTCCCGTCCAGAACATTCTTTACGGTATGTACCAAAAGTGTGGCGCCGATCTGCATCATGCGGTCATGCAACTCCCCGGCGTTTTCCTGTGGCTTGATCTCCACTACTTCGCGCAGTAGGATATCGCCCGTGTCGATCTTGCTGTTGATGAAGAAAGTCGTGAGACCCGTGTGCGTTTCACCATTGATCAGCGCCCAATTGATCGGCGCTGCTCCGCGATAGTTCGGCAGCATGGAAGCATGGAGGTTCAGGGTGCCGCGCTCCGGCCTGTTCCAAACCGCTTCCGGCAACATGCGGAATGCGACCACTACATATAAGGATGCATTCAAGGCATCCAACTGCTTGTGGAACTCGATGTCCTTGAGGTTCTCCGGCTGCAGGATGGGAAGCCTGAGTTCCAAGGCGCGCTCCTTCACAGCGCTCATGCGCAATTGCCGCCCCCTGCCCGCAGGTCGGTCCGGAGCGGTCACCACGGCGACCACATCGAGCTTGGCCTCAATCAGTGCATTGAGCGAGGCTACGGCAAATGCCGGCGTACCCATGAAAAGTATCCGTCTGTTCATTCAAGTATGTGGGGATGAAAATGGAAACGATAAGGAAGATAGGCATCCTCACCGGCGTAGTCCACGCCGATACGAGGACCGATGATGACTTCGTTATCGGGTACGATGATCTTGTGGTCTTCAATGGTGATCAGGTCGCCGAGCAGGTCGGTCCCGCTATGTTCAGTAAGGATACCCAATGCTTGGGTAAGCGTACCCGGTCCACCTGTGGTAAGCTTGGTGCTCTTCCGTCGCTGGAGCATCATATCCTTTCCTTTTAGCGGATGGATGGCACGCACCAATACGGCATGCGCAATACCCGGCGCATTGGTCACCACGTTGAAGAGGTGGTGGATGCCATAGCACAGATAAACGTAGGCTACTCCGGATTCACCGTACATCACTTTGTTCCTAGGCGTCACCTTACCACCATAGGCGTGTGAGGCACGATCACCGGCACCCATGTAGGCCTCGGTCTCAGTGATCACGCCCGAAGTGATGATCCCGTCAAACCGTGTCACCAACACTTTGCCGAGCAGTTCACGGGCCACCGCCACCACGTCGGGGCGGGCATAGAATGCTCGTGGCAGCTTTTTCATTCCTTGCTCCTTCCGGTCAACGACCGTCCTTCATCGATCATCCAACGAACGGGTGGCTCGGCCACAGTGTTCGCATTGCGCATGGCCTTGCAGTTGTCGCAGCGGCCGCAAGGTTGCTTTCCGGCCTCGCCGAAATAGCGCAGCACGGCCAGCTCGCGGCAGCCTTTATCATGAAAGGTGAAGTGGATGATAGCCTCCATGCGCTTGCGTGCACGCTCCTGCCGTGCGTGCAGGGCCTCCTTATTCAGCGCCAAGGTCTGTGCATCCGCTCGTGGAGTGAGCAAGGTGGCCGTGGGCGAATCGTTCCGGGGCCGATAGAAGAGCACGTTGTCCCGGGAGAGTTCATGGAGGGAAGCGCGTACGTGTGATACGGACCGGCCAAGATGCTTTGCCACAAGCGTTTCATCGATGATGGAGGGTTCTTCGAAAAGTCCGCCATACAAACGCAGCATGGTTTCCAGCAACGGTCCCACACGATTATCCGACACGCGCAACGCATGGATGGTATCCCCACCGGCACGCATGAGCACACGCGATGGTGTTCGGGCGCTTTCGGACAGCGCGATGCGGCCGTCGAGTTCAAGGGCCTTCATGGCGCTGTTCACTTTCGGCATGGCCAGCGAAGCGCGTCGCGCCAGTTCGGCAAGGTCCAAGTTGTAGGCCTCGAACTCCCCGGAGCCCAATGCGATGCCATGTTGGTCGGCGAACGCTTGATAGACGCGTCTCACTTCATTCAACGTGGGGAAGGAGGCCTCGAGCTTATCACGCAGCTTGGCTTCGTCCGATGGATGGGCCAGTAGAAAGGCGAATGAGGCTTGGCCATCGCGACCGGCCCGGCCAGCCTCCTGGTAGTAGCTCTCCATGTCCGGCGGTGGCTCCATGTGGATCACGCTCCGCACATCGGCCTTATCGATGCCCATGCCGAAGGCGTTGGTGGCCGCCACAAAACGGATGGCCCCGCTCGTCCAGTCCTTCTGAATGCGATCGCGTTCGTCGATAGCGAGCCCGGCATGGTACGCTTGTGCGCTGATACCGTGCTGTTGCAGGAACTGCGCGATGCGGGTCGTTCCGCGCCGATCACGCAGATATACGATCCCGGTTCCCTGCACATGGTTTGCTATACGCAACAAACGGCCAAGCTTGTCCTCACCATGGCTCACCCAGAAAGTGAGTTCAGGTCGCCGGAAGGAACCACGCAGTTTGTGTTGCTTCCGGAAATCCAAGCGCTCCATGATGTCCTGGGCGACCTCAGGTGTGGCCGATGCCGTAAGTGCCAGTATGGGCACTTTCGGGTGTACTTCGCGCAGGCTGCCGATCAACATGTATGCCGGCCGGAAATCATAGCCCCACTGGCTGATGCAATGGGCTTCATCCACTGCGATCAAGCCAACAGGCATGCGTGGAAGTCGTGCCTTGAACAGGTCGGAACCCAAGCGTTCCGGGGAGACATAGAGGAAGTCCATCTTGCCCAAGGCTGAACTTTCCAAGGCGTTCTCGATCTCCACATGGCCCATGCCGCTGGTAACGGCCACGGCACGCACACCGCTTTTCTTCAGCCGCTCCACTTGGTCCTTCATCAAGGCGATCAAGGGGGACACCACGATGCACAGGCGGCCCATGGCCAAGGCTGGTACTTGGAAGCAGAGGCTTTTTCCGCCCCCGGTGGGCATCAACGCCAAGGTGTCGTTACCGCCCATCACCGCGCGCACCACTTCCTCCTGCATGGGGCGAAAGCTGCTGTAACCCCACACTTCGCGGAGCACTTCGTGGATATCACGCGTCATTTGGAAGCACAAGGATACGCGTCCGCGCGTACTTCCCATACCCGCTGAAGGGGTTACATTTGGACACAAACTGTATTGCGATGATCAGCACTGAACCGGATATGGATATCAAAAGAATTGAGCACTCACGCCTGCCAGAGACCGATCTGGAGAACCTGACGTTCGGTCGTGTCTTTACCGATCACATGTTCATAATGGACTATGCGGACGGGGCGTGGCAGCGCCCACAGATCATGCCGTTCGGTGATCTGGAGTTGAGCCCTGCCACCTTGGTGCTTCACTACGCCCAGACCATCTTTGAAGGGATGAAGGCATACCGGAATGAACAAGGTGAGGTGGTGCTTTTCCGGCCGCAAGCGAACATCGCCCGTATGAACCGGAGTGCCCGCCGAATGTGCATGCCGGAACTGCCGGAAGATGTGTTCCTGGAAGGATTGAAGGAATTGGTGCGTATGGATTCCGCTTGGGTGCCCAAAGGGAACGATGCAGCGCTCTACATCCGGCCCTTCATGTTCGCCAGCGATGAATACATCGGCGTGAAGCCAAGTGATGGGTACCGCTTTATGATCTTCATCAGCCCTGTGCGCGGCTATTATCAGGAACCCCTGCGGGTGCGCATGGAGCTGGAGTACAGCCGGGCCTTTCCCGGTGGTACGGGAGAAGTAAAGTGCGGGGGGAATTACGCCGGTGGACTCTACCCCTCCAAGATGGCACAGAATGAAGGCTACCACCAACAGCTATGGACCGATGCGATCGAACATAAGTACATCGAGGAGAGCGGCACCATGAACGTCTTCTTCATCATCGACGGTGTGCTCACCACCCCCAGTTTGGACGGCACGATCCTGCCCGGGATCACCCGCGATAGCATTCTCACATTGGCCCGCGAGAAAGGCCTGCGGGTTGAGGAGCGGAAGATCACCGTGGAGGAAGTGGTCGCCGGACTCGGTAACGGAAAGGTCACTGCAGCATTCGGTGCAGGCACTGCGGCCACCATCGCGCCGATCCGCGTGATCGGCTACAAAGGGAAGGACCTCGAACTGCCCGAACTGAAGCCGGACAGTGAAGTATTGTTGATCGGTAAGATGCTTGATGACATCCGCCGTGGCCGCGTGGCCGATACACATGGCTGGGTGGTGAAGGCGTCGTGAGCATTTCGGACCAACCGAGCGATAGCTAAGTGATGCGATCCCAAGGTACGCGCCTGATGGAAGGGCAACGACCTTGGAGGCAAGTGCTGCCGTGGATCACCGCATTCGCCGTGGCGATGGGCTTCCTGGAAGCCACCGTGGTGGTGTACTTACGCGCGATCTATTATCCGACAGGCTTCACATTTCCCTTGGTATCCATGGCACCGCAACTGGTGGTTGCCGAGTTGCTGCGCGAAGCTGCCACACTAGTGATGCTATTGGCCCCGGCAGCCTTGCTTTCGCGGAACCGATTGGAGCGTTTCGCATGGTTCTGCTGGGCCTTTGCCGTGTGGGACCTCTTCTATTACGTCTTCCTGAAAGTGCTTCTCGGCTGGCCGGAAAGCCTGCTAACATGGGATGTGCTCTTCCTGTTGCCAACTGTGTGGGTGGGCCCGGTGCTAGCACCCTGCTTGATCTCCATGGGCCTGCTCATTCTCGCCGTGCTGATCCTGCGCGGACGGGAGCGGAATGCCAATTATCAACCTACATCGTTACAGTGGTTCCTGTTGATCACAGCGGGGTTGATCATGCTCTATACCTTCATGGTGGACCCCATTCGTTACTTGGGTTCGTTGGAGCCTGGCCGTCGTGTGGGTACGGCCGCCATGTCCGCCTTGGAGCAATACCAACCGGCGGCATTCCCATGGCCGCTTTTCGGCTTCGCATGTGTCCTTGGCACTGGTGCCTTTGTGCTTATGCTCCGCGATACACGTAGTATGGATGCTCCGGAAACCCGATAGCGCCGCAACATGGATCATGTATTCCGGTCTACTGCTGCATCTTCCATAGGATGAGGATGCGGGCCATGATCTTTCATTTCCTGTTGATCGCCCTCGCGGTGCTGATCGGCCAGCGAAGCGTACTCGCACAGTCTGGTGAGCGGATGGTGCTTGTGGTGGACAGCCTGGATGCGCATCCCATTCCTAATGTATCCGTCACCGTGGATGGCATGCCGCAAGGGGTCACCGATGACGATGGAAAGGCACGGCTTCAATTGGGTACACATGCGAACGTGCTGGTCCGCTTTGAACATGTGAGCTATCGTGCATTGGAGATCCGTATCCCGAGCACCGTGGTAGAGCGGGGGCCGTGGGTGGTTCAACTGGTCCCACGGGACTATCAGTTGGGTGAGGTCACAGTAGGGCGAGCCGAGCCTGAGGTCGTGTTCCAACGTCCCGACCTGCATGCTGCAGATCTGTTGATCAACGCCGCAGGCCTCTGGGTGTTGGCCTATGAGCATCCGCGCATGGTGCGTAGCCAAGCGGATGCGGGCAAGGAGATCCTTCGTGATGTGCGCTTGGTATTGCTGGATACGCTGTTCCAGGAAGTGGCTTCCTGCCCGGTCCCGGAAGATGTATTCGGCCTACGGCATGATCTGCGGAACGATGTGCTGATCGAGGGGACACGCCGGGCATACAGCGTCGGGCGGGAAGGAGAGGCATTGGTCCTTCTTCCGTTCGGCCTGGACGAGTTGCGCCGTGCGGTCTTGCCATGGACGGACAGCATTCCCGGATGGGTAGTAGGCTCGAACGCGAACGCGATCTATCCTGCACTCGATCATTTGGCCTTCGACCCCATGGAGGATTCCACCCTCAGGATCTGCTCGGTAGTGGACACCTTCATGATGGATCTTTTCCGCAGTGAATACAAATACCTGAAGGGGCCGGAGAAGGTGGCGGCGATGAATCTGGCAGCCGATCTGGGTGTGGAAAAGGAAGTGGTTGCAGGGTACATGAGCGGTTTCAGCCGGAACATTTGGTTCAAGCCCTTGTATGCGCCCTTGTTCGTGGTGGGCGATACGCTGTTGGTCTTCGATCATGTACGCTCACGACTTCGGAAGTTCGATCGTGCATTTGCTCAAGTGGGGGAGGTGGGCTTGACCTACCAAGGAGTTGCCGACGGCAAGTTCTGGTCAGGTCGCTTATTGCAGGATGCTGCGGACCAGCAGGTCTACGCGTTGTTCCACCGCAACGGCACAAGTTGGCTGCGGCGCATCGATCCGGTCACCGGCGGAATTGGCGATCGGATCCGTTTGACCAATGCCTACCCCGAGCGCGTACAGGTTTATGCCGGCCGGATATATTATATCTGGCGGCCCTTTGGTTCCATGCAGAAGCGCACGATCTATCGGGATAGGCTGTGAAGTGGACTGGGCTTTGCCTCGCTTGGGATCAGCCCCCTATCCACTTTTAGGTGCATCCCACCATGCCAAGCTGCCGGTGCCTCCGGAAACTTCCTTCCAGCTTTCCGCACTGAAGTCGATACGCACGATCGCGCATGTCGGCAAGTCTCCGGGTCCGGTTTGGCTCAGGTATTCCACCAGCTCACTCAAGCCCGGATTGTGTCCGAAGAGCATCGCTTGTCGGGAGCTTTCGGGCAGCTTTTCGATCTGGGACATCAGCGTGCGGACATCAGCCAGGTAGAGGTCCTGTTCCTCGCGGATCCGCATCTCCCCCAACGTGGAGGCGAAAATGCGTGCCGTTGCAATGGCGCGTGCAGCCGAGCTGCTCACCATCAGGTCAACCGGCTCCTTCCGCTCCGCGAAGCGCTTGGCCATCATCGGGGCATCCCGCAGGCCACGCTCATTCAAAGGGCGTTCGAAATCGCTCTTGCCAGGGTCGGCCCAAGAGCTCTTGGCATGGCGAACGATGTAAAGCGTTTTGATGGGGTAGGAGTTTGAAAAGCAGAAAGCTCATTCAACGGGGTTGCAACCGATCACTCGACTCATGCTTTCGCGAAATCCTTCAGTCCACCGATGATGGAAAAGAGCAATGCATTGGGATCGTTGCTCACCAGCAGCGGTACTTCCATGGCTTGTGCATCACTGAACTGGTTCTTGTTGGCCATGCCTTTGCTGATGTGCAGGTGCAGGCTTTCGGGGTAATTGCCGGTGAAGAGCATGTCCAGCACGGCACCTCCGCGCAATCGAAGTTCGTAACGTGGATAGTGACTCACGGGGTCCTTCCAGGAAGTGATCTCGTCCAGAACATGACCTTCCTTTCGAAGGTCCTCTGCCCATTCATCCATCACATAGAACATTACGTCCTCCACGAAGATCTCCGGATCGGTTGGCAATAGTAATTGCTGATGGTCCAAGGGTGCCAGCAGCCTCGCTTGGGTCTGGCGGAGGGCGATGAGCATCTCATCGAGCTGGGAAGTAAAAGTCATTGTTGTGCGTCTATGATCGGACGCAAACTAATCGCGTGGATGATGCAGATCCCATATCGGCGGAACGGGTTATGCACGATCGATCAACGATCCTTAGAGTACCGTGACACCCATGGGTGGCTAAAGCATCACGCTGGCCCATTTGGTGGACTGGCGTTCGATGCGCCGCCGTCAATTACACGTGCCCAAGAGCCAGTAGATGAGGATGAACACCACCACGGTGCTGAGGCAACCGCCGCCGAGCTTCTTGGCGCCATAGCCGGCGATGATGGTCTTGAAGAAGCTGTTCATGGGATTCGCTGTCGTGTTGAAAGTGACAACAAGATAGGCTGAAACCTGCTCGGAGGACACGGGGCATCTCCGAACGCGTGATCAGCGTTCCGTCCCTGGAACTCCGCTACTCAGCCGCCGTAGCCTTGGTGGAGGTGTCCTTCTTCCTCGGCTTTCTCTTCTCCGCACCATCCACGTTCACTTCATCTTCCAGCGGCTTGCGGAAGACGATCTGACCGTCGAAGACATCGATCACCATCGGTGTGTTCGGCTCCACCTTGCCCTCGATGATCCAACGGCTCAGCTCGTTCAGCAGTTCCCGCTGGATCATGCGCTTGATGGGGCGGGCCCCATACTGCGGGTCATAACCAAGGTGTGCGATGTGGTCCACCAGTTCCTCGCTCGGCGTCAACAGCATGTCGCGGTCGGCGAGCTTGGCCATCAAGGCATCCAGCTGGAGCTTCACGATCTCGCGCACATTGGCCCGGCTCAGCGGCTCGAACATGACCACCTCGTCCACGCGGTTCAGGAACTCAGGGCGAACGCTTTGCTTCAGGCGCTCCATCACCTGGTCACGCGTTTTGTCGAGGACTTCCTGGTGGTTCTTCTCGTCGATCTTCTCGTAGTTCTCCTGAATGATCTCCGAACCGATGTTGGAGGTCATTATGATGATGGTGTTCTTGAAGTTCACCGTGCGCCCTTTATTGTCCGTCAGGCGGCCGTCGTCCAGCACCTGCAGCAGCACGTTCCACACGTCGGGGTGCGCTTTTTCGATCTCGTCCAACAGCACCACGCTGTACGGCTTGCGGCGTACGGCCTCGGTGAGCTGGCCACCTTCCTCGTAGCCGATGTAGCCCGGAGGGGCACCCACGAGGCGGCTCGTGCTGTGGCGTTCCTGGTACTCGCTCATGTCGATCCGGGTCATGGCGTGCTCGTCGTTGAAGAGCACTTCGCTGAGCGCCTTGGCCAGTTCCGTTTTGCCCACGCCCGTGGTGCCGAGGAAGATGAAGGAGCCGATGGGCCGCTTCTCGTCGCCCATGCCCGCACGGCTGCGGCGCACGGCGTCGGCCACGGCGCGCACGGCATGGTCCTGCCCCACCACGCGCTTGTGCAGTTCGTCCTCGAGGGTGATCAGCTTCATGCGCTCGGCCTCCAACATGCGCGTAACGGGCACGCCGGTCCAGCGGCTCACCACGGCGGCGATCTCCTCCACGTCCACTTCCTCCTTGATCATCTTCGAGGTGGTCTGCAGCTCGGCGAGGTCCGCTTTCGCCTTCGCGAGTTGGTCCTCCACTTCCTTCATGCGACCGTATCGGATCTCCGCCACTTTTTCGTAGTTGCCTTCGCGCTCGGCCTGCGCTGCGTCGAACTTCAATTGCTCACCGAGGTCCTTGGCCTCGTTGATCTTTTCCACCAGGCCGCGCTCGTGTTCCCAGCGGGCCTTCAGCGCATCGCGCTTATTGGTCAGCTCCGCGATCTCCTTGTTCAGCTCTTCCAATTGCCCTTGGTCACCCTCTCGCTTGATCGCCTCGCGCTCGATCTCCAGCTGCATCACGCGGCGGTCCACCTCGTCCAGTTCCTCGGGCTTGGAGTTGATCTCCATGCGCAGTTTGCTCGCGGCCTCGTCAATGAGGTCGATGGCCTTGTCCGGCAGAAAGCGGTCGCTGATGTAGCGCGTGCTCAGTTCCACGGCGGCGATGATCGCGGCATCCTTGATCATCACCTTGTGGTGGCTCTCGTACTTCTCCTTCAGGCCGCGCAGGATGCTGATGGCATCCTCGCGGGAGGGTTCGTCGATCATCACCTTCTGGAAGCGCCGCTCAAGGGCCTTGTCCTTCTCGAAGAATTTCTGGTACTCGTTCAAGGTGGTGGCACCGATGGCACGCAGCTCGCCGCGCGCCAGGGCCGGCTTCAGGATGTTCGCGGCATCCATGGCACCCTCGCCGCCGCCGGCACCCACCAGTGTGTGGATCTCGTCAATGAAGAGGACGATGCTGCCTTCCGCACCGATCACCTCCTTCACCACGGCCTTCAAGCGCTCCTCGAACTCGCCCTTGTACTTGGCCCCGGCCACCAAGGAACCCATGTCCAGGCTGAACACCTGCTTGGACTTCAGGTTGTCCGGCACGTCGCCGCTCACGATCCGCTGCGCGATGCCTTCCGCGATGGCGGTCTTGCCCACGCCGGGTTCACCGATCAGGATCGGGTTGTTCTTGGTGCGCCGCGTCAGGATCTGCAACACGCGCCGGATCTCCTCGTCGCGACCGATCACCGGGTCCAGCTTGTTCTCCTTGGCGAGTTGGTTGAGGTTCTTCGCATACTTGTTCAGCGCGTTGTAGGTCTCCTCCTGGCTCTGGCTGGTCACCTTGCTGCCCTTGCGCAATTCCT
The DNA here is from genome assembly GCA_019638085.1 of Flavobacteriales bacterium. GTDB lineage: Bacteria > Bacteroidota > Bacteroidia > Flavobacteriales_F > PHOS-HE28 > PHOS-HE28. The sequence goes on along the minus strand of JAHBUL010000004.1, from coordinate 9,287 downwards.
TGATCGCTTCAATAAGGTCCTTCCGGTTCACGCCGCCGTCCTTCAGCAGTTGTGCCACGTTGTCGCTGCCCTCTACCAAGCCGATCAACAAGTGCTCCACGCTGGCGAACTCATCACCGAACTCCTTCAGCGATGCCAAGGCATTGTTCAGCACTTGCGCGCTCTGGCGGCTCAACACGATGTCGCCGCCCTGCACTTTCGGATAGCTATTTACGATGCGGTCCAGCGCCTGCTGCAGCGTGGCCGTGTTCACGTTCATTTTCTTCAGCAGGAAGGGCGTCACGTCGGCATCCACTTCCAGGAGGCCCTTCAGCAGGTGCCCCGTCTCGATCTGCTGTTGGCCCAGACCGGTGACAATGGTCTGCGCCTGTTGGATGGCCTGCTGCGAGCGGATGGTGAATTTGTTCAAGTCCATGTAGGTAGGTATTCGGTGTGCGGATGGGAATTCCAACTGCGTGCTGGGCGATGATCAAAGTTCGCTCCAAGCAGGCAAAAGGCCCTATACCTGAACAAATGACCGGAAGAATGGATCGCAGGGTGACGGGATGGCGGTTTTTCCGAAGATGCAGTTGGCCGCCTTGACCGGCTGTCCGCTGTGGTGTCCTTGTCCCGCCCAGCGGCTGCGGGGCTGTGGGGGCTCCTTCGTCGCCTCCTCGCTCCACGCCGCCGCAAGGCCGGGCCCACGGCCAGCCGCCGCTTCCATCCGTGGCGGAAACCCCGTCCGGATCCTCAGCGCTGTTTCGGAAGATCCGATATGGATTCACGTCCAAGGAATGGTTCAACTCACCAGCCACAGCGCAACGGCCATCACCGTGCCAGCGACCAGACCGGTGAGTGCCGTGTAGCCAAGGATGTCGCGCATTTTCAACTTGGCAATGGCCAGCACGGGCAGGGCCCAGAAGGGTTGAAGCATGTTGGTCCATTGGTCTCCGTACGCCACGGCCATGATCGCCACGGCCGGATCCACGCCCAATTTCGCGGCGGCATCGAGCATGATCGGTCCTTGCACGGCGAACTGCCCCCCGCCACTGGGCACAAAGAAATTCACCACTCCGGCCGAGAACATCGCCAGCACGCCGAACGAGTGCGGGCCCGCAATGGCGACAAGGCCGTTGGAGAACAGCGCGATCAGGCCGGTGGAGGCCATGATGCCCATGATCCCGGCATAGAGCGGGAATTGCAGCAGGATCTCGCCCACATTGCTGGCAGCTTCGCGGGTAAGGTGGATGATCTCGAACGGACTGCGCACCAGCAACAGGATCAACGCCAGAAAGGTCCAGTTGACCATGTCCAGCGTCATGCTGCCACCCCGGATGAAGTGGATCGCCAAGTAGGCCACCAGGGCCAGCCCGATGAGCAGGGTAGGCAATCGCGAAGCATCGACGCGGTCGGCAGGCGTTACCACCTCTTCCGCATCGGATCCCAATGACCCTGAGGTGATACCGGCCGGGATCTCATGCACGGCGGCACCCTTTTGCGGCGCCATCAGCCGGAAGAGCAGCCCGCATGCGGCAATGCACGCCAAGGCGGCAAGCAGGTTCCAAGCGGCGAACGTGGTGCGGGACAAGGGCACGGTGTTCCCGTTCATCACCTCGGCAAGGAAGGATCCCGGCGTGGCGGCGGTGAGCGGGCCGCTGCCGGAGTAGCCCATGTGCCACACCACAAAGCCGGAATAGCCCGCCGCCACCAGCAACGGGAAATGCGCCTTCACACATTTGGAGCGCAACTGCACGGCCACTTCCCGCGCCAGCAACGCACCCGTAACCAAGCCAAGACCCCAGTTGAGCATGCTGGTTACCGCAGCCACCGCGAAGACGAACACATAGGCCGAGGCGGCCCTGGTAGGTACACGTGCCAAAGCGATCAGCAGTTTGCGCACCGGCGCAGTGTTGGCCAGCATGTGGCCCAACAACAGGATCAGGCACATCTGCGTCATAAAGGCCAACAGCCCCGAAAGGCCGTCTCCCCATCCCAGGATGATGGCTACTGGGCCAGCGTCGGTAAGGAAGTAGGCCAGTAGCGCCACCACCACGGTGAGCAATATCGCGAAGGTGAGCGAGGAGGGGATCCAACGCTCCAGCAGCCTCTGGAAGAGGTGCAGGACGGCAGCCGTGCGGGAATTATTCGTTCCAGAGGTGGGCATGGCACACGGGCAGGCGTAGCGGTGAAAGTAAGGGAGCGGACCGGCAGTGATCAGGCTGGGCATGAACGCGGCTGGCCATTACCGTTACCTTCTTAGAGCCCTAATTTCTTCACCAGCGCCCCAACCTCGGCCTCGGTACTCCGCAACATCTCGTTACAGAAGGTGATCAACACCACGGCCCGTTTCACCTTACTGGTGAGTTCGTCCACGCCGATCTTGTCCTCTTGCAGGTCCTGCATGATCCGCTCCAGTTCCGCGAATGCTTTTTCATAGGTGAGGTTTTCTTCAACCTTCTTCATCGGGTTCTATCGTGTTGATGGTGGACCAGGCCTTTCCGTGGGCAAAGGTCGTCTCCAGACGGTCACCGGGTTGCAAGCTGCCCGCATCCATTACTGCGCTACCGTCCTTGCGCGTGATGCTGAATCCACGTTGGAGCAGTTTATCGGGCGAGAGGAACTGGATGGCATCGTCCATGCCTTGCAGCCGACCGAGCAGCAATTGGAAGCCACGTTGTGCAATGCCGGACAGGGAGGTGCTCAGCTCGCGGATCCGTGCCGCTTCCAGAAGGACCAGTTTGTTGCGCGGAAGTACGGCCAGGTCCCGTGCATGGGCATCCAGCATTTTGCTGGAGATGGCTATGCGGTCAGTGATGCTGCGCGCGAACTGGCCGGTATAGGTATGGAGGTTGCCCCGTTCGGCGCGACATAGCGCGGTGGGCCGCATGGCCATCATCTCCTTGAAGGTGCTCAACTGGTCCTTGCGATCGGAGAAGGAGGTGAGCATCGCGTTGTGGACCTGCACCAGCATGCCGGTCATCGAAGTCTCGAAGTACAGGGCTTTGTCCACGATGAAATCAGCCACTGCCGTAGGCGTTTTGTGGTGGCCATGCGCGATGAGGTCCAGCACGGAGATGTCCACATCGTGCCCGATCCCGGTGAGGACGGGGATACGCATTTGTGCGGCCATGCGCGCCAGCTCCAGGTTGTTGTAGGGTTCCAGGTCCAGCTTCGAGCCGCCGCCGCGGATGAACACCACAACATCGAACCGGTCCGTATCAATGTTTGCCAAGGCCGCGCGCAACTCCTGAGCGGCCGTGGCGCCCTGCACGGCGGATCGGAACAGGCGTACATGGAAGTGGTAGCCGTGCTCGTTGTGTTCCAGGTGCTTCATGAAATCGGCATACGCGGCCGTACCGTGGGAGGCGACCAAGGCGATGCGCTGGACCACCATCGGTAGCCGCATGAAACGGTTGCGATCGTAGAGGCCTTCTTCCTTCAGCTTCGCGATCGTTTCGCGTTTGCGACGCTCCAACTCGCTGATGTTGAAGCTCAGGTCGATCTCCTCGATCACCAGGCTGAGCCCGTAAACGAGGTGATAGTTGGTCTTGGCAAGGAAGAGGATCTCCACGCCATCCTTGAGGATGTTGCGGCTTTCGTCCCCCAGTTCCTGCCGGATGCGATGCAAAGTGGTCATCCATATCGCACCACGCATCACGGCCACCTTCTCACCGTCCTGGTGCTGCACCAATTCCAGATAGGCATGCTTGCCCACATTGATGGATGCGATCTCCGCCTTCACCCAGAACGACGCACCCTGTGTAGCCTCTTCGATCCGTTTCTTGATCGCGTTGCCGATCTGGCGTAGGGTGTAGATCTTGCGTTCCTCCATTTCCAGGCGGTGCCGAAAAGCCCGTCAAGCCGGACTTGGCAAGTCTAACAACTTCAGCGGAGGTTGATCGCGGGTATCAATCCTTCATACCACCCGCTTCACCGTGCGCAGCTTGTGTGTGTACTTTTTTTCCGCTGCATTGAAGATGCCTTCCTGATCCAAGCTATCGATGCGTACCCTCCCGGAGGCATGCAGGATCCTGCGTTTCTCCAACACAATGCCCACGTGTGTGATCTTCCCTTCTTCATTATCGAAGAAGGCGAGGTCACCCGAGGTGGCGAGGTCGATCAGGTCCACTGCGGTGCCGAGCTCCGCTTGTTGCCATGCATCGCGAGGCAGCTGGATGCCGCCCACCAAAAAGAGCATCTGGGTGAGGCCGGAGCAATCCACTCCGAAAGGCGAGCGCCCCCCCCAGAGGTAAGGCGTGTTCAGCCATTGGTCCTTCAGGGCGAGCATGCGCATCACGGGCGTGCCGTTGGGTTGGGCGGTGGTACGGCCGGGGAAGGCCAGGCGCTCCGCACCAATGTCGAACTGTCCGGAAGAGTAGGCGGGGAGCACCGCGCCGAACGGCATCACCAAAGCACCCATGGCCGTATCCACGTGCATGAACTGCTCGATCGAGCGCACCGGCTTTACGTCCACACCGTCCTGCGCACGACTGATCTGCTTGTTGTCCACCCAACCTTCATAGCCGTCGTGGTGGAACTTCAACCGGGTCCATTTGGCTTGGCTTTCCAGCACATCGGCGGTCTCGCCGAAGAGCCATTGGGTCACCTGTTCGGCCCGGTCATCCGGATCACGGCGCACGGGTACAATACTTAATGGGCAGATGGCTTGGTCATTTTCGCTCATGGCGGCGAAGGTCCATCAAGCCATGATCGGACCAACGGACCACTGAGCGAAGTTTTGCGCGGGTGAACGTTGACGAAAATGCATTCGCCCGCAAATGCCCACGGGCGGCGGATCATAGCTACCTATTGGCAAGTTGTATCAGCGACCCGTGCGGTTCAGGGAGCATGTTGAAGAAGAACATCCTCACCGCGAGATCAGCGATAAAACGCGTTAGACCATTGCCGCAGCTTTGGCTCAAGCAGCTATACAACCTGGTCAACTCCCGGGCAGGCTGACAACCCTCCGTCGCTGAAGCTGTGGCGTGGGAGCCGGACAACTGACAACTGACAGCTGACAACGGGGCCCAAACTCAGAGCACCTCGATCACCATCGCGCTGGCACCGCCACCGCCATTGCAGATCCCTGCAGCGCCGTACTTCTTGCCGTTCTGCTTCAGTGCATGCAACAAGGTCACCATGATGCGTGCACCGCTGCATCCCAAAGGATGCCCCAGTGAAACCGCGCCACCATGGATGTTCACCTTGGCGGGATCGAGCCCCATCAGCTTCGTGTTGGCGATGCCCACCACGGAGAAGGCCTCGTTCAATTCCACCAGGTCGATATCCTCCATCTTCAGGCCGGCTTTCTTCACGGCAATGGGAACAGCCTTGGCAGGGGAGGTGGTGAACCATTCCGGGGCCTGCTCAGCATCTGCGTAGCCGATCACTTTGGCGAGCGGCTTCAAGCCAAGCGCCTTTGCCTTCTCGGCACTCATCAACACCAGGGCGGCCGCACCATCGTTGATGGTGCTGGAATTGCCAGCGGTCGCGGTGCCCTCCTTGGTGAAGACGGGCTTCAGCGTCTTGAGCTTCTCGAAATTCACATTGGAGTACTCCTCATCCTCGCTCACCACGGTGTCGCCTTTGCGACCTTTCACCGTCACGGGGATCACCTCGTCCTTGAACTTGCCCTCCTTCCACGCCTTGGCGCTGCGGGTATAGCTCTCAATGGCGAAGGCATCCTGTTCCTCGCGACTGATCTTCTCCTCGGTGGCGCAGAGGTCGGCGCAGACGCCCATGGCCTTTTGGTCATAAACGTTCAGCAGTCCGTCCTTGCCTATGCCGTCGATCAACTTGCCATCGCCAAAGCGATAACCGTAGCGGGCGTTCTCTACATAATATGGCGTACGGCTCATGTTCTCCATGCCGCCGGCCACCACTACTTCGGCATCACCGAGCAGGATCTCCTGGGTGGCGATCATGATGGCCTTCATACCACTGGCGCACACCTTGTTCACGGTAGTAGCAGGTATGTTCTCCGGAAGTCCGGACCCCATGGACGCTTGCCGTGCGGGTGCCTGGCCCAAATTGGCCTGCAGCACGCAGCCCATGATCACATCGTTCACCTCCTCCGGCTTTACGCCTGCTTTCTCCACGGCGGCCTTGATGGCGACGGCACCCAGCTCGGTAGCAGGCACGGTGGAAAGAGCGCCCCCGAAGGAGCCAATGGGGGTGCGGACGGCGGATACGATAACGACTTCACGGGCCATGGGAATGGGTTTTTGAATTGGGCGGCAAAGGTACGGAGCAGGGTGGGGATGGCGTTCAACGAACGGACTGCCTCTGGCTCAGCTGGCCTGCGCGATGCGCAAAACCGGCACAGTGCTCTATCCATCTGAGCCTATCGAATCCCTTGCTGGACAAGCAAAACACTTTGGTTGTCAAAGCAGGTTCTATTTTCGCGGATCGGTACGGTCCCGTATCTCAGATGGCCAGCGCGCAGCGCAAACCGGCCTCATGCTCTATCCATCTGAGCCTATCGAATGCCTTGCTGGACAAGCAAAACACTTTGGTTGTCAAAGCAGGTTCTATTTTCGCGGATCGGTACGGTCCCGTAGCTCAGATGGATAGAGCACCTGCCTTCTAAGCTGGCGGTCGTTGGTTCGAATCCAACCGGGATCACAAAGTTCCAAAGTCGCGGCTATATTTGCCGCCCGAATTGGAGAGGTGGGTGAGTGGCTTAAACCAGTAGTTTGCTAAACTGCCGTACGGGTTAAACTGTACCGGGGGTTCGAATCCCCCCCTCTCCGCCAAGTAGAACGCCCGCGAAAGCGGGCGTTTTGCATTCTCCCCGAACTGCCGAGCTAGCTCGAAGCAGTTCGGGGAGAATGCAAAACAGGGGCGCGAAGCGCTCGTTTTGCTTGAAGCCCCCCCCCAAAGGGAAAGCGCGCCTCGCGCAATCCCCCTTGTCCGAGCTAGCTCGAAGCAGTTCGGGGAGAATGCAAAACAGGGGCGCGAAGCGCTCGTTTTGCTTGAAGCCCCCCCAAAGGGAAAGCGCGCCTCGCGCAATCCCCCTTGTCCGAGCTAGCTCGAAGCAGTTCGGGGAGAATGCAAAACAGGGGCGCGAAGCGCTCGTTTTGCTTGAAGCCCCCCCCAAAGGGAAAGCGCGCCTCGCGCAATCCCCCTTGTCCGAGCTAGCTCGAAGCAGTTCGGGGAGATGCAAAACAGGGTCGCGGAGCGCCCGTTTTACTTGAAGCACTCCGCTGTACGGCGGAAAAGCGCGCCTCGCGCAATCCCCCTCTTAGCACCTCGCTCGAAGCAGTTCGGGGAGTATGCAAAACAGGGGTCGCGGAGCACCCGTTTTACTTGAAGCACTCCGCCCTGCGTCGGAAACGCCGACCTTGTGCAATCCTCGGTGGACAGAGCGTGAGAGGCCACGAGGCGATTGCCGTCTTGCCACTTTAGAAGGGTGTTTGACAGGCCATCCATCTCATTTATTCCAAGGCATGTCGGGGGCATCAAGGAAAAGCCTTTCTTTGCAGCCCGTTTTCGGGGCGTAGCGTAGCCCGGTATCGCGCCTGCTTTGGGAGCAGGAGGTCGTCAGTTCGAATCTGGCCGCCCCGACAACTAAGAGCCGTTCCAATTTGGAGCGGCTCTTTTCTTTTGGAATGGATCATCCGTTCCCGTCTTGCGGAAAAAAATCCGTCCATCGCACCGGTAGGCATACTTCTTTTTGATGTTGCCGCGTTTCCCGGTTTCCACTTAACGCCACCACCATGCCTGGAGCACCGAACGACTTTCCTTCAAGCATCTCCAATACCCCTGAGCCTCCAACGCCGCGTACCGATCGATTGGGCTGGCTTCGCCGATCGATGACCATGCGCGCCATATTGGTGGCGGTGCTCGTGCTGCTGTTGTTGATTCCTTTGGCCATGGTGCAGGACCTGGTGCGTGAGCGGGAGTATCGGAAGGATGAGGCGGTGAACGAAGTGAGCGCCACGTGGGGCGGAAGCCAGACGATCACGGGCCCGCTGATCAGCGTGCCGTACCAAGCCACGGTTCGGGTGGACCTGGGGGATGGGCGGAGCGAGATGCGCAACGTAACGCACTACGCACACTTCCTTCCGGAAAAGCTTGACGTCCAGACCACGTTGGATCCTGAGAAACGCCACCGCGGCATCTATGACGTGGTGGTATACAAGGGGCATATCGATGTGTCTGCCTCCTTCCCGAAGATGTCGGAATTGCTGCCAACAGTGGCTTCGGCCTTGCGCTGGAATGAAGCTTCGCTCTGCATGGGGATCTCGGATCTGCGCAGTATCAAGCAACAGGTCTCCGCCCGGGTGGATGGCCAACAACTGGCGTTTGAACCGGGCCTCCCGTCCAACGACCTGATGGCCTCCGGGCTCAGTGTGCCGTTCCCCTTGGACAGTGCCTCCTTGGATCGGACATTCGATCTTTCCATCTTGTTGGAGCTGAATGGTAGCGGGAGCTTCCGCGTGGTGCCGGTCGGAAGGAATACGTCGGTACATGTGGTTTCCACCTGGCCGGACCCCAGCTTTCAGGGGGCTTTCCTGCCCGATAGTTCCTCCATTTCCAAGGATGGTTTCACTGCCCACTGGAGCGTACTGCATCTGAACAGGCCCTATCCACAGGAGTTCACCGGAAGCCGCAACATGGAATTGGCTGAAAGTGCTTTCGGGCCCGACCTGATCCTGCCTGTGGATGAATACCAGAAGAGTACACGCGCCACCAAGTATGGCTTGATGCTGATCGTGATGGTCTTTCTCGTGTTCTTTTTCGTGGAGGTCCTGCAGAAGCTGCGGATACATCCCATTCAGTACCTGCTGGTGGGCCTGGCGTTGTGCATCTTCTACACCTTGCTGATCGCGCTCAGCGAACACATCGGATTCAGCGCAGCATACATCACCGCTGCACTGGCCGTGATCGGTTTGGTGGTGTTCTATGCACGCAGTGTGTTCAAGCAAATGAAAGCCACGCAGTTACTGGGCTTGGTGATGGTGCTGGTGTTCGGCTTCATGTTCACGGTGATCAACCAGGAGGACTATGCCTTATTGATCGGAAGCGTGGGCCTCTTCATCGTTTTGGCGATCGTGATGGCGGTGAGCCGGAAGATCGATTGGGATCGGGCGGGAGAGTGATCTCTTATTCCGCGTGCTCGTCGCCGTGGAAGGCAGCTTATCGTCCGTGGAGGGCAGGTCGTCGAATTGTTGATCATTACCTCGCAACACTGTGTTACTCAGCACAGTTAGAAAGCATCTTCGCATCGCTTTTCAGACCATCCCACATCTGCCCATGCGCTCTTTTCTCTTGCTCACAGGACTGCTCTCAGCCTTCCTTGTACA
>JAHBUL010000036.1 GCA_019638085.1 Flavobacteriales bacterium | reverse complement strand
GTATCGCGGTAGCCACCTTGCTCGTGGAAGATGCGGCCTTGGCTGGTGAGGGCACCCCTCCCATCGCTCGGCTATAGGTGCGAGACTGTAACAGATACCGGCGCTCGGCTTCCCGGATAATTCCACTGATATGCCGAGCCTGCATGCCGGAGGTATGTGCCCGGCCTGTCAACCGCCTCCGGTGGGTTCCGTCGCTCCCCTCACGGAAGACCGTTCCAGTCGCCAAGCGAAGCCCAGGAAGCCGAGAAATACCCCTGCTCTCACGGCATACTTTACAAAACCTTCCAGTGGTAATTGTTCGCAGCCCCACCAGAGGAAAACGCCGGCGGCCATATAGCCGAGCACACGGCCCACATTGTACGGGATCGGGTAGTGCTGCTGTCCCCATACGTAGCTGATGGCGGCCATGGAGGAATAGCAAATGAAGGTGGCCCAAGCAGCGCCCAAGTAACCGAAGATCGGGATCCACCAGAACAGCAGCGCCAAGGTGATGAAGGCTCCGATGATGGCGATGGTGCCTCCGGCCCGCGTGCGGTCGCTCAGCTTGTACCAGACGCTCTGGTTGTAGTAGATACCGAGGAAGACGTTGGCCATCATCAGGATGGGAACCACCACCAAGCCGGGCCAATAGTCCGGGTTGGGGATGAACCACTTGAACAGATCGAGGAAGAGCATCACCAATAGGAAGGCGCCCATACACACCGCCACGAAGATGTTCATGATGCGGGCGAAGGTTTCCCGGCTGTTCTTCTCCTTGGCGTGGCTGAAGAAGAACGGTTCCGCCGCAAAGCGGAATGCTTGGATGAAGAGCGTGATAAGGATGGCCAGCTTGTAGGATGCGCCGTAGATACCGATCTGTGTATCCGCGATGTTCGCAGGTAGCAAATGCTTCATCAGCACGCGGTCGGCTGTTTCATTGGTCATGCCTGCCAGGCCCGCCACCAGGAGCGGGAGGCCGAATGCCAACATGGGCCGCAGCAGCTTTGCATCGAAGCCCGAACGTTCCTCTCCGAGCCGGAAGCTTGGCCATTCCGGGACAAGCAGCAGGAATTTCAGGCCGCTACTGATCACATTGGCGAGGAAGACGTAGCCCACGCCGAAGGCCGGGTCGTACACCGCATCGATCAGCGCATTGCTTTCTCCTGCGTTGAACTTCGGCATGCAGTAGGCGAGGAAGAAGAGGTTGAAGCCGATGTTCACGATCACGCTGAGCACGTTGATGGCGGCGAACTTCCAAGGCCGGTTCTCCTGGCGCAAGCGGGCCATGGGCACCACCGTGACCGCATCGATCCCGATGATCACCACCAACAGCCGCACCGATGTGGCGTGGTCCGGGTAGCCGATGAAGGACGCGATGCTGTTCGCAAAGAACAACCCAAGCACGAGAAAGACGGCGGTGGTGGCAGTAAGCAGGTACACAGCCGTGGTGTACACGCGGCCATCGCGTTCGTGCTTGTTCGCGAAGCGGAAGAAGGTGGTCTCCATCCCGAAGGTGAGCACCACGTTGAGAAAGGCCGTCCAAGCATAAAGCGACGTGATCACCCCGAAAGCCGCAGGTGCGAATACTCCGCGGCTGGTATAAAGCGGCGTGAGCAAATAATTGAGGAAGCGCGCTACGATGCTGCTTACCCCATAGATGGCCGTCTGGCCTGCGAGTTTGCTGAGGACGCTCACGTTATCACAGGATGAGCTTGATGAAATGCGAACCGCAGATGGCGCAGATAACCGCAGATAAATGCAAGAGCTTTCGGGCTTCGTTCAAAGGAGATATCCCTACTGCGGCCGATGCATATCGAAACATATGCGCCCCTGGCTCCCGAAGGGATGGATCGGCGGTTTTTCCTCCAATTGGATCTGTGTCCATCTGCGTAATCGGCGGTTTCCCCTCCTCGGGCTGCGGTTTCCACTTCCCGCGGACAAATTACGGCTGCAAACGTTTCTCGATATCCATCCGTTTGTGCAGCACTCTGATCACCTCAACTTCGTTGACCGTTTCATTTATTCGATAGAAGACCAGATGTGATCCCGCATTTGTGCCAAAGTAACCTTTCCGAACATGGCTGAAGTCCCTACCACCCATGGGGTCGTTCATGATCAGGTCGAACCCGTCCAAGATCAAGTTCAGGTACCGGTCAGCTTGCTCCAATGACCAGTGCTCAATGGTATACAGCCAGATGCCTTCCAGATCATCCGCAGCCGCTTGGCTGACCTTCAATATCATTCCTTCTCGGCGTGCTTCCGGTGCAGGCCCTTCACGAATTCAACCCGGTCAAAGTCCGCTACGATCCCGGCCTGTTCGCCTTTTTTGAGGGCCTTGATGAGACTTTCCTTTTTCGTTTCCTCGAACTCGAACAGCCGCAGTGCCGAACGGATCACCTCGCTCGCCGAGGAGAACTTGCCGGACTTTACCTGCTGGGCAACGAACTTATCGAAGTGGTCCCCTAAGAGGAGGGATGTGTTCCTGGCCATGGTGTTTGTAGTTAATGCAAAGATACCAATACGTGGTATTCAAGTTAATGGATGCCGGTTCGGCTTGCGAGTTTGCCGAGGATGCTCACGTGTATTAAGCCTTATGCGCGGCCATGTTTCAATATTGCTTCGGGACGGAAGTCTGCAGCTTCCTTTGGTTCATTTTTCTTTAAAAATGAACTGAT
>JAHBUL010000035.1 GCA_019638085.1 Flavobacteriales bacterium | reverse complement strand
TACTATGTCGGAGGGAAGCAGGTGGGCTATTGGGCCGCAGCTTTCAGTGCACGTGCCACGGGCGAATCAGGCTGGTTGCTCCTGGGACTCACAGGTTTGGGTGCGCTGGCGGGTGTCTCCGGATATTGGGTGGTGGTAGGCGAGCTGCTAGGCGTCTATCTCTCGTGGACGTACATGGCCAAGCCGTTCAAACGGATGACCGATGCCTACGGTGCCATCACCATTCCCGATTTCCTCGAAGGTCGCTTCCGGCCAAAGACGCACCTCTTGCGCAGCGTGGCGGCCACGGCGCTTTCGGTGTTCGTGGTCATTTACGTGAGCGCACAGATCGACACCACGGGCAAGGCCTTCGAATCCTTGCTCGGCATGAACTATTTCACCGGGGCATTGCTCGGTTTCGGCATCGTGCTCTCCTACATCTTTATTGGCGGTTTTCTGGCTGCAGTGTGGAGCGACCTCTTCCAAGGAATCCTGATGTTCTTCGGCTTGTTGCTGTTGCCCATCGCGGCGTGGATGAGCGTGGAAAGTACCGGCGCCTTTGTGGAGGGGCTACGTGCTATTGACCCGAGGACGCTGCAACCGTGGGGCACCAGTGAAAATCCGTGGATGAACGTCTTCACCATCCTCGGGTTCTCCATGATCGGCCTCGGCTACCTCGGATCGCCGCAGATCTACGTGCGCTTCATCTCCATCAAGAATGAGGAGGAGATCACCAAGGGCCGTCGGGTGGCCTTGGTCTTCACCCTGATCACGGATGCGGCAGCTGTCAGCATCGGACTCTTGGGCCGCTACCTCTTCTCCAGCGTGGGCGACGATCCCATCGCCGTTTTCGGCACCGGCGCGGAGAATGTGCTGATCATGATGGTGGAGAACCTGTTGCCGCTCACACTCGTCGGACTGTATATCGCCATCGTGCTCTCGGCGATCATGAGCACGATCGACTCGCTGCTTATTGTGGCATCCAGTGCCATCACCCGCGATTTCTACCAAAAGATCTTCCGCCCGGACCTGGACGGCAGCACCATGGCGCGCCTATCCCGCTTCGTCACGCTCGGCATGGCCTTGTTCGCCTTGGCACTTTCGTTCACGGTTGCGGTGCTCAGCCCGGACCGTACGGTGTTCTGGTTCGTCATCTTCGGTTGGTCCGGCATCGCGGCCACCTTCTGTCCGGTCACCATCCTCGCGCTCTTCTGGAAACCTTATTCCGAAAAAGGTGCCATCGCGTCCATGGTCACCGGTTTCCTCTCCGTGCCCTTCTTCAAGTTCGTGGTGCAGCCCATGGAAGGCATCGGTTCGGCCTTTGAACAATTGGATGTGCTGGCACCCTCCTTCCTTCTGTCCATGGTAGCCGGTTGGGTGTTCACGAAGCTGTATCCGGCGACGGTGGATGCGCGGTAGGGCCGGAAGGTTCCGCGGAGCATGCGCGCTGCATTGACCATGCCCGCTGTGAAGCGAGCGTATTAGGCGCATGGCTATGTAGGATCATGCGCGCGGGCTGACGGGAGAAAGTCCAACGGCCCCATCGCTCCGCCTTCGTATCAAAGGTCCTGCACTCGGTTCGGGCGCGTAGCCGAAGGGGATCTGAATAGTCTCTTCACTTGCCGGGCGTCTTTCTATTCCATGGGTGTACTTCCAATGAAGAAGCCCCTTACAGTTTCCGTTCCGGAGCCTGTAAGGGGCCTTCTCATTCATCCGGTTTTACCGGCCGGTATTGTGGAAGCGTCTACCGTACTATCAACCGCTGACTGCTACGGCTGTTGACCGTGGTCATCTGTAGCAAATAAGTGCCGGATGCGATGTGGGCATCGAGCGACAGCTGAACTGTGCCGCCTGCTTTCAGTACCACCTGTTGGCTCAATACCGCCCGTCCGGTCATGTCCATCAGTACCAGATCGGCGGGGCCACTGGTGTTTGGCGTGCTGATGGATACATCGCCGGTGGTTGGGTTGGGGAACACCTGCCAATCCGTGCTCGTGGTAATGTCAATACCCACACCAACGGTGCATGAAATGGCACTCACTTCAATGCTATACGCCCCTCCACCTTGGCCGAATCCCACGTTGGGTACAGGCAGGTAGTAAGTGCCCGCTGCCAACTGATCGAAGCTGAAGGTCCAGTTACCATTGGCGCAAGAGGTGGTGTCGGAAAAGGATGCATTGATCAAGGAATCCGCAGGGCAATACATGGTGAGCAAGGACCAGATGTTGCTCCATCCGCTGTCGGTGCTGCAGTAGCTCACGGTCACGTTGGAACATTCGGTGGTGGTGAAGGCATGCCAGGTGTTGGGGGACGGATATTGGGACATCACATTGCCCAGTTCGGCATCTCCATCGAAGGTGGCATCGGTGTTGTCGCCCACGAAAATGAGCGTTGTGTCAACTGGAAGATCTTCCGGGATCACATCGGAGCACAGGTCCGTGCCTTGGTTCTCATTAGCACAGGAAGCAGCGCTCAGTTCTATCTGGTACGGACCACCACCCTGGCCGAAGCCCACGTTGGGCACGGGGAGGTAGTAGGTGCCCGGCTCCAACTCGTTGAAGGTGAAGGTCCAGTTGCCGTTGGTGCAGGTTGTGGTATCGGAGGAGGACGCATTGATCTCCGATTCCGCAGGGCATTGGGTGGTGAGCAGGCGCCAAACGTTGCTCCATCCGCTGTCGGTGGCGCAGTAGCTCACGGTCACGTTGGTGCATTCCGTTGTGGTGAAGGCGTGCCATGTATTCGCGGAGGGATACTGGAAGAGCACGGAACCTTCCACGGCATCCCCGGCGAAGGTGGCTGTTGAGTTGTCGCCGCTGAGGTTGAGCGTAGCGCCCACGGAAAGTTGCTGCGGAACAGCATCGGAGCAGAGGTCCGTGCCTTGGTCGTCGTTGCCGCAGGAAGCTGCGCTCAGTTCTATCTGGTACGGACCACCGCCCTGACCGAAGCCCACGTTGGGCACGGGGAGGTAGTAGGTGCCCGGTTCCAACTCGTTGAAGGTGAAGGTCCAGTTGCCGTTGGCGCAGGTGGTGGTATCGGAGGAGGACGCATTGATCTCCGATTCCGCAGGGCATTGGGTGGTAAGCAGGCGCCAAACGTTGCTCCATCCGCTGTCCGTGGCGCAGTAGCTCACGGTCACGTTGGTGCATTCCGTTGTGGTGAAGGCGTGCCATGTATTTGCGAACGGAAATTGGAAAAGCACGGAGCCTTCCACGGCATCACCATCGAAAGTGGCTGCCGTGTTGTCGCCTGTGAATGTGAGCGTACTATCAACGGAAAGCGCCACAGCGGTGACCGAGGAGCAGAGATCGTTATCGGGACCGCCCCCGCCCAGCATTGCATGCCCCGCTGGAAGAACAGCTACCGGCTCCGGAGACATGGATGCTCGCAGGTTGTATGTGCTAAAAACCAGAATAAGTAGCAGGAAGTAGGACTTGCGCATGTTGTTGGACTGTTTCCTGCAAATCTTTCACGAAAGGAGTAGAGATAATCAGATCAGGGGGAAAGATCCAACCGATCCGATGTGGATGGCGCGGCGGAGAGCATGATGCCATTGGCTCTGGTTGGGTATTTCAGAGCTTTCAGGTGCCCATGCCGTGATGGCGAAGGAGGAGGTTGGAATGGACTTAACTTTTCTTGTTTCTGCGCTGAACATATGCTGTGCTCCAGTACCCATACTCACTCGGTCGTTCCCAGCTCCTGCTGACAGCACCCCGTTATGCGCTTCGGTATCACCAGAAGTGCGGTGCAGCCTGCTTCTGCCATGAACGCCGCATGGGCCTGTGGAGCCGCACGGATGACCGGCTCGCCTCAATCTCATGGACACTGCAATTTTCTCGATAGGAACCGCCAGCTGAGGTCAAGTTCGTGATCATGTATGA
>JAHBUL010000034.1 GCA_019638085.1 Flavobacteriales bacterium | reverse complement strand
CACCTCTCGTAGATCAGTACGGACACGTCCTTGCCGACTTTCGCGAACGCTGTGTCCGCTGTGATCAATCGTGCATTGAGCCATGCTGCCGTGGCAGCGATGGCCGCATCCGGCAACTTCAACTTGTGGGCTTTACGCAATCGGATCGTGAGGTCTTGGATCTCATCCGAGAACTGCACGAGCTTGCAGTCGGCCAAGAAATCCTTGGCCGCTTGGGGCGAATGTGTACGCGGCCTTGCTATGCTCAGCAATTCCACACGAGTTATCACGGATACATATACGATCGCGCCCTGTACCATGGTAGCAGCGCGTTCATCGCCTCCGAGAATATCAATGACCACGCTGGTGTCGAGCACGAGGTTATTCCCACTCATCCCGAAGCCTTTTCTGCGTGATCAGTGCATCCTCGTCGAGTTTCCACTTGCCCAAATGCTTCAGCGCGTCGAACCCCTTCTGTGGCACCTTTTTGGCTTGCTTCATCACAGCACGCAGCCGGCTCTTCGGCGTTTTCTTCTTAATGATGGTGACCATGATCTCAAAGATAGGTCAATGGGCGACCTTGAGTACGATCGGGGTTGTTCACCGGAACGTGGGAGGACTTTATCCACGCGTCATGACGCCGGGTCCATGCCATTCGTGCTCAATGCTTTGCATAAGGAGTGCATGATCAAAATGGATCGAGCCACCCGGGAAGACCGTTCTATCCATGAAGAATCCGGGCATGGTTCTGGAAACGGAAGTCTCGCGCCAAGATGAGTGGGCCGGCGCGGGAGTTAGGCCTTCCGATACTTATCGGCACGAAACCACTGGCGAACAGCCATCCTCCCGTGCCTTACGAGTGATGTGGAGTCGAAATCGCACATGTATCGTGATCCATTCGTTGGATGATCTTGGGGAATGATCACGGCCCTTCGAGTGCCTCAGGGACCGGGATCATCGAGAGCCTCAGGGACCGCCCTCACGAGAAACCGCTGAGGTTCTCGAAGGGCCGGTTTCGTCCTAAGGTCTCTTCCAAAGCCCTTTGCAGGCAGTTAGAAACGTGAACGCCCGAGGCGTGGCCTTGGGCGTTCACAACAGTGTTCAGTTCGGAAGACTATCCCAACACCTTCTTCACGGCATCCGCAGCTTCTTGCAGCGAGATGGCGCTGAGCACCTTCAAGCCGCTCTTGTCGATCAGCTCCTTGGCCTCTTTGGCGTTGGTGCCTTGCAGGCGCACGATGATCGGCACCTTGATGTCGCCGATGTTCTTGTAGGCATCCACCACGCCTTGCGCCACGCGGTCGCAGCGCACGATGCCGCCGAAGATGTTCACCAGGATCGCTTTCACATTGGGGTCCTTCAGGATGATGCGGAAGCCTTTTTCCACACGGGCCGCGTCGGCCGTACCTCCAACGTCGAGGAAGTTGGCGGGGCTGCCTCCGCTGAGCTTGATGATGTCCATGGTGGCCATGGCGAGGCCTGCGCCGTTCACCATGCAGCCCACGTTGCCGTCGAGCTTCACGTAGTTCAATCCGGCTTCTCCGGCCTCCACTTCGATGGGGTCCTCCTCGGCCTTATCACGCATCTCCACATAGTCCGGATGGCGGTACAGGGCGTTGGCATCCAAGCGCACCTTGGCATCCACGGCGATGATCTTATCGTCGCTGGTCTTCAGCACGGGGTTGATCTCGAACATGGCGCTGTCGCTGCCTTCGTAGGCCTTGTACAGGGCTGCCACGAACTTCATCATCTCCTTTTTGGCACCGCCGGAGAGGCCGAGCTGGGTAGCGATCTTGTTGCACTGGAAGGGACGCAGGCCCACGCGTGGGTCGATCTCTTCCTTGTAGATGAGCTCCGGGGTCTTCTCGGCCACCTCCTCGATGTCCATACCGCCCTCGGTGCTGTACATGATGATGTTGCGGGCAGTGGCACGGTCCAGCAGCACGCCCATGTAGAATTCCTTCGGCTCGCTGGCACCGGGGTAGTAGACGTCCTCGGCGATGAGCACTTTGCTCACCTTCTTGCCCTGGGGCGGCGTTTGCGGCGTCTTCAGCATCATGCCGATGATGGCTTCCGATCGCTCGCGCACTTCGTCGATGTTCTTGGCGAGCTTCACTCCCCCGCCCTTTCCACGGCCACCGGCATGGATCTGGGCCTTGATCACCCACCACTTGGTGCCGGTCTCCTGGCTGAGGCGCTTGGCCTGGTCCACCGCCTCATCGGCGTTGTAGGCCACCAGCCCGCGCTGTACGCGGACGCCATATTGCGAAAGGATGCTCTTGCCTTGATATTCGTGAAGGTTCATGGTGTATTGGATACGGATGTACCCGACCTTATGGCGGGCAGGCTGCGAATGTAACGGCTGATCGGCGGACATGATCCACGGGCGACCTCCTCGGCCCGATCCATTGTTCGTTCCTTTGCGGCCCCTGAAGGCATGAAGAACAACGAATTACCAGCGCTTTACGACCTGCTCATCACCCCCTTGCACAAGCTGCTGGCCAACTGGGGGGTCTCGCAGGAACATCTTACTTGGGTGGGGCTCTTGGTGGGCAGTGCACTGGTGCTCACCTTCATGCTGTTCCTGTCCAAGGTGTTGAACTGGGTGCTCACCTTGCTGTTGCAACGGCTGGCGGTGAAGACGGAATCCAAGTTCGATGACTTCCTGGTGAAGCGCCGCACGCCCCGCTACGTGGCCCGCATCATCCCGCTGGTAATGGCCTATAACCTGATCCCGGTGGTACTGGCGGATTTCCCGCGCGGGGTGCCTTTGGTGGAAGCGCTGTTCAATATCTTCTTCATCCTGCTGGCCATCCGCATCCTCCGCTCGGTGATCGATGCTTCCAAGGACACCCTGAAACTACAGGAGGCGTACAGCGGCAAGCCCTTGGACAGCTATGCACAGGTGATCTCCTTGATCCTGTGGATCATTGCGGGTGTGCTCATATTCTCGCAGCTCACCGGTCGTTCCGCTATCGGCTTCCTCACCGCCATGGGTGCGGCATCAGCGGTGCTCTTGCTGATCTTCAAGGACACCATCCTGGGCTTTGTGGCCAGCATCCAGATCAGCGCCAATGACCTGGTTCGCTTGGGTGATTGGATCACCATGGAGAAGTACGGCGCGGACGGGGATGTGTCGGAGATCAACCTCACCACGGTGAAGGTGATCAACTTCGACAAGACCATCACCACCATCCCCACCTACGCGCTGATCTCCGATTCCTTCCAGAACTGGCGGGGCATGCAGCAGGCCGGCGGCCGACGGATCAAGCGCAGCATCCGCATCAAGATGAGTTCCATCCGGTACTTGGACGAGCAGGAGATCGATGCACTGCGGCCGATCGAGCTGCTCACGAAGTTCATCGACGAGCGCCGGGAGGAGATCCGCCAATTCAACGCAACGCACGAGGTGGACAAGAGCATCCTGTTGAACGGACGCAACCTCACCAACGTGGGCCTCTTCCGCCATTACATGGAGCGGTACGCATTGGACTTCCCCGGCGTACACCCGGACATGACCCGGATGGTGCGCCAACTTGCGCCCGATGAACGCGGCCTCCCTTTGGAATTGTACTGCTTCAGCAAGGATACCCGCTGGACCGTGTATGAGCACCTGATGGCGGATATCTTCGACCACCTGCTGGCCTCCACGGGCTACTTCGGCCTGGAGGTCTTCGAGAATCCGGCGTCGGATGATATCCGGTCTTTGGGAGGAAGGATCGCGCGGATCGGTAGGGAGAGCGGAGATCGGGAAAGTTGATGATCCACCACAGAGACACAGGGAAATGCAGGTTTTAAGTGGAATGGTACAGGGTATTGGGTACCGGGTACAGGGTACAATGCCCTTGGCCTCAAATACCCCGTACGCGGTACTCGGTACCCGGTACTCGATACCCTGTACCCCATGATCCAAGCATCCACCATCCGCAAACGCTTCGGCGATCTTGAAGTCCTGAAGGGCGTGGACCTCCACGTGGCCAAGGGCGAAGTGGTGAGCATCGTGGGCGCCAGCGGTGCGGGCAAGACCACGTTGTTGCAGATCCTCGGCACCTTGGAAAAGCCCGATAGCGGCAGCCTGCTGATCAATGGCGAGGAGGTGACGAAGCTGGGCAGCAAGGCGCTCAGCGCATTCCGCAATCAGCACATCGGCTTTGTGTTCCAGTTCCATCATTTGCTGCCGGAATTCACGGCGCTGGAGAATACGATGATGCCGGGCCTGATCGCCGGGAGGTCCAAGGCCGAATGCGCCATTAGAGCCGGGGAGTTGCTCACCCGCCTGAACGTGATCACCCGCAAGGAGCACAAGCCGAGCCAGCTCAGCGGTGGCGAGCAGCAGCGCGTGGCCGTGGCCCGGGCGCTCTTCAACAACCCGAGCGTGGTGCTGGCCGATGAGCCTTCCGGCAACCTCGATTCCGCGCATGCCAAGGAGTTGCATCAGCTCTTCTTCGACCTGCGGAAGGAACTGGGCCAGACCTTCGTGATCGTGACGCACAACGAGGAATTGGCGGAGATGGCGGACCGAAGGCTGGTGATCCGGGATGGGGTGATCTAAGTAGATCCGTCACCGCAGTAGAAAGGTTGATTACCTTTGAATCATGGACTATCTCTTGGAAGTACCGAAGGAGAAACAGGCGTTCATCGAAGAACTGCTGCGTGCGTTCCCCTTCATCAAAACGCGGAAGCTCTCAGCCGAAAAAGCCGAGCGGATGCGGGATATGATCGATGCCGTGGTGGAGATCAAAGAGATCGAAGCGGGGAAGCGGAAGCCCCGGTCCATGAAAGCCCTTCTTCGTGAGCTTTGAGGTCGTCCCCCTTCGGCCATTTGAGAAACAACTCAAAAGGCTGATCCGGAAATTCCCTTCGTTGAAACGGGAGATAGCCTCGCTGGCGGAGGAATTGGGATCGATCCCAAGGATGGGAGCAAGCATTGGGAACGGATGCTACAAGATCCGGTTGTCCATTGCTTCAAAAGGAGGTGGCAAGTCCGGAGGTAGCCGAGTGATCACCCATGTTCGCGTAACCAATAAGCGGGTCTACTTGCTTTCGATCTATGACAAGAGCGAAAAGGACACACTCACGGACAAGGAGATCAAAGGACTATTGGCGTTACTTCCTAATGCGAAAAGTTGAACGCCTTTGACCAGATGAGCAGAAAATGGAATGCCTGCTGCAGATATAGGACAGCCTGAGCATTACGGCAGCAAATTGCCAAGCTCGCCCTTTTCGAAAGAGCCACTCATGCGATCACTTCTCCTCTTGATCATCCTATGCACTGCCTCTTCGCTAGTTGCGCAAGGCGATGCTTCCGTGGAACTCAACACCCTCCCGCCTTGGATGCAGACCTTGGTCACGGGAAAGAAGGCGGCCAAATACACCAAGCCTTCCGCGAAGCCCTTGCACACCAATGCGTTCATCGGCACGTGGACGGTGCAGTTGCCCAGCAAACGCCGCTTGGAATACTGGGGGGATGCGCACCGGATGCTCTTTCAGGAATTCGCCGATGGACCTACACCAAAGCGCGCCACCTATGTGGACCTGGCCGCCAACGTGCGCATGAACGTGAGCTGGTATGGGCAGGGTGCCGCCATCGTGGTGGAGGATCTGTACATCCCGCAGGCCGGATATTTCAGGGAGATCTGGAACGACACGGTGGTAGCTACCGGCCGCACCGATACGGTGATGGGGCAGCGGTGCAAGGAGGTACAAGGCATTGACGGGAACAATGACAGCAGCACGTATTGGCAAACCGATGTGGAACCCGCGCTCTTCGCTGATATGGGCGTTTGGGCATCGTGGCTGTGCCGGGAAGGTGAACTGAAATTCCTGAGCGCCCTCAGCAGCACGAAGGCCGGGCCAGCCTTGCGCGCGGATTGGACCAAACGGACATACGGTCCGGAGGCAGGCAGCATTCTCTTCACCTCGATCACGCCCGGAAAGCAAGCCATGCCCGCCTGGGACCTGATGCCGAACCGCACGGCGGAGCGGCGTTTCGCATGGATCAACAACAGCGGTACCGGCAGGCTACCTGCATGGATGCGCAGCTACCTCGGCGGCCTTCCGCCGGACAGCCTTCCGCTCGCCTACACACCTGCGCCCATCGACCGCGGCATTCCGGACAACGTCTTTATCGGCACGCTCACGGCCGAAACACCCACCACCTACATCGGTGCGCATAAGGACACCACCATCCGCCTTGCCAAGTACAGCTACTGGGCCGACGCGCGCCGCGCCGTGCTGCAACTCGAAGACCCGGATGATGAAGGCTACCTCTTCTACGCGGTGGACCTGGATGCTGATGTGGTGATGGCCTCGCACAACGAAGGGCACAGCTACGTGATCCCCAAGCTGGCGATCGCTTCATTGGAAGAAGTGGGCCTGAAGGAATTCGGGGACGGGCTGGACATGCCCATGACGGCCACCGAACACACGCGGAAATTGCTGGGCCACACTTGCACCTTGTACACCACGAACGAACGTTTCCTCAGCCATTTCTGGATCCCGGAGAAAGAGGTGCTGAACCCCGTGTTCGACATGCGCCGCTGGATGGTGCAGCGCATGGGCCAGAAGATGAAGGACCT
>JAHBUL010000033.1 GCA_019638085.1 Flavobacteriales bacterium | reverse complement strand
AAAGCGCAACGAAATGCAATCCGCCCGCTGAAGGGTTGGTGGCGATGAAGCGCTTGCCTCGGGCAGGCGCTTCTGCGTTCAGTATATCAGTGTTGGTCGTAATCCACCACTACACGGGCCGTGAGCGGATGGCTTTGGCAGGTGAGCACATAACCATCGGCCACTTCCTCATCAGTAAGGGCATAGTTCATATCCATGGAGACCTTTCCTTCTAAAATGCGTGCCTTACATGTGCAGCACACCGCACCCTTACAGGCGTACGGCACATCAAGCCCAGCGGCTTCGGCAGTATCCAAAATACTGTCCCCCTTCGCTCCAACTTCGATCTCCGTTTCGTTACCATCCAAAATGATCTTCACCTTGGCCTTGCCGACCAATGGTGCATCGCTGGAGGGCATCTCCGGCGCAGGAGCTTTCTTGGGCTCGCTGATCACCGGTGTGGTGAACAATTCAATGTGGATCCGCTTCTTGTCCACTCCGAGTTTCTCCAATGCCTCGCTCACGTTCACCATCATCGGTTCCGGGCCACAGACAAAATATTCAACGTCCTTGCTGTCCTTCACGAACCGGCGTGTGAGCTTCGTGGCCTTCTCCACCGTAACAAGACCATTGAACAGCATGTTCTCGTCCTTCCCGAAAGTGAGGATGTGGTGGACCCTGAGACGGTCACCGTGCTTTGCCTGCAATTCCTCCAGATTACTACGGAAGATGATCCGATCGCTGTCGGTATTGCCATAGAACAAGGTGAGCTCGCTGTGTGGTTCGGATCGCAGTACCGTCCTGATGATGCTGAGGATGGGCGTAATACCGCTTCCTCCGGCAAAGCACACATAGTGCTTGCGGTGCTCAGCGTTGAGCAGAGTGTAAAAATTACCCATGGGTGTCATCACCTCCAGGGTCATGCCTGGCCGCAAGGTTTCCACCAGCATGGTGGAAGCGCGTCCACCTTGTACACGCTTCACGGCGATCTTCACTTCCTCCGGATCTAGCGGGCTGCTGCAGATGCTATAACTGCGCCGTAACTCTTCGCCGTTCACCGGCAGCTTCAAGGTGAGGTATTGCCCATGGATGAAAGTGAAATCAGCGCGCAATTCCGGGGGAATAACGAAACCGATGACAATGCTGTCCACCGTTTCCTGATGGACACTGGAAACAGTGAGGGTATGAAAACGGGCCATGCGAGGTGGAATAACGGACATATCAAGGTTTGTGGGCTGCCTATGCGAAGGATATCAGACGACCGCCGCAAAAGTAGCCGATGAAGCCGGATCACGAAAGATCCCCGAACTGGATACTTGAAGCGCGCTCCGTAACTTAGCCACCTGCAAATAAGAAGAGACCACTACGATGTCTGAAAATAAGGAGGAAGCATTGTTCCAAGCCAAAGTGGACGCCGAACAAAAGATCGAGCCGAAGGATTGGATGCCCGATGCGTACCGAAAGACCTTGGTGCGGCAGATCAGCCAGCACGCACATAGCGAGATCGTGGGCATGCTCCCTGAAGGGAACTGGATCACACGCGCGCCAAGCTTGCGCCGCAAGACGATCCTGCTGGCCAAAGTGCAGGACGAAGCGGGCCATGGCCTCTACCTATACAGCGCTGCGGAAACCTTGGGGACGGGCCGGGATGAAATGGTGGATCAACTATTGAGCGGAAAAGCCAAATACAGCAGCATCTTCAACTACCCTACCCTCACTTGGGCGGACATTGGTGCAGTGGGCTGGCTGGTGGACGGGGCCGCCATCATGAACCAAGTGATGTTGTGCCGTACCAGCTATGGCCCGTACGCAAGGGCCATGGTGAGGATCTGCAAGGAGGAAAGCTTTCACCAACGGCAGGGGTACGACATCCTCGTAACACTATGCAAAGGCACACCCGAACAGAAGGCCATGGCTCAAGATGCCTTGGACCGCTGGTGGTGGCCAAGCCTGATGATGTTCGGCCCGAGCGATAAGGACAGTCCCCATAGTGCACAGAGCATGAAGTGGAAGATCAAGCGGCAGAGCAACGACGAGCTGCGCCAGACCTTCATCGACCGCACCGTTTCACAGGCGGAATTCCTCGGCCTGAAGATCCCGGATGATAAGCTGAAATGGAACGAAGAGACCCAGCATTACGATTGGGGGGAGATCGACTGGGCTGAGTTCTTCGATGTGATCAAAGGAAATGGTCCGTGCAATAAGGAGCGCTTGACCGCACGCCAGAAGGCTCACGCGGACGGGGCTTGGGTAAGGGAGGCGGCCATGGCCCACGCCGAGAAAAAAATGAAGCAGAAGGCAGCATAGTTGTCCCGATATCGATCGGTTCGTCATTCAACATTGCCCATTTTCAATTCACCATACACTGACCACCACTTCATGAGCAACGAAAAGGATTGGCCCTTGTGGGAGATCTTCATCCAAAGCAAGCGCGGCCTGGACCACAAGCATGTGGGCAGCCTGCATGCGGCGGATGCGCAGATGGCCGTCGAGAACGCCCGCGATGTATACACACGGCGTAATGAGGGCAACAGCATCTGGGCGGTATTGGCCGAACATATCCACGCCAGCAAGCCTGAGGACCAAGAGGCCTTCTTCGACCCTGCGGATGACAAGGTGTACCGGCATCCCACATTTTACCCGATGCCGGAAGGCGTGAAGTACATCTGACATGACCAACAAAGAAGCCTTGTTCCGCTATGCGGTTCGCATGGGCGACAACAGCCTCGTGCTGGGCCACCGCCTCAGCGAATGGTGCGGCCATGGTCCCCAACTGGAAGAGGACATCGCACAGGCCAACATCGCACTGGACCTTATCGGCCAAGCGCGCAACTACCTGACCTATGCCGGTGAGGTGGAAGGCAAGGGCCGCAGCGAGGACGACCTCGCCTACCTGCGCACCGACCGTGAATACCTCAATGTGCAGCTGGTGGAATTGCATAAGGGTGACTATGCGTATACCATCGCGCGCAGTTTCCTTTTCGATGCCTTCCACCTGGCGCTCCAACAGGCCCTTACCACCAGCACGGATGAGCGCCTGAGTGCCATTGCCGAAAAGGCCGTGAAGGAAGTGACCTATCACCTCCGCCACAGCAGTGAGTGGCTGATCCGCTTCGGCGATGGAACGGATGAAAGTCACGAACGGGCACAGAACGCCTTGGACGATCTTTGGCGCTACACCGGCGAACTCTTCGTGCCGGATGAAGCCGAGGAGGTACTGGCCAAGGCCGGAGTTGTCCCCGATCTGGCGGATATCAGGGCTGAATGGAGCGCTACCGTGGACCGCGTATTGAAGGAGGCCACGCTAAAGCGGCCAGAGGATGGCTGGATGGCCCGCGGCGGCAAGAAAGGCATACACACCGAACACCTCGGGCCGATGCTTGCTGAGATGCAAACACTCCAGCGAACCTATCCCGGTGTGGAGTGGTAAACGAAACAAGATGAGAACGGAGGCAGAAATCCGGGACCTGTTGGAACAGGTGAAGGATCCCGAGATCCCAGTGATCAGTATCCGGGAATTGGGAGTGCTTCGCGAAGTGAACGTGGACGGCGACAAGGTGGAGGTGATCATTACCCCTACCTACAGCGGTTGCCCGGCAATGGACGTGATGCAGGAGGATGTGGAAAAGGCGCTCCGCGAAGCCGGTATCGAACGGTTCAGCGTGAAGCAAGTGCTCTCCCCAGCGTGGTCCACCGATTGGATCAGCAAGAGCGGGAGGAAGAAGTTGCTCGATTACGGCATTGCTCCCCCACCCCATACCTCGGATATCCGGGCCTTGAAGGGCGGCGCGCCCGTAACCGCTTGCCCCCAATGTGGTAGCACGGATACGATACTCGTGAGTCAATTCGGCTCCACCCCTTGTAAAGCGCTGTACAGGTGCAATGCTTGCCTGGAACCTTTCGATCTGTTCAAGTGCTTATAAGGAATTGCTCAACACCAATTTGCTCTCGACTCCGCTCCTGCGGCCAATTCTTGAATTAGCTCCGGTGTACATTCGCCGCGCATGGACATCTCCGTAGTGATCCCTTTGCTGAACGAACGTGAGTCGCTGCCGGAACTGGTGGCTAAGATTCACGCGGTGATCGGTCGTATGGGTAAGAGCTACGAGGTGCTGCTGATCGATGATGGTAGTCGTGACGGTTCATGGGAGGAGATCCAGCACCTGCACGCCGCTGACGGCCGCGTCAAAGGCATACGGTTAGGTCGCAATTACGGTAAAAGCCCCGCGCTGAACGAAGGATTCCTCGCTGCACAGGGGAAGGTGGTGATCACCATGGATGCGGACCTTCAGGACGACCCGGAGGAGATCCCGGAACTCTACCGGATGATCACCGAGGACGGCTTTGACCTCGTGAGCGGCTGGAAGAAGAAACGCCATGACCCCTTAAGTAAGACCATTCCCACCAAGCTCTTCAACGCCACTACCCGCTGGGCCAGCGATGTGAAGCTGCACGACTTCAACTGCGGGCTGAAAGCCTACGACAGTAAAGTGGTGAAGGCCATCGAAGTGTATGGTGAAATGCACCGCTACATACCCTTTATCGCGAAAAAGGAGGGCTTTCATAAGATCGGCGAAAAAGAGGTGCTGCACCACCCACGGAAATATGGCGTGACCAAATTCGGGTTGGATCGTTTTATCAACGGCTTTCTGGACCTGCTCACGATCACTTTCGTCTTCCGGTTCGGCAAGAAACCGATGCATTTCTTCGGTGCGATGGGCACGTTGATGTTCTTTCTCGGCTTCTTGGCCACGCTTTGGATACTAGGAAGCAAGCTGTACACCGTATTCCAGAACGTGCGTGCACCGTTGGTAACGGACCAACCGTTGTTCTACATTGCATTGACAAGCATGATCATCGGAGCGCAGCTCTTTCTGGCGGGATTTGTGGCGGAACTGGTGGCCCGGAACTCGCCCGAACGGAACAACTACAGGGTGAGTGAGCGGCTGGGGTTGTGAGTTGTTTTCGCACCCAGAGGCGCTGAGTCGCAGAGAAATGCAAATGACTTGGGGCAAGGGAACGCAGATCGCGCTGATCAATGGAATGATCGGGGAGAAATGCAATAGCCCCTTCACAATGAACATATACCTGCCCCGATGAGCCAGCGTACGCTGTTCCGGCTGTTCGCACTGTTGCTTGTTGGTTCCTTGTTCAAATACTTCTGGCTGGCAACCTATGCGCATCCGGTTGCCGATGACTTCTGCTACGCGGCCAAGTCCCTGGGAATGTCGCTCTGGGACTGGAGCTATAGCGAATGGATGTACTGGAACGGTCGCTATACGAGCAACCTGCTGATGATCCACGGCCCGCTCAGTTGGTCCACGGACTTTCTGCCGGGCTATCGTGCAGTGGCCATGGTCTTGATCGGACTGACCTTCCTGAGCTTCTGGTACTTCTTCAGGAAGCTCAGCCGGAGGACGTTGAACACCGGACAGGAACTATGGGCCACCTTGATCTTCCTTCTCCTCTATCTCAACCTGATGCCGGACCTGGGCGAGGGTTTCTACTGGTACACCGGCGCAGTGACCTACCAACTGGGGAGCATTCTGTTCCTGCTACACCTGGGACTGCTGATCGATATGCCCGCGAAAGGATCGGGGGCCGTCCTGCGGACCTTATTGAACCTGATCCTCGTGGCAGTGATCGTGGGGATGGATGAGATCCACATGCTTTTAATGGTGTGCTTCCATCTTGCCCGCACCGTCTGGTTGATCCGGGAACGCAAAGGCCAGCTCTCAGCCTTGCTCCTTCTCATGGTGACATCTGCCGGTGCCCTGCTGATGTATTTGGCACCCGGCAATGCCGTACGGGGCGCGATGTTCGCGGATACTCACCAGTTCTGGTGGTCGTTGGGCATGAGCTTCCTCCAGGCCATCCGCTTCATCGGTATCTGGGTCTTCTCTCCTGCGCTTCTCGGGTTCAGTCTTCTTTTCATTTCCATGTATCCCAAGGTGCGGACGCTCTTCCCGGGCCTGTCCCAGGTCCGTTCCATATCACCATGGATAGCTGGCACCCTGCCGTTCTTGCTGGTGATGGCCGTGACCTTTCCGGCGTACTGGAACACCGGCTTGCTTGGGCAGCACCGCACCATCAACGTGGCGTGCCTCTTCTTCATCCCCCTCTGGTTCCTGAACCTGTCCCTTTGGATCGAGCGAGGCGCGTTGCGGAATATCGTATCCAAGGCCATCTCTCCGAATATGATGGGTCTTGCCATGGTACTTACCGTTCTCGCATTGAACCTCACGCGCAACGGCCTTGCTGCGAATGCTGACATCCTATCGGGGCGTGTTGCCACCTTCGACAAGGTGATGCTGCAACGAGAGGCCGAGGTCCGCGCTGCTGCAGGTGACCCCACTGCCACGGTGACATTCATCCGGCTGGTCGACCCACCCATGACACTAAGCACCTACGAGGTGCTGGGTCCGCTACGTGATTGGATGATGCATTGCGAAGCGCGGTTCTTCGGCGCTGAGGACGGGCAAGTGGAAATGAAAGCTGAGGAGTGAAGGCTGAAAATTGGAAACCGTTCCTCACAGGGTTCGAGCAAATTCCACCAATCCCTTCGCAAAGTGCTTCCAGGAAAGCTCCTCCCGTAATGCCTCAATGTTTGCCCGCAAGACTGAAGGATCCCTATCAAAGAATTGCCTGATTCCTGCCTCGACAGCGCTGGCTGAGACCTCAGGTACGAGAATGCCGGTGCGGCCGTTGTTCAAGGCTTCCTTCAGGCCACCTACGTCCGTGGCGATCACCGGTATACCAAAGTGATATGCGATCGCAGTGATGCCGCTTTGTGTAGCGCTTTTGTACGGCAGTACTACGGCATCGGCCGCGCCGAAGAAGGCGGGCACTTCCACGTCGGCAATGAAACGGGTATGCAGATGAATATGGTCGCGCCGTGGGCTGGCATCGATCTGCTGTTGATAGGCCCCGAAGTCACCATAGGGTTCGCCCGCGATCACCAAGTGGTAGCGCTCGTCCAGCTTTCCGAACGCATCGATCAGCAGGTCCAATCCTTTATAGTCGCGGATAAGGCCGAAGAAAAGCAACACGCGGGCATCGCTGGGCAAGCCCAGCCTTTGGCGAGCTGAGGCCTGTATCATCGGTGTACCAAAGTGGTCATACAAAGGATGTGGCATCAGCTTCACCTTTGCCGGCGGACAAAGGGCTATGATATCCTTCTCCACCGCTTCCGTCATGGCGATGAAGCCATCGTTCTTCCGAAGGTACCAGCGGGTCAGGGGCTTATCATAGAAGTGCGGCTCATGCGGAAGGGCGTTGTCCACGATGGTGATCACCTTCACACCTTCTCCTTGCAAATGCGCTGCGACCTTACCCATCGCCGGGGCGAAAAAGGGCATCCAGTAGCGCAGCACGGCAACGTCCGGCTTCGATTCCAGCATCCGCCTGGGCGTGCGCTTCCAGCTCAGCGGGTTGATGCTGTCCAGTACCCGGTGCGCTCCGATACTATCCGTAGTGCCCGTATCATATTGCGAGGTGCCGGGGAACAGAAGGTCCGGGTATTGCCGAATAAAAGTGAAGGCGGCGACTTCATGGTCTTTCCGCAACTCCCGCACCAGCGCCGCACTGAATTGCGCAATGCCGCCGCGATAGGGTGGGAAGGCGGAGAGGAAGGAGAAGCGCATGGAGCGTGAAGAACGGAATGGAAGCGCGAAGATGATCAACTTGTCCTTGATCCAGTAGTGTCCGGTTAAGAATCGAACAAAATCAACTGGTTCAAAGGGGTGGATGCTGATCCTTCCTCGTCGGACTTCTGAAAGGCTTGCTGGATGGGCATTTTCTCGAAGGGCAC